>CAWDWT010000022.1:0-603166 GCA_963806075.1 uncultured Alphaproteobacteria bacterium
CAGCGTGCGCAGCCGTCGCGCGGCTTTCCCATTCGACGTCGGACATCTCTTCCAATGTCTTGGTTTTCCAGAAGAATCCCTCCTGGCCCGAGGGCGGCTTGGATGCGGTTGTCATGCGTCTTGCGGGTTCCAGGCGGTGCGAGACCAAGGATAGCGCCAAGGGCGGCCAAAGGGAGCGGGCCAACGGCCGGACCAATGCTCTTCTAGGCGCTCCGGCGACGAGGGGGCAAGCGGCGCATGCGCCGATCCCCCATCACGTTAGGTTTGCCGTTCAATATCATTGATCCGCCGTTGGTTTATGGCTTCAGCTCGGCTACAATCTCCAGAGTCCCAGCGGCGCAGGATTGCGTCTCTAATTGCGCCTTGGGTTTGCCGCAACATTCCCGCAAGACGTTTCGGCCACGCCTCAATGGGCGGCCAGCGCTTTCGAACCGACCAAGGCTCCCGGTGCGCCAGATTTTACCACCGAACTTGAAGGCCAAGATCCAACACTTCCTGCTGGATCTGGACGCGCGCATCAACTCGACCCTGTTTTCGTCGGGCAAGGGCGCGCGCGAACTCTATGAACGCTACTCGACGTTCATGGACCGCTTTTATATTGGCCGCTGGAAGCGCTGGGTATTCATCGAACCGCTGTCGGAGGCCGCAACCATCGGACTGGCCGGCCTGATCCTGATGCTGGCGCTGGCGATCCCCGCCTTTCGCGAAACCGCCGACGAGGACTGGCTGAAGAAATCCGATCTGGCGGTGACGTTCCTCGATCGCTACGGCAATCCGATCGGCAGCCGCGGCATCAAGCGGTAATGACTCTATCCCGCTGGAAGACTTTCCGGACAATCTGATCAAGGCCACGCTCGCCACCGAAGACCGCCGCTTCTACGACCATTTCGGTATCGACTTCCCCGGCCTGGTACGCGCGCTGGTCACCAACGCGCAGGCCGGTGGCGTGCGCCAGGGCGGTTCGTCGATTACCCAGCAATTGGCGAAGAACCTGTTCCTGAGCAACGAGCGTACCATCGAGCGCAAGGTCAACGAGGCGTTTCTGGCAATCTGGCTGGAAACACGGCTTACCAAGAACGAGATCCTGAAGCTCTATCTCGACCGCGCCTATATGGGCGGCGGCACCTTCGGCGTCGACGGCGCGGCGCATTTCTACTTCAACAAGTCGGCGCGCGACGTCAACCTGGCGGAAGCCGCGATGCTGGCCGGCCTGTTCAAGGCGCCGACCAAATACGCGCCCCACATCAACCTGCCCGCCGCGCGCGCCCGCGCCAACGTGGTGCTCGACAATCTGGTCGACGCGGGCTTCATGACCGAGGGCCAGGTGTTCGGCGCCCGGCGCAATCCGGCCACCGCCGTCGACCGCCGCGACGAGAATTCGCCGAACTACTATCTCGACTATGCCTTCGACGAGATGCGCAAGCTGGTCGACACCTTTCCGAAATCCTACAACGAGCGCGTCTTTGTCGTCCGCACCACGATCGACATGAACGTGCAGCACGCCGCTGAAGAGACCATCGAAAACGAGCTGCGGCAGTTCGGGCGCGACTATCACGCCACCCAGGCGGCGACCGTTGTCTCCGATCTCGACGGCGGCATCCGTGCCATGGTGGGCGGACGCGATTATGGCGCGAGCCAGTTCAACCGGGCGGTTGACGCCCTCCGCCAGCCCGGCTCGTCGTTCAAGCCCTACGTCTACACCACCGCGCTGCTCAATGGCTTCAAGCCAAGTTCGGTCATGGTCGACGGTCCGGTCTGCATCGGCAACTGGTGTCCGCAGAACTACGGCCATTCCTATTCCGGCTCGGTCACGCTGACGCAGGCGATCACGCATTCGATCAATGTCATTCCGGTCAAATTGTCGATCGCGCTCGGCCAGAAGGAAGATCCCAAATCGCATAATCCGGCCAAGCTCGGCCGCGCCAAGATCGTCAAAGTCGCGCGCAGCTTCGGCATCAAGGCGCCACTGCCGGATACCCCCTCGCTGCCGATCGGCGCCGACGAAGTCACCGTAATCGAACATGCCGTTGCCTATGCGACGTTTCCCAACAAGGGCAAAGCGGTCACGCCGCATTCGGTGCTGGAAGTCCGCACCGGCGCCGGTGACCTGGTCTGGCGCTACGACCGTGACGGTCCGAAACCGACGCAGGCTATTCCGCCTTCGGTCGCCGCTGACATGGCGGGCATGATGAGCCATGTCGTCAGCGAAGGCACCGCGCGCCGCGCTGCGCTCGACGGCATCCCGACCGCCGGCAAGACCGGCACCACCAATGCCTATCGCGATGCCTGGTTCGTCGGATACACCGGCAACTTCACCTGCGCGGTCTGGTTCGGCAATGACGACTATTCGCCGACCAATCGCATGACGGGCGGTTCACTGCCGGCACAGACCTGGCATGACATCATGGTCGCGGCGCATCAGGGCGTCGAGATCAAGGAACTTGCGGGCGTCGGCATGGGGACCAAGTTGCCGCAGGCGCCTGGCGCGGCCGCGACCGTTGCGGCCAACGGCGAGCCGAAGATTTTGGAGACCAAGCCCGGACCGCCGCCGGTACTGACCAAGCGTGGCGCGGATATTTTGGTGCAGGTGGAAAAAATGCTCGATGAAGCCGCGAAGACCGCGGGCAACACGCCGCCTACGGACCCGAAGCCCGCGCGTTCCTCTTCGCTGGCCTTCCCCGAAAGCCTGGCGGCGGCAGCTCCCGGCGACCCGACGTCGGCAATGCGCAAGAACTGACCGTGCGGCTGATCCTCAGCACCCTGCTGGCGCTCGTGATCGCCACCGTCGTCGGCGTCGGCGCGACGTGGATGACGTCGACGCGCGGCACCGACTTCGGCACGCTCCAGATTGGTGCCTGGACCGCACGCCCGAAAACCGGTACCGCCGACGTCGATCCCTATGCACGCGCCTCGATCGCGCGCAGCGGCGATCTGCCGATCGGCCAGGGTGACGGCGTGGCGTTCCTGGCGAAGACCGACGACAAGAAGCGGCCGCTCGACGGACGCTGCGACGTGGTGGTCAGTGGCGTAACGCCGGCGGCGCGATTCTGGACGCTCACGCTCTATGACATGAAGGGACATCTGGTCGCCAACGCCCTGCAGCGCTATGGCTTCACCAGCGAGGAGATCATCCGCAGCGCGGACGGCTCCTTCGAGGTTCGGGTGGCGTCGCGGTCGCGCGCGGGCAATTGGCTGCCGACCGGCGGCATCGAGCGTTACGCGCTATTGCTGCGGCTGTACGATACGCCGGTGGGCGTCGCGACGCGCACGCCGCGCGATGCGCCGATGCCTGCGATTGCGACCGCGGGGTGCCCATGATCCGGCTCATATTCACCATCGTCGCGGGTGTGCTGCTGGGAGTTGTCGTTCACCTTGTCAGCGTTCTGGCGTTGCCGCGGATCGCAAGCCAGGACGCCTATTCGCGGCTGACGTCGATGACCGAAGCCAATGCAGTCACGGCGCTTCCACTTGCCGATCCCGGCAATACGCTGATGCCCTATATGGATCCGGCATTCGCGACCGCGGTCTGCCGTTACGATCTGTCGGGTGGACCGATCAAACTCGCCGTTCCCGTCACCCAAGCCTACACCTCGGTGTCGTTTTATACCCATAGCGATGTCGCCTATTACGCGATCAACGACCGCTCCGCCGGCAAAAAGGTGATCGAGCTCAATTTGATGACCGAAGCCCAACATGCCGATCTGCCGGAAGAGGAAGACGTCACCGCGGCCGACCGGCTGATCATCGATTTACCGACCTCGACCGGACTGATCGTGCTGAAGGCGCTTGCCGCGGAACCCGGCATGATGCCGCAGGCGCAAGCCTCGCTCGCCGCCGCGACCTGCAAGGTGCAGAGCGAGCCGCCACCGGCGAAACAGATGGAGCCGGCTGCCAAGCGCTGATCGTGACTTAGGCAGCCCTCGCCACGAGGTGCAACTCTGCAAGGCGTTGACTGATATGTCGGGCGGCCCGACGGCCTTTATTAGTGACCGCTCGCGCCCGTATCAGGAAACCCTGAAGTCAGCGTCCGCGTCGACGCTTTCTTCTGGTTCGCCATTGCAGAAGCGGATTTCCAGGTGATCGTGGAGCACTTTATTTCCGTTGCGGTCAATTTCGACGAGGCCCGCTCGCTCGGCGGCCTCCCACGTTTCCTGCTCGGTGGCCAGGATACGGGTCAATCGTTCCTCGTCCTCAAATATCGCATACGCCATATTGCGCCCTCTGCGTTAAGTCCCATCGAAATAGCTGACGGGCCGTGAACTGATGTCTTCGGCGGCCTTTCTCCCTGACGACCTTCCGTTAGCGAGGCATCGCCGCGCGCTCCTCTACAACGCCGACGGAAGGCTGGCGTTCAATCCGGGTCGGCTGCCTGAACCAGCAGGAAAAAAGTCCCGGCAGACGAAGCAGGCGTAAAAAGATCGTTCGTCGGAAATCTAAATTGGAGCAATAGCTTGCGCCAACCGAACACGGTCATAAGCCGTCGCGAACCGGCTGCCATCTGTCGATTTACCCATGAGAATGTGAAAGACTGCTTTTTTGGCAATTCTCTCTGAATCTCCCTGCAGGTTTGAGCACAAGGTGTTCTCCATGCATCCTGAGATGTTTGCCGGTCCGCCCTCCGCGACGATGTAGCCGGGCTTCAGACGAGACTCCTGGCAACCTTTGGGACCCCAGCGCATTCGTTAGGTGAATGATTGGAGCATCCCATGGCCCGGTTTCCCTGGCCTGTAACGGACGAAGACCTTGTCCTCGACAATGCCCTTGCCAGCGTTTTGAACGCCTATGACGCGCGCGGAGATGAAGAGGAAGCTGTTGTCAGGGAGGCGGCGGCCAAGCTGATCATTGAAGCTTATAATCAGGGTATCCGCGATGAGGCGATCCTGTCGCGGTTTGCATTGAAGGCGCTTCGGGCACAGCGATAGGGGTTCCGCCGGTTCGCGAGATCGCGTGGTGGCCTCGGTCGCGATGTTTTCAGACGAGCGTTACGACTTGCGTGGTCACGAACGTGGGTGGCTACGCCGTACAGGCGAAGAGAGCCAAATCGAAAAGATATGATCTGTCTCCGCCCGGCGTATCGGCGGGCCGCGCAACCGGCGCGGCCCGCTATAGGTCGCCGCCTCATCCATAGATGCGGACGTGATTGGCCTCGAACGTTACCGGAAAACTGTTCGGATTTTGCAAGGTCAATAGCAGCACGACCCCGACGCCGCCGCGGCTGTCCCAGTACACCGCCCTGCCCGTTTGAACCAAGGGCTCCATCTGCGGATGGCTCTTATCGTGATGCGGCGCGATCGAAACATCGAAAAATTCGTTGGGTGCTTTGGAATCTCTTCCACCAGAACGTGAACTGCTGACTCGAATTGGCGGGAATGGAATAGGTTCCTTGTTTGTGGTCGGTATTGGCCATGATGGGTCCTTCCTTTTCTGTTTGTCGCCCAATGCGACGCCCCAACCATGCTGTGTCGCGTGCAGGTGCGCTGTGAGGGAGCTCACGGTGATTTTGCGGCAGATGAAATCACGCTAATGATGCGCTGTTAATGACACGCTATAACGCGCGCGCGACGGATGCCGGTCAGCGAGACATACCGCGCCGGCGCAGCGATTGTTTTTCCGCGGCGGCTTCCGCACGCGTGTCCGCCGGAAGCTTTTCATATTGGTAGCCAGTATGAATGGCCCATCGCATCATGCTTCCCGGCGGAGCGCAGCAAGCATTTCGCCCGCTATGCGGGGTCGCGATCCTGCTGAATACCTCCGAGCAGAATCCGGGTACTTTGATCCAAATTCGAGGACCGAAGCGCAGGAAACAAAATTCGCGGCAACCTGAAAACGTCCGCCGGACGGGGCTTTGCGCGTTTGATTTGGATCGTTGCGTGCGCTAAAGGAACCTCTGGTGCGTTTGGCATTTAGATTGGTATTCTTTCTAGGCTGGTATTTTCGCGCCGATTGGAGAACTAAGTGACTTCCACCGCCCCCACCCAAGGCCGGCATCCCAGCACCTTCGTCGTTTACGAAGGCTCCGGCGGTTTCTCGCGTGAAGCTCTAATGGTGGCGCCCAACCAGGCGCTTGTGGCCGCCCAGGTTGTCTCCCTGACGGTGGGCCGCGAGAGCGGCCAGAACGAGGTGACCGCTCTTAACCCGGACGGTACCGACGGCTCGCAGATCGCGGCCGGTGTCGTCGTCCATCTCGTCAACCTCACCCCGACCACGCAAAAGGCCACGATCCTGGTGCACCGCGCCGAGGTTCGCGCGTCCGAGCTGACTTGGCCGGCTGGAATCAGCCCTGTCCAGAAGGCGGCTGCGGTCAAGCAGCTCGAAGCGCTCGGCGTTGTGCTAAAGTAGATCGGTGGAACCAAACCCTTCCGTCATCTAATAACCACTGAAGCTGGCCAAACGGCTACGATAGGTGGCGATCCAGCAGTGGCGCCGAGAGAGATTTTGGTCGCCGAACCAAACTGACAGTCGCCTGGCCCGTTCCGAGGATCCACAGCACAGGCATCATCGGGGACACGATGCGTCGCGCCAAAACTGAATTTTCTCGGGCCAAATCAATGCGATTTGCCCTGTCCAGACCTCTCGACCGAAAAATTTCGCTTTTCATTGCCGGCAAATCAGTTGCCTTTGTCGCACATCCTGTTCCGCAAGAGGGGCGCTTCGCGATCGTCACGAACGTTGGGATGGGATGCGGTGGCCGCGGCAGCGCCGTCGCGTGACGTCGATGGCAGGGCAAGCTTGCTTGTGAGCCATCAGACCGCGCGCAGACGAACGGCGCTGTCCCTGTCTTCGCTGAGGCTTCGGCGGATGTGCACATGCCATCGAAGTTCCTCAACGAAAGACGGCCGCGGACGGCAAAACCATGTGGTCCTGACACCCGTTGCTGGTGTCAAGTTGACGGAGGTGTTTTGAGCCCGACCGGGCTTCGAAGTGCCGCTAATTCGTCAATGACGGTGGCAAGACGAATTCGTCGCCGGGGAGAGCGTGGCATAAGCCGTTAAAACCATTGCGCAGGAAGCGCCGGGTGTCCGGAGTACCTGTGGTGACTACCGTGTGCATTTTTTGCTGCACACGGGCCGCGGGTGCCCCGCGCACCCGGCGTTTCCCGCGCCCTCCCTTAGGGTGGCGTGCGCCCTCTGTTTTCTCTGGGGCGAAACTTTCTTCTACAACTCGGGCGCATGCTGTCGCGAGAACGCGACGTCACGTCCAGCCGTCATCGTCCGCGACCGGCTCGCGCGAATGCGCGCCCGATGACAGGCTCCAGCGGACGATCCAGTATTCCGAGAGGTCAGCGATCGAAATGAGGAGGCGCGGAATACTGGATACCTGCTTTCGCGGGTATGACGAGAAGGCTCCCTACCCCCGCACGCTCACGGCGTGACCGATTACGGGCTGGACCGCGACCGGAGGATTGGCGGTTTGCGCGGCCAGTTCGTTGATCAGACGATCCGCCTCGGCCGCCATGTTGTCCGGCGCCTGGATCACCAGCCGCTCCAGCGCCCAATGATAGGACGAGATCCTGCGCTCCAGGCA
Source organism: uncultured Alphaproteobacteria bacterium (assembly GCA_963806075.1). Taxonomy (GTDB): domain Bacteria; phylum Pseudomonadota; class Alphaproteobacteria; order Rhizobiales; family Xanthobacteraceae; genus Bradyrhizobium. Next base: position 7,525 of record CAWDWT010000022.1, read on the forward strand.
CTGCTGCACCCATTGCACGATCATGGTGTTTTCTTCCATGCGGGCGATCGCGTCGGCGCGCTCGCGCGGCGACAATTCGGACACATGCGCAAGGCTGGCGTTACGCTTGCGGTCGAGATCGAACACCTTGATGGCGGTGGAGAAGAACGGTTCGAACCGGGAGATGTCGTCGCGCACGTCGTCGATCAGTTGCGCATAACGCGAAGAATCCGAGCGGTGCGGTTCGTCGATCAGCATGCGGCCATAGGCGGAGCGATCGAAGACCGGCACGCCCTGCCGCCACGGCGAGGGCAGCGGCTTGTAGTCGCCGAACACGCTTTTCCAGGCGGGGCGCGAGTGCGGCGGCTCGATCAGGGGGTAAGCCTGATCGCGAAGCTGGCGTTCATAGTCGGTGAGCTGGAATTGCGACGGGCGCAGTCCGACGCTACCGGTGACTTCCGCACCCATCCAGCGGTGCATGTCGTCGTTGCGAAAATCCTCGCGGGTGCGGCCGAAATCGCCGCCACTGCAGCCGCCGAGCGCAAGGCCGAGCAGCAGCAGTGTCAATGCCTGCCCCGTCCGGATCGGAAAACGCTTCTCCGGCATTTTGAATTATCCGGTTATTGTCGCTCGAGATATCAGCGGCGACGGCGACGGCGGCCGGGAGCTGTTCCCTCTTCCGGTCCCCTGCCGCCATTGGTTTTATCGGGTTCGCGTTCGATGCGGACGACGGGAAGGATCAGGACGATGCCCATCGCTCCGCGTGACCCGGCTTCGCGCGGACCGCCATCGATACCTGAGGCCGCCCGCCGCGAAGCCGCATCCGCCGGAAATTCAATGATGGTGCCCATTTATTCAAGCTCGCTCTCGTCGCCGCACCGACATGATTTGGCCGGCGACCGGCCATCATTAAGAACAGGACGTGGTTAACGGCATCTTAACGGGCTGTTGCCAGTCGGCATCAGGTCGCAGGGCCGTGCTTGCGTCCCGAAAACGAACGCCGCTTCACGATCTGTTTTCCTTAACGAGCCATTAAAACAACCGGCCTAGGCTGGTGCGAGCATTACTCAGTCGCGTATTCCAGACATGACCGCCTCTCCAATGTTTCCAGGCTTTGATGGATTGATGACGCTGTCCCGCCGGGAAGGCGTCGATATTCGTCCGACCTTGTTGCGGGTCCTGACCGACCTCTATGTGCAGGCCCGTGCGCACAGCGCAGGCGAGGCCCGGCAGTTCGTCGAGCTCACCTCTCGCCTGATCGACCAGGTCGATGACGCCACGCGCGCCGCGGTGCGGGCGCGGCTGGCGATCTATCCGGGCACGCCGGCCGAAATTACCAGCAAGCTCGGCCTCAAACCCGCCCACGGCGATATGCACGTGCCGGTTCCCGCCGAGATTCCGGTGCCGCCGCCGACGGCCGCTCCGACCAAGGTGCTGAGCGAGGTGGAGAAACGGTTGGCATCGAATTTGTCGATGCAGCCAAACGATGCCGCCGAGATCAGCGCCATGTTTTTCGGCGCCAGCGCCAGCGAGCGCGCGTTGATCCTGTACAATCTCCACGAAACGCCGCTGCGGGCCTCGGCGCGGATTCCCGCCGCCCGCGCGGCGCGCGCGATCCAGATACTGGAAATGGCGGCGTTCGCCACCGACGTCGAGAACTTCACGCTGGAGTTGGGCGACGCCCTGATATTGCCGGCGCGGATCGCGGCCCAGCTGGTCAACGATCCCGGCGGCGAACCGCTGGCTTGCGCGGCAAAGGCGGTGGATATGCCGAGCGCCGTGTTCCAGCGCGTGCTGCTGTTCCTCAATCCCGAATTCGGATCCTCGGTGCACAATGTCTACCGATTGTCGCGCCTGTACGACCGCTTGAGCGAACGATCGGCGCTGATCATGCTAGCGGCATGGCGCGGCTCGACGCTCGCGGTCACCCGCGCAAAATACCGTCCGTCGCTGTACGACGACGAACGCCATCGCACCCGCGTCAGCGTCCGGCCAGACCGGTCCTGCGGCGCAGCCCGGCGCAGGCATGGTGACCCGAGCATTTGCCAAGAACGTCAGGCGATAGAGCTTCACGGCGATCAGGCACGCGCCAGATCGAGAAAATGCCGTCCTGCCTTGTCCTCGACTTCGACGATCCAGACATCCGGATCGAAGCGCATTTCGCGGGCGAGACGGTCTTCGACATTGGACTTCCGGTTGCGGCTGCGGCGAGGCCGCCACGAAAATCCGCTCCACCGGGCGGCTCTCGTCGTATACCGTCTGCGGCGCCGGCGCATACAGCATGGCGTTGCCGTCGAGCAGCCCGATCTTGACGAAGACCGCGCCGGCTTCTTCCGCGCCGCGCTTGCGGACGGCGCCGAAGATTCCCTCGGACTGGCAGCGGCGCAGATAAGCGGCCACCCATATGCTGGATTTTAGTCGCATGAAGCGGACGATAGGCCACCGCCGGGATCGAAGCCAGCGCGGAATAATGAGCGCCGCGCCCGGTTCTGCGGCCCGCTACGCGGCCGCCGCGAGCCCGCGCGGGTTGACGATGTACTCCTTGAGAACGCTGCCGGCGACATCGACTTCGACCAGCGACACGTCGTAACTCCAGAGATTGGCCAGATGCTGCAGCACGCGTCTGGCGTCGGTCTCGTTGAGCCGGGCGCCCTTCACCACGGCATGTCGCAGCATCAGGCGGCGGTCGCCGGCGAGATCGACATCGAGCACCTCGATGTTGGGATCGATATATCCAACATCATATTGCCGCGCCAGTTCGCGGCGAAGGCGGCGATAGCCGCGGGCATCGTGAATAGCGTCAACCCTGATGCCTGCGGTTTCCGCGGGATCGTCATGCAGGTGAAACATCCGCATATGGCGCATCAGCCGCGGGCTAAGAAACTGACTGATGAAACTCTCGTCGCGGTAGTTGGCCCAGACATCGCGCAGCACCGCCAGCGCGTCGCCGCTGCCGGCAATCTCCGGAAACCACTCGCGATCCTCCTCGTCGGGATTGCGAACGATGCGCTCGATATCCTGCATCATTGCAAAGCCCAGCGCATATGGATTGAAGCCGGAGAAGCGCCGATCGTCGAAATCGGGCTGAAACACCACATTGGTGTGCGACTGCAGGAATTCCAGAAAATTGCCGTCGGAAATCCGGCCCTGCTCGTGCAGGCGGGTCATGATACGATAGTGCACATAGGTCGCGGTGCCCTCGTTCATCACCTTGGTCTGGCTCTGCGGATAGAAGTACTGCGCGATGTGGCGCACGATCCGCAGCAACTCGCGCTGCCAGGGTTTCAGGCGCGGCGCGGCCTTCTCGAGGAAGTACAGCAGGTTTTCCTGCGGCAGCCCGAGCAACTTGCGCCGTCGTTCGGTGTTCAGCGATGCCTCGCTCTTGGCAGGTCCGCTCGGCACCGTCCGCCACAAATCATTAAACGCGCTCTCCTCGTGCAGACGACGCTTGCCGGCGCGCTTTTCCTCGGCGCGCAGATCGAGTTTCTTCTTGCCCGGATAGCGATCGATGCCGTGCGACATCAACGCATGCGCGGCGTCGAGCGTCTGCTCGACCGCGAGCCGTCCGTGCCGCTCCTCGCATTGCGCCACGTAGCCCTTGGCGAAGTCCAGATAGTTCAGGATGCCGTCCGCGTCGGTCCACTGCCGGAACAGATAGTTGTTCTTGAAGAAATGATTGTGGCCGAACGCAGCATGCGCAATCACCAGCGCCTGCATCGTCGCGGTATTTTCCTCCATCAGATATGAAATACAGGGCGAGCTGTTGATCACGATCTCATAGGCAAGGCCGGTAAATCCCTTGCGGTAGAAGGCCTCCTGATACGCGAAATGCTTGCCGAACGACCAATGCTTGTAGAACAGGGGCATGCCGACCGAGGAATAAGCATCCAGCATCTGCTCGGCGGTAATGACCTCGATCTGATTAGGGTAAATGTCGAGCCCCAGTTCGGACCGCGAAATTTCGTCGCAGGCGTCATGGATACGCTGCAGTGTCGGAAAGTCCCAGTCTGCTCCCTTGAACAGGAACCCAGATGGCGCGGTCATGACGCGGTCTTCTCCTGTTTTCCGCGGCGTTGAAACAGGTCGTGAAACACCGGGAAGATTTCACTGCGATTCCTGACCTTGCGCATCGACAACGGCGCGCCATTGGCGCGCAACCGCTCATACAGCGACCACAGCGACGAATCCGACATATCGAACGCGTTACCGCCGTTTTCGCCGACTTCGAGATAGGCGAAGAATTGACTGACCGGCAGGATCATCTCGGTCAGTAGCCGGCCCGCGATCTCGCCGTCCGAGCTGGAATTGTCGCCGTCGGAAGCTTGGGCGGCGTAAATGTTCCAGTCAGCGGGGCGGAATCTCGAGCGGACGATATCGTGCATCGCCTGCAGCGCACTCGAGACCAGCGTTCCACCCGACGCCGGACCATGAAAAAAGGTATTCTCGTCGACCTCCTCCGCCCGATCCGTGTGACGAATGAACACGATTTCGACATGGCGGTAGCGCCGCTTCAGGAAAACATAGAGCAGCATATAGAACCGCTTGGCCAGATCCTTCATGTGCTCGGTCATCGAGCCCGACACGTCCATCAGACAGAACATCACGGCCTGGGCCACTGGCTTCGGTAGCGTCTCGAACCGGCGATAGCGAATATCGATCGGATCGATGAACGGAATCCGCCGAGCCTTGGCCTTCAATGCAGCGATCTCGGCCACTAACGCGATACGACGATCCTCGTCGCAGTCCGCGAGCTCCGCCTCAAGCTCCGCGATTTGTTCCGGCCGTGGCCTTCGCAGTGCCACCCGCCGCGCCAGCGCCAGCCGCACGGTGCGGCTCACCGAAATATTCGCAGGCGATCCGGAGGTCGCATAGCCCGCCCGATGAATCCCCTCCCCTTCCGCTTCCGCCAGCTTCCGCTTGGCAAGATCAGGCAGTTCGAGGTCGTCGAGGAACAGGTCGACGAATTCGTCGCGGCTCAGCACGAAACGGAACGCATCCTCGCTGTCGCCCTCGCCCGCCTCGGAAGCTCTGCCGCGGCCTTGGCCCGAACGCGGCAATATGTCTCCCTCGATGAACTTCTTGTTGCCGGGCAGCACCATGTCGCGCGTACCGCCTTCGCGCCGAAAGCGCGGTTCATCCATGCCGTCAAGCGGGATACTGACCTCGCCGCCCTCCAGTACATCCTTGATGTCGCGGCCTTCGGAGGATTTCTTGACGGCGTTCTTCACCAACGTCTTCGCGCGGCGCAGGAAACGCTGGCGGTTCTCTAGAACTCTTGCTCCCCGGATTGAGACGCCGATCGACGATATGCATGGCTATCCTTGCAGCCGCCTCAGCCGGCCTGTTTGACTCGCATGTACCATTCGACTAGCCGGCGAACCTGGCGCTCAGTGTAGCCGCGCTCTACCATCCGCGCCACAAACTCGCCGTGCTTCTTTTCCGTGTCGCCGTCCTTCTTCGAACCGAACGAGATAACCGGCAACAAATCCTCGACCTGCGAGAATATCCGCTTCTCGATGACGTCGCGGATCTTCTCGTAGCTTGTCCAGCCCGGATTCTTGCCGCCGTTCTGGGCGCGCGATCGGAGCGAGAACTTGACGACCTCGTTACGGAAATCCTTGGGATTGGCAATACCTGCGGGCTTCTCGATCTTGGTCAGTTCCTGATTGAGCAGCTCGCGGTTGAGCAGTTGGCCGGTATCGGGGTCCTTGAAGTCCTGGTCTTCGATCCAGGCGTCTGCATAATCTACGTAGCGGTCGAACAGGTTCTGGCCGTAGTCCGAATAAGATTCGAGATAGGCCTTCTGGATCTCATGACCGATGAACTCGGCATAACGCGGCGCAAGATCAGCCTTGATGAACTCAAGATAGCGTTTCTCGACTTCCTCGGGAAGCTGCTCGCGCCGGATCGCCTGCTCGAGCGCATACATCAGATGGACCGCGTCCGCGCCGAGTTCCGAAGTATCGTGGTTGAAGGTCGCGGCTAGAACCTTGAACGCAAACCTCGTCGAAGCGCCGTCCATGCCCTCATCGACGCCAGCAGCGTCCTTGTATTCCTGTACGCTCCGGGCCTTCGGATCGGATTCCTTCAGGCTCTCACCGTCGTAAACCCGCATCTTGGCAAACAGTGTCGAGTTTTCGTGCTTGCGCAGGCGCGACATCACCGAGAAGCGCGCCAGCGTCTCGAGCGTCGCCGGCGCACAAGGCGCCGTCGCCAGCTCCGATCCCTGGATCAGCTTCTGATAGATCTTCTGCTCCTCGGTGGCGCGCAGACAATACGGCACCTTAATGACGCAAATACGGTCGATAAAGGCTTCATTGTTCTTGTTGGTCTTGAAGCTTTGCCATTCGGATTCGTTGGAATGGGCAAGAATGATGCCGGTAAAGGGAATCGCGCCGATATTCTCGGTACCGATGTAGTTGCCTTCCTGGGTCGCCGTCAGCAGCGGATGCAGCATCTTGATCGGAGCCTTGAACATCTCAACGAACTCAAGAATGCCCTGGTTGGCGCGATTGAGGCCACCGGAATAGCTGTAGGCATCCGGATCGTTCTGCGCGAAGGTCTCGAGCTTGCGGATGTCGACCTTGCCGACCAGCGAGGAGATGTCTTGGTTATTCTCGTCCCCAGGCTCGGTCTTGGCGATCGATATCTGACGTAGCCGCGACGGCTGGATGCGTGCGACGCGAAACTGCGAGATGTCGCCGCCAAAGGATTCGAGCCGCTTGTAGCACCAGGGACTCATCAAACCGCTGAGACGACGGCGTGGAATGCCGTATTTCTCCTCGATCATTGGCCCCAGCGTTTCAGGATCGAACAGGCTCAATGGACTCTCGAACACCGGACTGAGTTCATCGCCGGCTTTCAATACGTAGATTGGATGGATTTCCATTAGCGACTTGAGTCGCTCGGCGAGCGAGGACTTACCGCCACCGACCGGCCCTAGCAGATACAGGATCTGCTTGCGCTCCTCGAGTCCTTGCGCGGCATGCCGGAAGAATCCGACGATGCGTTCAATTGTCTCTTCCATGCCGTGGAAGCTGGAGAACGCCGGATAGACCCGCATCGTACGGTTCGAAAAGATACGGCCAAGGCGGGGGTCCTTGGCCGTGTCAATCATCGTGGGTTCACCGATTGCCGCTAATAGTCGTTCGGCTGCGTTGGAATATCGTAGCGGGTCGCTTCGGCACGATTCCAGATATTCAGCCATCGACATGTCGGTCTGGCTTCGCGCTTCAAACGACCGGGCGAAAGCGTTGAACAGAGAATCGTTGTACATGATCCCTCTCCATCTGATCGATGTTAACGGCTGGGTCGCGAACCGGTTCACTGACGGACATTGCCCGCATTACGAATCAGCCTCAGCGCATGGGTCGATTGGACACTCCGGGGACCTAGCGGCGCAAGCACATCGTAGGCAACGACGGAGTCATAAACAGGCAATTGCTGACCCTTGTGCGATCAGTGTCACTGTTGCCGAAATGAGATACCAATTCGGACAGATGTAGCACGACAGCAACAGCTGTCCGTCCCTCCTCACTGCGAGCCAACGGTAGTTGCTCAAGCCGTAAGGTTACGAGGCATTGAGCCCGCGCAACAGCATAACGCCGCGGTGCACGCCCAAGTTCCTTTGGCTTAATCGATCGGATGTCCGATCATGGCGGAGAGTTCGCGCACCAGGCGTTCGTTCATCTGTCCCGTAGCCGGTATCTTGCGCTCGCGTTCGAATTTCACGATCGCCGCCTTGGTATCTGGACCGATGATGCCGGTCGGCTTCAACTGGCCATAGCCATATTCGGTGAGCGAGCGCTGCACTGCCGCGACGCGGCGCGAGCCGCCGGGACTCAGCACGCCGTCGTTACGCGAGGACACCGGGATCGCTGCCGGCGGACGGAGAATTGAGGACGTCGCAGCCGGCGCTGGGCTTGTCGCCTTGACCAAATTGGCCAAGGGATCGCTGCTTCTGACTTCCGCTCCCTTGGGCTCAGCTATTTTTGCCTCAACCGCCCTTGTCTCGACAGTCCTGGAGTCCGGAGCCTTCGTTTCGGCCGGAGTCGCTTCCGACCGCGTGGCTTCCGTCGGCCGCTGCCGCGGCAATGGGCTATTCGGAACTTGGACTGGCGCCGGCATCGTGACGATCGAGCCGAACATCGGCGATGAATGAGGTCTTTCCTGCAGGAATAGTGCGTTGACGATGATCGCGAGGACGGTAACAAAGGCCACGACGGCCGCAGCGGTGTCTTTCGGGCTGTGCAGCAGGATACGCGGCACTACGCCGCGCTCGGTCCTCAACCGCAATCGCCGCGGCCCTCCGGCGGCGGCGAGGCATGTCTTCGTTATCGATAGTTCGTTTACGCACTTTTCTTAACCTGGTGGATTTGATCCGGCGACCCCGATCGCACCGCGGGCTTAAGGATAGCGATATTGCTCGACGGCTCGTGCATAAGTGGGTCAAACGCCAGCGGCAGCGCGACCATCACGGTGGTTCCCTCATTGACCTTGCTCTGCACGGTCATCTTGCCGGCATGCAGGCCGACCAGGCTTTTCACGATTGAAAGGCCAAGGCCCGTCCCTTCGTGGCGGCGCTGGTAAGTCTTGCCGGCCTGGAAGAACGGATCGCCAACCCGCTTGAGATCGTCGGCCGCAATGCCAACACCGGTATCGATGACGCGAAGCACCATCCGCGGTCCCTCGACGGTAGCGGAAACCGTCACCGTGCCGCCGCGCTCCGTGAACTTTATCGCATTGGAAACGAGATTGAGAACAATCTGCTTAAACGCGCGCGGGTCGCCGGTCATGCCAGGCAAATCCTCGTTGGCGCGGATCACGAGATCGATGCCGTTTTCGTGCGCTCTGAGTGCTAGTAAATTGCAGCAATTCAGCAAAGCCGCACGCGGCATGAACGGTTCCGCGAAAATCTCGAAACTACCGGATTCCATCTTGGACATGTCGAGAATGCCGTTGACCACCGCCAGCAGATGCTGGCCGGAATCGTTGATCAGCTGAGCGTATTCCTTGCGCCGCACTGCATTCAGCATCAGTGCGTCTTCCTGCACGATCATTTCGGAGAAGCCGATGATGGCGTTGAGGGGCGTGCGCAACTCATGGCTCATTGTGGCGAGGAAACGACTCTTGGAGGCGTCGGCCTGTTCGGCAGCGGTGCGCGCCAGATCAAGGGCCTGTTCCTGGATCTTACGGTCGGTGATGTCGCGCATAACAGCCACCACCTCGGCCTCTGCCGAAGTTGCAGCGCTGGACTTCCGACCGAGCGGCCGGCAGCGCATTTCGACCCAGATGAAATCGATCGAGTTGTTCGAGCCGCCCGCACCGTCGCGCGACACATCGCGCCGCACGCGAAACTCAACGCCGTGTTCATCGTCACCACACGCCGCATTGGACAATGCGGTGAGATAAGCCGGACGGTCGGCAACATGGACACGTTCGAAAAGGCCGTGGCCCAATAGCCGCGGCACCGGCGAGCCCAGCATGGCTTCGGCCGCCAACGAAATGAATTGTACGCTGCCGTTGCGATGATGGTGTGAAATCACGTCGCTCATGTTCCGCGTCAACAGCCGGTAACGATCTTCCTCGACATCCAACAGCGATACGCGGGTACGCGCCAGCGACACAGCACCAAAAGCAAGTGCCGTTGCATAGAGCGCTCCCGATGTGACGCCGAACGCCATGCACAGACTGCGAAGTGCCGGATCCGGCGCGGGCAACAAGGCGAACTGGCCGAGCACGACCAGCAGCGCGGCGCACGCAAGCGCGAGTCCAGAGGCAAATGCGACCACACGGCGCGAGGCCGAAAGCGCTGCCTCGAGCGGAATCACCACTAGCCAGATCGCGGCAAAGGATTCGATGCCGCCAGTGCTGACAGCAATCGTCAGCATCAGGCCCGCCAACGCCAGCGACGATAGCGCATATGCCCCTTCATAGCGACCGGTGCGCGACAGGAACCACGACAGCAGAATCGGCGCGATCAGCCAGGCGAAAGTCGCGACCTCGGTGGCGGTGGGCGCACCGTACATCGCGATATAGAGCGGGAATGCCGCGAGCGCCGCGAGGCTGCCGAGCAGTCGCGGGGCGATGAAAGCGCGATGACGCGCGCGCGTTACCACGTCATGGCGAGCGGACGGGTGCACCAGGGCATCAAGGCAGTCGTGGATGATGTTCAAAACAGTCACGGTTCTTGCGCTTCGGCACGTTCGTCACATCGATGCGCCGGAACGCCCCCTCTATTGTTGCCCTACCGTGTCAGAGCGACATTAAGCGAACGCTAAGGCGTAGTGAGCACCAGCCAAAGACAATATCTTCGCAGACGTTTAGCCGAGTTTCGCCGAAGGCATTCGATCCGAATGGTGAACGACGGGTTTCCGGACCCATACGGTTATGGTTTCGAAATGGTGGACGCGCCCGCCGTGCCATTTTGCCGCGAAAACGCCATCAATCGAAAATTTACGCCGAATCAAAACAGTCGGACTTTCCGCGAATTTTCGCCGAACTAATCTCAATGCAAACACTTGCGATTTATCGACGCCTGTTAGTCAGGGGCTGATTGCGCGAGATCAAGCGCAACGGGTCAAAAGAAACGACTAGGGTCGCGAGATGTTTTTTCTGCTTCGCATGGCGTTCTGGCTCGGGCTTGTGCTCGTGCTATTGCCAAGAGAGAAGACGCCTGAATCGGAAAAGCTGCCCCAGATCGGCGCGTCGCAGGCCGTGCAGGCTGCGACCGCGGCGGTATCGGACATGAGTCAGTTCTGCAAGCGCCAACCGGCAGCCTGCGAAGTCGGCGGCCAGGCTGCGACCGTGATTGGACAGCGTGCCGAGGACGGCGCACGCAAGCTGTATCGGATCATCACCGACAAGCGAACGCCCGACCGTACCGGCTCGATCGGCATGGCCGATACCACGAACATTTCGGCCGCGGACCTGACACCGCGCGACACATTGACGCCCGACGATCTCGCCCCGGAATGGCGGGCGCCGCCGATCCCGTAGGCGGGAAATAGCGCGCATTTTTCAATCGCCAACTCGCTTTCGATCGTCTTCAACCCTATATAGGGGCTTGATTGGGCCCTTGGGGATCGAGTGCGGGACATTATGACGATCGACGAAATCAGGGATAATTTTGCGCTGCTGGACGAGTGGGACGACCGCTATCGGTACGTCATCGAGCTCGGCCGCACGCTCGATCCGATGCCCGAAGCCGAGCATTGCGCGGCCAACAAGGTCCAGGGTTGCACCAGCCAGGTCTGGCTTTCCAGGCGGCTCGATCGTAGCGACGCGGGCAAGCCGCTATTGAAATATCTCGGCGATAGCGATGCACATATCGTGCGCGGGTTGGTCGCTATTCTGCTGACTCTTTATTCTGGCCACACCCCGCAGCAGATTCTGGCCACTGACGCACTCGCGGTGTTCGACGAATTCGGATTTCGCGAGCATTTGACGCCACAGCGTTCCAATGGATTACGCGCCATGGTCGAACGCATCCGTTCCGATGCACGCGAGGCGTTGGCCGCCGCGTCGTAGAATTATCGGCTATTTCCGCCGCCGGCGCTGCTGCCCCAATCCCATCTTCTTGGCGAGTTGCGAACGCGCCACCGCGTAGTTTGGCGCGACCATGGGGTAGTCGGCCGGAAGACTCCATTTGTCGCGGTATTGCTCCGGCGTCATGTTGTATTGCGTGCGCAGATGACGCTTCAGCGATTTAAAGCGTTTGCCATCCTCCAGACAGACCAGATAATCCGGCGTCATCGACTTTTTCACGGAAACCGCCGGCTTGGCCGGCTCCATCGGCGTCTCGACCCGCCCCGTCGAGACCCGCTGCAGGGCCGCATGAATCTGGCCGATCAGGGCCGGGATCTCAGAGGCTGGCGTCGGATTGTTGCTGAGATAGGCGGACACGATATTCGCAGTCAGATCGATGAAGCTTTTACCGGCGCCGTCGCTCATGGCCTGAACCTTTCGACGATCTCTTGCACACCCAAGAAGTCTCCGTATCGGACAGTATCTCGACGCCTCAATACGCTTGCGGAGTCGTCGACTACTTGCCGAATATGATCGAATTGCTGCCGAATTGACAAGAAAAACAAAGTTTTATTTTTCAGGGAGGTTCCGCTCCAAGTAGAGCCCGGTCTAGGCGCGCTGGTCGAGATGCGCTCGCAGTGCGTCGATCGAGGCGAAGCGCATCATGCCCTCGGGCAGTTGCGCCTCGATCGAGCCGTCGGAATACAAGGTATAGGCCATGCCATCGACCACGCCTGATTTGAGCACCGTCACGTCTGCGGGCTCCTCACGCCGGCCGCTCGGTATAGCGCGATCGGCGCCAGCATTTCGGTCGGCAAAGGTCGATGGAGCGCGGCTGTTGCGCCGCGGCGGGGCATCGGTCGCACTGGCGCGTTCCGACTGCAGCCAGGCGTCTTCGAAAGTCGCTGGCTGCGGCTCGCTCGGTTCGGCCGGGCTAGGCGCCGGCCGCCGAAGTCTCGGTTCTGCGCGCCTCGGCGCGTTCGCGTTCCCTGCGCGAGGTCGAGGAAAACAGCAGATTCCGGCGCTGCTTGGGCGCAGGTGCGGTTTCGGCGGGCAGCGGCGGCGCCTCCCTGCGCGAGCGTTCCCGTGCCGCGGTTTCTTCGTGCCAGGGGGGTGGTTCGGATAGCGAGGCTCCGGATTCTACGTCGGCCGGATCTGCCGCACCCATCTGGTTGAACGGGAAGTCGTTGTCATCGAGAGACCGACCGTCGGGCGTGGCGTCTGCCCTCGCCAGCGGCGCCGGAAATCGCACTTCGGGGCGTCATTGCGGCGCTCATTTCAAGATGTTCCGCGACAGACTTCAGCTCACGAACGACCACGTAGAGCGCGATCATGATCGTGCCGGTGCAGGCCATGACCGCACCGGCAATGATCATGGTATTGCCGAAGCTGAATTCCTTGATCGGGATCCCGTAAGCGACCCCCAGCAGGCCGGTCAGCAAAAAGCCAATCCCGGCGATCAACAACGCAACTATCATCGAACCTACCCCTGCTGTGCGCGAACGACCACACAGCCCCGCGGACGCCACGATACCGTCATATTGTGTGCGCCGCCAACCGACAATTACAGGGGAAGTTCCCATACGTGCCCGTGTCGCCGGCCGAAACGACGATCCACATCCTATTTTCGTCCCATACCCAAGGCGGCCAGATCTTTACCGCCTTGTGATCAGTGCGGTGCATCAAAGGGGCAATTGCGCCACATTTCTCAATTACCAGCAAAGCTAACTGCGCTATATGGATGCCGGGGAATGAGGCCCAGGAGCGCTAAAGCTGGGCCATCGGGGATACCGGGTTACCAATAGCCATGTCATCCATTACGACGTCGACCGTCGATACGCCCTTGCGGCGCTCGGTGGCGCAGACCTGTGACGACCTCGCAATCCTTGTGCTGGCGGCGGTGGCCGTCGTCGCGAGCCTCACATTTCGCGACTACGGACTGGGCTGGGACGATTATACCCACGCCGAATACGCCGATTTGCTGCTGCGCATGTACGGCTCCGGCTTCAAGGACACCGGCGCGCTGTCGTTCGCCAATCTCTATATGTATGGCGGCGGCTTCGACATGGCGGCGGCGCTGCTGCACAAGGTCATCCCGCTCGAATTGTTCGAAACCCGCCGCCTGCTCGGCGCCATCGTCGGCATCATCGGCCTTGCGCTAACGTGGCGACTCGGCCGCCGCATCGGCGGTCCGTTGGCCGGGCTCGCCGCGCTGTTGCTGCTGGCGCTGTGCCCGACTTTCTACGGGCACATGTTCATGAACCCAAAGGACGCGCCGTTCGCTGTGGCGATGGTGATCCTGATGCTTGGCCTTGTCAGGCTGGCCGAGGAATATCCTTCGCCCTCGCCGCGCACGGTCCTGATCGTCGGCCTTGGCGCCGGACTGTCGCTGGGCTCGCGCGTGCTGGGCGGCCTGGCGCTGCTCTACGCGCTGATCGGTTTTGTGCCTCTGCTGCTGCAGGAAATCCGCAGCGAGGGCGCTCGCGAGGCCGCCAGACGGTTCGCGCACGTCATCTACGTGCTGCTGCCGGGCCTCATCCTCGGCTACCTCGTCATGGGGCTGATCTGGCCGTGGTCGGTGATCGAGCCCGGCAATCCGTTCCGGGCGCTGACCTATTTCTCCCACTTCTTCGAGAAGCCGTGGAAGGAAATGTTCGACGGCGCGCTGGTGTCGGTGCCGGACATGCCGTGGTCGTACCTGCCGACCCTGTTCGCGCTGCAACTGCCTGAAGTGCTGCTCGGGCTCTTCATCGCCGCCGTCGCCGGCACGCTGATGTCGCTGTCGCGCGGCGACGTGACGGCCCGCCGCAAGACCATCCTGTTGATGCTGACGCTGGCGGCCATGCTGCCGCTGGTGATCGCGATGGTGAAGCGGCCGGCACTCTACAACGGCATTCGCCATTTCATCTTCGTGATCCCGCCGATGGCGGTGCTGGCCGGCGTCGCGTTCGCCTGGGGCATGAACTGGCTCAAGGACAATGGCCGCCACTGGCAGCCGGTCGCGGTCGCCACCTTCGTGTTCGGCTTGATGCTGCCGCTCACCGAGATGATCCGGCTGCATCCCTATCAATACACCATCTTCAACCACATCGCCGGAACGGTCCGCGGCGCCGATGACCTGTTCATGCTGGACTATTGGGGCCTCGCGTTTAAACAGGCGTCCGACGGCCTGCGCGAACAACTCGACGAGCGGCAGGAAGTGCCGCCGCATGGTCGCAAGTGGAAGGTCGCGGTGTGCGGACCGCAACGTCCTGCCCAGGTCGCGCTCGGCCCCGATTTCACCATCGGCTGGGACAGCCATGCCGCCGACTTCGCGATGACGCTCGGCGAGTTCTACTGCAAGGGCCTGACCGCGCCGGTCATGGTGGAGATCAAGCGCGACGACGTGGTGTTCGCGCGCGTCTATGATATCCGCGGGCGCAGCATTTCCAGCCTGCTGTCCATTCCCGCGCCTTGAGGCGCCTTGACCGGTTACCATCACCCCTGCGCGGCCGATCAGGTGGTGATCGAAGAACACCGCTCTGCTCAATAACCGGCAGGAGCTGCGCTCGACGAAGCTGGTCTGGCCGGCGCTGCTGCGCAAGCTCGATCGTCTCGATACCAGCTACAAGAATTGAAATTTTGAGAATTTCGTTGTAGCTTAGCGCCCCAACGACCTCTGCACTTCGAATCCAAACGCCGCCCAATTCCGGGCGGCGTTTTTACTTCGGTGTGACACGTTAGCAGTGTAACCCGCCAATGCAGAATGCAGGGTAACGGCAGATCATGCCGCGCTAAACCGCCCTACATCGTCCTGATTCAATTGTCATGTGGACGGTCCACGAATCAAGGCGTTTGATGTTTTGAGTATGAAGGAGCGGTTGCGGTCATGTGTCGGGCCTTTGTTGCAGCCGGTTCAGCCGCCGGCCTCGATGGTCCGCGATGCGAGTGCCTGATCAAAACAGGGGCGCTTGAGTGCGCATGATTGATGCCCGACGTATCCCGAAAGCGCCGGGACCCCTCACCATTCCTTGAATGTCGGCTCGGTGCATCCTCCGCAGACCCAGGGAAAGGTCCAATCAGCCGTACGCTTGGCGCTTTCGGGGAGGTACCTGCTCCAGGCATCGGCGCGGACCGGGTTGATAGACTGCCAAACGACGTCAAACGTTCCGGAAGAATTCATTTTGCCTATCATGACCGGCTTGGAAAGATGATGATTGGTGTTCATCACAACCTCAAAGCCGCTCGGCGCCTTGATTCTTTGACCGTACATGGCTTGGCGGACTGCATTGACATCGGTGGCGCCAGCTTGGACAACGGCTTGCGCCCACATCCTGAAGCCAATGAACGTGGCTTCCAGCGGGTCATTCGTGATCTTGTCTCGCTGCTCGTTGAAGTCGGCCCACATTCTGATGAACGCTTCGTTTTCTGGCGACTTGATCGATTGGAAGTAATTCCAAGCCGCCAAGTGTCCAACGGGGAAGATATCGGCACCGCGCAATTCGCGGTCACCGACCGAGAATGCCATGACCGGAATTGTCTTGGCGTCCACCTGTTGCTTTGCGAGCTCCCTGTAGAAGTACGTGTTTGCATCTCCGTTGATGGTCGATATGACCGCGGTCTTTTTTCCCTGAGAGCCGATGGCTTTTATCCGCTCGACGATTTTTTGCCATTCGGAATAGCCAAACGGCGTATAAATCGTCGTAATATCGTCTGGCGATACGCCCTCGGCAGTCAAAAACGCGGTCAATATCCGGTTCGTGATGCGCGGATAGACGTAGTCAGTGCCAAGCAGAACCCATCTGCGAACTTCGCCTCCTTCCTTGCTCATCAGATATCGGACCGCCGGGATGGCCTGCTGATTGGGCGTGGCTCCGGTGTAGAAGATATTGCGCGAGCTCTCTTCGCCCTCGGATTGCACCGGGTAAAAGAGCAGACCGTTCAACTGTTCGAAGATCGGCAGAACGGATTTGCGGGAGGCGGAAGTCCAGCAGCCGAACACGACCGCGACTTTTTCTTTTGTGAGCAATTCCCGGGCTTTTTCGGCAAATGTCTCCCAATCGGATGCCGGATCAACGACGATCGGTTCTATTTTCCGTCCGAGCAACCCGCCTTTCCTGTTCTGGTCGGCTATCAGCATCAGAACCGTGTCTTTAAGTACCGACTCGCTGATCGCCATGGTGCCGGTCAGAGAATGCAGAATGCCGACTTTGATGGTGCCTTCGTCTGCGCGCAGCGTCGGACCGACGAGCACCAGCTGCAAAGCGAGCAATCCGAGCACGACAGCTCGCGGGACCCAAGCTGACTTCATGTCGATGCTCCAACGAGCTCGAAAACGAGTGTTTTCTTGGTCATGCCCTTGGCCAGAACCGGCTCCAGAGCCCTGAAATCGAAACAATGCCGAGCCCGCAAATAGACGCCTTCGCTCACAAGGATGCTGGTCCCAAACTGTTTGTTCAGCCCTTCGAGACGCGCCGCCAAATTCACCGTACTGCCAAGGGCTGTGTAGTTCATGCGCTCCGTCGACCCAAGATTGCCGACGACGGCATCCCCGACGTGAACGCCAAACCGCGTGAAGAATGGCTTTAGACCTTCAGCTTCGAAACAGGAGTTGAGTTTGTCACATGCCGCTCTGCCGGCAAGAGCCGCGCGACAGGCCCGTTCAACATGATCCGGCTGCGGGTTGGGTGCATTCCAGAACACCATCACCGCATCACCGATGAATTTGTCGATCGTTCCGCCTTCGGCGAGGAACGCCTCCGCAAGCACGGAGAAATAACGCGACATCTGGTGCATGAGAACGTCAGGGTCGGCGAACTCGGAGATCGTCGTGAAATCCCGGACATCGGTGAAGACGACGGTAATTTCGTCTCGAACTCCGCCAAGCTCGGTGGAGATGGAATTGTCGATGATCCCTCGGACGATCTCTTTGGGGATAAAGTGTGCGAACGACCATATGGCGCGCTGCGCGAGTTCGACAGCTCCGCCGAGTTCGTGAATTTCCTCGATGCGCGATGCGACTGACGATGAGTCAGGTGCAGCCATCGTTTGAAGCTTGACCGCTTGAGCCGTTATGTTTTTCAGGGATCGCGACATTCCGCCGGCAAATATCCAAACGACCGGAATGAACGCGGCGCCAGCTATAATTGCGAGCAATAGTCCCGTGAACTGGAGGCTGCGAACATTTTTGGCAAAGTCATCCTGGGCCGCCAGCAGCAAAATGTTGGCGCTGTACTGCTCGCCCAGAGTGAATTTTGCCATCCTGAACAGGTAGGCCCGCCCTTGTTCGTCGCGGATGCGTCCCTCATAGCGGTCACGACCAAGCGACGCTCGCAAGGCTGCCGCCACGACGCCGGTCTGGATCTCCTTGACGTTTGGCAATTCTCGTGGGGCTGGATGTGTCATCGCATCGACAACGAACTTGGCAAAGTCGGGATGGGCTATCAGCGAACCCATCGAGTCGAAAATCAAGACGATACCGTGCTTCCCAGGTCGTTGCGCCTGGACGAAATCGCTGAAGGTGTCGAGCTTGAGGTCTGCGGCAAGGACGCCGGGCACCTTTCCCCGCAAGGGAGCGCTAACGGTAATCACGGGCGTGCCGATGCTAAACGCAAGATACGGCGACGAGACCAGCGGATGATCGGCTTTCATCGTCTCACGATACCAGGTCCGGTTGCGCGCGTCGTATCCGTATTTCCATAGGTCAAGCTGTCCGACTTCGTTGCCCTGCGGATCTTCAAAAATTCGCCGCATCGGTAATTCGCCACTTTGCGTGGGGCGGATCAAATTGATCGCAACGGTGGACGCAGGCGCCGCACGAAGCATCTCGCGTTGGCTATCGTTGAGGTCGCCAATGCGTCGCACCTGCAACCAGGCACCATTTTCGAAACCAGCATAGATACTGTCCATTTGGGGCAGTTCGCGCAGTGCGGCCTTGAACAATGGAATTGCAGGGCCGGTCTCGGTTCTCTCATTTGAATCGGCTATGCTGGAACTGGTCGCCAACACATGCGCCAACGAAGCTATCTCGGTGATTTCCGTCTGAAGGCGTCCCAGGGCCTTCGAACTGGTTGCGTCCATATAGGCGGACGCAGCTTCCTCCGTTGCCAAACGCAGGGCTCGGATCTGAATAGCGATCAGCAACGCAGCAAGAGCGACGATAAAAGCCAGCACGGTGCAGGTCAGTGAGGTTCGAAACGTCAACATTCCGCGCACGCTCCTCAATCGCCAAGGATGCGGCCAGTAAGTCTCGTCGCTGCGCAGCTTGTAGGTGTGACCAAAGAAAGTTTTCCTTCACGCATTACGGTCTCGATGCGACCCATCATAAGTTCAAACGTTCTTGCCCGGCTATGCGGTTTCGGCAAATGAGCAACACTGATCGCGGCCTGAAGGCAGCACAGCCTGCGGTAGCGCGTTGAAGGTGCAGCCGCGGCATGATTCAAACTACCAAACCAAGCTCGAATCATGCGTTACGAACTCACCGGCTACGAGTGGATCGCCATCAAACCGACGCTGCCAAACAAGCGGCGCGGCGTTCGACGTGTAAATGACCGTCGCGTGCTCAATGGTATCTTCTGGGTACGGTCGGGCCAGCAGTCTCGATTTTGCCTAAAGCCGCGCTATCATGCGACCATGTCCGTTTCCTCAGCCATCGAAAGCTTCGATCGTCGTCGGAATGAAGGTATCGAACAGACCTGATCATCGAGCGCTAGCCGAAGCACTTCGTCGGCGCGTCCTTGAGGGACCCGGCGAGACGACCGGCACTTCGCCAGGCGCTCGCGGAGCGGGCTGCTGGCGGCCCCGCCGCACAAGCTCCCTATGACGACCTCGCCCGCCAGATCGGCGAAGCCGCTCATCGTGTCGCGGATGCGCAGGTCTCGGCGGTTCTGTCGGCCACCGGAAGCGAGAAGGCCACCTTCGAGATCATCGCAGCCGCCGCGCTGGGAGCCGGGCTGTCGCGCTTCGAGCGGGCGATGAAGGTGCTGGACGAGGTAACCGATGCGCCTGCCTGAAATTGAACGCGGTGACCGTTTGGCCAACCGCCTGCTGATACACTTTATCTCGATGGTTTCAGGAATGCGGCTACCGGATGCCGCGCGTGTTGCCTTTTACAACAAGGATTTCTTTGGCGTCTCGATGGGAGCGTGGACGCAGGCCGCGATGCGAGGGCCAAGCCCGTGGAGCATCGCCGAGCGTGAATTGATGGCATGCATGGTCGCGAAATGGAACGCGTGCGCCTTCTGCATCGGCGCCCATGGCGCTGTCGCAGCGAAACAAATGCAAAGAACCGAAGTCGATCGGGCGATCTCTGATTTTCGCACGGCGCCAATCTCTGACTGTCTCAAGGCAGCGCTGGCGTTCCTTGAGGTGATGACACTCCGCCCCGGCGATCTTGACGCAGGGCACGCCAGGGTCGCGCTGGACGCGGGTCTGAGCCGCGAGGCCCTGACCGACGCAATCGCGATCGCGGCCTTGTTTGGCATCGTCACGCGCTATGCGGACGCGCTCGATTTCGCGATGGCAGCACCTGCAGAGTTCGAACGTGCTGCGAACATGCTGCTGAAGCGAGGCTATGCGTCATAGTGCTTTACTGCCGCTGTGGAAGGGAGAGCCATGCAGAGCGAAAACCGCCAGGCTCATTGGCAAAAGGTCTATACCGCGAAGGCTGAGACCGGCGTCAGCTGGTTTCAGCAAAACCCGGAACCCTCACTTGAATTGATAGCCGAGATCGAGGCACTTCCTGCTTCCGCCATCATTGACATTGGCGGGGGCGCCTCGCGGCTGGTCGATCATCTGATCGATCGCGGATTTCGGGATCTGACGGTTCTCGATTTATCCGAAGTCGCGCTGGATGCAGCCAAGGCGCGCCTCGGCGGCCGCGCCGCATCGGTGCAGTGGATCGTCGCGGACGCCGCTGTCTGGGAGCCGCCGAAGACATACGATATCTGGCACGACCGTGCGGCGTTTCATTTCCTCACCGAGCACGACCACCGCGCCGCCTATGTCACGCGCCTCGCGCGAGCGCTGAGGACGGGCGGGCACGCCATCATCGCCAACTTCGCGCCCGACGGGCCTGAGCAATGCAGCGGGTTGCCGGTGGTGCGTTACGATGCCGACGGCCTTGGACAAATCTTGGGCCCTCCTTTCGAGTTCGTCCATACCCGACGGCATGCGCACGCGACGCCCTGGGACTCGGTTCAATCTTTCCAGTTCAGTGTGTTTCGCCGCCGCTTCTGACCGTTCCGAAACCATCCAAGAGCGCTAACGCGGTGATCATGCTTTCGGCATCTCCGCCAGCGCGCTGAGAATTCGCGCCCAGGAACGAATCCCCTTGTGAAAGCTCTTGAGGTCGTATTTCTCGTTCGGCGAATGGATGTTGTCGTCGTCGAGCCCGAAACCCACCAGCACGGTATCGAGGCCGAGCTTGTTCTTGAAGTCGGCGACGATCGGAATCGAGGCGCCCGATCCGAACAGGATCGTCTCCTTGCCCCATTCGTCGGTCAGCGCGCGCCTGGCGGCGGCGAGCGGCTTCATGTTCCAGTCGAGCGCGATCGCCGGCGCGCTGGAATGGTCGCCGAACTCGGCGCTGCAATCCTTCGGCAGCCGCGCGGTCACGTAGTCGCGAAAAGCCTTGCGGATCTTGACGGGATCCTGTCCTTCGACCAGCCGGAACGAGACCTTGGCGGATGCCTGCGCGGGGATCACGGTCTTCGATCCTTCGCCGGTATAGCCGCCGATGATGCCGTTGACGTCGCAGGTCGGACGCGAGGAGACCTGCTCGATCAGCAGGCGGTCCTTTTCGCCGGCGGGCACCGAAAGCCCGATCGGCTTGAGGAATCTTTCCGGCGTCAGATCGAGCTTCTTCCATTGCGCCAGGATGTCGGGCGGTAAATCCTTCACGCCATCATAGAAGCCGGGAATCGTGATGCGGCCGTCGTCGTCGAACAAGCCGCCGAGAATACGGGTCAAAACCCGGATCGGGTTTTGCGCGCCGCCACCGAACAGGCCGGAATGCAGGTCGCGATTGGCCGCCTTGATCCATACCTCCTCGTAGAGCAGGCCGCGCAGCGACGTGGTGATCGCCGGCGTATTCGGGTCCCACATGCCGGTATCGCAGACCAGCGCGAAGTCGGCCTTGAACTCTTCCTTGTTCTGTTCGAGGAACGGCACGAAGTTCTTCGAGCCGACCTCCTCCTCGCCCTCGATGACGATGGTGATATCGACCGGCAGCGAGCCCGTGACCTGCTTCCAGGCCCGGCAGGCCTCGACGAAAGTCATCAACTGCCCCTTGTCGTCCTCGGCGCCGCGCGCCACGATGATCTTGCGTCCGTCGGCGTGGTCGGTGACGACGGGATCGAACGGCGGGCGATGCCATAGATCGAGCGGATCGACTGGTTGCACATCATAGTGACCGTAGAACAGTACATGGGGTCGCGAATCCTTATCTCCATTTGCCTTGCTGCCATTGGCCTTGGCGACGATGGCCGGGTGGCCGGCGGTCGGCCGGACCTCGGTCGCAAAACCGAGCGTCGCAATGTCCTTTGCCAGATGATCGGCGGCCGCCTTGCAATCGGCGGCAAAGGCCGGATCGGCCGAGATCGACTTGATCCGCAAAAGCGTGAACAGCCGCTCCAGGCTGTTGTCGAAATCGGCGTCGATGCGATCGAGGACCGGTTGTAGTTGCGCTGCGCTGGACATTTCCGATCTTCCCCTGGCTGGGCCTTAAGGATGGTGCTTGAAGTCAGGTTGTAATCCTCGTGATGCAGGAGGCAAGCCGCTCGCCATCACATCGTCGGTGACGGCCTCCGCACTGATGATATCTGAGGGAGGATGCAGGATGTGCCAGACCAATCCACCGGCGATCACCACGGTGGCCGCGAGGTTGTTGCCCCAGGCCTGCAACACGTTCGGATAGACCGGCAACGAAAAGCCCAACAGCGTAATCGAGGCCGCGAGCACCGCCCACGTCCCCACCCGTACCGCCGGCCGCGGATCCCAGGCCGCCCGGTGGATCAGGATGGTGATGGGAAAGAACAGCCACATGAAATAATACTGCCGCGCCAATGGCGAGGCCACCGTCATCAGGCAGAACAATATCCCGAGTTCTTCGGCATCCGAGCGCGGCGTTCGCCGGTTGCGACGTGGCATCACCGCGATGTATCCGAACCCGATCAAAACCGATATCGCCACCACGATCCAGTTCGCCGTCCTGAAATCGAGATCGAGCAGGTTCATGTAGCCCGGCGGCTTGGACGGCTCGTCCTGATTGTAGTTGATCGGCCGCGTCAAGCGATGCGTCACCGCGATGATCGATTGATTGACCCAGGACCAGTTCTGCTCGTCGCGCTGTCCGAAATCCCTTCGCGGAACTGGATCCGATCATACCCTTATACCAGTTCTCCAGTTCGATCGCATTGTGCTGGAAGCCGCGTATCGGAGCGGGAACGATGAACAGAAAGACCATAATGAAGACCAGCATGCTCGCGGCCGTCGACCACTGCCTGCGCCATAGCAGATACGGAAACACGGCGACCGGGAAAACCTTGATCGCGGTGGCCAGCGCAAACATGTTTCCCGCCATCCATGGCCGCGCATGTTGCAGCAGCCAGAAGCCGTACAGCATGATGGCCAACAGAACGAGGTTGGGCTGGCCGAGGTCGAACATGTCGAAAACAAAGGTCACCGTCAGGAACGCGGGCAGCGCGAACAGCCAGGGACCCGGCATTCGCCCCGAGCCCGTCATCGCGTTGGACAGTTGCGCCGTTATCCACCAGGCCACGATGTTCAACAGCGACAGGCAGCTATAAAGCACGAGCTTGCCGAAATAAGCGGGTACCGCCAACAGCACGGCCGACAGCGGCGGATAGATGAAATCGAAATAATTGCGGATATCTTTGGGATAGAGATCGCCGCCTTGCAGCACCTGCTGTCCGGCCCAGAACCAGAGCGGATAGTCCTTGGTCTTGCCATGGCCCCAGATCTCCGGACCAAGCACGTCGAGGGTCAGCGCGATGCAACAGACCAGAAAGAAAATATCGAACGGCGCACGCGACGACGGATATCTCAGCACCGGTCGTTTCCGTGACATCGGAGGAAGATCGTCCGGCATTCGAACGGGCAATCGCAACTCATCGTCGCAACAGGCCGCCGAGCGCACCGCGCACCAGCGCGCGGCCGACCGACCCGCCGATCGAGCCGCCGACCGACTTGCCGAGATCGGCGGCGACCCCGCCGACCACCTTGTTGGTCACCGAGCGGGTGACGCTTCGCGCGACAATCTGGCCGGTCGATAGCCTGCCGCGCGCCACGTTGGTGCCGAAGATCGTGCCGGCGATTGCCCCGATCTGTCCGAGAATCCCGCCGCCGTCGCCTCCGCCTGCGGGCGCCGCGGTTCCGGCCAGCCGCTTCTGAATGATCTCATAGGCGGATTCGGCATCGATCGCGGTATCGTATTTGCCCTTCACCGGGCTCGTATCCATGATCGCCTTGCGTTCCTCCGGCGTGATCGGCCCGATCCGTGCCGAGGGCGGCCGTATCATCACCCGCTCGACCATCGCCGGCGTGCCGTTACCTTCCAGGAACGATACCAGCGCTTCGCCCTTGCCCAATTCCATGATGACCTTCGCGGTGTCAAGCTTCGGGTTGGGCCGGAAGGTCTGCGCGGCAGCAGCCACCGCCTTCTGGTCACGCGGCGTGAAGGCCCGCAGCGCATGTTGCACGCGGTTGCCCAATTGGCCCAGCACCGTGTCCGGCACATCGACCGGGTTCTGCGTCACGAAATAGACGCCGACGCCCTTGGAACGGATCAGCCGCACCACCTGCTCGATCTTGTCCATCAGCGCCTTCGGCGCATCATTGAACAACAGATGCGCCTCGTCGAAGAAAAACACCAGTTTTGGTTTGGGCGGATCGCCAGCCTCCGGCAGCTCCTCAAACAGTTCCGACAGCATCCATAGCAGGAAGGTGGCGTATAGCCGCGGACTCTGCATCAACTTGTCGGCGACCAGGATATTGACCATGCCCCGGCCATCGCGATCGGTGCGCATGAAATCCTTCAGCGACAACGCCGGCTCGCCGAAGAATTTCCCCCCACCCTGATTTTCCAGCACCAGAAGCTGGCGTTGAATGGTGCCGACGGTCGCCCTGGTGACATTGCCGAAGCCCTGTGCGGCCTTGCGAATCGGTGCCAGCGGATCGTCGTCACCGGAGCCTTTTTTGCCTGCGTCCGGAACGATCGCGTCAAGTAGCGCACGCAGATCCTTCATGTCGATCAGCGCCAGGCCATTGTCGTCGGCAACGCGGAAGGCGACGTTGAGAACTCCCTCCTGTACATCGTTCAGATCGAGCATCCGCGACAACAAGAGCGGTCCCATTTCCGTGACAGTAGCGCGCACCGGATGGCCCTGCTCGCCGAACACATCCCAAAATATCGTCGAGAACCGGTCGGGCTGGAACGTGAGTCCCATATCGGCGGCCCGCTTGACCAGAAAATCCGTAGGCGCGCCGGCTTCGGAGATGCCCGAAAGATCTCCCTTGATGTCGGCCGCAAAAACCGGAACGCCAGCCCGCGCAAACCCCTCCGCCATGACTTGCAGCGAGACGGTCTTGCCGGTGCCGGTCGCGCCGGTGACGAGACCATGACGATTGCCGAGCGCGAGCGTCAGCCAGGCCGGCTGTTCACCCTTGCCGATGAAAATCTTCTCGCCGGTATCGCCCATCTTGTCGTCGGACGCAGCCATTGCATCGCCTCTTCGCGCGGACCCAGGGTTTGGAGCCGACACAAGCATACCGCATCCCGGAAACGGATTGAAACCATCTGCGACCATAAAACGTAATTCGGTACCGCCGAAACAATGTGCGCAGTGCGATATGTTGGCTCGAAACCGCCTCCACTCTTGCATTGCTGCAACACTTGCCGCGCGAATCGCCTTCCGCAGGTTGGATCGCTTGTAATTCACGACGCGGCGGACCAAAATAATCACGGCAACCGGTTGAGGGGCTGGGGCCATGTGGACGAATGGATGGGGGAACTGGCTGCAAGAACCGGAATAGAAAATTCTGTCGCCGAAAAAATATCGGTATTATCTCAGGTTTTCTACGCAACCAGGGTTCTTCCGACAAAGTCCAGGCCTTGATCGACGCTATTCCCACCGCTGAAGCAGTTATCGCTGCTTCAAGCAGCGGCGTGGATTGCGTGTGGACGATGGACGGCGACTTGATGAGTTCGGTACCAAGCTGACGGGGCTCGGGCGTGGCGCAAATTCAAACTCGCGCGCGAACTTTTCAGGTTGGTACAAGATTGGGAGGGATCATATGGGCGAGATCATTGCGGGAACACACGGGCCTAAGTCAGTTCGCCTGACAGGACCAGTTCGCTCAAGATACCTATTCATATCGAGCATCATGACATATCCAATCTCCGAGATTGAAGGCCTGACGGCTTTCACGGCGTCGAAACTGAAAGCGTTGGGCATTCGCACGACCGACGGGCTGCTTGAGGCGACCCGCACCGTCAAGGGACGCAAGGCGCTCGCGGCGAAGACCGGCATCAGCGAGCAGCAATTGCTCGAATGGGCGAATATCTCGGACTACATGCGGATTCCCGGCATGGGCAAGGCCAAGGTCGGGCTGGTGCGCGCGGCCGGCGTCACCACGGTTCGGGAGCTGGCGCTGCGCAATCCGGCGCGGCTGGCCCAGAACATGAAAGACGTCAATACGAAGCGCAAGCTGGTCCGGGTCATGCCTTCGGAAAAGTCGGTCGAGCAGTTGATCGCACAGGCGCGCAAGCTGCAGCCCAAAATCACCTATTAGGACAAACCGGGCGTATCGCGTTTCCGCAATATTTCCATCGGTCGGAATTGCACGCCCGCGTCAGACAGGCCGCGGAAAGGCCGGCCGCCCCGATCGCTGGCCTGCGCCGCATCTTGACTCCCATGCGGGGACCGCGCAAAGCGACCGCATGATCGCGAGCACGTCCAGACCCGCTGCTGCGGCCATCCCGGCAGGTCATTCCCTGCTTCGCGACCTGCTGTCCCGGCCTGATCCCGTCGTGATGGGCGTCTTGAATGTGACGCCCAATTCATTTTCCGACGGCGGCCAGTTCGTCGCGCCGGAGCTCGCGCTGGCGCACGCCCGGCGAATGATCGCCGAGGGCGCCGATATCATCGATATCGGCGCGGAATCCACCCGGCCCTACGGCTCGCAACCGGTTTCCGCCGATGAAGAGCAACGACGCTTGCAGCCGGTGTTGTCCGAGGTCGTCTCGCTCGGCGTTCCCGTCTCCATCGACAGCATGAAGTCGCCGGTGGTGGCCTGGGCACTGGATACGGGAGCCGCGATCGCCAACGACGTCTGGGGTCTGCAGCGCGATCCCGGCATGGCGACGCTGGTGGCGCAGCGCCATTCGCCTGTCGTCATCATGCACAATCGCGACAGTGCCGATGGCACAATCGACATCATGCAGGATATCGCCGCCTTCTTCACGCGCTCGCTCGCGATCGCGGCCGCGGCCGGTATTTCATCCGAAAATATCGTGCTCGATCCCGGCATCGGCTTCGGCAAGACGGCGGAGCAAAGCATGATCGCGCTGGCCCGGCTCGATGAACTGCGCGTATTCAACCTGCCGCTTCTGGTCGGCGCCTCGCGCAAGCGCTTCATCGCCCAGATCACGCCCTCGGAACCGCATCAGCGTCTCGGCGGCTCGATTGCAGCGCATCTGCTGGCAGCCAGGGGCGGCGCACGGATCATTCGAACCCATGACGTCGCCGAAACATTGCAGGCGCTGCGGGTGGCCGCCGCGATCGAGGACAAGCGATGACCGACACGATCTTCATCACTGGCGTGGTGATCCATGCCCGCCATGGCGTGATGGAGCATGAGACCGCGATCGGCCAGCGTTTTATCATCGATCTCGAACTGTCAGCCGATCTGTCGGAATCCTCGCGAACCGATCGCCTCGCCGACACTGTTTCCTATTCCAGCGTGGTTGCAATCGCGTCAGCCGCCTTCAAGGACGTCAACTACAAGCTGCTGGAACGCGCCGCGGGCGCTGTCGCCGACGCAATCCTGGCCGCATTTGCCCGCGTCGATGCCGTCAAAGTTACCGTTCACAAACCGCATGCCCCGATCGCCGCGATCTTCGAAGACGTCGGTGTGATACTGACCCGCACGCGACAACTTCCCTACCATGGCTGACGTTCTGATTGCGCTTGGCGGCAACATCGGCGAGGTACGCGCGACATTCCGAAAGGCGATCGCCGATATCTGCGGCATGACGCAGGCGGCGCTGCTGGCCCGTTCGTCCGACTACGGCACGCCGCCATGGGGCGATGAAGCGCAGGCGCGCTTCGTCAATGCCTGCATCGAAATCGAAACCAGCCTCGATCCCCATGCGCTGCTGTTCACGCTGCACAAGATCGAAAGGAAGTTCGGCCGCGATCGCGCCCGCGAAACGCGCTGGGGTCCTCGCACGCTTGATCTCGACCTGATCGCCTATGACGATCTATCGCTCGACAGGCCGGAACTGACGCTGCCGCATCCCCGGCTGTTTGAGCGCGCCTTCGTGCTGGTGCCGCTCGTGGAAATCGCCCCCGACCGCCTGATCGCCGGCCGCAGCATCAAGACGGCGCTCGCGGGCCTCTCGACCGAAGGCATCGAACGGCTGCCCGATTTGGGCTGAAGGTAGCCTTTTCGAGCGAAGGGGAGCCCGGTTCGCGTGAGGAAAACGCGTTAGAACAATAGAGCTGGAGTCCGGTCTGCTTCAATCAAACCGACCAAGGCTCGGCCCAAACAACCGTTTGGCTTGGCTGTCCGGCCGTGGCAATTTCCAGCCAACCGGGCCAAACTGGCGTCAAAATAAAAGCTGGAAACGACCTGCCGAATGACTTCTGAAACCAACGATCTGCGGCTGGCTGCCGATTTCGCGCCTGCGAGCTACGACGACTGGCGCAAGCTGGTCGATGGCGTGCTGAAGGGCGCGCCGTTCGAGAAGCTGGTTGGCGCGACTTCCGACGGCTTGCGGATCGAGCCGATCTATCGACGCGCAGCCAACCGTATGCCGATCACCGGCCGCGCCGCGACCGCGCCGTGGCAGATCATGCAACGGATCGATCATCCCGACGCTGCCGCCGCCAACGCGCAGGCGCGGCATGATCTCGAAAACGGGGCGACTGGTCTGGCGCTGGTGTTTGCCGGCGCCAGCGGCGCCCATGGTTACGGGCTCGCGCCAACGGCGGAAACAATCGCGAAGGTTCTCGACGGCGTGTTCCTCGATGCCGGTATCGCGATCGAACTTCAGGTTGGACCGCAATCGCGGATGGCCGCGATCCATCTCGCCGAATACATCAAGCGCAAAGGCGTTTCGCCGAGCGCGTGCAACATCCGTTTCGGTCTCGATCCCCTCGGCGCGTGCGCGGTGTGGGGATTGAGCCCCTACAGTTGGGACGAGATCATCCGCGCCGTCACCAGCGGCATCAAGGGCCTCGCCGCGTTGGGCTTCAAGGGTCCGTTCGCGCCGGCCGACGGTCGAGTGATCCATGACGCCGGCGGATCGGAAGCGCAAGAACTGGCATTCGTACTGGCGGCGAGCGTTGCCTATCTGCGTGCGCTGGAAAGCACCGGCGTTGCGCTCGAAATCGCGCAGGGCATGATCTATGCGCGGCTCGCCGCCGATGCCGATCAGTTTCTGACCATGGCCAAGTTCCGCGCGCTGCGGCTGTTATGGGCGCGGATCGAGCAAGCTTGCGGGCTGACGCCAAAGCCTATCTTCATCGCCGCCGACACCGCGTGGCGGATGCTGACCCAGCGCGACCCTTACGTGAACATGCTGCGCGCGACCATGGCGACGTTCTCGGCGGGCCTTGCCGGCGCCAACGCGATTACGGTGCTGCCGCACACGCTGGCGCTGGGCCTGCCCGATCCGTTCGCGCGACGCGTGGCCCGCAATACGCAACTGGTGCTGCTGGAGGAATCCAATCTCGCCAAGGTTTCGGACCCCGCAGCGGGTTCCGGCGGCATCGAGACGCTGACGCAGCAACTCTGCGAAGCCGCATGGTCCTTATTCCAGGAGATCGAGAAAGCCGGCGGCTTGTTCGCAGCGCTGCAGCAGAACCTGATCCAGCGCAAGATTGCGGCGACCCGGGCTGCCCGCGAAACCGACATCGCCAAACGAAAGACGGTGCTGACCGGCGCCAGCGAGTTTCCGAACCTTGGCGAGGCTCATGTCACGGTGCTCGACGCCAAACCCGTGATGCTTGAATCCTATGGCGAAGCCAAATTCAAATTCGATCCATTGCCGCCGATACGGCTGGCGGCGCCATTCGAACGCTTGCGCGACAAGTCGGATGAAGCCCTGAAAGCGCGTGGCGCACGTCCGATGATTTTCCTCGCCTGTCTCGGCACACCAGCCGATTTCACTGCCCGCGCAACCTTTGCAAAAAGCTTTTTCGAGACCGGCGGCATCGAGGCGATCGAGTTCTCTTCACCTCTCCCCTCCGGGGAGAGGTCGATGCCGCAGGCGTCTGGTGAGGGGGCTCTTTCTTCCGGTCGAAACCCCTCACCCGCTCCTTCGCCTGCGGCGCAGGAGCGACCTCTCCCTATAGGAGAGGTAAAGGATCTCGCTGCGGCTTTTAAATCCTCAGGTGCCGCGATCGCGTGCCTGTGCTCCTCCGACAAGGTCTACGCGGAACAAGCCGTGGCCGCCGCAAAGGCCCTTCAAGCCGCCGGTGCCAAACATATCTATCTGGCGGGGCGGCCGGGCGAACAGGAAGCAGCGCTGCGCGACGCCGATGTCGGCGATTTTATCTTCGCTGGTTGCGACGCGTTGGCGACGTTGCAGCAGGCCTGGCAGTGGATGGAGCGAACATGACGGCAGCGACCAAACCTGTTCTGACCGGCGGCTGCCAATGCGGCGCCATCCGCTTCGCGCTATCGGCGCCACCGGTGAAAGTCAGCATCTGTCATTGCCGTATGTGCCAGAAGGCATCGGGCTCGCCGTTCGCCTCCTTTGCCGAGATCGAAAACGGCGATTTCGCCTGGACCCGCGGCAAACCGTCGGCGTTTCGCTCCTCCTCGGTCGCCGAGCGCGATTTCTGTTCGAGTTGCGGCACGCCCCTGAGCTTCCGCCGCATCGACGGCCCGAAGATCGAGATCATGATCGGCGCCTTCGACCGACCCGACCGGCTGGTGCCAACGCGGCAATATGGAACGGAATCCCGGCTCGGCTGGGTGGTCGCGATTTCCAATCTGCCGAGCCAGACCACACTGCAAAATTACGGCCCGGAGAAGGTTAACAGCATCGTCAGCCAGCAACATCCGGATCACGACTGAGGCCGCGCTGCCGCCACCAGATGTGCTATGATAGATGCCGATGAGCCAAATACCGAACTTCGCAACGATCCCGTTTGAAAGGACCGCCGGCGCAGCCGTAGCAGGTCGCGCAGAACCTTGGCTCACGCCCGAAGGCATCCCGGTCAAGTCCGATTACAGCGAAGACGATCTCGCGGGGATCGATTTCCTCGATACCTGGCCCGGCATCGCGCCCTATCTGCGCGGCCCCTACCCCACCATGTATGTCAACCAGCCCTGGACCATCCGGCAATATGCCGGCTTCTCCACGGCGGAAGATTCCAACGCGTTCTATCGCCGCAACCTCGCCGCCGGACAGAAGGGCCTATCGGTGGCGTTCGATCTCGCCACCCACCGCGGCTACGATTCCGATCATCCGCGCGTTTCCGGCGACGTCGGCATGGCCGGAGTCGCGATCAACTCTATCTACGACATGCGCACGCTGTTCTCGGGAATACCGCTCGACCAGATGAGCGTGTCGATGACCATGAACGGCGCGGTGCTGCCGATCCTCGCGCTGTTCGTCGCCGCCGCCGAGGAACAGGGCGTTGCCGCCGGAGAAACTCTCAGGGACTATTCAGAACGACATTCTGAAAGAGTTCATGGTGCGCAACACCTACATCTATCCGCCGGCGCCCTCGATGCGGATCATCTCCGACATCTTTGCGTACACCTCGCAGAAGATGCCGAAATATAACTCCATCTCCATCTCCGGCTATCACATGCAGGAAGCCGGCGCGACGCAGGACCTCGAGCTCGCCTATACGCTCGCCGACGGCGTCGAGTATCTGCGCGCGGGCCTTGCGGCCGGTCTCGACGTCGACCGCTTCGCGCCGCGACTGTCGTTCTTCTGGGCGATCGGCATGAACTTCTTCATGGAAGTCGCCAAGATGCGCGCCGCGCGGCTGCTGTGGGCGAAGCTCGTTGAAACCGTTCAACCCGAAAGACCCGCGCTCGCTCAGCCTGCGCACCCATTGCCAGACCTCGGGCTGGTCGTTGACCGCGCAGGACGTCTACAACAATGTGGTACGTACCACGATCGAGGCGATGGCAGCGACGCAAGGCCATACGCAATCGCTGCACACCAACGCGCTCGACGAGGCCTTGGCGCTGCCGACCGATTTCTCCGCGCGCATCGCCCGCAACACGCAATTGTTCCTGCAGCAGGAAAGCGGCACCACCCGCATCATCGACCCCTGGGGCGGCTCCTATTATGTCGAGCGGCTGACGCGCGACCTCGCGGCCAAGGCGTGGGGACACATTCAGGAGGTCGAAGAACTCGGCGGCATGGCAAAGGCGATCGAGGCGGGCGTGCCGAAGCTGCGGATCGAGGAAGCCGCCGCCAGGACGCAGGCGCGGATCGACGCCGGCAAGCAGGCGGTGATCGGCGTCAACAAGTACCAGCCGGTCAATGAAGCGGCGATCGATGTGCTCAAGGTTGAAAACTCCACGGTTCGTCGACTGCAGATCGACAAACTGTCGCGGCTGCGCTCCGAACGCAGCCAGCAGGACGTCGACGACGCGCTGGCCGCATTGACCCGCAGCGCCGGCGAAGGCAACGGCAACCTTTTGGCGCTGGCGATCGATGCGGCGCGCGCCAAGGCCACCGTCGGCGAGATCTCCGACGCGATGGAAAAGGTGTTCGGACGGCACCGCGCCGAGATCAAATCCATCACCGGCGTCTACAAGCGCGAGGCATCCACCATGGGTAATCGGGTCGAGAAGGTGCAGGCGCTGATCGACGCCTTCGAGGAAGCCGAGGGCCGCAGGCCGCGCATTCTGGTCGCCAAGATCGGCCAGGACGGCCACGACCGCGGCCAGAAGGTGATCGCATCCGCCTTTGCCGATGTCGGTTTCGACGTCGATATCGGACCGTTGTTCGCCACCGCCGACGAAGCGGCGCGGCAGGCGGTCGAGAACGATGTGCATATCCTCGGCGTGTCGTCGCTGGCGGCGGCGCATCTCACTGCCGTGCCTGAACTGAAGGCAGCGCTGAAGAAGCAGGGCCGCGAGGACATTATGATTATTATCGGCGGCGTGGTGCCGCCGCAGGATTACGACGCGCTCACCAAGGCCGGCGCCGAGGCGATCTACCCGCCCGGCACCGTGATCGCCGACGCCGCCGAGGAGCTGATCCACAAGCTCAACGCGCAGGCTGGGGCATAGCGAGGCGGCGGAGTAGCTCGCGCCGCAACCACACTATGGGGGACGCCCTGCGCTGCATCGCATATATGCTCGTCTGCTGCTTGTGCCTCATTGGCACGCTCGCGTCTGGCGCATCGCCGGCCGTCGCCAATGCGACCGCTGCGGCCAAATCGCTCCCCGACCTCATCATCAAGACCGGAGCCGTGGAAGCCAGCGTCTTTGTCGATGCCGGTATTAAGGCCGATCCCGCGCTAACCTTCGATTGCCTGACTGAAGGCAAGAGGTGGATCGACAAGAATGCCGCTGAAGCTGAGGATTCACGCAAGCAGAATCCGTTGCAGTTTCATTGGAGTTTTGAGCGCAAATATGTCACGCGATCCCTGGTTTATCTGCACTATGTCAGCATCGTCGCGTCCGACTATATGGACACTGGTGGAGCCCATCCCAATTCGGACGTCCACGCCATATTGTGGGATTCACACACGAAAACGCGGATCAGTATCCGTCCCTTCTTCAACGAGACATTGGACAACGGTCCGACCATGAAGGCGATCGTCAGCGCCGTCATCGCTTCGCTAAATGTCGAGAAGAAGAAGCGCGGCGCCAGCGAGACCGCCACTGCCGAGTGGTACAAGGGCCTCGAGCCAAGACTGCTCAAGATCGGCGCGGTGACGCTCGCGCCCTCGACCGAGGCAACCAAAAGCTCGGGACTGAAGTTCTACTATCCGCCTTACGCAGTCGGTCCCTATGCCGAGGGCGAGTATATCGCCTTCGTGCCGTGGGAAACGTTGCGGCCGTATTTGAGCCAGGAGGGCACCAACATCTTCGCCGGCGCTCGCCCTAAAAACGATGACGACGGCTCGCGATGACCGGCAAGAACGCGATCGACGTTGCCAAACTCGCAAAAGACCTCCGCACCGGCAATCGCGCCGCGCTGGCACGCGCGATCACGCTGATCGAGAGCCGGCGCGGCGATCATCAGGCGGCGGCGCGCGATCTCGTGCAGGCGCTGCTGCCGGACACCGGCAAGGCGATCCGCGTCGGCATCACCGGCTCGCCGGGGGTCGGGAAATCCACCACCATCGACGCGCTCGGCATCTTCCTGATCGAGCGCGGCCACAAGGTCGCGGTGCTCGCGGTCGACCCCTCCTCCGCCCGCACCGGCGGTTCGATCCTCGGCGACAAGACCCGGATGGCGCGGCTGTCGGCATCCGGCGACGCCTATATCCGCCCGTCGCCCGCCGCCGGCACGCTCGGCGGCGTCGCGGCGAAAACCCGCGAGTCGATGTTGTTGTGCGAGGCCGCCGGGTTCGACGTCGTGCTGGTGGAGACGGTCGGCATCGGGCAATCCGAGACCGCGGTCTGCGACATGACGGATTTCTTCCTGGCGCTGATGCTGCCCGGCGCCGGCGACGAATTGCAGGGCATCAAGAAGGGACTGGTCGAGCTCGCCGACATGATCGCGATCAACAAGGCCGACGGCGACAACATCAAGCGCGCCGATCGCGCCGCTGCCGACTATCGCAGCGCGCTTCGCATTCTGGGCCCGCGCTCCGAACACTGGCATCCGCCCGTGGTGACGTTTTCGGCCCTGACTGGCGCCGGCCTCAGCGAACTCTGGCAGAAAATTCTCGATCACCGCACCGCGATGAACGCATCCGGCGATTTCACCGCACGGCGGCGGCAGCAGCAGGTGAAGTGGATGTGGTCGATGCTGGAGCAGCGCCTGATGGCGCGGCTGCGCGCCGATCCCGCGATCCGCAGCAAGGTGAAAAAGACGGAGGCCGAGGTCGCCGACGGCCGTATCACGCCCGCGGTCGCCGCCGAACAGATCGCGGAAATGCTGCGGTAGTATCCGCCATGACGAACGACAACGGGTTGGACGCTTGAATGACAAAACTCCGCATCCTCGTCACCGGCTTCGAGCCGTTCCCGGGGGCGCCGTACAATCCGACCCAACCGCTGGTCGCACGCCTGACCAAACTGCGCCGTCCCGCGCTCGACGACGTCGAACTGACGAGCCACATTTTCCCGGTGACCTATAGCGCGGTCGACCGGCAATTGCCGGAGCTGCTGAAGAAGCATCGGCCGGAGGCGCTGTTGATGTTTGGCCTCGCGACGCGAACCTCCTTTCTGCGGATCGAGACCCGCGCCCGCAATGCCGTCACCATGCTGTGGCCCGACGCCGACCACACGCGCGGGCGCAAAGGATCAATCGCCGCTGGCGCCGACGCCATGGTGTTCGGTCCGCACACCGAACGGCTGTTGCGCGTCGCGCTTGCCACGGGCGTCGATGCGCGCACCTCGAACAATGCCGGCAGCTATCTCTGCAACTATCTGAGCTGGCGGGCGATCGAAGCGACGAAACGCGATGACGGCCCTCACCTAGCCGCCTTCATCCACGTTCCGCCGCTGGCGCGCGACGGCGTTTCGCAGCAAAAGGGATATCGATCGCATCACGCTCGACGAACTGGTCGATGCCGGCGAAGCGATGCTGATGGAAATGGTAAAGCTGACCCGAAGCGCGGCGCGGGAATCCGCAAGCGTCCCGCAGTTGCCGCCACAAAGGCGGTAAGAAAACTCGCTGACGGTTAACCCTACCTCCAACAATCCTCACGTTTGACCCCCGACATCGCCCTGTCCGGCCGTATTTTTGCGTTACTTCAGGGAGCATGGGCGCGCGAGACCCGGCGCCCTTCGGAAAACGCGATCATGGACGTCAACCGCCGCTATCTGATCGGAGCCTCCGCGGCCGGCGTTGCCGGCGCACTCGCGGCAGCGCCGGATGCCACGCGAGCGGCCCCTCTGACTTCAACGCTAGGGCGTGATGCCATGCAATATGGTGTGCGGCCCGGTAGTTCCGACGATCAGACCCGCGCGTTGCAGCGCGCGATCGACGAAGCGGCCCGCGCGCAGGCGCCGCTGGCGTTGCCACCCGGCACCTATCGCACCGGATTGCTGCGCCTGCAGAGCGGCTCACAAATCGTCGGCGTGCGCGGCGCGACAAAGCTCGTCTTCAACGGCGGCGCCTCGATGCTCCAGAGCGAAGGCGCCGGCCATGTCGGCCTGAACGGAATCACGCTCGATGGCGGCGGCATCGCGCTGCCAGCACGGCGCGGTCTCGTGCATTGCCTCGGCGGCGCCGATATTCGCATCATCGACTGCGAGATCCGGGGTAGCGGTGGCGCCGGCATCTGGTTCGAGGAAGTTTCCGGCGATGTCAGCGGCAACAGCATCACCAACACCGCGTCTACCGCCATCGTCTCGTTCGACGCGCAGGGCTTGCAGGTCGCGCGCAACACCATCATCGGCACCAACGACAACGGCATCGAGATCCTGCGCAACGCGATTGGCGATGACGGCACGCTGGTCGTCGACAACCGCATCGAGGACATCAAGGCCGGCCCCGGCGGCTCCGGGCAATACGGCAACGCCATCAACGCGTTTCGCGCCGGCAACGTCATCGTGCGCGGCAACCGCATCCGCAATTGCGATTATTCCGCGGTGCGTGGAAATTCCGCATCCAATATCCAGATATCAGGCAACAGCGTCAGCGACGTCCGCGAAGTCGCGCTCTATTCCGAATTCGCCTTCGAGGGCGCGGTGATCGCCAACAACACCGTGGATGGCGCGGCGTTTGGCGTCTCGGTCTGCAATTTCAACGAGGGCGGACGCCTCGCCGTCGTACAGGGCAACATCATCCGCAACCTGCTGCCGAAGCGGCCGATCGGCACCGCGCCCGACGATGACGCCGGCGTCGGCATCTATGTCGAGGCCGACTGTTCCGTCACCGGCAATGTGATCGAGAACGCGCCGTCGTTCGGCATCATGGCCGGCTGGGGCAAATATCTGCGCGACGTCGTCATCTCGGGCAATGTAATTCGCAAGGCCCTTGTCGGCGTCGGCGTGTCGGTGACGCCGGGCGCGGGCACCGCGCTGGTCGACACCAACATGATTTCGGAAACCCCGCGCGGCGCGGTGGTTGGCCTCGATCATGCCCGTCCCGTCACGCCTGATCTCACAGCCGCGGGCGCGCAACGCTTTGCGCAGGTGGTCGTCGGCAACAACGTGGTGAGAAGCTAAAGCGCGTTGCGCAGCAGCGGATAACGTTCCTGTATCGAAACGACGTCGCGCGCGCCTTCGGCGGCGTCGTCTGCTGGCCCTGGCGCCGGTTCGAGCGGCGGCAAGTCCGGCTTGAAAGCCAGCGCATCGATCGCCGCCACGGGATGCACCTTGGTAGTCAATTCGGCAGGAAAACGTATCGGCAGCGATGCAGGCCGCTCGCTCGGTGCCCGATTGCGCACCGAGGTTTTACCGGCGCGACCAAGCCAGGAAACATCGACCGCGGAATTGTCAGGAGAAGCTTCGCGGGTCGACAGATCACGCCAGGTTTCCACCGCCGATTTGGCCTCCTGGATGTTTTCCAGGAATGCGGTCTCGCTGTGAAAGCGGCGCCAGCGGCCGGACTCGAACAGTTCGGTGAGGTATTGCAGCCTTTGCTCGGCAAGATTGCGCCAGCGCGCAAGGACATCGCGGCCGCGAGCCACGTCGAGTCGTTGTGTCATGAAGCTGCCCGTAAGGAGAAGAACGGACGCAGACGCAACCGCACCGAATCAATTGAACGTGACAGGGATATTCTGTGGAAAACTTTCCCAATGTCCAGTGAGCGAGCTCGTCCTGCCCCATCGCCAGACAAAACACCGGGAAGATACGGGGTTCTTAGCCAGGGGTATCGGCGCGCAAATCGGTCGAACGGATCCCTCTCAAAAGGGAAAGACCCGCCCGGGGGGACAACCGGACGGGTCAAGCTATATATGGGCGCTGGGGTGGATGGGCGCTCGCGCCGGATACAGCCGTGGGGAGGGGTTACCAATCCCACACTGATAAGTCGCGGCAGGGTGGCGGAACGTTCAAAACCCAAGGGACTTTTTTTACGTGCCGGCAGGGAGTTCTTGCGACTGGGCCATTCATTAACGCGCAGCCGGCCGATCGGCCTCGCCGACCGCTTTATCCGACGCCAATGCACGACCCGTCGGACCGGCCCGTTGTTCCACCTCTTTTTGATCCAACGGCTTTTCGGCGGACGGCTCTGTCGCAGGGCGATCCGATGCGGCGACCGGCAGCGGCGCTGCGACAGTTGCGGTGACGGCGGCATAGGCGTCGGCCTCGCCAGCGCCGAATAAATCGTCACGGCCGGGCGCCCCGAGATCGCGGGCGGTCTTCGTCAGGATCGTGCGAAGGTCGTCCGGCTTCAGTGCCGGATTGCGTTCCAGCAGCAGCGCTGCGATACCGCTGACCAGAGCCGCCGAGAACGAGGTGCCCGACGTCATCTGGTATTTATCGTCCGGCGCCGGCAGGAAGATATCGACACCCGGTGCCGCTACGGCGACGTAGGAGCCGCGATTCGATGCCGAAAACAATCTGTCCTGCGCGTCGGTACCGCTGACGGCGATCACATCGGGATTGGCGGCCGGATACAAAGGTGCGGATTTTGCGCCGGCATTGCCGGCGGCAGCCACCATCACGATGCCCTTGGCCGCGATCGCGGCGACGCCACGCTCGATCAGCGCATCTTTCGGGCCGGCAAAGCTCATATTGATGATCTGGGCACCATGAGAGGCGGCGTAGTCGAGGCTGCGCAGGATAACGAACGAGGTGCTTTCGGCACCGTTCTGCGCCGCGGCGAAAGCGCGAATCGCCAGGATCCTCGCCGCCGGCGCGCTCCCCATCAGCCGCGCATGCGCAACAATCGCACCGGCCACGCCGGTGCCATGGATATGCGGACCTTCCTTGCTGCCGAGCGCGTCCCAGGAGGCCGCAATCCTGTCCGCGAATTCCGGATGCTTGACGTCTATTCCGGAATCGATCACGCCAATCGTCACGTGGGCGCCCTGGGCGAGCGTGTGAGCTTCCGGCAAGCGAAGCTTTGCCAGCGCGTATTGCGCCGGATCGCCCTCGGTCAACGCGGCCTTTTGGTTCTGCAACGCGTAGCGGTAGTTCGGCTGCACCGAGCGCACGCCGGTTTCGGTCGCAAAGTCGCGGCTTGCGCGATCGACCGAGCGGTGATCCGTGATGCGGAACAGGCCGATGGTGCCGCCGATCAACGGAACAGCCTGCGACTGCAGCCGTGCCAGGCCGTGCCGCCGCGCCAGTTGGTCGGCCTGCGCCGGCGATAGCGAGCCGTCGATCTCGGCCACGATTTGATTGGGAACGAAGCGCAGGTTCAGCGCGCCTTGTGCGCCGTGGCGCGTATTGTCGCGCTTGGTCTGCTTCAGTAGCTTGCGGCTACTTCCGCCATCGCTGAATGAAGACGATTGATTGGAGCATCCGGAACGGTCAGCGTCGCCGCAGCCGGGATCACGCGGAAACCTCTCGACATTGGTCATCACCCTGCCCGTGATATTGGGATTGATACGGCTGATCCGCGGCGCGATGTTGATGCTCGGCGAGCGCATCATGGTTTGCGCCTGAACCGCCTCGCCCGCACCCCAGATCAGCATCACCGTGGCCGCCAGCGCGGCGCCGAATGTCTTCATTCGCCGGTTGGCACGATCACGGATCATGGGACCTCGCTATCAAGCTGGCGAAAGGTGCTGGTGCGAGACCCGCGGCCTACTGGGCGGCAACCGCGAGATTGACGATCTTCTCGCTCTTCAGCCGGTTCATCAGACCGGCTACATCATCCTTCGACATCCCGCGATTGCCGAATTGCAACCGGAACATATCGCCATGGGCATCGATGATCGAGGCTTGATAGGTCGCGAGCAGCTTCGTGATGTCGGAGACACGGGCATCCGGTGCGAACCGCACCAGCGCTCGCGGCGCCTCCGGACCCAATGACCGGGTGACAGGTCCATCCGTGATGAACGAGGCGGTTTGAAACGTCCCCGGCTGCTCGTTCTTCACCAGAACCGCGCCGATCACGGCAGCTTGCAGCACCAGCGCCAATGCGCCGAGACTGGCCGACCAAGCCAGCGTACGTGGAGAAAGGCTGGCAAAAAATCCGGAAATTCCGGCGGAAATCCTGTTCGAGATCGACGGCTTGCGCGCCGGCTCGCTATCGATGGCGGCGAACAGCTTCGCCATCGTGTGCGTCGACGGCACGCCAAGGCTTTCGTTGAGGCCGATGGTCGCGGTGTATTCCTCCCTTATCACGGCATATTGCCTGGCAAGTTCCGCATCGCGGGCCAGCGCGTCCTCGACTCGCTTTGCATCGCGCGCGCCCAGCGTGCCGGCCGCATGCCATGGCAGTAGCATTTCGATTTCACCGGGTTCCTGCTCCAGCGTCTTCTTCATTGCCATCATGGCCAGCCTCGTTCCACGCCGGCTGCCTTGAGCAGTTCGGCAAGTTTCTTGCGTGCATAAAACAAGCGCGTCTTGACAGTGTTTTCCGGAATGCCGACGATTTCAGCCACCTCTTCCACGGATTTCTCGTGGTAGTAGACGAGATCGACGATCTCCCGATGTTCCGCCGAAAGTGCGCTCAGGCAGTTGCGCAATGCCTGACTGGTATCCTTTTTCTGCACCGCCACTTCTGGATCGTCGGACGCATCCTCGATCGCATTGGCCGCTTCGTCATCCAGTTCGACATCCTTCCGGCGCCGCAGCGCGGAAAGGGCCTTGAATCGCGTAATGGCCAACAGCCAAGTGGAAACGGCGGATCGGCCCTCGAATTTGCCGGCCTGACGCCACACGTCGAGAAAAACTTCGCTGATGAGATCTTCCGCAACCTGCTCGTCCCGTACAAGTCGAACACCGAAGCGGAACACCCTGACATGGTGCCTGCCATAGAGCACCTGCATGGCGAGCCGGTCGCCTTGGGCAATCCGGGCGATCAGGACCTCATCCGAAGCCGCCTGTGTCGCACTCAACGGCCGTCTCGCAAGGTTGGTCGGGCTGAGATGCTGGCTGGTTCGATGAAAAAGCCAAGATTTTGTAATTTATCCCACAATGTCATCTGTGATGTACCGCACAAAGCAATAAAAATTGGCCGCCCGCTCCGGAGCCGATTCAGGTCGTGTCCAGGTATCATAATACAGCAATACTTTCTTCAGCACTCATATCAGGTCGCAGATATCAGGTCGCAGATGATCCTGGCAAGGTCCCGCCCATAGCACAGATTTCGTTCTTCTACCGCCGGAACCAACGGCTTCGGGGACCTGAATTCGCCGGCGCCGTTCCCACCATCTGGTTCCTGCAACATTCCATTGCGAAACAAGGGAAATTACGGAGATGGCGGCGCGGAATTTGGCTGCAAAAGATACCAAACCTAAAGGCTTTCTCTCTTAGATTTTCGAATCTGGTTCCACCAACGGCAAAGCCATGGGTACCGCTGCGTCCGCGCTCCTCAATCCGATAGCGGCTGAACTGGAAGTCGTGGGCCGCCCGCGCTCGGCCAAGGAACTTTTGCGTCGGGCCAGACAGCGCCGGCAAATCCAGGGAATGATCGGCGTCAGCTATGTCATCGATGCCCTCATCCTGCTGACCTACAGCGATGGCCGGCACGATACCAGCGTCCATTGGGCCTTCGTTCGCCGCCACGGGCCTGTTCACCGTCGTCTGCAATATCGCGCTGTCGGAAACCGGCGTCACCGAGCGCTTCAAGGATCACTATTTCGTCGCGCCGCAATCGATCGTCGGCATGGCGATCGCGCTCGCCTTCACCTACATCGCGCCACAGGTCGGCGTGGTGTTTCTCTGCACGCTGTTCGTCATCTTCAATTTCGCCTCGCTGCGCTCGACGCCGCGGCAAGCGGCTGCGGTCTGGACCTTGCTGACGCTCGGCCTCGCCGGGCTGTTCATGCTGACCGACAGGCCGATCTCGATACCGCACGCCACCGAACTGGAGCGCTTCGCCACGATGTCGGTGTTTGCGCTGGCGATCGGTCGCTGCATGTTCCTCGGAATATTTGCCAGCACGATGCGTCGGTCGCTCTACAACAGCGGCCTCAAGCTCAAGGAAGCCTATCGGCGCATCGAAGAACTCGCCGAACTCGACGAATTGACGGGTTCCTACAACCGCCGCTGCATCATGCGGATGCTGGATGAAGAGATCGCCCGTGCCCGCAGGCTCAAGACGCCCTGCTCGATCGCATTGATCGACCTCGACTGGTTCAAGCGCATCAATGACACCTACGGCCATCCGACTGGCGATGAAGTGCTGCGGACGTTTGCCATCACCACTTTCGCCAATATTCGCACCATCGACAGGTTCGGTCGTTACGGCGGCGAGGAATTCTTGCTGGTGATGCCGGACACGCCGAGCGACGGCGCCGCCAAAATTCTCGAACGGCTGCGCTTGATCATTTCCGGTCTCGACTGGAGCGCATTCTCGCCCGGCATGCGGGTGACGATTTCAGCCGGCGTTACCACGGTGCATCCGGACGAAACGCCGGACACACTTCTCGCACGCGCCGACGGCGCGCTTTATTCAGCCAAAGCGCAGGGACGCAATCAAATCGCGTGTGCGTAATTTTATCATTTCCATCCCGGCGACGAAGAAACCGTCACCGGCCTGCATGTCAAAATGCTCCAGGATAAAGTCATGAATTCAAATGTCGCCGTTGCCAGTCCCGACAATCTGCTCGACGAGTTGCAGACTACGCTTGCGCACGGCACCGTCGCGCGCCGGGTCGAGACCCTGCGGCGGGTGACCGATCTCTTCATCAACGGGGCGGTGGATTATTCGGACGAACAGATCGAACTGTTCGACGACGTCTTCCAGTGCCTGATGCACCGGATCGAGAACTCGGCAAAAGCGTTGCTCTCCAACCGGCTCGCTCCGATTCCTACCGCGCCGCCACTGACCGTTCGCGCGCTGGCGCTGGACGATGTGATCGAGGTTGCGGCTCCCGTATTGTCGCTGTCGGAAAGGCTCGACGACGACGCGCTGATCGAGACGGCGCGCACCAAGAGCCAGGCGCATTTGATGGCGATTTCGACGCGCAAGGTGCTGAGTGGCGCGGTGACCGACGTGCTGGTGCTGCGCGGCGACGACAACGTGGTACAGAACACCGTCAACAATCCCGGCGCCGAATTCTCCGAGCGCGGCTTCACCCGGCTGGTCAATCGCGCCGAGGGCGACGACGATCTCGCGACCTGCGTCGGCCTGCGCCGGAATATGCCGCGGCATCTCTATCTGAAACTGCTTGCCAAGGCATCCGAAACGGTGCGTGCCCGCCTCGAAGCAGCCAATCCCCGACAGGCCGACGAGGTACCGGTCGCGGTGCGCGAAGCAACAAAGCTCGCGCGCTCGGCGCCGTCGGCCATCAGCGAGCAAACCGCCATTGCACATGCGCTGGTCAAATCCCTTTATGAGGACGGCCGGCTCGACGAACATCAGGTCGAGACGTTCGCCAAGGCGGGCAAGTTCGACGAAGCCAACGCTGCGATCGCGGCGCTGGCCAACGTCGCGGTGACGATCGCGGAAAACATGATGATCGAAACCCGCGCCGAGGGCGTGATGATCCTGGCCAAAGTCGCGGGCATGTCGTGGTCGACCGTCCGGGCGATCATCAACATGCGCGACGACCTCTCAGGGATGGATCCCACCGATCTGCAGGCCTGCAAGGCTACCTATGAACGGCTGCGGCCCTCCACCGCGCAACAGGTGCTGCGCTTCCATCGCATGCAGCAGACCGACGGCTGAGAACCTCGGTTCTTATTGAAATAGGATCAGGCTCCGGTTTCGACGCTTTTCTTGATGCAAGCCAGGAACCCGCTTCGCTCGAAACGCCGTGTTATTTCTAAAATCGCAGCACCCGCGATCCCGCCAGTGCACCGATTGCGGCGACCAAGGCGGTCGCGATGCCGTACCAGGTCGCGACGAACAACGGTAAATCGTCGGTGCAGTGCGACGCGTAGAGCGTAGCCGCCAGCCCCGCCGAGAGCAGGCCGGCAATGGCACCGGCGACAGCCGGCCGCGCCGGCGCCCCGTGACGCAGGCCGATC
This sequence comes from uncultured Alphaproteobacteria bacterium, assembly GCA_963806075.1. Classification (GTDB taxonomy): domain Bacteria; phylum Pseudomonadota; class Alphaproteobacteria; order Rhizobiales; family Xanthobacteraceae; genus Bradyrhizobium. Next base: position 51,448 of record CAWDWT010000022.1, read on the forward strand.
AACGCCCCGGCCAGCAGCGGCAGCGAAAACAGTGTGATCGCCAGCATGCAGACCCGCGAATTGTGACCGATCAAACGCGCCATCATCGGCAGCCGCTGCGGCGCCATCATCTCGCCGCCGATCCCGATGGCAAGGATACCGGCCGGAACCAGCAACAACAGCGCCCAGCCGCGCAGCAACGCGTCGGGTCGGGACAAATGCAGGCTGACCACAATCGCGGCGATCGCCAGCGCCAGCGTCACCGCAAACTTCAGGTCGAAGAACGGATTGTGCATCGCGATCATCACGTCGGGGCGAATGCCCAGCGTCATGAAGAACATCAGGATCGACACTGGCGCGGCGGCAACCAGCGCGAGCGCAAGCATAAATCCGACCGGCCGGGCGCGCTGCGTGTTGTCGGCGGCAAGCGTTCGAATGAGCTGATCGGTTTCCATTGTTATTGCTCCCGCAGTTTGGCGGTGAGCCGGGCAAGCCCACGATGCAGCGCCACGCGCACCGCGCCTTCGCTCATCGAAAATTTCGTCGCGGTATCCCGGATCGAGGCGCTGTCGACAGCAATGGACTGCAAGACCTCGCGCTGCCGTGCTGGCAGCGACTGCAACTGCGCCGCGACCTCGCTTGCTGGCGCGGTCTCGGCTACAGGTTCGCTTGGCATCGTCTCGGCGAAATCGTCGATGTTGACAAAAATTCGCCGGCCGCGGCGGCGCAACGCATCAATCAGCTTGTTGCGTGCGATCGCAAACAGCCAAGGCGTGAACGGCGCATCGGCGTTCCAAGTATGCCGTTTCAGATGCACCGCAAGCAAGATGTCCTGCACAATATCCTCGGATTGGTCGACCGGTTGTCCGGCCCTCGCCAGACCGCGCCGCGCTGCCGCCCTCAACACCGGTGCAATGGCCTTCAGCAGCCGATGATAAGCCGCGCTATCGCCTGAAATGGCCCGCCGCATCAGGGCCGTCCATTCGTCTTCACGTTCGCGCACAAGCGCTCCCACACTGCAATTCGGCCGAGCTTTCAGTTTGTTACGTCGGAGATGCTGGTCACGGGATCGTGATCCACCAATGATATCGACGCCAGCGACCGTCGACCTCCCAAGGAAATCGCGACCACGATCAATCCGCTCGTCCGACTATTATCACCAATCGACCCGGCTGACATGCGCGGAGACATGGCGCGGATTTCTGCCGATGGAGTGGCACATGACACAGACGCGATCGCCCAGTTTTCGCCCGGTCGCGCCCGAAGATTCCCTTTTTCCGCCGTGCTGCGGACATGCCATGGGGTCTCATTTCCGCCGGGGCGAGGCAACTGGGGAGATTGCCAAATGGCCAACAAAGTCATCGGGCGCGCGGCGTTGATCCTCGCCACAGGAATCTGGATCGGCTTGAGCGGAGCGTCTCAGGCTGCAACAGACACCGACGGTTCGACCGCTGTGACGGTCATCAAACATAGCTCGCATCATCTGAAAAAATACGCCCATCACAAGGCGCGCAAGGTCACGGATGCGACCGCCGATGACAAAAAAGCTGCCGTATCCGAAGATTCCGACAATCTCGGCAACATCCAATCCTCCGGGATGCCGGCCTCGATCGCTAACGCCAACGCGCAATTGGTGTCCCCTGACACGCCGGCCGGCAGCGCCAGGGCGATGACGGATCGCGCCAACAACATATTTCAGGCGACACCCGATGACGCGCAGGCCGCGGTCGGCACGCCGGTAGTTGCAGCCGATCAGCTCAACGACGTCGATCGCGCGTTGCACGAAGGCGCGCCCGCCACTGCCCCGGTGACGCTGGCCTCAGCCGAACCGCCCAATGTGGTCGCAAGCCCTGCTGCCGCCGTCAGCCCCGGCAGCGAAAGCTCCATCTGGGATCAGACCTCGCTGATCGGCAAGATCTTCATCGGCTTCGGCGCATTGCTGACGGTGACCTCCGCCGCGCGGATGTTCATGACGTAAAGGCAGATGTCCTCGACGCTGCAAATGCGTCCGGGACAAGCCTAGAAGCCGCGAGTCGTCTGCGCTTGAGGCCACTTGAAGCCGATCCCCGCAGCGGGCACATTGCCCGCGAAAATCAACCGCGGGATCAAGCATGGGTACCTTCGAATACATCCTTGTCGAAAGCAAAGGCGCGGTTGGCGTCGTCACGCTCAACCGCCCGAAAATGCTCAATGCGCTGTCGTTCGGCGTATTCAAGGAAATCGCTGTCGCGATTGATCAACTCGAGGCCGACGATAAGATCGGATGCATCCTGATCACTGGCAGCGAAAAGGCGTTTGCCGCCGGCGCCGACATCAAGGAAATGCAGCCGAAGACGTTCATCGACATGTTCGCGAGCGACTTCACCGCGATCGGTGGCGATCGCGTCGCACGATGCCGCAAACCGACCATTGCCGCCGTCAGCGGCTATGCGCTCGGCGGCGGCTGCGAACTGGCAATGATGTGCGACATCATCATCGCCGCCGACACGGCGAAATTCGGCCAGCCGGAAATCACGCTCGGCACGATTCCCGGCATCGGCGGAACACAGCGGCTGACGCGCGCAATCGGCAAATCAAAGGCAATGGATCTGTGCCTCACCGGCCGGATGATGGATGCCGCGGAAGCCGAGCGATCGGGCCTCGTCAGCCGTGTGGTGGCGGCGGACAAACTGATGGAAGAGGCGTTGGCAGCCGCGGAAAAAATCGCCGGCATGTCGCGCCCGGCCGCCGCGATGGCCAAGGAAGCCATCAACCGTGCCTTCGAGACCCCGCTGTCGGAAGGCATGAATGTCGAGCGCAATCTGTTCCACTCGACCTTCTCGCTGGAAGACCGCTCCGAAGGCATGGCGGCGTTCATCGAGAAGCGTAAGCCCGTGAACAAGAACTAGGATAAGCACTACCCGGCCGGCTCCTCGCCAACGCGGCACTGACCAGCGCGCGATAGGCGCGTTCGGGCCATGTCGCGGGCTTGTCGAGACCAAGTCTTGCCAGGCATTCGGCGTCGGACGCATCGGGCGCTGCGAATTAGCCCCCGCCATAATAATCCGGCCAGCCGCCGCGGCACGCGCTGCGCATCCTGCAGAACCTGCAAGGCCGGAATCAGCCGCTGTTCGACTTCGGTAAAATCGGTGCCGAAGGGGAACGTCGGCAGCAAGCCAGCCTCTCGAGCCGGCTTTAGTGCACCGGCAATCCGTTCGGGATGGTTGTCGCGGCAGCCAGCCGGTATTTCGAAATTCTTCGGCAGCTTGCCGGCATCCTTGGCCTGTCGCATCAGTTCATCCTGAAAGCGGCTATCGGTTATACCTAACATCGCGGCAATTACATCGGCGTCGGATTTGCCCCGGATATCGGCGACGCCATATTCGGTGATGATGATATCGCGCAGATGCCGCGGAATGGTCTCATGACCATAGGTCCAACGGATATTGGATTGGATTTTGGCGCCGGCAGGCCTTGTTGCTTCCAACGTCAGGATCGACCGGGCATCTGCCAGCGCGAACGCCTGCGCCACGAAATTATACTGGCCGCCGACGCCGCTGACGACCTGGCCATCTTCAAGACCATCGGAAACAGCCGCTCCCAGCAAAGTCGCCATCATCGCGTTGTTGACAAAGCGGGCATCGACGCGAGCGCGCCGCCTGGTGTCCTCATCGCCATAGAGTTCGTTGGTGAAGGACACCGGCATCATTTCGATCCGCGCGATCTGCTCGGGTGCCATATCGCGCAACGCGCGATAAAACGATTGTGGCCCAAGGAAAAATGCGCCGTGCAGCACGACGCCGCCGACGTCGCGCTTGATGATGCCGGCGTCGATCAGACCGAGAAACGCCTCGAACAGTATCTCGCTGACGCCATAGAGACCCTTTTCGAACGAGCCGGTCTGCAGGTCCGTGGACAATTCCGCCGGCCTAAGCCGTTTCATGATCGAGCGAAACTGCGCAGTGTCGCGATGGCGTACGATCAGTCCCTGCGCCAGCGCGTCGCCGACCTGACCGATACCGATCTGAAGCGTACCGCCATCGCGCACCAGCCCCGCGGCATGAAGACCGATGGCATATTTGGTGTCCGTGATCGGCTCGGCTGGCGGCGCGAACAGTGGAAATTCGGTGGCCGGACCTTCCAGCATTGCGCTGAATTGCTCCGCCGGCAGATCGCCCGGCCCCGGCATAAACGGCAGTTCGGAATTGACCTGGCCGACCAGCTTGAATGCGGCGTTGCCCTGCCCGCGGACGCGCAGGACGTCGAGGGTGGTATCGGTATTGCAGCTCAGGCTGTAGCGCGCGACGCCATCGACCACTCGTTTGGCCACCAATTGGACGACGACGTTCAGGCCCCGTGCCAGCAGATAAGACGATGCGTGGGTATAGTTTGCCGAAATGTAATGTTGCTGCGCGAACGGGACATGCAGCCATTTTCCGGCGAGGAAGAAAAACTCGTTGACCTGGACATTGGGCGGCAACGCACCCGCATGCAACGCCTGGGCATAAGCGAGATCGGGATAGCCACCAAACAAACGGTCGATCACGGGGGTAATGAAGCGCCGTTCCAGAAGGTTCGACGGGACAGGCTTTTCCAGCGTCAACGCCGAAAAAAATGTCAGATTGATGCTGGGATCGGCGGCGGCGCGTGCATAGAGCGCGTTGATGATGTGGTTGGCCTTGCCGAGCCCCAATGGCAAGCCGACCACCAGATTGGTTCCGACTTCACGAATGATATCCTCGGCGATCGCCTCGGGGTCGGAGAATATCTTCGGCATTAAGTTCAGACCCAATTATGGGCGGATAAATGCCCGGATCGGCCAGTAACCGGCGACCGCTATAGCGCATTTGTACCCGAGATTCGTCTGTGACGAACCAGCAACATCGCGCGGCTGAATTCAGGGGGTTTCTGCAGCCGATGGTTTGCCTGTGGCGGCTACGCCCTCTAAACAGGTAAACGTGTCGGACGCCGGCTTAGGGCGGACGGCCGGGTTGGTTTGCGGGAACGTATGGTTGGGCGTGCCACCAAAATTGGCCAATTGGGCAGGCGCATGCTTCGATCGGGCATCTGCCTCAGCGTTGCGACTTGCCTCGGATTTACCAGCCTTACCGCCGCGTCAGGCGAAGGCCTTCCCGAGGCCTTGGCGAAGGCCTACCAAACCAATCCGCAGCTCAATGCCGAACGGGCGCGGCAACGTGCTACCGACGAAAACGTCCCCCAGGCGCTGGCGGGGTATCGGCCGCAGATCATCGCCAGCCTGAGCGGCGGACTTCAAGCGGTGCGCAACTTGCTGCCGGACAATACCGTGCAGTCTGCCAGCCTGAAGCCGTGGATCATCGGAGTGACGGTCACGCAGACCCTGTTCAACGGTTTCAAGACCGCCAGCAGCGTGCGCGTCGCGGAATTGCAGGTGCAGTCCGGCCGTGAGGCATTGCGCAACGTTGGCCAGGGGGTGCTGCTCGATGCCGTCACCGCCTACACCAATGTGCTGGCCAATCAGTCGCTGGTCGAAGCGCAGCGCTCCAATGTCAACTTTTTGCAAGAGACGCTGTCGATCACCCAACGGCGTCTCCAGGCCGGCGACGTTACGCCGACCGATACGTCGCAGGCCGAGGCGCGCCTAAGCCGGGGCAAGGCGGATCTCAACACCGCCGAAGTTAACCTCGCCGTCAGCCAGGCGACCTATACCCAGGTCATTGGCAACTCTCCCGGAGCTTTGCGCCCCGCTGAAACCGTGGACCGCTATTTGCCGCGCAGCCGCGATGACGCGACCGCGCTTGCCTTGAAGGAGAATCCGGCGGTGCTCGCCGCGGGCTTCGACGTCGATGTCGCCTCGACCAACATCCGCGTCGCCGAGAGCAGCCTGATGCCTACCGTTACCGTGCAAGGCAATGCCAGCCACAGCGTGGACGACGATCCAACGCTCGGCACCTTCGGAACCGACCAGGCCTCGATCATCGGTCAGGTCACCGCGCCGATCTATGACGGCGGCACGGCGGCATCGCAAACCCGGCAGGCCAAGGAACTCACCGCGCAAAGTCGGCTGGTGCTCGACCAGGTTCGCAGCCAGGCCCGAACCGCGGCGCTGGGAGCATGGGTCGCCAATGAAGGCGCCAAGGTCGCGGTGTCGGCCTCTGAGTCCGAGGTGCGCGCCGCGACGGTCGCGCTGCAGGGCGTGCAGAAGGAAGCGCAGGGCGGGCAGCGCACGACGGTCGATGTCCTGAACTCGGAAGCGGATCTGATTTCAGCCAAGGCGCGGCTGATCGGCGCGCAGCGCGATCGCGTGATCGCCTCCTACACCCTGCTTAGCGCCGTCGGCAGGCTCGACGTCAAGACGCTCGGGCTCAACACGCCGGATTATCTGCCCGAAGTCCATTATCACCAGGTGCGCGACGCCTGGGAGGGCCTGCGCACGCGCACGCCGTCCGGGCAATAACGCTCACGAGCTGCGCGGGCTCTCACCGCGCCGGCGCGAGAAGAATGAGATCAACACCGGCAGCGTTACCAGGATGACCAGCGGCGCCAGCATCATGCCGGTCACCACCACGATCGCGAGCGGCTTCTGCACCTGCGATCCGATTCCCGCCGACAGCGCCGCCGGCAACAGTCCGACGCCGGCGACCACGCAGGTCATCAGCACCGGACGAAGTTGCAATTCGCCGGTGCGGACCACGGCCCTGATGCGATCAAAACCCTCGTCGATCAGCTGATTGTACTGCGACAGGATGATGATGCCGTCCATCACCGCGATGCCGAACAACGCGATGAAACCGATCGCGGCCGACACGCTGAAAGGAATGCCGCTGACCAGCAGACCCAGCACGCCGCCGAACACCGCCATCGGGATCACGCTCATGGCTAGCAGCGTGTCGACCATCGAGCCGAAATTGAACCACAGCAGCACCGCGATCAGGGTCAGGCTGATCGGCACCACGATCGACAGTCGCTTGATGGCATCCTGCAGATTGCCGAATTCGCCAACCCATTCGAGCCGCGATCCCGGCGGCAGCTTGACCTGCTCGTCGACCTTCTGCTGTGCCTCCCGGATCGCGCCGCCGAGGTCGCGCTCGCGCACCGAGAACTTGATCGGCAGATAGCGCTCCTGCTGCTCGCGATAGATGTAGGCCGCACCGGACACCAGCTTGATCGAAGCGACTTCGCTCAGCGGCACCTGCGTGATGGTGCCGTTCGGCCCGGGCGCCCCGATCCGCAAGTTCTGGATCGCCTCGGCGCTCTTGCGATATTCCGGCGCCAGCCGAACGATGATGGGAAAATGCCGGTCGCTGCCGGGCTCGTAGAGATCGCCCGCGCTATCGCCGCCGATCGCGACCTTGATGGTCGCATTGATGTCGCCGGGCGCAAGGCCATAGCGCGCGGCCTTGGCGCGGTCGATGTCGATCTGGATGGTGGGCTGGCCGAGCGAGGTGAACACCGCGAGATCTGTGATGCCCTGCACGGTCGCGAGCACCGACTTGATCTTGTTGGCGGTCTCGGTCAGCGCCTCCAGATCGTTGCCATAGAGCTTGATCGAGTTCTCACCCTTCACGCCGGAGACGGCTTCGGACACGTTGTCCTGAAGGTATTGCGAGAAGTTGAACTCGACGCCCGGAAACTTGTCCTGCAGTTGCGTCAGCAATTCGGCCGTGAGTTGGTCCTTGTCGTGAGTGCCGGGCCACTGCGCCACCGGCTTGAGCGGTGCGAAGAATTCGGCGTTAAAGAGACCGGCCGCGTCGGTGCCGTCGTCGGGGCGGCCATGCTGCGACACCACCGACTCCACTTCGGGACGGCTACGGATCAGCTTGCGCATCTCGTTGACATAGGCGTTGCCGGTTTCCAGCGAGATGGTCGGCGGCAGCGTGGCGCGAATCCACAGATTGCCTTCCTCGAGCTTGGGCAGGAATTCCAGTCCCAACAGCCGGCCCAGCACCAGCGTCATCACCACGAGCCCGATCGCGCCGATCACGACCAGATTGCGGTTCGCGACTGCCCAGTTCAGCACCGGCACGTAAAGCCGGTGCAGAAAGCGCATGATCCAGGTCTCGGTCTCCTGCACATGCGCGGGCAGGATGATGGCGCTGAGCGCCGGCGTCACCGTGAAGGTCGCGAGCAGGCCGCCCGCCAGCGCATAGGCATAGGTCCGCGCCATCGGCCCGAAGATATTGCCTTCGACGCCAGACAGCGTGAACAGCGGCAGGAAGGCCGCGATGATGATCGCTGCGGCAAAGAAGATCGAGCGGGAGACGTCGGCCGCGGCAGACAGGATGGCATGGTTCTTCATGCCCATCGTGGTGTCCGTCGAGATATGGCTCTGCTCGGCTTCCGACAACGCCGTGGTCTGCGTCAGCCGGCGGAAGATCGCCTCCACCATGATCACGGTGGCATCCACGATCAGCCCGAAATCGATCGCGCCAACCGACAGCAGATTGGCGGATTCGCCGCGCAGCACCAGGATGATGACGGCGAAGAACAGCGCGAAAGGAATGGTGGCGCCGACGATCAGGGCGCTGCGCAGATTGCCGAGGAATATCCACTGCAGCAGCACGATCAGCAGAATGCCGATCACCATATTGTGCAGCACGGTCGCGGTGGTGATGTCGATCAGATCCTTGCGGTCGTAGATCCGCTCGATCCGCACACCCGGCGGCAGGACACTGGAATTGTTGATCGAGGCCACCAATTGCTCGACCCGGGTGATGGTCGGCGAGCTCTTCTCGCCGCGGCGCATCAGGACGATACCCTGCACGATGTCGTCGTCGTTATCGAGGCCGGCGATGCCGAGCCGCGGCTTCTCGCCCACGGTAACGGTGGCGACGTCCTTGACCAGCACCGGATTGCCGCCGCTTTGCGACACCATGGTGTTGGCAAGGTCGTCGATCGAACGGATCAGGCCGACGCCGCGCACCACGGCGGATTGCGTGCCGATATTGACGGTGTTGCCGCCGACATTGATGTTGGAATTGCTGACGGCCTGCAGCAATGCCGGCAGCGTCAGGCCGTTGGCGACCAGCTTGTTGAAATCGACCTGCAACTCGTAGGTCTTGGTCTTGCCGCCCCAGCCGGTGACGTCGATGACGCCGGGCACCGCACGAAAGCGGCGCTGCAGCACCCAGTCCTGCAGCGTTTTCAGGTCGAGCACGCTGTAGTTCGGCGGCCCCTTGAGCCGATAGCGGTAGATCTCGCCGATCGCACTGGTCGGCGAAATTCCGGGCTGCACATTGCCGGGCAGCGGCACCAGTTGCGACAGGCGGTTCAACACCTGCTGCAGCGCCTCGTCATAGGTATAGTCGAACGAGAACTGCAGCTTGACGTCGGACAATCCGTACAGCGACACCGTGCGGATCGTATTCAGGTTCTTGATGCCGGCGACCTGGGTCTCGATCGGGATGGTGATGTAGCGCTCGATCTCTTCGGCCGACAATCCCGGACTTTGCGTCACGACGTCGACCATCGGCGGCGTCGGATCGGGATAGGCCTCGATGTTGAGCTGCTTGAACGCGATCAGGCCGCCGATCAACACCACGACGAGCAACCCCACCATCAAATAGCGGCGGCTGACTGCAATGGCGACAAGGCGATCCATTCAGATCGAGGCCTTCAAGTGAAGTCGGGAAACGACGACGTGGGAGAGGACTGCGCATCTAGCTGCCCGACGCCGCGCGGTCGATGAACAGGCTGCCCTTTGTAACGATCCGCTCGCCGGGTTTCAAATTGCCATCGACCTCGACCAGATCACCATTGGTAAGGCCGGTCTTGATCTGGCGCAGCTCGATCGACTTGTCGTCATGCGCCACCCAGACCCGGACCTGGTCGCCCTCGTAGATCAACGCCTGCTTCGGCACGCCCACCGCGGGATGATCACCGGCGGAATATATGCGTGACATTGGCGAACATTTCCGGCTTCAACAGGCCGTCCTTGTTGTCGATGGTGGCGCGGGCCAGCAACCGGCGGGTGTTGGGGTCGATCGCGGCGGCAACGTAATCGATGCGGGCCTTCAGCGGATGGCCCGGCAGCGCCAGCACGTTAAAGGATACTTCCTGTCCTACCTGCACCGCCGCCGCATCGGTTTCGCGGACAAAGGCAGTTAGCCAAACCGTGGAGAGATCGCCAATCACATAGACGGGATCGCTGGCGCCGGAGCTGATGAATTGCCCGGGACCCACCTTGCGCTGCACGACGGTACCCGCGATCGGCGAGAAGATCGTCGTGTCGGGATCAAGCCGGCCCTTCTCCTGCAAGCTCGCGATGTCCGCATCATCGAAGCCGAGGATCTGCAGCTTGTTGCGCGCGGCCTCGAGCGCCGTCTGTGACGAGCGCATGTCATTCTGGGCCTGGATCAGGGTGGCCTGCGACTGCTGATAGTCCTTGAGCGGCACCGCCCTGCCCTCGAACAGATCCTTGGCGCGGGTATCCTGCAACTGCGCCAGGTCGAGCGCGGACTTCGCCTTGTTGAGGCTGGTCATCGCCGAGATGAAATCGTTTTGCGCCTGCACGGTGTCGGCGGCTTCGATCACGAACAACGGCTGACCTTTTGTAACCTGATCGCCCGGCTTCGCCATCAACTGGATGACCCGGCCCGTGTAGGGCGAAAACACCGGCGTGGAGCGATCCTCATCGACGGCGATCTTGCCCTCGGTGATGTGTTCGGCCCGGAAATCGTGCGCGACCACCGGTTCGATGGTCAGGCTTGCCCATTCGGCCGGTGTCGGGATGTAGCGGTCCGAGACCTTGCGGGATTGACTGGATATGTCGGAAGAGCGCGGCGGCGTTCCGCCAAGATGCGCAAGCCCAAACCACACCGCGCCGGCAAGTCCCAGCGCGACCACGCCGACGCCCAGATATTTTCCGCTAAGCATCTGGGATCGCTGGTTAAATTCTGATGGCATCTGATCCGGTCAAGTCGGCGCTGATTCTGGCAGAAGCTGTCTGATCGCTACGCTAATAGTGCCCATTTGATGTTTCAAACAGACTAAAAACGCAGATTCGCCCAGGCCGCCACGTTAAAAATCTGCAACGCGGCGGGCGTCATTGGCGCGCCGGCCATTGCGGCTGGTGGCTGCCGAGCGGCATTGCGGGCCGGTCCCAGGCTGCTGGTGTCTTCGACAGCACCGCGGCATGACGTACCGAGCGCAGCGGACCGAAGCCCGAGGGCAAATCCTCCATAAAACCCTGGACCTCGTCGTTGTCGTAGTCCGCAGCCTTGAGACCGTCAGCCAGCCGGCCGAGATTCCATAGCCAATAGCCGGTGCGCGCCAGCGACACCCGGACATGCCAGCTGCCGCCTTCGCGCGCTTGCCGCGCCCGCGCCATCATCGCGCCGAATGCGATCAGATAGCCGGAGGCATGATCGAGCATCTGCGCCGGCAATTCCTTCGGGCCATCGACGCCGGCGGCTCTTCCTTCGGCGTGATTGAAGCCGGTCGAGGTCTGCACCAGCGAGTCGAAACCGCGCCGCTCCGCCCAAGGTCCTTTATGACCATAGGCCGATAGCGACACATAGACGATGCCGGGACTGATCTGCGCGACTTCTTCGGGCGAGAAGCCGAGCGCTGCGATCGAACGCGGCCGATAGCCTTGCGAAAAAATATCGGCCTGCGCGACGAGCTCACGCATGGTCGCGCGCCCCTGCTCGCTCTTGAGATCGACAAAACTGGTCAGCTTGCCGCGGCCGGTGTCGATGGTCAGCCACGGGATCGCCGGCAGATCGGGTCCGGAGATCAGCATCACGTCGGCGCCGTGCGCGGCGAGCGTGCGACCCGCGACCGGACCCGCGATCACCCGCGACAGGTCCAGCACGCGCAGTCCGGCGAGCGGCCTGTCGCCGGCCGGCCACGGCCGTGGGGCGGCCTCGCCGATCTTCTCGATCGACACCACGGGCTGCTCGGCCAGCGCCTTGCCGTGCGGCGTTGCCAGCCATTCCTCGCGCGAGCGCATCATCGATACCACGCCGCCGGCGGCATAGGCCGCGGTCTCGAACGCCTCGGCGTCCCATTGCGTCAGCGCGGCCTGGACATGGTCGCGCTCGGGCTCGCAGCTCAACACCTGGCAGACGGCATCGCGGTGGTGGCGGAAATTGGTGTGCAGCCGCACGAAACGCCGATCGCGTGTGTTGTAGATTCCGGCGATCGCATCCCAGGTCGGTCCCGGCGGCTTGCCGTCGACGCGCAGATAGCGCTCGCTGCGGCACTCGACGACGGCGTGGCGCATGTCGACCGCAACGTTCTGCGATTGCCCGCTGCGCAATTTCCAGATCTGCGCCGCGGCCAGTCCCGCCGCGGCGATGCTCGCCTGCGCGCAAGCGCCGACGCGAAACGACGATGGCAATTGCGGCTCTTCGCCGGTCAGCGTGACGCTCGTCGAGCGCGGCAAGGTCACCGCCCGCTCCGGTCCAGAGATCGGCCAGAATTTCGCGCGGCGTTTGCATGAGGAGACTCCGTGAGAAGCAACGCGTATTAATAGCCGTTTGCGGACGCCACAACATAGCGGGTAGCATCAAGCTGTCGTCGTTCCGACGCAGGCAGGAAGACAAAAAAGTCGTTGCGAGCGAAGCGAAGCAATCCAGGGGGCCAACACGTAGAGCATGACTTCGCATTCTCGCGACAGCATCCGTTAACCGGACGTGCCGCGCACATGCCAAAATCGCCGCGATGCCCCAAAGCAGTCTTCGCAGGGGTTGTGCGGCGCGGTCGCGTCGGCATGCGACACCAAGTGCCTGAGGATTGCCGCGGCACGCTCGAATATAGTTGCAGATTTCATCGAGTAGGCATCTCTTGTAACGGCAAGCTACCAATTTCGTCCTTTTGCACGTCCATTCCATCAGGGAGGTTGTACGATGACGATGAGACCTGACCCGACGTTTCATGCATCGCCGAAGCTCGCAATGGAGGCTCCGCCAGAGAGTTTCGCGTATACTTTGCTGCTCAGTCCGGATTTTTCAAAACCCGATGCGCTTGCGGTAATTGATGTAAAGCCTGGTTCTCCGACATTCAGTCAGGTGGTTCACACGGTGGTGATGCCTAACAAGGGCGACGAGTTTCACCATTTCGGTTGGAACGCTTGTTCGTCGGCTTTGTCACCGCTAGCCGGGCACGCTTTCCTGGAAAGGCGCTACCTCATCATTCCCGGGATCCGGTCCTCCCGCATTTATATCGTGGATACGAAACCTGATCCGACCAAGGCGAAGATTCACAAAATTATCGAACCCGAGGAGATATTCAGAAAGACCGGCTACTCGCGACCCCACACCGTTCACTGCGGTCCGGAAGGCATTTACGTCAGCACTCTGGGTGGCGGCGGCAAGGATGGGACTGATGGACCGCCCGGTGTATTCATCATGGACTGCGAGACCTTCGACGTCCTCGGACGCTGGGAGATCGATCGTGGTCGCCAAACCCTGCATTATGACTTCTGGTGGAATCTGCCGCGCGACTACATGGTGTCGAGCGAGTGGGGGTTGCCACCGCAGTTCGAGAACGGGATCGTGCCGGAGGACTTGCTCTCAAACAAGTATGGCCATGGAATCCACTTCTGGGATCTGCGGGCGCGGCGAAATGTCCAGACGATCGACCTCGGTGCCAACCATCAAATGGCGCTGGAAGTGCGTCCCGCCCACGATCCAGTTCGCGAGTACGGTTTCCTGGGCGTTGTGGTCGACACCACAAACCTCGAGGGCTCGATCTGGACTTGGTGGCGCGAGGGCGGCAAGTTTCACATTGAGAAGACGGCGACGATTCCACCGGAGCCCGCGCCGAAGGACCAGCTGCCGCCGCTGCTTCAGGGCTTTGGCGCAGTGCCCCCGCTGGTGACCGACATCGACCTGTCCATGGATGACAAATTCCTCTACGTCGCCTGCTGGGGCACCGGCGAGATGCGTCAGTACGACGTTACCGACCCCAGAAAGCCGAAGCTTGCAGGCTCGGTCCACGTCGGCGGCATTGTCCGCCGCACATCTCACCCAAACGGCAAAGCATATGCGGGCGGTCCGCAGATGGTGGAGATCAGCCGCGACGGCAAACGCGTCTACTGGACCAACTCGCTCTACTCAACGTGGGACAACCAATTCTATCCGAACGGGATACCGGGTGCCGAGGTGATGGCCAATGCAAACCCGAACGGTGGCCTTGCGTTGGCCAAGGACTACTGGGTGAGCTTCCCCGATGGATACCGGGCGCATCAAATTCGGCTCGACGGCGGTGATTGTTCAACGGATTCGTTCTGCTATCCGTCGGTTTGAATTTGAGCGGAGCGGATTGGTCGAAACTCACCTGGCTCTGGCTGGCTGTCGTCGCGAGCGGCCTCTACCACGGAGTAAATCCGGGAATGGGGTGGCCGCTCGCCGTTTCGGCTGGATTGATGGAAAGGAGTTCGCGCGCCTTGTTGGCCGCGCTTTTGCCGTTGGCGATCGGCCATCTGCTTGCAATGCTCCTGGTGCTTCTCCCCTTCGCGCTCCTGATTGCGCTCGTCGAATGGCAGCATCAAATACAGATCGGCGCGAGCCTCCTCGTCATCGGGTTCGGTATCTTCAGGCTCGTCGACCGGCGCCATCCACGGGCATTGGCGCGGATACGACCCACGCAGTTGGTGCTTTGGTCCTTTGCTGTGGCAATCGCTCATGGCGCCGGATTGATGCTCGTGCCGATCTATCTCGGTCTCTGCCGTGCCTCCGGCCCCGACAAGGGCCACGCGGCTGTCGAGACCTTCATGAATGCCAATCTGGGAATGGCCGCGCTGGTCTCCGTCGTCCACGCGACCGCGATGATCGCTGCCGGCGGATGCTCGGCATGGCTGGTTTACCGCTATCTTGGTCTCAAATTCCTATCGCGGAGCTGGTTCAATCTGGATTCGTGCTGGGCCGTCAGCCTCATTCTGGTGGGAGCTATTGCACTGGTGTTCGCCCTTGCGAACTAGCGGAGAAGCCGTTGTTGCGCGGTGGCACGTGCACAACCGCCGAAAATTTTGTGAAGACGGGGACAGCGTCGTTCGTCTGCGCGCCGGCAATCTCGCTCACATGCCTTCACCCGCCCTGCGCTTGCCGTCGGGCGGACCAAGCTTCCGCCGTCGCTCGATGAGCGTCGGCAGACGTCGTCGCAAATCCGCCCAACGCGCTATTGACCGGCGGTCGGTACGGAGACGGCCTGCGGCTGTGCGGCGGCCGATGCTTCGGATTCCCCGCTGGCAATGATGCGCGTGAGCAGCCATTTGGTCAGGCCCGGCGCGGTATATTTCGCGATCATGCTGGTGGCGAGAAACAGATCGGCCAGCGGCAATATTTTGTCGCCGAGGATCACCCAAGCCAGGGTAATGGTCCGCGTTCCGCTGATAAGCCCGACCGTCAAGGCCTCGGTTCTGCCATAACGCCAGAACAGCAGGGTTCCGGCTATTTCGGCTCCGAACAGCAGCAGATAGGCCAGCACTGCAAACACGAAGCTCGTCTCGGGCTGCGCGAGCAGATGGGCCTGCATGCCGCGCATCGATCCCATTCCGGCCAGGAACATCGCGAACACGGCTATTCCCGTCATGGCTTCCGGGTTCTGGCGGATGAAAACACCGGCAAAGCGCTTTGCCGCGATCGACGCCACGAACGCGCCCCCGATGAGGAACACAAGCTCCATGCAGGTCGTAATCGGATCGATATCGAGGTGATAACCACCAAGGGAGGCTGCGAGCGCCGGAATATAAAATGGCGAGGCGGCCGTGCCGACCACGGTCGTCAGCAGCGTAATCGGAATATTCAGCTTCAGGATCGCTGCAAAGGCGACGCAAGCCGGACTTGTGGGGACCAGGGCCCAAAACAGCAACCCTTGCGTCAGTTCCGGACCCGGCCGGGTGCCGACGATGATCAGGAAGGTGATCAGCGGGATGCCAAATGTTGCCCACAAAATCATCAGGACATTTCGTTTCACATTGGCGACTTCGCCGCCGATCGAATTGGAGTCGAATTTCAGAAAGGAACCGAAGGTAAAGATAAAGATCGCGATCGACAGATAAGGCCGCGCCAAATCAGCAAAAAACGGAATGCAAATACCGATGACGACGCCGGCGATAACGATCAGAGCGCCGTTTTGACCGGCCCAACGCAGAATGCTTTTCACGGATATCTCCTGTGGCTGGAAATAATTGAATCCGCGGGCATAAATGCCAGCGACCTATCGGTGCAATTGATGGAGCGTTTTTCAAAAAGGCTTCGATGGCGTCCGAACCAGGCTCCTCTATGATGAGCTGACAAAAACGCTGGCGCGGTTACGAACGGCCTCTAGGTCCGTGGCTGCCGCGTTTGCCTACGGCGAGGCCAACAGCAAGCGATGTTGACGAAAGCCGTGACGCAAACGCCGCTCGATCTATCTTAATATAACGCGACGGGCAGAAGCCGATGGTGTGATCCATCTCACTGTTTGAGCGAAGACTATTGTCACGCGAACTCGATGTCAGGTCTCATTGCGGCGAAGGAATCCATTGCAACGTCATCATCCGCGAAAGCGGATGATCCAGTATTCCAGAGCGCTGGAGATAGAACCGAGAAGACACGGCGTACTGGATACCCGCTTTCGCGGGGTATGACGTCCGAAAGCTTAATGAAAATCCCGTGAGCGCGGCAGGATGCGGACGTTGCGCGGGTGGCGGATTTTCTGCGCCGGATTGTCGGGATGCTCGCGCCGGTCGTCGTTGAGCGGCTCGGCCAGCATCGGGCCGAGCTGGCACGGCGTGCCGGCGGACGAGCGCGTCGTTGTCGAGGCTGAGCAAATCGTGCGAGCGATCGAACAGGCGCTGGGCGACGAGATGCGTCACCTGTTCGGGGCTGCTCTGGATATAGCCCTCGACCAGGATGAGCCGCGCGCCCATCACTTCCTTGCGAAATTGCTCCATCACCTTCGGCCACACCACGATGTTGGCGATGCCGGTTTCGTCCTCCAGCGTCATGAACACCACGCCCTTGGCACTGCCCGGGCGCTGCCGCACCAGCACCACGCCGGCGCAGCGTACCCGCCGGTTCTGGTTGCGATGGGCCACCGCCTCGCAGGCGACCACGCCTTCGGCCGAAAACATCGGCCGCAGGAACTGCATCGGATGGCCCTTCAGCGACATCCGGATGGTCTGGTAGTCGGCGACCACCTGTTCCGGCAGCGGCATCAGCGGCAACGCCTTGGCATTTTCGTCCGGCTGCTCGCGCGCGGCGGCGACCTCGAACAGCGGCAGCGGCACGTCATCCGGCAGCCGCCGCACCGCCCACAGCGCGGCGCGGCGATCGAGCCCGATGGAGCGAAACGCATCGGCATCGGCGAGCTGAATCAGCGCGCGTTTCGGCAAGGCGGTCTCGCGGGCGAAATCCTCCAGCGAGGTGAAGGGATGGCTGTTTCGCGCGGCGATGATGCGCGCGGCCCAGTCGTCCACCTCATCAGCATCGTCATTCCGGGATACGCCACTTGGCGCAGGCCCGGAATCCATACTCCCTGTGCTTGCGTTCAGAGAAACGACCTCACTGCCAAACATCATCACAGGGGTTATGGATTCTCTGATGCGCAATTGCGCATCAAAGCTCGCGCTACGCGCGCCCCGGAATGACGATTGAATTTTTTTCAGCCTTTCCTCGTCCGGATCGGTCCACCTGAACCCATCGATCTGTCGAAACCCGAGCCGCACCGCGCAATATTTGCCGTTTCCCTCCTCCAGCGTATTCTCAGCAAAACTAAAGGACACATCGATCTCGCGCACCTCGACGCCGTTGTTGCGGGCGTCGCCGACGATCTGCGCCGGGGCATAAAAGCCCATCGGTTGCGAATTCAGCAGCCCGCAGCAGAACGCGTCGGGATGATAATGCTTCAGCCATGACGAGACATAGACCAGCTGCGCGAAACTCGCGGCATGGCTTTCCGGAAAGCCGTAGCTGCCAAAGCCCTTGATCTGGTTAAAACAGTTTTTGGCGAATTCGGGATCGTAGCCGCGCGCGACCATGTTGCCGATCATCTTGTCTTCGAACTTGCCGATGGTGCCGACATTGCGAAAGGTCGCCATCGCCCGCCGCAATCCATTGGCCTCCTCCGGAGGTGAATTTCGCGGCCTCGATCGCGATCCGCATCGCCTGTTCCTGGAACAGCGGAACGCCGAGCGTCTTGTGCAGCACCTTGTACAGTTCATCCTTGTCGCCGTGCTCCGGCGACGGCGACGGATAATGCTCCTTTTCGATGCCGTTGCGGCGCCTCAGATAGGGATGCACCATGTCGCCCTGGATCGGACCGGGGCGCACGATCGCGACCTCGATGACGAGATCGTAGAAGGTCCGCGGCTTCAGCCGCGGCAGCATGTTCATTTGCGCGCGGCTTTCGACCTGGAACACGCCGAGCAATTCACCGCGGCACAGCATGTCGTAGACCGGTTTCTCGTCCTGCGGGATGGTCGCCAGCTCCCAGCGCTTGCCCTTATGCTTTTCGATCAGGTCAAAGCATTTGCGGATGCAGGTCAGCATGCCCAGCGCCAGCACGTCGACCTTCATCATGTTCAGCGCGTCGACGTCGTCCTTGTCCCATTCGATGAAGGTGCGGTCGTCCATCGCGGCATTGCCGATCGGCACATAGCTGTCGAGTCGATCCTGCGTCAGCACATAGCCGCCGACATGCTGCGACAGATGGCGCGGGAATTCGATCAGCTCGGTCGCAAGCTCGACCGCGAGGTTGATCATCGGGTTGTGCGGATCGAGCCCGGCCTGCCGGACCTGCATCTCGTTGAGGCCGGAGCCCCAGCTTCCCCAGACGGTATCGGCGAGCGCCGCGGTGACGTCCTCGGTCAGGCCGAGCGCCTTGCCGACATCGCGGATCGCGCTGCGCGGCCGGTAATGGATGACGGTGGCGATGATGGCGGCGCGGTGCCGGCCATAGCGGCGATAGACATATTGCATCACCTCCTCGCGCCGCGAATGCTCGAAATCGACGTCGATGTCGGGCGGCTCCAGCCGCTCCTTGGAAATGAAGCGCTCGAACAAGCAGATCGACCTTGGTCGGATCGACCGAGGTGATGCCGAGGAAATAGCACACCGCCGAATTGGCCGCCGATCCCCTGCCCTGGCAGAGGATGTTCTGGCTGCGCGCATAGCGGACGATGTCGTGCACGGTGAGGAAATAATGCGCGTATTTCAGCTCGGCGATCAGGTCGAGTTCCTTGCGCAGCGTGGCGCGAACCTGCTCGTCGATTTCGCCGTGCGAAATATTTGCTGGCGCCGGCCCAGGTCAGGTCTTCCAGATGCTGCTGCGCGGTCTTGCCCGGCGGCACCGGCTCGTCCGGATATTGATAGCGAAGCTGGTCGAGCGAGAAATCGATCAGACCGGCAAAGCGCATGGTTTCCGCGATCGCATCGGGAATGTCGCGGAACAGCCGCGCCATTTCCTCCGCGGGTTTGAGATGACGCTCGGCATTGGCTTCGAGCCGCCTGCCGACCGCGTCGATCGTGGTCTTCTCGCGGATGCAGGTCAGCACATCCTGCAACGGGCGGCGCGCGGGATCGTGATACAGCACCTCGTTGGTCGCGAGCAGTTTGACGTGGGCCGCGGCGGCGACATGATGCAGCCGCATCAGGCGGCGGCGGTCGTCGCCGCGATAGAGCAGGCTCGCCGCCAGCCAGACGCCGTCGGCGCGGCTCTCTTTCAACCGATCGAGAATTTTCAACGCGCGCGCGCTGTCGAAACGGTGCGGCAGCGTCAGGACCAGAAGCTGGCCTTCGGAAAAGCTCAGGAGATCGTCGAGCGTCAGGCGGCAATCGCCCTTCTCGGTCTTGTCGAGGTCGCTGCCGCGTTTGCCGTGGGTCAGTAACTGGCACAGCCGGCCATAGGCCTCGCGGTCGCGCGGATAGACCAGGATATCCGGCGTGCCGTCGATGAAGACGATCCGCGCACCGATCAGCAGTTTCGGGACGTGCTTGAGCTCGGGATTGCCGAGTTCCTTGTAGGCCCGCACCACGCCGGCCAGCGTGTTGTGGTCGGCGATGCCGATCGCGGGAAGACCGAGCTTGCTGGCCTGATGCACATAGGCGCGCGGATCCGATCCGCCGCGCAGGAAGGAAAAATTCGTGGTGATGCCGATCTCGGCATAACCGGGATTATGGTTGCTCATGCGAACAGCCCGTGCACGAACCAGTTGGCGGGCATCGGCTCGCCTTCCTCGTCGGCGAGTTCGCTGCCGTAAAGGCCATCGCGAAAAATCCAGAACCGCAAGCCGGCTTCGTCCTCGACGCGGAAATAATCGCGGGTCAGCGTGGCGCCATCCTGCTTCCACCATTCCATCGCGACGCGCTCGGGGCCTTCGACCCGCACCACCACATGGGTCGCGCGCCGCCAGGTGAAATGATGCGGCGGCCCGTCGGGCACGGTCGCGAACGGCACCTTGATCGGCTCGGGTTTTTCGAACAGCCGCAGCGGCCGCAACGGCGGCTCGCTCGCCACGCGTTCCGGCCACGCCGCCTGCGTTGCCGCGTTGAGATGATGCTGCGCCGATACGGCCAGCACCGCGCGTTCGGGAATATGGGTATCCTGCGGCAGATGCACGACGACGCGCCTGCCGCCGATCCGCGCGGCGATGCGGTCGATCAGCGCGGCGAGTTCGTCATTGTCATGGACATGGGCGTCGAGATCGCGCTGCTGCTGCACCACGATTTCGGTGCGGCTGGCGGACAGCCGAATGAGATCGAAGCCGAAACCGGGATCGAGCGGATCGCGCAAGGCATCGAGCCGCTCGCGAAACAGCCGGTCGATGATCGCAGCTCGCGTCACCGGCAATCCGGTATCGACGGCGATCGCGCGCACCGCGCCGTCGGTGCGGAAGAAACTCGCTTCCAGCCGTCGCGCGCCCTTGCCCTGTTTGTCCATCGCCGCGACCAGCGTCTCGCGCCAGCGCCGACAGCGTCGCCGAGATCACCTCTTCCGTCGAAACCGGCTCGGCAAAACGCTTTTCCACGATGTAGTCCGGCAGCGGCTTGCGCGGGCTGATCGGCGCATCGCCCTCGCCCAGCGCTTGCTCCAGCAGGGTCGTGAATCTCGCGCCGAACCGCGCGGTGATTTCATGGCGCTCGCGCGAGGCGACATCGCCGATGGTCTTCAGCCCGGCGCGGCGCAGGCCGCGGATGATGGCGTCATCCGCGCCGAGCGCGAACAGCGGCAGCGGCCGGACCGCCTCGGCTTCCTCGCCGACAGCGACGATGCGGCCATGGGCATGGTTGCGGATGGTGCGCGCGCAGACCGAAGTGCCGGCGATGCGCGGCGCTGACGGCAAACCCTTGCCGCGTCAGCGCAGCGCATATCGTCTGCATCAGCGCGGCCTCGCCGCCGAACAGATGCGCGCAGCCGGTGATGTCGAGAAACAGACCATGCGGCGCATCGAGCGCCACCAGCGGCGTAAAACGGTCGCACCAGTCGGCGATGTCGTTCAGGGTTTTGCTATCGGCGGCCGGATCGGCGTCGAACACTTTTATATGCGGACAGATCGCCCGCGCATTGGCCAGCGGCAGGCCGATCTCAAGCCCGAGACGCGCGGCGGCATCGTCCAGCGCGTAAATCTGCAACGCGTTGTTCTGCTTGGCGACGACGATGGCGGGATCGTTCTCCCAGGCTGGGAGTAGTCCCCTCTCCCCAGCAACCGGGGTTTACCCCGGTTGCTCATTTCAGTCTGACGCAAGTCGGGCAAGCCCGACTTGCGTTGGGAGAGGGTTAGGGAGAGGAGGCCGCAAGGTTGGTGCTCGTGGCTCCCCCTCTCCTCCGCCCTCTCCCACGAGGGGAGACGGAGCTGACTGTGCATGTCGCAAGCAATTTTTTTCAGCCGGCACGGCGCTGGCGCCGCACAACTGCCGCCGGATGCGATCGATCGGCAGGCGCGGCAGCCACAGGCTGAGGATACGGCGCGGGTTCGCTGAAAAGGCACTCATCACAATTCCATTCCATGATCCATTGCCCGACCGGGCCATGACGATTGCGAACCAGTTGCGCGTCGAACACCGGCGCGCCCCATCCGCACCAAAGCGCCGCAGGCCTTGACGTCGGCGCCGGCGGCGAACGCGCCGCCTGCACGATCCATCTTGTTTCCGCGGTGGAAGGTTGCGGCTGCGCCGCGATCCGCAGCACGAGACAGGAGACGCCGGAAGCCTGCGCGGCCAATGTCAGCTTGCGGCTGGCGACCAGATCGAACTGTCGCGCCTCGCCCCAGACTTCCAGCACCACCGCGCCGACCGCATCGCAGGCGAGCGCATCGGCCGCGCTGCGCAACGCGGTGTCGACATCGGCCGCGCGCACGCTGACCAGCAGGCGCGGATCGAGGCCGAACTCAGCAAGCCCGCTCATCGACAGCGCGCCGGATTCAATCTCGCAAAAATCCTGGCGCACCCAGACCAGCGGACGGCGCGGGCTTAGCCGTCCCGCAAAGCCCGCGACCAATCCTGTGGCCGCGCCGCTCTGCCGTCCCTCGGCAAACACCTCATGCACCGCGCCGCGAGCCAGCCCGCCGCGCAGCACCGCATCCGCGCTCGCATGGCCGAGCGCGACGCGATTGAGCGCATGCGCATCGCCCGGCCCCTCGAGCCGTTCGATGCGGCCGCGCAAGGCCGCAAGCGTGTTCGTGCGTGCGCGTCATGCGCCGCTTCCTTTGGAGATGATGGCCATTCGGTTCAGAGAGAGAACCAGAAGCTGGCTCATTTGTTCATGATATGTTCTAATATAAAGCTAACGGCGCCCACGGAGTCAATCGAATTGGCGATGCGGGCAATTTCCAAGTGGAATCAAAAGGATCCAAGTATGGACGTGCAACGCAAGCTGGAAATCCTGGCGGACGCCGCCAAGTACGACGCCTCCTGCGCCTCCAGCGGCAGCGAACAGCGGGATTCCCGCGACGGCAAGGGCATGGGCTCGACCGCGCCCGGCATGGGCATCTGCCATTCCTATGCGCCGGACGGTCGCTGCATCTCGCTGTTAAAAGTCCTGCTGACCAATGCCTGCCATTACGACTGTCTTTATTGCGTCAACCGCACCTCCAGCAACGTGCCGCGGGCGCGCTTCACGGTCGACGAGGTCGTGAAGCTGACGCTCGACTTCTATCGCCGCAATTACATCGAGGGATTGTTTCTCTCCTCCGGCATCATCCGCAGCGCCGACTACACCATGGAGCAGGTGGTGAGCGTCGCGCGCAGCTTGCGCGAACAACATCATTTCCGCGGCTACATTCATCTGAAGACCATTCCCGAAGCCGACGACGCGCTGATCACGGAAGCCGGCCGCTATGCCGATCGCCTCAGCATCAACATCGAGGTGCCCGAGGAAAAGAGTCTCGCTAAACTCGCGCCGGAAAAGGACGTCCGCGCGATCCGCCGCACCATGGGCCGGCTGCGGCTGAAACTCGACGAGGCGCAGGAGGCGCGCAAGAGCGTCACGAAGACAAAGCCGCCGCCGTTCGCGCCGGCCGGACAGAGCACGCAGATGATCGTCGGCGCGGATGCGGCCAGCGACAAGACCATCCTCGACACCTCGGCCAATCTCTACGGCTCCTACAAGCTGAAGCGCGTATATTATTCCGCGTTCAGCCCGATCCCGGATTCAAGCCGCGCGCTGCCCTTGAGCGCGCCGCCGCTGGTGCGCGAGCACCGGCTTTACCAGGCCGACTGGCTGATGCGGTTTTATGGTTTCGACGCCGACGAGATCGTCGACGAGACCGCCGGCATGCTGTCGCTCGAGATCGATCCGAAACTGGCCTGGGCGCTGCGGCATCGCGACCGCTTCCCGCTCGATATCGCCACCGCCTGCCGCGAGGACCTGTTGCGCGTGC
The DNA here is from genome assembly GCA_963806075.1 of uncultured Alphaproteobacteria bacterium. Lineage (GTDB taxonomy): Bacteria > Pseudomonadota > Alphaproteobacteria > Rhizobiales > Xanthobacteraceae > Bradyrhizobium. Next base: position 75,191 of record CAWDWT010000022.1, read on the forward strand.
CCGGCTTCGGCACCCGCGCGGTCGACCGCATCATCGCCACCCGCCGCGTCACGACGATCCGCACGGCGGATCTGGCGCGGCTGCATATTCCTCGAAACAAGGCGTTGCCGTTCATCGTTCTCGCCGATCACCGGCCCTCGCCGCATCTGCTGGACGGCGCGCGGTTGGCGGAACGATTCAAGCCAAAAGCGACGCAGTTGGGGTTCGGGTTTTGAGAAAACTCGTCATGCCCGGCCCTGTGCCGGGCATCTACGACTTCCTTGCTTGGAGCAAAGACGTGGATGGCCGGGACAAAGCCCGGCCATGACGAAAGTAGAAAGGGTGAGTATCATGCACTTCATCACGCTCGACAGCGAAACCGATTTCGACGGCTGGCGCACCGCCGCGCGAAACGCTCGTGCTGAATGACGTGAAGCCGGCCGATGTGACCTGGCGCGTGCAAGGACAACGAGCCTGAATTGTTCGCGCCGCAGGCCGAACCGCTGCCGCCCGAACCGGCACGGGCGAACGCCAGCTTCAACGTTTCCGCAAAATTCGTCGAACTGGCGCAATCGGCGATCCTGCATCGCGATATCCAGCGCTTTGCGATCCTGTACCGGCTGTTGTGGCGGCTGCGCGGTCATCCCGATCTGCATGTCGGTCGCGACCGATCCGGATGTCGCGCTAGTCACCGCGATGGCCAAAGCGGTGCGCCGCGACGAACACAAGATGCATGCCTTTGTGCGCTTCCGCGAAGTCGGCCGCGAGCAGACACGCATTACGTCGCCTGGTTCGAGCCGGAGCATCACATCGTCGAGCTGGCCGCGCCGTTCTTTGCCCGCCGCTTCGCCGACATGCCGTGGTCGATCCTGACGCCCGATCTCTGCGCGCATTGGGACGGTCACGCGATCTCGTTCACGTCAGGCGTCGCCAGATCGGAGGCGCCGACCGAAGACCGGCTCGAGGAAATCTGGCGCAGCTACTACGCCAGCATCTTCAATCCGGCCCGGCTCAAGGTGAAGGCGATGCACAACGAGATGCCGAAGAAATATTGGAGGAACCTGCCGGAGGCCTCGTTGATTAAACCTCTGATCGCCAGCGCGGCCCGAACCACCGAGGCCATGATCGCCAATGCCGCAACCGAACCGCACAAGCCGCAGAAAGCAGCCGGAACCCGTCATGAGCAAGCCCACCGTGACCAGCCAGACATCCGGCGGCGACCTCGAAACCCTGCGCGCGGAAGCGGCCGATTGCCGGGCCTGCCCGCTCTGGAAGAATGCGACGCAGACCGTGTTCGGCGAGGGCCCGCGACACGCCCGCATCATGCTGGTCGGCGAGCAGCCCGGCGACAAGGAAGACCTCGCCGGCAAGCCGTTCGTCGGACCGGCCGGGCAGATGCTCGACCGCGCGCTGGAGGAGGCCGGCATCGACCGCAAGAAGGTCTACGTCACCAACGCGGTGAAGCATTTCAAATTCGTGCCGCGCGGAAAGATCCGCCTGCACCAGAAACCCGCGACGCCGGAGATCAGGGCATGCCGGCAATGGTACGAGCGCGAACTGGCGGCGATCAAACCCGACGCTGGTCGTCGCGATGGGCGCCACCGCCGCGCAAAGCGTGTTCGGCAAGATCACGCCGATCAACAAGAACCGCGGCCGGTTGATCGACCTTGACGGACGGCATCCAGGCGCTGGTGACGGTGCATCCGTCCTATCTGCTGCGGCTGCCGGACGCCGACGCCAAGGCGCGGGAATATGAGCGTTTCGTCGATGATCTCAGATTGCCGCCGAAGTTTTGAACGAAGCGCACGCGGCCTGACGATCGCCTAATCTGTTTCCTGCGATGCGCGAACGCGTCGCTTCAGGCTCGGGCGTAACGCAACATGCACCGGCTCGATCCGGATCCTGCGTTCGACCGCGCTCCGCGCAATCTCCAGCGATTTCAAACAGAAGATCGAAAGCTGCGGCTTGATCGACAAGCCGCATCCGATTCAATTGCCTGAAAACACAGCACTTTCGCGCTCATTTCATCTGACTGTCACATGCCTCAAGCAATGTCCGGCCATTGGATTTTGCGGGATTCAGGGGAGTTCATTATGGCCGATGTTGCGTTACCCGGTTCAATCGAGCCTGCTCGCCCGCGGAGGTCCCAAGCTCGACCACGGCATCAATCCACTGCAGGGCATCATCTATTTCGGGGTGGTCGCCGCCGCGCTGCTGTTCGTCGCCTACAGCATCTATTCCGACGTCGATGCGACCGGCACGCGGGTCACATCCTATCTGCCCTATCTGCTGCTGTTCGTCGCGCTGTTGATCGCGCTCGGCTTCGAATTCGTCAACGGCTTCCACGACACCGCCAACGCGGTCGCCACCGTGATCTACACCCGCTCGATGCCCGCCAACATCGCGGTGGTGTGGTCGGGCATGTTCAATCTGTTCGGCGTGCTGCTGTCGACCGGCGCGGTCGCTTTCGGCATCGTCTCGCTGTTGCCGGTCGAACTGATCCTGCAGGTCGGCACCAGCGCCGGCTTCGCGATGGTGTTCGCGCTGTTGATCGCGGCGATCATCTGGAACGTCGGCACCTGGTATTTCGGGCTGCCGGCCTCGAGCTCGCACACTCTGATCGGGTCGATCATGGGCGTCGGCATCACCAACGCGCTGCTGCGCGGCCGCGAGCGGCACCTCCGGCGTCGACTGGTCGCAGGCCGCCGGCATCGGCAAGGCGCTGCTGTTGTCGCCGCTGTTCGGTTTCGCGCTGGCGGCGGTCCTGCTGTTCGTGCTCAAGACGGTGCTGGCGCGGGTGACGCCGGCGCTGTTCGGCGAGCCGAAGGGCGACCAGCCGCCGCCGTCGTGGATCCGCGGCATCCTGATCCTCACCTGCACGCTGGTGAGCTTCTTCCACGGTTCGAACGACGGCCAGAAGGGCATGGGCCTGATCATGCTGATCCTGATCGGCACCGTGCCGACCGCCTATGCGCTCAATCGCGCGCTGCCCGAGAGCCAGATCGCAGCAGTTCGTCGGCAATTCGATCGCCGCCAGCAAGGTGATCGAAGGCAAGGCCGCCGGCTACAATGTGATCGGCAATCCGCGGCCGGCAGTGACCAACTACGTCGCGCAGCACCAGATCAACGAAGGCACCTACCCCTCGCTGGCGGTGCTGGTGCGCGACATCAGCAACCAGGTCACGCAATACGGATCGCTGGCCAAGGTGCCCGCCGACCTCGTCGGCAACACCCGTAACGACATGTACCTCGTCTCCGAGGCGATTCGCTTCCTGATGAAGGACAAGGAAAGCGAGCTCAGCAGCGGCGATGTCGCGACGCTGAACGCCTACAAGGGCTCGCTCGACAGCGCCACCAAGTTCATCCCCTACTGGGTCAAGATCGTGGTCGCCATCGCGCTCGGCCTCGGCACCATGATCGGCTGGAAGCGCATCGTCGTCACCGTCGGCGAGAAGATCGGCAAGACCCACCTCACCTACGCGCAAGGCGCCTGCGCCGAAATCACCGCGGCGGCGACCATCGCGGCGGCCGACGGCTACGGCCTGCCGGTGTCGACCACGCATGTGCTCTCGTCCGGCATCGCCGGCACGATGGCGGCGAACGGCTCGGGACTGCAATGGTCGACCATCCGCAACATCGCGCTCGCCTGGGTGCTGACGCTGCCGGCGGCGATGCTGCTGTCGGGCTGCCTGTATCTGGTGTTCTCGAAGATTTTCTGAGTTACCAAAAAAGACGTCATGCCCGGCCTTGTGCCGGGCATCCACGTCTGGAGCCACTCGATCAAGCAAGACGTGGATGGCCGGGACAGAGCCCGGCCATGACGAAGAAAAACCGAAAAGCAAAAGCCGCACCATCGGCGCGGACCTTTTCATTTTCGAACTAAGATCGAAGTCCTCACGCCGCCAGCTGGTTCTCCACCAGCTTGATCCAGTACGACGTGCCGTACACGATCGCGTCGTCGTTGAAATTATAGGCGGGGTGATGCAGCCCGGCGGAATCGCCGTTGCCGCAGAAGATGAACGCGCCGGGCCGGGCTTCCAGCATGTAGGAGAAATCCTCCGCGCCCATCATCGGCGGCATGTCGCGCACGTTCTTGTCGCCGGCGATTTCCCTGGCTACCTGCGCCGCGATCTCGGTCTGCGCGGCGTGATTGACCGTGACGGGATAGCCGCGCTCGTAAACCAGGTCGATCCTGGCCCCGGTCATCTGAGCGACACCCGCGACGATTTCGCGGACCCGCTTCTCGACCAGCCCGCGCACTTTCTCGGTCAAGGTGCGCGCGGTGCCGCGGAGCTCGGCGGTTTGCGGGATCACGTTGCGCGCATTGCCGGCGTGGAATTCGCAGACCGAGACCACCGCCGATTCCAGCGGATCGATCGAGCGCGACACGATCGATTGCAGGCTGGTGATGAGCTGCGCGCCGACCAGCACGGAATCGATCGCGAGATGCGGGCGCGAGGCGTGACCGCCATGACCCTCGATCCTGATATCGATGGCATCGGTCGCGGCCATCAGAGGACCGGGGCGGATCGAGAACGAGCCGACCGGCAGGCCGGGATTATTATGCATGCCGTAGACGGTCTCGATGCGGAAACGGTCCATCAGGCCGTCCTTGATCATCGCCGCCGCGCCGGCGCCACCCTCTTCGGCCGGCTGGAAGATCACAACGGCATCGCCGGCGAAATTCCGCGTCTCGGCGAGATAACGTGCGGCGCCCAGCAGCATCGCGGTGTGACCGTCATGGCCGCAGGCGTGCATCTTGCCCGGCGTCCTGGAGGCATAGGGCAGATCGGTCGCTTCCTCGATCGGAAGCGCGTCCATGTCGGCGCGAAGCCCGATCACCTTGTGCTCGCCGTTACCGCCGGGTTTGCGGCCCTTGATGACCCCGACCACGCCGGTGCGGCCGAGGCCGGTGACGACTTCGTCGCAGCCGAACTCCCTCAGGCGATCGGCGACGAAGCCTGCCGTCCGGTGCACGTCGTACTGCAATTCGGGGTGCGCATGGATGTCCCGGCGCCAGGCCTGGATATCCGGCTGCAGATCGGCGACACGATTGATGATGGGCATGGAGACATCCCGCTAGGAGCCAAACACGATCACCTTTTCTAGCACGCGCCCGCGCGCTGCCCAACACGCGCCAGCGAGAGCCAGCTCCGACCGAAAGCATAACAAAACCGCCATGGCCGGGCTTGTTCCAGCCATATATCTATCCAAGGAAAGACGCGGCTCCGGCTCAAGGCCGCCAAGACGAGTCACGGGACCGCGCGGAAAAGGAAATGGCAAGAACGATAGAGGGGGATTTCGACTATATCGTCGTCGGCGCCGGCACCGCCGGCTGCATCATGGCCAATCGTCTGTCGGCCAGGCCGGCCAATCGCGTCCTGATCCTGGAGGCCGGCGGCAACGACAACTGGATCTGGTTCCACATCCCGGTCGGCTATCTCTTCGCGATCGGCAATCCGCGTTCGGACTGGATGTTCCGGACCGAGCCAGAACCGGGCCTCAACGGCCGATCGCTCGCCTATCCCCGCGGCAAGGTGATCGGCGGCTCCTCGGCCATCAACGCCATGATCTCGATGCGCGGGCAGGCCGCCGACTACGACCATTGGCGCCAGCTCGGCCTGACCGGCTGGGGCTGGGACGACGTGCTGCCGGCGTTTCGCGGACTGGAGGATCATTTCCTCGGCGCAAGCGAGCATCACGGCACCGGCGGCGGCTGGCGGATCGAGGCGCCGCGGTTGTCCTGGGCGGTGCTGGACGCGGTAGGCAAGGCCGCGGAGCAAATGGGCATCCGCAAAACGCCCGACTTCAACACCGGCGACAATGAAGGCGTCGGCTATTTCCATGTCAACCAGAAGCGCGGCCGGCGCTGGTCGTCGGCGCGCGGTTTCCTCAAGCCGGCTGTTGAACCGCGCCAATCTGCGGCTGGAAACCAACGTGCTGGTCGATCGGCTGATCGTCGAGAACGGCCGCGCGGTCGGCGTGCGCTTCATCCAGAACGGCGAGATCGTCGAGGCCCGCACCAAAGGCGAAGTGATCCTGTGCGCCGGCGCGATCGGATCGATCCAGGTGCTGCACCGCTCCGGCATCGGACCGGCGGACTGGCTGACGCCGCTCGGCATCGAGACCGTGCTGGACCGCCCCGGCGTCGGACGCAACTTGCAGGACCATCTGCAGCAGCGCGCGATCTACAGGGTCGAGGGCATCCGCACCCTCAACGAGACCTATTACTCCCTGTTCAGGCGCGGGCTGATGGGGCTCGACTATGCCTTCCGCCGCCGCGGTCCGCTGACCATGGCGCCGTCGCAGCTCGGCATCTTCACGCGCTCCGATCCGCGTCGCGACCGCGCCAACATCCAGTTCCATGTGCAGCCGCTGTCGCTCGACAAGTTCGGCGATCCCCTGCACCGCTTTCCCGCGATCACCGTCAGCGCCTGCAATTTGCAGCCGACCTCGCGCGGCACCGTGCGCATCCGTTCCGCCAGGCCGGACGAAGCGCCGGCGATCGCGCCGAATTATCTGTCGACCGATGAAGACCGCGAGGTCGCCGCCGACGCGATCCGCACCACGCGACGGCTGATGAAGCAAGCGGCGCTCGCGCCCTATCGTCCATCCGAATTCCTGCCCGGCCCTTCGGTCGGCGACGACGATGCCTCGCTGGCCAAAGCCGCCGGCGATATCGGCACCACGATCTTTCACCCCGTCGGCACCGCGAAGATGGGCACCGCCAGCGATCCGATGGCGGTCGTCGACGAGCGCCTGCGCTTCCATGGACTCGCCGGATTGCGCGTGGCCGATGCATCCGTGATGCCGACCATCACCTCGGGCAATACCAACACGCCGACCGCGATGATCGCGGAAAAGGCGGCGGCGATGATCCTTGAAGATTCCCGATAGTATGGCAAAAAGTTGCGCTGTCTCTGGTTAACCGAAAGCCAGATTGGAAACACGGATGAGGCCCATTTCCAGCCCAAATCCATATTGCCTCTTGCTGCTTCTCGCGTTTGCGGCGAGTGCGTCGACGATGACTGCGATGGCAGAGCCACCGGATTCTTCTGCCGATTCAATTAAAGTTCGTACCACTAAGATACAATCACATCCCGATGCAGGACATAATAATGCACTGGAATCGCCTGCCAATTCACCCAAGGTCCGTGTCCTGCGGGTACGGCCGCGACTTCCGGACGAACAACGAGACGCATCAGGTCGCCCGTTTACGACCACACAGAACTCCGGCAACGTCAAATCCGAAGCGGATTTCCATGTCGTTCATACGATACCGATCAGACCGAGACCGGTGCAAGCGCGGATCCGGATCATCGCGTCGTCCGCACGATACGCGTTCCATCTCAATCCGTGCCACAGGAAGAGTTACGCTGAAACACGGAGGCATCCATAATGCCGAAACCGCACTTTAAAGCCCCGCGCCTTCCATAATTTCGTATACGGCGACAATCCCGTGGGTGCTGTGCAATTTCCGCGCGCACAGGCACTGTTCGCGGGGAAAAAACCGCCCCGTTTGAGCGGGACGGTAAATGCTACGCCGTTACAGACGCTTCTTGGTTATTCATAGCGTTTTCGAGCGATGCATGCCTCGGACTTGATCCGTGGCCGGCTCGCGTAAAGAAAACGCGTCAGAAGAAGAATTTAGTGCTGACCGTGATGCGCGGCGTGGTGACGGCTCGCCTCGACATGATGATGTTCGGCGTGGCTGGCATGACCGTGAGCGGTGTGGGCGTGATGCGCCGCCTTTTCGTGATCGCCGGCTTCATGATGCTTGGCGGCCTCGCGGTGATGGCGAGCGGCATGCTCGTGATGTTCGGCGGCCTTGTGGTGATGCTCGATGTGGGCGTGTTCACTCATGTTGCTCTCCCGGTTTCGCGGCTCGACGTCAGGACGGCTTACGCAAGGCGTCTGACACTATGCTGACAACCACACGACAGCTTTGTTGCAGCGACCCGTCGCTCGGCCGCACGACACAGCGCGTCGTACAGTCACGGAAACGTCATCCGGCCACCTCCGGCTTTTTGACCGATCCGGCGATTTCCGGGAATAAACCGCAGCCCCGCCCGATCACGTCCCCGATGCCCAATCACGGGCCTCATGGGAGACTGGCGATGAGCGCGCACGACCACGACAATCACGGCCCGATTGATCCGGAAACCGGCCTCACCCGGCGCAAGGTGCTGGAATGCATGACCTGGGCCGGCACCGGCATCCTCTGGACGGTTTCCGGCGGCGTGCCGCGCTCGCTGGGGCTGGTCGGCTCGGCGCTGGCGGCGGAGCCCACCGGCATGACCTTCCTGCAGATCAGCGACAGCCATGTCGGCTTCGACAAGCCGGCCAACCCCAACGCGCTCGGCACGCTTGAAGAGGCGATCGACCGGATCAAGGCGATGCCGGCGAAGCCGTCCTTCATGATCCACACCGGCGACATCAGCCATCTGTCGAAGGCGTCCGAATTCGACGACGCCGAGCGCATCATCTCGCAGGCCAAGCTCGACGTGCATTACGTGCCGGGCGAGCACGACTTCCTCGACGAGGAGATCAAGTTCTACAAGGATCGCTACGGCAAGGGCACGCGCGGCGCCGGCTATTATTCCTTCGACGCCAACGGCGTGCACTTCATCGGCCTCGTCAACGTCGTCGACCTCAAGGCCGGCGGCCTCGGCAATCTCGGCGCCGAGCAGCTCGAATGGCTGGAGCAGGATCTGAAGGGCCGCTCGAAATCGACGCCGATCGTGGTGTTCGCGCATATCCCGCTGTGGACCGTGTATCCGGAATGGGGCTGGGGCACCGAAGACGGCGCGCGTGCGCTGGAATATCTCAAGGGCTTCGGTTCGGTGACGGTGCTCAACGGCCATATCCACCAGGTGATGCAGAAGGTCGAAGGCAACGTCACCTTCCACACCGCGCGCTCGACCGCATTCCCGCAGCCGGCGCCGGGCACCGCGCCCTCGCCCGGCCCGATGAAGGTCGCCGACGACAAGCTGCGCAGCATGCTCGGCATCGCCAGCGTCAACTTCAAGCGCGGCGATGAGCGCCTCGCGATCATCGACACGCCGCTGCAAGGCTAAAAGCTGCAAGGCTAGAAGCTGCAAGGTTACAAGAAAAGGAATCCTGCGATGATATCGGCAACTCTGCGCCGCTGCGGCGTCCGCCTCGCCGTCGCGGCCGCGCTATCCCTGTATCTCGGCGGCGCCCGCGCCGACGAGTTGAAGGTGACGATCGACAACTTCACCTTCGCGCCGGCCGAGCTCAAGGTGAAGGTCGGCGACACCGTCACCTGGAGCAACCACGACGACATTCCGCACACCGTGGTGTCCGCCGGAAAATTCCGCTCGAAGGCGCTGGATACCGACGACACCTTCTCGTTCACTTTCACGGCCGCCGGCGAATACCCGTATTTTTGTTCGCTGCATCCGCACATGACCGGAACGATCAAGGTTGAATAGCACCGGAAATCAAGGCATCACAGCAATGCCCGGTCGGCGGATCGATGCCGGCCGGGCGCAGGCATTTACCGCAACAGCCGGACAACAGGCGATGCCGATCAATCGCTCGGGCGACGACGATAGCGGGAAGGCGCAGCGCTTTCGCGACGCCGCCCTGCCCTATCTCGACGACGTCTACACGCTCGCGCGCTATCTGCTACGCGACGCGACGGACGCCGAGGATGCGGTGCAGGAATGCTATCTGCGCGCGCTAAAACATTTCGACAGCTATCGCGGCCCCGCGATGAAGCCCTGGTTGTTCGCGATCCTGCGCAATGTCTGCCGCGCCGAATTCGCGCGGCGCGCGGGTTCGCCAACCGCTGCGCTCGACGAGCTGCCCGAGGAGTCCGAACCGACACCGCTCTGGCATGAGCCGCAGGAAACGCCGGAGAGCCAGATGCTGCGCGAACGCGACGCGTCCGCGATCCGGCAGATGGTCGCAGCTCTTGCCGAGCCGTTCCGGGAGACCTTCGTGTTGCGTGAAATCCACGACCTGTCGTACCGCGAAATCGCCGACATCGTTGCAGCTCCTGTCGGCACGGTGATGTCGCGCCTTGCGCGCGCGCGAGCCATGCTGCGTTCGGCTTGGACGGCGGGAGAGGAGCAACAGACATGACCTGCGACGAGGCCGAGATCCTGCTCCACGCATTGATCGACGGCGAACTCGATGCCGGGCATGCGCTCGACGTCGAAAACCATATCGCGGGCTGCCCGCGCTGCACTGCTGCGCTCGCCGACTATCGCAAGATGAGCGAAGCCGTCGCCGGCGCCAACCTGCGCTACACCGCCCCGCCCGGCTTGCGCAAGCGCATCGAGGCCTCGCTGCCGCAGGCGCGATCGGCGGACGTGCTGCCGATGCCGAGCCGGCGCTCGGTGCTGCGCGGTTTTGCGATGGGTTCGGCGGTGTCGGCGCTGGCCGCGACCGGGCTTGTCGCCATCGTGCTGCGCAATGACGACGAGCAGCGCATCGAATCCGAGGTGGTCTCGGCGCATCTGCGTTCGCTGCAGGCCGGCCATCTGATCGACGTGGTCTCGACCGACCAGCACACCGTCAAACCGTGGTTCAACGGCAAGCTCGACGTCTCGCCGCCGGTGGTCGACCTGACCGCGCAAGGCTTTACACTGGTCGGCGGCCGGCTTGATTATCTCGACGCCCGCGCGATCGGCGCGGTGGTCTATCGCCGTCGCCAGCACATCATCAATTTGTTCGTGGCACAAACCGCCAGCACCGAGCGCAAGGCGGCCAGCATGGAAAACCTGCAGGGCTTCAATGTCAGGCGCTGGAGCGAGCAAGGCATGAACTTCTGGGCCGTCAGCGACATCGGCGCCGACGAGCTGAACGAGTTCGGCAACAAGTTCGAGGCGACGCTCGGGAGCAGCAACTGAGCCGATCGCGTTGGCTTATCTTGCTACGCGCTCTTGCGCACCGCGTTGTCGACCAGCGTCTTGCCGAGCGACCAGATCGCGCCGGGCACCTTGTGACTGGAGGCGATCACGTTGTTGAACGCGGTCTCGATCCAGTTGCAATCCGCCTCGGTGATGGTCAGCGGCGGCAATAGTTTTATCGTGTGGCTGCCATGACCGGAAACCTGGGTGAGGATCTTGTGGTCCTTGAACAGCGGCACCGTGATGAGCTGGCAGAACAGGCCCTTGTTGGCGGCCTCCAGCACATTCCACGAGGCCTTGAGCCGCAGCGACGTCGGCGGACCGAACTCGACGCCGATCATCAATCCCTTGCCGCGAACCTCTTTCAACAATTCATAGCCGGGGACCATCCGGGTCAGCGCCAACCGGAGTTCGGCGCCCCGCTTGGCGGAAGCCTCGATCAGCTTTTCCGATTTCAGCACCTCGAGGGTGGCGATGCCTGCGGCCATCGCCAGATCGTTTTTCGCAAAGGTCGAACCATGCACGACCGCGCGGTCCATGCGATTGAAGATCTTGTCGAAGACGTTCTTGCGGGTCAAAAGCGCGCCGATCGGGACATGGCCGCCGGACAGCGCTTTCGCAAGCAGCACCATGTCAGGCTCGACATTCCAGTGTTCGACCGCGAGAAATCGCCCGGTGCGCCCGAGCCCGGTCTGGATTTCGTCGGCAATCAGCAGCGCCCCGTATTTCTTGCACAGCGCGGCCGCTCCGGGCAGGAACTCCTCGGTGGGCATGTTGACGCCCTTGCCCTGGATCGGCTCGACGATGAAGGCAGCGACCTCGCGCGACGACAGCGCCTGCTCGAGGGCCGCGAGATCGTTGAACGGAATTGCCGTGCATCCCGGCAGCAGCGGCTCGAAGCCGCCGCGGAAATTGGCATCGTCGGTCAGCGACAGCGCGCCATAGGACAAACCATGGAAGGCATGGGCACAGTACACGATGCCCGGCCGGCCGGTGGCGCCGCGGGCGAACTTGATCGCGGCCTCGACGCATTCCGCGCCGGAATTCGCAAAAAAGACCTTGTCGAGATAGGGCACGTATTCCAGCAGCCGCTCGGCCAGCACGCCCGCCAGCGTGGAGACATCGAGTTGCACCAGGTTGGGCAGATCGCTGTCGAGCACGCTCTTCAGCGCCTCGCGCAACGCCGGGTGATTGCGGCCAATCGCAAAAACGCCAAACCCGCTCAGTAGATCGAGATAGCGCGCGCCGTCGCGGTCGAACAGGTACTGACCTTGCCCTTTCTGAAAACCGACATCGTAGCCAATCGTCTTCAGAACCCGTACGAGTTGCTCGTTGAGATGGCGAGTATGCATGGAACTGCGCTGCGACTCGCGATCCACAAACATCTCGGAAACGTCTAGATTCGGATATAACATCAGCTACATAGTTCGGTTGATGACGACTTCGTCAACTGAAAACACGCGATGCGGCGTTTTGCCCTTCGACTTAAGCATAGGTTCCCAACATGTTGCACTGTCCCGGAAAGATCATGCGCAAAATTACATATTCAAGAATATTCCTGGCAACCGCATTTGTGACGGGTTTCGCCACAAGTCTTACGCCAGCTTTCGCCGCCGATCCCACCGGTGACTGGCGGGTGCAGGACGGCGTTGCCGACATCCGTGTCGCCGAATGCAACGGCAGCATGTGGGGCGTGGTGGCCTGGGAGAAAGTTCCCGGCGGGCACGACAAGAACAATCCGGATGCCTCAAAGCAGAACAGGCCGACGCTTGGCATGCCGATCCTGCTCGACATGAAGAAGACGCAGGGCGGCGACCAGTGGGAAGGTCAAGTCTACAACGCCAAGGACGGCCAAACCTACACGTCCAAGATCAAGCCGGTCGGCGGCGATCAACTGGAGATCCAGGGTTGCGTGCTCGGCTTCCTCTGTGGCGGCGAAACCTGGACGCGGGTTGCCGGTCCGATCCCCTCAAGCCCCGCGAACAGCATGGCCAAGGGCACAGCCAAAACTGCCACTACGCCGCCCAGAACCGGCGCAGCCGCGCCGAAAGCCGGGACCGCAAAGACCGTCGGTCAGAATCATGCCGCCGCGGCGCCGACCGATACGGTCGGCGATATCTGCCTAATCCCTGACATCGCGCGGTTTGCCCATTAGCGCCGGCTGGAACAACAGCACCGCAGCAAGCGTCGTGACCAGCGAAAGCGCCAGCAATTTACCCATGCTGGCGGTTCCGGGATGACTCGATAGCCACAGGCTGCCGAACGCCGTGGCGGTTGTCAGCGCACTGAAAAATATCGCCCGCGTCAGGCTCGACTGCAGCAGATTCGTTCTGCCGGCGCGCCACGCCGTGACGTAATAGATCTTGAAGGCCACGCCGACACCGAGCAGCAATGGCAGCGCGACGATGTTGGCGAAGTTGAGCGGCATCCCGATCAGCACGCAGATTTCCAGCGTCACCGCGCCCGCCACCAACAGCGGCACCAGCGTCAGCAGCACGTCGGTGATCCGCCGCAGCGCCAGCCACAGCAACAGGCCGATCACGAGCAGCGCCCAGAAGCCGGCGTGGATGAAGGCCCTCACGACGGTGTCGCCGGATTTGAGGATCGAAACCGGGCCGCCGATCGCGTTCGGTTCGGCTGATGAGCACGGCGTTGGCGAACTTGCGCAGCGTGTCGTTGTCGTTGGGATCGCCGCGCGGCAGCGCCTCGACGCGCTGCAGGCCGTCCTTGGTCTTCCAGCTGTTGACCAGTTCCGGCGGCAGCGTCTTCAGGCTGACCGGCTGCGCCTGCAGCGACAGTTTTAGCTGGTCGAGCACGATCTTCAGCGGATCGACGAAGATCGCCTGCACCTTGTCGCGCGTCGCCTGATTGGACCCGGCAAGTTTTTCCAGCGCATCCGCCAGCCGCCGCGACGCCGTCGCGCCGGGACCTTTGTTGTCGCCGGCGGTCTTGCGCAGGCTCTCGGCGGATTCCTTCAGCGAATCGATATTCTCCTGGTCGGAGGGCGCCGCATCGATCGAATCCGGGCTGAGCGCGGGACCGAGCACCTTGGCGCCTTCGGCGATCAGCTTCAATTTGGCCGGCTGGTCCTCCGGCACGAAGCTTTCCAGCGACATCACGCGCAACACTTCCGGCACCTTTTCCAGCTTCGCGGCGATCTTGCGGGCATCCTCGTCCGAATTCGTCATCACGTTGATGGCGTTGGCGCCGGTGTTGGGGTCCTTGCGCAGATCGAGAAAGGTCGAGATCGATTCGACCTTGTTGCTGCGCAGATTGATCGGGTTGAAATCGAACTTGAGGAAGTAAAGCAGCGGCAGGCCGGCCACCGCGATCACCAGCGTGCCGACGATGATGATGACGCGATGCTTTTCCAGGAAATGATCGACTGGCGCCAGGAAGGCGTAGCCAACGGCTTCCTTTTCGCCGGGCGGGTTGAACAGGTCGAGCAGCGCCGGCAGCATCGTGATGCTGGAAAGAAACGCCACCAGCATGCCGACGCCGGCGATCTCGCCGAGTTCCGACAGGCCCTTGTAGTCGGTCGGCAGGAACGACATGAACCCGGCCGCGGTCGCCATGGCGGCCAGCGACAGCGGCACCGCGACATGTTCCGCTCGCGGTGGCCAGAGCGGCCGGCAGATTGTCGTTCTTGTAGCGCTCCGAGCGGTAGCGGACGCTGAACTGGATGCCGAAATCGACACCGAGGCCAACGAACAGCACCGCGAATGCGACCGAGAGCAGGTTGAACGATCCCACCATCCACAGGCCGGCTGCCGTCGTGATCGACAGGCCGATGAAGAGATTGATGAACACCGCGGTGATGATCTTGGCCGAATGCAGCGCCATCCACAGGATGAACAGCACCACCAGCACGGTGCCGATGCCGTTGACGACCGCGCCGTCCTGAACGGTGGAAAATTCCTCGTCGGCCATCGGCACCGGGCCGGTCAGCCTGACGCGCGCGTGATATTTACCGGCGAAATCGAGTTCGGTGGCGGCCTGCCGGATCGCGTCGGTGGCCTCCTTGCCGGGCTCGAGCGCGTTGAAGTCGAGGATCGGCTTGAACTCGATGAAGGCGCGCTTGTCGGAGTCAGTCAGCGGCTTGTCGCTGACGAGTTCGCGCCAGGAAAAGGTCGCGGTTCCCGTCTTCAGCACGTCCTCGATCGTCCGGGCGATCAGGTTGAACGGGCGCTCGGTGCTGTCGAGCTTGACCTGCCCGCGCTTGACACCGGCAAGTCCGGTTTCCAGCGCGCCGGTCAGCCCGCGAATCGAGGGATCGCCGGCCATGATTTCGATCAGGGGTGCCGCGGAAGCAAACTGGCCGGTCATTTCGCGGACCTGGGCCTCGGGAAGGTACAGCAGCCCGTTCTTTTCAAAGAATTCACCGGAGCCGAGCGGCTGCACCGAGGTAAAATGCTTGGTGTCGCCGGTCAGCTTCTGCAGCAGCGCCGCCGCTGCCGCACCGGTCAGTTCCGGCGTCGGCGAATCCACCACCGCCAGGATGGTGCTGTCGCGGTCGAACGCCTTATCGAACTGATTATCGCGCTGGCGCCAATCCAGCTTGGCCGAGATCAGCGTATTGATGTCGGTGTTGATCTGGAAATTCTGCGAGGTGTAGTAGCCCGCTGCTACCGCAAGGGCGAGGGTGACAAGGACAACAGGGATGGCAAACCGCGTACAAGTTTTAACGATCGAAACGACAACACTTGTCAGCACATCTATTCTTTCTATGTCGGGCTTGCCGGATGCTCATGTCGGGTTTGCCGAAAACGCCCGCTGTCTAGCGGAGTTCCGCCGATCGATCTAATGATGTTTTGGGTGTTTTCCGTCAGGGCCCGAGCAGATCACTTAAAATTTTGCCTAAATCGTGCCCAAGGCCGGGTATAATGTGAATCGCCCCTCAGTAAAGTGAGGAACAAGTTAGGTTTCCCAAGCCTTCTACGGCTTTCACCCGCGTCAGCGTTGCTATATCTTTACTATATTACCACCATCCATCAACCCTGACCCACCCTTTTTGCAATCCGCCTTTTCTAGCCGAGCATTTTTTGACACAAGCCCTGTGCATCCATCCGCTTAACGGCGAAGTGGCTGCGAAAGCCGGTTTTGTGCGGATATTGCGAATACCAGAAGCGACACGGAGATATTGCATGCGTTTGGTGCGACTTGCGTAACGGGCGTCCGATGGAAGTGTTTCTCGCGCAGCCACGCGGCTTCTGCGCCGGGGTCGTGCGCGCCATCGAGATCGTCGAGCGCGCGCTCGCGAAATATGGTCCGCCCGTCTATGTGCGCCACGAAATCGTGCACAACAAATACGTGGTCGAAAGCCTGAAAAACAAAGGCGCGATCTTCGTCGAGGACTTGTCGGAGGTGCCTCCTGAGGCCGTGACGGTATTCAGCGCCCATGGCGTGGCCCGCAGCGTCGAAGAAGAAGCTGCGGCGCGGGGCCTGCCGGTCCTCAATGCCACCTGCCCGCTGGTCACCAAGGTCCATAACCAGGGCAAGCGCTATATGTCCAAGGGCCGGACCCTGATCCTGGTCGGGCATGCCGGCCATCCCGAGGTTGAGGGAACGATGGGCCAGATTCCCGGCCCGGTCCTGCTGGTCCAGAATGTCGACGATGTGGCGGCTTTGACGCTGTCTGCGGACACCCCGGTGGCCTATATCACCCAGACCACCCTGAGCGTGGATGACACCAGGGACATCATTCTCGCGCTTCAGCAGCGTTTTACAGATATTCAAGGCCCGGATATCCGGGATATCTGCTATGCGACACAGAATCGCCAATCTGCGGTAAGGGAACTTGGCAAGCTCGTGGACGTCATTCTGGTGGTGGGCGCCACCAATAGTTCCAACTCCAACCGGCTTCGTGAGATCGGCACTGAAGCCGGTGTTGCGAGCTACTTGATCGCAGACGGCAGTGAACTGAATCCGGAATGGCTGAAGGATGCCAAGGCCGTCGGCGTCACCGCTGGCGCTTCGGCCCCCGAAGTGCTGGTCGATGACGTGATCGAGGCCTTAAGGCGGATCGGACCGGTAGCGGTCTCGGTGGTTCCCGGCCGCGAGGAAAATATCGAATTCCGGCTTCCGGCCGAACTGACAGCAGGCTGATTTGGGGCTGACCCACTTCTCCACTTTGAGGCAGAAAGAAAACTCGTAATGGCAATACCGTTCTTCAAGGAAATGCGAATCGGCGGCTACCTGATCAAGCAGAAGCTGCTGGGTCGAAAGCGTTATCCGCTGGTGCTGATGCTCGAGCCGCTGTTTCGCTGCAACCTCGCCTGTGTCGGTTGCGGCAAGATCGACTACCCCGATGCGATCCTCAACCGCCGCATGTCGGCGCAGGAATGCTGGGATGCCGCCGACGAATGCGGCGCGCCGATGGTAGCGATCCCGGGCGGCGAGCCGCTGATCCACAAGGAGATTGGCGAGATCGTCCGTGGCCTTGTGGCGCGCAAGAAGTTCGTCTCGCTATGCACCAATGCGCTGCTTCTGGAAAAGAAACTCGATTTGTTCGAGCCGTCACCGTATCTGTTTTTCTCGGTGCATCTCGACGGCCTGCGGGAACATCACGACAAGGCGGTGTCGCAGAAAGGCGTGTTCGATCGCGCGGTCTCGGCGATCAAGGCCGCCAAGGCGCGGGGTTTCACGGTCAACGTCAACGCCACGATCTTCGACGGACACGCGGCGGAAGACATCGCCAAGTTTCTCGATTTCACCACCGAACTCGGCGTCGGCGTCTCGATGTCGCCGGGCTACGCCTATGAACGCGCGCCCGACCAGGAGCACTTCCTTAATCGCACCAAGACCAAGAAGTTGTTCCGCAACGTATTCGCGCTCGGCAAGGGCAAGAAGTGGAATTTCATGCATTCCGGCCTGTTCCTCGACTTCCTCGCTGGCAATCAGAGCTATGAGTGCACCCCGTGGGGCATGCCGGCGCGCAATATTTTTGGCTGGCAGAAGCCCTGCTATCTGCTCGGCGAAGGCTACACCAAGACCTTCAAGGAGCTGATGGAAACCACGGATTGGGAAACCTACGGGACCGGCAAGTACGAAAAGTGTGCCGACTGCATGGCGCATTGCGGCTACGAGCCGACCGCGGCCAGCGCTGCGCTGGCCAATCCCTTGAAGACGATGTGGGTGGCCCTGCGCGGCGTGCGCACGACGGGCCCGATGGCGCCTGAGATCAATCTCGATAAGCAGCGGCCGGCGCAGTATATTTTCTCCGCGGAGGTGCAGAAGCGGCTATCGGAGATTCGCCGCGACGAGGCGGCAGCCGTCCAAGCCAAGACCCAGAAGGCTTCGAGCGCCGCATAAACAGGCCGCATAAACAAATAGCGGTCAAAAATGAAAACAGGGCGCGATGTTATCGTGCCCTGTTTTTTTACGCGTTGTCTGTCTGTGAAGACTACGCCGCTGCTTTCAGATCCGCCGTAATGAGTGCACCTTCGCGTCCGAGCAGAAAATTGCGGCAGCCGCGGAGGCTACGCAACGCACGATTGAAATCGATTCCAGTGGAGACCAGCGCGCGTAGCGACATCGGATTGCGCGCCACGCCGCGCAGCACCTTGCGCAGGTCGATATCGCCATTGGGCTTGATCGCACCCAAGGCGATCGGCGGCAGCGCGCGGTTGGCAGGGTCGCTGATCACCCGTAATGCCGCGAATGAAAGCCCCGACGCTGCGGCATAGGCTGCGGCAATATGGCTCTCCATATCCACAGCGGCAGCGCCCGTCTCGGACCACAGCGCGGCCTTTCCGGCGCGGGCCGCGATGACCTGCTCGACGCCGGCCAAACCGCCTCTAACTACCCGAGAGCCTCCCAGCCCGACCCGGGTGATCAGTTCTTCATTGAGTGCAAGACCGGCCAGCCAGCGCGCATCCCCGGCCAATACCTCGGTGGCCACCACGACATCGCCGGATTTCAGGGCAGGGTCGAGCCCTCCGGCAACGCCAAAGCTGATGACGCCCCTGAACGAGGATGAATCAAGCGTCGCAAGCAATGCCCGCAATTGCCGGGGATCGCTACTGCTGCAGATCACGGTCATGCCCGGACCCGCTGCAATGCGCGCCTCCTGCACCAAACCCGTAACAATCAGTACCGGCCGCGGGTCAATAGCATTGCTCGCGGAAATCTCGTCCACCGCCCCCAAATTCACATCCCGACCCCTACCACCCTGCTGTTAGTGCCGCTCAAATTTCGATACCGCGCTAGCGCCCAGAGCGGAAAGAACTTCGAATAGCCATGATAACGCAAATAAAACACCCGCGGGAACCCCGTTGCCGTATAGCGCTGCTCCTCCCAGAGTCCTTTTTCGGTCTGTGTGCCTTTTAGGTACTCAACGCCCCGCAATACGGCCGGGTTCCCGACCTCGCCAGCGGCCATCAACCCCAGGAGGGCCCATGCCGTCTGCGAGGCGGTCGTCGGCGCGCCCTCAAACCCCTTATAATCGAGTCGGTAGCTGACCGCATCCTCGCCCCAACCGCCGTCGCTGTTCTGGATCGAAACCAGCCAGTCCACCGCCTTGCGCATCATCGGGTCCTGATGGCTGACGCCTGCGGCATTGAGAGCGCATAGCACCGACCAGGTGCCGTAGACGTAGTTCAGGCCCCAGCGGCCATACCAGGACCCCTCGGCGAGCTGGGTGCGGCGCAGATAGGCAACCCCTTCAGCGACCGCCTTGCTGGTTTGCGCGGTTTCGCCGAGCTGCGCCAGCATCGAGACGCAGCGGGCAGTGACGTCTTCGGTCGGCGGATCAAGCAGCGCGCCGTGATCGGAGAACGGGATGTTGTTGAGATAATATTCGAGATTGTTGACGTCGAAGGCGGCCCAGCCGCCATCGCGGCTCTGCATGCCCTCGATCCATTCGCGGCCGCGGGAGATCGCGGCATCGTATTCATGGCCCTGCGTTTCGCGCCGCGCGCGGTCCATCGCCATCACGACGACCGCGGTATCGTCGAGATCGGGGTAGTAGGCGTTGTTGTACTGGAACGCCCAGCCGCCTGGACGAACGTCGGGACGCTTGACCGCCCAGTCGCCCTTGAGGTCGAGGACCTGGCGCGGCAGCAGCCAGTCGAGACCTTGCTTCGCGAGCAATTCGCCACCGGCTTCCAGCAGCGCCTGACAGGTCAGCGCGGTGTCCCACACCGGCGAGACGCAGGGCTGGCAATAGGCTTCGTGCTCGCCAATCACCAGGAGCCTGTCGAGGCCGCGGCGGGTAACCGCGCGCGGCGGATAATCCGCCGGCTTGCCAAGCGCCTCGTACATCATCACGGTGTTGGCCATCGGCGGATAAATCGCGCCAAGCCCGTCCTCGCCGTTCAGACGCTCTTCGATAAAAGCGATCGCGCTATCGATCGCGCGGGAGCGCAGCTTCTTCGGAAATAACGGCTCGATCACCCGCAACACGCCGTCGATCGCGCGGAACAGCAGGAACCAGCCCCAGCTTTGATGCGGCGCCTTGGCGGTCATTCCGATCGAATGCGGCTCTTGCAGGAACAATTCGTCGATGCCGATGCCGCTGGCATTCCGGGCGCGCGGTTTCAGTGCCGCCAGCACCAACAGCGGCACCATCGTGGTGCGGGCCCAGTAAGAGATCTTGTTGAGATGAAACGGCGACCACATCGGCAGCAGCATGATTTCGACCGGCAACACCGGCACGCTACGCCATGTCAGCACTCCGAACATCGCCAGCTGGAAGCGGGTAAAGACGTTGCTATGAACCGCCCCGCCGCGCGAGCGGGCTGCCTCGCGCGCCCGCACCATATGCGGCGCATCGACGGAATCGCCGATCACCTTCAAGGCGAAATAGGCTTTCACGGTGGCGCTCATGTCAAAGGCGCCGTCATGCACCAGTGGCCAGCCGCCATGCGCGCCCTGGACCCGCCGCAGATAATTGGCGATCTTGCCTTCCAGCACCGCGTCGACCGGCTCGTTCAGAAAATGCCGCAGCAGCACATATTCCGCCGGAATGGTGCAGTCGGCTTCCAGTTCGAACACCCAATGACCGTCGGGCTGCCGCATATCCAGCAGCGCGCGCGTCGCCGAGCCGATGCTCGTCTCCAGCGCGGCATCGGCCTTCACATCAACAGTGCCAGTGTCGGAACGCATCTCGCTCGACGTCCTCAAAATTGTTCGCGTCCAGTCTTATCGAAAAACCCTGCGTCGGTCAGGCTTGCCGCATCGCAAGCACCAGATCGGCGGCGCGGTCGCCCGACCGCACCGATCCCTCGATGGTTGCCGGCAAGCCCGTATCAGTCCAGTCGCCGGCGAGAAACAGGTTTTTCCAGACGGTCGACGCGCCGGGCCGCAAGGCATTCTGCTCCGGCGTCGCCTCGAAGGTGGCGCGGCGCTCGCGCACGATCTGCCAGGCCGGCAACTCGGCGGCAATCCCGGCGGCCTTGCAGACATCCTGCCACAGCGCCTGCGCCAGTTCCTCGCGCGGCATCTCGACCAGCCGATCGGCATTGCTGATGGTGATCGACAGCCGCTGCGGAAATGAAAACAGCCATTCCACCAATCCGCCGACTACGCCCATGATCGGCGGCATGTCGCGCGGCGGATCGAAGCGGAAATGCGCGTTCACGATCGCGCGGAATTTTGACGGCGTCTTTAGTCCCGGCAACAGCGATGCCGCAGGACGCGGCGGCACCGCCATCACGATCGCGTCGCCAGGCGCAAGCGCGATGACATCGTCGCCAAAATTCAGTTCAGTGACGCGGCTTCCCGACATGTTGAGGCCGCGCAGTTCATGCCCCAAACAGACGCTGGCACCCTTTCGCTGCAGCAGCTTGAGCGCGGGCTCAACCAGGACCGCACTCAGGCCCTCGCGCGCAATCAGCGGACGGCACGCCTGGCCACCCGCCAGCAGCGTTTCCCGTACCACGGCGCCGGCAAGGCCCGCCGATCCCTCCGGAGGATCGACATTGAGCGCGGCGAGCAGCAGCGGCTGCACCAGTCGCTGGTAGAGAGTGCCCTCGCAGGGGATGGTCGTGCCGATCCGCCTGCCCGACCCGGCCCAGATCAAGGGCATCAGCGCGAGATAATCCGACAGATCGGTATCGGGCACGCGACGCGCCTCATCGAATACCCACAGCGGCAGCCTGCTGTCGCCGAGATCGAGTTGCCAGCGCTGGCCGGTGGAGAGATCGACAAAGGGAAATTGCGCGCGCTCCGGCCCAACCAATCCCTCTTCGGTCCCGATCGATCTGGCATAGGCGACCGCATGGCGGTTGCCGGAGAGCAGCAGATGATTGCCGTTGTCGATGGTGAGGTTGGTGGCGGCATCGAAATACGACCGGCAGCGGCCGCCGGTCTGCTGCGTCGCCTCGTGGACATGCACCTGGTAACCCGCGTTGGCGAGCCGCACGGCTGCCGACAGCCCCGAAATTCCAGCGCCGATGATGTGGACGACTTTTGACATCAAATGAAGGCGTAGCGCAGCACGATGGCAAGGCGGGCCGCCTTGTTGAGGCGCACCGGCGGCCGCGGCGCGGCGAAACCTCTCGCGACCAGCAATTTCAGGATTGCCCGGTAGTATTTCGACATGATCCGGGGCGCGCGCACCACGCGCCGCGGATAGCGCTTCATGATTTCGTCGGCCTTCGCGAAATGGCTTTGCGCGCGCTCGACCAGCGGCGCGCAGACTTTCGGTAACGCCGCCTCGCCGATCACCTTGCGCGGATCGGTCGAGCTGATGCCGGCCTGCAGCAAAGCTTCGAGCGGCAGATAGAGCCGGCCGATGCCGGCATCCTCGTCGATATCGCGCAGGATATTGGTCAATTGCAACGCGCGTCCGAGATGGTGCGCCAGTTCGACGCCCTCGTCTTCGGAAAGGCCGAATACCCGCACCGACAGCCGCCCGACCGCGCTCGCCACCCGGTCGCAGTACAGGTCGAGCGTTGCGAGATCCGGCGCGCGGATATCCTGCGGGATATCCATTTCCATGCCATCGACGATCGCCAGGAAATCCTCGCGCTTGAGGCCGAAGCGTTGCACCGAGTCGAGATAATCCGCCAGCCGCGCCGGCGGATGGCCCCGATACAGCGCGTCGACGTCGTCGCGCCATTGCTGGATCGCGGCCAGCCGCTCGACCCGCGGCCCATCGGAATCGGCGATGTCATCGACCTGCCGGCAAAAACTGTAGATCTGGAACATCGCCTCGCGCTGTTCGGGAGGCAGGATGCGCATCGCCGCGTAGAATGAACTGCCGGACGCAGCATCGCCGTAACTGGGATTGGCCAACGTCGTATCGAGCGTCATGCGTCGGCCGCCGGTTTGGACACAGGCCTTCGCCCGGTCGCGCGTCGCGTCATCTCGCCGGCGATACCGCCCGCGCTATAGGCCAATAGTTCCATCGGACCGAGATGGACCCGCTCGCTCAGCGGATCGCGCACCTTCAGCATGCCAACGATGCGGTCGGCGAAACTCTGGATCACCGAGATTTCCAGCCCCAGCCGCCAATCCTTCACTTCGGCGCCGAGCGACTTGCTCTCGTCGAGCAACACCTCGGTGCGCAGCGCCAGTGCCTGAAGGCATCGCAGCAGCGGCGGCGGCGCGCGATCGCCACCGAGTTGTTCGACGGAGGCGCCCGCCGCCGCCAGCGCATCGCGCGGCAGATAAACCCGATTGAGATTGCGGTAGTCCTTGCCGCAATCCTGCAGATGGTTGTTGATCTGCAACCCGGCGCACAGCGCATCGGAAGCAGCCCAGGTCGACGTGCTCTCGCCATGGACGTCGAGCATGAAGCGGCCGACCGGCATCGCCGAATAGCGGCAATAATGAATCACCTCGTCCCAGTTCTCGTAGCGCAGTTTTGTCACATCCATCCGGAACGCGACCAGGACATCGAGCGCATGACGCGGCGCCATGCCACGTTCAGCGAGCGCCTTCCTGAGCTTGACCGCCTCGGGCTGGCTGTCGCCCTGGCCCAGCAATTCGGCTTCGAGCAGATCGAGATAGCGCAGCTTTTCGCTCGCATCGAGCGTTGCGTGATCGGCGATGTCGTCCGCGGTCCTGACGAAATTGTAGAATGCGAGAATCAGCGCCCGGTGGCGCCGATGAATGATCCAGGACGCGACGGGAAAATTCTCGTCGCGGTGGGTCTTGCCGGATCGCAGTTCGCTCGCGGTGGTCATCGAGAATTGGCTACATCGGTCGGGGGTGGGTCGGGCGCAATCGTCCGCGCATGCGGACAGACCGTGAACCCCATATAGGGGAATACGCCGCCAAAACCAATGCTATCCGCGATGGCCCGCGGGCCCCGGGCCGCACCACACATGGAGCCTGTCGGGCTGGAGCTTGTCGGGCCCCGCGACGGCTACGGCCCGATGCGACTCATTGCCCGTGGGTCTTGAGCACCTGGTCGCAGGCCTTGGAGATCTTCGCTCGAACTTCCTGCAGGCAGGCCAGAATGGTGAAGTCGCCCTGATCGATCACCTTGCGGCAGTAGTGCTGGACATCGCGCGAACAGGCGGCCTGTTCTTCCGGGGTGCCGCTGCGGACCGGTTGCTGCTGGGCTATTGCACTGCTGGAAACGGAAATCGACAGCAGGCCAAGTGCGAGGAAAAACTTATGCATTTTGTTCCTTTGTTATTACCGCGGGAAATCCCCATCCCGGAAAGCGCAGGGCCGAACGGGACAGACGACTCAGATTGCAAATGCCACGAACCGCGGCGACGAGCCAGCCAAGAGCGCTGGTAAATGCGGCCAAATTTACGGCGGCCGGCCCTGAATAATGCGAGCTGCGAGGGAACCTAATGACGCCTGCAGTGTATTGACAGAAAAGGGATATTTGTTCCCTTGGACAGACAGGCTGAGAGCGAGAGCCTGTCTGAAAGTTGTGTAAATCCAGGCGACGATGTGAAACTTTTTGACGCAGGGGAAACGAAAACGCCACTCTCAAGCGCCTGGTTTGTGTATTTTACGGAATTGATCTGATGGCGAGGATTGCTGAACGCCGGCAAGGTCAAAGCTCTGTAGCCATTTGAACCTAAGACCCAAAGGCGATACTAAACCATCGATGCGGCGAGACGTCTCTTGCATGAGAACGTCAATTTAAACGGGAAAACACCATATGAAATTGCTCGTTTCGGGCTTGTTTGGACAGGCCGTCAAGTCGGTTGCCGTTGGCGCCGCGCTCATATTGTCGCTGTCCGCGAGCCACGCGCAGTCGAGCAGCCCGTTTGCCGGTTTTGACGGAGCATGGTCCGGCACCGGCACGGTTGCGCTGTCCGACGGAACCACCGAACGCATCCGTTGCAAGGCCGACTACAAGGTCAACGGCTCCGGACTGAACCTGAAGCAGAATCTGCACTGCGCCAGCGACAGCTACAAATTCGATCTGAGCAGCGATGTTACCAGCCAGGGTGAACGGATCTCCGGCAACTGGAGCGAAGCCAGCCGCAACATTTTCGGCAATCTGCAGGGCACCGCGGGCGGTGGCCAGATCAACGTATTTGTCGAGGCTAACGGCTTTTCCGCCAACCTGACATTGCGCACCAACGGCAACAAGCAAACGGTTCAGATCAGCTCCAAGGGCGAGATCCGAGGCGTCAATATCACGATGGTAAAGAGCTGACGCGACACCGGCCATAAGCCGCTGCCGCCGGCGACCTGCGTCGAAATAACAGACAAAGCCTCCGTTCCGGTCCGCCGGAACGGAGGCTTCTTTTTTCATCTTGTCGCCCGCCGACAGGGCGACGGCAGCTTCGACGGGACCTGCCGACACGATCAACGCTAGTGGCGTCTACCCCAACGAGTGCAACCCCGCTACAACATTCAGGATCAGGCAGCCAGTTCGCTGGTTTGCCATGTCGCGAGCCAAACCGGCAGCGGCGACAGCTTGACTCAGGCTGCCGTGCATTTTAGCGTTATATTTATCGTGATATAGACTAAGCACAGGTCGCCTTTTTGTTGGGAGTTGGGCGCGTGTCCATGCCGTCGGTTGCGTTTCCCGAAACGGGTGCAGCAAGAACTTGTCCCGCTTTGCCATTTCGCACTGATCCAGCGCCAGGCGACGCGCGGGACTACCTGGAGCGTTTTCGAGCGAAGTGGATATCGGTTCGCGTAACGAAAACGCGTCAAAACAGGAATTCAGAGCCCCGTTCCGATTCCATCGGAACGGAAAAGGCCGCGATGCATGCACTCCATGGTTCGTTTGCTCCCACGAAGAAGGTCGGGGCGCTGATGCTGCTGCCGCGTTCGGCGCGCAGCGCTCTGCCCGACAGCACCGTCGTGCAGGGCTCGGCCTGAACGAACCGACCATGTTGTTGATCTCCGATCAGTCCAGTGCCGGCGTTCCGCTGTCGCAATCAGTTGCGCCTCCGGCCCGAGGCGTCCACCGCATATTCGAAGCCACCGAAAGAGGATAATTCATGCCACGTCTGTGCAATCAAAATACCCGACGCCCCAGCTATGGATGCGTGTATGTCGGCTGTCTGACGGCAGTTCTGCTCTCCGGCATTGCTGCCAGCGCGCAGACGCCCCCTCATATTCCGCCATCGCCTGCGACGGCACCCTCCACTGCCGGCTCGGGAAGTTCTCCGCAAGCCTCGACCTCAACGTCGACTTTCGACGATTGGGTCGTGCGGTGCGAAACCAAGCCGCCGGCGGCGAAAGTGTGCGAGGTCGCACAAACGATCTCGGCGCGTAACCAACAGCAACAGCAGAGCGTCATTGCGGAAGTCGTGTTTGGCCGGATGGCCAAGGCGGACCCGTTCAAGCTGATCATCCAGTTGCCGCCTGGCGTGTATTTGCCCACAGGAGCAAGCGTCATTGTCGACGACAAGAGCCCGGCAATCAGCGCGAGTTTCACGCACTGCCAGCAGACCTGCGTGGCCGAAGCCGACCTCAAGCCCGAAATTGTTCAGACGCTGAAGAGCAAGACCAAACCCGAGCCGGGCCGGCTGGAGTTCGACGACGGCACGCGCCACAAGGTGGCTTTGTCCTTGTCGTTCAAGGGCCTGCCGGCAGCACTCGCCGCGCGCGACCAGCAGACGCAATAGGTCTCGCGGACCCTGCAGGACGCGCTGTCAGCAGCAACGCGACATCGCGCTCTGCGCCGGTCGGAATGCTAAATAGGACAAAGAACTAATTAGCAGCCGAAAATATTAGTTAACATGCCCGCCGAGATTGCACTCTTGCTTCCTGCGTGATGCAGAGAAGGCACAAAGTCGCGGTCTTTTTGGCGCCGCGAACCTCCGACAGCGCGACAGCTTGACGCGGCTTGTCGTGCGGCCTAGCGTTATTTCCAGATAAATATAGAGCGACGGAACAATTCGCCTTCCCAGTATCAGTAGAGGCGTATGTCGATGTCAGTTGCGTTTCCGAAGCGCGTGTTTGAGGGCGTATCAGCGCGCCCCGCGGTGCGATTTTGTACTGATCAACCGGTCCGCAAGGGGCTGCGTGCCCTAAAAAACTCGTTCGCCACCATGACAGCGATCGGAGCGCTGATGCTGGCGCCGCGCCCGGGGCTGGCGGGGCCGACCGGCGGCTCGGTGGTTGCGGGCTCGGCCGGCATCCAGCAATCCGGCAATACAACCAACATCAACCAGTCCTCCAACAGCGCCGTCATCAACTGGCAGGGATTCTCGATCGGCAAGCAGGAGA
The DNA here is from genome assembly GCA_963806075.1 of uncultured Alphaproteobacteria bacterium. Classification (GTDB taxonomy): domain Bacteria; phylum Pseudomonadota; class Alphaproteobacteria; order Rhizobiales; family Xanthobacteraceae; genus Bradyrhizobium. The sequence continues at coordinate 102,652 of CAWDWT010000022.1, forward strand.
CCGTCAACTTCAACCAGCCGAGCGCGTCCTCCACCACGCTCAACCGCGTCATCGGCAACGAGACCAGCGTCATCAACGGCGCGCTCAACGCCAATGGTCAGGTCTTCATCGTCAATTCGGCCGGCGTGCTGTTCGGCAAGGGCGCCAGGTCAATGTCGGCGGCATCGTCGCTCGACGCTCGATATCTCCAACTCCGAACGTCGCGTCTTTACGTAATACGGCCGGTGCTGTCGGCAAGGTGCCAACAATGTAGGGCGGGCGACGCTGGAATTCTTGCATTTCATGGCCGGAAGATATAATTTCTCCGGCAGCTCCGCGGCTTCCGTCATCAACCGCGGCCAACTCTAACGTTATATCTGCAGATATACAGATATGAATACAGAGATATAGCGGCACAACCGCTTTAGGGGCTGGGGCGTTTTTACATGTCGGTTGTATTTTCTAAATCGCGCGTCGCGCGAGTTGCGGAAGCATGTCCTGTTCCACCATTTCGCATTGATCCGGCGCCCCGGCGGCGGCTTCGCGCTTTGCAGAACTCATTCGCCACCATGACCGCGATCAGCGCGCTGATGCTGGCGCCGCGCCCGGCGCTGGCGGGGCCGACCGGCGGCTCGGTGGTTGCGGGCTCGGCCGGCATCCAGCAATCCGGCAACACCACCAACATCAACCAGTCCACCAACAGCGCCGTCATCAACTGGCAAGGGTTCTCGATCGGCAAGCAGGAAACCGTCAACTTCAACCAGCCGAGCGCGGCTTCCACCACGCTCAACCGCGTCATCGGCAACGAGACCAGCGTCATCAACGGCGCGCTCAACGCCAACGGCCAGGTCTTCATCGTCAATTCGGCCGGCGTGCTGTTCGGCAAGGGCGCCCAGGTCAATGTCGGCGGCCTGGTGGCGAGCACGCTCGATATCTCCAACGCCGATTTCATGGCCGGACGATATAATTTCTCCGGCAGCTCCAGCGCCTCCGTCATCAACCGCGGCAACATCCATGCCAGCCCCGGCGGCTATGTCTCGCTGCTCGGCAAGACGGTAGCCAATGACGGCGTCATCTCCGCCAATCTCGGCACCGTTGCAATGGCCTCCGGCCAGCAGATTACCCTGAATTTCGGCGGCAACTCGCTGGTCGACGTCACCATCAGCAAGGGCGCGCTGAACGCTTTGGTCTCCAACAAGCGGGCGATCATCGCCAATGGCGGCCAGGTGATCATGACCGCCAAGGCCGCGGACGAGGTGCTGTCAGCGCAGGTCAATAATTCAGGCATCATTCAGGCCCGCACCATGGCGTCGCTCACGGGCGGTTCGACTGCGCCCGTCGTGCACAAGGGCTCGATCAAGCTCTTGGCCCAGGGCGGCACCGTCAACGCCTCCGGCAAGCTCGATGCGTCCGCGCCGAAGGGCGGCGACGGCGGCTTCATCGAAACGAGCGGCGACAAGGTCACGATCGCCGACAGCGCGGTGATAACGACCAAGTCGGCGTACGGTCAGAACGGCTCCTTGCTGATCGATCCGGACGGCTACACTATCGCAGCAAGCGGTGGCGATATCACCGGCTCGGCGCCGGCACCTGCTCAACAGTCACAGCATCATCATCGTGACATCCGGCAGCGGCAACAACGGAACGAACGACGGCAATATCAACGTCAACGCTGCGGTGAATTGGTCGGCTGATACCATCCTGACGCTCAATGCCACCAAAAACATCAACATCAATGCGCCGATTAGCGCCACGGGGTTGAACGCAGGTTTGGTTCTGAACTACGGAGGCTATAACGGCACCACCGTCACCACGCCGGCGAGCGGCACCAACTACAACATCCGCACCAAGGCGAGTTATAGCGGCACGGTGCTCGACGCCAACGGCATTCCGGTCGCCAATCAGGACACCAGCGGCGGCGTCTACGGCAGCATCACCCTTGCCCATGATGGCGCCAGCACGCTCAACGGTGCTGGCCTGACAATTAACGGCCAGACCTACACGCTGATCCATAGCATCAGCCAGTTGGATTTGCTGGACAAAGGCAACAGTTCGACAGGGATGTCGTACGATCCGCACACCGGATTGTACGACGTGCCGACAACGACCAATATCGTGGGCTCCATCGTCGCGCGCAAGGCCGTCAATAATGGTACCAATTTTTACAATCCGGCGACGAATGCTTACGACATCCTGCCGACCTCAACGACGGGGACTTGCGGAAGCGCGACCTGCTACTACAATCCCGTTTCGAAACTTTACGACCTCACCGCGGCTTACGCCCTCATCTCTACCAATAGTCTCTACTACTACGATCCGGCAACGGGCCAGTACAGCATCCCGATGTATAATGGGACCAATTACTACGACCCAGCCTCACAAACCTACATACGGACGAGCGCTTATCCAACCATCAATGGCAATATGGTATACGATCCGATTAGCGGGAAGTATGACATTGCACAGGTTAACGCTTCGGGCCAATTCTACAATCCGGCGACGGGGACTTATCAAGCAAGCGCCGTCTCTCTCCGGGCACTCTCTACTATAATCCGACCACAGGAAACATTGACTTAGGTGTTCCTTACACTGTCACAGGCAACTATGCATTGGCATCATCGAACCTCGGCGCATCGGGTACGACTTATACCAGCGCCCTGATCCGCAACTTCAGCGGTACCCTAGCCGGGCTCGGCAATACCATCACCGGCCTCACGATCAACGACACGTCCACCGGTGGGCAGGATGGATTGATCGGTAAGATAACCACCGCCGGGTCGGTGGTAAGAGATATCGGGCTTGTGGACGCTAATGTCACCGCCAAGGGTACCTTCGCAGGCGCGTTGGTGGCGTGGAACGCCGGAGGGCGATCAGCAACGCGTATGTCCTCGCTACCAGCGCCGGCTCGTCAACCGTCGTCGGCCTTTCCGGTGTTGGCGGGCTTGTCGGATTGAATCAAACGGTCGGCAGTAGCATTCGCTCCTCGTTCTCCAATGCGGACGTCTCCGGAACGGGTAACGTGGGAGGATTGGTCGGCCAGAATTTGGGCACGGGCTCACAGGCCCCGACCTTGGATACCAGCGTCACCCCTCCCCGCGTCAACTTCAATACCAGTAGCTACACGGGCGGTATTATCGATAGCTCCTATGCCACCGGAAAGGTCACCAATGTGGTAGTGACGTCGAGCGAGCTCCAGTTCGGCGGCTTGGTCGGAATCAACTCTAGCGGCATCGTCAGCAATTCGTACGCCACGGGCGGAGTTGTTCTGACGAACGCCAACAGCCAGATAGTAGGTACGGTGGGCGGCTTGATCGGAGCAAGCACAGGTACCGTCATGAATTCCTACGCCGCCGGCAACGTGACGAGCGCTGGTGCGGGCGCCGCTAATATGAGCAACGTCGGTGGGCTGGTAGGTATGAATGGTAATAACCTCGGCTACATCGTTAATTCGCGACGCCACCGGGGACGTAAAAGTTGACAGTGGCAGCAACGTTGGCGGGCTGGTTGGTTACAACAATGCTAGCTCCACCTACTCGGTTATCGACAAGTCCTATGCCACCGGCAACGTGATTGCGCCCCAGAGCTTGTATGTTGGCGGATTGGTCGGCTTTAATGCAATCGGTCCTACGGTGATCTCGATCAACAACAGCTATTACGAGGCGGCGAGGGCGCCGGTCGAGGCCGCGCCCCTATTGGCGCCTGGCGTATTGTTCAATGTTTACGGGGCTAACACCGTCGGCGGCTTGGTGGGATTGAACGCCGGAGCCATCGACGGATCGCATGCATCGGGGATAATCGGCGGGCCCTTCGTTGTTGGCGGGCTGGTTGGAAATAACGGTTTCGGCAACCCCGTCTTCACCGCCTCCCTGACCAACAGTCAATTCAACGGAGCGGTTATTGGCGTTAATGACGGGTCTCACGCGGCTAACACAAATATAGGTGGTGCTGTTGGGTATAATCGGGGAATCATTTCGGGCGTCGACGTGAGCGGAACCGTCAACGGTGGCACCTTGGTCGGCGGTCTCGTGGGACTAAATTCCGGGTTTATTTCAGGTACTAATGTGGGTGGGACGGTGGCGAATTCCCACTTCAATGGGACCGTGACCGGCAACGATAACGTCACCACCAGCTCGACCGTCGGCCGCAACGACAATACCGATCCAAATGTTATCAACAACAATGTAACCGGCACCGGCTCCGTTTCAACGCCGGCCAGTCGGGCGCAGGCTGCGGCTGCTGCGGCAGCACAAGCTGCTGCGGCCCAGGCCGCGCTAGCGCGACAAGCGGGCGCGACGGCCAATGCGATCGTGAGCGATACGCAAACATCGGCGCTGACGCCGCCGACATCAGATCTCTCCGCGGCGGGGACCAAGGCGGTCGATGCCGTCGTGCTCCCGATCGTCGATGACAATCTCAAGAGCATCGAAAACAACATCAAGTCAGAGGAGCAGCACCATCGCCGCCGGCTCGCCGCGACGACGGAACCCCGCACCACACCGGCCATCGCGGCGGCGGCAATCCCGGCGCCTCCATCCGCACCATCGACGTCGACGGCCAGCGCTTCAACCTGCAGAACGGCACGCCGAAGCCGGAGACGCCGGCCCAGCCACCGCACTGACGGAAAAGCCGCAGTCCCAGCAGCGGGCCTATAGACCCGCAGCCTTGGATTGACGGCCGGTGCCGCGGATCCGGTCCGACAGGTTGATCAGGAACATCGCGGTCGGCCGCAGGATGAACAGGTCGGCGATCAGGGCCGAGATCATCGCAAATGCGCTGAGCCAGCCGAACAGGCGCAGCGACGGCAGATCGGAAAACACCGTCACCACCAGGCCGCAGGCCAGCACCACCGTGGTCAGGATCAGCGCCGGACCGACCAGCACGGTGGCGCGTTCGACCGCGAGCTCCGAACTGACGCCCGGCGTGGTCTCGAGCCTCAGCCTGTTGAGGAAGTGGATGGTCGCGCTCAGTCCGAGGCCAAAGGACACGGTGAGCGCCACGACGCTGGCGAATTGCAGCCCCTCACCCATCAGATACAGCAACGTGCCCGACAGCACGACCGGGAAGATGCCGGGCAGGATGCAGGAGAACATCACCACCACCGAGCGGAATGCGAGCCCGATGAAGATCGCGACCAGCGCAAACTCGACCGTCAGCCCGCGATTGAGCTTTTCGATCATGCTGGCGCTGTTGCGCGCGGCGATGGCGGACAGGCCGGTGACCGCGATCTCGTAGCCGGGATGTTTGGTGCGGATGACATCGAGTGCGCCATCGAGCTTCTCGACCACGGGCAATATCTGGCTGGAATCGAGATCGGGCACCCTCCCCGACACCACGACCGCCTGCTGGTCGGCCGAGATGAAGCGCCGCACCAGATATTTCGGGATCGCGTTGACATAGTCCTGCAAGGTCGCGACGTCGGTACTGCCGACTTTTTCCGCGAGCCAGCGCCTCAGCGTCTCCAGCGACCAGACATTGCCGACGCCGGCCGCCTTTTCGACGGTCGCGTGAACATCCGCGATCGTCTCCAGGGTTTCCGGCGAATAGAGCGTCTGGTCCTTGGGGAACTCGATCAGCACGTCGATCGGATTGGCGCCGGTCAGCTTGGCGTCGAGCCGGCTGGAGGCCGCAACCGCCTGGCGCTTGTCCGGCACCTGGTCGGCAAGCCGGTAACGCGGCTGCAAATTGGCATAGACGACACTCAGGCCCGCCACGAACAGCACCGCGATCAGGCTGAACATGCCGGGGCGGCTGACCATGCGCACGGCGATCCAGTAGCAGAAATTGCGCAGCGCCTGGACGCCGGCGTCCGCGGTCTGGAATTTCACCGCGAACACCTTTTCATTGCGCACCAGCAGCACGCCGAACACCGGCACCAGCGACAGCACCGCCAGCAGCGCGATGATGGTGGCGGCAAGCCCGGCCTCGCCAAATTTGCGGATCAGTTCGGAATCGGAGAATTGCAGCGCGATAAACGAAATGCCGGCGGTGCCGTGGGTGAGCACGCAGGCGGGCCCTACCACGAGCACCGCGTTCTTGAATGCGGTGAACTTGTCCTGGCCCGCGATCAGCCGGTCGCGCGCCGCAAAGGTCAGCTGCATGGAGTCGGAGAAGCTGATCACCATGATCAGCGGCGTCATCACGTTCAGGAACATGTTGAGATTGAAATTGGCCCAGCCGAGACCGCCGAGCGCGAGCAGGATCGCGATCATCGGCGGGAACGCGGCGACCACCATGAACGACATCTTGCGGAAGAAGATGATCGCGATGATGCAGCCGGCCAGAATGCCCAGGATGTTGTAGGTCAGCCCGTCGCGCTTGACCGCGTTGCGGATTTCGAGCTGCATGACCGGAACGCCCGACAGTTCGGCCTTGAGCCCGCTGTCCTTGAGGTCTTCGGCCATCAGCTTTCTGATGTCGCCGACCGTGGTGCCGAGCTTGCTGCTCGCGACCACGTCGGGCTCGAGCGACAGCACGATCAGCGCCAGGGTGCCGTCCTCCGACAACAGCTTGCCGCGAATGATCTCGTTGTTTTTGACCGTCTCGATGAACCTGTCGTAGTCGGCGCCCTGCGGCAGATCGCTGGGGAACAGTGCCGCGGGCAGCTTGCCCGGCGCCGGCGCCTGTCGCGCCGAAAACAGCGAGATCAGGCCGCGGGTTCCGTCGACGAGTTGCAGGTCGGTGACGAGATTGCGCAGCTTCTCGAGATTGTCGCGCGCCAGCAGCGTCTTGCCCTCGACCACGACGAGGACGTCGAATTCGGTCGCCGGGAAGCGCTTGGTTTCCGCCTCGTACTGCTTGTAGTCCTTGGAATTGGAACGGAACAACTGGCTCAGCGAGTTGTCGATCTTGATGCGCTGGATGCCGAAGATCGCGCCGACGATCAGCACAACCAGGATCATGCAGGACAGGATCGGCGCCTTGATCGCGATCAGGCCGATACGCTCCAGCCCGAAGGCGATGCTGAGCCCCTTGGGCGGCTGCTCGATTCGGTCGGTATGGACCTGGCTTTCGATGTTCTTTTCGAGCATGCCTTATCCGATCCTCACATCAGCTCAATTTGCAAGCTTAAGTGCTGTTTGGCTTCCCGGGCGCGAACAAGGCCATAAATCGGCCGAGGGTGATGTCGCTAGCCCTTGAAAACAATACGGAAAATTTGCCAAACCGCTTTAGCAGGTCCGCGTGGCTTCTCGCAAGCGCGGGCCTCGACACAATATCGATATCCAACGCTGATAATGACCTCAAACCGCCGTTTTGTCAGGCAAGCCCCGGCCGGCGTCGAGACGCTGCGAGCGTTCCGCCGCCGCTTTCATCCTTCAGCGCCACGCCGGTGATGCCTCGCGCGAGCCCCTCGCGGACCAGCCACGCGATCCTCGAAGCCGCCTCGTCATGATCAAGTCCGGCGCCGTGGATGTTGGAAACGCAATTGCGCTCCGCGTCGGTGCGGCCCGGCCGCGGTGCGAAGGTCAGATACGCCCCGAGACTGTCAGGGCTGGAAAGACCCGGCCGTTCGCCGATCAGCATCACCAGCATGCGGGCGCCAAGGATCGCGCCGATCTCGTCGCCGAGCGCAACCCGCGCGCCGGATGCCACCACGGCGCAATCGACTTCGATGCCATCGATGGCGAGGCGCGGAACGAGACCGCGGACAAGCTCGCTCGCGTGGCTGTTGACCGCCGCGGGCGACAGGCCGTCGCCGACCACGATCGCAAGCCGGCACGGCCTGCGGCCATGCGCCGCCAACGCACGCTGCGAGGCTTCGTCCAGCATTCGCCCGAGATCGGGACGCCGCAGATACTCCTTGCGGTCCCGCACGCGACTGCGGACCTCGAATGGCTCCAGGCCGAGCGCCGCGAGACGCCTGCATCAGGGCGGAGATATCGAAGGCGGCATGAACCGCATCACGGGCGCGCGCGTGATCGAGGGTGAAGGCGAGCAGCGCATCGGTCGGCATGCCGGCGCCGGAGCGGCCGAGCCCGACGCGCGCCGGCGTCAGACGGCGCAGATCGCGCAACGTTCGTCCCGGCGGCACGGGGGTCATCGCCATTACTATCAGCCTATTGGCAACATGCTACTCCGCGGGAACGGAGGCTTGCTGGAGTTTGAGCGAATAATAGGACGCGTTGGTATGGCCGCTGGATGCATCGCGGGCGAACTTGATCAGATGATGCGCAACCAGGACCGAACTGATGAGATATTCGATCTCGCCGCGCGCCAGCCGCCGCAAGGCGAACTTCCAGAATTGCAGCTTGTAGTCGCCGAGCACGCCGACCTTCCAGAAGATGTTGCGAAGCATGGTCAGGCCGAGCTTGATATTCTTCCACGATGCGCGCTCGGGCGATGGAGGCGGCTGCAGCCGGTGCGGATAGGTTTGCGTGATCTGGTACTCGTAACGCTCCAGCAGCTTGTCGGGCTGGTAGGCGCGGCCCATGCAGGCGCGCCAGGTGGTGATGACATCCTCATAGGGCAAGCGGAAGTCGACGTTGGAATCGCGGCCTTCGTCCTCGATCAGGCGGTTTTCGCGCTTCAGGCGATCCCACAGCGGCGTTTTCGGCAGCGCCTGCAGGAGATTGATGGTCAACAGCGGGATCTGCGAGGCCTCGATGAACTCGAGCAAATGCTGACCGGTCTCCGGCTTGTCGGTATCGAGTCCGAGAATGATGCCGGACACCACTTCCATGCCGAAACGGTTCAGCGTGTGGATCGCGTCCATGATGGGAACCATCATGTTGTGATCCTTGTGCATCGCCTTCAGCGCCACCGGATCCGGGGTCTCGATGCCGCAGAAAATTGTCGCGAAGTACGCCTCGCGCATGCCGGCGAGGATTTCCGGACGCTTGGCGATATTCAGCGTCGCCTCGCAGGAAAAGCGCAGCACATAGCCTGTCTTCTTTTGCCACTCGACCAGATGCGGCAACAGGTCGAGCGCGGCCTTGCGATTGCCGATGAAATTATCGTCGACGAAATAGACCGACCCCATGATGCCGCATTCGAGCAGCTTGTCGAGTTCGGCGGTGATCTGCTGCGGACTCTTCAGCCGGGGATTGCGGCCATAGAGTCCGGGAATGTCGCAGAACTCGCATTGATAGGGACAGCCGCTGGAATACTGGATGCTGCCGAGGAAGTATCGCGGGATCTCGGCGAGTTCATAGGCCGGAATCGGAAACCGAGTCATATCGAGGCGATCGGCGGTCTTCAGCACCACCTGCTGTTCGGGGCGTGAGGGATCGCGCGACAGTCGCGCGATCAGCTCGTCGGTGGCATCGCCGAGTTCACCGACATGGAGGTAATCGAACGAGGGATAATAGTCCGGACAGGCGCTAACCGACGGACCACCGATTGCGACTGTGAGATCATAAGCATGCGCGCGCCGGCAGATATCGTTCATCTGCCGACGCTGGACATGCATGCCACTGACCAATACGGCTTCTGCCCATTCGAAATCTTCCGCCGTCGCGGCGCGGATGTTCTCGTCGATGAAGCGGACCGGCCAATGCTCGGGCAGATAGGCGGCGATCAACAGTAGTCCCTGTGGCGGCATGAAAGCCCGGACGCCGCCCATCAGGGGATAGGCGTATTCGAATGTGCCGAATGAAGACGTATAGCGCGGGAATACGCACAGGATGCGCCGTACGTTCTCGATGCCCTCAGCTCGCATCCAGTTTCCTTTGCAACTGCAGGCCTGTAGTGGCTCAAAATTCGAGCAGGTTCAAAGCTGGGCTACAAATTCCTCAAGATTGTGGCAGCCATGACCTTGGAAGATCTACCAATTTAGCCGACTTGCCAACCCGCGCGGGTTCGAAAGGTTGCATGGAGGTGTCTTGTCGGCGGTCCCAATCGGGACCACGTCAGGATTTCCGCGCTTCAGGAGATCAGCCGCGAGGCGAAATCCGGCAACAGGCCGCCATTGGCGGCCAGTCGTGCGTCGGCATCGGTCAGCCCCGCCCGAAACAGCCAGTCCTCGAATTCCGGCGCCCGTTTCAGGCCCAGGAGATCGCGGACATAGAGCGCGTCATGGAATGAGGTCGATTGATAGTTCAGCATGACGTCATCGGCGCCCGGAACTCCCATGATGAAGGTCACGCCGGCGGCGGCCAAAAGCGTCAGCAGGTTGTCCATGTCGTCCTGATCGGCTTCGGCGTGGTTGGTGTAGCAAATATCGACGCCCAAGGGCAGCCCGAGCAGCTTGCCGCAGAAATGGTCCTCGAGCCCGGCGCGAATGATCTCCTTGCCGTCATACAGATATTCCGGGCCGATAAAACCGACCACGCTGTTGACCAGCAGCGGGTCGAAGGTCCGGGCGACTCCATAGGCGCGTGCTTCCAGGGTCTGCTGGTCAACGCCGTGATGGGCGTTGGCCGAGAGTGCCGACCCCTGCCCGGTCTCGAAATACATCACATTGTTGCCGACCGTGCCCCGCCGCAGCGACAATCCCGCCTGGTGCGCTTGTTGCAATAGCGCAAGGTCGATCCCGAAACTGCGGTTGGCAGCTTCCGTGCCCGCAATCGACTGGAATACCAGATCGACTGGAGCGCCCTGCTCGATCAGGCCCAGCGTCGTCGTCACATGGGCCAGCACGCAGCCCTGAGTCGGTACCTGCAGCCGCGCAATGATGTCGTCGATGAGCCGCAGCAGCGCACCGATCGCGGCCGGATCGTCGCTGGCCGGGTTGATGCCGATGCAGGCATCGCCCGAGCCCAGCAGGATGCCATCGAGGATCGAGGCCGTGATACCCCTAATATCGTCAAGGGGATGATTGGGTTGCAGCCGCACGCTCATTCGCCCGCGCAGGCCGATGGTGTTGCGAAAGCGGGTGATCACTTCGCATTTTTTTGCGACCTGGATCAGATCCTGATTGCGCATCAGCTTGGAGACCGCCGCCGCCATTTCCGGCGTCACGCCGCGCGACAGCTTTCGCAAGCTCTCGCCGGTCGCGGCGTCGGACAACAACCAGTCCCGGAAGGCGCCTACGGTGAACGAAGAAACCGGGGCAAAGGCCTGATTGTCATGGGTATCCAGGATCAGTCGGGTGACCTCATCGTCTTCGTAGGCGATGACGGTTTCCTGCAAAAACTGTTTCAGGGGAAGCTCGGCCAGCGCCATTCGCGCCGCCATCATCTGCCGGGCATCTTCGGCGGCGATCCCTGCCAGCCGGTCGCCGGAGCGCGGGGGCGTGGCCTTGGCCAGCAGGTCGCGCAGATCGCCGAAGACATGGCTGGTGGCGTCGATGGCGTGGCGATAGGCCATGGCAGCTCCGGAGCCGTAATACTGGGACTATAATCCGCGACGAAATATCTTCATCCCGCCATCAAAACAGAAACAGCGGATCGCCAATAGCGAATGGAGTGATTTGATAGCCGCTCTCCCCTACTCGCAACTACTATTCGCCATTCGCCCCTCAAGCGTTGCCGCCGGATTCCTTGCGGGTCTGCGCGATCTGCATCCTGGCGTAAGTCGCCATCAGGCCGCTTTCATTCGACAGCGTCACCAGCCTGAAACCCATATTGATCGCGCGCACCGCGCCATCGGCGCCCGAGCAATGGATGCCGGGGTAAAGTCCACGCTTGCCGCATTCCCTGACGATCTTCTCGTAGATCTTGAGAATTTCCGGCTCGTCGCGATCGAGTTTCGGCACCAGCCCATAGGAGAAACCAAGGTCGGACGGACCGATATAAACGCCATTGATGCCTTCGACGTCGAGGATTGCTTCCATGTTGCCGACCGCTGTCCTGGTCTCCATCATCGGCAGTAACACGATCTCCTCATTCGCGGTCTGCTGATAGGTGCCGGCCGAACCATACATGCCGGAACGGATCGGGCCGTTGGAGCGGGTCCCGCGCGGCGGGTATTTGCTGTACTGGACCAGGTTCTCCGCTTCTTCCTTCGTGTTGATCATCGGGCAGATCACGCCATAGGCGCCGCCGTCCAATACCTTGCCGATAATGCCCGGCTCGTTCCAGGGCACGCGGACCATCGGCGTCACCGGATGGGCATGCATCGCCTGAAAGCATTGCACCATCGACTGGTAGTCCTGCACGCCGTGCTGCATGTCCACCGTCACGCTGTCGAAGCCACATTGCGCGATCACCTCGGCGGAAAACCCCGATGGGATCGCAAGCCAGGCGTTCACCACGGCCTTGCCGGAAGCCCATATCTTCTTGACGTTGTTTGCCACGCTTTTTCCTTCCCTGTTGTCGAAATCGGCCGTCATTGCCTAGAACGTCTCGATGACGCAAGACAGTCCGAATTTCGCGGCTCTGGATTGCTTCGCAGGCTGTATTCAGACCAATTCGAAATCTGGCGCGGCGCCCCCTGTCGGCGCTACAGAGCTTGGCGAAACGTCAGGTTGATGCGCTGTCGGCCTAGCGAGGTGTGCTCGCCATCGGCAAGGGGCGCGACGCCATGAAAGGCCAGTCGCGCCGGTCCGCCCCAAACCACGACATCGCCGTGCTCGAGCCGGTATCGCTGCGTCTTGTCGCTTCGCTTGAGGCCGCCAAACAGGAAGATCGCGGGCAAGCCCAGCGATACCGAGACGATCGGCGCGCCAAAATCGCTCTCGTCGCGATCCTGGTGCAGCGACATCCTCGCGCCCGGTTCATAGCGGTTGATCAGGCAGGCATCCGGCGCGAAATCGGCAAAGCCCGCCTCCGCCGCGGCCGTCCCAGCGAGCTTCTGAAACACGGACGGCATCGCCGGCCAGCGGCTTTGCCGGATTGCGGATCGGCGCCGTCGTAACGATAGCCGGTACGATCGGTGACCCAGCCGAGCGCTGCCGCAGTTGGTCATCGCCACCGACATCTGATGCCCACCCGGTGTCGACATGTGGCGGAACGGCGCCTGGTCGGTGATCGCACGCAGCGCCGCGATCAATTCACTCCCTGCCGGTTTGGCGAATCCGCGCAGCAACACGGCGCCCTCGGCAATTGGTTCGCGCGGGGGCCTGACATCCGGCAGGCTCGCAAAGAGATCGACAGTCAACCGACTCGTATCCACTTCAAATCGTCATTTCGCGTCGTGAAAGATGACGCCGACGGTATGGCGATGACCCGAACGGATCCGGCTGACACCATGGCGCAAATTAACCCGGTAAACCCCACGCGTCCCCTGCACCGGCCGGTGATGCACAGCAAAAGCAACCGCATCGCCTTGGGCCAGCAGCACCACTTCGGGGCGCGACTGCATCCGCGGTCGCTGCTCGGTCAGCACGAACTCGCCGCCAGCAAAATCGCGGACCGGTTCGGACAGCAGGATCGCAACCTGTAGCGGAAACACGTGCTCGCCATAGAGATCCTGGTGCAGGCAATTATAGTCGCCCGGACCATATTGCAGCAGCAGCGGTGTCGGCCGGGTTTGCCCGGCATCATGGCAGCGCTTCAGGAAAGCGTCGTGCGAGGCGGGATAACGGATATCGATTCCCATCGCCTCGTTCCAGCGATTGGCCAAGCTGAAGAGCCGTCGCGTAAAGCGCCGGACGCAGTTGCTGGATCAGCGGCGGCAATGGATAGGAGAAATATTGGTATTCGCCACGCCCGAAACCATGACGCGCCATCACGACGCGGCTGCGGAAATGCGACTCGTCGGGATAGAGCGCCGCGATCACGCCGCATTCGTCTGGAGTGAGCAGGTTCTTCAGGACCGCACAGCCCTGTCCGTCGAGGTCGGCGGTGATCTGCGTCCAGTCGAGCGCGTTGATGCGCGCGGGGGTATCGGAGGGTGCGCGCGGGGCATCTGCAAGCTTGGCGACAGCCATACCGGATCCTTAAATTAAAGCCGTCATTCCGGGGCGCGCGAGGCGACGGACCCTGGGCCAGCACGACGTCACGGAATGACGAAGCTTAGGCCGCGAAGCGAGCCCGGAATGCGCTCGCGAAGCCACCTCCGATTTCCGGCAGAACAACCAGCCCAGTACCGGCAATTCGATGACGTCATACGCATGACGAATGCTGCGTTCAGCACCGGGTCTTCTAACTCGAGTTCGGCGATGTGCTGGTCGCGCGCTACCGTATCGCGGCCGGTCCAGACGGCGATTACCGCCTTGTCGATCGCGAGTGTCAGCGGCGTCGGCGCACGCCATCTCTAACGGTGAATGTCAGGTCAAACACGGAAGTGCCCTTTCCATTCCCGCCGCGAGTTCGAAAATGCGGCGGTCCGAACCGCCCGCGGCAGCCAGCATCAGGCCGACCGGCACCTCGCCCTCGCGCTGCGCCGGGATCGAAATCGAGCAGCCATCGATCATGTTGATCAGCGAAGGGTTACGCAAGGCGCGCATATTCTGTGTCGTGAACGCCTTGTCTTCCGTGAGATCGGCGATGCGCGGCGGCGTGTTGGCGGTGGTCGGCAGCACCAGCGCGTCATAGGGCGCGATGCGCTTTTCGGTGCGCGCGATCAGCGAGCGGCGGGCGTTGACGAGATCGACATAGTCGGCCGCACTCATGCCCTCGCCGCGCAGGATGCGCATGGCGACGCGAGGATCGTAGATATCGCCTCTGCTGGCGATCAGGAAACGATGCCACGCATAGCTTTCCGCCGCCGAGAAGCCGCCCTTGGCGTTCATCACGCCGATATCGAGGAACTCCGGCATCTCAATTCGCTCGATCAGCGCGCCCTCGCGCGACAGTTTTTCCAGCGCGCGATCGAAAGTTTGCGCGACCGCATCGTCGAGATCGTCGAGAACGACCGTGGTCGGCACCGCGAGTCGCATGCCCTTGATCGGCCGCGGCCGCAGCGGCACGATCGGCTCGTCCGCCAGCACGGCGTCGAGGATCGCGCAGCACGACACCGAGCGCGCCAGCGGCCCGAAACTGTCAAGGGTCGGCGACAGCGGCACGCCGCCGTCGAGCGGCACGCGTCGCTGCGTCGGCTTGAAGCCGACGATGCCGTTGAAAGCCGCCGGGATTCGGCAGGAGCCGCCGGTGTCGGTGCCGAGTGCGCCATAGGCCATGCGGTCGGCGATCGACACGGCCGCGCCCGACGACGATCCACCCGGCACATGACCGACGCTGCGCTGCCAGACGCTCTTCGGCGTGCCGTAATGCGGGTTGATGCCGATGCCGGAATAGGCGAACTCGGTCATGTTGGTGCGGCCGATCACGATGAAGCCGGCGCGGCGCAGCCGGGCTACGGCCGTCGCATCAGCCTGAGCCGGGGGTGAGTCGTCGAGCGCGCGCGAGCCCGCGCGGGTTACCTGCCCCTTGATGTCGAACAGATCCTTGATCGAGACAGGAATGCCGGCAAATCGCGACGGCGCGGCCTTGGCCTTGCGTAGCCGATCCATCGCTTCCGCCGCCTCGATCGCGGCGTCCTTGTCGACATGGATGAAGACGCGCTGGCCTTCGCCCGCGGGATCGGCGATCCGGGTGATGCATTCATCGACCAGTTTTCGCGCACTGGTGCGGCCGTTCTCGAGATCTTCGGCCAGCGATGCAAGCGTCGGGTTCTTACTCATGCGAAATTCTCTCGGTCATGGCCCAAGGTTATCTTCAATGTCGAGGTCGAGCAGCGCAGAGCTTAGCGATTTGCCGTGCGCGTCGAGAGCCAGTGACCGCGTCACGCCGCCGCCGAGCGCCCGGTCCATCACGAAGTTCAGCGCCGCGATATTGGGCAGCTCGTAGCGGACCACCTCGCCCTCGACCAGGCCGGCGAAGTGCGCCTTGACCCGTGCGCTGGTGACCTGCTCGACCAGCAGCGGATAATGCTTCGCGTCGTAGGCGATGACCGATATGTTGGAAATGTTGCCCTTGTCGCCGGTGCGGGAATGGGCAATCTCGCGCAGCTTCATGGCCTAGGTCCCGACAAACTGCACGCGCGGCTTTGCGAGGGCGCGCGGCAGCAGCACCGAGGCGACCGCGACCACATCGCGTGCCGATTTCCAGGCTCCGCCCCCGGCTGCCGGGCCGTTGGTGTAGAGCGTTTCGACTTCATTGCCGATCCGCACTGCCTCGCGCAGGTTTTCGGTGCGGCCGGCGACACGGACCCGCACCTCGTACGGCTCATTGGCGTGCGCCGAAACTTCGGCGCCATGCAAGGAGTCGACGCCGATCAGCTCAAACCGCAACTCGCTTGCGGCAACGCCGGTGAGCTTGAGCCGTTCGCGCACGATATCGAGCGCGAGCCGGCCGCGCGCCAGTGCGCCCGGTCCCGCGTAGGAAATCTGTCCCTCGCCAATAAAGCCGTCGACGTAGCCGACCGAAACCTTCAGCGTGTCGGTTCGCTTGGTGCCGCGGCCCCCACTTATGCGCACCCGGTCCGGCGCGATCTCTTCCACTTTCACTTGCGAGAAATCCGCCACCACGTCCGGCTGCAGATAGCGTTTGGGGTCGTGGACCTCGTAGAGCAACTGCTCCTTGCAGGTCTGCGCGGTCACCGCCCCGCCGGAGCCCGCGACCTTGGTGATGATAAGCGCGCCATCCTCACCGACTTCGCCGATCGGAAAGCCGAGCCGGGCGAGGCCCGCGACATCCTTGTGGCCGGGGTCGGCAAAGTAGCCGCCGGTGATCTGGCCCGCGCATTCCAGAAGATGGCCCGCAAGGGTGCCCTGCCCCAGCAAATTCCAGTTGTCCATCGCCCAGCCGAACGCGTGGATCATCGGCGCCAAAAACAGTGCCGGATCGGAGGCGCGGCCGGTGATGACGACATCGGCGCCATCCGAAAGCGCCTGCACCATCGGCTCCGCACCCAGATAGGCATTCGCCGACAGCAACCGGTTGCCGAGCTGCTTGATGCTGCTCTCGAACTCCATGATCTTGAGGTCACCGTCTCTGCACGCCTCCAGCACGTCGTCGCCGATCACAGCCGCGATCTTCAGCGACGGCAGCCCGAGCGATCCGGCGATCTCGGCGACCTTGCGCGCGGCGGCTTCCGGATTGGCCGCGCCCATATTGGTGACGATCTTGATGCCTTTGACGGCGCAGAGCGGCAGCACCGCGCGCATCCGCTCTTCCAGCAGCGGATCGTAGCCGCTATCGGGATTCTTCATCCGCGCCTGCTGCGCCAGCGCCACGGTGCGCTCGCCGAGGCATTCGAATACAAGATAGTCGATGTCGCCTTTTTCGGCGAGTTCGATCGCGGGCTCGATGCGATCGCCGGAATAGCCGGCGCCGGATCCGATCCTGATGGTGCGCATTACTTCAGCCCGAAATAAGCCCGTCGCAGCGCTTCGTTGTCGGTCATTTCCGCGACCGTTCCGGAGAAGCGGATGCGGCCGCCTTCCAGCACGAAGACCCGCGTTGCCACTTCCAGGAAGCCGATATTCTGCTCCGCGATCAAAAGCGCAAGGCCCCGCCCCTGCAAATCGCTGAGGATCCGGATCACTTCCTTGACGAACAGCGGCGACAACCCCGCCGAAGGCTCATCCATGACCAGCAGCTTCGGTTCCGCAGCGAGCGCCTTGGCGATACCGAGCATCTTGCGCTGGCCGCCGGACAGGCTGGAGGCCGGAGCGCGGCGCTTGTCGCGCAGCACCGGAAAGATGCCATAGAGTTCTTCCACCCGCGCACCGGGATCGGCATGCCCGAGCGCCTGCGCGCCGACACGGATATTTTCCTCGATCGACAGATCGGGGAAGACCGCTAGTTCCGACATGTAGGTCATGCCGAGCCGCATGCGGTCGCTGGAGCGCAGCCGCGTGATGTCGCTGTCGGCCAGCATGATGCTGCCGCCGCGCGCCTCCAACAGACCGACCAGCGATTTGAGGAAGGTGGTCTTGCCGGCGCCGTTGGCGCCGAGCAGCAATACGGTCTCGCCGGGACGCACGTCGAGGTCGACGCCCCACAATACCTGCATCGTGCCATAGCCGGCATCGACGCCGGTGGCTTTCAACAAGGGCGCGGCGGCCTCACGCGGCATGCTCGCCTCCCAAAAACACCTCGATGACCTGCGGTACCTGGACCGCGACCGCTAGCTTGCCTTCAAAAATTTCCTTGCCGGCGTTGAGGACGATGACGCGGTCGGTGATCTGCTCGATAAAGCCCATCAGGTGCTCGACCACGATGATGGCAACACCGGACCGCGCCAATGCCTTTATGCGTTCGGCGATCCAGTCGAGTTCCGCTGGATTGAGCCCGGCGGCCAGTTCGTCGAGCAGCAACAGCCGCGGCCGCGTGGCAAGCGCGCGCACCAGATCGAGCATCTTCTGTTGCGCGTTGTTGAGGTCCACCGCCGGCCGATCGGCGACGTCGGCGAGCCGGTATTCGTCGAGCAGCGCCTGCATCGTCGGCGGCGTCACCGCGGCGCGGCCATACGCCAGCGCGACTGCGATATTCTCGCGCACGGTGAGCGACATGAACGGTTTTGGCACCTGGAAGGTGCGGTTGATGCCGCGGTGGACCAGCCGGTGCGAGGCCATGCCGCCGATCGAGGCGCCATCGAATGTCACCGCGCCTCCGTCAGGTGCGTAAAGCCCGGAGATCACGTTGATTGCCGTGGTCTTGCCCGAACCGTTCGGGCCGACCAGGCCGAGAATTTCGCCGGGGACGACGTGAAAGCTCACGCCATCCAGCGCGTGAAAGCCGCCGAAACGTTTGACGACCTTGGAAACCCTGAGGATCGGCTTGTTGTCAGGGGACATGCCACCCCCTGCGCGTCGCGAGCGAAACCAGCCCTGCGGGAAGGAATAGCACGAGCCCCATGATAAGGAGGCCATAGATCAACTGGAAATATTGTGGCGTGGTGAAGCCGATCAGATTGTAGATGCCGTAGAGAATGATGACGCCGACGATCGGACCGCAGATCGTAGCAACGCCGCCGAACAGCGCGAACACGATCGCGAAAATGCTGAAATCGCCGGAGAATACGTTATCGGGATAGAACACCGAGACGTACCAGGCATAGACGCCACCGGCGAGACCCGCCACCAGCGCAGACGCGAGCCATGCGATCACGCGCATCCGCACCACATTGACGCCGGCCATCGAAGCGCTGACCGCGTCTTCGCGCACCGCCTGCAACGCGAGACCGAAGCGCGAGTTCTTCAGGAATACCACCGCCCCCAGGGTCAGCGACAGAACGACGAGGGCTGCCGCATAGGCCATGTTGGGATTGAAGGTCCCCGTAAGCGAGACGCCATACGGTCCCTTGGTAATATTCTCCAGCGCCGGATTGGCAACGAAGTGCAGCACCGCCAGCGATGCCGCGAGATTGGCGATGGCGAAATACGCGCCGGATAGCCGCAATAGCGGCGTCAGCAACAGCCCGAGTGCAACACCGACGGCCCCACCTGCGAGCACTGCTATGACGGCCGGCGCCTGATAGTGCATCACCAGAATCGCAAAGCCGTAGGCGCCGGCACCAAAGAAGCCGACATAGCCGAATGGCAGATAGCCGGTGAATCCGTAGATGATGTTGACGCCCTGCGCGAGCACCAGAAAGATCACGAAATTGAACAGCAAGAGATGGTTCTGGTACACGCTTGGCAAGACCGCGAGGATGACGACCAGCGGCGTGACGATGAACAGCAGATGTTTGACCGCGCTAGGCAACGCGCACCCGCCTTCCGAGCAAGCCGCTCGGACGCAACAGCAGGATCAGGATCAACAGTACATAGGGCAGAAGGTCAGCCCAAGAGCTCAGATAGGTTTGCACCAGCATATAGCAGACCCCGTACACCACGCCGCCGAGCGCGGTGCCCAAGGGGTTGCCGAGCGAGCCCAGCACCACGATGGCAAACGAGGTTACGGTCGCATCGGCGCCGAACGCCGGCGTCACCGATCCGAACATGAAGGGCGCAAATACGCCGGCGACGGCAGCAAGCCCGAGGCCAATGCCGAAGGCGGCAGCCGATACCCGGTCAACATCGATGCCGGTTGCCAACGCTTCATCGCGGCGCGACATCACCGCGCGGGTCAGCGTGCCAAGCCGGGTGCGGTACAGATAGACATAAACGAATGCGATCGCGATCAGGCTGGTCACGGCCGCGATCACCCAAGGGGCGGGAAATCCCTGGCCGAAAATCGAGATCGGACCGCCAGCGCCGGGCTTGCCACCGAAAAACTTGACGTTGATGGTCGAAAACACCGTGCCGAGCAGCCGGCTCTGGATTGAACGTTCGCTGGTGCCGGCAAAGATGGTGGTGATCGCCTCGATCACCTGCGAGAGGCCGAAGAACAGGATGATCGACAACATTTCCGGATTGACCGAGCCCTGCAGCCGCGGCACTAGCACCCAGTACAGCACTAGGCCGACCAACACGAAGATCACGAATGCCAGCGGCACCGCGAACAACGGATCGATGCCGGCCAGCGCCACGACGCCAAAGGCGACGAACGCGCCCAGCATCAGGAAATCGCCATGCGCCAGGTTGACGATGCGCATGACGCCGAACACGAGATTGAGGCCAATTCCAACCAGGCTGAAATACAGCCCGAACAGCACGCCGGCGACCAGCGCGTAAATCAGCATCGACGCGCCACTCCGGGTACCCGGCTTGAGGCCTCAAATCGCCTCATGGACGCGGATAAACCGGCTTGCCGGTCGCGGTCTCGTGCGGATAGATCGAGATGAACTTCAGTTTCTCCGGATTCTTGTCGTCGAGCTCGAGCTGCCCGAGCGGCGTCAACTCGCCGATCTGACCACCCATCTCGTCCAGTGCATAGGTGCCATCGAGCGTCTTAAGCTCGCCGGACAGGCTGAAATTGGCGCGGCGCAGTTCGAGCTGGTCGAGGCTGCTCGCGACCGACAGGGTCTTCTCGATGACCAGACCGGTTGTGTATCCGGCAACCGCGTTGAAGCCAAACTCGACCTTGCCATCGGAATAGGCCTTGTCCCAGGCCGCCTTGTAGTCCTTCATGTTCATGCCGAAGTTGACTTGATAATCAAGCTCGGAAGGCGGCACGTAAGTGAAGATGTGCTCAAGCCCCTTGACGCCGACATTCTTTTCCAGAAGCTCGGTCTCAAGACCGGGATAGATGCAGAACATCATTTTGAACTTGATGCCGACATCCTGCACGTTGCGCAGGAAGGCGATGTCGTTCGGCGCGTAGCCGAAATGAAGTACCGCATCCGGCTGCGTGTTGTTGATGTTATTGATGATGACCGTGTAGTTGGTGGTCTCGGTCGGAACGCCCTGGTCATAGACGATCTCGATCGGTGCACCGGAATCCTTGACGAACTTGCGGAACGCGTTGGCCTGCGTACCGGTGAATTCATTGGTCGAATAGAGAATGGCGATCTTTTTGATGCCAAGCCCCGGACCGTCGTGTGAGATGAAGTCGGCAACCGGCTTGGGCCAGATCGTCGAGACCGGATCGGACATCAGCGCGATGTAGGGATTTTCCTTGGAAAAGAAGCTGGCGCCGGTACCGGTCTGGTCGAACAGGAACATCTTGTGGTCACGCGCGATCGTCGCGGCTGGCGCGGTCAGCACCGAACCCGAAGTCGGCAACCAGCAGATCGACTTTATCCTGGGTGACAAGCTGGTTATACAGCGTGGACGCGGTCGCGGTGTTGCTCTGGTCGTCATAGGCGACAAGCTTGACGGGAATTTTCTTGTCGAACGCCTTCACATACACGCCGCCATCGGCATTTTTCTGATTGGCCCAGAGCTTCAGCGCGCTATAAACCGGCATCGAAATCGACGCGAAACGCCCGGACGACGCATAGAGCGTACCTATCTTGATTTCCGCCGGCGCGTCGGCAGCCATCGCCTGCGTGGCCATCGCCAGACCCGCAACCAATACCGCGGCTGTCATTTTCGACATCAAATCCTCCCGATTTCTGGTTCTGGCGGAACAATAGCGCGCCGAATTGGAAGGACACAAGCGGTCCAGCCTTATCCATTGTACGTGGGCCGGAAATGCACGGCGTGCACGCCGCAAGCTGGACTGTCGCGGCGGACGGTCCAATATCTGCCAAGACAGGAACCCGCGCCCAAATCGACCGTTCCAAGGAAGGCATCTGCGGGTGAACGGCGAATGAGAGAGCGGTGAATAGCGACTACAACTTTTCTGTTCGCTGTTCGCAACTCACCATTCGCCTCGTCCCTATCCGCTATTCCTCAACCCCGCCGAGATCCCGTTGATCGTGAGCTGAATTCCGCGCAGGATCTGTTCGTCGGTATTCTGCGCGCGATGCGCTTTGAGCAATTCCACCTGCACGTGGTTCAGCGGGTCCATATAGGGGAAGCGGTTGCGGATCGAGCGCTCCAGCAACGGATTGCCCTGCAGCAGGCGCTGCTGTCCCATGATATCGAGCAGCGTCTCGATCGAAAGATGCCATTCCCGCCGGATCCGCCCGAAGATTTTTTCGCGCAACACCACATCAGACACCAGTTCGGCGTAGCGCGAGGCGACCGCGATCGAACTTTTCGCCAATACCATATCCATGTTCGACAACAGCATGCGGAAGAACGGCCATTCGCGGTAGAGTTCCTTGAGAAACGGCATGCCCTTGTCAGGATGTTGCGATATCCAGCTTTCGACCGCACTGCCAAAACCATACCAGCCCGGCAGCATCAGCCGGCATTGCGCCCAGCTGAACACCCAGGGAATGGCGCGGAGGTCTTCGATGGCGCGGGTTTTCTTGCGCGATGCCGGCCGGCTGCCGATATTGAGCGTCGCGATTTCCGTGATCACGGTCGATTCCCAGAAATAATCGACAAAGCCCTCGGTCTCGTAGACCAGTCCGCGATAGGCCTTGAAGGCCAAATTCGACAATTGCTCCATGGCTTCGAGATATTCGTCACGCGGCGCGCTCTGCCGCGGCTGCAGCAGGCTTGTCTCCAGGGTGGCGGCCGCCATTATTTCCAGATTGCTGCGGCCGATCTCGGCGTTGGAATATTTGCTGGAGATGATTTCACCCTGCTCGGTGATCCGGATCTGCCCGTTCACGGCGCCGCTGGGCTGCGCGAGGATCGCGTCATAGCTTGGACCGCCGCCCCGACCGACCGATCCGCCGCGGCCATGGAACAGCCGCAAGCGCACGCCATGGCGCTCGAACACGCTGACCAGCCCGATCTCGGCCTTGTAGAGTTCCCAGCCTGACGTGATAAACCCGCCGTCCTTGTTGCTGTCGGAATAGCCGAGCATCACCTCTTGCACCCCGCCGCGACTATCCACGAGCCGCCGATATTCCGGCAGCGACAGCGCCCGGTCCATGATCGCGGCACAGGCCTGCAGATCCTCGATGGTTTCGAACAGCGGTACGATGTTGACCGCGCTGCGGCCGGAAGGATCGATCAGGCCGACCTCCTTGAGCAGCAGGGCCACCTCCAGCATGTCGGAGACGCCCTCGGTCATGGAGATGATGCATTGGGGAATCACGTCCGTGCCGAATGTCGTGTGCGACCGCGCGGCCTCCTGGAACACAGCAAATTCGCCAACCGTCTCATCGCTGTATTTCACGAAGCTCGAGATCAACGGTCGCGCGTTGCGCAATTCGACGGCAAGTTGCGCAATCCGCGCGTCTTCGTTCAACGCCAGATAAGAGGTGCCCGGCCGCGCACTATCCAATAGCTCGGCGATGGTGCGCTGATGCACCGCGGAGTTCTGCCGCATATCGAGGTCCGCGAGATGAAAGCCGAAGCAATCCACCGCGCGACGCAATCGCCGCAATCGGCCGCGCGCAATAACCCTGCAATTATTCGCAACCAGCGAGCGATCGAGGATATCGAGATCAGCCTTGAACTCTTGGGCGCTGGCATAGGCCGTGGCCTCGCCGACCGGCGGCCTCCTGGTTTCCACTTTGAGCCTTGCGGCGGTCGCCGTCAGCCGCGCATAAATGCCGGATACCGCCAGCCGGTATGGCTCGCCTTTTCGATGCGGCGAGGTATCGGGCGAGCGCTGCGCAAGCCCGCGCAAATCCTCTGAGACTTCGGTAAGATGCGCCGCCAACGACAGCTCGGAGCCGAGCGCATGCAATTCCTCGAGATAGTACTGAAGGATCCTGCTCGATTGCAGGCGCAGGGTGCCGCGCATGACTTCCGCCGTGACGAAGGGGTTGCCGTCACGGTCACCGCCGATCCAGCTCCCTATTTTCAGGAACGACGCCAGTTCGCCGCGCGCGTCGCCATCCTCCTCGTTCAAGCGGTCTTCCAGCGCGCAATGCAGCCGCGGCACCTCGTGCAGCAAGGTGTAATCGTAGAATGACAATCCGTTGGCGACCTCATCGAGCACGGTGAGCTTGGTGCGGCGCAAAAGGTTGGTCTGCCACAAGGTCAGCACCTCACGACGCAACTGCTCGTCGCTGGCGGCCGCCTCCTCCGCCGTGAACTGGAAGCGTTCGCGCCGGTCCAGCAGTGCCGCGATTTCCATCTCGCGATCGATCGTGCTCTTGCGCCGCACCTCGGTCGGATGCGCGGTCAAAACCGGTTCGACCAAGGCGCTGGCGAAAAAATGGCGCAGATCTGCCGCGCTGAAGCCGGCGTCTCGGGCATGCGCCAGCGTCATTGCAAGGCTTCCCGAGCCCAAGGTACCCGCCGCACCATTCCCCGACCGCATCTGGCGGATATTGTTCTGGTCCTCCGCGATGTTGGCTAGATGCGAAAAATAGGTAAAGGCCCGCACGATACGCACGGTTTCGCTGATCGACATGCCGTCGAGAATGGTTTCGAGCTCGCGTCGCGCCGAACTGTCTTCGTCGCGGTGGAAGCGGATCGAGGTCTGCCGAATGCGCTCGACCAGGTCGAACACGTCGGCGCCTTCCTGGTCGCGCACGGTATCGCCGAGGATACGTCCGAGCAGCCGGATATCGTTGCGCAGCCGCGCATCCGCTTCCAGCGCCAGAGCGTCGGCCGAGCGATTGGGCCGACTATCCGCGTCGGAAAGTCCGGCCTGGGACGACGCTCTCTGGGAAGACATATTCTGTGAAGACATGGCTGATTGCTGCAGAAGTTGACCGGAAGTACCCTGAGTCGCAACTTTTTTAGCTGAGCGCAAGGTTAAGATCGGGCGGTATGGCAACTGCCGGTGGGCATTTCATCTGGCCGGGATCAACGAAAGCAAGGCGGTGGGCGCGCGCGGTCAGGTCGCGCTTTTCGCCATCCAGCCTGCATCGGGGCAAAGCGGCCTGTGTCGAGGCCGGCGCACAAGCTCGGCCTTCACCGGACAATGCTACCGCTCGCGCGCCCTTTTTCCCCGGTGGGCCAATCGGTCGCAGCAGCCCGCGTGTCGAACATCGCGACGTCGAGCGCGTTGTTTTTATCCGCGCGCAGGACGAACATCGGCGATGCCATCGGCAAGCGATATTGCGATACGTCTTCCATGAACGTTCTCCTCCCACTCTTATTCCTTGGTGCAGCTTTACAGAAGGGCGCGGCCCGGATTTAGTCAAATGATCAATCAATGGACAATCCATGGGGGTGGAAACGATGTTCAACGATCAGCTTCTGGCCGGGCGGCGCATCCTTGTGACGGGCGGCGGTACAGGTCTTGGCAAATCCATGGCCACGCGCTTTCTCGAGCTAGGCGCCGAGGTTCACATCTGCGGTCGCCGCAAGAGCGTCTGCGACGAAACCGCAACCGAACTGATGGATCTGCATGGCGGCCAGGTCGTTAGCCACGGTGTCGACATTCGCGACGCTCTGGCCGTCGACGAAATGATCAAACAGATCTGGACCGATGGCCCCCTCACCGACCTCATCAACAACGCCGCGGGCAATTTCATCTCGCGCACCGAAGAACTCAGTCCGCGCGGCTTTGATGCGGTCGCCAACATCGTGATGCACGGCACGTTCTATGTGACGCACGCCGTCGGACGCCGCTGGATTGCGGCAAAACAACGCGGCAATGTGGTGTCGATCACCGTGACCTGGGTGCGCAACGGCTCGCCCTATGTGGTACCCTCGGCGATGAGCAAATCCGCGGTTCACGCCATGACCATGTCGCTGGCGGCGGAATGGGGTCATTACGGTATCCGGCTCAACACCATCGCGCCCGGCGAAATTCCGACTGAAGGCATGAGCAAGCGCATCAAGCCCGGCGAAGAGGCCGGTGCGCGCACCAGGGCGATGAACCCGATGGGGCGGGTCGGCAAGATGGAAGAGTTGCAGAACCTCGCGGTATTCCTGATTTCCGGCGGCTGCGACTGGATCAACGGCGAGACCATCGCGATGGACGGCGGCCAGGCCCTCGCCATGGGCGGCAATCTCTATCAACTGCGCGACTGGTCGGATGCCGACTGGAAACAGGCCCGCGAGGCCATCAAGGCGCAAAACGACAAGGACCGTGCCGCGCGGCGGTGACACGGCGGGAGCAAACATGGACCTGAAGTTTTCCCAAGTGAGGCGTAAGGGGCCGATCACAACCGTGACGCTGTCGCGCCCCGAAGTGTACAACGCGCTGCATATCGAGGCGCATTTCGAACTCAACAAGGTGTTTGACGATTTCGCCGCCGATCCCGAGCAATGGGTCGCGATTGTCACCGGTGCCGGCGATAAGGCGTTCTGCGCCGGCAACGACCTGAAATGGCAGGCGGCGGGAGGAAAGCGCGGCTGGGACAAGGGTGGCTTTGCTGGCCTCACCAACCGGTTTGACTGCAACAAGCCGATCGTCGCAGCCGTCAATGGCGTCGCGATGGGCGGCGGCTTTGAGATCGCGCTGGCCTGCGACCTGATCATCGCGGCTGACAATGCGACGTTTGCCCTGCCCGAGCCGCGCGTCGGCCTGGCGGCGCTGGCCGGCGGTTTGCAACGGCTACCGCGGCAGATCGGGCTCAAGCGCGCCATGGGCATGATCCTGACCGGGCGTCACGTCTCGGCCAAGGAGGGCCTTGAACTCGGTTTCGTCAACGAGGTCGTTCCGCAAAGCGAATTGATGGCGACCGCGGAGCGATGGGCCGAAACAATCTGCAAGAACAGCCCGATGTCGATCCGTGCCTCCAAACAGGCGATCGAGCGGGGCCTCGCGGTGTCGCTCGAACAAGCAATGGTCGAGCAGCGGGAATACCCGGCCGTCAAGGCGATGGCGGCCTCGCAGGACTATATCGAGGGACCGAAGGCGTTTTCCGAAAAGCGACCGCCAAAATGGCAGGGCAAGTAGCGACGTATCCTGTCCTAGAACCTGGGCAGGCGTGACATGCGGCACGACGTGTGCCCATCATCGGCCGCTCGAACGATGGCCGCCACTATAACGTTTTCGAGCGCGTCCGGTTCGCGTGAAGAAACGCGTCAAAACAAAAGCTAGAGCTCGGGTCTGATTCAATTAGAACCGATAAGGCTCTAGCTGTCGTGAAAATCGACTCCGTTACAAGGGGCTGAATTTACGGGCTCTGGAACCGGCCATAAACTGGCCCGCGATTTCGTGGTCGGCAGCGGCGACATCGTGCTGGCGGTTTCGGGCACGTGATCCGGCTCCCCTGATCGGAACCAATCCGCCCTTGCCCTCCGGGACCAGTCTGTCATACCCCGGACGTGCGGGTATCCAGCACACTCGCAGGCTTTTTGATTCCGTCACCCCTCGACCCGGAATCCCGAGAATACCGCATCTCCGCTGAAGTCCCTCATTGGATAGTCTCTTACGACTTGCACGGATATCAAACATGTTCGTTTCATTTTTTCCTCGACCCAAGCTGTTTTTTCTGTCGGCCATCGTCTGGACCGCGCTGGCGATGACGGTCTGGTATGGCTACGCCAGCAGCCTCTTTCCGGCTTCCGAGCAGCCGGTCGGCGTGGCGACATTCTTGGCGGCGCCCGCGCTCTGGTTCGACGGCTACTTCGCGCTATGCTCCCTGATTTTCGCAGCCGCCTGGATGTTGTTTTCGCCGCATCCCTGGGCGCGGTGGTCGATTCTCGGCTCCGCGCTGATCCTGTTCACCTCCTACTTTCAGGTCGAGGTCAGCGTCGCGATCAACAGCTGGTACGGACCGTTCTACGACCTTGTCCAGGCCGCACTTTCCAAATCAAGGCCGGTCACGGTCGAGGAGTTCTACAGCGAATTGTCGACCTTTGCGGGCATCGCGTTGGTCGCAGTCATCGTCGGCGTGCTGACGCGATTCTTTGTCAGCCACTACATCTTCCGCTGGCGAACCGCGATGAACGATTTTTACGTCGCGCACTGGCCACGGTTGCGCACCATCGAAGGCGCCTCGCAACGTGTGCAGGAAGACACCATGCGCTTTGCCAGCACGATGGAAAGCCTCGGCGTCAACCTGATCAGCGCCGTGCTGACATTGCTGGCCTTCCTGCCGGTGCTGGTGAAGTTGTCCGCCGACGTCACCGAGTTGCCCCTGATCGGCCATATCCCCGATCCGCTGGTATGGGCGGCGGTGATCTGGTCGGTGGTCGGCACCGGTGCGCTCGCATTGATCGGCATCCGCCTGCCTGGAATCGAATTCTTCAACCAGCGGGTCGAAGCGGCCTATCGCAAGGAGCTTGTGATCGGCGAGGACGATCCGGCTCGCGCCGATCCACCGACGCTCAGTGTGCTGTTTGGCAATGTCCGCAGGAACTACTTCCGGCTCTATTTGAATTTCATGTATTTCAACGTCGGCCGCATCGTCTATTTGCAGACCGACGTCGTCTTCCCCTACCTCTTGCTCGCCCCCACGATCATCGCGGGCAAGATCACGCTCGGCGCGATGAACCAGATCCTGAATGCGTTCTCGGAAGTCAGAACCTCGTTCCAATACCTGGTCAACTCGTGGAGCACGATCGTCGAATTGATTTCGATCTACCAGCGCCTTCGGGGCTTTGAGGCCCAGATCGACGACAAGCCGCTGGTAGGGATCGAGACGCAGACCGAGGGGGCGTCCTAGGGCGAGGACCCATCAGCGCACAGCCAAATTCGGATCGATGCGAATTTAACGAATGCCGGATAGTTGGCTCGAGTTTGTCTATCCGGTCGCGGCACTTCGACATTGCTTGATCCAAGAACCGTTCGACCGGATGCGCGCACATTTACGGGACCGGCAGCGGCATGTCATGGAACTTTTTAAACCCTATGTATTTCTTTTGCGGAAAGGCACGATCCGGAATATTCCGGACGCAAATGAACGCCTCTGTTAGCGTGAATCGTCCGGAGATGCCGGGGAGAGCTTGGAATGTTGGCGAAGCCGATCCAGACCCCGGCAGTAGCTTCGCTCCATGCGGAATTGGATGCCGCCGGTCCGGGTCTCACTGCGAATGACGATCTTCTGCGCAGCGTGCTTTCAGGCTGCGGAGATTGCATCAAGATATTGGACCTTGACGGTCGTCTGCAGTTTATGAGCGAGGGCGGCAAACGGGTGATGGAAGTCGATGACTTCTCACCTTTGAAGGGTTGCCCGTGGCCCGATTTCTGGACGGGTCAGGGTAATCTGGATGCGGCGCTGGCTGTCGAAGCGGCCAAGGTCGGGGAGACGGCGCGCTTCAAAGGCGCTGCCGACACTGCCAAAGGTAACCCGCGCTATTGGGATGTTCAGGTCTCGCCAATATTCGGGCCCGACGGAAAGCCCATCCATCTGCTTTCGATCTCGCGAGATATCACTGAAGAATGGCGGGCGACGTCGGAACTAAAGGATTCGGTAAAGCGCCAGGCGGTGCTTGCCGACGAATTGCAGCACCGGATCAAGAATACGTTGGCGATGGTTGGTGCCATTGCGAACCAGACGATCCGGGGCGAAGATGTCGTCGCAGCGAGGGAAGCTTTCGCGGCCCGGCTCGTGGTCCTCGGTCGTTCCCATGACATTCTGACCCAAACAAGCTGGGCCAGCGCGCCCATCCTTGAAGTTGTCAACGGCGCTCTGGCTGCCCATCGCTCTGGAGATCGGCGCATCAGTATTAGCGGCCCGGAGGTGGAGCTTCAGCCGAAACCGGCACTTGCGCTGGCTCTGGCTATTCATGAATTGGCCACGAACGCCTTGAAGTACGGTGCTTTATCCGGCAGGGGCAAAGTAGACGTGCTTTGGTCGAACGATGCCGAGAGCGGGTTCCGATTCTCCTGGACGGAGAGCGGCGGGCCGACAGTCGTTGAGCCGAGCAAGAAAGGCTTCGGCTCCCGATTGATCGACAGGGTGCTTGCCGCCGATTTCGAAGGCGAAGTGCGTACCTATTACCGTCAGTGCGGAGTGGTTTGTGAACTAATGGCGCCCATGGTGGGTTCTGCGGCTTCCGGCTAACGATCCGGGTACGGTGGACAATGCCCTCAAGACGAAAAGACTATTGGTTCTGATAGTCGAGGACGATCGCCTTCTGCGCATGGATGCCCCCGACAAGATCGACGAAGCAGACTTCGATGTCCGATGCCGGATGAGGCGTCGCGAGACTTGAAGCTCGGCTGGATATTCAGGTGATGGCCGCTGATGAATCATCGCCACTTCCGGGCAGTCCGCTACACCCGAGACGGACTTGCCGGCGGCCCGGTTCTTTGCCAAGCCTTGTAGCTTCCGGCATATTGCGGAAACTATTCGCGATTTGGCTGCTTAAGGTTCGATGGATGCACTGCGGCTTGGATGCGGGCAGGCCGGCTGGCGATGGCCTCACCGCTGTTCGCCGCCGCCCCCAGGATCGGAGAGCGAAATGGATGATCAAACCGTGCGGGTGGCGCTGCAACGCCATTGGGATGCCTCGGACGCGAGCGATTTCGAGGTCGAACATGAAATCTACCGCGAGGATGCTGTGCTTGATTACCCGCAATCGGGCGAACGAATCCGCGGTCGGCACAACATTCAAGAGAGCCGCTTCCTGCAGCCAAACAAGAAGCGCTTTACGGTCCGGCGAATTATTGGCAGCGGAGATCTCTGGGTCACCGAATTCGTCCTTAGCTATGACGACATTCCATCCTATGCGGTCAGCATCATGGAATTCCGCGAAGGACTGGTGGCCAACGAAACGCAATATTTCGCCGACCGGTTTGATGCAGCCCCTTCGCGCGCGCACCTTGTCGAGCGAACAGGCGACATCGCATCATCCTGAATACAGACCGAGAAGATGCGTTGATCGCGATCAGGCGCGCACCAAACCACACCCTGGCCGCGCCGGCGTCACGCGCGGGTCGCCGGTTTATCCGCGATTTTCTGCGCGCTATCCCTCCGCTCAGAAGAGTAGAGAGAAACTACGCTTTCGCAGGCTCGCCGATCTTGTCCTGCGTTTTGGTGTCGAAATCGGAGGCGTCATGGCGCTCGTGCAACTGGCTTGCCGGGTCGCCGGAGACACGGTTGACCATCCGGCCACGCTTGACGGGGGGGCGCTTGGCGATGGCGTCGGTCCAGCGCTGCACGTTCTTGTATTCGTGGACCGACAGGAATTCGCCGGAGGCGCCATAAAGCAGGCCCTTGGCGAGAGCACCGTACCAGGGCCAGACTGCGATATCGGCGATGGTGTATTCGGCGCCTGCGAGATATTCGTTATCGGCAAGCCTCCGGTCGAGCACGTCGAGCTGCCGTTTGACCTCCATCGCGAAACGGTCGATGGCATATTCGATCTTGGTCGGCGCATAGGCGTAGAAGTGCCCATAACCGCCGCCGAGATAGGGCGCGGCTCCCATCTGCCAGAACAGCCATGAGAAGCATTCGGCGCGCGCGGCGCCCTTGGCCGGCAGGAAGACACCGAATTTTTCCGCCAGATGCACCAGGATGGAACCTGATTCAAACACCCGGATCGGCTCCGGACCGCTGCGGTCCATCAGCGCCGGGATCTTGGAATTCGGATTGATCGCGACAAAACCGCTGCCAAACTGGTCGCCATCGATCCGGATCAGCCAGGCGTCGTATTCAGCGCCCTTGTGGCCGGCCGCCAGTAGTTCCTCCAGCATCACCGTGACCTTCACGCCATTCGGTGTCGCCTTTGAATAGAGCTGCATGGGATGGCGGCCGACTGGCAATTCCTTCTCGTGCGTGGCGCCGGCGGTCGGACGGTTGATGCTGGCAAAGCGGCCTCCGTTCTCCTTGGTCCACGTCCAGACCTTGGGCGGCGTATAGGCGGAGGAATCGGGCATAGGGGCGTCGGTCATTCAGTCAAACTCCAAATATTTTAGATGTTGCCAGGTGCAGCCAGGCGCGTGGACGCCTGCGACAAGCCCCGGCATGAGGGATACGAGGAGCGAAGCGGCGAAGCAACCGTTCGCGTGGATATCGCGGCCGCCGGAGATGGCGTGCTGGAATAGCGGGTGGCGACTTCTCCCTCGCCCCGCTCTCGCGGGGAGAGGTTAGGAAGCTCCCTACCCCTTGACGTCGGGACGCTCCGAAACCCTTTCGGACTTGGTCCTGGTGTTGGAGGCGCCGCCGACGACGTGAACCTGATCGCCGTCAGCCATGCCGTCGGGCGGCGCCACGATGACGCGGTCATCCGGCGAGAGGCCGGAGGCCAGTTCGATGTCGCGGCCGAGATCCCGCGCGATGGTGACGGTCTTGAACAACACCTTGTCGTCACCGCTGACGGTTGCGACGCGCAAGCCGTTTTGGTTGAAGATCAGCGCACTTGCGGGAATGTGCAGCGGCGGCGCGCCCTCGCGCACCAGACTCATCTGCACGTTGGCGTAACCGCCCGGCATCAATTCGCCGCCGGCATTGTCGAGCGCGAGCTGCATCCGCGTCGTCCCGGAGCCGACATCAACCGATTGCGACGACGCTTCCACGGTCGCCGGGAAAGTCCGGTTCGGATAATCCGGTACCGTGATGATCGCCTTGGCGCCGATTTTGATCGACGGCACGTAGCTTTGCGGCACGTTGACGTAAACCCTGAGCTTCTTGATATCGGAGATCACGAACATCGCAGGCCCGCTGTTGCCGCCGGCATTGATCAGCGCGCCGACGTCGGTGTCGCGAGAGGTGACCACGCCGTCGAACGGCGCGGTGATCTTCTTGTAGCCGGCGAGCGCCTCCAGCCGCTCCACATTGGCCTGGCCGGCCTTGACCGCGGCGTTCTTGTTGGAGAGATCGGCGGTGCGCTCGTCGATTTCCTGCATCGACACGAAATTCGACGCAATCAGCGTCTTGCGGCGATTGAGGGTGGCTTCGGACAGTTTGGCGCTGGCTTCCTGGCTGGCGAGGTCGGCGCGCACCTGCAACAGCTGCTGGTCGAGATCCGGCGCCTCGATCTCGGCGATCACCTGCCCGGCCTTGACCCGGGCGCCGATGTCCGCGCTCCAGCTTTTCAGATAGCCGCTGACGCGGGCAAAGATCGGCGCGCGGTAATAGGCCTCCAGCCGACCAGGCAGGTCGAGAGTGGCGCTAAGCGCCTTGGGGTCCGGCAGCACCACCGCCACCGTCGGAATGGCCTGGTTGTCCGTCCATTCCTGCAGCTTCGCCTCGGTATCCTCGCGCGCCCTGATCCCGGTCACCACGACCAGTACGGCGACGATGCTCGCCACAAGCCCAAAAATGCTCAATCGCCGGCGGGATACCGGCGAGCGCGATTCAGTGGGCATGCGACTTCTCCAGTGCGGCGGCGCTGTTGCCGTCGTGTGCTTTAACGCCTTGCATTTTGTGTACCATGCTAAATACCACCGGAACAAACATCAGCGTCGCGATGGTGGCAAAGATCAATCCGCCGATGACCGCGCGGCCGAGCGGCGCGTTCTGCTCGCCGCCCTCACCCAGCCCGAGTGCCATCGGCGTCATGCCGATGATCATCGCCAGCGCCGTCATCAGCACCGGGCGGAAGCGCACGAAGCCGGCATCGATCGCGGCCGCGATGGGATCGCCGAGCTGTTGGTAACGCTCGCGGGCAAAGCTGATCACCAGCACGCTGTTGGCGGTGGCCACCCCCATGCACATGATGGCGCCGGTCAACGCCGGCACCGACAGCGTGGTGTGGGTGGCGAAGAGGATCCAGACGATGCCGGCAAGTGCTGCCGGCAGCGCGGTGATGATCACGAACGGGTCGGACCAGGATTGGAAGTTCACCACGATCAGGAAGTAGATCAGCACGATCGCGGCCAACAGCCCGAACAGCAGCCCGGAAAACGCGCTGTGCATGGTCTGCACCTGGCCGAGCAGGTGCACCGAGCTGCCCTTCGGCACTTCTTTGGCGGTATCGGCGATCACAGCCTGGACATCGGCGGCCACCGCGCCGAGATCGCGCCCCTGTGGGGTCGCATAGATCTGCACCATCGGCTGGATGTCATATTGCGAGACCACCGCATTCGACGTCGTCCGGGTGATGTTGGCGATGCCGCCGAGGATCGGGGCGACCGGGCCGCCCGCGGTGATCGGCAGCGTCTCCAGCGCGCTCATCGAATCGATCTGGTATTGCGGGGTCTGCATCACGATCGAGTACGACACGCCATTATCGGGATTGAGGTAGTAGGTCGGCGCGACCTGCGAGCTGCCGGCGAGGTTGACGACCAGGCTGTTGGTGACGTCACGCTCGGTCAGCCCGACATATTGCGCCCGGGTGCGATCGACATCGATGTTGAAGCTCGGATTGTTGGGCGACTGCTGGATGCGCGCGTCGGCGATGCCGGGGATGCGACGGATCCGGCTCAAGAGTTTGTTGGCGTAGGCAAAGTTCGCGGTGAGGTTGGCGCCGCGAACCTGAAGGTCGAGCGGCGCCGGCGCGCCGAAATTGAGGATCTGACTGACAATATCCGCGGGCAGGAACGCGAAGGTCATGCCCGGAAAGGCGCGCGGCAGTTGCTCGCGCAGCGCCTGGACATATCCGGCGGTCGGCCGATGGCCTTCCTTCAGCTTGATCTGGATATCGCCGTCCTGCGGACCGATCACCCCGGTGTTGTTGTAGGTCATGTTGATGCCGCTGATCGGCATGCCGATGTTGTCGGCGAGCGTGTCGATCTCTCCCGGAGGAATGATCTTGCGGATCACCTTCTGGACCTCGGCAAATTGATTGGCGGTTTCCTCGACGCGGGTGCCGATCTGGGCTCGCGCGTGCATCAGGATCGAGCCGGAGTCGACCGACGGAAAGAAGTTGCGCCCGAGGAACGGCACCAGCAGGAACGACACCGCGACGAGGCCCAGGAAGCCGATCACGAACACCGGCCGCCGCTGCATCGCCAGCGATAGCAGCTCGCGATAGCCGCCACGGATGCGTTCGAAGCGCGCTTCGAAGCTGCGCTGGAATCGGACCAGCGGGTTGCGCGACGGCGGCCGCGTCTGTTCATCATGATCGGTATGAGGTTGCAGCAGGTACTTCGCCATCGTCGGCACCAGCGTGCGCGACAGGACGAACGACCAAACCATCGCGAACATCACCGCTTCCGCCATCGGTACGAACAGGAACCGCGCGACGCCCTGCAGGAAGAACATCGGCACGAACACGATGCAGATGCAGAGCAGCGAGACGAAGGCCGGCGTCACGATCTGGTTGGCGCCGTCCATGATCGACAACTCGACAGCCTTGCCCTGTTCCAGATGGTAGTTGATATTCTCGATCGTCACCGTCGCGTCGTCGACCAGGATGCCGACCGCGAGTGCAAGGCCGCCCAATGTCATGATGTTGAGGGTCTCGCCGATCGCCGACAGCATCACGATGGCACCGAGCACGGCGAGCGGGATCGAGGTCGCGATGATGATGGTCGATCGCCAGCTGCCGAGAAACAACAGGATCATCACGCTGGTCAGAAGTGCGGCGATCACGCCTTCATAGGCGACGCCGGTGATGGCGCCGCGCACAAAGATCGACTGATCGCCGATGAAGCCGATCTTGAGCGCATCGGGCAGCGAATTCTTGACGTCGATCACCTTCTGCTTGATGCCGGCGATGATATCGAGCGTCGAGATCGAGCCCGCCTTCAGCACCATCATCAGCACCGAGCGATTGCCGTCGACATGCACGATGTTGGTCTGCGGCGGATTGCCGTCCCGCACGCTGGCAACATCATGGACGTAGACCATCGCGCCGTTCACCGCCTTGATCGGCAAATTGCCGAGATCTTCCATCTTCAGCGGCGAGTTGTTGAGCTGGATAACGTATTCGAAGCCGCCGATTTTCTGGGTGCCGACCGGCGTGATCAGGTTTTGAGCCGCGAGCGCATTGGCGACGTCCTGACCCGACAGGCCACGAGCCTGCAGCGCCGCCGAGTTGAGATCGATCTGAACCTGACGTTGCTTGCCGCCGAACGGATACGGAATCGCGGCACCCGGCACCGTCACCAGCGGCGTACGCAGCTGGTTGATACCGATGTCGGCGAGGTTTTGTTCGGTAAGGCCTTCGCCCGACAGCGCGACCTGAATGATCGGAACCGTTGATGCGCTGTAGTTGAGGATCAATGGCGGCGTCGCGCCCGGAGGCATTTGTTTGAGCATGGTCTGCGAGATCGCGGTGACCTGGGCGTTGGCAGTCCGGATGTCGACGTTCGGCTGGAAGAAGATCTTGATGATGCCGACGCCGTTGTACGAATTGGCGACGATGTGCTCGATATCGTTGACCGTCGTGGTCAGCGCCCGCTGGAACGGCGTGGTGATGCGGCCGGACATCTGGTCTGGCGGCAGGCCGGTATATTGCCAGACCACGCCGATCACGGGGATCCGGATATCCGGAAAGATGTCGGTGGGCGTGCGCAGCGCGGCCAGCGGTCCGATAATCAGAAGCAGCAGCGCCAGCACGACGAACGTATACGGCCGGCTCAGCGCGATACGGACCAGTGCGATCATACGTCAGGTGTTCCCCAAACCCGCCCGACGGCGAGGATTGGCATTCCAAAGAGGCCAATTCGTTCGGGCTGATTTACCCGACCCGAGCTAAAAAAGCCAACGGCGCACGCCTTCACTTCCGCGGCACCCTGTCCCTGACCGGCCGCAGAAGGAACCTCTGGATAGGTCGCTCAAGCAGCCATCAGAAAGGCGAAAGTCGGCACTCGCATCTAAACGCTGCTCTTGTGTTTATATAACGCTAGGTCTGCCGAACCAGGATCGTGCTCGCCCGGATCGATTTCAGCGCATCAGGGAGAGTGCGTCGGAAAAGAACTCCGGGCCGCCGAAATTGCCTGATTTCAGCGCAATCAGCATCTCGCCGCCGCCGACCGCGCGCAATACCGGCACGCCGGCTGATATCTCGGCACCGACCAGAAAGGCCGGAATTTTCAGCCGGTCCACCACCGCCCCAGAGGTTTCACCGCCCGCGACCACGAGCCGCCGCACGCCGGCCGCCACGAGGGCTTCGGCCAAATCAGCCATTGCCTGTTCGATCGCATGTCCGGCTGCATCGCGGCCATGACGAGATTGCAGAGCTGAAACATCGGCCGGAGTCGAGCTCGAGGCGATCAGGACCGGACCGTTTTTGATTCGCTCCTCGGCCCAGGCCACCGCGCGCCGGGCCTCTTCCTTGCCTGCGATGACCTGTTCGGGATCGAGATGCAGCACCGGCATCACCCGCTCGGCATTGGCGATCTGTTGCAAAGTCGCCTGCGAACAGCTGCCGGCGAGGCACGCTGCCGGACCGCCGACCGGTTTATCTGCGATCGCGCCCGACGCATTCGGCTTGACCCGTCCCGACGCAACCATCGCGCGCGCCAGCCCGAGCCCGATGCCGGAAGCGCCGACCGAAAACCGATGATCCAGCGCGACCGCGCCGATGGTCTCAAGATCCGGATCGAATACCGCGTCGATGATCGCGGCGCCCACGTCCTGTTTGGCCAGTTCGGCGAGCCTGGCCCGCACCGCATCCGCGCCGCGCGTCACGACCGCAAGATCGACCAACCCGATCCTGCTCTTGCTCTGGCGCGCCAGCACGCGGACCAGATTCGAATCGTGCATCGGATTGAGCGGATGGTTCTTCAGCGGACTTTCGTTGAGCGGCACCGAGCCGACAAACAGATTGCCCTGATAGACGGTGCGGCCGGTGGCCGGAAAGGCCGGCGTCACCAGCACGATGGCATCGCTGGAATCGGCGCGCAGGGCGTCCATCACAGGGCCGATATTGCCGGCATCGGTGGAATCGAAAGTCGAGCAGATCTTGAACAGCACATGATCGGCGCCGCGCCCGCGCAGCCATTTTTTCGACGCGCGCGAGCGCGTCACCGCCAGGCTGGCCTCGATCGAACGGCTTTTCAGCGATACTACTACGGCATCGACTTCCGGCAGCGGCAGATCGTCCGCCGGTACGCCGATGGTCTGCACCGTGCGCAGGCCGCAGCGGGTCAGCGTGTTGGCGAGATCGGAGGCGCCGGTGTAATCGTCGGCGATGCAGCCAAGGGACAGTTTCCCGGCCAGCTTCACGGCTTCGCTCCGGCGTAGGGCTTGAACCAGCCGAGCCCGTCGGTGGTCTTGCCGCGCGGGTTATACTCGCAGCCGACGAAGCCGCGATAGCCGAGCCGATCAAGTTCGGCGAACACGAACGGGTAGTTCAACTCCTCGCCGTCCGGCTCGTTGCGCGAGGGAATGCTGGCGATCTGGATGTGACCGATGATCGGCATCATCTCGCGCAGCCGCATGGTGACGTCGCCATGAATGATCTGGCAGTGATAGATATCGAACTGCAGCTTGAGGTTTGGAATTTTCAACTCGTTGATCAGATCGCGCGCAAAAACAAAATCGTTGAGGAAGTAGCCGGGCACGTTACGCGGGTTGATCGGTTCGATCACGACGTCGAGTCCGTGCGGCGCGAAGAACTCGGCTGCATGGGCCACCGACTTGCGGAACGCCGCGACCGCTTCTGGATCGCCCCGGTTGGCGATGCCAGCCATCAGATGCACCCGCTGGACGCCGGTCGCCTTCGCATAAGGCAGCGCGGGGTGCAGGCTCTGCTTCAGATCGTCGAAACGCTCGGGCAGCGCCGCGAAACCTTTCTCGCCGGCGTCCCAATTGCCCGGCGGAAGGTTGAACAGCGCCTGCGTCAGGCCGTTGCACTTGAGCCGCTCGCCGATGGCGTCGGCCGGATGCTCGATAGGGAAACAGGAATTCGACCGCGGTAAATCCGGCTTTGGCCGCCGCATCGAAGCGATCGAGGAACGGCACCTCGGTGAACATCATCGAGAGATTGGCGGCAAAGCGGGGCATCTTCGGTCCTCTTGGCTGTCCCTGTCCAGGTGCAATCTCACGCCGCCTCGCCTGGCAAACGGGCGCCGCCGACGCGCGCATACATCCGCGCGACCGAGGCGTCGTCGTCGTGGCCCATGCCGGAGGCTGCCGTCATCAGGAACATCTGCAGTGCAGCCGCCGCGACCGGCACCGGAAATTTCGCGTTGCGCGCCATGTCCTGGACGATGCCGAGATCCTTGACAAAAATCTCCACCGCGCTGCGCGGCGTGTAGTCGCCGTCGAGCACATGCGGCATGCGGTTTTCGAACATCCAGGAATTGCCGGCCGACGCCGTGATCACCTCATAGACCTTGCGGATATCGAGCCCCTGCTTGGCCGCGAATGCAATCGCCTCGGATGCCGCGGCGATATGCACGCCGGCCAATAGCTGGTTGATCATCTTGAACGCCGCGCCCTGCCCCGCGGCCTCGCCGAGCTCATAAAGTTTCGCCGCCATCGCATCGAGCGCCGGCCGCGCCTTGGCAAAGGCTTTGGCGCTGCCCGACGCCAGAATGGTGAGTTCGCCCTGCGCCGCGCGCTGCGCGCCG
This sequence comes from uncultured Alphaproteobacteria bacterium, assembly GCA_963806075.1. Lineage (GTDB taxonomy): Bacteria > Pseudomonadota > Alphaproteobacteria > Rhizobiales > Xanthobacteraceae > Bradyrhizobium. The sequence continues at coordinate 141,993 of CAWDWT010000022.1, forward strand.
CCGGAAATCGGCGCATCCAGATAATGCCGTCCGGTTGCTTCGAACTGTTTGGCCAGCCGCCGCGCGATGTCCGGATCCATGGTCGCCGACGAGATGAACACCGCGTCCTTGGCCAGCGTCTCGGCAACGCCATTGGCGCCAAACAGGATGGTCTCGGTTTGCGCGGCGTTGACCACCACGCTGACGACGATGTCGGCGGTCTTCGCTGCCAACGCGGGCGTCTCGGCGCCCTTTCCACCGTCGGCGACGAAGCGTTTGATCGTATCTGCCGAAACGTCGCAGCCGGTGACCTCGAAGCCGGCGCGGCGCAGCGAAGTCGCCATGCCAAACCCCATCGACCCCAGCCCGATCACGGCGATGCGTGGCTTTGCGGATTGAGGCATGCGGCGCTCCCTCGATTGTTCTGACAACGGCTCACGGCTTTGCCTTTGGGTATCACGGCTTGGCCGCGCCGCCAAAGCATGACACAAATCGGCAAAAGAGGATTGGTCATGACGGAAGCCAGATTGCGCGAGGAGATCTGCCGTCTCGGCCGCTCGCTGTTCGAACGCGGGCTGACGCCGGGATCGTCGGGTAACATCAGCGTGAAACTCGACGACGGCGGCTATATTGTAACTCCGACCAACGCCTCGCTCGGCTCGCTCGACCCGGCGCGGCTGTCGCGGCTTTCGCCCGAAGGCAAGTTGATCTCCGGGGATGCCCCGACCAAGGAAGTACCGCTACACGCCGCGCTGTATCAGACGCGCGGCGCCGCGCGGGCTGTGGTGCATCTGCATTCGAGCCATTCGGTAGCGCTGTCGATGCTGCCGGAGATCGACCCGCGCGCCGCGCTGCCGCCGATGACGCCTTATTATTTGATGAAGTGCGGGCTCACCGCGCTGGTGCCCTATTATCGTCCCGGCGATCCTGCCGTGGCAGACGCCATCAAGGGCCTCGCCGGCAAATACTCTTCCGTGCTGCTCGCCAATCACGGTCCGGTGGTGTCGGGCGACACGCTCGAGGCCGCCGTGTTCGCGATCGAGGAACTGGAAGAAACCGCCAAACTCTATCTGCTGCTGCGCGGACTGAACCCGCGTTTTCTTACGCCGGATCAGGTAAAGGATTTGACGAAAGTGTTCGGGCTGGAACTGCCGGGGCATCGGCCACACACGCCGCCCTCATCCTGAGTGGAAGACGGCGGAATACGCTTCGGTATTCCGCCGTCGGACTGACCGCTACCCGTCATTGCGAGGACGCGAAGCGACGAAGCAATCCAGTCTTCCTTCTTGGCTCTGGATTGCTTCGCTTCGCTCGCAATGACGAAGAATCCGTAGGCATGGCTGCTCGGGACGAGGTCAGGGTCGTTGTTGACGCGCCGCGCGAGGCCCGTCATTGATTAGGCTCGCTCGTTTGGCTCGATGTCCGGAATGGCCCGTCATGACAAAAGTCGCTTCAAACCTGCAGATCGACTCTGTCCGCCTTTGGGATACGATTCATGAAACCGCAAAATTCGGCGCAACAGCAAAAGGTGGCGTGCGGCGACTGACGCTGGGACCTGAGGACAAGCAGGTGCGCGACTGGTTTCGCAAGGCGTGCGAGGCCGCCGGGCTCGAGGTGCATGTCGACGCACTCGGCACCATGTTCGGCCTGCGCAAGGGGCGCGACATGTCGAAACCGCCGGTCGGACTCGGCTCGCATCTCGACACCCAGCCGACCGGGGGCAAGTTCGACGGCGTGCTCGGCACGCTGGCGGCGCTCGAAGTGGTGCGTACCCTCAACGAGGCCGGAATCGAAACGGAAATCCCGATCTGCGTCGTCAACTGGACCAACGAGGAAGGTTCGCGCTTTGCGCCGGCGACGATGGCGTCGGCCGCCTATGCCGGGGACTACACCACCGACTATATATTGTCGCGCAAGGACGCGGCGGGCGTCAGCGTCGGCGAGGCGCTCGACGGCATCGGCTATCGCGGCACGCGAGCCCGTGGCGCAACGCAAGCTCGGCGCGTTCGTCGAACTGCACATCGAACAGGGCCCGCTGCTGGAGGCCGAGAACAAGACCATCGGCGTGGTCGATCGCGGCCAGGGCATCACCTGGTACGACGGCACGATCACCGGCTTCGAAAGCCATGCCGGCACCACGCCGATGCCGTTGCGCCGCGACGCGCTCGCCGCGCTGTCGGAGTTCGTGCTCGCGGTCGAACGCATTGCAAAAGCGCATGGCCCGAACGCCGTCGGCACCGTCGGAGAGGCCGTGATCGCCGCGCCATCGCGCAACGTGATCCCCGGCGAGGTCGCCTTTACCGTCGATGTGCGAAGTCCCGACGCCGAAACGCTCGCTGCCATCGACAGGGATTTGCAGGCAGCGGCCGCCGAGATCGCTGCGCGGCGCAAGGTCGCGATGACGCTGACCGCGATCTGGCGCAAGCCGCCGACCGTCTTCAATGCCAAGCTCGTGGATGCCGTGGAGCATGCCGCCAAGGCGATCGGCTACAGCCATCGCCGCATAACGTCGGGCGCCGGCCACGACGCCTGCAATCTCGCCAATGTGGTTCCGGCGGCAATGATCTTCGTTCCCTGCAAGGACGGCGTCAGCCACAATGAACTGGAGGATGCCACGCAAGCCGATTGCACCGCGGGGGCCAATGTCCTGATGCATACCGTGTTGGCGTTGGCCGGCGTTGCCTCCTGATGACACATAAGGGAGGAAATCGTGCGTGGAGTGTTTGTTGACGCCAACGATTCACTGGCGGAGATTTTCGAGCGGCAGCGCAAGCCGGACGATCCGGATGTGACGGTCAATCTCGATCCCAACATCAAGCCGGACCAGTGGCCTGCTTTGCTCGGCGGCGCCGAGATCGGCGTGGTCGATCACACGGCCTTGCCGACCGAGGTGGCGAAGCAGTGCAAGGGATTGAAGCACGTCGTCTTTCTCGGTACCGGCGCGCGCAGCTACATGAACCCGGAAGAACTCGCGGAAGTTGGCATCTCCGTTCACCTGATCAAGGGTTATGGCGATACCGCGGTGGCGGAGGCTGCGATCGCACTGATGTGGGCCTCGGCGCGTGTCATCCCGTGGATGGATCGCGAGATGCGGCGCGGCAATTGGCTGCGTGAGGATGCCGTGCAACTCACCGGCAAGACGCTCGGCCTGATCGGCTTCGGCGGCATCGCCGCCGAAGTCGCTCGCATTGCTTCCGGCAGCGGCATGAAGGTCATCGCCTGGAACCGGACGCCGAAGACCGCGCCGAATGTCGACTTCGTCTCGCTCGAAAAGCTGCTTGCCGATAGCCACGTGGTGTCGCTTCATCTGCTCTTGAACGACGAGACACGCGGCTTCCTGTCGCGCGAGCGGATCGCGGCAATGCGCAAGGGCGCAATCCTGGTCAACACCGCGCGCGGCGCCATCGTCGACGAGGCCGCGATGATCGACGCGCTGAAATCAGGCCATATCCGCCATGCCGGGCTCGACGTGTTCAATATCGAGCCGCTACCCGCCGATCATCCGCTGACGAAGATTTCCAACGTCACGCTGTCGGCGCATTCCGCCTTCCGCACACCAGAAGCGAGCGAGAACCTGATTCACGCCGCGTGGGAGCATTGCCGCCGGATCGCGAAGGGCTGAGAAATAATCATCGTGATGCCCGGGCTTGTCCCGGGCATCCACGGCTTAGCAGCCTGACAGCAAGAAAGACGTGGATCGGAGAAAGGCATGGATGGCCGGGTCAAGCCCGGCCATGACGGCGCCGCTCAACTCAATCCACCATGTCCGCGACCGCCTTGCCGCAAGCGGCAGTGTCGGCGTTGCCGCCGAGGTCGCGCGTGCGCAGCGTGCGTTCGCCCAATGTGCGCTCGATCGCGGCGACGATCGAGGCGGCGGCGGCTTTTTCGCCGAGGTGTTCCAGCATCATCGCACCCGACCAGATCATGCCGATCGGATTGGCGATGCCCTGCCCCGCGATGTCGGGCGCAGAGCCGTGCACCGGCTCGAACACCGATGGAAAATTCCTTTCCGGATTGATGTTGCCCGAAGGCGCGATGCCGATGGTGCCGGTGCAGGCCGGACCGAGATCGGACAGGATGTCGCCGAACAGGTTGGAGCCGACCACGACGTCGAACCAGTCCGGATGCAGGACGAAATTCGCGGTGAGAATGTCGATGTGGTACTTGTCCCATTTCACCTTGGGATAGTTCTTGCCCATCGCCTCCACGCGTTCATCCCAATACGGCATGGTGATGGAAATGCCGTTCGACTTGGTCGCCGAGGTCAGATGCTTCTTCGGCCGCGACTCCGCGAGCTCGAACGCGAACTTCAGGATACGATCGACACCGGTGCGGGTCATCACGGTCTGCTGGGTGACGAATTCGCGATCGGTATCCGGGAACATGCGGCCGCCGACCGAGGAATATTCACCCTCGGTGTTTTCCCGCACCACCCAGAAATCGATGTCGCCCGGCTTGCGGTTGGCGAGCGGCGACGGCACCCCCGGCATCAGCCGCACCGGGCGCAAATTGGCGTACTGGTCGAACTCCCGACGGAATTTGATCAGCGACCCCCACAAGGAAATGTGATCGGGAATTTTTGCCGGCCAGCCGACCGCGCCGAAATAGATCGCATCGTGCTCGCCGATCTTCGCCTTCCAGTCCTGCGGCATCATCTCGCCGTGCTTTTCGTAATAGTCCCAGGAAGCGAAGTCGAAATGGTCGAAATGCACCGCAACGCCGTGCTTCTTGGCCGCCGCTTCCAGCACCCGCAGGCCCTCCGGCACTACTTCCTTGCCAATCCCGTCGCCGGGAATAACCGCGATCCGATATTGTTTCTTGCTCATCGGAAAATCCTTTTGATCGTCTCGGGGCTAGGCGTTCATTGACGAAAATGCAACGGACCTAACTCCGCCGCCACGCAACGCTGCAATGCAAGACTGGATTGCTTCGTCGCGGAGCCTGTCATCGGGCGGGCATTCGCCGACCCGTTGGCTCCTCGCAATGACGATTGTCGATACATACGACCTAACCAGTTTTCCACTTTGCCGGAAAATGTTCTACAGCACTATGAAATCCGCTGCCACGAGCAGAAGGGAGAGATGCGCGTGACCGATCATCAAGGACTGGTTCGGGAAACGGCGTGTGCCGTCGTCGACAAACTAAGGGTTGGTGAAGTCACGCCGCTCGATCTGCTCGACGTATTGGAAAAGCGGATCGCCGAGGTCGACGGCCAGGTCAATGCGTTGCCGACGCTATGCTTCGACCGCGCCCGGGATCGCGCCAAGGCATTGATGAAAAAGCCTGCCGCCGAACGCGGCTTGCTTGCCGGCCTCCCGATCCCGATCAAGGACCTCACCAATGTCCAGGGCGTTCTGACGACGCAGGGCTCGCCGATCTTCCGCACCAACATCCCCGAGCGTTCCGACGTGCTGGTCGAGCACCTCGAAGGCAATGGCGGCGTGGTCTGCGCCAAATCCAATACGCCGGAGTTCGGCGCCGGCGCCAATACTTTCAACGAAGTGTTCGGCGCGACGCGGAATCCCTGGGACACGTCGCGATCCGCGGCGGGCTCCTCGGGCGGCGCAGCGGTGGCGCTCGCGACCGGCACGGCATGGCTGGCGCACGGTTCCGACATGGGCGGCTCGCTGCGCAATCCTGCGAGCTTCTGCGGCATTGTCGGCATGCGCCCGAGCATCGGCCGCGTCGCACACACGCCGGTCGCCGCCATCGACCGCAATCTCGGCGTCCAGGGACCGATGGCGCGAAATGTCGAGGATCTGGCGCTCCTGCTGGACGCCATGAGCGGCGAACATCCGGCCGATCCCCTGTCGCTGCCGCTGTTGCCGACCTCGTTCCTGTCCGCGACGCGATCCGGCGGCAAGCCGAAGCGCATCGCTTTTTCACCTGATCTTGGCATTACGCCGGTTGACTCTGAGGTCGCCGCCATTACCCGCCGCGCCGCTGTGCGCTTTGCGGAGGCTGGCGTCCTTGTCGAAGAGGCGCATCCCGATTTGCGCGAGGCCCATGAATGCTTCCACGTGCTGCGCGCGTTCGATTTTGCTCTCAGCAAGGCGGCGCTGTTGCGCGACAAGCGCGAGCAACTCAAGCCCGAGGTGATCTGGAATATCGAGGAAGGTCTGAAACTCACCGTTGAGCAACTTGAGCGCGCCGAAGCACAGCGGGTCGCGATGACGGCGCGCACGCTGGAATTTTTCCAAAAATACGATCTGCTGCTGACACCCGCCACCATTGTGACGCCCTTCCCGATCGAAAACCGCTATGTCGCCGAATGCAACGGCAGGCAATTCACCAATTACATCGAATGGCTCGCCATCGTCTACGCGATTACACTGGTGTGCTGCCCCGCCCTGTCGCTGCCATGCGGATTCACGGCGTCTGGTCTGCCGGTCGGCCTGCAAATGGTTGCGCTGCCGCGCGGCGAGGCGCGGTTGCTTGCCGGCGCGAAAGTGCTGGAGGATATCTTGGGTCTGCGCGGCATCACGCCGATCGATCCGAGAACACCGAAATAACTGATGCCTCATGGTGAGGAGGCGCGAAGCGCCGTCTCGAACCATGACCACATAGGTTACCCATCCTTCGAGACCCGGCCAAGCGGCCGCCCCTCAAGATGAGGTCGGAGACCGATCACTCAGGGAGAACCGACATGCCAATCGAACGCTTTCAGTTTACGGGATCGGATGGCAACCGATTGGCGGCGACGCTCGATCTGCCGGACCGCGAACCGATTGCCTACGCGCTGTTCGCGCACTGCTTCACTTGCGGGAAGGATGGGCTGGCCGCCAGCCGCATCGCGCGTGAGCTAGCGGCAAGAGGCCTTGGCGTGCTGCGCTTCGACTTCACCGGGCTCGGCTCCAGCGAGGGCGATTTTGCCAACTCGACGTTCTCCTCGAACGTCGACGATCTCGTGCTGGCCGCCGATCACTTGCGGAACACCCGCAACGGGCCGGCGATCCTGATCGGGCATAGCCTCGGCGGTGCGGCGGTACTGGCCGCAGCGGCGCGAATTCCCGATGCCAAGGCGATCGTCACCATCGCGGCGCCATCGGATCCCGCTAATGTTACGCATTTTTTCCAGGACCGCATCGAGGATATCCGCACGCAGGGCCAAGTCGAGGTCTCGCTCGCTGGCCGCCCATTCAACATCAAGCGCGAGTTTCTCGACGATATCGCCGAGCACAATCTGATGACGCAGGTGGCTCAACTGCACAAGGCGCTGCTGGTCATGCACTCGCCGACCGATGGCACCGTCGGCATCGACAATGCGACGCGGATTTTCGTCGCGGCCAAACATCCCAAGAGTTTCGTGTCGCTGGCGGATAGCGATCATCTTCTGAGCAGGGCGAGTGACGCCGTCTATGTCGCCGATCTAATCGCAGCCTGGGTCATGCGCTATCTAGATCCCGCCGCGTCGGAGCAAGCCGCGAGTGTATCCGGCGCGGCGCCGCGCAATGTCGTGGTGCGCGAAACCCGCGACGGCAAATACCAGAACGACGTCGTCATCGGGCCGCATCATCTGTTCGCCGACGAGCCGGTCGCGATCGGTGGCGCCGATACCGGCCCGGGGCCTTATGAGTACGTGCTGGCTGGGCTCGGGGCCTGCACCTCGATCACGATGCGGATGTATGCCGACCGCAAATCGCTACCGCTGGACCGCATAACGGTGACACTGAGCCATAGCAGGATCCATGCGGAAGATTGCGCCGAATGCGAAACCAAGGCGGGCATGCTCGATCAGTTCGACCGTGTGATTTCGATGGAGGGCGCGCTCGACGCCGATCAGCGCAAGCGACTGATGGAAATCGCCGACAAGTGCCCGGTGCACCGCACCCTCACCTCGGAAGTCCATATCGTGACCAGGGCCGCGGATTGACGCTCAGGCCGACACGGACGCCAACGGCCGGACGCGTAGCGCGCCGCGCAGACCGATGGCGGTGCCCAGGAAAATTCCGGCGACCGCGACGAACGACCCCAGCGCCAGCGTGGAAAGGCCGGTCAGGCCCTGTCCGACCGAACAGCCAAGCGCGGTCGCGCCGCCCACGCCCATCAGCACGGCGCCGGAAACCGAGCGCAACATGTGTTGCGGTGAGCTATAGCCTTCCCAATGAAAGCGCTGCGTCGCCAGCGCCGTCACCAAGCTGCCGGCGAACACGCCCGCAACGGTGACAATACCGAAGTTCAGCGTCAAGCCGGTCGACAGCATCAGATATTGCAGGGTGTCGGCGATCGGTGCGATGAAAGCCAGTGAGGTCACCGGCGTCGGATTGAATTCGTCGGCGCCGAGATAGCCGGTGGCATACCATCCCGCGGCGACCAGCAGGCCGACGATCAGGCCGGCCGCGATCTGTCCCCAGGCGCGCTGGAACGGGGCATGCGAAAAAGCAAAGATGATGAGCGCGGCGCTGATGATCGGCGCGACCAGCGAGCGCGCGAAAGTCTCGCTGACGCCGAGCTTCGCGATCAGCGCCGGCATCGAGGTCGCGCTGGCCGTCATTTGCGTCCATTGCAGCAGTTCGATCCGCCCCGGCGCGATCAGGCCCTTCAGCGTTACTTCGGCGGCGATGCCGAGCACGATCACCACAACCAGCGAACGCAGATTGCCGCGCCCGAGCAACACCAACGCGCGCGAGCCGCAGCCGTTCGACAACACCATGCCGTAGCCGAACAAGATCCCGCCGACAAACATCAGCGGCGCCGAAAACGTCGGCTGCAGGTAGATCGATTTCCCGAGATCGACCACTTGCCTCATGGCCAGCAGCTGGGTAGCGGCGATCGCGACCCCCATCGCCAGCGCATAGGTTCGTACCAGCCGGCTGTCGCCTTGGGCCCACCATCCGCGCAGGCTGCTCATCAGGCAAAACCCGCTCAACAGTCCGACCGCACCATAGACAAGGCCGATCAACAGACCGACGAGGATCACGATATTGGCGGCGGATGGCATGATTGATTCCCGAACTTCCAAACTACTCTATCACGCCGGCCGCAGGATCACGCGGTCGCGCGACGAACCCGCGACCGCGATAAAGGCCGCTTTCGCCTGCTCCAACGGATAAATGGCGCTGGCCTTGATTGGAAACGGTTTCAAATCACCGCCGGCGAAGCCGGGAACCAGTTCCCGCAGTACGGCGCCGGTTGCCATCGACGACAGCCCCAGCGTATCGATGCCAACATAAGTATGTTGCCCGCGGTAAAATTCCAGGATGTTGAACGGCACGGTCCGTTCGATGGTCGCGATCAGGATTTGCCGGCCGCGCAGCGCCAACGATTTATGCGCAGCCTGGAAATAGGGATCGCCCACCGTGTTGAAGACGATGTCGGCCCCCGTGCCAGCGGTCAGTTCGCTTACCCTCGCCGCCACGTCGGTCGCGGATGCATCGATCATCTCGACAGCCGAATTGGCGTGACCCTCGTAGCGCTCATTCTTGCGCACCACGCCGATCACACGCGCACCATGCCATGTCGCGATCTGCACCGCGGCCTGACCGACCTTGCCGTTGACGCCCAGCACCAGCACGGTCTCGCCAGGTTTGGGCATGCCGGCGCGGCGCAAGCCTTCCATCGCGGTGACAAAGGGAACGCCGATTCCGGCGGCCTCCTCCCATGACAGGCTCTTCGGCTTTTCCACCACCGCATCGGCTTCGACCGCCAGATGCGTGGCGTGGGTGCCATCGCGCCCGAATTCCGAGATCGCCCGAAGAGCCGAATACTTCGCGGCCGATCCACCCCTGCGGCCCGTCGATCACGACACCTGAGTAATCGCGGCCCGGCGTTCGCGGAAACACCGCATAGGGCATCAGTCCGGTCGCAGCCTTGACGTCGGACGGATTGATCGCCGCCGCCTTGACTTCGATCAGCACCTGATCGCCGGCTCGCGCGAGAGCATGCCGCTCGATCACCGGCTCAATCGAAGCCGGGTCGGCCGCCTTCGCCACCAGGCGTACGCAGCGCGCTTCGGCCGACAGCGATTTGGTCTTCGAGTTTTTGGGAGGTGAGTTCATTTAGGTTTTCGAAGCGTTGGGAACGAGCTTTTGACGCCCACGACTAAACGAGCGATCCGTTAGTTCAAGAGGGCCTTTCGTATGATCGTATCGCGCGAGGCGCGCTCGGTCGCGTCCATCTCGGCGCGGTAACAGCCGTTCTTGACTTGCGATTTCGTCGAAGCCATCACGCACCCATCCGCTTAATTTTCGCTGATGTCAGTTCCCGGCGCCAACAGCCACGTCCCTCCAACGGTGCGGGAGTGGCCACGAAATTCGGCGATCACGACATCATTGGCGGTGACGCGGATGTCGTAAATGCCGGAACGGCCGCTGCGCGAGATTTCCCGCGCGGTTGCGACCAACCTGTCGCCAAGCTTGCCGGGCTTGATGAAAGTGATCTGACACTGCGCTGCGACCGCACGTTCGTTGCGTGAATTGCAAGCAAAAGCAAAGGCGGAATCGGCGAGCAGGAAGATGAACCCGCCATGCGCGATGCGCTGGCCGTTCACCATGTGCGGCTGCACGGTCATGGTCAGGGTCGCCTGCCCGGCCCGGACGTTGACGATCTCCATGCCGAGGCCGGAACTCGCATCGTCTTCCGCCCACATTGCGTCGGCGCAGGCGCGCGCAATCTGGTCGGGCGAAAGCGTGGCTGTGACGTTCACTGCGGTCTCCCTTTCCTCCATGAAGCCCCACACCGTAGCTCATCCTTCGAGACGCGAAAGACGTCGCTCCTTTGGATGAGGCTTCACACGTCGTCGTAATCCACCACGACCTTTTCCGATACCGGCCGGGCCTGGCAGGTCAGGATAAATCCCGCCTTGAGCTCCCACGGCTCCAGCGAATAGTTCACGTCCATCCGAGCGTCGCCCTCGACCAGCTTGGCGCGGCAAGTCGAGCACATGCCGCCCTTGCAGGCGAACGGCAGATCCATGCCCGCGCGCAAGGCGGCGTCGAGAATGGATTCGCCCTCGGCCACCGGCACCTCGCGGCGCTTGCCGTCGATGACCAGCGAGGCCATCGCCTTCGCCGGCGCGGATGGTGCGATAGCAGCCTTCGGACGCGGTTTGCCGCCGAGGCCCGAGACGAAACGCTCGATATGAATGCGGTCCTCACCGATGCCGATATCGCGGCATGTCGCCTCGATATCCTCGCTCATCCCGGTGGGGCCGCAGATAAAGACGTGATCAACGCTCGACGCCGGCACCAGCGAACGCAGCAGCACGCGAGCCTTTCCGCCATCCAGTCGGCCGTGCAGGATCGGGATATCCTGCTCCTCGCCCGAGATGACATGGAAGATGGAGAGCCGCTGCATGAAGCGATCTTTCAGGTCTTCCAGCGCTTCGCGGAACAGCACGCGGCTAGTCGAGCGGTTGCCATAGAACAGGAAGAACCGGCTGTGCGGCTCCCGCGCCAGCGCACCCTTGGCGATCGACAGGATCGGTGTAATGCCGGAGCCTGCGGCGAAGCCGACATAGATCCGCGCCTGGTCTGGCGCATGCGCGATGCCGAAGCGGCCCGTTGGCGTCATCACGTCGAGTTCGTCGCCGGCCTTCAATTCGTCGGCGGCCCAGCTTGAAAACGCGCCGCCATCGACCTTCTTCACCGCGATGCGTAGTTCGCCGTCGTCAGGGCCGGAGCAGATCGAATAGGAACGTCGCACTTCCTCGCCATCCATCGTGGTGCGCAAGGTCAGATACTGCCCGGGGACGAAGCTGTAATCGTCGGTGAGTTCGCTGGGGATCGCAAAGGTCAGCGATACCGCATCGGCGGATTCGCGGCGCACATCGTTGACGGCCAGACGATGAAAGCGAGGGCTTTGGGACATCAGTAATTTTTCTCCGTCATTGCGAGGAGCCAAGCGACGAAGCAATCCAGGGCCACACGTGGACTCTGGATTGCTTCGCTTCGCTCGCAATGACGGCATAGAAGCACTCTCAGTGACACTTGAAATAGTCAAAGGGTTCGCGGCAGGCCTTGCAGCGCCACAGCGCCTTGCATGAGGTCGAGCCGAATTCCGATAGCACTTCCGTGTCGGGCGAGCCGCATCGCGGGCACGCCATCTGCTGCTCGCCAAACAGCGCGCGCCGCGAGTGTGAGGCCTGCGGCGGCGCGATGCCATACTCCCTGAGCTTGCGGCAGCCGTCCTCGCTCATCCAGTCGGTAGTCCAGGCCGGGGATAGCACGGTGCGTATTTTCGGCCGTTCTAAGCCCGCGCGCTCCAGCGCGAGTTCGATTTCGAGCGCAATCATGTTCATGGCCGGACAGCCGGAATAGGTCGGCGTAATCGCTACCTCGACATGGCCGTCGCTCACCGCGACGTCCCGTAAGACGCCGAGATCGGCGATGGTCAGGACCGGAATCTCCGGATCGACCACGCTCGCCGCAGCGTCCCAGGCGCGCTGGCGCAATTCTGCATCGTTGAGGGCGACGGCTACCATGTCGCCCCCGGAAATGATCGCTGCATCGATTGCAGTTCGCCGAGCAGATGACCGAGATGCTCGCTGTGCCTTCCGTCTCGTCCGCCCTGCTGCATCCAGTCGTTGCTGGGCAAGTCAAGCGTCGCTTCGTTGACAACCGCGGTGATTGTCTTCAGCCACGGCGTCCGCAATACGGTGGAATCGATGGCGATACCACGATCGATCAGACCCCGCTCTCTGTCGTCGATCGCGAACATCTCGCCAGTATAGGCCCAGAGATCATCGATCGCAGCTTGCGCGCGGTGATGGCTTTCCTCGGTACCGTCGCCGAGCCGGACGATCCATTCCGAGGAGTGCCGGACGTGGTAGGCGCTTTCCTTTTCGGATTTGGCCGCGATCGCGGCCAGTGTCGCATCGCTGGATCGCATCATCGCGCGCCAATAGAGGTCGGCGTACACGGCATAAAAGAACTGCCGCACCATGGTGCGGGCGAAATCGCCATTCGGCTGCTCCACCAGCAGCAAATTGCGGTATTGGCGCACATCGCGCAGATAGGCGAACTTGTCCTCGTCATTATCTTTGCCTTCGACCTTGGCGGCGTAGCCGTAAAGCTCGCGCGCCTGCCCCAGCAAATCGAGCCCCATATTGGCGAGCGCCATGTCCTCTTCCAGCGTCGGCGCGTGCCCGCACCACTCCGACAGCCGGTGCCCAAGGATCAGCGCATCATCGGCCCGGCGCAGCGTGTACAGCACCAGCGGCGTTTCCGAGACCTCGATCGACGCAACGGACATGTTCGATGATCCCAACAAACTCTGACCTCATCCTGAGGAGCGCGCACTTTGCGCGCGTCTCGAAGGATGGGCCACGAGTTCCTGCATTGCCGCCATCCTTCGAGACGCTTGCTGCGCAAGCTCCTCAGGATGAGGGCCGTACCCGAATTCACATATGCCCGACTTCGTCCGGCACGTCGTAGAACGTCGGATGCCGGTAAATCTTCGACTCCGCCGGCTCGAACATCATGCCCTTCTCGGATGGATCGGACGCGGTGATCGCGTTCGACGGCACCACCCAGATCGACAGGCCCTCGCCGCGGCGGGTGTAGATATCGCGCGCGGCCTGCAGCGCCAGCGTCGTATCGGCCGCATGCAGCGAGCCGACATGCTTGTGCGCGAGCCCGTTGCGGCTACGGATGAAAACTTCCCAGAGCGGAATGCTCGGCGTGGCCATCTCAGCCTTCCTTCGTTTCTATTCGGCAGCCTGCGCGGCCCGCCTGAACTTGCGTTTCTCGGCATAGGCGGCCGCAGCCTCGCGCACCCAGGCGCCTTCGTCGTGCGCCTTGCGCCGCGCGGCGAGCCGCTCACGATTGCACGGGCCGTTACCGGCCAGCACCTGGTTGAACTCGGTCCAGTCGATCTCGCTGTACTTCCAGCTTCCGCCGACATCCTGTTTCATGCCGGGATCGGGAATAGTGAGGCCGAGAAACTTAGCCTGCGGCACCGTCGCATCGACGAATTTCTGCCGGAGCTCGTCGTTGGAGAAGCGCTTGATCTTCCATTTGGTCGAGGTGTCGTTGTGCTGGCTCGCTTTGTCCGGCGGACCAAACATCATCAACACCGGCCACCACCAGCGATCGAGCGCGTTCTGCGCCATCGCCTTCTGTTCCGGCGTGCCGCGCGAAAGCGTCACCATGATCTCGAAACCCTGACGCTGGTGGAACGACTCTTCCTTGCAGACGCGGATCATCGCGCGCGCATAGGGACCATAGGAACAGCGACACAACGGAATCTGGTTCATGATCGCGGCGCCGTCGACCAGCCAGCCGATCGCGCCGATGTCCGCCCAGGTCAGCGTCGGATAGTTGAAGATCGAGGAATATTTCGCCTTCCCCGCCAGCATCATGTCGACCAGTTCTTCGCGCGAGGTGCCGAGCGTCTCGGCCGCGGCATAGAGATAAAGGCCGTGGCCGCACTCATCCTGCACTTTTGCCAGCAGCGCGGCCTTGCGGCGCAGCGACGGCGCGCGCGTGATCCAGTTGCCTTCCGGCAGCATGCCGACAATTTCGGAATGGGCGTGCTGGGAAATCTGCCGGGTCAGCGTCTTTCGATACGCGGCCGGCATCCAGTCATTGGGCTCGATGCGGTCGTCGGCGCCGATGCGCGCCTGGAACCGCGCGGCGCGACCGGCGTCCTCGACATTGCGTTCTTCAGCGTCGGACGTGTTGAGCGCCTGGATGTACATGGCCAGCCTCTGCACATGCTGCCGGCTTAACATATAACATAAAACCAGCTATACAAGATATTACTGTAACATATTTCAGACCTCGCTGAATCGGCGCCCCAGATCGCCAGCCTTTGGCAGTGGCCCGTTTTCGTTGCTGGCATTGGCGTCAAGCCATCGTTCGGACGCGGGAAGCAGCCCGCGATAGATCCCGCCGCAGAGCTTTCGCGCTGCCCTGCCTGGCCAATCCGCCGGCAGCAGCGCGCTCGGTAGCAAGGGATCGCGCAGCACGACGCGGCGGTAATGGTGGATCAGCAGGATCCGCGCCGTAAACGCATCGGCATCCGATAGCGTCCCACGCTCCATCCAGGCGCGCAGCGGCTCGAAGGTCTTGATGAATTTTGCGTAGGCATCCGCGGTGCGATCGAGCGGCCAGCTTTGACGGAGCAAACGCCGTCCGCTGTCATCTTCGGCCGAAACCTCAAGCCGGATCGCGCTGACCGCCTGCTCGGGAACAGGCACGCCTGAAGGCGCGACCCACACACCCGGCAACGGGCTGCCGAAGCCTGCGTTCTTCAGCTCTTCACGGGCAGCGTCGCGATCCTCGCTGGCAGGGATCAGCAACAGCTCAAAACGCCCGGTCCAGTCCGACGGCGGCGGATCGTAGATGTGCGCTGTGGCGACATCGAAGGTCTGCCGTCCCTTCTTCACCAGCCGATAAAAGCTGTTACGGCCGACCTTGCAGCGCTCGATCCAGCCATCGGCAGCAAGCCGCGACATCGCCGTGCGCACCACACCGCTGTCGATGTCGAGCCGCCTGAAGAATTCCAGCAGCGTACCGAGCCAGACTGAACCGCCGCGCGGCACGATCGCATCCCCGAAGACGGTGATGACAATGGAGCCGGTGCGCGAAGGTTCGCGCTTGAGCTGTTCGACAATGCGGTCAAGCGGCTTCGGCATCCGCCACGCATAGCGCGTTTCGCAGATTCAAAACAATGCGGTGTTTGCGCTTATTGGCCCGGCCCGGGACAGCGCATGGGTACCGATACACAGAACCGGCGGCCGCGCTTTCGAGATCACAGCCATCTGAGCAGGACTTCGGCGGTATAAAGGAACAATCCTGCAAGGCCGCCGATCAGCGAACCGTTGAAGCGGATGTATTGTAGGTCTCTGCCGATGTTGATCTCGATCAGGGTGATCAGCTGCCCCATGTCCCAGGCCTTGACCTGATCGGAGATAAAACCGGAGACACCGCTTTTCTGATCGGCGATGAAATTTCTGAGCACCGCGACAAATCCCTTGTTGATTTCGTCACGCAGTTCACGATCGCCAGCAAGCGCATCGCCCGCGGCGATGAACATCCGGGTAAGATATTGCTGCAGCACCTGGCTCTCGCCGGAGGCGTTGCGCGCAAGCAACGATCGCGCTTTCGACCAGATATTGCGCGCGAGATTGCCGAATTCGGGACGCGCCAGCAGATCGCGTTTCAATCCGTCGATACGGCCAGCATAAGCGCGGTCGCTGCCGAGTTTATCCACGAGCGACAGCACCATCCGGTCGAACTCGCTACGGAACGGATGGGCAGGATCGTTGCGCACTTCCTCGAAGAACGAGGTCGCTGACGCCACCATCTTTTTCACGACGAACTTGTCGGCGCGATAAAGCTTCAACAGCGTCGGCAATTCGTCGCGGACTTTTCTACGCACCATCGCCATGGTTTCGGGCTGCTTCAGCGATTGATCGACTGCGCCCAGAATATCGTCGAGCAGTCCTCGATGCCGTCCCTCCTCCACGAACGTGCGCAGCGTATCGGCAACGAGCGGCGCCAGATCAATCGACTGCAATTGCGCCGTGATGCGTCCGGTAACGAAATTCAGCAGGCCTGACGCTTCCGTTGCCGAGACCGCCTCCGGCAACAGACGCAGCACGAAGTGGGCGAGATCGGCGCTGTGTTTGCGGTCTCGCAGCCAGCCGGCGATGAAGGAGCTGAAGTCGATCTGGCTGAGTTTGGCTTCAACAGGGGCAGCCTCCAGAAAATGCTGCTCGATGAATTCCCCGAGCTTGTCGGCGATGCGATGCTGATTGCCCTGGATGATCGCGGTATGCGGGATCGGCAAGCCCAACGGCCTGCGGAACAGGGCCACGACCGCATACCAGTCGGCGATCCCGCCGATGGTGGCGGCCTCGGCGAATGCTGCGACAAAGCCGAATGCCGGATGCACTGGCAGCAACAGCTTGGCGGCCACGAACAGCGCCAGCGTCGCAGCCAATACCAGCGTCGCCAGCGCCTTGACACGCCGCAGCTCCGCCGCGCGGGCCGCGTCGTCGGTTGATAAGGAGAAGGGGTTGGGCAAGGTCATCGCGGGTCTTTAGAAGAGTGACGATTCGACTTCGGAAATGTATCGTGTCCGACAGTGCGGCGTACTCCTGGCGATGCACAGCATCGTCAGGCAAGCCGATCCACAGATCCGGAACCGGCAACGTATCTACGTGAGAATAGGCTCGCGGACCAGCGCCGCACCACGCCGCAGAGCAGCACGACCGTGCGTCGAAGACGCGCGTGAACGCGGCCTATACCTATAGTCATCTCGGAAGCGCGATGCTTCACCAAAAAAAGGCCCGCTTAAAGCGGGCCTTCGATGTGGATGATCCGGCGAAGCGTGATCAGGCGGTTATACATCTTGGAAAAATTGTCCTGGGCGGTCTTGGCGCCGTCGGCGACGAGCTTGCCGAGATAGTCGGCGGTCGACTTCGCCCGCGACAAGAACACTTCGCCATTGGCACGAACCATATCCGATTGGATCTGAATCGCTTCGTTGAACGATCTGGCGGAAGCCAGTCTGTCAATGCCGGCGAAGAATGCCTCGGCATCCTCGTACATCGCCT
The DNA here is from genome assembly GCA_963806075.1 of uncultured Alphaproteobacteria bacterium. GTDB lineage: Bacteria > Pseudomonadota > Alphaproteobacteria > Rhizobiales > Xanthobacteraceae > Bradyrhizobium. The sequence continues at coordinate 159,475 of CAWDWT010000022.1, forward strand.
GCTGGATGTTGCGGCTAATCTTGGCGACCTCGGAAACCGAGTCGGCAATAGTGCTCTCGACCGCAGTGGTCACCTTCCCTGAACCGGCATGGAGATCGGCGGCGCGGTCCTTGGCGGTGCTGGCGGTCTTCTTGACGAATTCACGGGCGGCTTCCGGAACCTCGAGATTCCTGAGCGCGTCGGTAACGGGGCTGAACGCATCCTTGACGCTGTCAAATGCGGGTTTGGTTTTTGCTGCCATGGTCTTTCCATCCTCATTTTGAGCTATGGGCTCACCCCGTCCGAAATTGGCCCGGGACAAATCTGTGGTGCCATAACTAATGGTGCAATGCAATATAAATTGTGCAGCGCAAAGACACGAATTCGTGATATATCGCCCGTGTCCGGAAAAGGACGGCTCGCCGTGGCTGCTTGATGGGGGCCGCTCCTCGAGTCATATCCGAGCTCGCGCGACCAGATGGCTGGAATATATTGGAAAATCACCTCTCGCGGAAAGCAAGGATGGATTGGTGCTGCCGACCGCGCATCGTCATTGCTGGACCGCGCCCGGAAGGCCATAGGCCTCCATCTGGGCGCGGACCTGCGCCACATTGTGTCCGAGCATGACGATATCGTGGGTCTTGCCGTCGACATCCCGGACATGGTCGCGCAGCAGCGCCTCGGCCTTGAATCCCAGGCTCTCGAACAGCGCGATCGCCGCCTGCTGATCCACCGTCATCTGCACCGAGAGCTTTCCTAGTCCCGCGCCGAGCGCGATGGCAAATGTCTCCTGTGACAGCGCCCGCCCGACTCCCTGACCGCGGACGTCGAGCGACACCACCATGCGGATTTCGCCGACATGCGGCGACCACGAATGCGGATCGCGCACCAGCGTGCCGCAGCCGACCACCTTGCCGGCCTTGACCGCGAGCAGGCTCGTGATCGCACCGCGCTCGATCTCAACGACCCAGGCCGACAGCACCTTGGGCCGGCTGATGTTGCGCGGCAGGAACAAGAGATCATGGGCGGGGAGCTTTTGCGCGAAGTCCAGTACGGCTGCCTCGTCGGCCGGCGTCATCAGGCGGAATTCAATCTCGCCGGCGTCGGTCTTGACGTGCCGCGGGTAGCAACGTGTCTCGCTCATATCGATCTTCCACCTAGCCAGGAGTCCAGTTTCGGCCACAGCCGCTTGATCGCGTTGGCGCCCGCGACAAGGCTGACGTGGCCGCCCTTCAGCATCACCTCTTCCTTGTCGGCCGAGCCGACCTTCGCAATCAGATGCTTTGCGGCGTCATAGGGCACGATGTGGTCGTGCTCGGCCACCGCATGCAGGATCGGCACTTTTATCTTCGAAAGCTCCGCGGGCCGCCCGCCGACCGACATGGTGCCATTGAACAGCTTGTTGTCCCACATCAGGTCCTTGGTGATGGCACGGAAATACTCGCCCGCCAGCGGCAGCGTGTCGGTCGCCCAACGATCGAACATGCGGTAGGACCTCACGTATTCGTCGTTCCAGATGTTCTCCCACAGCTGCACCTGGCTGGCGGCGCGCGAGGCTGGCCGCAGCATCTCGAACGACGACAGGATCATTTCAGGCGGCACATTGCCGACGCTGTCGATCAACCTGTCGACATCGAAGTAGCGGCGGTCGGAAAAATTCCGGAACAGCTTCATTTCGTGAAAATCGATCGGCGTGGTAAAGCAGATCAAGTTCTTCATCGGCCCGTCCGGAAAGATCGAACCGTAGAGCAGCGACAGCACGCCGCCGAAGCAATAGCCGATCAGCGTGACGTCGCTCTCGCCGGAATCCTCTCGCACGCGGCGGACGCAATCCGGGATGAAGTCGAGGACGTAATCCTCCATCCGCAGACACTTCTCTTCCGGCTTCGGCGCGGTCCAGTCCAGCATGTAGACGTCGTAGCCGCGCTTTAACAGAAATTCGATGAAGCTCTGGCCCGGAATCAGGTCAAGGATGTAGCCGCGATTGGTGGTTGCCATCACGATCAACACCGGCACCCGGTAGATCTCGTCCGCGGTCGGCCGGTAGTGATAGAGGTTCATGGTGCCGCGGGCGTGCAGCACGTCCTTTGGCGTCGAGCCGAGCGGAGGGCCGGAGGAAGCGATATATTCGACACCCTTGATGCTGCGCTGAATCGCGCGCTGCACCTCGGCCTCAATCCGCTCCGCCATCGACACGGGATCGAGGCCGATCGGCGCGTTCATTTCCGCTCTCTGCCGGATGACGGCGGCCGCTTGGTGCGCGGCGGCCGCGGCGCGCCGGCCGAGCCGCTGTCCGCATCCCCGGACGCGCGTTGCATCTGGTGCAGCATCGCCTTGATCTCGTTGAGCTCGTTCTCGATCGATTGCAGCCGCTCGGCCATGCCGACGATCTGCGCCCGGCTCGGCAAGTTCATGCTGACGAGGTATTTCTCCATCAACTCGCCGAACTGTTTCTGCGCGCTCACCGTGGCGCCGCCGACCTGATTGACGACCTTGCTGAATTCGGGCGAGGCCATTGCCTGATTGGCGAAGGAGTTGAAGCCCTTTTCCATCTCGCCGATCATGGCCTGCCAGATCGCGACCGGATCGTTGCCCTTGTCGGCCATTCGGCATCCTCCTGCCAAACCTGGAAGTTTTGCGCGTCCGATCATACGACACCGTTGCGGCTAGCGGGTCAACAGGTCGAAGCCGCGGGCGATGTCACGGGCCGGCATCAAGTCCCGTGAAAGCCTTCTGCCCCGCGGGAAACCATGGCATAGAGTTCCCTGCTCAATTTGCAGGGACCCAAGGGTGAATTCGCTCGCGCACCAGCCGCCGCAGACCGTTCGCGCCAATGGCATCGAGCTTTGCTACGAGATTTTCGGCAACGCCGACGCCAAGCCGATGCTGCTTATCATGGGGCTCGGCGCGCAGATGATTCAATGGGACGATAATTTCTGCCGGCAGCTCGCGGATCGCGGATTCCGGGTCATCCGGTTCGACAACCGCGACATCGGTAAGTCAAGCCAGCTTTCTGGAGGCACGCGGCTTACTCCCTTTGAACTGCTCAAGCTGCGCTTGCTGAATATCCCGGTCTCTGCGCCCTACAAGTTATCCGACATGGCACAGGACACGATCGGGTTGATGGATGCGCTGAAGATCAGATCGGCGCATCTTGTCGGCGTGTCGATGGGCGGCATGATCGCCCAGGAAATCGCAATCACATTCCCCGAGCGGGTTTGTTCGCTAACCTCGATCATGTCGACCACCGGCAATCCCAAGGTGCCGCCGCCGACCCGCCAGGCCACCGCCATGCTGATGGCGCCGCCCGTGACGACAAAACAGGAATATCTGGAGCGGTTTGCGCAGACATGGAAAATTCCGCGCGTCGGCTCCTTTCCCGAGGATGAGGCGCTCGACCGGACGCGCGCCGAGCGCAACTTCGAGCGCGGCCTCAATCCGGCCGGCGTCGGACGACAGTTGCGGGCGATCCTCGCCTCCGGCAGCCGGAAGCAGCGGCTGCGTTCGGTCAAAGCGCCGACGCTGGTTATTCACGGCACCGTCGATCCGTTGGTGCGTCCCGAGGGCGGGCAGGATACCGCGGCCTCGATCCCCGGCGCGAAGCTTCTGATGATCGAGGGCATGGGGCATGCGCTGCCGATCCCGATGTGGCCGCAGATTATCGACGCCATCGACCAACATGCTCACGTTGGAATCTCGGGCAAATCGAAGATCGCCGACATGCATCAGTAGACCGATTGCGCGTTTTCCGCAGGCGCATATGCCATGGCAAACGGCCCGGAGCGGTCAAACGGGCTGAATTGCCCCTCGGGTTGGGCCAGACGATCCGCGATCGCCCATAATGCGGCTGCATTGACGCCGATGCCGGTATGGCTGGCAAGGTGGACCTCGATATTTTCCGCGGTATCGGACGCATGCAACAGGCAGGTGCGCCAGTTCACGATGCCGTCGGCGCGCGAATAGATCGAGGTCGCCGGCACCGGCAAATCGCCCGCTATGGCTCGTCGCAGTTCGGAGTCCTCTTCCACTGTTTCGCCCGACATCGCCTCGTAGAGCTGCGTCGCATTGGTCGCGCGCACATCGCCCGCGAACGGACTCGCCAGCGTCACCACGCCGCGCACCATCTCGGGCGCCTGCAGCGCCAGGTCGCGCGCATAGACGCCGCCGAGGCTCCATCCGACGATACTGACCTTGCGTCCTGCGGTGGCGTGGATCGAAGTCAACCGATCGCGCAGGCTCGAGCGCATCCGAGACACGCCGCCGATGTTGCGGCCCATCTGCCAGGCATGGGCATCATATCCGAGTTCGCTGAGATAGCGCCGCAGCGGCGCCATCGAAAGGTCGCTGGCGAGGAATCCCGGCAAGGCCAGCACCGGGTGACCGTCGCCGCGCGGTGCGCGCATCAACAGCGGCGCCAGCAACAGGCTGGTGTTGAACTCGAAGATCCCCCTCACCTCGGCCAGCATCAGGCTGAGGCTGGGCGGCCGAAGCTTGTCCGACGCGCGTGGTTCGCCTGCGGTGAGCGGCATCATTTCTTCTTGTCGTCGGGACGCTTGCCACCGAGGCCGGCCATGGTCGCAAACATGTCCTGGAACCGTTCGGCGAGTTTGGGATCGAAGGTGAACCAGCTCTGCATCAGCGCTTCCGGCGAGACACTCTGGATGTTGGTTATCATCTGCTGCTGCAGCTTTTCCATCACCGCCGTCTGCATCGGCTGCAGGTCGGGCAATCCGAAGAACTGCCGGGCTTCCAGCGGCGTGCAATCGATCTCGATATTCACTTTCATGTCCGCCGCTCCTTGGGGGTCTTTTCCGCCCGTTTCAGTATCGCCGCGACCGACCGCAGGACGCAAGCGGCTACGGTCTGTGATCTGCAAGATAGCCGGCCAAACCGCTCGACCGCCAACGCGGGCGAATGGAGTGTCGCCGACAATGCCATGCCGGTGCCATGAGCCGCAGCGCGCAGGGGACGCGACAATTCGCAAACGCAAACGGCGGCCCAACGGCCGCCGTCGCTCAAACCAAGGCTTCGATCCGTTGCTAGCTCGCCTTGAGCGCTTTCGGCCCGAGGTCGAACTCGGCGATTTCCCTCGCCCGTTCGGATTCGGCGCCCGCGCGATGATCGGTCGCGAGCGCCACGTAGACCGCGGGTAGCACGAACAGCGTGAACATCGTGCCGATCGACATGCCGGCAACTACCACAAGACCGATCGAGAACCGGCTCGCGGCACCCGCGCCGGAAGCCGTCAGCAGCGGAATCAAGCCGGTGACCATCGCCGCCGTCGTCATCAGGATCGGGCGAAGCCGGACCCGCGCCGCCATTTCGATCGCCGAGCGCCGGTCCAGCCCCTCGTTGAGTTGCAGTTCGTTGGCGAACTCGACCATCAGGATGCCGTGCTTGCTGATCAGACCGACCAGCGTCAGCAGGCCGACCTGAGTATAGATGTTCACGGTGGCTAAGCCGAAGAACAGCGGCAGCAAGGCGCCGACAATCGCCATGGGAACGCTGATCATGATGACCAGGGGATCGCGCAGACTCTCGAATTGCGCCGCCAGCACCAGGAAGATGATGATCAGCGCAAAGCCGAAGGTGATCGCAAGCTGGTTGCCTTCCTGCACATATTGCCGGGAATCCGCCAGATAGTCGTGGCTGAACCCGGCCGGCAGTTGCTTGGCGAGGCCCTCGAGGAAGTCCACCGCCTGGCCGACGGTGACGCCGGGCATCGGTACCGCCTGGAACGTGGCGGAGTTGAGCTGATTGTAGTGCGTCAGCGCGTTGGGATCGGTGCCGGTCTCGATCGACACCAGGGTCGACAGCGGGACCTGCTGGCCGGTCGTGGTCGACACGTAATATTCGCCGAGCGACGCCGGCGACAAGCGCTTGTCGCGCGGCACCTGCGGGATCACCTGGTAGGAGCGGCCCTTCGAGGTTGAAGCGGTTGACGTAATTGCCGCCGAGCAGGGTCGACAGCGTATTGCCGATGCTCAGCATGGTGATGCCAAGATCGCTAGCCTTGGAGCGGTCGATCTTGAGCCGCACCTCGGGCTGGTTGAAGTCGAGGTCGCTGTCGGAGACGATGAACAATCCGCTCTTGCGTGCCGCCTCCTTCACCTTGTTCATCTGCTCATAGACCGACTGGAATCCATTGGTCGAATAGATCACCATCTGCACCGGCAAGCCGCCGGGACCGCCGGGCAACGGCGGCAGGTTGAAGGCGAAGGCGTTGACGCCTTCGATCTTGCTAAGTTCCGCCTGCACCAATGGCTTCAGCTTGATCGAGGAACGCTTCCGCTCGTCCCACGGCTTGAGCAGCATGCCGGCGATGCCGCCCTGCGGGCCATTGATTCCGTTCAGAACGAAGCGCAGATCTGTTTCCGGGAAACTCGCAAACGCCTTGTCAAGCTTCGCGCCGTAATAATCGACATAGTCGATATTGGCGTATTTCGGCGCCTTGGTCACCGCGAACACGATGCCCTGATCCTCCTCGGGCGCCAGTTCCTTTGAGGTGTGCATATAGAGAAAGCCGACCAGCCCAAGGATGGTGAGCGCGAACAGCGCGGTGATCGGACGATAGTCGAGCGAACGATCAAGCCGCCGGCCGTACCATCGCGTTACCGAACCGAATACGCGATTGACGAGTTTAGCGAACCGCCCCTCCTCCGCGCTCTTGAGGAACACCGAGCACATCATCGGCGACAGCGTCAGCGCGATGACGCCGGACACGATCACCGAGCCCGCCAGCGTAAAGGCGAATTCGCGGAACAGCGCGCCGGTCAGGCCGCCGAGGAAGCCGATCGGCGCATAGACGGCGGCGAGTGTAATCGTCATGGAGATGACCGGGCCGACGATCTCGCGCGCCCCTTGCATCGCGGCCTGCACCGGAGGTTTGCCTTCCTCCAGATGGCGGTGGATGTTCTCCACCACCACAATGGCGTCGTCGACGACGAGACCGATCGCCAGCACCATCGCCAGCAAGGTGAGCAAATTGATGCTAAAGCCCATCATCAGCATCAGGCTGCAGACACCGATCAGCGACAACGGAATCGTCACCACCGGGATGATCACCGAACGCAGCGAGGCCAGGAACAGGAAGATCACCACGATCACGATCAGGATCGCCTCGCCGAGCGTCTTCTCCACTTCGTCGATCGAGGACTGGATGAATTTGGTCGAATCGTAGGCCACCTTCATTTTCATCGACGGCGGCAGATTGCGTTCAAGCTCCGGGAACAGCGCGCGGACGCCCTTGACCAGGATGAGCGGGTTACCTTGTGGCGTCGCCTGCACGCCGATGAAAATCGCGTGCTCGCCATTGAAGGCGACGCTGGCGTCGGTGCTCTGCGCCGCAAGTTCGACGGTGGCGATATCCTCCATTCGCACAAAACCGCCGTCCTTGGATTTGACGATCATCCGTTTGAACTGGTCGACGTTGGCAAGGTCGGTATTGGTCGAAACGTTGGAAACGACGAAAAAGCCCTTGGACTGGCCCGCGGCCGCCTGGAAGTTGTTGGCGGTGATCGCCGCCGAAACGTCAATCGGCGAAACACCGCGGCCGGCCATCCGTTCCGGATCGAGCCACAGCCGCATCGCGAAGGTTTGGCCGCCCAAAATGTCGGCGGAGGCGACGCCGTCGACGGTGGACAGCACCGGCTGCACCACGCGCGTCAGATAGTCCGAGATCGCCGATCCCGACAGCACTTCGCTGGAGAAACCGAGATACATCACCGCCGTGGTCTGGCCGGTGGTCTTGGTCACGATCGGATCGTTGGATTCCTTCGGAATCAGGTATTTGACCGAGTTCACCTTGGCGAGCACTTCGGTCAGTGCCTGGTTCGGATCGAAGTTCAGCTTGATGTAGACCTGGATCGTGCTGGTGCCGAGCACCGAGGACGACGTCATGTAGTCGACACCTTCGGCCGAGGCGACCGCCTGTTCGATCGGCGTCGTGATGAAGCCTTGAATGAGGTCAGCCGAGGCGCCGGGGTACGCCGTGGTGATGTTGACCACGGTATTCGACAGTTTCGGATATTGCCGGATTGGCAGGCTTGTCGCGGCCTTGAACCCGATCAGCAGGATCAGCAGGCTGACGACCACCGATAGCACCGGCCGCTTGATGAAGATGTCGGTCCATTGCATCGCGACAGACTCCGAAAAATCAATAACGCGGCGGGTTCGCCGGGATCGGCGGCGGCCCGTCGGGCGAGATCGACACTGCCGCGCCCGATTGCAGCTTGAGCTGGCCGACCGCGACCACGCGATCGCCGTCCTTGACGCCCTCGAGTAATTTCGGCCCTGCCGCCGACCCTGGTGCCGGTCCGCACGAAGGTACGTACGGCGGACAGGCTGGTCTTGCCGTCATCCTCCTTCTTCTCGGTGATCAGGAAGACCGAATCTCCATAGAGCGTGTAGTCGACCGCCGTCTCCGGCACGGTAACGACCGGCGGCTTGTCCGGCAGCACGACCGTGATGGTCGCGAACATGCCGGGCTTGAGGATATGATCGGGATTGGCGATCGTGGCCTGCACATGGATGTTGCGGGTGTCGGTCGAGATCTGGGGTTCGACCGTGGTGATCTTGCCTTCGAATGGCTGCTTCGGATAGGCGTCGACCGCAATGCGAACGGTCTGGCCTGTCTTGAGCTGGCCGCTGTCCTTTTCGGTCACGGTGAAGTTGGCATAGAGCGTCGACAGATCCGTCAAGCTCACGATCTGGGTGCCGGCGGTGAGGAACTGGCCGACTTCGACGTGACGCACGCCGAGCTGTCCGTCGAACGGCGCCCGCACCAGCTTCTGCGAAATAATCGCTTCTGTCTTGGCGATGCCCGCATTGGCCTGGTCGGACGTTGACTGCGCCTGGTCGACGGTTGCCTGCGGGCCGAATTGCCGGGCGGCGAGTTGCTTGGCGCGCTCGAGCGCCAGCTTCCCCATCACCGCCTGTGCCTTGAAGCTGGCGAGATCGCCCTGCTCGGGTCCATCGAACAGTTGCACCAGCGGCGTGCCCGCCTTCACGGTCGAACCGGCGTCGAACATGATGTCGGTGACGCGGCCGCCGACGTCGGAGGTGACGTTGACCTGGTGCACGGCGGCGAGATCGCCGACGGCGGTCAACAGGTTCGGAATCACCTCGGCCTTGGCGATCGCGATGCTGACCGGCGTCGGCGGCGGCTTCATGCTGGCGAAGAACTGCTTGATCGCATGCTCGCGGATCGCGTTGAATCCGACCAGCGCGCCGACCAGAATCGCCAACGTCAACCCGACAATGATGAACCAGCGCACCAAGCGCACCGGCCGCGCGCGCGGCTTGTCGCTGATCGGCTTGCCCGAGATATTGGCTTCTCTCGCGATGTTCATGTCATGCACCTTCTGCAGCTATCTGGTGTGCCGGGTCCGGCGAAAAGCCACTGCTCAAATGAGAGGTCAGTGCGGCTTCGTGAAGTCCGATGCCGCGAAGGAGAAACTCGCAGAGCTGGCGCTCGAGATCAGGCGCATTGCCGTAGGAGAGGCAGGGCACCGCGGGAATTCGCGACAGCGCTGCCATCAGTACGGTGTGGTGCGCAAACCAGAACAGGTTGAGCGGGTCGCTTCCGATCCGCGAGGCATCACCGGCCGCTATCGCGCGGTCGAGCGAGGCAATGAAGACCGGCCCGATCAGGTCGCCGACCTTGGCATAAAGCAGGCGCGCGAATTCGCCGTCGTCGAGATGGCTCGTGGTCATCAGCCGCAGTCGTTGGGCTTCCTGCTCGTCAGGGCCCTCGGCGATTCCGAGAAAGTGGCGGACCATGCCCTTGACCAGTTCGACCAGCGTCGTCGTCGAAGGCTCCTGGCCCAAGAGATGCGCCAGATCCGGATCGGCTTGGCATTCCTCGGCCAGGATCTCGGCGTAGAGGGCGGCCTTGGAAGGAAAGTGCTTGAACAGCAGGCCTTCGGAAATGGCCGCTGCCGCGGCCACGCTCTTGGTCGTGGTCCCCGCAAAACCATTGCGGGCAAAACACCGTTTGGCGGCGCCGAGGATCAGTTGCCGCCGCAAGTCACTGGTCATGCGCAAGGTAGACATAGCGCGTGAGTAATCACTCACCAACGCAATGTCAACAGCCTGTTGCAGCGCACCAGCCGAATTGCCCGCTAAATCGGCTGGAATCCGAGCGCACCGCGGATCCGGTTCACGATGAAGGCACCATCGCGGTTGGACAGCGCCCGCTCCAGGTTGGCGCCGTCGATCTTGACGTTGGCAAAGCGCGGCCCGGCCGACACGTCTTGCAGCAAGCCTTTGAAGGCCTCCACCTGGGCCATCGTGGTGATGGAGCTGACCTCGGCGATGCCGCAAGCCTTGGCGACGCCGACCAGATTCGTCCCGGCGGCGGTATGGCTCGCCTGCCCGCCGGTTTCGCCGTAGCATTCATTATCGAGCACCACGATGGTGAGGTTTTTCGGCTTCTGCAAGCCGACGGTCGCAAGCGATCCCATTCCCATCAGCATCTCGCCGTCGCCGGTGATGACGACCACCGGCAGCTTCGGCTGCGCCAGCGCGACGCCGAGCCCGATCATGACCGCGCCGCCCATCGCGCCCCACAGGTAGAAATTGCGCTCGTGGTCGCCGGCAGCGGCGATATCGTAGGTCGAGGCGCCGAGGCCCCCGATCACGATGGCATCCCTGCGTTCCGCAAGCAGGCAGGAGACGACCTGGCGACGATCGAGAAGGTTTGTCTCGTTCATTTGGTGAAGACCTTTGCGCCGATCAGCCGCTGAGACAACAGGACGGCGGTCGGCGTACACGCGCCATAGGCCTGCCCTGAAGCGGCCTCGATGACTTCGCCAACCTCGTCGGGATAATTGGCGCGCAGCACCTTGATGCCGGACAATTCGAGTATCGTCTGCGTGCTCGACCCCATCGGTACCTGCCACGGATTGAACTCGCCCCATTCGCCGCGCATCGTCACCAGTGTCAGAAACGGAAAGCGGAAGATCTGGGTCAGCGACAGCATATTGATGCAATTGCCGACGCCGCTCGATTGCATCAAGAGCACGCCGCGCTGACCACCGGCCCAGGCGCCGGCCAGCAGCGCCACGCCCTCCTCCTCCGTGGTCAGCGGGATCGCGCGCATCTCGGGAGCGCCGAGCACGCGATCGATGAGCTGCGAGTGGCCGGCATCCGGCACATAAGGCACCTGACGGACATCGAAGCGCTGCAAAATCGAAAAAATATCCTCAGGCCAGGTCGGCAGCGCTTCGGCAGGCATTGTTTCGGAACTTCCGTCCGCTCCAGCGTGCATTTTCACTTCCAGTCGGTTGACACTGCATTTTCGGTGCGGGACTGTAGACGTCGCGGTGGTTTCGCCAAGAGCGAAAACAGCATATCGGGTCTTCACCAACGAGCATGGCAGCATGAATCCGGACACGACGCCGGACTGTGCTATACGACGACGATGAAATGGCCGAGGCCACCTTTCAGGCTCGGAGACGTCCTGGTTGGTGCGAGCTCGGCTGCAACTGGAGTGACGAAAGATGGGGCAACCGCCCACTGATTTCCTCGCGACGGAAGCCCGCCTTGGCACCTATAACTACGAGCCGATCGGCGTCGTCCTGTCGCGCGGCGAAGGCGTCTGGGTATGGGATACCGAAGGCAATCGCTATCTCGATTGCCTTTCCGCCTACTCGGCGGTGAACCAGGGCCATTGCCATCCGAAAATCCTGGCCGCCATGGTGGAACAAGCCGGCAGACTGACGTTGACCTCCCGAGCCTTCCACAACGACCAGCTCGCTCCCTTCTATGAGCAGATCGCGGAGTTGACCGGCTCTCACAAGGTGCTGCCGATGAACAGTGGCGCCGAGGCGGTGGAGAGCGCGATCAAATCGGTGCGCAAATGGGGCTACGAGGTGAAGGGCGTGCCGGACGGACAAGCCGAGATCATCGTCTGCGCCAACAATTTCCACGGCCGCACCCTCGGTATCGTTGGTTTCTCTACCGATCCCGAGACACGCAAGCATTTCGAGCCGTTCGCGCCCGGCTTCAAAATCATTCCCTTCGGCGACGCCGCGGCGCTCCAGGAGGCGATTACGCCGAACACGGTCGCCTTCCTCGTCGAGCCGATCCAGGGCGAAGCCGGCGTCATCATTCCACCATCGGACTATTTCACGCAGGTACGCGCACTCTGCACCGCGAACGACGTGATGCTGGTCCTCGACGAGATTCAGACCGGGCTCGGCCGCACCGGCAAGCTGCTTGCCGAACAGCACGAGGGCGTCGAGGCTGACGTGACGCTGCTCGGCAAGGCGTTGTCCGGCGGCTTTTATCCGGTGTCGGCGGTGCTTTCCAACAACGACGTGTTGGGCACGCTGAGGCCCGGCCAGCACGGTTCGACCTTCGGCGGCAACCCGCTCGCCTGTGCGGTGGCGCGGGCCGCGCTACGCGTGCTGGTCGACGAAGGCATGATCGAGAACGCGGCCGTGCAAGGCGCGCGTTTGCTCGACGGCCTCAGGAAAATCCGCGCCAACATTGTCCGCGAGGTGCGCGGCCGCGGATTGATGCTTGCGGTCGAGCTTCACCCCGAAGCCGGCCGCGCCCGGCGCTACTGCGAGGCGTTGCGGGAAACAGGCATCCTCGCCAAGGACACCCACGAGCAGACCATCCGCATCGCCCCGCCGCTGGTGATCACAAGCGACCAGGTCGACTGGGCGCTGGAGCGGATCGATGCGACGCTGAAGCAGGATTTGTCGTGAGGGTGGATCACGACCACCGCCGCGATCGCTAATAGGTCTTATCCGTGCGCGGTCAATGAACAAGACGTTCGCACCGCGCCGGATTGCCTAGGCCAGCGTCGAGATTTTCCGCTTTATTTGCGAAAAAAGGGGCTGCGCGGAAATCGCGATTTTTGCTTTGCGTTCAAGCTGATTTGCCCTGTCCAGATCCTTTGCAAAAAATATTTCGGTTTTCCTTTGACCCAAATCACTCGCATATCCCGGCCGTCCCGTCCCGAAAGAGGGGCGGCTCGCGATCGTCACGAAACGCGGGACGGGATGCGGTGGACGCGGCAGCGTCGGCGCGCGCCTCTGGCGCGCGGACGAGCGGCGCCAAGCGTACGGCGAAGTCGTGTGGTCCTGATGCCTCGACGCTGGCGTCAAGTTTGCGGATCAACCCGCAAACGACGGTGACAAGAAAGCCCGATCACCGAGGAGAGCGCGAAATAAGCCGTAAAACCATTGCGCAGGGAAGGCCGGATTGCCTCCGCTGAACCTGTATGCTCGTGTGCGTTTTTTGCGCATCCTTGCACACGAGACCGCGGGTGCAGCGCGCACCCGGCTTTCCCTGCGCCCTCTGATTTCTCGGGGCGCGACATTGACGGCAAAACTCGGGCGTATCGAGTCGCGAGATCGTAAGGGTGTGCCGGTTGGTAGCGACCGCTGTTTGAAACGTTGATACGAGTATGGGCCCTTGATGCAAAGTGAACAGTGCGCGCGCCGTGCCCCTCGCGACCCCCGCGCCGGCCAGCAAGGTCTTGTTAGGCGCCGACGGCGGCATCTATCTCGCTGGCGAGAATAACAAAGTGATCGAGGCCAGTGATTACGGGAACAGCCCCCGCGTGTTCTTGGCGGCGCGGACCTTTTCGACGCCGATCGCCATCGCGGCCGTGCGGTGAGAAATGTTGTCGGTCCTGGCGCGCGCGATCATCTGTTCGAAGGCGCGATCGAGGATATGATACTCGCGCCGCATCACTTCCTCTTCCTCCCAGAACAATTGCTGCAAATCCTGTACCCATTCGAAATAGCTGACCACGACGCCGCCCGAATTGCAGAGAATGTCCGGAATGAGGAAGATTTCGTCGCGGCGCTTGTCCAGCACGAGATCGGCGTCCGGCGTGGTCGGGCCGTTGGCGCCTTCCGCCAAGATCCGGCATTTCAGGTTTTCCGCGATCTTGCCATCGATCATCCGTTCCATCGCGGCCGGTACCAGCACGTCACAGGGCAGCGTCAGTATTTGCGCGGGATCGAATTGCAACTGGCTGGAGAAACCACTGATGCTGCCATGTGTGCTCGCGTGTCGCATCAGCGCGGGAATGTCGAGACCGGCCGCATCATGCAGCGCGCCGGTGTGATCGCTGACCGCGATCACCTTGAGGCCGAACCGATGCAGCTCCAGCGCCGCATGGGAGCCGACATTGCCGAAACCCTGTACCACGGCGGTGGCGTTATTGGGGTCGATCGACAATTGCTTCATCACGCGCCTGGCGAGGTAGGCGACGCCGCGCCCCGTGGCCTCGCGCCGGCCCAGCGTGCCGCCGGAGGCGACCGGCTTGCCGGTGACGATCTCGGTGACGGTCTTGCCCTCGTACATCGAATAGGTGTCCATGAACCAGGCCATCACCTGTTCGTTGGTGCCCATGTCGGGCGCCATCACGTCGGTGTGCGGACCGACGAAGGGAATCAGCTCCTGCATGTAGCGCCGCGACAACGCCTCCAGCTCGCGCCTGGAAATGGTGGAGAGATCGACATTGACGCCGCCCTTGGCGCCACCATAGGGCAGGCCCACCAGCGCGCATTTCCAGCTCATCCAGATCGCAAGGGCCGCGATCTCGCCGATGTCGACGCTGGGCGCAAACCGCGTGCCGCCCTTGGTGGGACCAAGCGTGAGGTGATGCTGGACGCGATAGCCTTCGAACACCGCGATCGTGCCGTCATCGCGATGGATCGGGCAGGACACCGTGATCGCGCGCTTGGGCAGCAGCAGCCGGTCGCGCTCGTCCATCGGGATTTCGAGGTGGTTAGCGATGACGCCGAACTGATTCACCGCCATATCGAATACCGGACCGGAATAGACGGTCATCGTTCCCTCCTCTTTTGTCTCGTTTCAGGAACTCAGGATGGGCGCAGGCCGTTGGAGGTTGCCGATATGGTCGTAGTCCCGCCACAGGCGCAGCTCAAGCGATGGCGGTGCTCTGATTGCCAATAATTTTGGCGAATGATCCGCGATATCCGGTGCTAATGTATGCGCGCGTCCGGGACCACCCTTCAGCCACAACGGAAATCGAATGCAGGCGCTCTTCATCGGACAAACCTACATCGACGTTACCTTCATCACCGATCATATGCCGACCGGCGACGAGAAGCATGTCGCCTCGGCCTATGCGGTCTCGTTCGGGGGCAATGCGGTCACGGCAGCGTTCTGCTGCGCCAAGCTCGGGATCGTGCCGGATCTGATTGCCACCGTGGCTAACGATTGGCTCGGCCGAATGTTTCAAGATATGAGCGCGAAGTACGGCATCTCCGTGCATGCACGCAAGGTCAACACCTCGTCGCTGTCGTTTATCATGCCCAAGGACGGCAAGCGCGCGATCGTGCGTTGCCGCGACGACGAGCATATCCATCCATTCCCGGTGCTCAACCTGAAAGGCTGCCGCGCGCTGCATGTCGACGGCCACCAGCCCGATGCCGCGATCCACTATGCAAAGCTGTGCCGCGAGGACGGTATCCTGACGTCGCTCGACGGCGGCGGCCTGCGCACCAACACCCATGAACTGCTCGAATTCATCGACGTCGCGATCGTCGCCGAACGGCTATGCGAGCAGATGGACCTGACGCCGGAAAAGATGCTGGACTATCTCAAAGGGCGCGGCTGCCGGGTCGGCGGCATCACCATGGGCGAGCGCGGGTTACTCTGGTATGACGAGGCTGGCGCCGTTCGCACCCTGCCCGCGCTGCCGATCGCGCGCGAACGGGTGCTCGATACCAACGGCGCCGGCGATGTGTTCCATGGCGCCTACGTGTTTTCGTATCTCAACAGTCCGGGCAAGAGCTGGCAGGAGCATTTCGAGTTTGCCCGCGCTGCCTCGGCCTACAAGATCCAGCGCCTCGGCAACGAGGCGGGATTGCCGGCTTTGGCCGACATTGAAACCGTCAAGCGGGAGTTTCAGATCGGGCGCAAGAAGGAGTTTTGGGATTAGCCGATCATGGTTCGGGAATTGGAATTACGTTTAGCAAAACACCTACCCCAGCGCCGCCTTGAGATCGAAACTGCTGTCGGCGGCCTGTTCGGGCGTGATCGAGCCGCCTGCCGCGAGCAGCCGGCGTCCGAACATGTGATCGCCGGCACGGTTGATCAATTCGATGCCGACAAGTGTCCCGGATTTGTAGCAGAACGCCGAGAATGCACCCTGCCCGCGATCGCCCCGCACCACCACCTGATCATAGCCGGTGGTCAGCCCTGCGATTTGCAGCTTGTCGGGACCCTGGTCGCTCCAGAACCACGGCAAGCCGTCATATTCCTTTGCGTCGCCGGTCAGTCGCGCCGCGACGCAGCGGGCATGATCGGTGGCGTTCTGCACGGATTCCAGGCGCAGCGGCGCGCCGAAACGCGGGCTTGCGAACAGCGCGCAGTCGCCGATGGCGGATATGTCGGGATCGGCGGTCAATAGATGTTCGTTCACGATGATTCCCGCCGCAACCGGCAGACCGGCCTCGGCCGCAAGTTCGACATTGGGCAATACCCCGACGCCGACCACGACCAGATCGGCCGGGATATGCCGGCCGTCGCTGAGACTGACACCCGTCACCTGGGCGCCGTCACTCTCGATACTGGTCGCCTGCACGCCGAGATGAAGACGAATGCCGGCTGCGGTGTGACGCGTCTGAAAGAACTCCGAGATCTCCGCGGTCACCGCGCGCGCCATCACGCGGGTGCCGAGTTCGAGCACGTCGACCTCAAGTCCCTTGGCACGGGCGGTCGCGGCAAATTCCAGGCCGATAAAACCTGCGCCGATCACAACGACGCGCCGGCCCGGGGAGAGCTGCTGCCGCAACGCCTCGCTATCGTCGAGGATTCGCAGTAGCGCACGTCTTCGAGATTGGCATTGGGAATATCGAGCAGCCGATTGCGCGCACCCGTCGCCAGCACCAGATGGCCGTAGTCGAGCGATGCGCCGGAGGCGAGCCGCAGTTTGTGATCGCCGCGATCGATCGCGGCGGCGCGATCGGCGATCAACTCGATGTTCTGGTCGCGGTAAAATTTTTCCGGACGGAACATCAGGCTGTCGGGCGCGCCGCCGCTCTTGAGGTAAGCCTTGGACAAGGGCGGTCGTTGATACGGAAGGTGCGCCTCGTCGTTGACCATGCGGATGGGTTCGCTGAAACCGTGCTGCCGCAACGAAGCCGCCACCTGAAAGCCCGCATGCCCCGCGCCGACAATCAAAACAGGTCCTTGGGCCATCGCGTCAGGCCGCCGTGACGCGAGGCGGCAACGTATCGAGTCCGCGCAACATGTTGTTCAACCGCCACGAAAACGGGTCGATCGCCGTGACCGAACGGCTCAATATAGCCTGATCGTTTGCCATCACTTCCCGCGCCTTCTCACCACAAGAACGTCCTTGCCGCATTTTGCAGACATCGCCGGGATTGTCACCTCTTCCCTTCTGCTATTTAAATGCAAGCCGGCGTTCGGATCAGGGGTCTTTGCCATGCCCACACCTGTTACCGCTTCCCATCCCGACGATCCGGCGCTGCTGTCGGTAGACGGGCCGATCGCAACGATCACGCTCAACCGGCCAGCGGCCTTCAACTCGATCGACCTGCCGACTGCCAAGAAGCTGGAGCAGCTCAGCAAAGAGATCGAGGCATCAGACGAAATCCGGGTGCTGGTCATCGAAGGCAATGGCCGCGCGTTCGCCGCTGGCGGCGACCTTCAAACCCTCGGGGCCGCGGCAGCGGCCGGCACCATCGCACCCGTGGTCGGCGAGTTGCTGCAGCATTATCACGCCTTCATCGCCACGCTGCGGCGAATGCCGAAGATCGTGGTGTCCAGCGTGCATGGCTCGGCCGCCGGCGCCGGCCTCTCGCTCGCCTTCGTGGCTGACCTCTGTATCGCCGCGGAAGACGCCAAATTCACGCCGGCCTACGCCAAACTGGGCGTCTCGCCCGACGGCGGCGGCACCGTCGGCGTGGTCGCCAGCGTCGGCGCACGCCGCGCGTTGCAGATCTATCTGGCCGAGGACAGCTTTTCCGCGACCCAGGCCCATGACTGGGGTCTCGTCGTCAAGGTCGTTCCCTGCGGCTGAATTGAAAGCTGCGACCAGGGAGCTGGCGCGTCGCCTGGCGCAAAATCCGCCCGCGGCCATTGCGGCAACCAAGACGCTGATCCATCGCGCCCATGTGACGCCGATCGAACAGCAGCTCGACGCCGAACGCGACGCCATCATTGGCTGCATGCATACCGACGACTTCCGCGACGCGGTGAAGAAGTTCACCAGCAAGGGAAAGTAGCGATGCAGAAGCACTGGCGCCACTGCGACAGCACACCCATCAGGCTGGCTGGCTATTTCTTCCCCTCGCCGCGCATGAAATCGAAATCGCAGCCTTCGTCGGCCTGCAGGATCGTCTCGTTGAACAGATGCGCATAGCCGCGCCTCGCCCAATCCGGCGTTATCACAGGCTTCATTGCCCCGCGACGCTTTTCCAGTTCCGGGGCGTCGACGAGCAGATCGATGCTGCGCTTGGCGACATCAAGCCGGATCATGTCACCGTTCTTCACCAGCGCCAGCGGACCGCCGACCGCGGATTCCGGCGTGATGTGCAGCACGATGGTTCCGAACGCGGTGCCGCTCATCCGCGCATCCGAAATCCGCACCATGTCCTTGACGCCGGCCGCGCCAGCTTCATCGGGATCGGCAGATAGCCGGCTTCCGGCATGCCCGGCGCACCCTTGGGACCGGCGTTGCGCAGCACCAGCACGTCGTCGGCCGTGACGTCGAGATCGGGATCGTCGACCCGCAACGTCATGTCCTCAACGGAATCGAACACCACAGCGCGCCCGGTGTGTTGCAGCAGTTTGGGGCTCGCCGCGGAATGCTTGATCACCGCGCCGCGCGGCGCCAGATTGCCATGCAGCACCGCCATCGCGCCTTCTGGCTTGATCGGACTGGTGCGCGAGCGGATGGCATCCTGCCCCGGGACCTCCTCCGCGCCGGCAACGACATCCCGCAATGTCTTGCCGGTGATGGTCTTGGCGTCGAGGTCGAGCAGATCGCCGAGCTGCTGCATCAATTTCGGCACGCCGCCAGCATGATGGAAATGCTCCATATAGTGCGCGCCAGATGGCTTCAGGTCGATCAAGACAGGCACCTCGCGACCGAGTTTGTCGAAGGTTTCGAGATCGATGCGGTGTTTGGTGCGGTTGGCGATCGCGGTGAGATGAATCAGGCCGTTGGTCGAGCCGCCGATCGCCTGCAGCACGATCTGCGCATTGCGGAACGAGGACTGCGTCAACAACTCGCTGGGTTTCGGCCCCTTTGCAACCGCCATCGCGGCCGCGACCTTGCCGCTGGCTTCCGCCAGGCGAAAACGCTCCGCATGCGGCGCCGGGATAGTCGCACTCATCGGCAGCGACAGACCCATCGCCTCAGTGATGCAGGCCATGGTGGACGCCGTACCCATCACCATGCAGGTGCCTACCGACGGTGCGAGCCGGCCGTTGACCGCCTCGATTTCGATCTCATCGATTTCATCGGCGCGGAATTTTCCCCACAGCCGGCGGCAATCGGTACAGGCGCCAAGCACTTCGCCCTTGTGATGGCCGACCACCATCGGCCCGACCGGGATCACGACCGTCGGCAGATCGGCGCTGATCGCTGCCATGATCTGCGCCGGCAGGGTCTTGTCGCAACCGCCGATCACCACCACGGCATCCATCGGCTGGGCGCGGATCATCTCCTCGGTATCCATCGCCATCAAATTGCGCAGATACATCGAGGTCGGATACGCAAAGCTTTCGGCGATCGAGATCGTCGGGAAAACCATCGGCATCGCGCCGCTCAGCATCACACCGCGTTTTACGGCTTCGATGATCTGCGGCACATTGCCGTGGCAGGGATTGTAGTCGCTGTAGGTATTGGTGATGCCGACGATCGGTCGGTTCAGCGCGTCGTCGGAATAACCCATCGCCTTGATGAAGGCCTTGCGCAGGAAAAGCGAGAAGCCCGCATCGCCGTAACTCGTCAAACCCTTGCGCAATCCGTCAGCCATCTCGCATGTCCTGTCGTTTCGTCACGGCGTTGCTCATCTCTCTCGAAATGACGTGAAGCGAGTATGGCGCGGCGGCAGCAACGCGGCAAGACGTCAACTCTCAATCGTCATTGTGAACTCGCTTCACGCGCCATCACAGATGAAACGACATCAACTTGCTGACGAAGCGGTCGGGTGATAGCAAATGATCGTGGTGAGGAACCCGGCACGACAACGAGAAAAGCAAATGTCGAAGGCAGCGTCCCATTCCGGCGGCTGGCAGCCTGCAAGCCACTATCCCGATCCTGCCATTCACGCGCTTGATCCGCGGTTCGAGAAATACTGGCTGAAGCTGTCGGCCGTGGAGCGGCTGGCCACCGGCCTGCGCTGGGCCGAGGGACCGGTGTATTTCGGCGATGGGCGATATTTATTGTGTAGCGACATTCCCAACCAGCGCATCATCAAATGGGAAGAGGAAACCGGCGCGGTCAGCCATTTCCGCAAACCCTCGAATTTCGCCAACGGCAACACCCGCGACCGCCAGGGCCGGCTGATCACATGCGAGCACGGCGGACGCCGGGTCACGCGCACCGAATATGACGGCACGATCACGGTGGTGATGGACTCCTTTAACGGCAAGCGGCTGAACTCGCCGAACGACGTCGTGGTGAAATCCGACGGATCGATCTGGTTCACCGATCCGGTGTTCGGCCTGCTCGGTAATTACGAGGGCTACAAAGCGGAATCCGAGATCGACATGAATGTCTACCGGGTAGACGGCAACACCGGCAAGGCGACCATCGTGGCCGAGGGCATCCTCGGGCCCAATGGGCTGTGTTTCTCGCCGGACGAAAAGATTCTCTATATCGTGGAATCCCGCGGCGTGCCGAACCGAAAAATCCTCGCCTATGATGTCGCTCCTGACGGCGAGACAATTTTCAACAAGCGAATCCATATCGATGCGGGTCCGGGCACACCCGACGGCATGCGCTGCGACATCGATGGCAACCTTTGGTGCGGCTGGGGCATGGGCGATCCCGAGCTCGACGGCGTTATGGTCTATGCGCCCGACGGCATGATGATCGGACGTATCGCGCTGCCTGAGCGCTGCGCTAACGTCTGCTTCGGCGGTCTGAAGCGCAATCGGCTGTTCATGGCCGCGAGCCAGTCGATCTACGCGCTGTACGTCAACACGCAAGGCGCGATCGGCGGGTAACTTTTGTCGTTCCTGCGAACGCAGGAACCCATACGCCGTGTCGTCTCGTTTTGGCAAAGCGGTAGACGTCTTCGGCAACACGAAATGCCAAGGATTATGGGTCCCAGCGTTCGCTGGGACGACGGCGAAAATTGTTGCGACGCTCAAATAATTCTCTCTCGAAATAGCAAACGCCGGGGCCGGATCTTCATCCGGCCCCGGTTTTGTCTTGGCCTTTCGTTACGCGGCGTTGTAGCCGGCGACCGCCTTGACCTCGAGATATTCCTCGAGGCCGTATTTGCCCCATTCGCGACCGTTGCCGGACTGCTTGTAGCCGCCGAATGGCGCACCGCGATCGTTTGGCACGCCCTGCAGGTTGACGTTGCCGGCGCGTATCCGACGGCCGACCCGGCGCGCGGTCTCGACAGAGTCTGCAGAGACGTAACCGGCCAAACCATACGGCGTATCGTTGGCAATCTTCACCGCGTCTTCTTCGTCCTTGGCGCCGAGGATGGTGAGAACGGGTCCGAAGATCTCCTCGCGCGCGATGGTCATGTCGTTGGTGACGTCGGCGAAAATGGTCGGGCGCACGTAGAAGCCCTTGTTGACGCCTTCTGGCAGACCCGGTCCGCCGGCGACCAGGGTGGCGCCTTCCTCGATGCCCTTCTGGATCAGCTTCTGGATCTTGTCCCACTGGATCCGAGACACCACCGGCCCGATAGTGGTGCCTTCGGCGCGCGGATCGCCCGCTTTGGTCTTGTCGGCGACGCCCTTGGCGATCGCGGCGACTTCCTTCATCTTCGACAGCGGCACGATCATCCGCGACGGCGCGTTGCACGACTGGCCTGAATTGTTGAACATGTGCATTACGCCGCCGATGACGGACTTGGTCAGGTCGGCGCCTTCCAGGATGATGTTCGGCGACTTGCCGCCTAGTTCCTGGCTGACGCGCTTGACGGTCGGGGCCGCGCGCGTGGCGACATCGATCCCGGCGCGTGTCGAGCCCGTAAACGAGATCATGTCGATATCGGGATGCTCGCTCATCGCGGCGCCGACTTCGGGACCGAGGCCGTTGAGCAGATTGAACACGCCCTTCGGCACGCCGGCTTCGTGGAGGATTTCCGCAAAGATCAATGCCGAGGTCGGGGTGAATTCCGACGGCTTGAGGATCATGGTGCAGCCGGCCGCGAGCGCAGGCGCAACCTTGCAGGCGATCTGGTTCAGCGGCCAGTTCCAGGGCGTAATCATGCCGACCACGCCGACCGGCTCGCGCACTAGCGTAGCGGTGCCCATGGTTTCCTCGAAATGGTAATTCTTGAGCACTTCGAGCGTACTGACGATGTGGCCGAGGCCGGCACCGGCCTGCAGCTTTTCCGCCATCGGCAGCGGAGCGCCCATCTCGTCGGAAACGGCGGCGCCGATTTCCTTCATGCGGCCCTTGTAGATTTCGATGATTTTGGTCAGCAGCGCGACACGTTGCTCGCGGCTGGTCTGCGAGTAGCTGTCAAACGCGCGCCTGGCGGCAGCGACCGCCTTGTCGACGTCGGCTTTGGAGCCGAGCGCAACGTCATACATCGCTTCCTCGGTCGCCGGGTTGACGACCGCCGTGGATTTCTTGACGACGGGATCGACCCAAGCGCCGTCGATGTAGAATTGCATGCGATTGACCATCGTAAACCTCGTGACTTCAAGGCAGATATTGAGGGAACGGAGCGTCCGGCAAATATCGTTGCACGAAAGCCCGACAAGTTGAACCCGCCATATGCGGGGCGCTGCTCTGCAACGGACGCTGCATATAAGAACTGCAGCGCGGGGGTCGCAAGGCGCGCCTAAAATTCAATCGTCGTCCCGGCGGACGCCGGGACCCATCCGAACTCTCTTCGTGACACTGTGGTGAACACCTTCTGTAGCAATCGATGCCAGGGGTTATGGGCCCCGGCTCGGAGGCCGGGACGACGAGGGTCTCACACCGCCATCTTGCGGTGCCGGACCGGAGCGCCGGAGGTGAGGCTTTCGGCGGCATCGATGATGGCGTTGGCATCGATGCCATAGTGGCGGTAGAGATCGTCGATGGTGCCGGTCTGGCCGAAATGCTCGACGCCGAGTGCCTCGACCCGATGCCCACACACGCCGCCGAGCCAGCCCAGCGCCGCCGGGTGGCCGTCGATGACGGTCACGATGCCGCAATCGCGCGGCAGCGGCGCCAGCAGTTTTTCGATATGGCTGAGATGCTGCATCCCGCGCCGGTCGCGACGCAGCTTTCGCGCGGCGGTCCAACCGCCATGCAGGCGATCGGCTGATGTGACCGACAAAAGGCCGACGTCGCGGCGGTTTTCCCCGATCAGGCCGATCGCCTCGATCGCTTCCGGCGCGACCGCACCGGTATAGGCGACGATCAGGTCGCAGTTCGGTCCGGGCTTGCGCAGCCAATAGGCGCCGTCCGTTACGCTTCTCTCGAGTTCCGGAGTCATGATCCGCTGCGGCTGCTCCAGCGTCCGGGTCGACAACCGCAAATACACCGATCCGCCCTCGCCCCCCTGGCGTTGCATGTGGCCAAAGCCCCACCCCATGATGACAGCGAGTTCGTCGACAAAGGCCGGCTCGAACGAGGCGAGACCGTCCTGCGCGATGCCGATCAAGGGTGTCGCGATCGACTGATGCGCGCCGCCTTCCGGCGCCAGCGTAATGCCCGACGGCGTCGCCGCGACCATGAAACGTGCATCCTGATAACAGGCATAGTTCAGCGCATCGAGGCCGCGCTCGATGAAGGGATCATAGAGCGTTGCAACCGGCAGCAGCCGTTCGCCGTTGATCGAATGAGACAGTCCCAGCGCCGACATCAGGATGAACAGGTTCATCTCGGCAATGCCGAGCTCGATGTGCTGTCCATTCGGCGAAAAATCCCAGTTGAAGGTCGAAGGGATCTTTTCGCTGCGGAACAGATCGGCCTTTTCGGCTCGCGCGAACAGGCCGCGGCGGTTGACCCAGCCGCCCAGATTGGTGGAGACCGTGACGTCGGGCGATGCGGTGACGATGCGCGAGGCAAGCTCGCTATCGCCGCGCGCCAGTTCATTCAATACCAGGCCAAAACCCTGCTGCGTCGACATCTGCGCGGCCGGCTTGAACGCGAGTTGTGCCGGGACGTCGATGACATCCGCCGACAATCGCCGGCGACCATCGCGGTTGAACGGCGCGCTGGCGAGAAACGCCTCGAGCTCCGCCGGCGACTGCGACAGCCCTTCGAACTTCTCCCATTCGTGGCCCGGGCGGATGTTCTGCGCGACCCGCCATTTTTCCATCTGCGCGACCGTCATCAGGCCGGCATGGTTGTCCTTGTGACCCTGGAACGGCAGGCCGACTCCCTTGATGGTGTAGGCGATGAAACAGACCGGCCGGTCGTGGTCGATCGATTCAAATGCCTCGATCATGCTGGTCATGTCATGACCGCCGAGATTGGACATCAGCGCCAATAGCTCATCGTCGCTGCGCTTCCCGATCAGTTGCGACACCGCGCCCTGGTCGCCGATCTCGTCCTGCAGATGCTTGCGGAAGGACGCTCCGCCCTGGAAGCACAGCGCCGAATAGAGCGCATTCGGACAAGCGTCGATCCATTGCTTAAGTGCTTCGCCGCCGGGCTCGGTGAACGCTGCGCGCATCAGCCTGCCGTATTTCACGATCACCACGTCCCAGCCGAAATTGCGGAACATGGTCTCGAATTTTTCCCACAGCCCTTCGCGCACCACGGCATCGAGGCTCTGCCTGTTGTAATCGACCACCCACCAGGTATTGCGCAACCCGTGCTTCCAGCCCTCCAGCAGCGCTTCGAAGATATTGCCTTCGTCCATTTCGGCATCGCCGACCAGCGCGATCATGCGCCCTTCGGGGCGATCCTTCATCCAGCCATGCGCCTTGACGTAGTCCTGCACCAGCGAGGCGAACAGCGTTTGCGCGACGCCGAGCCCCACCGACCCGGTGGAGAAATCGACGTCATCGGTGTCCTTGGTGCGCGACGGATAGGACTGCGCGCCCTTGAAGCCGCGAAAATCCTCGAGCTTCTCCCGGGTCTGGTGGCCGAACAGGTACTGAATGGCGTGGAACACCGGACTGGCGTGCGGCTTGACGGCGACGCGATCCTCCGGCCGCAACACCGAGAAGTACAGGGCCGACATGATATTGGCGAGTGAAGCGGACGAGGCCTGGTGGCCACCAACCTTGAGACCGTCGACATTGGGCCGGATGTGATTGGCGTGGTGGATGGTCCAGGACGACAGCCACAACACCTTGTGCGCCAGCGCGGACAGCAATTCCAGGCGTGCGGGTTCGACAGGCATGACGGCGCTCCGGCAACGATGATCCACCCTGATTTTAGCGCGCCCGGCAACGCGAGAAATCTCAAATCATCGCGACATCCCCGGCAAAATTGGCATAAAATACCAGGAAGAGTCCCTGCAATCCGAGTTTATGCCAATGTATGCCCTTGACGCCATCGACCGCAAGATCCTCGGCCTGCTGCAATCCGACAGCCGCATGACGATGCAGGAACTCGCCGACAAGGTCGGCCTTTCCGCCTCGCCATGCCATCGTCGGGTCAAGCTGATGGAAGAGCGCGGCGTGATCACTCGCTACATCGCAACCGTCGACCAGAAATCGCTCGGACTTCACGTCAGCGTCTTCATTTCCATAAAACTCGCGCGACAGAAGGAAGAGGACCTCAATCGTTTTGCAAAGGCGATTTCGAAATGGGATGAGGTCCTGGAGTGTTATCTGATGACCGGCAACCGCGATTATCTCTTGCGCGTCGTCGCAGCCGATCTGGCGTCCTATGAAGCCTTCCTGAAAAACAAGCTGACGCGGATCGACGGCATCGCCTCGATCGAGTTCGAGCTTTGCATTGAGCCAGGTGAAATACTCCATCGCACTGCCGGTGTGAATTTTGGCGCTGATGGAGAGTTTGCCACGGCCGAATCGCCACTCGTTGCGTTCCGGAAATCAGAAGCGCGCGGCTCACGCGTTGGGCGATGGCTCGCCCGGCAGTGCCAGCAATTGCGACCGTCGCACACGCTCGCGATGGGCCGTATAAAGACCGGACGCGACGATGAAAGCGGCGCCGGTCACAGTCCAGGCGTCGGGCACCTCGCCGAAGAGGAGGAAGCCGAGCACGCTGACCCACAGCAGTTGAATGTAGGAAAATGGCGCCAGCACCGAGGCATCCGCATAGCGGAACGCCAGCACCACGATCCACTGCCCGGCGGTCGACGCAACGCCGATCAGGATTCCGAACAGCACGCCGTGCCAGCCCGGCGCGACCCATACCAGCGGCACCAGCGCGGACAGAATGAAGATGCCGGAAATCGACGAATAGGTCATGGTGGTGATCGCGCGCTCGCTGCCGCTCATCATTCGCGTCATGACCAGCGTGCAGGCCCAGGCGAATGCCGAGACGATCGGGAACAACGCCGCAGGATGGAACGCGCTCGAGCCCGGCCGCAGGATGACCATCACGCCGACCAGACCGACCGCGGTCGCGAGCCAGCGGCGCAGGCCGACGCTCTCCCCGAGAAACACGACCGACAGCGCGGTGACGAACAATGGCGCCACGAAGCCGGTGGCGGACGCTTCCGCGACCGGGAGAAACCCCAAGCCGGTGATGAAGAACAGCGACGAACCTACCAACGCAACGCCTCGTAGCAACTGAAAGGCTGGGCGCGTGGTCTGCATCGCAAAAAGCGGCGATCCCGGCACCATCGCCGGAATCATGATCAGGCCGAACACCAGAAAGCGAAGCCATGCAATCTCGATCGACGGCAAGGTCGCCGACAGATATTTCGCCGTCACGTCGGAAGTTCCGAGAAATATCGTCGAGACCAGGATCAGCGTGATGCCTCGAAACGGCCGGTCGGCACGCGCCAGCGCTGCGGGCAAACCCGGCTTCTTCTTCGGCGCGAACTTCTCGGATGAAGATACTGGAACGCGGTCCAGCCGGACGGCTGCGGCAGATGGCGGGGTCACGGAGCAAACTCGGGCGAAAGTGAAAGCAATCGAATCGGGCGAGAACCCAACAAACGACAAAGGCTGCCGATCGACAAGGACCGAAAACAGGCAGCGGATATGCATGATTGCCGGCGGCGACTTGCCGCTGAAAACAGTCTGTTGAAACCCGTGTTTTTGCGGGGCTAAGGCGCTCTACAACATCGGTAGGCTTGTCCGTTTCGGTCCGGGCGGGAATGCCTCGTCGAGCGCGGCTAGATCGCTGTCGCTCAGGTTCAGTTTCCCGGCAGCTGCATTATCGGCGGCGTGTTCCAATGACGCGGCTTTTGGAATCGCGAATACGGATTGATCGCGCGTCAGAAAGCAGAGCGCGACCTGACGCGGCGTGACGCCGTGCGCGTCCGCGATCTTCTGTAGTACCTTTCCCGGTCCGCTACGCGGTTGCGGAAACTCATTGTGGCCGAACGGCGAATAAGCGACCACCGCGACGCCGTTCTGCTTGCACCAGGGGATAACGGCGTGCTCGATCGCGCGCTCCTGCAAATGATAGAGCACCTGGTTGCAGGCGATGTTGCCTTGGCCGGAAACCGCCTTCAGTTCTTCGAGATCGTCGACGTCGAAGTTGCTGACCCCCCAGCTCCTGATCTTTCCGGCGCGCATCAGCTCCTCGAACGCCGCGACCGTATCGGCCAGCGGAGGGGAGCCGCGCCAATGCAACAGATAGCAATCGAGATGGTCGGTCTTTAGCCGTGACAGCGAGCGCTCGCAGGCAGAGATGGTGCCGCGGCGCGAGGCGTTGCTCGGCAATACCTTCGAGACCAGGAACACCTCGTCGCGTCTTGCGATGATCGCTTCCGCAATCACGGATTCAGCTTCGCCATACATCTCGGCTGTGTCGATATGGGTCATGCCGAGATCGAGGCCTTGGCGGAGCGCCGCAACCGCGCGCTGGCGGTCGCCGCGATCGATATACCAGGTGCCCTGCCCGATCACGGACACGTCGCCGACCCTGCCGAATTTTCGCTGCCTCATGGTGATCTCAATCTATCGGGTTACCGGGTTGTTTCGCCGCTCACGCTTTGCGCAACGATTTTTCGCTGATGTTGGCGACCATTACCGTACCGCTCGACAATTCCGTAATATAGAGGCGGTCGTCATTGTTGCCGATCGCGACATTGGTGCAGGCCGGCCCGGCGCAGGACTTGATCCGCGCGATGAGTTCGCCGTTGGGCGCGAACACGAACACATGGCCGAGCGAGGCATGCGCGACGAACAGCCGCCCGGCCTTGTCCATGGTCAGGCCGTCCGGACCGCTGGTGCCGAAGGTCGAGCAGAAGCGGCCGACCTTGGAAACGCTGCCGTCCTTCATCAACGGCAATCGCCACACCGCATTGTCGCGTGTCATCGCCACGAACAGCGTCGCTTCCGCGCGATCGAGCACCAGGCCGTTCGGGCTGATGCCGGTATCGATCAGGCAGTCGAGCCGGCCGCTGGTTGCCAGCCGATAAACACGCCCGGTCGGATCATGCAGGCCGGTCTGGCCCTGGTCGGTGAAATAGATATCGCCATTGCCGGCAATGTGCAGATCGTTGCAGCCGCGGAAGGATTCCGAATTGCGCGAGGTCAGCACCGGCCGCATGCACCCCGCCTTGACGTCGAGCAGCATGATGCCATGCATATAGTCGGCGACCAGGATGCGGCCGTCCTTGCTGATCTTGAGGCCGTTCGGCCAGCCCTCATATTCGACCGCAAGGGACCACGTCTTGTCGGGCGCGATCCTGAAAATCCGTCCGAACGGAATGTCGACGACGTAGAGATTGCCGTCCGTGTCGAAAGATGGTCCTTCGATAAAGCAGTCGGCTGTCTCGCCCGGCCGGTTGGCATCGGCCCAATCGGTGCGCGCACCCTTGCGCCGGAAGGCATCGGGCATGGCCGAGAAGATTTCGGCCTCGATGAGCTTTGGCGGAGTGTCGAGATACATCATCGCGCGGGTTCACCCGTCCTGCCGAACCGGCGGCACCATAGATGACATCATCTGCGACGTCGATTGGGCTTCTCCCCCCCGCAGCGGCTAGGTCGCCCCACTCGCATCTTCGAGACGCACCACATCGCCGCTGTCCACCAGTTGGGCTCTTCATCCTTGGCGGGGCCATTGGCCGGCCCCGCCTTCACGGCTAGGCGGCTTCGCCCGGTTTGACTCCGAGCGGCTGCGGAGCCACGCCCGCGCCCGGCTTCACGTGGAACTCGTAGGTCATCAGGTGCCATGGCGCCTTTGCCGGCTTGCCGTCGGGCATCGTGGCATCGGTGCGTTTTTCGATCTTCGAAATCAGGTCGTTCTTGACGCCGAATACCACGTCGGAATCGAGATATTTGTCGCCGTCCATGAAGACATGGGTAATCAGCGGCTCGTAGCCCTTCGCGTTGACCAGGAAATGCACATGCGCCGGCCGCATCGGATGACGCCGCGTCTGCAGGATCATCTCGCCGACCGGACCGTCGGTCGGAATCGGGTAGCTACAAGGCAAAATGGTGCGGAAAAAGAACTTGCCGTCAGCGTCGGTGATGAACCGCGCCCGCGACGACGGACCGGTCGTCTCGTAATCCGGCCGTTGCGAATCGTAGTAGCCGTCGCCGTCGGCATGCCAGACGTCAACGGGAACGCCAGCGAGCGGCTTGCCCTCCAGATCGGTGACCCGGCTTTGCACGAACATCCGCTCGCCCGGCAGCTCGGCGGAGATGTCGGTGCCGTGCGGCATTGACTTGTGCTTGCCGACATAGAACGGGCCGAGCACGGTGGTCTCGGTGGCGCCGTCACGCTGGCGATGATTGACCGCATCGACCAGCATGGAAACCCCCAGCACGTCCGACAGCAGGATGAATTCCTGGCGGGTCGACGTGCATTTCTGTCCCGTCCGGGTCAGGAAATCGATGGCGTAACCCCATTCGTCGAATGTCAAATCGGTCTTGCGAACGTAATCGTGCAGCGACTTCACCAATTCTTCCAGCAAGAATTTGACGCGCGGGTCCGGTACCTCTGCGAAGCTGCGGGTCACGGCGGCAGTGAGTTCAGCGTCGTCGAACTGAGGCATTGGTCTTGTCCTGCGGAATAGCGATTTATGTTGGCGAGCCTATACCAGACGGCGTGCCGGGGTAAGCGTTTCAGGTGCGTACCTGCGTCGGCACGTTGCGATGGAACGCTGCGCGCTTTTCGGCTATCAAAAGAACCACAACAGCCTGCGGAGATTTATTCCCGATGCTTGCTCCCGCCCCCGCCTCGCCAGAATCCGCCGGCATGTCCAAGTCCGCCTTTGACCGCCTCGATGCACACCTGAAGCGGTGCTATATCGATGCCGGCCGTTTTCCTGGAACTCAACTTCTGATCTATCGTCGCGGCAAGGTGGTGCACAACGCGGTACAGGGCTTCGCCGATATCGAACGCAAGCTACCGGTCAAGAACGACACCATCTATCGTATCTATTCCATGACCAAGCCGATTACCTCAGTGGCCTTCATGATGCTGTTCGAGGAGGGCCGCGTCGCGCTCGACGAACCGGTTCATAAATACATTCCCGAATGGAGAGACCTCAGTGTCTTCGTCGGAGGCGTTGCGCCGGCATTCATAACCCGCCCGATGTCCCGACCGATGTTGATCGTGGACCTGCTGCGCCACACGTCGGGTCTCACCTATGGTTTCCAGCAGCGCACGAATGTCGACGCCGCCTATCGCGGGAAAAAGATTGGCGAGGTGGAAAAAGCCGGCACGCTGCAGACCATGATCGATGAACTCAGCAAGCTTCCGCTGGAGTTTTCGCCAGGCGATGCATGGAACTACTCCGTTGCAACCGACGTGATCGGCTATCTCGTCGAAAAGATCGGTGGCATGCCATTCGAGCAGTTCCTGAAGCAACGCATCCTCGATCCGCTCGGTATGAGCGATACCGGCTTTTACGTCCCCTCCGACAAGGCCCATCGATTGGCCGCCTGTTATTCGGCCGATCCGAAGGGCGATGCGGCCGACCGCAACGACCGCATGAAATTGCAGGACGATCCGACCACCAGCAGCTTCCTGTCGCCGCCATCGTTCATCTCCGGCGGCGGCGGCCTGTGTTCGACGGTGGCCGACTATCTCACCTTCTGCCGCGCTCTGCTCAATGGCGGCGAACTCGGCGGCGTCCGGCTGCTGGGACCGAAGACACTGGCGCTGATGACGTCAAATCATCTTCCGGGCGGGCGCGAGCTGCCGGAAATGTCGCGCTCGCTGTTTAGCGAGGCTTCCTATAACGGGATCGGCTTCGGTCTCGGCTTCTCGGTCACGATGGATCCGACCAAGACGCTGATTCCCGGCAGCCGCGGCGAATATGCCTGGGGCGGCGCCGCAACAACGTCGTTCTGGATCGACCCCGCCGAGGAGCTGATCACGATCTTCATGACCCAGGTGATGCCGTCGAACACTTATCCGTTGCGACGCGAACTCCGCACCATGGTCTACGCCGCCATCACCGAAAGCAATCTCTAGGTGGCGCGATGGCCGGTTCCGTCGGCCCTGATGGAACCCGCTGGCGCACCGCGAATGCTTACTTCTACCGTCAATTTCCTTAGCCAATTTCAGGCACTTCTCCTATGGTGATCACGGTCCGGCGGTCTCGCGCGGATTCACGTGGGCGGGACCTGAGTGCCAAAACCTTCACTGCCAGTGCGTCTCGCCCTCCTGGTCGCGGGCACTACGCTGCCGCTGATTATTTTCGCGGCCGTCATCGTTTTCAACAATTACAAACAGGTCCGAAAGGACGCCACCCAGCGCGTGCTCGAAACCACACGCAGCATTCGCCTGGTGCTGGATTCCGAAGTGCAGCGCATTACCGGCGGCCTGCAGGTGCTGGCGCTGACCGATGCGCTGCGTAACGGCGATTTCGAGAGCTTTCGCCCGATCGCGGCGGGGTTTCTCGAGCAGTATGGCAAGGACAGCGTGGTGCTGGTGGCCGACCGTGAAGGCCGTCAGCTGTTTTCGTCGGTCACCACCGATACCGCAAGCCTGCCACAACGCAACAACCGCGACATCGTGAAGAAGGTGTTCGAGACGAAGCGGCCGCAATACTCCAACCTGTTTGTCGGCTCGGTGAAGCACCAGTTGATCTTAACGGTCGAGGTACCGGTGTTCCGCGACGGCAATGTGATCTACGATATTTCCTTCAGCCCGCCGATTTCGATCTTCCAGGGTATCCTGGAAAAGCAGCGGCCGAGTGCGGACTGGACGATCTCGATCTTCGACGCCGACCGGAACAATTTCGCGCGCGTGCCAAACCCGCAGGAGACCGTCGGCAAGCGCGCCTCGCCCCTGCTATACGCTGAGATGGGACGCAAGTCCGAAGCAACGTTGCAAACCGTGTCGCTTGAAGGCGTCCCGCTGATCACGACCTTTGCGCGATCTTCGCTGACCGACTGGAGCGTCGGCGCCGGCATCGCGGAGAGTTCGCTGGTCGGCCCGCTCTGGCGCAATCTCGCCTTCACCAGCCTGATCGGCGGCCTGCTGCTGCTGTTCGGCCTCGCCTTCGCGGTGCGCATGGCGACGACGATTGCGCGCGGCGAGATGCTGCATGGCTTGCTGATCGATGAACTCAATCACCGCGTCAAGAACACGCTGGCAATCCTGCAGGCGATCGCGGTGCAGACCTTCCGCAGCGCCAGCAGAACCGAGCGTGAGAAATTCGAGGGCCGACTCGGCGCGCTGGCGGAGGCGCACAATTTACTCAGCAAGGAAAAGTGGCAAGGCTCCGACTTGCAGGATGTCGTTAACCGCGTGCTGCAGCCTTATTTGCTCAACAGTGCGGATCGGATACGAAGGTTTGGCCCGCCGGTGCCTTTGTCACCGCGCCTTGCGGTCGTCCTCTCGATGATCGTGCACGAGATCGCCACCAACGCAGCCAAATACGGCGCGCTGTCCAATGATAGCGGCACCGTTGCGCTTGACTGGGAAGTCGTCACCGAGGCCGGCAAGCCGATGTTGCGGCTGATCTGGGCCGAGGCCGGCGGCCCGCTGGTCACGGCGCCTGTGCAACGCGGTTTTGGATCGCGGCTGATCGAACGCAGCGCGCGCGACCAGCTCGGCGGCGAGGCCACCGTCGATTTCCTGCCGCGCGGTGTCGTCTATACCGTGACCTGCGCGCTGGAGGACCCGGCCTAGAGCTCCATTCCGACGGAATCGGAACGGGCTCCAGATTCTTGTTTTGACGCGTTTTCTTTACGCGAACCGGCATCCACCCACGGATCAAGTCCGAGGGCATGCTTCGCTCGAAAACGCTCTAGCCGAATTTCTGCAACGCCGGAAACGCTTCCAGCAGCCAGATGCTGGCATTGGAGATCGCGCCGGTCAGAAAGGCGATGCCGGTGAGGACCATCAGCACGCCCATAGCGCGCTCGACGTTGGCGAGATGGCGTTTTATCCGGGCGAACAATGATGAGAACTGGTCGACCATCAGGGCCGCGAGCAGGAACGGGATTCCGAGCCCTGCGGAATAGACCGCGAGCAGGACAGCACCCTTCGTCACCGTGGCCTCGGCAGCCGCGACCGACAGGATCGCCGCGAGGATGGGTCCGATACACGGCGTCCAGCCGAACGCAAAGGCAAGCCCCATCACGTAAGCGCCCCAGAGGCCCACCGGCTTCGGCGCGGTCAACCGTCCCTCGCGCATCAACAGCCCGATCCGCGTCAGGCCGAGGAAATGCAGGCCCATGATGATGATGGCGATGCCGGCGGCGATCGAGAGCTGCGCCGACCAGGCGCGGATCAGCGCGCCGATCAGTGAAGCGCTGGCGCCAAGCCCGACGAACACCGTGGAAAATCCCAGCACAAACATCAAGGCGGACATCATCACCGCACGCCGCGAGGCCGCCGCTGTCTCGTCATTGGCGACGTGCTCTATGGTGGCACCGGTCAGGTAGACCAGATAGGGCGGCACCAGCGGCAGCACGCAAGGTGACAGGAAACTGACCAGACCGGCGATCAGGGCCCCCGGAATCGAGACGTCGTGAATCATGCCGTAATCGAACCATGTTCGCGCGCAGCCGGCGCGAAGATCCGCCGTTCATGCCATAGCGCCACCTGCCGGATTCCCACGATATCACTCAATCTCAGCGATCCGACCCGGTGTTTGCCCGGCACATTGTTTGTCCAGAAAGTTTGTCCAGAAAAGCGCTGGCTCAATGATACGGGGAGCGGTTCAATGTCAACCATTTCGGCGATTGTGGTAGGCGCGAGAAAACCTCTTTACCAATCACTTTTCGTACAGATCTGGTGGGATGCTTTATGGATTCTCGATCGGCCGGCAGCAGCAGGCGCGCCGAAACCGACCTCGGTATCATTTGAGATACGAGGGACTACTCGAAATTCTCGACCGGCTCGCGAGGATGTTTGATGACAAGCCGGCCTATCTGGCGCGGACCAGCGAAGGTTACCTCACCGGAAAGTTGCGATCCTCATTTCACGAGTTTCAGCACGGGCGGGGAACGGCGGTGCCCGCCTTGCGCGCTTTCCAGAGGAGCCTCATTCTGCGTCATGGCGTCGCACAAAGCCTTCAACTCCGTATCTCCAATCCGGTTGAGCTTCATCCGGAGCTGGAGGATCGCGAGGGAGAGCAGTTGCGCGGTCTCCGGATCGGCGTTGACAAGCAACGCCGCCCGGCACTTTTCCAGTGCCGCAAGAACCGAATGCAGTCGTCGTTCAGAACTAGACACCAGCGTTTTTCCATGAGCAAGCGTGCGGGTTAAAGCCGGGGCGATCCTGTCGGCTAGTTCATATACTTCGCCGTAAAGACCGGAAATCCCATGATTGCGGTACAACGCGTCAAACAAGACAAGCCCGTTCGCCAGCATATCCAGCAAGTACAAGGCACCCGCAGCATTGGCTCGCCATCGCTGCGACCGTATGGTCGTACGGCACCGATCAGACCACCGTCAAGCAAACCCGAAGGCAGAGCGCTGGTTTTCGGTGCCGGTATTATCGTATTCTAACCCTTTATCATTGTTCGGCAGGAAAATAGTACCGCTTGATTTTTACAATCAAATTACGGGGACGCGACATATGATCAACTAGCTCGTGGAGGTTTTTAACCCTACAAGATACCCGTGGTTTAAGGACGAATTTAATGCAGTATATAAAGGTCCAACCTTGCCCCCGTTTGTTCGTGGGCTTCTCGACCCAAGGACGGTAAAAACAGAATGAATAAATCAGCGGCAAAAAAGATGAAACAACGCAGTGCCGGCAAGCCCGATATTGAACTGGGCAAGCGGATTCGGCTACGGCGCGTCGAACAACGGATCTCACAAGCTGAACTTGGCGACCAACTGGGTGTCAGCTTTCAGCAGGTCCAGAAATATGAGAAGGGCGTCAACCGGGTTGGCGCCGCTCGTCTCCAGCAGATCGCGACCGCACTCGACGTGCCCGTCACGTTCTTTTACGACGGCGACGGCAAGGCGCGCGAAGTCGAAAGCCTGCTATTTCTCGATAGCTCGTTCAGCCTCAGGCTGCTGCGAGCCTACAGCAAGATCAAGGATCAGACCGTCCAGCGTCAGCTGGTGTCTCTGATGGAATCGATCGCCGCGAACGAGGATTAGCGCGCGATCCGCCAAGGTGCCGGCGGTTTGCCTTTGGATCGTGCGCCGTTCGGTTCGGCGCACGATCGACTTCATCCGGTGATGACCGTGCCACCGTCACGCGCTTCGCGGCTTGCAACGCTGCCCACCCCACGACTCCGATCGCGCTCTGGCTGACGGCGCTGGACAAAAACCAAATCTTACAACGCCGCCAGCACGGCTTTCGCGACATCTGCGGTGCCGTTACTGCCGCCGAATTCCATTGGCCTGATGCCATCGGCATAGGCCTTGTCGACGGCGCGCTCGATACGTTCGGCGGCCTCGGTGGCGCCTTCGAGACCATGCTTGTCGGCGAGCCAGTCCAGCATCATCGCGGCTGACAGGATCATCGCGGTTGGATTGGACTTGCCCTGCCCCATGATGTCAGGCGCCGTGCCGTGACACGGCTGGAATACCGCGTGACGATCGCCAATGTCGGCCGACGGAGCCATGCCCATGCCGCCGATCAGGCCGGCTGTCATGTCGGACAGGATGTCGCCGAACATGTTCTCCATCACCATCACGTCAAAATCCCAGGGACGCTTGACCAGCAATGCCGAGCAGGCATCGACATAAAGCCGGTTGGCCTTGACATCCGGGTGGCGCTTGGCAGCTTCATCGAACATCTCGCGAAAGAACGCGAACGCCTTGAATACGTTCGCCTTGTCGACGCAGGTCAGCACTCCCGGCCGGCCGCGCGCTTTGCGGCGCTCCGCCAGCCGGAACGAAAACTCGAATAGCCGCTCTGAAGTCTTGCGGGTAATGACCAGCGTCTCGCGCGCCTCGCTATCGGTGACGACGCCCTTGCCCATCGAGGCGAACAGGCCCTCGGTGGATTCCCGGATCACGACGAGATCGATGCCGCGCCGGCCGCACGACCGGCGTAAAGATCGAAGTGAAAGCGAAGTTCGACCTGCGGCATGATCTCGGTGTTATCAGGGTAGCGCACCGACGGCAGGCCACAGGCGCCGAGCAGGATCGCATCCGCCTCCTCGCACAACCGCATCGTGCTGTCGGGCATCGACTTGCCGGTTTCGCGATAGTGATTGGCGCCGGCCGGCGCGTCGGTGAAGCGAAATTTCAGGGCCGTCCTGGTTTCGATCTTGCGCAGAACTTCCAGCGCCGGCGCCATCACTTCAGGGCCGATGCCGTCGCCGCCAAGCACGGCGATATGGCATGCATCGTTGGCTGACATGGGTTTTGCTTTCGAGGTTATGCAGGGTCGAGAGTATCTATTTCGTCATGCCCGGGCTTGTCCTGGCTTGTCCCGGGCATCCACGTCTTTGCGGTAAAAGAAGGAAGTCGTGGGTGGCTCGGGACGAGCCCGGCCATGACGCGGAGTGAACGCTGGCGTTACGGCGTCAAGACCGCGCGTCCGAGCAGTTTGCCTTTCTGCAGATCGACCAGCGCCTCGTTGGCTCTGGCGAGCGGCATCGTCGTCACCGGAATGGGCGCGATCTTCTTGCTGCGGACGAGATCGAGAAGTTCCTTGGTCTCCCGCAAATTGCCAACATAGCTGCCCTGGATGGTGATTGCCTTGATTGGGATCAGCGGCAACGCCCAAGGCGCGCCGCCGCCGAACAGGCCGACGATAACGAGCTTGCCGCCCTTGGTGAGACAGTCAAACCCTAGCTGGGTGGTCTCGGCGTTACCGACCAGATCGATCACCGCCCTGATGGGTTCGCCGGCCTTTTTGCCGAGTTGATGCAACGCATCGGGCGCTTTGCCGTCGACGGTCGCCAAGGCGCCGGCAGCTTCGGCCGCCTCGCACTTGCGTGCATCGATATCAACCATGATGGCCCCCTTGCCGCCCATCGCTTTCAACAGCGACAGCGCCATCAGGCCGAGGCCGCCGGCGCCGAAGATGACGATTGGCGTCTTGAAGGCGAATTCGACTTTCTTGAGCGCGCTGTAGGTCGTGACGCCGGAGCAGGCATAGGGCGCCGCGGTCACGGGATCGAGGCCCTTCAGGTTGAGCAAATATTTCGGATTCGGCACGGTCATGTGATCGGCATAGCCGCCGTCGCAATAGACGCCGAGCGCACTTGGCTTGACGACGCACATGTTCTCCTCACCCGCGAGGCATGTTTCGCAGTTGCCGCAGCCGAGCCAGGGATAGACCAGTGCGACATCGCCGACCTTGAGATCGCCCTTGTCGGCGGCTTTTACCTCAGGGCCGAACGCGACAATCTCGCCGATGGTCTCATGTCCCATGGTAAGCGGCAGTGTCACGCCGCGATCCTTGAGCGAAAGCGGCTTGCGGCCGTGGCCGAGATCGTAGCCGCCTTCCCAGATGTGCAGGTCGCTGTGGCAGACGCCGGCTGCCTTCACCTTGATCAAGACCTGCGTTCCCACAGGCTGCGGGGTCGGTTGATCCACTTCCTGCAAGGGGCTGCCGAACTCGGTGACCCGGAAACTCTTCATCATTTTTCTCCCTTTTATAGTTGCGGCTTGACTCGAACAGGAAGCCGATGATTCCGATATTAACCGAAGTTACCATAGGCGTAACCGGTCGCGATCAACCGATGAAGGAAGACGACGACCGCTATGGCGCTATCCGGAATGAATAACGACGCAGCCTCGTGCCTTCCGCAGATAGGTGACGTTGTGCTTGCCGAAGTCGTGCCGGTGCAGGGCGTTGCCTGTCTGGCCTTCACCGCACCCGCCGCGTTTCCGGCATCACGAGCCAGATCATTGCAAGGCCAAGGGCCGCGATCCCGGCCAGACCTGTAAAGGCGATGCCGCTGCCGAACTTGTCGCTGACATAGCCGGCCAGCGCCGTGCTCAGCGAGGCTCCGATGCCGGTCGCAGTGCCGACGATGCCCTGCGCCAGGTTGAAATGCCCGCTGCCAAAGGCGACGTCGGCGACGATCAGTGGCACCATCACGCTAAACACTGCGGCCGTGATGCCGTCGAACACTTGAACCATAACCAGCACATAGGGATCGCTGACCATCGCAAACAACAGCCCGCGGATCGCCAACGCCGCAAATCCGATCAGAAGCAAAGGCCGGCGGCCCCATTGCTGCGCCTTGCGCCCGACCGAGGGCGAGGTCCAGGCCACGATGGCCTGAGGCACGACAATACACGCCGCGATCAGGACCGTCGCCCATTCACTCGAACGGGTGGTAACGACGCCGGCCATCAACGGCAGCATCGCGGCGTTAGCGAGTTGCAGCAGCAAAATTGCGGCGGCGAAGATCAACAACGCGGGCTGCCGGATCAAGCGAAAGACGCTAGTGGCATTGACGTCCTCGACTTCGCGTACGACCGCGCCGTGCGCCCGTGTCGCGTCGACGTCACGCTCGCGGATTCGAACGAGCGATAGCAGCGCGGGCACCGCGAGAATAAACGTGACGATAAAGACCGAGCGGCTCGACAGCAAATGGCCGACGGTGCCCATGATGGCGGCCGCGATACCGTTGCCGAGCGATGCAAAGCGTGCATTGCGCCCGAACCGCTCGCCGATCGCAAACGGGCCGACCAGGCCAAGGCTGATCGCGGCGATTGCCGGGCCTAACACGCAGCTCGCCCCAGCGTGCAGCGCCGCGGCGGCGGCGACGACCGGAAAGATCGGCCACAGCGCGTAACTCAGGGCGCTCAGCCCGATACCCGCGACCGCCAGTCCGGCCAC
This sequence comes from uncultured Alphaproteobacteria bacterium, assembly GCA_963806075.1. GTDB lineage: Bacteria > Pseudomonadota > Alphaproteobacteria > Rhizobiales > Xanthobacteraceae > Bradyrhizobium. Next base: position 198,881 of record CAWDWT010000022.1, read on the forward strand.
CAGCCGTTCGGAGCGCGCGGCATCGACAATCGCGCCACCCGGCATCTGCCCGATCAGGCCGATGATGCCGCCGATCGAGAGCACGAAGCCGATCTCGGCCTGGGTCCATTTCTGCGTCGTCAGATAAACCGCGACGAAGGGGCCGAAGCCGGTCTGCACGTCAGCGAGAAAGAAGATAAACCAGTCGAGGCCGCGCAGGCTTTCGGCGGAGGGAGAGGGTCCGGCCGGTGGCAAGGGCCCGTTGCTTTCGCCGCCGACCGGTCGCTTCCGATCGCCGCCATCGATCCGGTCCGGCGGGGATTTGGGTGCGCGCCCGAACAGGATATCCCCTCCGCCTGCTCTATGGCTCATCGAATTGCAGCGGTTGCAGGCTGCCCGAAGCGCCCAACACCACAATCGGCGAATCTTCCTTGTATTCGGGCGCCGCCTTTACCTGATCCTTGGTCAATTCGAGCGTGATGGCATCGCTCTTGTCGGCAACGCGGCCAAACCGCAACGCGTTCCAGTCGACCACGATCTTTCGGCTGCCGACGCCAAGGAAACCGCCGAAATCGATCACCGCTGCGCGAACCGTGCCGCTACGATCGACGATCACGTCGACGATGTGCCCCATATCCTCATTTGCGGCGCTGCGGACATCGCGGCCCGACACGCCATGGGCCTCTCGCGCGCCGATGATGGTAACCGAGGCCGGCGGCGCAGGCTCTTTCGGGGCCGTTGGGGCGGTGGCTTTCGGCGACGGCGCAGGCGAGGCTGTATCCGGTTGCGACGTATCGTCGGCGGCCCAGACCACTGCCGTCGCAAGTACGGAAAGCAGGATCACGAGCGACGCGAACAGACGTATGGCGCGCATAGGGCCTCCTTGAACAATCGCGAGCTTTAGTGCGCGAGCACGATCGACACGCGGATCTCGCCGCGCGTGTGCAGTACTTCCAGCGACACGTCCTGATCGTGACGACGCACCCGAAGATCGACGCTGGAGACGCCGAGCCGGAGATCACGCAGCACCACTTCGCTGAGAAAAGCCGGCAGGCGCGGGTTGCGCAGGCGGATCTCGCCGTTTGCGGCGTCGAATTCAAGGCCGAGGGCCGCTTCCAGCAGCGTAAAGGGCGTCGCGCTGGCCCAGGCTTGTGGCGCGCAGGCGACGGGATAGAGCGTCGGGCCGCGGCCCTTCTCGCGCCGGAAGCCGCAGAACAATTCCGGCAGCCGGCGCAGATCCATATAGGTCGCAGCGTCGAACAATGCGTGGAACAAATGGGCTACCGAATGTTTCAGGCCATAGCGCGCCAGCCCAAGCGCAATCAGCGCATTGTCGTGCGGCCAGATCGAGCCGTCATGATAGGACATCGGATTATAGCGGGCCTCGCCCCGCGCCACGGTGCGGATACCCCAGCCGGTGAAGAAATGCGGCCGCATCAAATCTGCGGCGACCAGCCGCGCCCGGTCGTGCCGGATCATGCCGCTGAACAGCAACTGGCCCGCGTTCGAGGTCCGCACCCGGCACGGCTCTTTGTCGCCATCCAGCGCCACGGCGTAGGTGCCGAGCTCCTCGCACCAGAACGCATCCTCGAAGCGTTGGGCCAGTCGTCCCGCTTCGGCCTCGAGCTTGCTCGCCATGTCGCGCTTGCCGAGGCGCAGCGCGCAGCGCGCGGCGAGACGCTTGCCGGCGAAGACATAGCCTTGCACTTCCGCCAGCGCGATGTTGCCTTCCGCGAGCCGGCCGTCGGCATGAAAGATCGCATCGAACGAATCCTTCCAGCCCTGATTGGCGAGACCCTGCTCGGACGCACGCTGATATTCGACGAAACCGTCGCGATCGGGATCGCCGGCGCCGTCGATCCAGCGCAGCGCGGCTTCGATCGCGGGCCACAACTCGGCCAGCGTCTCCTCGTCGTCGGTTCGCTCGACATAGAGGCCGGCCAGCAGCACGAACAGCGGCGTCGCATCGACGCTGCCATAATATTGCGCGAACGGCACCTCACGCAGTGCCGCCATCTCGCCGCCGCGCATTTCATGCAGGATCTTCCCGGGCTGCGCGTCGGCGAGCGGATCGACCGCCTTGGCCTGGTAGTAGGCGAGCCGCCTGAGTACACCGCGCGCGACCCGCGGGTCGATCCACAGCATTTGCAGCGCCGTGATGATGCCATCGCGACCAAACGTCGTGGAGTACCAGGGAATGCCGGCGTAAGGATATCGTCCCTGCGGCGTATCGGTCATCAGCATGTTGAGGTCGGCCATCGATTGACACAGCACCTCGTTGAAGATGTTGTTCGAGGTTTCGACGCTGGTTGCGCGGTCGTTGGATCGCCGCATTTCACGGCGATGCGCCAACAGGCCGCGGAAGAACGGGACCGGCTTGGCCGCGGCCGGCTTGTTGCAGGACACCGCGACAAACAGCGAACGCGCCTGCTGCGGAGCGAGCTCGAAGTGGTAGGTCGCGACATTGACCGCAAGCCGCGTCGGCTTGGGATAGAAATGCAGCGCTGTATGGCGAGACTCGCCGTCGAGGCCGCGATAATCGAGCTGCACATCGGATGGCCCGAGCAATTTGCCCGAGCCGATGCCGCGGCGCGGACGTTTTTCACCGCGCACTTCAAACAGATCGGCGAAGTCGTTGTCGAACAGCAGCGTCAGATCGAAGCTCGCCGACTCCTCCCCGTGGTTCTGCAGGCCGATGCGCTGGTAGGCCGTGCCGCGCCACAGGAAAATGGTGCGGACGATGTGCAGCATGTCTTTCTGCAACACGATGCGGTCGTTGCGATAGATATCGGGATTGGTGAGATCGACCGTCAGCGATGAATTGTCGTCGCGCAGGCTCGATCCCAGCAGCAGGGGCTGCACCTCGTCCAGCGCCAGTTCGAGCCGGGCGAGATAGCGGGTGTCGGCCATGAACAGGCCATCGGGACCGCCGGCCGATGCACCGATGTCGCCATGGCTGTCGAGCACGATAAACGTATCGTCATGCTTGAGCGAGCGCCGCGGTCGCGCCGCGGGCCCGGTCATCGGGATATAGAATGGAGATTCCGCGACCGGCTGGGCGGCCCGTGCTGCTGCGACCATGCTTGTGACTTCGACTGGCATTGATGACCTCGCGCGGTTTCCCCTCGGCCTCTGCGATCAACGCACTAGGACACTCAACACGTCATCGGCGCAAGCTCAAGCCGCATGCGTCGCCAGGCGGCTCATTTCCTGCGTTACCAGTTCGCGATAAGGCCCCTCGCCCTGCATCAGGCGGTCCGGCGGCCCATCCTCAATGATCCTGCCGGCCTTCAGCATCACCACCCGATCGAAATTGCGCAACGTCGCGAGCCGGTGCGCGATCGCGATCACGGTACGGCCGCGCATCAGCCGGCCGAGCGCCTCGCGGATCGCTTCCTCGGATTCGCTGTCGAGCGCGGCGGTGGCCTCATCGAGCAACAATATCGGCGCGTCCTTCAGGAAAGCGCGCGCGATCGCGATGCGCTGGCGCTGGCCGCCCGACAACTTGACGCCGCGGTCGCCGACCATGGTCGCAAGCCCCTCGGGCAGCGTTTCGACAAAATCGCACCTTGCCGCAATCGCCGCGCGAAGCACTTCATCGTCGGTGGCGGTCGGCCTGCCGTAGCGGATGTTTTCCAGAATCGAGCGCTGGAACAAGGAGATGTCCTGCGGCACCACCGAAATCGCCTCGCGCAGGCTCTGCTGGGTAACTCGCGAAATATCCTGGCCATCGATGGTGATGCTGCCTTGCTGCACGTCGTAGAACCGCTGCAGCAGCACGAACAGGCTGGACTTGCCGCCGCCGGACTGTCCGACCAGTCCGACCCGTTGTCCGGCCTGCAGACGCAGGCTGAATCGGTCGAACACCTTGAGGCCGCCGGGATAGCGGAACGACAGGTTGTTGAAGGCAATCGCGGCCCCCGCCTTGACCAATGGCTCGGCCTCGGGATGATCCTTCAACTCGTGCGGCAGCAGTAGCGTCGCGATCGCCTCGGTCATCCGCGCGACATGCTGGGTGACGTCGACCAATGCCACCGCGAGATCGCGCGTGGCGCTCAGGATGGAAAGGCCGAGCGTGCAAATGAGCACGACATCGCCCGTGGTAGCGCCGCCGTTTTGCCACAGCATGATGGCCCACGCCAGCAGTGCGATGGTCAGCACGACGGTGATTCCGGCATGCAGGATGCGCAGCTTTTCAAGATAACGCAGGCTGCGCCCGCGTGCAGTCAATTCCTGGCCGACGGTCGCGTCGAACCGGGCGTGCTCGAAAGAGAGGCCGCAGAACGCGCGGACAAGAGGCATATTGTTGATGACGTCGACCATCTCGCCGTCGACCGCGGCGGCCTTGTTGGCGAAATCGTCATGCAAGGGTTTGCCGGCGGCGGCCAGATGGAACATCGCCATCACCATGGCGCCGGCGACGACGATCAGGCCCGCGGCCATCGGCAGGCTGACCGTTCCGATCAGGGCGATCGCCGATACCGTCGCCATGCAGGGCGGCAGCACGTTCCAGACGAACATGTTCTCCACGGTGAAGACGGCATTGGAGGTGGCGGTAATGCGGCTGGTGAGCATGCCCGGCAGCCGGTCGGAGAAATAGCTCGGCGCATGCCCGGTCAGATGACGGAAGATGTCGCGGCGCAGATCACCGGTCACTCCCACAAATGTGAAGCTTGCGGTCCAGCTCGCAATCCGCCACAGGAAATTGTCGGCTGCAATCAATGACATGAGAAAAATGAACGCCAGCCATACGCCGCCGGCGCGAGCGGGACCAGCCGATAGGCTGTCGACCAGATATTTAACGCCATATTGCGTGCCCACCGAACAGGCAACCGCGGTCATTACGGCGGCCAAAATCACGACATGTGCCGTCAATCGCTGGCGGAGATAGCGCAGCACAAAAGGAAAAGGACGATGTGCGTATCCTGAAAGACTGTCCATGTGCTGACAACCCGTTGCGAAGAGGAGGAAAATCTTATCCGGACGCGCTGGTTTCGGTCGATCGATCAGATCTTCCCAGCAGTTCCGCGCGCGATGCGTTCGCCGCGCCATCATTCTGCCCCGGCACCCACGGCAAAAGTCTGATCGGAGGGGATGGCATCAGCAAGGCCCTGATGTGGAAGATGTGCGTACGAACGAGTGCACGTTCTGGGAACTTCGCAGGCGCGGAAACGTTCCCTGTGCGGCTTGCTGATGCCGGCCACGAAGTGGGGCTTTTCCATTCATGATCATGACAGGAGACGGATAGATGCGCATCGCGCAGGTTGCTCCGCTGACGGAGGCTGTTCCACCCAAATTGTATGGCGGAACCGAGCGGGTGGTACACTGGCTGACCGAGGAACTTGTCGCATTGGGAAACGATGTCACGCTGTTCGCCAGCGGCAATTCCCAGACTTCAGCGAAACTTGATGCGACATGGCCGAAGGCGCTGCGGCTTGACGGATCGGTTCGCGATCCCAACGCACTGCATATGGTGATGCTGGAGCGCGTCCGGCAAAAATGTGACGACGAGGAATTCGACTTCCTGCACTTTCATCTCGATTACTACCCATTCTCCCTGTTCTACCGGCAGCCGACCCCGTTCCTGACCACGCTGCACGGCAGACTGGATCTGCCGGAGCACCAGCCGGTGTTCACGACCTTCTCCGACGTTCCCGTGATTTCGATCTCCAATGCGCAGCGGCGTCCGGTGCCGCAGGCCAACTGGGTCCGCACCATCCATCACGGTCTACCGGAAATGCTGTTGACGCCGCAGCCGGTCAGTCCCGGTTATCTCGCGGTGCTCGGCCGCATCGCGCCGGAAAAGGGCGTCGACCGCGCGATCAGGATCGCGATCCGCTGCGGCATTCCGCTGAAGATCGCAGCCAAGATCGATCGCGCCGACCAGGACTATTACGACGAGGTAATCCGTCCGCTGATGGATCACCCGCTCGTCGACTATATCGGCGAGATCGGCGATCACGAAAAATCCGATTTCCTGAGCGGAGCGATCGGACTGCTCGTTCCGATCGACTGGCCCGAACCCTTCGGCCTCGTCATGATCGAAGCGATGGCCTGCGGCACGCCGGTGATCGCCTACAATCGGGGCTCGGTCCCCGAGGTGATCGATGTCGGCCTGACGGGCTTCATCGTCGAGGACGAGATCAGCGCGGTCGCTGCGGTCAACCGGCTTTCCGAACTGAACCGCGGCGCGATCCGACGGCAGTTCGAGACGCGCTTCACCGCGCGGCGCATGGCGCTCGACTATATCGCAGCCTATCGCAGCCTGACGGAAGCCGCCGAGCCACGGATCAAGCTCGTGAGCAGCGCGGAATAGGAAAAGCGACGACGTCGATATTTGTCATGGCCGGATTTTGTCATGGCTGGATTTTGTCCCGGCCATGACGGAGCATTGAATTTTAATTCGCCATCGTCCGCTTCGGCCCGATGATCTTGAACATGGGAAATTCAGCCGCGCAAAACGGCCAAAATGCCGCGCGCCTTTCATTGAGCCGGAGTTTTGCATCGAGCCGGGGTTTTGCCCCGCGCTCTCCGCATCTTTGTGCTCGAACCAAATCAGAACAAGACAGGAATAACCGGCCGGGCTCGACAATACGGTGATTGATATTACCGGTTAACCGACGAGAATTCCGTGCTGCAATTTCGTCCACATTCGGGTTCGGGCGTCGCAATAAACCAGATCAATACGAAGGCGCAAAACGCGAGTACCGCAATGCAGCCGGACACCACCATGGTGACGTCCTCGCTGTCGGCATTTTGGAGCCATTTGGGCATCTCAAGCCTCCTGGACGGAATCCGGCGATGACAACGATACGTCGTGCCCACGGCCTGTTACGATAAAAAGCCGACTCGATCAACCCGCACCGGCGGACGCCCACTGAATACGCTTTCGATAGGGAGCAAACGAAAATGGCTGGGGCAGAAAGACAAAGGACAAAGCTCGGCTATCCAGGACTGGCTATCTGAGCTCGGATTCCCGATGAGCCGCCGCCTGGTCAATGCCGGCCCGCGATGTCACGATCTGGAACAGGTCCGCTGGTAAGGCCGAGGCGCTGGTCAAGCCGCCTGCGTCGCGCGCGAGATCGCGCGGCGGGATGCAAGCTTCTCCGGCCACGGCGGCCGCAGCACTGATCGCATCCTCGGCTCGGGTCCGTCCGTCTGGCTCGCGGCAGTACTCAACTACGAGGTCTGCTATCTCAATAATGATTTTTTCGCTGCTCATGTCGCGCTCTCCGACTGCGCTCGTCATGCGAGCAGCCATGGCAGGATCAGAGGCCGAAACTTTCGATCGCGGGATCATCGCGCCGCGAGGATCTTGCCATCTCCCGGGACGGTCGAAATCCTCGGGATTTGTGCCTTGGACGGGGTTTGTGAAGGGCGTAAATGGTCGCCTTCTTTACCTCGACGTCGAACTCACTTTCCTCGCCTGCTGAATTGCAAGCAAAACTCAAACTTGCCGTCAGCGTCGCAGAAGGTACGCTCTCGCCATGGCATTGCTCCGCCCCGGCAATGCAACACTTGCCGCGTTCGTCCTCGTACTCAAACAAGCTCTGTTATTTGACTCCCCCAATTTTCGGCTCAAATGCCGTTGTTCGGCTCCGGCAGGATCTGGCTCCAGCACGATCGAAGCCAAACGACGCGCCGTCCAATCGCTGCGCCGGCTGCTTTTACATCCTCGAGCGCACCCTCCACCCACGCGGCCTCTGCCTCGATCGTGTTCGAGATGGCTGTAAGGGAAGTCTCCACAAGGGTAAGTTGGCTTTGAATTGCGCCCCGCAGGCCGCCGACGCTCGAACCGCCCTCACCTTCCGACATGGCTTTCCTCCTGCTTTTTTGCGAGCATCATTGCCATCCGGGCGATGATGACCTTCCCGACGCGCGAGGTATTCGAGTTGAAGCTTGAAGCAGAACAATCGACAAGCTGACAAGTGGAATTTTCCCCAAATATATTTCTGATTGCAACGAAGCCTATTCGTAGACCGAACGGGTAAAATCGGTCAGAGCCAGAGAAATATCGATCCATCCTGAAAGACAACAAGGCGCTGTCGACGACGGCACAGGCAATCGTGGATGACGGAAAGCCTTGTTTGCCAATGGAAAAGAACGAAGGAGTGCAGAGAAAGGGAGGCTTGTTTTTCTCTTACGCTCAACGGAGGACATCGTCTCATACCCGACAGCCAACTACGCCGGTATCACATTCTCTCGCGAGGGATTGGAGGTGGCCCTCTCCTCGGCGAGTACAAGCCCGGACATCGTTGCGATTGTCAGCGATAACATGTCGAATAAAATAAGTCACGTTATCTATGACTGTATATATCGGCGCCCGCAACCGCTGGACGACGGTATTTGAGACATCAGCATATGCGCCATGCCATGGGATGCGGGCGGCGATGCGGCGCGGCGATCCCATCGCTATTCTTCAATTCTGCCGGGCCTGCCGGTGCGGCGGCTGCCAAACGCGGAATTTGCCAGCGTCTTCAACCTGATTTGCCCTGTCCAGCCCTTCCCCAAAAAATATATTTGTTTTCTTTCGGGGCAAATCAGCGGCCTATCCCCCGCTGTCCCGTGCCCCCAATGAGGGGCGTATCATGATCGTCACGAAACGTCGGGTGCGGGATGCGGTGGACGCGGCAGCGTCGTCGCGCGAGCGAATTGCAGGGCCGGCTGCAAGGCCGGTGAGCGATGATCTCGCGCGTGAACGAACGGCGCCGCTTCCGTCTTCGCCAATGCTCGGCCGGATGTGCACATGCCGGCTGAAGCCTCTTGGCGAAAGGCGGATCGCGTACGGCAAAACCGTGTGGTCCTGGCACCCGTTGCTGGTGTCAAGTTGGCGGAGGTGACGTCGGCCCAACCGGGTTCGACCAGCCATATTCGTCGACGACGGTGACAAAACGAATTCGTCGCCGGGGAGAGCAAGGCATAAGCCGTAAAACCATTGCGCAGGGAAATGCCGGGTGTTCCGGAGTACCTGTAGTGACTACCGTGTGCACTTTTTGCTGCACACGGGCTGCGGGTGCCCCGCGCACCCGGCATTCCCCGCGCCCTCTTCTTAGAGGGTCGCGAGCGCCTCTCTTGAGGTCGCCCCGCGCCCTCATTCCGTGGCTCAAGACGATGCAAAACTCGGGCGCGTTGCGCCGCGACATCGCGGATGCATGCCCGAAGGGCTGTTTGAAAATCGAATCCCGAAAGGCGCTGCAGCTATTCGCCGATCGCGCTCATGATGATTTGCCACCGTCGGGCGGAACGAACCTCCCGTAGCCGCCGCGCGCAAACAATAACGGCTCCTGGCCATTATAGGCATAGGCCTCGACCGCGCCGAGGAAAATGACGTGGTCGCCGCCATAATAGCGGTTGGCCGCGCGGCATTGAAAATTTGCCACGCTGTTGGCGAGGATCGGCGCATTGCCCAGACCCGGCGTCCATTCGACGCCAGCGAACCTGTCGCTCGAGTATCTGGCAAATCGGTGGGCAAGCTCCTGCTGCGAGACGCCCAGGACATTGACCGCGAAATGGCTGGCGTTCTGGAAAATGGTCAAGCCCTGCGAAAACATCCCGAGGCTCCAGAGCACCAGCGGCGGGTTCAGCGAGACCGAGGCGAACGAGTTGCAGGTCAGCCCATAGGGCCTGCCATCCCTGGCGGCGGCCGTGATGATGGTGACGCCGGTCGCAAACGTTCCAAGGGCATTGCGAAAATCCCGGGGATCGATCGCCGAACTGTCGCTGGCGAGCTCGGCCGCGGGATCCGGATCGGTCGGATGCTTGGGGGTGTCGTTCATCCGGCGATCTCAGAGCGTCAGGTTTTCCGATGGCAGACCAAGCGCGACACGACCGTAGTTGGTGCCGGCCGCATCGAAGTTGAAAGCCAGATGAGAATTGATGGCATGCGCATCGCGAAACTGGCGTTGCAGTGCGCCGCTCATGTATAAACCACGGGCACCGCTCGCTGAAAACAGCAATGAAACCGCTTCCGTGCAGAGATTGACCGAAAACGCGCCATCGCGACGGGCTTTGGTCTTGGCCGGAATGTCGGGCAAGCGGCCGCGCCTGGCGGCGGCCATCGTATCGATGCAGGTCGAGCGCATGATCAGGCGTGCCGCGTCGATCTTGGCGGAGGCTTCCGCGATCTTGATCTGCGTGCTCTGCAAATCGCCGATCTTGGCGCGGTTATAGGTGGAGGCGCGATCCCGCGCGAGATCGACATAGTCGTCGAGACAGGCCTGCGCGTTGCCCAGCGCCACCCCCGACAGAACATACGGAAACAGCGAAAACACCGGCAGCGTATACAGCGGGTTCGGATTGACGGCGCTGCCCGGCGTCGGACCGCCGCCGAGGGCATTTACCGCCACCGTCAGCGGCTCGGCAACGAAGGCGTCATCGACCTGGACGTCGTTGGACCCGGTACCCCGCAATCCCGTCGCATTCCATCTGTCGACGATCTTGTAGTCGCTTTTCCGGAGCAGAAAGATCCGGTACTCGATGCCGTCGGCCTCGTCATCGGAAGCAACGACGCTGGCGAGCATGTTCCACTGGCTGGAATCCACGCCCGAGGAGAACGGCCAGTTGCCGCTCAGCACATAACCGCCGTCGACTTTCCGGGCCCGTCCGGCCGGAAAGATAAAGGACGACGCGATCAGGGTATCGGGATTCTCGCTCCACACCAGGTCCTGTGCGCGTTTGTCGAACATGCCCAGCATCCAATGATGGCTGGAAAGATTGGCGAGATTCCACGCCACCGACGCATCACCCCGCGCCAGCCGCTCGGCGCAATCGACCAGCGCGACATAATCGAATTCGGAGCCACCTACGCGCTGCGGCTGCAGCATCCTGAACAGGCCTGACTCATGCAAATCGCGTTCGGTCTCCGGCGGCAGGCGCCGCAATTCCTCGGTTCGCGACGCCCGTGCGGTCAGTGTCGGGATCAGCGCTTCGGCCCGCGCCAGCATCGCCGCATAGGCACCGTCGTCTCCATCCGGGCTCGGAGACGGGTTGCGACCGATAGCTGTCATTTGCGAATCCTCGCTATCTCACCTGACATGCGGTCTTGGTACCCGGCCAATCAAGATTCCCTGGCGCCGATCGATGGGTGGTTGAAGCCGGTCACCTTCATCGCTCGCCTTCCTTTGCCGGCCTTTGATGCCATCTTCGACCGCACCGCAGCGAGATTGACGAAACTGACTAACGCTCGTTTATCGCCGGATCACTGGTTGTTCAAGACGCCGCCGCATTTACTTCGCAAGAACGCTCTCATCCGACAGGAGATTTCGTGAGCGGGCCGCTGGCCCCGGCATCATCGGAAGCAATCAGCCCCGCCGGGCGTGGACGGCAGCGTCGGCGGCTTCGATGCGGCTGCCGGCCCCGCCGGGACATCTGAAATGCACGGCCAATCCGATCAACTTTCGCACCGGCAATGGAACTACGCTACAATCTCATGCGTTGCTGCAATGATTGCCAGAATCGCCCGCAGCAATCGGTTACGTCGATGCGCGCAAAAACCTCAAACCTGCTGTTCACCTCGGTCCTGAAGCTGCTCAGCCATGCCATGATGGGGATCGCGGTGGGGCTGGCGTTCGCGTTCGTGCTGACGCGCTTCGATCCGCTGGGGCTCATGTCCCAGATCAACAACGGCGCGGATCCCGGAATCACGCCGGCTATCCTCAGCGGCATTATCGTGCTGTCGTTCGCGCTTGGCGCGACCCTGACCGGTCTTATCTTCATGGTGACCGAAGACCGTTGATATCCACGGACAGCCGGTTCGAGATTGCGGTTCGACCGCCCGAACAACAGCCGGACTATTCTGACGCGACCTTGCTCGCCTTCTGGGCAGCATAGTCCCGGTCCATCACGGCGCGACAACCGGCGCTGAGGTTGCTGCGGTTCTTGACCATGCAAGCGGTGATCTTCGGGATGTTGGGGATCTCGGAGCTGCACAGCCGGAACGCATCTCCGGTGCACATCTGCTGCGCCTCGGCGCTGAAGGCGAAGCTCGAGGTCGATGACAGCGCGGAAATCGAAACCGCGAATGCCACGATCAAGCCAGCCTGACGGATCGTCTGGGTACGGAGGGTGGTCATTTTCGGCTCCTTGTCAGCCGCGACTCGCGGCGCGTTGTCGATGGGAAAACAGTGCCTGAGCGTTGGAGTTTTGGATGTGACGGCAGTCACACCAGCGAAACGAGCGATTGCCAGTGGGACGCGAGCGTCAGTCCCTCGCCCCCCAGCGAAAGGGAGGCCAAGCCGGTTCAGGCATCAGTTATGTGAGACATGTCACATAGACCAAACGCGCAGGGGTTTCAGAGGTAACCTTCGCCCGCCTCGTTGGCGAACCGGCCCGGATCGCCTTCCCAGACGATCCGCGCATGTTCGAGCACATAAACCCGGTCGGCGTGCGGAAGCGCGAAGGTTACGTTCTGTTCGCCGAGTAGAACCGTAATCGGCGTGGTCTGGCGCAGTTTTTCCAGCGCCTTCGACAACAATTCGAGAATAACAGGCGCAAGGCCGAGCGTCGGCTCGTCGAGGATCAGGATTTTCGGCTGCATCATCAGCGCACGGCCGATCGCCAGCATCTGCTGTTCACCGCCGCTCAGTGTCTGCGCCATCTGGCCCTGGCGCTGCTTCAGGATCGGAAACAGTTCGAACAGCCAGGCAAGCTGCTTCTCCCTCGCCTCGTCGGTCAGATGCTGGCCGCCGAGATCGAGATTTTCCCGCACGCTCATCTCGCCGAACAACTCCCGCGATTCCGGGCATTGCACGATGCCGCTGCGCGCGATTCGCGCCGGGCTGATGCCGCGCAGCTTCTCACCGCCGCGGATGATCTCACCGCTATAGGGCAGAAAACCGGAAATGGTATTGAACAGCGTTGTCTTGCCGGCGCCGTTGAGGCCGACCACGGAGACGAATTCACCCTCGTGAACGTGGATCGAAACATTCTCCAGCGCCTGCGCCTTGCCGTAGTGAACACTGACGTTCTCCACCTGCAGCAGCGGCATCTTGTCCTTGAAGCTGGTTTCCAGACGCGCCGAGGTTTCGATCGCGCCGCCCAGATAGACCCGCCGCACGGTCTCGTTCTTCATCACTTCGTCGGCGCGGCCGGTGACGATCTCCTCGCCGAGATACATCGCGAGCACCCGGTCGACCAGCGCCGCGACACTCTTGACGTTGTGATCGACCAGCATCACCGCGCGGCCTTCATCGCGGAAGCTGCGGATCAGTTCGGAGAAGGTGCCGACCTCGGCCAGCGTCAGGCCGGCGAACGGCTCGTCGACCAGCACCACCTTGGGATCCCTGGCGATCGCCTTGGCCAGTTCCAGGCGGCGCAAATCGGCAAACGGCAGGGTCGGCGGACGCCGGTCCATTACGGCACCCAGGCCGACACGGTTTGCAATCCACTTCGCGCGTGCGGTCAGGGCCTTGTCGGGAAACAACATGAGCAGGCTGTCCGGCAGCAGCGCGACCATGATGTTCTCCAGCACGGTCTGCCGGTTCAACGGCCGCGAGTGCTGGAACACCATGCCAAAACCCTTGCGCGCTATCTTGTGCGCGGGCAAGCCGGCAACGTTTTCACCCTGAAAGACCACCTCGCCCGCCGTCGGGCGCTCGATGCCCATGATCGTCTTCATCGCCGTCGACTTGCCGGACCCGTTCGGGCCGATCAGGCCGAAAATTTCGCCGGCACGCAAATCGAGACTTAATTCCTTGACCGCGGTCAGGCCGCCGAACCGCTTGGTCAGGCCCCGGACCTGAAGGGTGGGAGTGTTGCTGGCAGCCGTATCCATTACGAACGCCCCTCACGCGATAAGGCCGCTCCGAGGAAACCACCGGGGAAGAACAGGACGACCAGCAGCGCCACGGCCGAGACGATGAAGGTGGCCAATTCGCCGGTGGGACGCAGGAACTCGCCGGCGACGATCAGAAAGATCGCCCCCAGCGCGGCACCAAGCACGGTGCGGCGGCCGCCGAGCACCGCTGCGACAATAACGTTCACACCGACCGCAATGTCGACCACAGTACCGACCGAGGCAGTGCCGAAATAGAACACCAGCAGTGCACCGGAGAGCCCCGAGAAGAACGCACTGACGATGAAAGCCGCGAGCTTGTGTTTGACGATGTTAAAACCCAGCGCGCCCGCCTGGACCGGGTCCTGTCCGCTTGCCTGCAGCACGAGGCCGATCGGCGATTGCGAAAGCCCGTACAGAATAGCCGCGCTGATCACCATGAAGCCGAGCGCGATCCAGTAGTTGGTGTTGGCGTTGATCGTGATCACGTCGGGAATGGTCAGGCCGATTTCACCGCCGGTGAGATCGGCGAACACCACGACGAAATTCTGCAGCATCAGCACGGCGACCAGGGTAGTCAGGCCGAAATAAGGGCCGCGCACCCGCAATGCGGGCAGCGCCAGTACGAAGCCGGCGATCACAGCGGCCAGCGCGCCGAGCGCGACGCATAGATACACTGACCAGCCATATTGATTGTTGAGGATGCCCGCCGTGTAGGCGCCGACACCGATCAGGAAGGTCGGGCCGAAATTCACTTCGCCGGCGAAGCCGAACAGCAAGTCCCACGACATCGCGAACACGCCGAAATAGTAGGCAACCGTCAGCAGGCCGAGGACGTAGCCGGTGGCATAGAACGGCAGCGTCGAGGCGATGACGACAATCGCGAGCGAGACAAAAAACAATCGCGATTTGAAGAAAGCGGCCATGCTCATCGCCTTCCGAGCAGACCTTGCGGTCGGATGTACATCACGATCACTAGCAACAGCAGCGCCGGAATTGTCCGGTAAGCGGGTGACACCAGATATGCGGTCAGGGTTTCCAGATAGCCGACCACGAAGGCGGCGATCAGCGAACCCGACACGCTGCCGAGGCCGCCCAGCACCACAATCGAGAACGCGCTCGCCGTGAGCGGCCCGACGCTGTAGGAGCTTACGCCCAGGAACATGCCGAGCAGCACGCCGGCTATGCCGGCCAGGATGCCGTAGATCGCCCACACCACGACATAGATGCGGGTCAGTTCCAGCCCGAGCAGCGTGACGCCGCGCGGATTCATCGAGGCGGCCAGCACCGCCTTGCCGGTGCGGGTGCGATTCACCAAGAGCCAGAGCAGCCCGATCACCAGACAACACATCACGGCGGTGAAGATCTCGTTCCTCGGCGTGCGAACGCCGAGGATGTTGACCACGCCCCCGACAATCGGCAGCACGGTCTTGGCGTTGTTGGTGAAGAAATACGCGATCAGTTCCTGAATCATGATCCCCCACAGCAACGTGCCGGTGAGGACGAAGATTTCCTTCTCTTCGTTGGCGATACGCGTCGATTTCTGGATCGGCTGCACCACCGCGAAGTAGGTGACAAGGGCTGCGACCAGCGCGACCGCCACGCCAATCAAGGCGCCGGCATAGGTGTCCAGATGCAATACGCTGGCGGCCGCCCATGCGGCCACAGCGGCCAGCACCATGATGGCGCCGTGGGAAAGATTGAGGACGCCGGAGACGCCGAATATCAGCGTGAAGCCAGTAGCGCCGAGCGCGTACAGTGCACTGATGGCAAAGCCGTCGATCAGTATCTGAAGCGCAAGCATTTATAATCGCCGCGGCAGCACGCGGCCCCACTTAGCGAAATAGTTCAGAGAATAAGCAGTGATGCTCCCGGGCAAACCCGGGAGCATCATCGTCACAAAGTTCAGTTCGAGGTGACCTTGATGAAGCTCGGGAACTTGAGCTGTCCCTTGGCGACTTCCTTCGGCCAGACGCTGACCTGCTTGCCGTCCTGCCACTGCAGCATAAGCCCGGTGATCAGGCCCTTGCCGTATTTGATCGAGTGGGTGAACGGATCGTCCTTGCCGTAGAACTGGATGCGGCCAATGGTGCCTTCCCAGTCGGTCTTTTCCAGCGCATCGACCAGTTTGTCGGCGTCGGTCGATCCGCCGCGCTTGACGGCGTCGGCGACGTAATAGACCTCGTCATACGAGGTGTAGCCGGCATAGGACGGATAGTTGCCGAACTTCTTCTTGAAGTTTTCCGCGAACGGGATCGACTTCGGCGTCACCGCCACATCCGGTCCGGACACGCCCTGATACAGCACACCGTCGGAGGCGTCGTTGGTGTCCTTGCCGAAGGTCGAGTTGGTCGCCTGCGACGAGATGCCGAGCATCGGGATCGGCACCTGCTGGTTCTTCCACTGGACCGTCGGCTGCACGCCGACATGCGAAATGCCGGTGATGATCACGTCGGGCTTGGAACCTTCGATCTTGTTGAAGATCGGCGTGAAGTCGGTGGTATCGGGCGAGAAGCGGATGTGGTCGAGCACCTTGAGGCCGATCTTCGGCAGGCACTCCTCGTAGCCGACATCGAGCGGCTTGGTCCACGCGGCGTCCTCGCTCATGATGACCGCACTCTTCATGTGCTTCTGTTCCACCAGCAACTCCTTGGCGGCATCGCACACCGACAGGGCGAGCGCGGCCGAGGTCAGATAGCCGTGGAAGGTATATTTGTTCTTCTCGTAATCGTTATGGACGCTCTTGCTGATTTCGTTGGACGCGGCACCCGGCGTGACGAATGGCGTCTTCAGGCGGGCAGCCCACGGCTCGAGTGCCAGCACCACTTCGCTGATGTAGCTTGCGATGACGATGTTGACCTTGTCTTCGTTGACCGCACGCTGGAAGGCGCGAACCGAATCCGCGGAGGACGAGTGGTTGTCGTAGCTGATGATTTCGATCTTGCGACCGTCGACGCCACCCTTCGCGTTGATTTCGTCGGCGGCCATCTGGGCGGCCTGCGGGATCGACGCGCCGGCGATCGCCTGCGCTTCCGCAATCACGCCGATCTTGATGGGATCCGCCGCCAACGCCTGGCTGGAGGCCGTCGCTAGAAGACCAAGCGCGGCCGCTCCGAGAAGTTTTCGGACTGACCAAAAAGCAGGCGATTGGGACGTCTTTGCCATATTGTTTCCTCCGCTGGTTAATTTCTTAATTGGCAATGAGCATTCTAACCGTGCGCACGCGAGCGGCAAGCGAAACTAAAGCGCAAATCCCTTTGGAATGCGGAACTTAAGTAGGGAGACATCGTCTCGACAATTCCTGCTGTGCCCGTCTTGCGCGATTCTTCACGTCAGGTTCAGGCCAAGAACGCTTGCTTGCACCCGTCGCTCGCATCCAAGCCGCGCGTATCATGCACAACACACCGCATGCAGGAAAATTCCCGGCCGATCAATTTCCAGTCTGAACGCCCGCGCAAGGCTGCGTGCCATCAATCTCGACAGTCCCCGCCCCTGCGGATAGGGTCGCAAAAGACCCATACCGGAGGGCCTCCGTTGCGGGAGAGAATTAAGCTGAAGCGCGACTACTACGCCGGCGCGCTGATGGTTGTGCTCGGCGTCGGCGCCGCCATTGTCGGCAGCGGCTACAAGGTCGGCACCCTTGCCCGAATGGGCCCCGGATTCATGCCGGTCATGCTGGGCGTTGGGTTGGCCTTCATGGGCCTGCTGATCGCCGGCACGGCGTTCGCTTCCTCCGAACCGGATGATGCGAAGTTCATGCCCGACAACCCGCAATGGTTCGGCTGGTTCTGCATCATCGCCGGGCCTGTCCTGTTCATTATTCTCGGCGAGTATGGCGGCATGATCCCCGCGGTGTTCGCCTGCGTTTTCGTCTGCGCGCTCGGAGACAAGAGCGGTACATACAAATCATCAGCGCTCCTGGCGTTTGGCATCACCGTGTTTGGAGTGCTGTTGTTCCACTATTTTCTGGGCATTCCCTTTCCGCTGCTGCGAGGGGTCAACCTGTGATCTCGACGGCCATTGCCGATCTCTGGTACGGCTTCGGCGTCGCGCTTGAGCCGCACAATCTGATGTACTGCTTCCTCGGCGTGCTGGTCGGCAATCTGGTCGGCGTCCTCCCGGGAATGGGACCGGTCGCCACGATTTCGATCCTGCTGCCGCTGACTTTCGGAATGCAGCCGGTGCCGGCGATCTTGATGCTCTCGGGCGTCTACTACGGCGCCCAGTACGGCGGCGCGATTTGCTCGATCCTGCTCAATCTGCCATGTCATCCGCCTCACGCGGTGACGTGCCTCGACGGATTTCCGCTGACCAGACAGGGCAAGGGTGGCACTGCCCTCGGCATCACGATCATCGCCGCCTTTATCGGCGCGTCGTTCGGCATCACCGAAATGATTTTTCTGGCGCCCTTGCTGGTCAAGGTGGCGCTCGAATTCGGTCCGACCGAAGTATGTTCACTGATGCTGGTAGGTTTGCTGGCGGGATCGACTCTGGCCAGGGGATCTCCACTTAAGGGCATCGCCATGACGATTCTCGGCCTACTGGTCGGCATCGTCGGATCCGACATCGAAACCGGGCAGCCCCGTTTTACCTTCGGCATCACGGAACTGTTCGACGGCGTCGAAATCGTCGCGCTAGCGCTCGGATTGTTCGGCATCGCCGAGTTCATGAACAGCATCAACAACACCGAGTCCGTCGACATGAAATACGCCAAGGTCGGCATCTCCGACATGTTCCCGTCGAAGGCCGACCTCAAGCTGGCGTTCTGGCCGATGATCCGCGGCACAGTGCTTGGCAGCCTCTGCGCGCTGATCCCGGGAACCGGCCCGACGATCGCTTCTTTCGTTTCCTATGCGACCGAAAAGAAGATCTCGAAGACGCCGGAGCGCTTCGGTCGCGGCGCCATCGAGGGCGTCGCGTGCCCCGAGGCCTCGACACACTCATCCGTGCAGGGCGACTTTATCCCGACCATGAGCCTTGGCATTCCCGGCGATACCGTGATGGCGCTGTTGCTGGGCGCGCTCATCATTCACGGCATCGTTCCAGGTCCGCAGCTCATCGGCCAGCATGCCGATATCTTCTGGGGCCTGATCGCGAGCTTCTGGATCGGCAACATCCTGCTGGTCATCCTCAACGTGCCGATGATCGGCTTGTGGGTGAAGCTGCTGAGCATTCCGTATCGCTACCTCTATCCGAGCGCGATGTTCTTCGTCTGCATCGGAGTCTATGCCGCCAATAATGACATGTTCCAGGTCGGCGAGACCTTGGTTATCGGCATCGTCGGCTACATCCTGCTGCGGCTGGATTTCCATCCCGCCCCGATCCTGCTCGGCTTCGTGCTCGGTCCGCGCTTCGAGGAAAATTTCCGCCGCAGCCTGCTGATCTCGCGAGGCGACCTCACGACCTTCATCGACCGCCCGATCAGCGCGTTTTTCCTTTTCATCTGCGTCGTGCTGATCGTCGGCCAGGTTTATGTCTGGCTGCGCAAGCCGAAAACTCTTACGAAAACACAGGTCCCGACATCGCCTTATTCGGAACTGGCGGAGTAGCTCGCGACTTCCAGACTCGTCGCGTCAGTCCGCACTTTCCATCGGGAGGCCATCGATGTCATCGCTCCGCATCAAACGCGTCTATGAACGTCCCTCGCCGGACGATGGCGTCAGGATATTGGTGGACCGGCTCTGGCCGCGGGGCTTGCGCAAGGACGCCGCCGCACTCGACCATTGGTGCAAGGACATCGCACCATCGCCAGAACTGCGAAAATGGTTCGACCACCGCGAGGACCGCTTCGACGAGTTCAAACAGCGATACCGCCTTGAGCTGAAATCAAATCCTGCGCTTGCCGAATTCCGTAAGCTGGCCAAAGGCAAGGCGACGTTGCTGTATGCCGCCCGTGACGAGAAGGTAAACCACGCCATCGTGCTGGCGGATTACATGCGGGCTCTAAAAGCGAGAAAACGTTGACAGTAGTCAGACCGGCGCTGTCTACCTTTGTCAGTTTTCGGGTGGCGAGCGGCGCTGCGATCCCCCAGGATAGACGTCATCAGACAGCAAATCATCCGGAGGCTCGCCATGAACACGACCGGTTACGTCTATAAATTGATCGATACGCCGTTCGGCAAACTCAAGCTCGTCGCAAGCCAGAAGGGCCTGGCCGCCGTGCTATGGGAAAAGGACGATCCGCGACGGGTTCGTCTTGGTCCACTGAAACCCGGTTCGAACAACAAGTTCATCGACCAGGCCGAGGGCCAATTGAAAGCCTATTTCAGTGGCAAATTGAAGAAATTCACGGTGCCGCTGGATTTCAAGGGCACCGACTTCCAGAAGAGCGTCTGGAAGGCGCTGCTGACGATCCCGTTCGGTGAAACCCGCAGCTACGGCGAGATCGCGAGACAGATCGGCCGGCCCGACGCCTCGCGCGCGGTCGGCGCAGCCAACGGCCGCAATCCAATCTCGATCATCACACCCTGCCATCGCGTGCTCGGAGCCAATGGCAAACTGACCGGCTTTGCGGGAGGGTTGGAAGCCAAGGATCGATTGCTCAAGCACGAAGGCCGCGATCCCCTGCTTGGCCTCGCTGGCCAAGGCGTCCGAAGGGAGCAAAATCAGTCGCGATGGGTGATGCGGTAGCGGCGCGGAGTTGTCCGACGCTCAGGCGATCGACAGATATCGGCACACGAACGCAAAAGGCTTTTCATTGCTGGCCCTTGTCAGCCGCAGCGAATATCCGTAGCGCTGCATCACGGACGTGAGATCCACGGCCTTCTCGACTTCGAACAACCGGTCCTTGTGCGGTTGCAGCCAGTCCTGAATTCTGGCCTTTGCCTTGACCTTGGCGGTTCTGGCGTCTGGAACCACCAACAGGATATTCTTGTGTAGTTCGGTGAATTGAGCGGGGTCATAGCCGCCGACATTGACGAAGAACAATCGGCTCGCATCGTCACGCGGTGCTTCCTTCGTCAACGCGATATCGAATCCGTCGGCCTGCTCGACCTCGCCCCAGCAATCCAGATGCAGGCTTTCCGGATCGCCCCACCATTGCCGGCGCAAATCCTCATGGCAATCTTCCGGCGTCTCTCCGATCGAAAACCGTACATCGTGCAGTTCGATGTTCGAATTGCCGCAACTGCCGCCGATATAGAACATGAACAGCTTCATCTGGTGTATCGTCCGCGTTTCACCCGGGCAGCCGTAGTCGATCTCAGCCGAAAGTGAAAGCATAGGCCTGGACTCCGGGATCGCGGAAACGGATTTCAAAGGTGTGGTCCTTAACCGCGCCAGGATCTCGCACCAGTTGATAAAGCCGCTGCATCGTCACGACTCCCTCACCTTCCGCATCAATATCGACACCATGAGCGGCACCCGGACTTTTGCCGTCGACCGTTACGACGAAACGGACCGGGCTGCCGTCGGCCGAGGGCCCGAGCACGAGATGCAGATCGCGGGCGTGAAAGCGATAGGCTATGCTGCCGCCTGCGGCGTTCAACTGCGCGCGCTCATCGCTGACGGTCCAGTCGCCGACCAGCGACCAGTCGTTCAACTGCATCGGACCCGTCGCATAGACGTGGCTCTTGTCCTGGACCACGCCGCCGGGCGAGGCGAAATGGTCGGCCCGGTCGTAGCCGATATAGGTTTCCGGCGACCCGACGTCCGCCTTGTCGGAGGCCGCTTCCGCACCGGACCCGTTGACCGAGACAATGCCGGCCGGCACGTTTTTATCGCCAGCTTCGGCCAATAATTGCTGGATCACCTTTTCGGATTCATCGTATTCGCCCTCACCGAAATGGTGATGGCGGATCCGGCCTTGAGCATCGATGAAATAGTGCGCCGGCCAATATTCGTTGTCGAACGCGCGCCAGATCTTGTAGTCGTTGTCGATGGCGACGGGATATTCGATTTTGAGCGTCGAAAGTGCCTTCTTCACGTTGTCGACGTTGCGCTCGAATGCGAATTCAGGTGCGTGCACGCCGATCACAACCAGGCCGTGGTCCTTGTATTTTTCCGCCCAGGCGCGAACATAGGGAATTGCGCGCAGGCAGTTGATGCAGGAATAGGTCCAGAAATCGATCAGCACGACCTTGCCCTTCAGATCCTCCGCCGTCAGCGGCTTCGTGTTGAGCCATTCGGTTGCGCCGTCGAGCGAGGGCAATTGGCCTTCGATCGGCAACGCGTCGTTTTCGCTGCCGCCGGTCATCGCCGCCGAATTGTCGCGCGGGTGCAGTTTGTCGAGCAGGCGCTGTTCCAGCGCGGTCGTGCTTCCAACCGAGAGGTTGGTGAGAAAACCGGTATCGAGACCGAACGCGATCGCAACAACCGCCACCAGCACCGCAGCGCCAAGACCGCGCCGAATCCACTCGCCGGCGCCTATCGAACGCTTCATGGCGGCGAACACCCGCCCGCCGACGAGCAAGGCCAGCGCCAGCGAGGTCGCCGCGCCCGCGGCATAGGTCAGAAGCAACAGCGCGGTCTTGAAGCTGGCACCCTGCAAGGCCGCACCGGTAAGTATCAACCCCAGCACCGGTCCCGCGCATGGCGCCCAGAGGAAGCCGGTCGCAATGCCTAGCAGCAGCGGTGCAAGGATCGAACCTTCGGCGGCGTGATCAGCCGACTGCGATAGCCGCGCCCCGACCGCTACCAGCGGGCGCATCAGCCGGTCCGCGAGTTGGGGAAACAACAGGGTCACGCCGAAAACGGCGAGCAGCGTCAGCGCAGCGACGCGCCCATATTGATTGGCCGAGACCACCCAACCGCCCGCTACGGAAGCAAGCGTTGCAACCACGGCAAACGCCAAGGCCATGCCGGCCAGCATCGGTAGGCCATTGCGCAGGAACGGACGGTCTGCCCGCGCCAACACGAACGGAATTACCGGCAGGATGCAGGGGCTGACGATAGTGAGGACGCCGCCAAGATAGGCCAGTATAAAAAGGATCATGGCATAACGTTTCCGTCTACGTGATATGCGGGGGCAGCGCCGTCACCGTTCGATATGTGGGAGCGAGGCCGCCAAACGAAGCAGATCATAGCCGTTTCCGCCTTACCATGGTCGCCCGTCACGATCGCGTTGGCTCCTGTTGTTCTCGTCCGGGCATTCATGGATCGATGGCGGACTCGGAATATCGAAGCCCAGCGGCCGACGCATCATCGCAGCACGGTAGATGACGCTACGCGGCTGAACTGATAAGGTTCAAACGCGAACCGATTAACGCGCGTGTTACGAGCAATCGACTCGGAATACGACGCATTCCCACCGAATTTGGACACGAAGCTCCGTAAGGAACGATCAATGAAAACGCGCGCCGCGGTTGCTTTTGAAGCCAAGAAGCCGCTCGAAATCGTCGAACTCGATCTGGAAGGTCCAAAGGCGGGTGAGGTCCTGGTCGAGATCAAGGCGACAGGAATTTGTCACACTGACGCCTATACGCTGGATGGATTCGACAGCGAGGGAATTTTTCCGTCGATCCTGGGCCATGAAGGCGCTGGCATCGTGCGCGAGGTCGGCACCGGCGTCACCTCGGTCAAACCGGGCGATCACGTGATCCCGCTCTACACGCCGGAATGCCGGCAGTGCAAAAGCTGCCTCAGCCAGAAGACCAATCTCTGCACCGCGATCCGAGCCACCCAGGGCAAGGGCCTGATGCCTGACGGCACCTCGCGTTTCAGCCACAAGGGCAAGACCATCTTCCACTATATGGGCTGCTCGACGTTTTCGAATTTCACGGTGCTGCCGGAGATCGCGGTCGCGAAAATCCGGCAGGACGCGCCATTCGACAAGAGCTGTTATATCGGCTGCGGCGTGACAACTGGCGTTGGCGCCGTAGTCAACACCGCCAAAGTCACGCCGGGCTCCAACGTGGTGGTGTTCGGCCTCGGCGGCATCGGGCTCAACGTCATCCAGGGCGCGCGGATGGTAGGCGCCGACAAGATCATCGGCGTCGACATCAACGATTCCAAGGACGAATGGGGCCGCCGTTTCGGCATGACGCATTTCGTCAACCCGAAGAAGGTCGACGGCGATATCGTCCAGCACCTGGTCGGGCTGACCGACGGCGGCGCCGATTTCACCTTCGACTGCACCGGCAATACCAACGTGATGCGCCAGGCACTGGAAGCCTGTCATCGCGGCTGGGGCGTGTCGGTGGTGATCGGCGTGGCGGAGGCCGGCAAGGAGATCGCCACGCGGCCGTTTCAGCTCGTGACGGGTCGGGTCTGGAAAGGTACCGCGTTCGGCGGCGCGCGCGGCCGCACCGACGTGCCGAAGATTGTCGACTGGTACATGAACGGAAAAATCGAGATCGACCCGATGATCACCCATGTTCTCAAGCTCGAGGATATCAACAAGGGGTTCGACCTCATGCACGAGGGCAAGTCGATCCGGTCGGTCGTCGTGTTCTAGTTTGCAGAAAACACGCGCCAATCAAGGTGGCTACGGCTTCCACACCAGCCCAAGGAGCATCCTATCCAAGTGCGGCAGAATCTCCACTACCTCGGTTCGATCGCCAATGGATGCAATTTACGCAGTTCTCTATAGGCGGCTCGGATCATCCCGTTAGTTGCTTCGCTCTCTTGTCCCACGAGCATGCCGGACGCAAATGCACGCGCGCGCTTGTTTGGGCGGGGCGCTGTTAGCGCCGCTTTCTTTGCTATTTCCTCGTGCGCCTTCGCGTCATTTAATGCACCCAAGGCATTTTGAATTTTCTTGAGACGCGTCATAAGCCGGTCAAGCTTCTTGCGATCTTTATCTGCGTAAAGGCTCTGGAAGAATTCGACACCATAACGAACTTTTTTGATCTTGATCCTCAGCTTGTGCCTCTCCTCAGGCGACAATTCGTCGAGACGCTCTCCTTGCTTGCGTACCTTCTTGATCCGACGGTCAAGGACGGCCGCGGCGAAACGGCCGATCGATGTCTCGGTACTATCGTCGTGCAGATGTCTTCGAGTCTCAATCCACTCGAGGACGTCGATCAGCAGGCGGCGAAACCGTGGCGTCTCGATGGCACGCCGCGCATCCATGAAAGCTGCATCGCGCTTTGCCGTAAACTGAGATTCGATCGCGCGAGCGCCGCGCCTGGGCTTGCTTTTCGCAACGAATGGCAGCAGCCACTCCTTGAGAAATACATCGATTTCACGCGCTGGTGCTAGTTCGTCCGTGAGCCATTTAAGCTCAGCCTTGATTCTCGCCGTGCTGGCGTTCGGAAGTACTTTATTGAATAGCGAGATGGCCGCCCGTAACCGTCGCAGTCCGACCCGCATCTGGTGGATAGCTTCAGCATCAAGCGCTCCCACGGCGTCGGCGTTTGCCGAGAAGTGACGGAGCGTCGAGAACGCGATCACATCAAACGCTTCAAGTGCGCTTAGTTTGCTATCGAGGTGAATGGGTTCGGCCCGGATGGCCAAGTCTTTGGCCCTGTTGGTGAGCCGATAGCCCCTCTCCGATTTCGATCGCAGATCGAGTTGGCCGCCCGTTTTCTGCGCCATAAACCTGGCGATGTGAAACAGATCCGCTGACTGCCCACTTTTTAATTCGAGTTCAAATTCGGAGATCGGCGCTGAACGCCGATTTGCAAAAACGTTTCCGCGGTCAACGGCGAGTTCGATCTCGCTGTTCCCGGCATGGAAAAGCCGAGTGATGCGGCGCACGGAGGTCCGAAAGACAGGCTTTAAGCCGCGGCGCAGCTTTTTTGTGGCCAGCTTCTGAAGCGGCGTGTCGTCAGCCTTGTCGAGATCCGGGACGAGAGCTCCCACCTCGCTCTCCCACTCGCCCCGCGCAAAACTTGTTGTTCCCGCTGCCTTGACGGTCTGCAGGTAGTTTCCGTTCGCCTGTCGAATCCGAAGAGTAAGACCGCGACGCCTTAGCTTATGCTTTTTGGTGTCGAAGTACGTCGAGAGAAGCTGGGTCTGCGAACGCGCGCCGCCGCGGGTACCCGCGATTCGAACCTTCGCAATCTTGGATAAGGCTGCGTGACGGAACACGGAATTTTAGTTCAGATTCAAGGTTCATTGCTGGCTCGCGACGCCATGATGAATGGCCAATACCGTTCCGCCAGTTCCAGATGCGTCAGATTTAACACGAATTGGTTCGCGGAGGATATGAAATTTCGATTGTGAAACACGACGTGAGGTCGACTCATGATCTGGAACGACGTTGATCGTGCGCAGCAGACGCGATGCGCAAGTGCGCGAAAAGCGAAGCGCCCTAACGATCACGCGATCAGGGCAGCTTTACCTGCCAACCCGAGCAAAGTTCTCCAAAACAAAGCGACTTGGCTGGGGCGGGAGGGATCGAACCTCCGAATGGCGGAATCAAAATCCGCTGCCTTACCGCTTGGCTACGCCCCAACAGGCCCGTCCCGAAGCTGGCGGACATAGTCCGCGCGGATTCTTTCGGTGACATCGGTCTATAGAGGGAGTTGAGCCTTTTCAACCGGCTGGAAGCCCGATTTCGGCCAATGCCCGCAGCAGGCCATCTTGTCCAATCGGACCGTTTCGGCCTCGGCGTGATGCCGGTAAACGGTCGCCTTCCACACCTCCCTACCCCCACGGAGTTGAGGGAATGACGGTTTCGTGGGAAGACGGCGCCCTGCGGTCCTCTATCCCTCAAGCGAGGCCATGGTCATGCCCTATCGCGCGCCGATCAACGACATGCTGCTCGCCCTCAATCATGGCGCCGGCCTGCAAGCGGCCGTCAAGGCCGGCCATTACGGCGACTTCGACGCCGACATCACCGCAGCCGTGCTGGAGGAAGCCGGAAAGTTCGCCAGCGACGTGCTGGCCCCGCTCAACCGTATCGGCGACGAGCATGGCGTCAAGCTCGACGGCGGCAAAGTCACCACCGCACCTGGCTGGCCCGATGCCTACCAGCGCTGGATCGCGGCGGGCTGGAATGCGGTGTCGGGGCCGGAAGCTTTCGGCGGCCAGGGCCTGCCGCTTGCCATCAACGCGGCCTGCACCGAAATCTGGAGTGCCTCGAACCTCGCATTCGGTCTCTGCCCGCTTTTGACCTTGAGTGCGATCGAGGCGCTCGATGCCCATGGCAGCGACGCGCTGAAAAAGATCTACCTGGAAAAGCTCATTTCCGGAGAGTGGACCGGCACCATGCAGCTCACCGAGCCGCAGGCGGGATCCGATGTCGGCGCGCTGCGCACCCGCGCCGAGCGCGCGGCTGACGGCAGCTATCGCATCAAGGGCACCAAGATCTTCATCACTTATGGCGATCACGACATGACCGATAACATCGTGCATTTCGTGCTGGCCCGATTGCCGGATGCGCCCGCGGGCACCAAGGGTATTTCGCTGTTCCTGATTTCTAAGTTCCTCGTCAACGCCGACGGCTCGCTCGGCGCGCGCAACGACATCTATCCTAGCGGCGTCGAGCACAAGCTCGGCATCCATGCTTCGCCGACCTGCACCATGACGATGGGCGACAAGGGCGGCGCGATCGGCTACCTGATCGGCGAGGAAAATCGCGGCATGCTCTGCATGTTTACGATGATGAACCAGGCGCGGCTTGCTGTTGGTCTGGAAGGCGTCGGCATCGCCGACCGCGCCTACCAGCAGGCGCTGGCCTTCGCGCAGGAACGCAGGCAGGGCCGCGCCATCGGCAGCAAGGGCGACGGTTCAGACCCCATCATCGTGCATCCGGACATCAAGCGCATGCTGATGCAAATGCGTACCCTCACCGCAGCGGCGCGCACGATCTGCTACGCGACCGCAGTAGCGCTCGACGTGTCGGTGCGGGCCAAGGACGTCAGGGTGCGGGCTGATGCCGCCGCCCGCGGCGCGTTGCTGACGCCGATTGCCAAGGCGTTCTCTTCCGACATCGGCAACGAAGTGGCCTATCTCGGCGTGCAGATCCACGGCGGCATGGGTTTCATCGAGGAGACCGGCGCCGCGCAGCATTCCCGCGACGCCCGCATCACCTCAATCTATGAGGGCACCAATGGCATCCAGTCGATCGACTTGGTGACGCGAAAGCTCGCCGCCAATAATGGCGCATCGGTGTTCGCTCTGATCGACGAACTCTCCGGCGTCGTCACCCAGGTCGAGCGCTCGCAACGATCCAGCCTTCGGCACCACAGGAATAAAACTGCGCGAGGCGCTCGGCGCGCTCGATCGCAGCAGTAAATGGCTGCTTGAGCGCGTCACTTCGAAACCGAACGAGGCGCTGGCGGGGGCGACGCCATACCTGCGACTATTCGGTGCAACGCTCGGTGGCTGCATGCTGGCGGCCGAAGCACTCGCGGCGCACGAAGCCGGCGACGGCGAGCGTTATATCGCGGTAGCGCGGTTCTTTGCCGAGAACGTGTCGGTTCATGCGCCTTCGCTGGAGCGGACGGTGACCGACAGCGCCGAGGCGGTCAACGGCGCCGACGCGGTGCTGCTGGCGTAAACCGCAACGCTTGCTTCGGTGCGGTAGCGCGGCAGCTGATAGCCGAGCGAGTAGCAGACGCACAACGCGAGGCTCGCCCACACCGCCATGCTGAAATAAAGCGACATCCAGACGATCTCTCCTTTCCACTCGGCGAGGTCGTGCGTCACCACCCAGCGCGTGCTGACGTCGTGGACTCCCTCGCGCGCGCTGAGATGCCGGTTACCTTCCGCGCCGCCCGTGCGCCAGCGATTGAAATACATGGGAACGTCAACGGTCATCAGGAACGCCAGATAGGCCACGATCCCCGCAACGCCGATGGCGAGGACCACGCGCACCGGCCCGTCGAATTCCGGCAGCAGTCGGCACAGCGCAATGCCCGCGATGAAGAACGCCACCGCCCAGATCGAATTCTCGATGGCGTTGCCGAGATAGTTGGTGGTCAGCACCGCATGCCAGGAGCAGCACTCCGCGATCAGGATCAACGGAAGGATCACCCATGCAGCGGTCAACGCGGTATCGGCCCCCGTCGTCATGCCCAATTGGTACAGGACGATCGCCCACTGGGCGGCAAAACACAGTTCGGCCACGGTCGCGACCGAACGGCCGACCATGACGCTCGACAGCCAGGTGTCGAACAGACAGATCCGCTGCACGTCGGCGCGCGGCAAGACCGAGCGAAAGGCGCAGCCGAACACATACCCCCCGCACAGCACCAGCATCAGCCCGGTGCCGGATGCACTCCCGGAGATCGGCGCTGCCGGAAGCTCGCGGTAGAGCGCGAACCACAGCGCAATGTTGAGCGCACTGACCAGTGTCAGCATTCCCCACCACCACGCCAGCGGATTCGACCAGGATCAGGAAACCCGATGCGGAGCGCGCAGAGGAAGTCGACGGGGACTTAAATGGGAAAGCTGGCCGCGCCGGCCATTCCAAACTCATGCAGGATCGCTCCGAATAAAATCAAACTGACACATGTCTGTATTAATGTTGTCACGAATCGAAGCGACGCACGACGAAAAATATATGAAGGTTTTATGACAGTTGCTGCCGTGCCTGGGGCGGTTCTTGAAGACCGCAGCTGCGTCGGATCGTCGAGGCGGTCAGCTGATCCGCAAGGCGGCGTGAGGCGCGAACTTATTTCGGCGGCCGCTCTCGCTTGGCGAATATGACTCCATGAGCGTCCACGGCCTTCCGTCGCAACCTGCCTTCTTCAGGGCTTCGCTCTTTGCCGACCCGACCGGCATCGACCGTGCAGCGCTCTTGAAGAAGCCTTTTACCGACGAACAACTGGTCGAGGCCGCCGCTACAATGATCGCGCGCCCCCGCGGGGTTTTGCGGCTTCGCGATTGAACGCGAGAGCTTGGCATCCGCCGCGTGATGAGAACGGCTTGATCCGGTGCGATACCTAAAGTTGATGTTACTTATCAATGCAATCTTGGTACGTATCCGGCATCACGGCTTGGTCGATTTTTCGTCCCCGTGACGCAACGCCCTCCAGCCGACAGCAGCTTCGGACCTCCCCGGTTCCAGTCGAAAACCAATTGCACTTTTTCGTTATATGCGACAGGATATAGCAGTAGTTGCTTCAAAAATGGATAATTTTTAGTCGTAACTTCTGAGTACGCGATCTTTGGTTGAGTAACGGTAGCGTTCGGAGTGTCAGGAAATGCAAGCGTCCTCCTTTGCGGCGCAAGGCGTCGCTGGCTTTATTTGTCGTTCAGAACGGCAGTCATTTCAGAGCATCAAAATTAGCAGGCGGACGGCGTTCCACGTTGCTTTGTGGCGTCAGCATGGCCGTGCTGTTCGGCTCCGCCATCGCCGCATCGGCGCAACAAGTGACGACCTCGCTCACTGTGACGGGTCAAGTCATCACACCGCAAACATACAACCTTTCCTCGCTACAGGCGCTGCCGGCGACAACTGAAAACGTCTCTTTCTTGAGCGGCACAACACCGACCAATCTTACGTTCACCGGTGTCCCGCTTTGGACATTGCTCGGCGGCAACATCAAGACCAATCCGGCCGTCAAGAACGACATCCTCGGTGATGTCGTGATCGTCACCGGCAGCGACGGCTATCAGTCGGTATCGACGGTGGGTGAAATCGATCCGGCGTTTGGGGGCACCCAACCGAATCCGCAGATCGTCGCTTATGCCAACGCGCCGGGTCAACTTCTGACCACTGACGGCTTCGCCAGGACCACGGCTCCTAGCGACGTCAAGGGCGGTCGCTACGTCTCCAATGTGGCGAGCATCCAGATCATGCACGACCCGGTCAATACCGGCACCTATTCCGGCGGTTTGTCGTCGCAGTTGACCGTCAACGGCATGGTCACGACGCCAACGACCCTGAATCTGTCGGCGCTGACGGCGATGCCGTCTACGACCGTCACAGTAGCGGGGGGCACGACCTACACTGGCGTTCCGCTCTGGACGCTGTTGACCAACATCGGGGTTACCACCAACCCACAGGTGAAAAACAACATCCTGCGTGACTACGTGATTGCCACCGGCAGCGACGGCTATCAGGCGACCGTATCGATGGGTGAAATCAATCCGAGCTTTGGCGGCAATGCGGCTAATCCGGACATTGTTGCCTATGCGATGAATGGCGGGGCACCCGGCACCTCGCTTGGCAGCAGCGGGTTTGCGCGCCTGATCACTCCAGCGGACAACATGCACGGCCGGTGGGTATCCAATCTGGTCAACCTGGAGGTATTCGACACGTCGAATTGGCTGATACTTCCTCAGCAAAGCATTGATTTGGGTGGCGTTAACTTCCAGACCCTCGGCTTTCAACTCCAGGGCGGCACGCTGACGAGTTCAGGCGGCAGCGCCACCTTGACGGCCCCAACATACACGCTCGGCGGCGGCTTGATCGACACGGGCGTGGTGCTCGGCCCGAGCGGCGTTGTTACCCAGTCCAACGGACTCACGGTTCTCAAGGGGACGATCAGCGCGCCCTCCGTTGCCATTGCCGGCGGCACACTGGAGGTTGACGGCCTGATCTCCGGTGCATCGACGGTGACCGTGAGTTCCGGCGCCCGGTTGAGCGGTACCGGCATCGTCGACCCGTTGACGACGACGATCACAAGCGGCGGTACGCTTGCACCCGGCAATCCGGCGAACCCGACCGGTATGTTGACGATCACCGGCAATCTGGCGTTCCAGTCAGGTGCGCTTTACCTGATACAGGCTACACCATCGGCAGCCTCGTCGACGTTGGTGAACGGCTCCGCTTCGCTCAATGGGACGGTGCAGGCGAGCTTCGCTTCCGGCAGCTACGTGACGAAGCAATACACAGTCCTTACCACGACGGGCGGCCTTGGTGGTTCGAGGTTCTCCTCGTTGGCCAATACCAATCTGCCGGCGGGTTTCAATGACAACCTTACCTACGATAGCAACAAGGTTTACCTGAACCTCGCCGCTGTTTTGGGCGGTACGGGGTCAGGCCTCAATGGCAACCAGCAGAACGTTGCCACCGGGCTGAACAACTATTTCAACAATGGCGGTGCGCTGCCGCCAGGCTTTTTCTCGGTTTTCGGACTCACCGGGGCCCCTCTCGCAACGGCACTGTCGCGGCTCGACGGTGAAAACGCCGCGGATGCCCAGAAAGGTGCCTCCCAGTTGATGAGCAATTTTCTTAATCTGATGCTCGATCCATACAGCGGCGGAGGAAGAGTCAATATCGGTGGCGACGCCGCCGGTTTCGCGCCGGAGCAGGACGCCACGTTGCCCCCGGACATCGCGCTTGCCTATGGTGCGATGCTGACCAAAGCCCCGCCGAAGCCGGTGGCTCCCGATCAGCGGTGGACAGCATGGGGCGGGGCATTCGGCGGCACCGGCAACTTTAATGGCGATCCGGTCGTAGGCTCGAACAATGTCACGGCAAGCGACTTCGGTTTTGCTGCGGGCATGGACTATCACCTTTCGCGCGATAGCCTCATCGGTTTTGCGTTGGCCGGCGGCGGCACCGATTGGAACCTCGCACAGGGCCTCGGCAACGGCCGGAGCGATGCGTTCCAGGCTGGTATCTATGACAAAACGCACCGCGGGCCGTGGTACGCATCGGCGGCACTTGCCTTTGCCAACCAATGGTTCACGACCAATCGCGTCGCGGCCTTCGGCGATCAGCTCCAGGCCAAATTCCAGGGCCAGAGCGTCGCCGGCCGGCTCGAAGCCGGCTACCGCTACGGATTGCCGTCTACGGAGTACCTTGCCGGGATCACTCCATATGCCGCGCTGCAGGTGCAAAACTTCCACACTCCGGGCTATGCCGAGACGGATCTCACGGGCGGCGGTTTTGGCCTCGCCTACAGCGCGATGAATGCCATCGACACCCGAAGCGAGTTAGGCGCACGCTTCGATAACCTCACGATGCTGGGCACCATGCCGCTGATCCTTCGCGCGCGGCTAGCCTGGGCGCACGACTGGAACAGCAATCCGGCGCTCAATGCGGTGTTCCAGGCGCTGCCGGGCTCGACCTTCATCGTCAATGGCGCCGCGCCACCGAAAGACTCCGCGCTCACCACGCTTGCTGCGGAGTTGCGCCTTGCCGCCAACTGGTCTTTGACCGCAAAGTTTGACGGCGAGTTCGGCAACGGCGCGCAAACTTACGGCGGAACAGGCACGCTGCGCTATTCATGGTGACCCAGCACGTACTTTAACTCGCACTCATCTTCACTTCCGGCTTTGAAGAACTCCACCGCCCGACCGCCGGGCTTACATCCGCGGGCTTCAGTCCGCCTCGCTCTCCGGCTCAGGGAACGGCAATGCCAGCTTTGACCAGGCGCGCATGCCGAACAGTTAGATTCCACGTGGTTTCGCTGAAATCACAGCGAGATAGTCGATACCCGCGAGGCTGCACCGCGCGCCCTGCGCGTCATTGCGTCACCGTTGAAAACCGGCATCGCTGGTTTGGGCGGCACACCAGTTGATGTAGTCTGTGACGCATAGATTTGCCTGCGCCGGGTCGAGGGACCATGACGGATCATCTGATAGTCACCGACGAAAGCACGATGCGGGTGATCCGGCTGCGGCGGCCCGAAAAGAAGAACGCGATCACCCACGACATGTACCGCCGCATGAGCGATGCGGTCGACACCGCTCAGAACAATCCGGATATTCGCTGCATCATCATTACCGGTGGATCGGGCGTATTCACTGCGGGCAACGATATCGAAGATTTCCTAAAGGACGGCACCTCCAACGCCGATACGCCGCGCGACTCCAATGCCGTAAAATTCCTTTATTCGCTCGCGCACAACGTCAAGCCGATCATCGCTGCGGTCGACGGCGTCGCGATCGGCATCGGCACCACGATGCTGTTCCATTGCGACTATGTGCTCGCCAGCAAGACCGCCACGTTTTCGACGCCGTTCATCCATCTTGGCCTCGTTCCGGAAGGCGCTTCCAGCCTGCTGATGCCGCGCACCATGGGATACCAGCGCGCCTTTGCAACCCTGGTGATGGGACGCACCATGACGGCCGATGACGCCCGCATCGCGGGCTTCGTCAATGTCGTGGTTGCGCCCGGCCACACCGAAGCCGAGGCTCGCAAGGTCGCGCGCGAGATTTGCGCGCTGCCAGCCGAAGCGGTCGCGATCTCGCGTAAGCTCCTGAAGTTACCTCCGGAAGATTTGACCCGGCGGATCGACCAGGAAAGCCATCTGTTCGGCGAGCGCATGCGCTCCAACGAAGCGATTGCTGCGTTCAAGGCATTCTTTGCCCGCAAGAAGGGGTAAGTATCTCATCCTGCCCCGGCGAGAGCCTCGATGGTCTTGACAATGCAAGCGTCGCTCCGGTGTGGTCCGGGCCATACCGTACCGCTGCCCAGCATTCGCGGATCCAAGAGCCGCTCATCCTAACCCTTGCCGTTGAAAGCCGGAAGTGAGTCATGAGGCATCCGCTCGGCTTGCCTTGCTTCTCAAACTCCTTTGCCCACTCCTTGCCCGCGGATTCTCCGAGGCGCGAAGGCTTCGGCTATGAGTGAGACAACGCCAGGTCATATAGCGACCACATCATAGCCGATCGCATAGCGCTGAACGGGTAGCCGTGAACTGCCAGGTGAACGGTGAACAATTTTCGGGCGGCCGATAGGCGATGGCTTTTGCGCTGGTGAAGCAAGGCACCGCACCGCTAGCCGACGTCTACGACATCGACGCTGGATGAATATTTCGGGAGCAGCAGCCGGGCCGCGCCGTCGGCCGCCGGCATATCCAGCGCCTGAATTGAATGGCGGCTCTTTCGGATCGGCCGACGACCCCCTAGATTAGTTGATCTTCGCGGGCAAGCATTCAAACGCCAGGGCATTGCATGACCCTTCTTCTCACCCATCCGGCCTATCTGGAGCACCTGACGCCTCCGGGACATCCAGAACGGCCCGACCGGTTGCGCGCGGTCGACCAGGTGCTGGCGGAAGACCGTTTCAATCGGCTGGTGCGCGACGAGGCGCCGGAAGGAAACCTTGATCTGGTCACGCTGTGCCACAACGAACATTATGTCAGCGAGCTGCGGCGCATCGCGCCATCGAGCGGCCTGGTCTATCTCGACGGCGATACCTCGATGTCTCCGGGCACCTGGGAGGCGGTGATGCGCGGCGTGGGCGGCGCGGTTGCGGCCACCGACGCCGTGATGACCGGTGCGCATGCCAATGCATTCGTCGCGGTGCGCCCTCCCGGCCATCACGCCGAGATCGGCAAGCCGATGGGCTTCTGCTTTTTCGACAATGCCGCGATTGCCGCGCGTCATGCCCAACGCAAATACGGAATAGCCCGCACCGCTGTGGTTGATTTCGACGTGCACCATGGCAACGGTACGCAGGATATTTTCTGGGCCGACCGGACCGTGATGTATTGCTCGACGCACCAGATGCCGCTGTTTCCAGGCACCGGCGCAAGGAGCGAGCGTGGCGAGCACGATACCATCGTCAACGCGCCGCTGGCGCCCGCGGACGGCGGCCCGAAATTCCGAGCCGCATTTGAAAATGTGATTCTGCCGCAATTGAAGAAGTTCAACCCCGAACTGATCATCATCTCCGCCGGCTTCGATGCGCATTACCGCGATCCGCTGGCTTCGCTCAATTTGAAAGCGGAAGATTTCGGCTGGGTCACGCACCAATTGATGGACGTGGCCGATTCCAGCGCCGGCGGCCGGGTGGTCTCGGTGCTCGAGGGCGGGTATGATCTGCAAGGGCTGAAAGAGTTGGTGGCCGCGCATGTCAGCGCATTGATGGGCGCGTGAATTCCCGCCACAATGCCTCCGCATAGATATCTTTGAGTGAGCGTCATGGGGGACGCATCCGGGAAAGCGATATGGCCGAAAACACCCAAGTGGATGTCAAGAAGCTGAGCTTCGAGCGCGCGATCGAGGAACTCGAATCGATCGTCAAGCGGCTTGAAGAAGGCAAGGTGCCGCTGGAGGAATTGGTTATCATCTACGAGCGCGGCGAGGCCTTGAAGCGCCGATGCGAGGAACTGCTGCGGCAGGCAGAAGCCCGGGTCGACAAGATTACCACCGATGCCAGCGGCCAGGCGACAGGTACGGCACCGCTCGACGTTCAGTGATGGCGTGTCGCTTCCCCGGCGACGCCCGGGCGCTCGAGCGGCCGATCATCTCGATCGCAAACCGGTTCTCGCAATTTCCAGATCGCCCATCACGCGTTCCGCCGAGACCGAAATAACGCGCGGCGGCTTCTCGGCCTGATATAGTCGGGCTACCAGTCGGGGACACCTTCCAGTGCGCGTTGAACGCCGCCACGTCATATATGTGCAGGGCTACGATCCGCGCGGCCTCGCGCAGTACTATCGCATGTTCAGAACCGAATTGCGCAAGTTCGGCCGGCTATATGAACTCACTACCACCATCAAACGTCCGCAAGGCGCTGCCGATGGCGCGACCGCGTACTGGACCATCGACACCCATGCAAGCGACTGGCAGACGCACACCCGCTACGATTTCCTGCGCTGGGAAGATTTGATCCAGCGTGATCTCGCTGCGCCGATCTGGCGCAGGGTGTTTCGCGGCGAGTTTCTGTTCTGGAAGATAATCCTCAACGGCACCTTCGCGCGGTTCTGGAAGGCGCATTGGCGCTTTGCGATCTTTATCGCCTACCCGCATTTGATGCTGTACGGGGAAACGCTGGGGTCGCTGCTGGTGGGTTTTGCCTGCGGCAAGGGCTTTGCGGCCTTGGGGGTCGCATCGCCATGGAACATAGCGGCAGCGGCCGTGGCGTTCGCCGCTATGCTCTGGGCGCTGCTGAAATTCACCGAAAGCCGCAGCTATTTGCTCTACCTCATCGCCGACATGATCTGGACCTGGCAATTCGCCCACCGCCTGGAGCCGGAATGGGACCAGCGCATCGACCGTTTCGCAAAAAACCTCGTGGAAGTTGCTTCCGGCAGCGATGCCGAGGAAGTGGTCATCGTTGGCCACAGCTCGGGATCGTTTCTGGCTGTCGAAATCCTCGCTCGCGCGCTGCAGCTCGATCCCGATATCGGCCGGCACGGCCCGCGGATCGCCCTCCTGACGATCGGCGGCAATCTGCCGATCATAGGTTTCAACGCGGCAGCGCAAGATTTCCGCGACCACCTGCGGCGGCTCGCGGTCGAGCCCTCGATCGACTGGATCGACTGCCAGGCCCGCAAGGACGTGATGAATTTCTATCCGTTCGATCCGATCATCGGCCACGGCATCGACGTCGGCGCTGCCAGACGCAATCCGCTGTTCGTGCCGGTTCGGTTCCGCGACATCATCGAGCCCGCGCATTACAATTCATTTCGCTGGCAGTTCTTTCGGGTCCATTTCCAGTTCGTCATGGCCAACGAACGACCGCATCCATATGATTTTTTCATGATCGCTTGCGGCCCGGTGCCGTTGCGCGACCGCATGGCTCGCCCCGAAGCCGCGGTGGCGATTGCGACCGGCGACGCCGCCGCTCGCGAAAGCGGCTGGAAAATCCTCGAAACGATCAGCCCCGACCGGGGGGATGACTCCGATTTAGGCAAAATGGAACCATCGACTAGCCACGGCGGTTGAAACATCCACGCTTTCGCCGCCTCCCGTGCCGGCCGCTCCAGTTCCCGTGAGTTGGCTTTGGGCGTCGCTTTGGTGTAAAGAGGACAAAGTTATGGGCTGTTGACGGCGAACTTGCGACCCTTTCTGCTGCGTATAAGTACCTCAAATAACTACGAAAAACGACTTGGGAGAAGTGACGACGCAAAGAGTGATACGTATCACATTGACCGATCCAGCGTGCATCTAGGCATCCAAATCCTGCCTCCGCATGCTTAGATGGGTGTCCAGCGTTTGGATTCTCGCTGCGCCAATACCGCGCAACCCATCTCGCGTCGGATCCTTCACCCGACATGCAAAATTGGAATATCGCTTTGACCGATTTTACTAAAACGCCGCTTCTCGACACCATCCGCACTCCGGACGATCTGCGCCGGCTCAAGGTAGACCAGGTTCGTCAGGTCGCCGACGAGCTGCGCCAAGAGACGATAGCTGCCGTTTCGGTCACCGGCGGACATTTCGGCGCCGGGCTTGGCGTCGTTGAGTTGAC
The DNA here is from genome assembly GCA_963806075.1 of uncultured Alphaproteobacteria bacterium. Lineage (GTDB taxonomy): Bacteria > Pseudomonadota > Alphaproteobacteria > Rhizobiales > Xanthobacteraceae > Bradyrhizobium. The sequence continues at coordinate 236,560 of CAWDWT010000022.1, forward strand.
CACCGCATTGCACTACGTGTTCGACACCCCGCGAGACCGCCTGATCTGGGACGTCGGCCATCAGGCCTACCCCCATAAAATACTGACCGGCCGCCGCGACCGCATCCGCACGCTGCGGACCGGCGGCGGGCTGTCTGGTTTCACCAAGCGTACCGAGAGCGACTACGACCCGTTTGGCGCTGCGCATTCCTCAACCTCGATCTCCGCAGCGTTGGGCATGGCCGTGGCACGCGATCTGTCCGGCGGCAAGAACAACGTCATCGCCGTGATCGGTGACGGCGCGATGTCTGCGGGCATGGCTTATGAGGCCATGAACAATGCCGGCGCGATGAACTCCCGGCTGATCGTGATTCTCAACGACAACGATATGTCGATCGCGCCCCCCGTCGGCGCGATGTCGGCCTATCTGTCGCGGCTCTACTCAGGAAAGACCTACCGCTCGCTGCGCGAAGCCGCCAAGCAGCTCGGCAAGCACCTTCCAAAGCTGATCGCCGACCGTGCCGAACGCGCCGAGGAATATTCCCGCGGTTTCATGGTCGGCGGCGGCACGTTGTTCGAGGAACTCGGCTTCTACTATGTCGGTCCGATCGACGGCCATAATCTCGACCATCTGCTGCCGGTCCTGACCAACGTCCGCGAAATGCAGACCGGCCCGGTGCTGGTTCATGTCGTTACGCAAAAAGGCAAGGGCTACGGCCCGGCGGAAGCCTCCGCGGACAAATATCACGCGGTGGTCAAATTCGATGTCGCCACCGGCGCCCAGTCCAAGGCCAAGCCGAACGCACCGGCCTACCAGAACGTGTTCGGCCAGAGCCTCGTCAAGGAAGCGCAGAAGGACAACAAGATCGTCGGCATTACCGCGGCAATGCCGTCGGGAACCGGGATCGACATCTTCGCCAAGGCCTTCCCTACCCGCACTTTCGATGTCGGCATCGCCGAACAGCACGCCGTAACGTTCGCCGCAGGTCTAGCCACCGAGGGTTACAAACCGTTCTGCGCAATCTATTCGACCTTCCTGCAGCGCGGTTACGACCAGATCGTCCATGACGTGGCCATCCAGAGCCTGCCGGTGCGCTTCGCCATCGACCGCGCGGGCCTGGTCGGCGCCGACGGCGCCACCCATGCGGGATCTTTCGACAACGCCTATCTCGGCTGCCTGCCAAATTTCGTTATCATGGCGGCCTCCGACGAAGCCGAACTGGTGCACATGGTGGCAACCCAGGTCGCGATCAACGACCGCCCGAGCGCGGTACGCTATCCACGCGGCGAAGGCCGCGGTGTCGACATGCCCGAAGTCGGCATCCCGCTCGAGATTGGCAAGGGCCGCATCATCCGCGAAGGCAGCAAGATCGCGCTCTTGTCGTTCGGCACCCGGCTCGCCGAATGCGAGAAGGCAGCCGAGGAGCTAGCCGCGCACGGACTGTCCACCACGATTGCCGACGCGCGCTTCATGAAGCCGCTCGACCTCGACCTGGTGCTGAAGCTGGCGCGTGATCACGAAGTGCTGCTCACCATCGAGGAAGGCTCGATCGGCGGTTTCGGCTCCCACGTGATGCAGACGCTCGCCGATCACGGCATGCTCGACGGTGGCCTGAAAATGCGCGCGATGATACTGCCCGACGAGTTCCTCGATCACGACACCCCGAACGCAATGTACGCCCACGCCCGTCTCGACGCCAAGAGCATTGTCGCAAAGGTGTTCGAGGCGCTCGGCAAGGACGTCAAGACGGAAACGGTGAAACTGGCCTGAACTCCTGCGGGGCGCCGCGAACCAGCCTCGCGGAGCATCCCACCGCGGCCGGGAATGTGTGCGGTGGCCCCGCGAACAGCGCACCGCCGCGCGGAATCGTTGAATCATGTCCCCTCCCCGCAAGCGCGCGGATGTGCTGCTGGTCGAACGTGGCCTGTTCGAAAGCCGCGCGCGGGCGCAGGCCGCGATCGAGGCCGGTCTTGTCACCGCCAATGCCAGGCAGGTGCTGAAGGCGTCGGAAAACATTCCCGCCGACGCCCAGCTGCAGGCGCAGCCTGCGCATCCCTTCGTCTCGCGCGGAGGCGTCAAGCTGTCAGGCGCGCTGGAGCGATATCCGCTTGAGATCGAGGATCATGTCTGTCTCGATATCGGCGCCTCCACCGGCGGCTTCACCGAGGTGTTGCTGGCCAACGGCGCGAGCCTGGTATTTTCGATCGACGTCGGCACAGGCCAGTTGCATCCATCGCTGCAGGGCCATCCCCGGATCGTCTCGATGGAGCAGACCGACATCCGCGGCTTCGAGGGCAAGCGGCTGCCGCAGCGGCCGGATATCGTCGTGATCGATGTCAGCTTCATCTCGCTGAAAGCGGTGCTGCCGGCGGCGCTGTCGCTGGCGGCGGCGCCGATGCACCTGCTGGCGCTGATCAAGCCGCAATTCGAGGCGGCGCGAAAACATTCCAGGCGCGGCATTATCCGCGACGCGGAAGTTCATCGGCAAGTCTGCGAGGACATCGCGGCCTTTGCCGCCTCGCTTGGCTGCCGCAATATCGAGGTGTTTCCGTCCCCGATCGCGGGCGGCGACGGCAATCTCGAATTCTTCCTCGGCGCGCGCCGTGGCTGAACGGCTCATCATCGACCATGTCGGCCATCGCGGCGACGGCGTCAGCATTGCAGGCGGCCAGAGCCTGTTCGTGCCGTACACGCTGGGAGGAGAAACGGTCGAGGTCGAACAGGTCAATGGTCATCCCGACCGCCGGCTGCTGACGCGAATCGAACAACCAAGCCCGGCACGCATCGAGCCTTTCTGCCGATATTTCAGTGCCTGCGGCGGCTGCGCAATCCAGCACTGGCAGATGGAAGCGTATCGGGCGTGGAAACGCGCCATCGTGGTCGATACGCTCGAACAGGCCGGCATTGCCTGCGAGGTCGCAGCCTTGGTCGATGCCCACGGCGCGGGCCGGCGCCGCATCACCGTCCATGCTCGCCGCGGAAATGACGGCGAACTGCACACCGGTTTTGCCGCGGCGGGCAGCCACGCCATCGTCGCGATCACGGATTGCCCTATCCTCGATCCCGGCCTGCACGGCGCGCTCGATGCAGCCCGCGCTCTCGCCGAGGCCCTCAAACCAGCAGGCAAGCCACTCGATATCCAGGTCACCGCCGCAAGCAACGGCCTCGACGTCGACGTGCGCGGCTCCGGGCCTCTGACCCCGGCGCTGATCGCAACACTGTCCGCTCTCGCGCAGCGGCACGGCTTGGCGCGGCTGACCCGCCACGGCGAGCTGGTATTGATGCGCGCGCCGCCGACCATCGGGATCGGAGTGGCGCGTGTCACCCTGCCGCCAGGCTCTTTCCTGCAAGCAACGATCGCCGGCGAGGAAGCATTGGCGGCGCTGGTGACGGCACATTGCAAGCACGCCAGGCACGTCGCCGACCTGTTTTGTGGCGTCGGCCCGTTCGCGCTGCGACTTGCGACGCAAGGCAAGAGTGTCCGCCTGCGACAGCGATGCTGGCGCAATTGCAGCGCTGCAAAAAGCGTCCACATCGGCGTCCGGATTGAAACCCGTCAAGGCCGAGTCCCGCGACCTGTTCCGGCGCCCGTTGATGCCGCAGGAGCTGCGCGACTACGATACCGTGGTGTTCGATCCGCCGCGGCAGGGTGCGCAGGCACAGGTCCGCCAACTCGCGGCCAGCAAGGTGCCGGTCGTGATCGCCGTATCATGCAATGCCGCAACCTTCGCACGCGACGCACGAATGCTGATCGACGGCGGCTACAAGATCGAAGGCGTGACGCCAGTCGATCAGTTTCGTCACACGCCGCATGTCGAGCTGGTCGCGCGGTTTTCGCGATAGCCAGGCGCCGTCCCCAAGGACTTATCGTCCCCAGCGTTCCTGCCAGATTTTTTCGCCGATCAGGCAGGAGACGCGCGGCTCTTTCTCGGCGACCGGAACGATCCGACGTTCGGGCTCCTTGCCGGCTACCTCAAGCAGCAGCTTGGTCCGGATCGCTTCCTTGAACTTGTCGCGATCCTTGATCGACACCACAAAGGAACCAGGGCCGCCGATCACGCAATCCTCGTAATAGAAATCGAGATTGTCGATATCCATGGTCGAGTGGGAAGGCTCCTTCACCATGATTGGCAGGCCATTGATGACGATGCCCTTGGACAAAGCCTCGTCGCGGGCGCCGACGACCGGCGAGCCGCTATTATTGGGGCCATCACCCGAAATATCTATCACGCGGCGCAGCCCGTGATAGGGATCCTGGTCGAACAGCGGCATCGCAAAATAGATCGCGCCCGAGATCGAGGTGCGCGAGGCTCGACGCACCGGCGTCTTCATGATCTCGTTGGCGACAGCGTCAGCCGTTTCCGGGCCTTCGATCAGTCGCCAGGGAATGATGATCTTCTGGTCGCCGGAGGCGGCCCATTCGAAATAGGTCACGGCGATCTTGCTGTTCGGCAACGATTTCAGGGCTTGCAGGAATTCCTTGGAGACGAGCGCCTGCGCATAGCCCTCGCGTTGAACCGCAAGTTCATCCATGTCCATCGAATAGGAAATGTCCGTGGCGAGGATCAGCTCGACATCGACGGTCGGTTTGTCGCTGCTTTGCGCAAGTTGATGGCGCAGATCAGGCGCTGCGATCCCGGGAATGTCCCCTCCGGCCACCGTACCTGCGACGAGCATCGCCCCGATCGAGACATACCAGCGCATCAGCTGTCCTCCCGTCGTACCACCGGATCGTGGCACGCAAATCGGACAACGAAAAGTACGAAGATCGCTTGCGCTTCACATCCCGGTCGAGCCGACAGAACCATTGCTTGGCCGTCGATCCGACCCGCCATGCAGCGCGGTGCGCGATGCCGCCTTGCCAGGCGAAGGACGGCGTCTCGACCACATCAGCACCCGCTCCATTGAAAGCCTCGAAAACAGATGGTTCCACACCGGCCCATAGGGCTGTATTCTCTCGCGATCGCCGATGACATCTGGAGCCACCTCCGGAAATGATCGACACCGTCGCCAAGCCGAAGACCCGGACCAAGGTCAAGACCGAGCGTCCGCGCCTGCACAAGGTAATCCTGGTCAATGACGATTACACGCCGCGCGAATTCGTCGTCACGGTACTGAAGGCGGAATTTCACATGACCGAGGACGAGGCTTATAAGGTGATGATCACGGCGCATCGGCACGGGGTCTGCGTGGTCGCCGTGTTCGCCAAGGACGTCGCCGAAACCAAGGCAACCCGCGCCACTGAAGCCGGTCGCGCCAAGGGCTATCCGCTGCTATTCACCACCGAGCCCGAGGAATAGCGGACGTTTGCGCTCGTCCCGCGTCGGATTCCTTAAGCTGTTTGTCGGATGAGCGAGGCCCCTCTCCCCACTTTGATATGTGGGGCGCAACCGGCTTGCTTCAAGATCCCCTTCATCCCGTAGAACCGTCGCCCGAAACCCCAATCTACGGAGGGACGAAATGCCGGAACTATCGTCGATGGATGGGCCGTGCGAGGCGAGCCGAAACGCCGGCCACGCCGTGGTGATCGCCGGAGCCGGCCCGACCGGTCTGATGCTGGCGGGCGAACTGGCGCTGGCCGGCATCGACGTTGCCATTGTCGAGCGGCGGCCCGACCAGAATCTCGCGGGCTCACGCGCCGGCGGCCTGCACGCGCGCACCATCGAAGTTCTCGATCAGCGCGGTATCGCCGATCGATTTCTGAGCGAAGGAAAAGTGGCGCAGGTCGCAGGCTTCGCGTGGATTCGCCTGGATATCAGCGACTTTCCGACGAGGCACAATTACGGGCTCGGGCTATCGCAGAACCACATCGAGCGCATCCTCGCCGGATGGGTCCAGGAAATGGCAGTGCCTATCTACCGCGGACGCGAGGTGACCGGTCTTGCACAAGACGGCAGCGGTGTGGACGTCGAGTTGTCCGGCGGGCAGCGCTTGCGCGCACAATATCTCGTCGGCTGCGACGGTGGACGCAGCACGATCCGCAAATCAGCTGGAATCGAATTCGCCGGATCGGATCCGACCACCAGCAACCTGATCGCCGAAGTCGAACTCTCGGAGAAGCCGGAATGGGGCCTGCGCAACGACGCCAGGGGCATCCATTCGCTGAGCCAGCTTGGCGATAGCGATCTGGTGCGTGTGCTGGTGACCGAGCAGGAAGTCGGCCGCACCCAAGAACCGACGCTGCACGATCTCAGCGAAGCGCTCATCGCCACTTACGGGACCGACTACGGCGTTCACAATCCGGTCTGGATTTCGAGATTCACCGACATGATGCGGCAGGCGACAACCTACCGCAACAAACGCGTGCTGCTGGCCGGCGATGCGGCGCATGTTCATCCGCCGGTCGGCGGCCAAGGCCTCAACATCGGCGTGCAGGATGCGATGAATCTCGGATGGAAGCTGGCGCAGGTCGTCAAGCAGACGTCACCGGAAAGCCTGCTCGATAGCTATCATGCCGAGCGCCATCCGGTCGGCGCCCGCGTATTGCGCAACACGATGGCGCAGGTCGCGCTGCTGCGCCGCGCGGATGACCGCATCCACGCGCTGAGGGAAACGATCACCGAACTGCTCGGTATGGAAGAGCCGCGGAAACGTTTCGCCGGAATGATGTCGGGGCTGGATATTCGCTACGATTTCGGCGACGACCATCCGTTGCTCGGCCGGCGCATGCCCGACCTCGATCTTATCACGGCACATGGTCCGCAACGCGTCTTTACTCTGCTACACGATGCCCGTCCGCTGCTGCTCAACTTCGGTGAACCCGGCAGCCTTGGCGTCGCGCGGTGGGCCGATCGGGTCCGGCCAATCGACGCTCAATATGTTGGGCCATGGGAGCTTCCAGTGCTGGGCAAGGTCACGGCGCCCGGAGCGGTGCTGGTGCGCCCCGACGGGCATGTTGCCTGGGTCGGCGACGGCAACCGGACGGGACTCGACGGAGCGCTTACCAATTGGTTCGGACCGCCCGCGCCGGCTGAATTTCGGAGCGGAAACACAGGCGACGATCCAGGTTGCTGCAATGCAGGGTAACTAACAGCCCCGGCAAATCCCCGTAAACTTGCAGACCTCCGGCCGCCTGCGGTGGCGGACTGGCGGCCCTTTTCGGCGAGCCGGATCGGGGATGAAAGCGCGTTGCGACGCGCCCGCGTAAGGCGGCGTCATGCGGGACGGAGATGTACTCTGGAGCGGCTGCCGCGGCGTCGGTGACGGCTGCAGGCTATTGGTTCGAAGCGGGGGAACTTTCGAGGCGTTGAGGGTACCGCTGGGGTCGCTCAGCACGCTTGGATTGGCCGGCCCGAACGGCACGCCATTGATCGGCGTGTTGCCCGCGCCTGCCGTTCCCGCCGGCGGTACGAGCTGCGCGTAGGTGACCGGAGGCGCGGCAAAACTGCCGAGCAACAGGGCGACAATAAGCGAATGGCGGGACATCTATTTCCCCTAGAACCGCGGGTCTAACGGCCACAGGGCATGAGCGTTCCCACCGCGAATACTCAACGCGCTATCCGCCGATCTGGCCGCGGTGCCTCAAAAAATGATCGGCGAGCACGCAGGCCATCATGGCTTCTCCCACCGGTACGGCCCGGATTCCAACGCACGGATCATGTCGGCCCTTGGTGATGATATCGGTGTCGTGGCCGCTGCGATCGACGGTGCGGCGCGGCGACAGAATCGACGAGGTCGGCTTCACCGCGAAGCGCGCCACCACCGGCTGCCCGGTGGAGATGCCGCCGAGGATGCCGCCGGCATGGTTGGACAGGAAGCGCGTGCCGTTATTGCCGGTGCGCATTTCGTCGGCATTTTCCTCGCCCGACAATTCGGCGGCTCCGAAGCCGGCACCAATCTCAACTCCCTTCACCGCGTTGATGCTCATCAGTGCCGCAGCGATATCTGCATCGAGCTTGGCATAAATCGGCGCGCCCAGTCCGGCCGGTACGCCCTCGGCCACGATCTCGAGCACCGCGCCGATTGACGAGCCGCGCTTTCGGATGCCGTCGAGGTAGTTCTCGAGGAACGCGGCTCTGTCCTTGTCCGGACAGAAAAACGGATTGCGCGCGATCTCCTCCCAATCCCATTTGGCGCGATCGATCTTGTGCGGACCCATCTGCACCAGCGCGCCGCGCACTTTCACATCCGGCAGGATCTTGCGGGCGATCGCACCGGCTGCGACTCGGGTCGCGGTTTCGCGTGCCGAAGAGCGACCGCCGCCACGATAATCGCGCAGGCCATATTTGGCTTCATAGGTGAAATCGGCATGTCCTGGGCGAAACTTGTCCTTGATCTCGGAATAGTCCTTTGAGCGCTGGTCGGTGTTCTCGATCAGAAGCGCGATCGGCGTTCCCGTCGTGACCTGCACGCCGGTCTCGGGATGCGCCATCACCCCGGACAAAATCCTGACCGCATCCAGCTCCTGACGTTGCGTGGTGAAGCGCGACTGGCCGGGCCGGCGGCGATCCAGATCGCGCTGGATGTCCTCGTCAGTCAGCGGAATCAGCGGCGGGCAGCCATCGACCACGCAGCCGATCGCGATACCGTGGCTCTCGCCAAAGGTCGTGACCCGAAACATGTGGCCGAACGTGTTAAAGGACATCGATGCCTTGGTGCGCCAGCGTTGACAATTCGCGTTTATGTTGAATGCCAACGTTTCGTAGCTCGCACAGTCGAAAGGGTCAAATGTCCTTTCTTTCGTCATGGCCGGGCTCGTCCCGGCCATCCACGTCTTGCTTCCCCTTTTGGGTCTCCAAGGCGTGGATGCCCGGGACAAGCCCGGGCATGACGGGTCGGGCTTTAACTATATTTCTGCAAACTGCCGTCGCGAAACACGTAGACCACGCCCTGCCCGATCGGGATCTCGACAGCCTCAAGTTCGGTCGCGAGGCCAAGCCCTACCATCAACGCGCGCATGGTGCCTCCGTGGGCGACCGTGACCGTATCCGTTGTCACGGAATCGAACCAGGCGCGCATCCGCAAGGTCACGCTGGCATAGCTTTCGCCCGCTGGCGCGGCGACACGCCATTTGTTCACGGCGCGCGAGGCGAAAGTCACGGCGTCATTCGCCTGCATTTCCGGTACCGTCAATCCTTCCCAATGGCCGAAACCGATCTCGCGCAGGCGGTCGTCGATGGCGTATTCTGCCACCGGCAATTTCAGCGCGCTACGCACCAATTCCATGGTCGTGCGGGCGCGGCCGAGCGGGCTTGAGACGAATGGCAACGCAGATGCCAGGCGGCCGTCCTGCGCCAGCAGGCGGCCGAGGATTTCACCCGATGCAGCCGCCTGACTGCGGCCGAATTGATTGAGCGGGATATCCTTCGATCCCTGGAAGCGACCTTCCACGTTCCACCCGGTTTGACCGTGGCGAATATAATAGATCGTGGACGGCATTGGAATTTCGCGATTATTCCTTGCCCGCGGAATTGCTCAGTGAAATGTCAGGCGCGTCTGGACGCTTCATGCCGACGACGTGATAGCCGGAATCGACGTGATGCACCTCGCCGGTGACGCCGCGCGACAAGTCCGACAGCAGGTACAGCGCGCTGTCGCCAACCTCTTCAATCGTCACCGTGCGGCGCATCGGCGCGTTGTATTCGTTCCATTTTAGAATGTAGCGGAAATCACCGATCCCGGACGCCGCCAGCGTCTTGATCGGCCCTGCCGAAATGGCGTTGACACGGATGTTCTTCTCGCCGAGATCGGCGGCGAGATAGCGCACGCTCGCCTCCAGCGCTGCCTTGGCCACGCCCATCACGTTGTAATGCGGCATCCATTTCTCGGCGCCGTAGTAGGTCAGCGTCAGGATCGAGCCGCCATCGATGAGAAGCTTTTCAGCGCGTTGCACGATCGCGGTCAGCGAATAGCAGCTGATCAGCATGGTCCTGGAGAAATTGTCCGCGGTGGTTTCGAGATAGCGGCCATCGAGCTGGTCCTTGTCGGAGAACGCGATGGCGTGGACGACGAAATCGATCTTTTCCCACTTCTCCTTAAGTACCTCGAATACCGCGTCGATGGTCGCGGGATCGGTGACATCGCAATGGCCCAGCAAGATACCGTCGAGCTCCCGGGCGAGCGGCTCGACCCGCTTCCTGAGCGAATCGCCCTGCCAGGTCAGCGCGATCTCAGCCCCCGCCGCGCGACAGGCCTTGGCGATGCCCCAGGCGATCGAGCGGTTATTGGCGACGCCGAGAACCACCCCGCGTTTGCCATGCATCAGACCTGCATTTTGTGACATTCGGTTTCCAATCGGCCTTAACCAAGTCTGGAGGTACACCACCGCTCCCGGCCGGTACAGTGCAAATCGGCGGCTCGATTCGACCGCGCAACCCGGCCGGAATAGTCGAATTGCCGAGGTGTTATGTTTGTGCAAGGCGTTCGCGCCCGACGAACCCAAACCCGACCGCAAGATCACGCGTAAATGACTGCCTTTCGCCAAAGTGTCGAAGCCATGATTCCGGCCCTGCGCCGTTACGCGCGTGCTTTGGCGCGGGACGCCGACATCGCCGACGATCTGGTGCAGGACACGCTAGTGCGGGCATTGCGCTCGGAGCGGCTGTTCCTGGGCGGCGACGTCAAAAATTGGCTGTATACGATCCTGACCAATCTGAACAAAAACCGGCGGCGCTCGCTGGCGCGGCGGCCGCAATTCATGCCGCTACTCGATAACAATCCCGACGCCAGCGGGACCGAGGCGGAAGGCCGCGATATTTCCCGTGCGCTCGCGACCCTGGTTGAAGAACAGCGCGCGGTATTGCTGCTCGTGATGCTGGAAGGATTAAGCTACCGCGAAGTCGCTGACATCCAGGGCGTGCCGATCGGCACTGTAATGTCCCGGCTTGCCCGCGCCCGCGCCCATGTAAAAGCCTCGCTGGGCGGCGAACGCCGCGGTGTTGCGGCGGGTGAAATGATGACGAAGAATATGTGTTTGAGAATGATCGAGACGATGATCAGGAATCATATGAAAGTTATGTGGACGTAATGCGCGGCTTTACATCACGACGAATTTTTTCAGTTTTCTCCGATGGGAGTGTTTGCAAGCGGCAAGCCTTGTTGATCATGCGCTTGCCGACCGAGATTGGACAGAGACATGATTGACCGAAATATCCCTATAACTGAAGACGAACTGCACGCCTATGTCGACAATGAATTGCCGGCTGAACGCCGTGTCGATGTCGAAAAGTGGCTCGCGGCGCATCCTGCCGATGCCGAGCGGGTCCAGTCGTGGCGCGCGATGGCGGATGCGCTGCATGCACGCTACGATTCGGTCGCCGACGAGGCGGTGCCGAAGCGGCTCGAGATCGAGCGGTTGGTGCGGCAGCCGCGCAAGTGGATCTATGGTGCGATCGCCGCCACCTTGGTGGCGTTCGTAGCTGGCGGCAGCATCGGCTGGGTGGCTCGCGGCGAGACCATCTCGCCGTCGACACTGCAGAACTTCACCGAGGATGCGCTGGATGCGCACCGCCTCTACGTGGTCGAAGTGCGTCACCCCGTCGAGGTGCCCGGCAGCGAGCGCGCCCATCTGCAGCAATGGCTGACCAAGCGTTGCGGCTGGGACGTCCGCGCGCCCGAACTGGCCGCGGCCGGATTGAAGCTGGTCGGCGGTCGGCTGTTGCCCGGTCCCAGTGGGCCGGCGTCGTTCCTGATGTATGAGAGCGGCACGGGCGAACGCTTTACGGTCTACACCGCGAGGGCCGATGCCGAGACGACACAGATGCGATACGAGGCGGCCGGCGGCGAGAGCGCGTTGTTCTGGGCCGATCGCGGTGTCGGCTATGTGGTGAGTGGGAGTGCCGATCGCGGGCGGCTGACCCAGATCGCGCAGGCGGTCTATGACCAGATGGACAAAAACGGAGGATAGGCGAGTGGGAGCAAATAAGCTTTTAAATAAGCTGGTTCAGTCCCTTAATGGGTTAGGTCAGTCTCGCCGTCCCAATTCCGACATCGAAAATCTGGAATGAAGTCATGGCTGCGTCTCATTATCGCACTGGATGATCACGCGAAATTGTACCGCGCTTGATCCGCCGATCGGCGCAAGCGGCCTCGATCGGGGTTTGGTACCGCGCTGGTCCCCCTTTCGAGGCCGCCCCTTTGTGACGCGAGACAATCCCGCCGAATATCCGGCCAGAAAGCCGAATAATCAGCCGAGATCACTGCGCGGATTGTAGGTGTGTCCGTCGCGCCACTTTTGCATCAACGCTTCCAGTTCGGCATCGTTCCCGTCGGGTAGCACGATCCGGGTAGTGACGAAGAGATCGCCGGCCGCCCCGGGGCCTTTCGGCAGGCCCTTGCCCTTGAGCCGAAAGATCCGGCCGCTTGAGGTATTCTTCGGGATCGCTAATTCGACCGCGTTGCCCAGCGTGGGCACCCGGACTTTGCCACCCAGCACGGCCTCATAGAGCGTGATCGGCAGATCGGCGCGCAGATCGCTGCCGTCGACCTTGAAAAACGGATGCGACGCAATGCCGATGGTGATCAAAAGGTCGCCCGGCGGATGACCTGGCGTTGTATCGCCCTGCCCCTTCAACCGGATCTGCTGCCCGGCGACCACCCCGGCGGGAACCTTGACATTGAGTTCCTTGCCGGTCGGCAGGCGCACCCGCTTTTCCGCGCCATTGACCGCCTCTTCCAGCGACACTGACATCGCGACGTTGATATCAAGATCAAGCGCAATCCCGCCCGGGTCGAACTCGTAGGCTCCGCCGCCCGGCCGGCCCCGACCGGATCCGCCGCTGAACATGCTGTTGAGAATGTCCTCGAAACCGCCGCCGCCAAGCCGCCGGCCCCGCCGCCGGTGCGGAAGGTGCGGGACTGGAAGCCGCCGGCCCCGCGCGCCCGCGGATCGCCGCCGGGAAAGCCACCCCCGGAGAACCCTTGGAAACGCGGCTTGCCTTCGGCATCGATCTCGCCGCGGTCGAACTGCTTGCGCTTGTCCTCGTCGCCAACGATCTCGTTGGCCGAATTCAGCTCGGCAAAGCGCGCCGCCGATTTCGGGTCGTTCTTGTTGGCGTCCGGGTGATGCTTCTTGGCGAGCTTGCGATAGGCGCTCTTGATCGCCGCAGCGCTGGCGCCCCGCGGCACCCCCAGGACCTCATAGGGGTCGCGCATCCGTTATGTCTCCTTCAGGGAAAGTCAGACCTTGAGTTTCGAGCTTTCGGCCCCTCAAGTTCATTTGGGGTCTTCGTGGCATTTTTGCAACGGGGTCATCCAACTCAACCCTCGCTGCCAGGGCTTCAACGTATGGATCTCCCAGCGGCCTTGGCTGGATTTGCAAGCAGCGCCCTGCAGCCAGCTTTGCGACGTGCCATTGACATAGCTTGCCAGAAAATCCCGGCAGGTGCGTCCCTCCGACGAATAGGCCTGCGCCAACGGTGTCACCGAACCCCGCGCCCCGGTCTCGGGGTTCTCCCAAGGCTGGCTGGAATCCTTATCGCCCTTGGTCAGCACGTCGGAAGCGGCGTTGCGGGCAAAGGCCAGGTCGCTCTCGGTGGGCGCGTGAGGCGCGGGCTTGATCGCGCCAGTGGCTCCTGGATCGCCCATCCTGGCATAGGCGTTATCGGTGCGGGACATGCTGCAGCCGCTCGAGACCAGTCCAACTAGAATCAGTGTCATCATGGTGCCGGCAGGCGCGATCACCGATAGGCCAACGCGCCGCCATGCCCTATATAGGGCTTGCCTATATTGGAACGGTACCACGCTGTGGGCCGCCGGCGGGCGCAATTCGGGTCTCCTGACATGACGGACACGACCTCCATCCAACACCCCCCACCGTTAACATCCGGTGATTTCACTGCCGCCGAGGAGCCTTACGCGCTGTTCGGCGAGTGGTTCGCGGAAGCCGTGAAGGCCGAACCTAACGATCCCAACGCGATGGCGCTCGCCACCGTCGACGCCGAGGGTCTACCTGATGTACGCATGGTGCTGATGAAGGGCTACGATACCGAGGGTTTCGTGTTCTATAGCCACATCGCGAGTCAGAAGGGCCGCGAACTCGCCACAAACCCTAAGGCCGCGTTACTATTTCATTGGAAGTCGCTGCGCCGGCAGGTGCGCGTCCGCGGCAAAGCGTCACCGGTGACGGAAGCCGAAGCCGACGCCTATTTCGCGACGCGGCCGAAGCAAGCCCAGATCGGCGCGTGGGCCAGCAAGCAATCGCAGCCGCTGGAAAGCCGGTTTGCCTTCGAACAAGCGATCGCGAAAGTCGCCGCCAAACACATCGTCGGCGAGGTGCCGCGGCCGCCGGGCTGGAGCGGCTGGCGCATCGCACCCTCGCAGTTCGAATTCTGGCATGATCGCCCGTTCCGTCTACATGACCGCATCGAATTCCGACGGGCGACGTCGGACCAGCTCTGGTCCAAAACGCGGCTCTATCCCTGACGCAAGCTCCCTTATTCAGGATCTTTTTCGAGACCTAAGGACTTCCATGTCGTCTTCCGCCAACGTACCACGGCGCACCCTGCTTCTGACCGGAGCCAGCCGCGGCATCGGCCATGCCACCGCTATCCGCTTTGCCAGCGCAGGATGGCGCGTCATCACCTGTTCGCGGCATGCTTTTCCGGAAGTATGTCCGTGGGGCGCCGGGCCTGAAGATCACGTCCAGGTCGACCTCGCCGATCATGCCGATACCGCACGCGCGATTGCGGAAATTCGCAAGCGGCTCGACGTCGGCGAATTGCAGGCGCTGGTCAACAACGCCGCGATCTCGCCGAAAGCCCGCGATGGCAGCCGGCTCGGTACCGTCGACACTGACATCGAGATGTGGAGCCATGTGTTCCGGGTGAACTTCTTCGCGCCGATCATGATGGCGCGCGGTCTGATCGAGGAACTCAAGGCAGCCAGGGGCTCGGTGGTTAACGTCACCTCGATCGCGGGCTCCCGTGTGCATCCTTTCGCGGGCGTGGCCTATGCGACCTCGAAGGCGGCGCTCGCTTCATTGACCCGCGAAATGGCCTCGGATTTCGGCCGCGTCGGGGTCCGCGTCAATTCGATCGCGCCTGGCGAGATCGACACGTCGATATTGTCTCCAGGCACAGAGAAGATCGTCGATCAACAGATCCCGCTACACCGCCTCGGCACGCCGGACGAGGTCGCCAAGATTATCTATGTGCTGTGCAGTGAGACGAGTTCCTACGTTAACGGCGCCGAGATCCATATCAATGGCGGCCAGCACGTGTAGCTGCTGACCCATCCGGAACGCCACGCTTTGCGGCTCCTCGGCTGGGAGTCGTGTGTTTTGCGGTCTCAGCGAAATCGTCAATCCGCAAACGACCGGCGCGATGCGTCGATGTTGAAAGCGCTCGAACAATCCTCTTCGTTCTCGCCTTCCGACAGTGCCGCGCCGCAATGACGGCAGGCGCGTACCATCAGCGCAAGCGTTTTGCCGGCGGCGTTGCGGACCTGTTGATAGCACGCGAAATCGATGACGTTGGGTGCTGACGTTACGACTTTTTCAACCATTGCTGTTCTCGCGGCGTGAGACGACTTTATCGCAGATAAGTTTCGCTCAAACGTTCAGCGTACCCCTCAAATTTTATCGGAGGCATTGAGGCAGGTTTTTTGCCCGGTTTCATCCTCCGGTCAATGGAGTCTTAACGCGCTTACAACCACCGCTTCCACTTGAAGAACACGTAAGGCAGCACCGCCGCGAGCACCATCATCGCCAGTGCGATTGGATAGCCGTGCTGCCATTCCAGCTCCGGCATCACCTTGAAATTCATGCCGTAGATCGAAGCGATCAAGGTTGGCGGCATCAAAACCACCGCCATGACCGAAAACAGCTTGATGATATTGTTCTGCTCGAGATTGACCACGCCAAGCATCGCGTCCAGCACGAAGGTGATCTTGTTGGAGAGATAGGAGGCGTGATCGGTCAACGACGTCACGTCGCGCTGCATGGTTTTAAGCTGTTCGCGCATGTCCTTGGACCATTTGGCGCCCTCGACCGCTGCCGCCACGAAGGTCACCACGCGGCCGACCGAGACCAGGCTTTCCCGCACCTTCGAGGTCAAATCGCCCTTGCGGCCGATCGCGATCAGGATGTCGGAATAGCGCTTGGCGTGGCCGGTGCGCGCCGCTCCTTCGGGCTCGAAAATACTGTGGCTGATATTGTCCATGTCGCCACCCGCCCGCTCGAGGATGTCGGCGTTGCGGTCGATCACGGCATCCAGCAGTTCCATCAGCACCATTTCTCCGGTGATGGCGGCGGGACAGCCGCGGGCCAGCTTGTTCTCCACCAGCATGAACGGCTTCGGCGCATCGTAGCGCACGGTTACCAGCCGGTGACCGGAGAGGATGAAAGTCACGGCCGTCGTGCGCGGGTTTTCGCTGTCCGACGAGCACATCAGCGTAGCCGTCATGTAACGCGCGCCGTTTTCGATATAGAGCCGGCTGGAAATCTCGATCTCCTGCATATCCTCCCGGGTCGGAACCGCGATTCCGGCGAGCCGCTCCACGGCGTGGTCCTCTTCCGCAGTCGGCTTGACGAGGTCGATCCAGACGGCGCTGTCGGGCAACGCGGAAAGGTCCGCGGAAACGAGCTTTTCCAGGGAGGTTTCGGCTGGGACGAAAACCGAGAGCATGAGAAACTCCGAAACTCGAGACAGGGTGGACGGCCCAACCAACAGGAATTGGCTCGATTCTGGCAAGCGCAGATGATGAGACGTTAACTGGCGATCCACATTTGCGGCAGCTGGATGGCAAGGCTGTGACAGCGATTCGGCAAGGTTCCGTGAGCAGTCCCAAAAATCAGCCAGGCGTCCGAAAATCTGCGGCAAAAAAGCCACAGGAAGCATCCGACATTCGGCACGGTCCATCTAAATTCTGGAGTTATGATCAATTCCGTCGATAATGCGATTAATGGAATCGTGGCGTTTTGGGGCGCAATCTTGGCGCTGCGCCGGTAAAAAATTTTGATTGGAAGTGCTATGTCGTCGCTGAAGCTGACATTGGGAATTCTGGCTGCGGGCCTAATGCTGTCGGGCTGCATGCAAGGCACGGCCTATGAGGCGACCAATGCGACCGTTTTCAAGCCGCGCGACAAGGAACTGCTCTCCAAGGTCCGCTACACCAATGTTCCTGTCGCCGAGCCATTCCGCCGCGCCATCGTCGAATATCACCGCAAGGAAGCTCCGGGCTCGATTCTGGTCGATTCTGACAATCACTATCTCTATTACGTGGTCGATGGTGGCAAGGCGATCCGCTACGGCATCACCGTCGGCGAGGAAGCGATGGCCTGGTCCGGAATCGCCAAGATCGGCAGCATGACCGAATGGCCAGGCTGGCATCCGACCAAGGGCGAGATCGAGCGGCTGGGCGTTCCCACTTTCGTGGCGCCCGGACCTGACAATCCGATGGGTTCGCGTGCGATGTATCTCTACTCCGGCGGCAAGGACACGCTGTTCCGGATTCATGGCACCAACCAGCCGGAATATATCGGCGCCTCGATTTCGTCTGGATGCATCCGCATGACCAACGAGGATGCGATCGATCTTTATAATCGCGTGAAGGTCGGGACCGTGGTCGTGGTGCTTGAGCCGCATCATGGCAACTCCCCGTTTAATTCACAGATGGCACTCCAGGGCGGCAGCGGCTCGATCTTTCAGTGACCACACGCCGACAGATACCAATAAAAAGCGTCGGCTTACCGGCGCTTTTTTATTGGCCGCGGGACGGGATTGGGTACCGCATCGGGAGCCTCCGATTTAGCCGAGGCCGGGTTTGTCGCGTCGAGCGTTGCCGTATCCGGTTGCGGACTGTCCGATGTGGCGGCCTCCTCGCGCGGGGGCGCTTCCGCCGGCCGCTCGGGCGGCAGCATCGGCGCGATCTTCGGCATCGGATCCCACACGTTCCATTGGCAGATTCTGTAGTTGTTGCGCCGCGCGATCAAATCGAGATGGATATGGTCCTCGTGGTAACCGTCCGAGCCCGGTCCCAGCACGGTGGTGAACCGCGCGCAGACCGAATGCAGCACATTCTCGCGGACCTCGCGCGACTCATTACGATCAACGAGTGAGATCGACTGGCCGTTGGCGAGCTGAAAGCCACGGACGTCAAGCGCGTTGGCGCGGCCGTGTTCAGACAATTGCGCGCCGGCCACACGGTTACGACCGCGGCATTCGAACGAGTCGAAATTGTCCAACCCGCTGATGGCGCTGCCGAGACTGGTGGTCAGTGGCGCGATATCGGTACGAACCCACGCTGCGATCTCGGAGGCCATGGCGCAGCGCAAGGTCGCCGGGGGCTTTAACACCACCTGCCGTTTGTCCGGCAGCACGATCGCTTCCAGCCGCACCAGATCTTCGCCGCCGCAGCCGCCGGGACCATGGATATCGGGAATGCTAGGAGCGATCGCAATCTCATCCGTCAACGCCTGTCGGCAAGCCGACGGCGGTTGCGGTGCGGGTGCGGCGGCCTGCTCTGGCTGCTTTTCGTTCGGGGCAGGTGTCTGTTTGCCAGCGGCAGCAGGCTGCTCCGGTTCGGCTGCGGGGGCTTCTGGCGGACGCGGCCTCGGCATGGGTACAACCACGGGCAATGTGGCTTTAGCTGAATGCCGCCTTGGCCTGCTCTCCTTGAATAGACCGCTCCAAGGCAGGAGATTGACGCCGCGCGCAGCTATCGCGGAGCCTGATGACATCCAAATCGACAGCAGCGCGGCCGCGGCGACGATAACTATCACCGTGGCGCGGTCACAAGACCATTTGCGGGTCGCTCTCGGCGCGTTAAACTTCATGTCAATTCCGTGATGGCCGCGGGGAAAGATAACAACCGGGAGGGAACGCCCGTATGCTTGGATTGATGCAAGATTGGCCTTTGCTTTGTCACCGCATTATCGAGCACGCGGCCAAGTTCCACGGTACCCAAGAGGTTGTGACACGTTCCGTGGAAGGCCCGATTTATCGCACCAATTACGCCCAAATTCACGCTCGCGCCCTGAAAGTCTCGCAAAGCTTGCAACGCGACGGCATCAAGTTCAGCGATCGAGTCGCCACCATCGCCTGGAACACCTGGCGCCATCTCGAAAGCTGGTACGGCATCATGGGCATCGGCGCGATCTGCCATACCGTGAACCCGCGGCTTTTCCCCGAGCAGATCGCCTGGATCATCAACCACGCCGAGGACCGCGTGGTGATGATCGACACTACCTTCCTGCCGGTGGTGGAAAAGATCGCGGACAAGATGCCGAGCGTGGAGCGCTTTGTCATTTACGCCGACAAGGCGCATATGCCTCAGACCACGCTAAAGAACGCGATCTCCTATGAGGAGTGGATCGGACAGGCAGACGGCGATCTCGTCTGGAAGGATTTCGACGAAAATACCGCGGCCGCGATGTGCTACACCTCAGGCACTACAGGTGATCCCAAGGGCGTGTTGTATTCGCATCGCTCCAACGTGCTGCACGCACTGATGGCCAATTCCCGGGATGCGCTGGGCACGTCGGCGGCCGACACCATGCTGCCGATTGTGCCGCTGTTCCACGCCAACAGCTGGGGCATCGCGTTCTCCGCGCCTTCAATGGGCACCAAGCTGGTGATGCCCGGCCCGAAACTCGACGGCGCCTCGGTCTACGAACTGCTCGATACCGAGAAAGTCACCTACACCGCCGGTGTGCCGACGGTATGGCTGATGCTGCTGAACCACATGGCCACCAATAATCTCAAACTGCCCCATTTGCGCATGGTCATATGCGGCGGCTCGGCGATGCCACGTTCGATGATCAAATCGTTCCTCGATATGGGCGTCGAAATCCGCCACGCTTGGGGTATGACCGAGATGAGTCCGCTCGGCACACTGGCGGCGTTGAAGCCACCCTTTATCGAACTGCAAGGCGAGCAGCGGCTCGATATCCTGCAGACCCAGGGTTATCCACCCTACGGCGTCCAGATGAAGATCACGGACGATGCTGGCAAGGAACTGCAGTGGGACGGCAAGACCTTCGGCCGACTCAAAGTCTCGGGACCTTCGGTATCGAAAGCCTACTTTCGGGTCGACACCGATATCCTCGACGAGCATGGCTTTTTCGACACCGGCGACGTCGCGACCATCGATCCGCACGGCTACATGCGGATCACCGATCGCTCCAAGGACGTGATCAAGTCCGGTGGCGAATGGATCTCTTCAATCGAGCTGGAAAACCTTGCGGTCGGTCACCCGGCCGTGGCGGAAGCTGCCGTGATCGGCATCCATCATCCCAAATGGGACGAGCGGCCGCTTCTGATCGTGCAACTCAAGCAGGGCCAGAAGGCAAGCCGCGAGGACATTTTGAAATTCATGGATGGCAAGATCGCCAAATGGTGGATGCCCGACGATGTCGCCTTCGTTGACGGCATCCCGCACACGGCAACCGGAAAGATCCTGAAAACCGCGCTGCGCGACCAGTTCAAGGCGTACAGTTTTCCGAACGCGGCGGCGTGAGGAAAAAGGGGCGAATAGCGAGTGGCGAATAGCGAATAGGGAAGAAGGCAAAAAGCCGCTGTCCTTCCCTATTCGCTACTCCCTATTCGCCATTCGCCCCTTGAATTTGCCGTAACGCCGTGGTCTCAAACGGCGGTCCGGCGAGTGCCGGCCCAGATCCCAACCCGGCAGAATTGAAGCGATGGCCCGCAGGTTTTCCGCTCCCTACCAGACGGAGCCCGTGTCAAGCCTCGCCTCGTGGGCGCGCAATCTCGCGGTATTTTCCGTGGTCGCGGTGCTGGTTTCGATCTTGATCGTCCGCTTCGGCTTCCTCGAGGTGAAACCGGCGCTGGCGACGTTTTTCGGCGCGCTCGGCTGCGCCGGGCTTTCGATTCTGGTTGGCTTCGCCGCCTTCGTCGCGATCTGGCGAAACGGCTCGCGCGGCATGAGCCGCATCTTGCTGGCAATATTGATCGACGTCCTGGTGCTGGCCTACCCCGCCTATCTCGGCCTGCAATATCGCAAGCTGCCGCAGATCCACGACATCACCACCG
This sequence comes from uncultured Alphaproteobacteria bacterium, assembly GCA_963806075.1. Lineage (GTDB taxonomy): Bacteria > Pseudomonadota > Alphaproteobacteria > Rhizobiales > Xanthobacteraceae > Bradyrhizobium. Next base: position 257,467 of record CAWDWT010000022.1, read on the forward strand.
ATCCGATCGATCCACCGGGCTTTGATGCGCTGGCGCGGCTGCGCGGCGGCGACGGCACCAACACCGCGGTCTACGCGGGACTGTATTCCGCCGAGCAGCAGCGGCTGGCCTATCCCGATGTCGAGCCAATCGACCTGGAAATCCCGGTGCAACGCGCCTATGAGATTGCGCGACAACTGGTCGCCAAACGAAAGTGGCTGATCATCGACGAGCGGCCGCCACTGCCGCCGCGCCGCATCGGCCACATCGAAGCGGTGGCGCGGACCCCGATCATGGGATTCCGCGAGGACGTCTCGATCCGGGTGGTCGCTGACGGCGACGATTCGCGGGTCGATATCCGGTCCTCGTCGCGGTATTTTGAGAGCGATCTCGGGAGCAACGCGGCGCGGATACTCAAATTCGCCGACGATCTCAATAACGCGGTGGAGAACGCCAATCAGCGGCCCGCCGTCAAGAAACCGCAACTGCCGATCAAGCCACCGGCCAAGACGGTGAAGAAGTGAAAGAGGGCGAATGGTGAGTGGCGAATAGCGAATGGGGAAGAAAGATCAGGTTAGATATTCCTTCCCATTCGCTATTCGCCACTCACTATTCGCTATTCGCCTCTTCCCTAGACCAATCTGTACTTCCCGCCAATCACCGGATCGCCGTTGGTCGCCACGATGCCGCGCCCGACCAGGTCTTCCAGATGCGCCAACACGGAATAGCCGGCCGCGTTCATCAACCGCGGGTCGATGCCAATATAGATCGCGCGCACCATGGTCGGAATATCGGTTTCGCCCTTGGCGAGCCGATGCAGGATCGAGGCCTCGCGCGCCTGGCGGTGCCGAACCAGGAAGCGCACATACCGCGGCCCCTCCGGTATTTCGGGGCCGTGACCGGAGAAATACAAATCCTCGTCGCGGGCCGCGAGCCGGTCCAGCGAGGCCATGTAGTCGACCATCGATCCGTCCGGCGGCGCCACGATCGAAGTCGACCAGCCCATGACGTGATCGCCGACGAAACTGATTTTCCGCTGCTGGCCAGGCGAACGTCAGATGGTTGGCGGTGTGTCCCGGTGTTGCCACCGCCTGCAGCTCCCAACCGTCGCCCTCGATGGTTTCGCCATCGGCTACCCTGACGTCGGGGTTGAACTCGCGGTCGGCGCCCGGATTCGGGATTGTGCTTCTCGGCCTCATAGCGCGGTCGCGACGCCCGGTGCGGACCTTCGGCATAGACGGTGGCGCCGGTTGCCGCCTTGAGCCGCGCGGTGTTTAGCGAGTGGTCGCGATGGGTGTGAGTGACCAGAATGTGCGTCACGGTTTCGCCGCGCACCGCATCGAGCAGTGCCTTGGCGTGTGCTTCGTCGTCAGGACCGGGATCGATGATCGCGACCTTGTCCTTGCCCACGATATAACTGACGGTGCCGGTAAAGGTGAACGGGCTCGGATTGTCGCAGAGAATCCGCCGCACTTCGGGACGGACCTGGTCGACCACGCCGGGTTTCAGCGGAAAATCGCGATTGAACGGGACGTCGTCGTTGTCGACCATGGCGCCTGTGTTGCAATTTCGTAGGATAGGTGGAGCGCAGCGATACCCATCACGCAACGCCGGGTCGAGCTGTCTGATGGGTATCGCTTCGCTCCACCCATCCTACGCAGTTAAAGCGGCGTGCCTTACGAAAACGCCTGGATGCCGGTAATGGCGCGACCAAGGATCAGGGCGTGGACGTCGTGAGCGCCTTCATAGGTGTTGACGGTTTCCAGATTCGCGGTGTGGCGCATGACGTGGTACTCGATCTGGATACCATTGCCGCCATGCATGTCGCGCGAGGTCCGCGCGATGTCGAGCGCCTTGCCGCAATTGTTGCGCTTGACGATGGAGATCATCTCCGGCGCCATTTTGCCCTCGTCCATCAGCCGCCCGACGCGCAAGGAAGCCTGCAGGCCGAGCGCGATGTCGGTCTGCATGTCGGCGAGCTTCTTCTGTACCAGTTGCGTCGCCGCCAGCGGTCGGCCGAACTGCTTGCGATCGAGCGTGTATTGCCGGGCACGGTGCATGCAGTCCTCCGCCGCGCCCATTGCACCCCAGGAAATGCCGTAGCGCGCGCGGTTGAGGCAGCCGAAAGGCCCCTTCAGGCCGGACACGTTGGGCAATAGCGCGCTTTCCGGCACCTCGACGCCATCCATCACGACCTCGCCGGTCACCGAGGCGCGCAGCGATAGCTTGCCCTCGATCTTCGGCGCCGACAGGCCCTTCATGCCTTTTTCGAGCACAAAGCCGCGGATCTGGTTGTCATGTCCGGACGATTTTGCCCATACCACGAACACATCGGCGATCGGCGCATTTGAGATCCACGTCTTGGAGCCGCTCAGCCGATAGCCGTCCGGAATTTTCTCCGCGCGGGTCTTCATGCCGCCGGGATCGGAACCGGCGTCCGGCTCGGTCAGACCGAAGCAGCCGACCCATTCGCCGGTGGCAAGCTTGGGCAGATATTTCTTGCGCTGGCTGTCGTCGCCATAGGCGTAGATCGGGTGCATGACCAGCGAGGACTGTACCGAGTTCATCGAGCGATAGCCGGAATCGACCCGCTCGATTTCGCGCGCGACCAGCCCATAGGCGACGTAGCTGGCATTGGCACAGCCATATTCCTCCGGCAGGGTGATCCCGATCAAGCCGAGTTCGCCCATTTCGTTGAAAATCTCGCGATCGGTTTTTTCTTCCAGATAGGCTTTGGCCACCCGTGGCATCAGCTTGTCCTGCGCATAGGCGCGTGCGGTGTCGCGGATCATGCGCTCATCTTCGGTGAGCTGGTCGTCGAGCATGAACGGATCGTCCCATCGGAAAGCCGCCGTAGACGGCTTGTCCTTGGCCTGAGGGCGCGCACTCATGGAAAATCCTTTCGCATTGTGGCGGTCGATTGTCCTCCAAAGTAAAGCGCTATTGACCCAAGCGCAATTGAATTGGACATGTTCGAAAAAAGGACGGACCTTAACCTTCAAGGCGTTCGTTCGAGACGATCTCGATACCGAAACCTGACAGTCCCTTGTAGTCGTGCACAGACGAGGTGAGATTACGGATCGAGGTGATGCCAAGGTCGCGCAGGATCTGCGCGCCGACGCCAACCTCGCGCCATTGCCTGTTGCGGTCGGCTTCCGCCGATTTCGGTTCGCCAAGCGGCTCGACCGGGACGCCGGCGGCGCCATCGCGCAAATAGACCAACACCCCGCGATTGGCTTTCTTGAAGTGCTGCAGCACCGCCTGCATGCGTGCAGGACCAGTGAACAGGTCCTTGACGATGTTGGGCTTATGCAATCGGGTCAGCACGTTCCGGCCATCGCCGACGTCGTTATAGACAAAGGCGGCATGCGCAATCGAGTCGAACGGCGAACGATAGGCGTACCCCTGCAGCGGACCGATCGGGCTGTCTGTTGTAAAGGTGGCGACCCGCTCGATTAGTTTTTCGCGCGCCTGGCGGTAGGCGATCATGTCGGCGATGGTGACGTGCTTGAGCTTGTGAACGCTGGCGAAGCGGGCCACCTGCTCGCCTTTCATCACGGTGCCATCGTCGTTCATCAATTCGCTGATGACGCCGACCGGAGGCAGGCCCGAAAGCTTGCAGAGGTCGACGGCGGCCTCGGTATGACCCGAGCGCAACAAGACACCACCATCGCGCGCGATTAGCGGAAACACGTGGCCGGGGCGGACAAAATCATTAGCGCCAGCATTCGGATTGGCCAGCGCCCGGCAGACGCAAGCGCGCTCGTCGGCCGAAATCCCAGTTCCGCCATCGGGCTTGTAGTCGATCGAGACCGTGAAAGCGGTGGTATGATTGGACTCATTATGAGCGACCATCGGATCGAGTCGCAGCCGTCGCGCGTCCTCGGTGGTGATCGGCGCACAGACGATGCCCGAGGTGTGGCGGATGATGAATGCCATCTTGTCGGCGCTGCATAGCGACGCCGCCATGATCAGGTCACCCTCACCCTCGCGATCGTCATCGTCGGTGACCACGACGATCTCGCCGCGGGAAAAGGCTTGCAGAACGTCCTGGATCGGATCAGCCATTTAGATTCTCACCCATACGGGACCATTAGCCGGACTCGCCAGCCCGCGCCAGCTTGATTCCGTCAGGCAGCACGGCTCCGACGGGACAGCAAGACCAGGCAGCAAGATAGCATCCCGGACTGGTCTAAAATCCGCGCCAATACGACAACGGTGACGCCGTTCAATGGACTCGGCAATATTCGATTTCGCATTCCGGCGGGCTGCCCCGTACTTGCGGCAAGCCGCTGTGGTGCCTTTGCGAGCCTCACGCACGACCAGATCCGCGAGGGCGCAGCGGTGCTCGTCGATGTCTGCCGCAGGGAATTCGGCACGCCCGCGAGAAGCACCAATATCGACAAGCTGGCGCGTACACGCATCGTTAAACCTAAAGCTGAACAGATGTTCAGGATTCTCTTCCGGTTCCCCCGGAACATTGCAGTTGGTGCGCTGTTACATTCCGATCAACCGAGGAGGATAGCATGAAGAAGTTTGGTTATGTCATTGCCGCATTCGCCGCCATTGCGATCGCCGCGCCATCGATCGCAAGCGCCGAAACCGTCATCGTCGAGCATCATGGCATGCATCGCGACCATGGCATGCATCGCGACCATGGGTGGCATCGTGATCACTGGCATCATCACGATCGGACAGTGATCATCAAGCATGGCCATCATCATCACGATATGTAAGCGCTGTGAAAATGGCCCCCTGACGGGGGCCATTTTCATGTCCTGGCCTCAAGATCGCCTCCCCGCCGCGGATTTCAATCCCAAGACCGCGTTCACCTGACGGCTGGCGCGGATCGCGCTATTAGCGTTGCCAATCGCAGATACCGCCGGATTTACATGGCCAGACCTGAACCCGCGTATCGAACGCCTCGGCGTCGAGCGGATTGCTATGACGCCTCGCCAACCGGGTTCGCGTCGAGCCACGCGGTTTCTCCGCCCGAACATGCATCACGCGGACCTTCGTATGGTTTCTCGCAACGACCGTCTTGGGAGCGGTCTTTATTTCGGTCGGCGCCTGGGCAGCGGTCTTTGCCGGGTCAGTGCTGGCCTCGATCGGGAACGGTGCGAATTTGGTTTCGGGGCCGAGCGGGTTTGGCGACAGCACTGCCGTCGACAAATCGAGGTCAAGAAAATCACCCGGCCGATACTCAGCCGCAACACAAGCACCGCCGCACGTCAGCAGCGTCGCGCAAATAATAACGCCGCAAACATTTTTCAGGGCCATTGGGAGGTCTCCTGAGGAAATCAAATGCCGATAACGTCGATCTAGGAAGCGGCACTGATTCATGCCAGTGGACATTGCCGGAAGTTTTATCCGCCATTGCCGCGAAGATCTGAAGCGGCCTGGTTTTCCCGCATTGCAACAGATCAGCCGCCGGTGGCAAAACCCGGATAAAGCGTCATGCCGCCATCGACGTAAAGCGTGGTGCCGACCACATAGTCGGAATGATCGGATGCGAGCCAGACCGCGGCGCGCGCGATGTCCTCGGGCTCGCCGATGCGACCGTAGGGAACGAGCGTCATCAGCGCATCATAGGCCTCTTTTGTCTGCCAGGCTGCGGTGTTGATCGGGGTCCGGATCGCGCCGGGGGCGATGGCATTGACGCGGATCCGCTTCGGCGCGACTTCCTGCGCCAGGCTCTCCATCATCAGCTTGATGGCACCCTTGGATGCCGCGTAGTTGACGTGGCCTGCCCACGGAATCTCCTGGTGAACCGAGCTCATGCAGATAATCTTGCCCGCCGCGCGGGAAACCTCTGCCACCACACCGCGGCGGAGGAATTCGCGCACCGCCTCGCGCGCGCACAGAAACTGCCCGGTCAGATTGACGTCCAGCACCTTGTTCCACTGCGCCAGCGTCATCTCATGAAATGCCGCATCACGTTGCAGGCCCGCATTGGCCACGAGGATGTCGGTCGTGCCGAACTCCTGCTTCATGCGCGCGAACATTGAGGCGACCTGCTCTTCCGATGAGACGTCGGCCTTGTGCGCATAAGCCTTGCTGCCGGCTTTCTTGATTTCCTCGACCACGGCGCTCGCTGCGTCGTCACCATCGACAAAATTGACGACGACGTCGGCACCGGCCTGCCCCAACGCAATCGCGACGCCCTTGCCGATCCCTGAATTGGCGCCGGTAACCAATGCCTTCTGACCGGAGAGCAATTTGTGAACAGCTACCGGCGGGGCGGTCGAGTCCGTTGCAGTGGGATTGGCTGGGGCCATCTGATAACTCCGATCTTCTTGGTTTCCTCACCGCTGGCAGCGCGTGCTTGTTCTCCCCAGCAAAGACCAGCCGATCGTCGAAGACAAGGCCGGGGGGTGATCCGGCCTTGTCTTCGTACGTCAGATTAGCGTGATGCGCCTCAGGCAGCAGTTCGCATTACCCTTTTGCCAGCGGCAGCGCGACGAAGCGGGTCGCGTCAGCGGTTTTGACCCGCATTAGAACGCTGTGCTTGCCGCTATCCTTGGCAGCATTCAGCGCCGCCCTGACGTCACCGACACTGGAGACGCTCTTGCCGGCGACGTTGAGGATGATGTCCCCGGTCCGGAAACCATGCTCGGCGGCAGGACCATCCGGATCGATCGCCGTCACCACGACGCCCTTGTCACCGGAACCATCGACGTCGGCCGCGGGGGCCAGTTGCAGCCCGAGGCGTGGCGTGCCCGCCATATCCCTCGCCTGCTGTTCGCCGGCGCTGGCCTGACGGTCGTTTGGCATTTCCCCGAGCGCCACCGTCAAGGTCTTGGCTTGACCCTGGTGCAACACTTCGAGTTTCACCGACGTGCCCGGTGCGATCATGCTGATGTTGCGGGCGAGATCGCGCGCGTCCTTGACGTCGGCGCCATTGACCGCGGTAATCACGTCGCCTGCCTCGATGCCGGCCTTGGCCGCCGGACTGCCATCCTGCGGATTGTCGACCATCGCGCCCCTCGCCTGCTTGAGTCCGAGGCTGTCGGCGATATCGGCCGTCACCGGTTGCACCTGGACGCCGAGCCAGCCGCGCGTGACGTAACCCTTGTCCTTGAGCTGGGCGACGACGAGCTTGGCCGTCGCGGACGGAATGTCGAAGCCGATGCCGACCGAGCCGCCCGACGGCGAGTAGATCGCGGTGTTGACGCCGATGACGTTGCCGTTCATGTCGAACGCCGGACCGCCTGAGTTGCCCTTGTTAATGGGCGCATCGATCTGGACATAGTCGTCATACGGGCCTGCGCCGATATCGCGGCCGCGCGCTGAAACAATCCCGGCGGTTACGGTGCCGCCGAGCCCGAAGGGATTGCCAACCGCGACCACCCAGTCACCAACGCGCGGCAGCGCGTCTGCGAATTTTACGTAGGTGAAATCCTTCTTGCCATCGACCTTGATCAGCGCCAGGTCAGTTTTCTTGTCGGTGCCGATCACCTTGGCGGTGTAGATCGTGCCGTCATCGGTGGTGACCTTGACGGACTGTGCGTGGTCGACCACGTGGTTGTTGGTCACGGCATAACCGTCTGGCGAAATGAAGAAGCCCGACCCCTCACCGGTAATAATCTCGTGACGCTGCGGCATACCGTCCGGGGTGCGGAAGCCGAACCGCTTGAACTGCTCGAACGGAGAACCGGACTGATCGGAATTCATCCGCTCGTTCTGCATCATGCCGCCATTTTCAGCCTCGCTGTCGATCCTGACGCGCACCGAAATGACAGCGGGTTTGACGTTGGAAACGAGATCGGCGAAGCCCGGTGCATTCGGCGTGGTTTCGGCCGCATGCGCCGAGGAGGTCCACGCGGGCATATTGAGCGGCAGATAGCCACCAGGACCTGCAGCAAGAACGGCAAAGCTGAGACCGGCGGCGGAAGCAAGCAGCGCCAACCGCCGCGGCTTCAAAATTTTTCGTGGTGTCGAACGGGAGGCATTCGGTTGATCGTGCATTTGGCATCTCCAATGTTGGACGAGGGAAAGCCCGTTGTTAAAATCATTGTCTCGAGAATCCCTCGCCACAACATGGGGCGCGTACATTACGTGGTCCTTTTCGGACGATTAATCTTTCGCAAGAACTATGCGACGAACCACCGCATCAACAAGCTCGTGATCGTAAACCCGAACGACAAGAAAGTGGTCGATGTGATCGCGCACCGCATCTGATCATTCACTCCCCCAGTTGCGGCGGATGGAAAGTTCCGCCGAAACCGCGCCATGGTTGTCTTCGTCAATAGTCGAATAATCAATCGGCCGTCCGAGGCCTAACATCGTCATGAGCATTCCGACTGGAGGATATCGCGATGACATTCCGTCGTATTTCCGCGCTCGATTGCTATACGGTAGCATTCGGGCTTTTCCTGTTCGCATCCCCGTGGTTATTTGCCTATGTCAGCGAAGAAGTGCGCATCGAGATTTGGGTGTCGGGCGCGGCCATTGCAGCCATTGCAATCGCAGCGATCGTTGCCTTCTCCGATTGGGAGGAATGGCTCAACCTGCTGCTCGGGATCTGGCTCGTGATATCCCCGTGGGTGCTCGGGTTCGTGCATACGAAGGCCATGCATGTCAGCATCCTGATCGGCGTAATGGTCGCCTTCATCGCGGGCCTGGAGCTGTGGCTCAGGCATTACGAGCCGAATTATGGCTCGGAACGAGCCGAGCCCGTCGCCCCGCAATGTCCACGCATCGGTACGCCCCGGCACGGCAGCTGAACTCAACCGTTCTGCTCTCGCTCAGTACGCTTTCGCGGTCATAGGCGTAGCTCAATGCCGCGCCGCGCTCATGCACGGAGATCGCGAAACGCGTCGTCCAGCCGGTCCAGCGCTTCGGCGAGAATTGGACGTGGCGTGGCGAAATTGAAACGCAACCAGGTTTCGCCGCCCGGCCCGAACTGCGGACCTGGGCTCGCAAAAATCCTCGCCCGGCCGCTGACGCGCGCGGCAACATCGTCCGCCTTAAGTCCGGTTCCCGAAAAATTCACCCAGGCAAGATACGTGGCGTCGAGCCGCATCGACCGCGCACCGGGCGCCGCAGCCTCAATTCGCGCATCGAACAGATCTCGATTGCCCTTGAGATATGGCAGCAATTGATCAAGCCAGCCGTCGCCGGTTCGCCACGCCGCTTCCGTCGCCACCATGCCGAAGGAATTATAGGAGCCCAAGTCCACTCGCCGCGATACGGGCATCAATCCGGCGCTTCAGCGAGACGTTCGACGTCACGCAGGCACCGACATGGGCGCCGGCAAGATTGAAAGGTCTTGGTAGCGGCGATGCAGGTAATCAGGCGATCGGCGATATCGGGCGCGGCGACGATCGTTGGAGTGTGCCTGGCGCGATCGAGAACAAGATCGCAATGGATTTCGTCGGAAACCAGAATCAAATCGTGCTCGCTGCAGAAGGTGGCGAGCGCGCGAATCTCCTCAGCCGACCAAACCGTGCCACCCGGATTATGCGGGCTACAGAAAAACACGACCCTGGTGCGCGGCGTCAGCGCCGCGCGCAGGGCGTCGAGGTCCATCACGTAGCGGCCCTGACGCTCGACCAGTTGCGCATCGAGGATGCGTCGGTCGTTGGCCAGAATGATCCGGCGGAACGCATGATAGACTGGCGGGAATACCACGACCTCGTCACCAGGTTCACTGACGGCTTGCAGGATGAGGCCCAGCCCCGCCACGACACCCGGGGGTCTGGCTCACCCACGCCGGATCAATTGACAGGCCGTGCCGACGCGCCAGCCAATCGGCAAGTGCCGCCGCCCAACTGCCAGTGTCAGCATAGTAACCATGGACGCCACGGCCGATGATCGCCGTCAGCGCTTCCGTCACGCCCGAGGGAGCGGCAAAATCCATGTCAGCCACCCACATCGGAATGGCATCTTCAGCCGTGATCCCCGAGAGCTTCGCCATCAAGTCCCATTTGGTCGCATGCGTGCCGCGACGCTCAATTACACGATCGAAATCAGACATCGGGACAGAGGCTCCTGGGCTTTGAAATCTGCGTGCGCTTCATCGCCGGATGGCTCCGCCACGCCGCCGATCTTGGCCATGTCATCATCAGTGAGCATGCGCTGTCAAAGCGCCAGAAGGCTCGCTTGACGCCGGCTCGCATATCTGCCGAAAACGTCTCGCGAGCGGCGACGGCGCCTGGAGGTACCGTCCAATGGAACGGCCATTCGGCAGACAAAATAATTGCCAGATCAAATAGTTAGCTGGGTCAAGGCACGACAAACCCAGACATGGCGGATTTTGAGCCAGGGGCGCGAACATGTGCCGCAGAAAATGCAAAATTTGCCGGCAAAAGGTCCCACACAGCGCGGTCGTGGCCCCAAGGGAGGTTCTACCCATGTCTGAAGTGATACCCTTCCAGAAACGCCCCTCTAAAAGCCCGGAAGAGGAAACGGCAGAGTTTCTAAAGCTACTCGAACGTATCAGGTCCGCGGGACAAAAGAAAAAATAGAAGAAGAGGCCCGGCATTTCCGCCGGGCCTTTTTCAATTTGCCCTGCCTTGCGAAAAAAACAATCGCTGGCCAGCCAGCTGACTGTCAGTTCAGGCTGAATTCGACACAAAAGTTCTGCCCTGCGGCGCGGCGTTGCGTATGTTAGCGTTGCGATGTTTGGCGAACTTCGATGATCCGACAATCTGAACGGCGCGTGAACACCTCCCGGTCAATGTTTCAATATTTCCATGGACCGGGATGGCAAATCCCATATGCAGAACGCGCGTTTCCGCTAATCTTCCGTTGTTCGCCGAACAACTTGGGAGGATTCCATGAAGTCACTCGCCTATGTCTTCGCTACATTTCTCACCTTGGCCGTCGCAGCTCCGGCTTTTGCTGGTGATAAGCACCATCATCACCACCATCATCACCACCATCATCATCACCATATGCATCACTAACGAGATCGGCCCCTTAATCGGGGCCTTTTTTCATCGTGCCCCGGCTGACGGCGTGTGCTGATACCAAGACGCGCTGATCCCCTATTGGCGATGCCAGCGCTGCCAATGAGCCCCCGTCCCTCGTTACCGGCCGCCCGTGAGCGGTACAGTCGTCAAAGAAAGGACCGAGTTCGGGTTCCCTCGGAACCTAGCCGTGGCGCTGACGTTGGCTCTCCATTCAACCCAGGAGGAGAGAATGAAATATTTGATTATCGCCCTGTCGCTGTTGGCGACTTCGGCATTGGCCGATGAAGTTGGCGTGCATGCGGGTCCGGTCGGAGCAGGCGTGACTGTCGGCCAGTCACCCGACTACTACCGCGACCATGATCGCGATCGCACCACCGTGATCAAGGAACGAGAGCCGCGCGAAACCGATCGCACGACCGTCATCAAGAAGGAACATGGAGACGGTACGGAAAGCAAGACCGTCATTCATCACGATAACGACTGAGCGCCATCGCTCCTGGAGAACGGGAGCGATTACGTGGCGCCCGGGATCTGCTGACGAGCGGCGGACGTTGGCAAGCCGACGTTCGCTGCCACTGTTCGACGAGCGCCCGTCCACTTTGGCAGCCCTGTCCCAACCGATTGGCAGGATTAATACGTTGCGAGCGAAATGTGGACGTTCCTGTTTCGCCGATCCTTGGGCGATACATGGGACGATCCCATGAACATGATCGCCGCTTCCCGATCAAATCATTCGAGTTGACTATTAATAATGGCCGGTAAATTATGACCGATAATCGCGCTATGGATTCACTGAAATGATCCTAAGCGTCCTCCCTTATCGAGATGACGCTGTCTCTCGACTGCCTATATTTGATGATTGCGATGTTCGCCATAAACATCCGGTTTCGCTGTCCACTCCGGATCATCGCATCAATCCTGTCGGTCAGAAAGCGAGCTGCGATATTGCCATCACCTAACTCGCTTGTCCGTTGAAGGTAGGCCCAGGCAATATCGACCGACTCTTCCAGCAGTTTCGACAGCGATACTTCCACCGCACTTGCTCCAGAAGGACGCCCGCCGCGCCGGGGAAAAAGAACGCGACCGGCTTTATTGGTAAGGCCTGGGAAAGGCTTCAAAAAGGAAACCCCTAAACGATAAAACTGTTCCTGTGTGCAAAAACTGAACAAGCTCGCCAACGAACTGCGTCTAACAGGCCGAAGAAATGGTGTCCGGGTCGATCCTTGCGCAACTTCCGTCCTCGCAATGTGTTGTTGAATGAGTCGAATTTTCAGGGAGATTCCCAATGCTGGATACCTCACAGATTAAAGAGCACATGGATATCATTTCGTCAGACCGGAAAACGGTCGGAAAGGTCGATCATCTCGAAGGTTCCGACAAAATCAAGCTCACCAGGCAGAGTTCCCCGGACGGGCAGCACCATCATTTCATTCCCGTGTCGTGGATCGACCACATCGATCAGCATGTCCACCTGAACAAATCGGGCGCCGATGTGACCGCGCACTGGCAGCACGAAAAGCGCTGACCGGACGGTGGCCGCCGCGCAAGACACGCCAGTGCGGCCTGTCTGAGGGCATCTTTCTCTCGATGTTACCGTTCAGCCGCGATGTTACCGTTCAACGAAGAATGCCGTCTCTCGAGGTAAGTGATCGACACTCTTGGTCAAGATGAAGCTGAACAGGCCGATCTTCGTGGCGGCTGTTCGCCGTGGTTCGATGCCAGTCGGCGTCATTTGTTTTCGAACGTTCCCGAAAACACCAAATGCGACGCGCTGATCGTGGGTGGCGGCATTACCGGTTCGCTGGTCGCCGAGCGACTGACTCGACAAGGGCTCGACGTCATCATCATCGATCGCGAGTTGCCGGGCCGCGGCAGCACGGCCGCCAGTACCTCGATGCTGCTCTGGGAGATCGATCGATCGCTTACTGAGCTGACACGGGCGTATGGGTTTGAACGGGCATCACGCGCCTACCGCGCCAGCCTCGAAGCTGTCAGGGGCCTGATGTCGCTGACGCAACAGCTCGGCGTCGCCTGTGAGATGCGCGCCAGGGATTCGCTTTATCTTGCCACCGGCGATACCGCCAAAGAGCTCCTGGAAGAGCATCAGCTTCGCGCACGCGCGGGGCTGCCTGGCGCCTTTCTCGACAATCGGAAACTGCTCGAAGCGTTCGGTATCACCCGTGCCGGCGCAATTGTCTCACCAGGCGCCGCCGATGCCGACCCCGTGCAATTGTCCCGAGGCCTTTTGTCGGTTGCGCTCGCCCGTGGCGCCAGGGTCTTTGAGGACGAGGCGCTGGAATTTGACGTGACGTCCCGCGCGATTGACGTTCAGTTGAATAGTGGCCGCCAGATCGAGTCTCGTTCCGTAGTTCTCGCCACAGGCTATGCCCTGCCCTCGATCGTTCCCTCGACTATCCACGCGATCTCTTCGAGCTGGGCGATCGCGACGCGGCCGCAGTTGCAAAACGTCTGGAAAGATGGCGCGTTGATCTGGGAAAACAGCAGCAAATACCTTTACGCGAGAACGACGGCGGCGGGACGAATCATTATCGGCGGCGAAGACAGCGAAGGGATCATCGAGCCCGGCGCGCGTGATCGCCTCATTCAAGAGAAGGCGAGCGTACTCGTTCGAAAGCTCACCGCGCTCTGGCCTGCTGCGGACGACGAGATCGAATTCCGCTGGGCGGGAACATTTGACACGACCGGAGACGGATTGCCACTGATCGGACCAGTCCCTGGCATGAACGGCGTGTACGCCGCCTATGGTTATGGCGGCAACGGCATCACGTTCAGCTTTCTTGCCGCGCAACTAATCGGCAATTTGATCGCCGGATCGAGCTCGCGGCTTCTGACCGATTTCGCGCTGGATCGTGACGGAACACTCGCACCGGCCTGAGCCGTGCTGTACCCGACCGCTGAGTCGCCTCCGTATTCACTACCGTCAGGGCCAATGGCAGGAACAATTCATCCCGGCATCTGTTTGACGTTCTCACATCCAGCAGGAGGACAAAATGGCAATCGAAGCAAGCGAACAGGGCAATCTGATCGGCAGCGACAAGGTTGAGGGCACCGCGGTTTACGGCGCCGACAGGACCAAGATCGGTTCCATTGACCGCGTAATGATCGACAAGATGAGCGGCAAGGTGTCATACGCCGTGCTGAGCTTCGGCGGCTTTCTGGGAATCGGCGATGACCACTATCCGCTGCCGTGGCAATCGTTGAAATACGACACCAATCTCGGCGGCTACATCACCGGCATTACCGAGGCGCAACTCAAGAGCGCGCCGAAGTATAGCAATGATAACACCTGGAACTGGGGCGACCCAACCCGGACGCGTGCTGTCAACGACTACTATGGCGTAGCGATCTAAAGGTAAAAGGGCCCGTTTCGACGGGCCCTTTTTACCATTGCGACTGGCGATGGTCCGACGTCTTGACGTTAACGGATCTTTTTTAGTTTCGTGCTCTGCTTCTCCTCTTCCTGCCATCGGCAAGTGCGCCAATTCCCGGACCGATAGGTCGAACGCGACTTTGATTCTGCGAGCAGCGTCGTGCCGTTCCCGAACTATCAATACGCAAATGATCGGAAGGCGGTTCTTGCCGAAAGGGCTTCAGCCCATTCCAACGCATCGGTAACCCCGCTCGTCACGTTTCACACATCTGGGCCCGTCCTATCGTCGCCGGTCGTAACGGCCTTCCTCCGCTTGTTGCATCGCGGGCAGCGGCTCGAGGCCACGCTCGTGGCATCAATCCCACATTTGGCTGCAGAACTCTCTTTCCGGCCGGTCATCCACAGCGCAATGAAGGGGCAGCCAAGACAGGCCCGACATCATGCGCTAAAAGCAACCCAGCTACCTGACTCGCACGGGAAAACAAGATGCGACACGCAGCGCTTCTCAACCCCTTCAATTTGAAGCAAGAGAGATCCTTGAAGCAGGAGACGCCTCGACTTGTCGGCGTACGAGCAACGAGGTCAACGCCGGTGTGCTCCATCTGCAGTTCGGACGATATCATATCTCATGCGACGGCTCAGTGGAGCAACGAAACCCAGGAGTGGGAGCTGGCGGACACCTTCAACCAGCCCGCTCACTGCAAAAGCTGCAACCGTCCGTGTGACGTCGTTTGGTTGACCATGGGGTGACGGTGTCGTTCTTCAACTGAAGCGCCTTCGGCAAAGCCAAGGCAATCCCGCAGCGACATTTCCCGGTCGCGAGCCGAATCGGCACTGGAACGACCACCTGTGACGCGCCGCGGTCCGATTTGCAAATACAGCAAGCGGCGAAGCTCGGCGTCAGCAATTCCATCGCCGAAGGATCATTTTAGAATCCATGTCATTTTATGGTCGAACGTCGACACGGTTCGTCGGACTTCTCCGCGACCGCGATATCTCGACTTAAAATGGCTGCTTCCAGTTCCGATAGTTCCTGAACGACGCAGAACGCACCGTCGAATGCCTCGTCACCGAAATACATGCTGCGCGAGATCACGACTGGAATGCCGGCGGATTGAGCCGCCAACAATCCGTTTCGCGAATCTTCGAAAGCCAGGCATGAACTCGCCGGAAGATCGAGCGCGGCCAAGACGCTCAGGTAGACGTCCGGAGCAGGCTTCTTCTTTGCGACCTCGTCTCCGGCAACGATCGCATTGAACAGCTCTTGCCACTTCGATCCGAGCACCGGCGTGAGTAGCGCATCGACGTTTCCACGTGAAGTCGTGGTCGCGATCGCCAGGGCCTGACCGTTCGACCGCGCCGACGAGATGATGTCAGCGACGCCAGGCCGAAGTGGGCAGCCGCCGCCAGCGACCAGTTCTGCATATCGCGCCGTCTTGAAGCGATGCAATTCCGCGATCCGGGCGGCATCCAATCGGGCGTTTTCGTCGGCGCGCTCGCACTGAAAATGCGAGATCCGCTCCTTGCCGCCCGTGACCAGAAGAAGCTTCCGGTAAAGGTCTTGATCCCACACCCAATCCAGACCGAAATGCGCGAACGATTCATTGAACGCCCGACGATGCAGCTCTTCAGTCTCTGCCATCGTGCCGTCGACGTCGAAGATCAGGCCGCGAAACTGGTTCATTGCGCTCCGCCCCGGAGGAACTCACACGCGGCTCCGAATTCGGAAAAATGGTCGATCGCGATGCCGGCACCGAGACTGGCGAGCGGTGTCCGCGAGTAGCCAAAGGTGACACCGACGAATGCAACGCCCGCGTTGCGCGCGCAATTCACGTCGACGGCACTATCCCCGACCATGATTGAATTCTCAGGCGTTCCACCCAACATGGCGATCGTTTCCAGCAGAGGAACGGGAGACGGCTTCCGCGGGCGATCCGGTTTGCTTCCTACGACTACCGTAGAAGTGATCGCGCAGACCCAAATTGTCAACGATACCGCACGCGAGAGCCTCTTCCTTGTTCGTGCATACTCCCAGTGCTATCCCCCTGGAAGTCAGGTTGGAGGCGAGCTCAAGGACGCCGGCATACGGCCTGGTCGATTTGGTGAGGCAATCGACATAGAACGACCTGAATGTCGCCAGGAGCGCTTCCATCTCGTCCGGATTCGGAGGATGTCCGCGCGCCGACAATGCTTTCGTTAGAAGGGCCGGAATGCCGTTGCCGATGAAATCGACGACCTCGGGGACCGAGAACGGCGCAAGCCGTAGGGTCGCCAGAAGCTGATTTAGAGAGTCGGCGATATCCTGAGAACTGTCGACGAGGGTCCCGTCGAGATCGAACACGACTGTCGAGGGCCAATGTGCAGCGATCATCGCTCGTCCAATGACATCACGTCGTCAACACGAGCCCGCGGTCGAGCTCGTCGAGTACTTCGCCGATACCGACCTTCGCCATTTCCTTGACGCTTTCTGGTTCCGTCGGTGCCATCGACGTTATCCCTTATCGAGAAGAAAAAAGCTCCGTCGCCATTTGACGACGACGGAGCTAGTTAGTCCGGGCGCGCGATCCCCAGGAACAGCGATCGCGCAAGTGCCGGACAGGGAGGACCTTTGTTTCGTGATAGCGTTCGCTGTCCGGAGCGAAGCGATGATCAGAGTTATTCGGCAGCCTTGACCGCGCCTGGTTGGACGCCGATTTTCGGATCAAGCTTTCCAGCCCGGTACCGTTTGGCCATCTCCGCCAGCGGAATGACCTTGATCTTGGATGCATTTCCGGCGGTGCCGAACTGCTCGAACCGCTCGCGGCACAGATCCCGCATCGCATCCATTGCGGGCTTAAGGAACTTACGTGGATCAAATTCACTCTTGGTGTTGCTGGCCACCTTGCGGAACGCGGCGGTCATCGCGAGCCGGCAATCGGTATCGATATTGACCTTGCGCACGCCATGTTTGATACCGCGCGCGATTTCCTCGACCGGCACGCCAAAGGTCTGCGGCATCTGGCCACCGAATTCGTTGAACATATCCTGCAGCACCTGAGGCACCGAGGACGATCCGTGCATCACCAAATGAGTGTCCGGCAGGCGACGGTGAATTTCCTCGACCACATTCATGGCGAGGATATCGCCGTCCGGCTTGCGCGAGAACTTATACGCGCCATGCGACGTTCCCATCGCGATCGCCAGCGCATCCACCTTGGTGGCGCGAACAAAATCGACCGCTTGGTCGGGATCGGTGAGCAACTGGTCGTGGCTGACCTTGCCCTCGACACCGTGGCCATCCTCCTGTTCCCCTCCGCCATGCTCCAGCGAACCGAGTACCCCGAGTTCGCCTTCCACCGATGCGCCAATCCAGTGCGCCATCTCGGCGACGCGGCGGGTGATGTCGACGTTGTAGTCGTAATCGGCCGCCGTCTTGGCATCGGCTTTCAATGAGCCGTCCATCATCACCGAGGTGAAGCCGTATTTGATTGCGGTAGCGCAAGTGGCTTCATCGTTGCCATGGTCCTGGTGCATGCACAACGGAATCTGCGGATGCATCTCTTCCAGCGCGTCGATCATTTTCGCCAGCATGATGTCGTTGGCGTAACTCCGCGCCCCGCGGGAGGCCTGGATGATGACCGGTGCGTCGACCGCCGCGGCCGCATCCATGATGGCCAGTCCCTGCTCCATGTTGTTGATGTTGAATGCCGGTACGCCATAGCCGCGTTCGGCAGCGTGATCGAGCAACTGTCTGAGCGTGATGCGCGCCATTAGATTCTTCCTCCCTTATTGATAAGCAGAACTTTTACGCCCGGTAGTTCCCGTCCCTCTGGCCACGCGACGAAAGCGTCATCCGCCGTAGAAACGTGGCTAACGCCTTGCAGCGATCCACCGCGTCGACGGCCAGAAACCGGATGGCATTTGCCATCTGCTGATGGGACACACGGTTTCGCACCGGATCCCCCGCTACAGATCCGTTCAACGTCGCCTCGTTGAGTGACGTCGCCAGATCTGTCACTTCATACTCCGCTTGCGGGAAATAAGTTGCATGATCAGCGGCGTCAGAATGAGTTGCATCGCAAGGTCGAGTTTCGCGCCATGAATTACGATTGAATTGGCGCGCGACATGAAGCTCGAGTGCAGCATCGACAGCAGATAAGGGAAATCGATTCCGCGCGGATTCTTGAAACGGATCACGACCATCGATTCGTCCGCTGTCGGGATCCATCGGGCGATGAAGGGATTGGACGTATCGACCGTCGGCACGCGTTGAAAATTGATGTCGGTCTCAGCGAACTGCGGACAGATGTAGTTGATGTAGTCTGGCATGCGACGCAGTATGGTGTCCGTAACCGCTTCGGTCGAATAGCCTCGCGCGGCACGATCTCGATGAAGCTTCTGGATCCACTCGAGATTGATGACAGGCACCACCCCGATCTTGAGATCGGCATATTGCGCGACGTTCACCTTGTCCGTAACGACCGCGCCATGGAGACCTTCATAGAAAAGGAGGTCCGAGCCTGCCGGCAATGATTGCCAGTCCGTGAATGTGCCGGGAGGAACGCCATGAAAAGCGGCCTCGTCCTGGTCGTGAACATAATAACGGGTCATTCCCGCGCCGTTCTCGGCGTAGTCCCGGAAAGTCTTCTCCAGCTCCTCGAACAAATTTGTCTGCGGACTGAAGTGACTGAAGTGACTGTTTCCAGTTTCTGCCTCCTCGGCCATTCGTTGCCGCATCTCGGTGCGATTGTACCTATGGAAGGCGTCACCCTCTATGTAGGCGGCCTGCACGTTCTCGCGCCGGAAAATTTGCTCGAAGGTGCGCTTGACCGACGTCGTACCGGCACCTGATGAACCCGTGATCGATATGATGGGATGCTTGCGTGACACGGCTGTTCTCGATCAAACTCGAAACAGGCCGCGCTTCGCGAACAAGGGCGCGGACATTCCGTCCCTCGCTCCGTAATCCGCGTGAAGCTGCTCGATGTAACGGACCTCGTCGATCGAACCCATTATCAGCGGAATCCTTTGATGAAGACCGCGGGGGGCGACATCGAGAACGCGCTCACGACCCGTCGTGGCACCGCCGCCGGCCTGTTCCATGATGAACGACATTGGATGCGCCTCATAAACCAGGCGTAGCCTGCCCTCGCCGTATCCATCGCGTGCGTCGCCCGGATAGAGAAATATCCCTCCGCGCGTCAGGATGCGATAGGCTTCGGCCACGAGAGAGCCGATCCAACGCATGTTGAAGTTTTTCTCGTGCGGACCTTCCGAACCCGCCAGACACTGATCGATGTAAGTGCGCACCGGCACTTCCCAATGTCGATAGTTCGACGAGTTGATTGCGTATTCCGACGTCGACGCCGGAATGGTCACCCGACTGCGCGTGCGCTTGTAGAGATTGTCGGAATCGTCAAGCGTGTAGATATCCACGCCGTCTCCTGTGGTGAGCACGAGCGATGTTTGAGGACCGTACACGACGAATCCGGCAGCGAGCTGGTTTGTTCCGGCCAAACTGAAGGCCGCGCTGATTTCGGCGGGCGTCCGGACGATCGAGAAGATCGTCCCCACGCTCATATTGGCCTCGATGTTCGACGATCCGTCCAGGGGATCGATCGCGATGCAGATGGACGCTGCGGGATCACGAATCTCCAAGCCTACTTCTTCCTCAGAAGCCAAGGCCGCGAGCGGCAAGCGTTGGAGGTGCTCGCGGAGCACGCGATCCGCATAGAGGTCGAGATCCTTCTGGACATCCCCGTCCGCGTTCCGCTCCTGTTCTTTGCTGGTGGCTTCGCCGGTTATTCCGTCCAAAGCTCCTTTGGAAATCTTTTGCGAAAGGCTTACGGAAGCCGCAGCGATAGCATCGATGGCAGCCGCCACACGAAGCTCCAGCGGTCCACCTTGCGAGTATTTCTCAAGAAAATCGTTTAACTGGAGCTTTTGGTCCATGTAATTCCCGCCCTGTCCGCTTTTTCCTTGCGATTATGTTGACTCGAAAAGCCGGATTA
This sequence comes from uncultured Alphaproteobacteria bacterium, assembly GCA_963806075.1. Taxonomy (GTDB): domain Bacteria; phylum Pseudomonadota; class Alphaproteobacteria; order Rhizobiales; family Xanthobacteraceae; genus Bradyrhizobium. The sequence continues at coordinate 277,743 of CAWDWT010000022.1, forward strand.
GTAAAATCTAAAGAAATTTGACATGATATAGATTGTTCTAATATGCCTGCCGGGCTTCGTGATCTGACCATTCGTCAACTTCGGTCTCTTGCCGCACTCGCGGCCGGCGGAAGCATTACTGCGGCGGCCGGCCGCGTTAATCTTACACAGCCTGCGGTAACGCAGCAATTGCGCAACCTGCAGGATTTGGCGGGGCTTCCTTTGGTGCAGCGCACAAGCGAGGGCATGCGCCTGACGGAAGCGGGTCGGGAACTATTGGCGCTGAGTCAGAGGATAGAGGCAGCGATCACGACCTGCGAACTGTCGCTAGAGGCATTGGCTGGAAAAACGGGCGGTAAAGTATCGATCGGTGCCGTAAGCACGGCCAAATACTTCGTCCCCTACGCCATCGCCGCCTTTTCGAAATTGTACCCGAAGATCGATATTAAACTTGCCGTTGGCAATCGGGAGACCATACGGCGCGCCGTCCACGATTACGAAATGGACATAGCGATCATGGGCCGGCCGCCTTCCGACGTCGACGTGGAAGTCCAATTAATCGGCGATCATCCGCACATTCTCGTCGCTTCCGGGCAGCATCCGGTAGCCAGCCGTAAAGTTCTTTCGCTGTCGGATCTCTCCGACGAGGTGTTCATCACCCGGGAAGTCGGCTCGGGAACTCGCTTGCTGATGGAGGGCCTGTTCGAAGCCAACAGCCTAAATCCGAAAATTGGAATGGAGATGGGCAGCAACGAGACGGTCAAGCAGGCCGTGATCGCAGGTCTTGGTATCGCATTCATCTCTGCTCACACCGTCGCGAGTGAGCTGGACGATGGCCGGCTGGTGACATTTGATATCGAAGGATTGCCCGTGGTCAGACAATGGTTCGTGGTCAGACGCAAGGACAAGATCATGTTGCCGCCTGCCCAGGCGGTACTCGACTTCATGAGCACACAAGGCGCAAGATACCTGCCAAAGCTGCCACAACTGTCACGATGATGGCAGCTTGACGTCGTCCCCGCACCGCCGCTTCGACCCGAAATATTCCTGACGAACCCGCCGACGCTGAACCTGCGACCAGCGTCAGCAAGGCCGGCTATACCTGGGACGGACGCCGGAGAACAACGCTTTGAAGCTGATCGAGGATCGATCCAGGAAGATGAGGTGTGCGCCGTTCCGAGACCTACCGAGTCCTACGAATGGCCGTCAGGTGCATGTTGGCACGTATTCGGCAAGGTGCGAGGGAGGCACCATCGCCGCCGCTTTTGATGCGCCCGATCGGAGCTAACTCTGCACGCAGGTCACCCGTTGCGGCGCTTCAGACTCCTCCTTAGTTTCGCCCCAACGATCGATCACGGCATAGAAATCGACGGCTTCGAATGGTTTGGAAAGATAATCGTCCATGCCGGCGGCGAGGCAGTTTTCGCGCTGGCCTACCAGGGCGTTGCCGGTCAATGCGATGATCGGCACCAATCGCTCCGGACCGGGAAGTTTGCGCACCGTCATGGTGGCAGAAACGCCATCCATCTTCGGCATATGCATATCCATCAGAACCAGATCGTAGGTCTTGCCCTGCACGGCGGCCACCGCCTCCTCTCCGTCCACGACCATGTCGGCTGTGTGCCCCCGCTTCCTCAATAGTTTGGAGATCAGGGTCCGGATCATCGGATTGTCTTCAGCCACCAGGATGTTGAGCTTGCGTACCGGCTTTTCGACTGCCGGCGCCACCGGCGGGGCGGATACCGTCGGGATGTCGCCGCGCCGGCAATGAACGGTAAACCAGAACGTGCTGCCCTGGCCTGGCATACTATCGACTCCGATCGAACCGCCCATCATCTTGCAGAGTTGGTGGGAGATCGCCAGCCCGAGGCCGGTGCCGCCATATTTGCGCGACGTCGAATTGTCGGCCTGGGTGAACGGGCGAAACAGGTTTTCCTGCACATTTTTGGGAATGCCGATGCCACTGTCGATCACCTTCATGCGAACTTCGACGATCTCGCCAGACAATTCGCGATGCGACGCCACGATGCGGACCGAACCTTGCTCGGTAAATTTAAGGGCATTCCCGGCGAGATTGAGCAGGATTTGACGAATCCGGTTTGGATCGCCCTTGAGCCAGTCGGGCATCTGGTCGCTCAACGAACTCTCCAGTCGCACGCCCTTGCCGCTGGCAGTGGTCCCGAGCAGCGAGACCACGCCGCCGATCACGGACTGCAGACTGAAATCGATCGATTCCAGAGTGAGCTTGCCGGCTTCCAGCTTGGAGAAATCCAGAATGTCGTTGATCACGAGCAGGAGGTCGTGGGTCGACGCACGGGCCATATTGGCCAGCTTGAGCTGCTCGTCGTCCAGCGCGGTATCGCACAGCAACCCGATCATGCCCATCATCCCGGTCATCGGCGTGCGGATCTCGTGGCTCATCATCGCCAGAAATTGCGACTTGGTCCGGGTCGCAGCCTCTGCCGTGTCGCGGGCAAGACGGAGCTCCTCTGCGTTGGCCACCAGACGGCGTTTCTGGGCCTCAAGATCAGATCGCGCCAGTTCGAGATCGGCGACGCGCTGTTCCAGCGCGACTTCCACCCGCTTGACGTCAGTGATGTCAGCGCGCAGACCGACGATGCCGCCATCAGAGGTCCGACGCTCATCCCGCCGTATCCAGCGGCCATCCGGCAAATGACGAACCATCGGCTGTTCCGCCGAACGATGCCATTCAAGCGTTCGCGCTAGCCAGGCGTCGAAATCACCGTCGGGATCCTCGTACAAACCGAGCTTGTAGCCGATGCGCAGAATGTCCTCATAGTGCATGCCCGGATACATAAAAGCGGCCTGTTCCGGAAACATTTCGCGGAAGCGCGAATTGGCCAGCACGTAGCGGTCTTCCTTGTCATACAGGATGAAACCCTGCGAGATCGCTTCGACGGCATCCAGCAGCAGGTGCCGGGAATCAACCGCCGCCTGCTCGGCGATTTTTCTCCGGGTGACGTCCTGCGCTACGCCGAAATGGCCGATGAATTGGTGTACCGTGTCGTAACGCGGATCGGCTTCGATATGGATCCAGCGAAGTTTCCGATCCGGACGAATCCACCGCAATTCCTGCACCATTTTTGACCGTGAAGCCTGGCTATCCTCCCACGCGGTGCGGAAATCATCGCGATCGTCGGGATGTGAGAGCGCTACAATGGTTTCAAACGCGATCGAAGGGGCCTCGGGCAGTCCCGCGATTTCGAAAAGTTGTGGCGACCAGATCCAATCCGAGCCAAGGTTCGTTTCAAAGTGACCGAGATTGCCGATGCGCTGGGTATCCAGTAGCAATCGCTTACTTTTATCGACCGTCAGGTTCTGCTCGGCCAGCCACGCTTCGGAGCGCCGAATACCACGGATCTGTCTCCCCAGAGAAAACAGCAGGATGAGCACGCCGGCCGCGGTTCCTGCGGCGCCGAGCAACAGGATCGTGGCCTCTCGCCGAGCCAGCATCATGACGTCTTGCCGCGACGATGCGATGGATTCGCCTTCGCCCAAGGCAACCACATCGTAGGCGCTTTCGCGCAAAGTCCAAATGGCGAAACCGGCCCCGCAGACGATCATCACGATCATCGCGGCCGCCGCCATCGTCACGAGCCGCGATACCGGCCCGCGTGGCTTCGCGCCGAAACGACCCACGGTGCGGTCAGGCAAGATTTTGGGATAAATCGTCAAGCCGTCCTCATTATCTGGCCTCTTCAGGGCACGCGAGCTGCTTCACGCACACCCGTCATGGAGGCGTGCTGAGATGCGCATGAGCGCTTGCCGACAACCAGCAGGACTGCTGCGTCAGATCACGCAGGCCAACGCCATCGCGTTGCAGATCGAGGCGGCTTCGCCTCGATCGGGATACCGACCCTCCGCTTTATTGACATTTGGTCGGATGATCGACGTCATGTCCTGCGTGCGGATCTGAAGCCGGACGCGCTTCGGCCGCCGCTGTAGTTAGGCACTGACCTTGAGCAGTTTGTCGACTTCCGCAAGCAGGTCGGCGTTATCGAACGGCTTGGCCAGCGTAGCGTCAGCCTTGTTGCGCGCCAACGTGAAGGCCTCGTCCGCCGAGATCTGACTGCCGCCGCCGGAGATCGCCAGCACCTTGGGCCGGTTGCGCATCTGTTCCAGGAACAATAGCACGTCCATGCCGTCATTTTTCGGCATCAGCATGTCAGTGATGACGAGGTCGAACCGCGTTCCACCCTTGAGCAGTTCGAGGCCGGCGCCGCCTTCCTCAGCCTCGGTGACGTTGTGGCCAGCCCGTTTCAGCACAGTGCTGACGGAGCGGCGAACCCCCTTCATGTCGTCGATCAATAGAATATCAGCCATGATATTTCTCCTTCTTGGTTATAGTGTTTGGGAAACCGGGATGTAGAGGGTAAAGGTGCTGCCGCGGCCTACCGTGCTGTCGACCGTTATGACACCTTTCCAGTCGCGCAGTACGCCGTAGACAATTGATAGGCCGAGGCCCGTGCCCTGCCCGATCGCTTTGGTAGTGAAAAACGGTTCGAAGATTTGCGCCTTGGTCTCGGCGTCCATACCGTGACCATTGTCGGCAATCGATATCCTGAACCAACAACCTGCCGCCACTCCCAACGACGCCGCGGCCTCGGTCAGTTCAAGCCGATCGAGCCGGATGGTCAGCGTTCCCTTGCCATCCATGGCGTGGACCGCGTTGATCGCCAGATTGGCCATGATCTCCGCCAGCTCACTCTCGTTGATGGTGGCAACACCCGCCGCAGTTGCGTCGATGATTTGCTCGAGATGCACGCCCGGCGGCAGCAGTTCGCCAAAAGACGCTATGCTCCGCCGCAGCGCGGCGGGAAAGTCGACCAGCGCCACCGCCGGTTTGGCCTTGCGAGCGAACGTTAGCAGTTTGCGGACCACTTCACGGGCCTGGTTACCGGAAGTGAGGATCATCGCGAGACTCTCGCGGGTCTCCATCTGCTCGTCGGTGCCTTCGTTCGGCAACTGATCCAGTTCCAGTTGGGTCAGGCCGATGATCGGCTGCAACAGATTATTCAGTTCGTGCGCCACGCCGCCAGCGGTTCGACCTAGCGCAGCGAGCTTGTCGTGGGAGTGCACCGAGGCTATGCGGCGGCGTGCTTCGGCTTCGGCGCGATGACGTTCGGTGACGTCCCGCACGATCGCACCAGATGCCAGGTCGCCTCGCGCGTCGGTCCAGCGCGCGCGTGAAACCTCGATCGGGAATTGCGTCCCATCCTGGCGCCGGCCGTAACCGTTGATTGATCGGGTCAGATTCTCGCAATTGGCATGATCGTCTTCAGTAGAGATTAGTTCGGCAATCGCCTTGCCGATGGATTGGCCGGGTTCGAACCCGAACATCGCCTCGGCGGCGCGATTGAGGCTCGCGACTCGGCCGTCGGTATCGGTCGTCACGACGGCGTTCTCGGTTGCGTTGAGAAGAGCCGCCAGCTTGGCGCCCTCATCCTGTAGCGTGCGTGCGGTGCGGCGTCCTTCCGCCACTTCCCGGTACAATTCGTCCAAGGCGGAGCGGACCTCCAACTCATGGAGAGCCTGCTCAGCGAGCGCAGCCAGAACGGCGGCGTCCCTCGCACTCAATTGCCGCGGCGTACGATCGATCGCGCATATCGTGCCCAGTGCGAAACCGTCGGGTGTCACCAGCGGCGCGCCCGCATAGAAGCGCAGACGCATGTCGCCAGTCACCACCGGGTTGTCACGAAACCGCGGATCGAGTTCCGCATCGGGCACCACCAGAATGCCGGTACCGCAAATCGCATGATCGCAAAAGGCGATAGTGCGCGGCGCTTCCCGCATATCGAGCCCGTATCGGGCTTTGAACCATTGCCGGCCGGCGTCGACCAGCGAGATCACCGCGATTGGAACGTCTAGCAGCAGCGCGGCTAGTCGGACGATGCGATCAAACGCAGGTTCCAGCGGCGTATCGAGAACCTCATAGCGCGCAAGCGCAGCAAGCCCGTCGGTCTCGTCGGAGGCTGAGCCTCCGACGGGCGATTGCGTGCTGGGTTGGTGCGCCGCGCTGATCATGCTGCCGTTGCAAACCAGCTCATGACGCCTTCCATGAAGGTCAGATGTTCATGGTTGAGCAGCAACTGGATCTGACAGCCACCGGCAATCCGATCGACGAAGCGGCCGCGCAGCGGCCGGTCCAGCCGATCGATGCGCAATTCCACCAGCGCGCCTGCCGCGGCCTGCAATTGACCATCGAACAACACCATTACCGGCGAAACTTTCAGCACTCGTCCGGCGACGCTTTGGCTACCCAACGTCGCGGTTGCCGGAAGATTGACATCCAGCCTCCGCAGCTGCCGGCTCTCGCCGAGATCGCCCAGAGCAGTAAGGAACTCCTCTACTTCGCTGCTCAGCAAGTTAGTATCGTGCGATAGCGCCGAGGATGTTCGCCTGACCTCAGCGGCATTGCCGGTGGTTGCATCGACGGCGCCCTGCACTTGTCCCATGCTGCGCGTCATACTGGCGGCATTGGCCGTCACTGACTCGATGCTGCGCGCGATCTCCACGGTTGCGGCGCTTTGCTGCTCCACTGCGGTTGCGATCGCCACGGCTGTCTCGTTGACACCGCGGACGGTGCCGGAGATTTCTTGAATCGCCTCGGCCGCGCCGTTAGTTGCGGACTGGATCGAGGCGACTTGATGAGCAATCTCGCTGGTCGCTTTGGCGGTCTGCTCGGCCAGGGCCTTGACCTCGCCGGCTACCACCGCGAAACCACGTCCGGCCTCGCCGGCGCGCGCGGCCTCGATAGTGGCGTTCAGCGCCAGTAGATTGGTCTGCCCTGCGATGGTGTTGATCAGATTGACAACACTGCCGATCTCGGCCGACGCGTGACGCAATTCCTCGACTTTGGCCACGACCGCCTCGGCCTGCCGCATCGCTCCGTTCGAGCCGCGCGCGGATTCGCTGGCTTGACGGCCAATTTCGGAGATCGACGCTGACAGCTGCTGCGAAGCCGCCGCTACGGTCTGAATGTTAAGCGAGGTCTGTTCGACCTCGCTTAGAACCTGCGTGGCCTGAGCACCTGTGGTCTGCGCCGCGCTTTCGAGCGAGATCGATGTCTGCGACATGTCAGCGGACGCGCCGGAAAGCGATTTGAATGAACCGCTCACGCTGCGGGCGAACAGGCCGATCAACTGATCGATTTCCTCCTGGCGTCGCGTCACAGTCGCCCGACTCGCCATCTGTGCTTCCTCCAGGCGAATTTTTTCGATGCCGTTTTCCTTGAAGACCAGCACCGCTTGCGCCATTTCACCGATCTCATCGGCTCGGCCAAGGCCGGGCAAATCGATTTGCAGATTGCCCTTCGCGAGTTCGCGCATTGCCACCGTCAGAGCGGATAGCGGACGCACGATACGCGAGAACGAGATCCAGAAGCTCAGAGCGGCAAGAAGCACGCAGGCGAGCAGCAACGCTCCGTTCAACGTCACCTTCGATGTGCTTTCGGCCAAATCGGCGTCAGCCGCTTCATTGGCGGTGGCTCCGATCACGTCGGCAAGTCGCAGGATCGAATTGATTGCCTTAGTGGCGCGCGCGACGTAGTCCTTGCCGGTGATCTTGTAGTCTCCGCTATCACCGGAGGCGAACACAGCATCGCGCGTTTCGCCATATTCCCGGAAATATTCGTTATCGAGATCTTTGATCGCATCGGTGATTTTCGCAGGAATATCGTTGCGCTGCTTGATCGCCGAAATGGTAGCCCAGGCCAGATCTACCTCGCCCCGGAAGCCCGCTACGCGACGTATGCCATCGGCGGTGAGCTTGCTGCGTCCACCGATGATTCCGCCGAGGTACGAGCGCTCCCTGCCCGCGTTCTCAGCCATCAGCGCGGCCAGATGCCGAAGTCCGACCAGTTGAGACAGCGCCGCCGAGGGCGGAACAGTAAGCGTCTCAAGCGTCAATCGCAGGTCGTTGCCAGCTACCTCAATCAGATTGGTGATCGCAGGAGCGAAGCCCGACACGATCTCCGGATCCCGCTCCGATCCGGGCTTGGCGAGATTGTCGTCGAGCCGGGCTCGGAATGCCTGGAAAGCCGCAAACGCCTTCTCGGCTTCGACGATCTTGGGTTCGCCGGCCTTCATCGCAGGAATCGCCCGCAGTCCCTCCACTGCGTCGCGAAATGCCTTATCGGCAACGACGCGGGTCTTGGCGATCTCCGCACGTCGTTCGGTTGGAACGATAGGCGGAGCATTCAGCGGCGCATTGGTAAGCCCACGCTCGACCGCCCATTGGCCGGCGCTCTCCAGCAATAGTTGCGATAGCTGGTTGATCTTGAGGAACGCCTCGGAATCCCAGCGCCTGAGCATCGCAGTACGGGCGCTCAGCCCGGCCGCTACCACGGCCATCAGCGCGAGCGCGGAGACGATGAGTGGCAGTACTGTGCGGATCTTGAGATTCATGGCAGCAACCCCTTGTATTCCGTATCCGATCGCCGTGCTGTGAGGCGAAGCAGAAAATTGCTCATGTTCTTTCCTTGCTGATTGCAACTCGACGTCTTGCAGCGATCGATCGATGCCTTCCTGACGGCGCGCGAAATCGTTCCCTCCCCAGCAATAATCCAGTTCTCCTTTTTTAAAGGTTAAATTGTTTATCTATAACAATGCAATTACCGATTGTGTCGGTATGCTGCGGCATTGCTTTCACGGTACGGGCAAAAGCTTCGCGGCAGCCGACGGCTCGCTTGATCCCCGTCATCCGCCATGCGGACAACGTCATCGCCAGCAAGGAGTGACGACAAAGACAGGTCGGACTAGGCGGCCTTGATATCGCTGAGGAAGGACTCGACCTGACCCCTTATCGTCTCGGACTGCCGAGATAACTCGTTGGAGGCTTCGAGAACCTGATGGGCTGCGGTGCCGGTGTCGCCAGCAGCCTGCTGAACACCGCTCACATTCGATGTGATTTCATTGGTGCCGAGTGCCGCTTGCTGCACGTTGCGCGCGATCTCCTGCGTGGCCGAACCCTGTTCGTCCACAGCACTTGCAATCGCAGAAGCGATCTCGTTCATTTCGTTAATGATAGCGGTGATCCCTTTGATAGCGCTGACGGCTTCGCTCGACGAGGTCTGGATTGACGAAACTTGATTGCTAATCTGCTCCGTTGCCTTAGCGGTTTGTTCGGCAAGAACTCTTAACCTCGGCCGCCACCACGGCGAAGCCCCGGCCGGCCTCTCCGGCACGCGCGGCTTCGATCGTGGCATTGAGCGCGAGAAGGTTGGTTTGACCGGCGATGTCGCTGATTAGCTTGACGACATCGCCAATGCTGGCGGCTTCGTTGAACAGCCCCTGGACCGTCGTATTGGTGCGCTCGGCCTCCGTGACCGCTTTCTGCGCGATTGCCGCCGACGATGCTACCTGACGGCCGATTTCGGTGACGGAACTGGCCAGTTCCTCGGACGCTGCCGCAACGGTCTGTACGTTTGTTGAGGCCTCTTCCGTCGCCGCAGCTACCGCGGTTGCCTGGTTGCTGGTTTCCTCGGCTGTTGCCGTCATCGATGACGCCGTCGCCTGCAGTTCGGTTGAAGCTGCCGCCACCGACCTCAGCACCGACGACACGTCGGCATCGAACGCCTTGGTCAGTTCGTTGACCCGCGCGGCGCGCGCCATCCGCGCGCTGATAGCTTCAGCCTCCTTGTCGGCAAGCTCCTTCGCCTTGATCATGTTTTCCTTGAAGATCAACACAGCTCGCGCCATCAAGCCGATTTCATCTTTTTTGTCGGTAGCAGGAACCTCCACCGAGTGATCGCCGCCGGCGAGTTGCTCCATGGCTCCCACCATCTTGAGGATCGGTGGCACGATCGAGCGGTTGGTCAGATAGACTACCGTGGACGCGACGCCGATGCCGACACCCAGTAACACCCAGAGCAAGATCGTCAGAAAACTGGTTTCCGCGAGAACCGAGGCACCATCTTTCTTCAGACTGTCCCGTTGCCGCGCAACCATCCCGCCCGAACGCGAGCCGCTGTCATTCCTCGTGCCTGCGAAGATATCGAGCAGCTTGTTGGCACGGGGCGCGGCCTCGTTGGTCAGGAACCATTGCGCCATGTTCCAGCGATCCGAGGCGCGGATATCGAACATCTTCTGCGGCAGCGGCGCAAACTTGGCCCGGGCTCCGACCAGAGCGTCAAACGCTTTCTGCTGATCGACCGTCATCTCCGACCGTCGCTTCTCCAGCGCGTCGAACTTCTTCTGATTGAGCGCCCAAAGTTCAGCGAACTCGGTTTTGAAAGCCCCATCTGCCGTCAGCAGATAGGCGCGGATCGCGCCGATCGCCATCGCCGTGCTGCCGCGCAAGTCGGCAAAGTCGATCAACAGACTCTTGCGCGCATCCGTGGAGGCAATGCCGCCCTCCTCCTCGATGATCGAGGTCGACTTCTGCAGCATGAGTTTGGCGAGCGGAGCTGCCTCGGTTGCAAGAATTTTTGCCGCGGGTTGCTCGTCGACGGTGTGGGCGATCGCTTCGGCCTTGTCCTGTGCGCTGCGCAAATCGTCCAGCAACGGCTTGGCCTGTTTCCAGTCCGACCTGTTCTGCTCGGTCGTCCATTGGCCCGACAGGCGATCCATCTCGGAGCCGCGCGCCTCGATGTCTTTCCAGAGCACCGCCCGTTCGGTCTTGAAGACATCACTGCCCGTTAACAGCCAGCCACGCAGCGATGCAAGCGAGGCGTAGACGTCCGCCACCAATTCGCCAGCGTTCATAGCGGTTGGAACCCGCAGGTTGACCGTTCGATCGGTGGATTCGTTGACCGTGCGTACCTTGATGATCGTGGTGCCCACCACGGCGGCCAGCAGGATGCAAAGCAGGCTGAAGCCCAGGATCAGTCGCCCACGAACGTTAAGTTGCAAGAATGCCACGGTGGATCCCCCGAAGATGCAGGTCTTCCCACGGTAGCTATTCATTAACAGTAAAAATCGGATGAAAACGACAACCAGTAGTAGTACGGGTCTACGCCCCGCAATAGCGCTATTTCCGGTTGAGTGAGCCGGTCCGCCGCTTGTTTGGCACAGAGCAAAGGTGCATCGGCATAAGCTGGTGCCGCGCCCCCCGGTTTCTTTGAGCGTCGTTTCGCCGCATCTCACGACCTACGGCTAAAGCACCGGCTGGCGAGACCAAGCGCGCGGCGAATCATCCGATCAGACAAAACCCTTGCTCGACATCGCCCGCGTTCCAGGCGACGAAGAGGTCACACGCTTGGGGAAGCAGCAAGAAAGGCAATAACAATAAAAAGGCTACGCGGAAGGGTGAGAGATTTTCTCACTTATGATCAGCTTGCCAATAATCTGGCCGCTTTGTTCTAGAAGCGTGCAGAAGCTCTCCTTGGGTTTTTGCTCTTTGGTGGCGAAGTATTCAATGACCATGAGGACCTCACCTTTTCTTGAGAGCAATGGAAGTGCTACGCCGGAAACGAGACCAAGTTCTTTAGCTGCTTGCGCGCGAGGAAAATTGGTATCGAGCGTAACATTGGAAATCCATTCCAGTTTTTTGCTCTGATACACACGTCCGGGCAGGCCTTTACCCGATGCAAATTCGCCCGACTCGGACATCTGAACAAACTTGCTGTTGCGTTGATTAGGGGGGATGTTCCATATTTTAGCCGATCTGGTGGTGCCAGAAGCATCAGCAATTAAGACGTGCGCAATCTGCCAGTCGAAATGATTGCATACCAGAGCAACCAATTCCTGAAGAACCTGGTTTATGTCGGGCGTTTGGTTTATCTTCTTACCCAGCCGCTCAAGTATCATGCACGATGTCTTGCTAAAATCCCCTTCGACATTCTGCGTTGCCGTGATAGCCCGAACCGCGTCCAGGCTTTGTCTTGAGCAGACGCCCAATTCGTCTTTGATTTCGGAAAGTTCTGCAACAATGTCGCTATTCTGGGTTGAGGCCGAAACAAAGCCACCCATCGTAATATTTAGCTTTTGCATCGCGGCGCTTTGATCTTTGATGCCAATGACAATCTGGGAGATAGCATCGGCGATACTGATCGTCTCAGCATCGGCTATTTTAATGGATTGCAGGGCTTTATCGGATATTATGCCGGTTTCCTCGACCTGCTGTTTCAACACCTCGAAAATGGAATCAAGGGTACTCTGACCACGCTCAATATTTTTTCGGATTTCCCCGGCGGCGACTCTTGTAGACTCAGAGAGATTTTTAACCTCCGAAGCCACCACGGCAAATCCTTTGCCTTCCTCACCGGCTCTGGCGGCTTCAATCGTTGCATTGAGCGCCAGCAGTTTGGTCTGGTCAACAATTTGGTTGATCAGCTTAACCGTTTTAGTGATGTCTTCCATCATTTCCTGGACAGCGCCAAATTGGTTTTTTGATTCGTTGAGGCCTTTCACGACCTCGATGAGACGCGTCATCTCGGCGCTGGTCGCTGTGGTTTCCTTAGCAACATTGTCGGAGCGGCGCTTGATATCGTCCGACGTTACAGAAATCTCTTCCGCGCTTGATGCTACGGTTCCAAGAGTTGCTCCTAGCATCTGGATATTGATGTTCTGATTCTTCAATACCACTTCGAGCAGCCGCACAATGCAGTCGGCCTCGATGCCCGTTTTAAAAAGGTTTTGCAACGTATGCACCAATTGGCGCAGATCTGTCTCGACAGGCGCGACGCTCGGTGCAGGAATCTTTTTGGCTTGATCGGGCATCTCTAAATTTTCCTTCACTGACGGAAAGATTGCGCAAGATTGCCGCCACTTTTTTGCCTGCAAACCAGTAATTGGCACCCGCTAAAATGCCGCCGTTACTGAGCTGGCTCCGATCTGTTGACACCGCTTGAGCTAATCCAGCCAGCCGATCGAACTCCATAGGGTTCAAATATCCGATCTTCGCGGGCCGGCTTGTCGGATCGTAGCAGCAGCTCAATACAATCGAAGCTGTCGCCTTACCGTCATTCCTAGCTTCGGCGCATTCTGCGCGCAGTCCGCTCGATCTTCAACGACGAAAGGGAAGGTTTCCACCGGCGCCTTGTCCGCAGATGTTGCCTGACCGGCTCATCGACGGACGACGCCACGATCGGAACCCTTCTTGTACAACAAAACTTGCGGTCGTCATTGACCACATACCCAATCTCGCGGCGAGCAAAAGTCCAATCGCAGCGATAGCTCGGCGAGTTTACGGCTCGATCACGCAGAAGAGTTGGCGAGTGATTTAGCTGATAATCGAGCCGGTTGTTACGAGGTGATCGCGAGGCTGAGTGGCTCATTGGCGCGCTAACATGTCATGAGCTGCGAACTAGCTACACGATATTGCACACAAAATCGCTCTTGCCGCTCTTAACTAAATTTTCCGACGCTCAGAAAAGGCGAGCCGATCCACTTACGCGGCCGTCTGCAATGCGATTTTCCACGCTACCGGCCAACGCCTTCGAAAGCTGATCGTACGGTTGGAGAAATTGGAGACATAGCCGTCTGACGTGAAATGGGCGGCTCAACTCCTTGAACCGCGCATCAATGTGCGCTGACGTCGAACTTGTCTTCCGATGGCTGGACCAATCATGGCTGCACCAATCGGAGAGCGCACGCCGGCGAAAACTACTGCTCACCTTGTCGTCGGTGATTTCTGAAGCTGATGCCGTGCTTGTTCTATTTCGGCAATGCTGAAGACAACAACAAGCTTGGAGCGTCCGACCGAGCACGAGGCCGGTGACAATAATCATGTGTTCGTACGGCCACACTTTCCTTGGTTTCGCTTTTGGCACCAGGATGGGTCTTCAATAGCGACGTCGGAGCGCGTATGATGGGAGATGCCGGCCCCGGAAGTCATTATTCATCTCGGATCAGACTCTAAGCCGGATGGCCGCTGAGCATATGATAGAGCGGTCTTTTTGCTGAGATGAACATAGATCGGCGGAGACCAATAGGCCGCGGGCTGGGAGCCTGCGGCCTATTTATTGTGTGCACCGCGTGCACCTGTCGACGCTCGGAAAGTCGGCCGCTGCTGTAGGACCATCTCACTCCAGATGGTGGCGTCGTGACGCCCTGGTCCCTACCCCGTTAGCCACGGCCCAAAGCAATCGGTTTGGATGAACAGCCGAAGGCAACAAATTGAATGGTCCGTCGGTTCGGGAACTTTCGGCAATCTCCTTCATTATTTCTTGCGAACAGGCAATCCACGCGCGGCTGTATGGAAGTGGCTTCGCTGTTATCCCAGAGCGGCTCTTCGCCGGCGTGGAAGACGTAAGCCTCGGCGAGGCCATCCGGTACGACCCGCGATCAGGCCACGCACTGTGGTTAAAGAAATTGAGTTGCAAAGGATTTGAGCCGCTCGCACAGCCATCAAGAAAGAAAATGAGAGATGGAATTCGTAGCAAGACCATCGTCCGTGACCGAGATTAGAAAGCGGCAGGCCTCGAAACAATCGGGACGTATTTCACGGACGTTAGCTGCGAAGGCGGCGGCCGACCTCTTGCGCAAGGCGCACGTCTTTTCCTCCATCATGATCCTGGCATTGAGCATCTCGGTGGCTCACGCCTCACAGCGACTGGACGAACAGACGATCGAAAAGGCCACGTTTTCGGGAAAGCGATCAGCCAGCCGTCACACATCACCGCTCCTTGTCAAGGTTGAGGTCCTGCTGGATCGGGCGCATTTTTCGCCGGGGGAAATCGACGGAAACCTCGGTGAGAACGTGACCAAGGCACTGACTGCTTATGCTGGCGCGCATGATCTACCTGCGGACCGACCCCTCACGAGCGAGATTATGTCGTCGCTCTCGGCGGATACGCAGCCCATTCTCACTCAATATGTTCTGACCGAATCTGACCTGAAAGGTCCCTTCACCGAGCACATTCCCGCAAAGATGGAGGAAATGAAGGGAATGAAAAGGGTTGATTACCGGAACGCAAAAGAGGCCATTGCTGAAAAATTCCACGTGAGCGAGCGATTGCTTGGAACGCTCAATCCCGGAATTTCGTTCGACCAGGCCGGCCAGCAGATCGTGGTACCAAACGTTCTTGTCGATGAAAGCAAGGGACCGGTCACGAAGATAGAGGTCGACAAAGAGCGGCAGACTGTGAAGGCCTATGGCCAATCAGGCGACCTGATTGCGTTTTATCCCGCAACGGTTGGCAGCAAGGAAAAGCCCTCGCCCGTCGGCACCTTCAAGATCATCTCGGTAGATCGAAATCCGAACTATCGTTATGACCCTAAATATCAGTTCAAGGGAATCAAGACGAACAAACCATTCGATATCGGTCCGGGACCCAACAATCCCGTCGGCATTGTCTGGATCGGCCTTTCGGCGGAGGGCTACGGAATACATGGCACACCCGACCCCTCCCGGGTGAGCAAGTCAGAATCCCATGGCTGTGTCAGGTTGACGAATTGGGATGGGTTGGCCCTGGCATCTATGGTGAAGAAAGGCGTTTCGGTGCAGTTTACCGACTCGTCGGTGAAAGCCTCATCCGAGATGAACTAATGCGGATTGGCCGCTCGCGCTCGCTTGACTGCGAAAGCGCAGTGTCTGGTTTTGAAGGGCTCGCCTCAACTAAGAGGGTAGTTGGTGCCCTCGTTAGCCCGGCGACCTGCATGGGGTAGCAGTCACGATCGGCCGAAAACCTGATATGCCGGTCAAACTTGACCGAGGGTCGAAATCAGAAGAAAAACTCTAATGATTTCTGGTCGGAGTGGCAGGATTCGAACCTGCGACCCCTGCGTCCCGAACGCAGTGCTCTACCGGGCTGAGCCACACTCCGACAAGAACGCGGCTTATAGCCTTGGGTCTTGCACACCGCAAGAACCCGAATCGAGGATGCCTGACCCGATGAATGTGGGTCTGAAAACACAGGTTTTGCCCGCCGGGGCAGCTGCCACGGCTGCTGCGGCGCGCGTGCTCGCCGCTGGCGGCCTGGTGGGGTTCCCGACCGAGACCGTTTATGGGCTCGCCGCCGATGCCACCAATCCCGCCGCCATCGCCCGGCTCTATCGGGCCAAGGGCCGCCCCTCGTTCAATCCGCTGATTACCCATGTCGTCGACCTCATGGCTGCCCGGAAAATTGCGTGTTTTGACGCGCAGGCCACGCGGCTTGCCGAAGCGTTCTGGCCGGGACCGCTGACGCTGGTGCTGCCCAAGGCGAGCGGCTGCGCGGTGGCCGATCTCGCGACCGCCGGACTCGATACTGTTGCGATCCGCATTCCCGCCCACCCTGTCGCGCGGGAGATCCTGAAAGCCTTTGGCGGCCCGATGGTGGCGCCGTCAGCCAATCTGTCGGGCCATGTGTCGCCGACCGTTGCAGCCCATGTGCAGGATGATCTTGCCGGGCGGATCGACCTGATCGTCGATGGCGGCGCGGTTGATGTCGGCGTCGAATCCACGATCGTCGGATGCTTCGCGGTCCCGACACTGCTGCGTCCCGGCGGTCTGCCACGCGGAGCGATCGAGCGCGTGCTCGGCCGCGCACTGGCGGGCGTGCCGCAGACCACCGCGGCCGGCGCCACCACGATGCCTCTGGCGCCAGGCATGCTGGCCTCGCATTACGCCCCGCGCAGCAAGGTCCGGCTCGAAATCGAGCGCGTCGAGGCCGGCGAAGCGCTGCTGGCATTCGGCCCCCGGACGGTGGCGGGGACGGAAGCCGCGGTCGCGGTGATAAATCTTTCCGTGCGTGGCGATCTGGCGGAAGCAGCCGCCAATCTTTTCGGTTACCTTCGCAGCCTCGACGACAAAGGCGCGCGCGGCATCGCCGTGATGCCGGTGCCGGATCACGGCCTGGGCGAGGCTATCAACGACCGCCTCCGCCGCGCCGCGATTGGCCGCAGCTGAAGTCCGAAGGAGACGAGAAGAAAGAAGACAATAATAAAAAGAGACGCAACCATGAATACCGTCAAGCCCGCCGCTGCCGCACCGCCGCTTTCGCCTGAGCTGATCGCACGCTTTCGCGCCATGGTTGGCGACAAATACGCCATGACGGATGCCGCCGATATCGCGCCCTACCTCACCGAGGAGCGCGACCTGTTTCACGGCCGCTCGCCGCTGGTGCTGCGCCCGGGCTCGACCGCGGAAGTATCGGCGATCTGCAAGCTCGCCAGTGAACATAAAATCGCGCTGGTGCCGCAGGGCGGCAATACTGGCCTCGTCGGCGGCCAGACCCCGCATGGCGAGGTGGTGGTTTCGATGCGCCGGCTCGACAAGATCCGGGAGATCGACGCCGCCTCCAACACCATGACCTGCGAGGCCGGCGTGGTGCTGCTGGTCGCGCAGCAAAAGGCAGCCAGCATCGACCGGTTGTTTCCGCTGTCGCTCGCCGCGGAAGGAAGCTGCACGATCGGCGGCAATCTCTCCACCAATGCCGGCGGCACGGCTGCATTGGCGTATGGCGCAGCGCGCGAGATGGCACTCGGGCTCGAAGTAGTACTGGCCGACGGCCGGATCCTGAACTTGCTGTCAAAATTGAAAAAGGACAACACGGGCTACGATCTGCGCAATTTGTTTATCGGGGCCGAGGGCACACTCGGTTTTATTACCGCGGCAACGCTGAGACTGTTTCCAAAGCCGCGCGCGATCGAGACCGCCTTTGTTGGCCTGAAATCACCAGCACACGCCTTGAAACTGCTGACGCTGTCGCAGGGCATCGCTGCCGGCAATCTGACCAGCTTTGAACTGCTCGCCGATATCGCCGTCGATTTCAGCGTTCGCCACGGCATCGACGTCCGCAATCCCATGGCAAGCCGACATCCATGGTATGTGCTGATGGAGCTGTCGTCATCGCGCGACGACGCGCGCGCTGCGCTGGAATCGATTCTCGCACAGGGGCTCGAGGACGGCATCCTCGACGACGCCGTGATCGCGGCAAGCCTGAGCCAGCGCCAGGCGTTCTGGAAGTTGCGCGACGAGATGTCGGCGGCACAGAAGCCGGAAGGCGGCTCGATCAAGCACGACATTTCGGTGCCGGTCGCAGCCGTACCCGATTTCATCGCCGAAGCCGACGCCGCGGTGGCAAAGCTGATCCCGGGCGCTCGTCCGGTGCCGTTCGGCCATCTCGGCGACGGCAACATCCACTACAATGTCAGTCAGCCCATCGGCGGCAATGCCGCGGACTTTCTCGCGCGCTGGCACGAGGTCAACGCGGTGGTGTTCGAAATCGCGATGCGGATGGGCGGATCGATTTCGGCCGAGCACGGCATCGGCGTGCTCAAGCGCGATGAATTGCCTGAAGTCAAGGACAAGGTCGCGATCGAGCTGATGCGCAGCATCAAGGCGATGCTCGATCCGCTCGGCATCATGAACCCAGGCAAGGTGCTGTGATGGCGGGATCCGGCCCGGCGCTGACTGTCGCCGAGATCGAGGACGGTGACGTCGCCGACGTCATCGCGCTGCGACGGCGCGCCGGCCTGATACGTGAATGGAACGATCCGGCGGGCGATATCGGGTCGGCCCGCCGGGACAGTAATGCCACCGTGCTGCTCGGCCGCGACGCCGGCGCGGCGGCGGCCTCGGTGCTGGTCGGCCATGACGGCCATCGCGGCTGGGTCTATTACGTCAGTGTCGATCCCGAGCACCGCGACAAGGGTTACGGCCGCGCGATCATGCAGGCGGCCGGAGACTGGCTGCGCGAGCGTGGTATCCAGAAACTTCAGTTGATGATCCGCGGCGACAACGCACAAGTCCACGCCTTCTATCTGTCGATCGGCTATTATGACCAGCACGCGTGTGACTTTTGCGAATGGCTCGACGGGCGCGAGCCGACGCCATAGCCGGGCTTGTTCCTGAGTTACAAATCGATGGAAGATCATCCGTTAATGTTCGCGCTAGAGAGCTGGCCCGGTCGCGAGCCCACTCAGCTTGCTTTTGAAGCGCGTGGCTTTGCCATCCACAGGGCCTGGCAAGACAGGATCATCCAGTTCTGCGGTGGACAGCAAGGGCATTTGCTAAATCGATACTGGGATGAGGTCGCTCTGGAAACCATGCAATCTCTTGGGCAAGGAGCTCCAGACCAAAGGCGCTTCGTCATCCAGCCAAAACATCGCTCCAAAGTTTTGGACGAGCTATTTGCCGCCAGGGATTTCTTGGAGCCACGCTATCCGTCTCCGCCGCTGATCAAATGCTTGTTAACGCGAAAAGAGAATTTTGCTTGATGCGGAATTTCAGGAAGATGAGGCAGCCTTCTTTGATGACTTGCGGAAGACAGAGAGTCGACGCCTATGCATTCAAGCGACAGGATGGACTGGTAAGAAGCGTGACGTAATACCGTTTGTAGAACAATTTTGCGTAGCGTTAGGTTTTGAACGCCATCGTAACCGCTGGCGGCGTAAGATTAGTAACAACCTTGTCTTTGAGGTCGGGATCGACCTGGGCGGTAATCCTTATTGCATTACACCACCACTAGTATTTCGGATATTCCACACGGACGATGCCAAATATGTGTTTGAAATGCAAGGAGCGTCTGTATTTCATCGGCTCGTTCCCGGCTTTCTCGTTTACAAGAGATGTCGCGATGCTAGCGACTATGTCTTAGGAATCAAAGCTCACATTGAAATGTTTCAGGTTATCGCGTCTTCGTTTCAACCTGAGTTGTAAGGCGCCTATGAGTCGATCAAAACAAGCGACCTTCAAAACAAAGAGCCCTGCCCATCATTGTCGGTCAGCGGGGCCGGCTTACGCGGCACGGGATGCTTCGGCGCTGCGGCTTTCTCGACCGCGCGCTGCTCATCCGTGATTGGCAGCAGCAACTGCGCATCGTCATTGGCGACACGATTAACCCTGGTTGAAACCTCGTGCCAGGCGAATTCGCCCTCGCGCGGGGCGATCAACAGCGCCATCGCGGTTTCCACGTCATAGGCCCGACCATCGAGCCAGCGATCGAAATCCTCCGGCGAGATGGTCACGGGCACGCGGTGATGCAGCGCCGCCAGATCGGGGCTCGCAGCAGCCGTGACGATCGCCACCGTGTCCATTTCCTCACCGTTGGGACCCATCCAGGTCTCGGACAGCGCGGCGAAGCCGAATGGCTGGCCGTCGCGGCGATGGATAAAATAAGGCCGCTTGCGATTTTCAGAACTATGCCACTCGTAATAGCCATCGGCCGGGATCAGGCAGCGCCGGCGCTTGATTGCATTCTTGAACGCCGGCTTTTCCAGCAAGGTTTCCGACCGCGCATTGATCACCAGTGAGAACTGGCGGGGGTCCTTGACCCAAGCTGGCAGCAGCCCCCAACGCATCAGCCGAAAATGCCGGACGCCGTTTTCAATGATGATCACGGGCACCGGCTGAGTGGGTGCCACGTTAAACCGCGGCGGGAAATTCGGCTGTTCCGTATAGCCAAATACCTGCCGCAAGGCCTCTGGGGGCGTAGTAACTACGAATCGTCCGCACATTCTGAAGGCCAAATAGGTGTCCGTTCAGCACCTTTTAACCTCAACCAGTAAAGACTGGAATGGATGACCTCAATGGCCGCCACCCCGGTGCGATCCGATTGCCAGATGCCGAACCTGCCGGACCTCACCGACGAGGCGCGGGCCGAACAGCTGCGCGCCGCCAACATCAATCCACGCACCGGGCTTGCCACCGATTACCTGAACCATTTCAACGAGGCCATCATGCTGCTGGAAATGATTCCGGATATGCCGGAATGCGCGGAGGATTTCCTCGGCTGGCAGCCGCTGTCCTACTGCGAACATTTCACGGCTTCCAATTTCAAGGCGCGTGATCTCGCGATCGAAGCCTATGGTGCCGCGGATACCGGTCTCCGCGCCGAGTTCGACAATCTCACCACCGCGATGACCTCGATCCTGACCGCGGTGGGCGCGGCGATGCGTGAGGCCACGCAGGACAAGACCCGCGCCAGGTTGGCGGAACAGGCCACCATCTGGGTCAAGCCGCTGGTGGCGCTGGCCGGCGGCGTCATCAACGGCGGCACCGAGGCCGACGTCGAAACCATCATGAAAAGCAACTAACGGCCGCAAGTCCGGCTGTGCTGGATTAGACCTGCCTGCGCGCATCGGGCATAATCCGAAAAAATTGCCAGCTCGCCCGTGCATGCCTCGATTGCGAGCCGCCCTTTCGGGAATCGCACCTTGGCCGCATTTGTTCCGCCGTCGTATCCCCAGCTTGCCGTCAGCGCCGCGATCTTCCGCGACGACAAGGTCCTGCTGGTGCGGCGTGCGAAATCTCCAGCCAACGGGTTGTATTCGCTGCCCGGCGGCCGGGTCGAATTTGGCGAATCGCTGCACACCGCGCTGCATCGTGAGGTTGACGAGGAAACCGGGCTGAGAATCGAGATCGCGGGCCTCGCGGGCTGGCGCGAGGTGCTGCCGGAAACCGGCCGCGGGCATTATCTCATTATGTCATTTGCCGCGCGCTGGATCGGACGGGAACCGCGTCTCAACAGCGAACATGATGACTTCAAATGGCTCGCGCCGAACAGGCTCGGCGACCTTAAGGTCACCGCCGGCCTGCAGGAGGTCATCGACGCAGCCGGACGCCTGATCGGGGCGTCGAGCCGTCCTTGACACGCTCGAAACCTGTCGCGCCTTGCTTCCAGCGTGTTGAGAAGGCATACCGCTAGCCAAGCGCGCCCCTCGGCATCAGGGGTTCCGGACCTATTCATGTCGAAACGTTTCCTGGCCGCCTTCCTCCTGATCACGGTATGCAGTCTCGGCTTGGCGCGGGCCGAGGATGCCCCGGCTCCCTTCGACGGCGACCTGCAGCGGCTGGCCGAAATCCTCGGCGCACTGCATTACCTGCGCGGCATCTGCGGCACCAATGAAGGGCCAAAATGGCGCAACGAGATGCAGGCGCTGCTCGATGCCGAAACCCCCTCTGGCGACCGCCGGACCCGGATGATCGCGGGATTTAACCGCGGCTATAACGGCTTCCAGCAGACCTACCGGACCTGCACGCCCGCGGCCAGCGTCGCGATCCGCCGCTATGTCGAGGAAGGCGCCAGGATCTCGCGCGACCTCACCGCGCGCTACGCCAATTAGCCTTGCTTTGGGTCTTGCCGTGCCAAATCGGGAGCATCGGATTGATCTTTTCCGCCGCCGTTAACCTTTCCTAAAGAACTGGTCTAGGCGGCCCCGTAGCGCATGCTAAACCACGCTGGTTCGAGGCGCTCCGCCCTGGATCGCGCAACCAAGCCCGTTGAGCTTCATGAGCCATCCAGTGACCTTCACAACTGCCTGCGAGCCGTTGCCCGATCACGAGCAAAAGAGGGCTGCGCTCAGCTATCTCAACGAGGCCTGGGCCGAAGCACGGCACGAGGGCGTCGATGGCGATTGCCTCGCACAAGCCAGCCTGTTCGCCGCATTCGCCGAACTGGTCGGCACCTACGGCGAAGACGCTGTGGCAAAATTCGTCGAAGGCCTCGTCACGCGCGTCCGCAACGGCGAATTCTCGATCACGCGCTCGAAGCAGTGATAGTTGTCGTCGCCCGGCTTTGACCGGCCGATCGAGTATTCCGAAGCACTTCTATGTACTGTTCTCACAGCGTACTGGATCACCCGCTGGAGCCTGTCATCGGGCTCGCCAGAGGCGAGACCCGGTGGCGGGTGATGACGGCTGCATTTGCCTCACGCCTTCAACGTTTCCAGAAACCGCACCGTCTCGCCGCTCGAAGGCGTGGTCAATTCGCCCTGCCACATCACGCGGCGGCCGCGCACGAAGGTCCCCACCGGCCAGCCCGTGACCCTGACGCCGGCATAGGGCGTCCAGCCGGCCTTCGAGGCCACCCATTCGTCGGTGATGATTTCGCTGCGCTTGAGATCGACCACGGTAAAATCGGCGTCATAGCCTGCGGAGATGCGGCCCTTGCAGGCGATGTTGTAGAGCCGCGCCGGGCCGGCGCTGGTGAGGTCGACAAACCGCGCCAGCGACAATCGCCCGGCATTGACGTGGTCAAGCATCACCGGCACCAGCGTCTGCACGCCGGTCATTCCTGATGGCGAGGCCGGATAGATCTTTGCCTTCTCCTCCAGCGTGTGCGGCGCGTGGTCGGAGCCGAGCACATCGACGATGCCTTGCTCGATGCCGCGCCAGATGCCATCGCGGTGATCGGCCGAGCGCACCGGCGGATTCATCTGCGCGCGGGTGCCGAGCCGCTCGTAGCATTCCGGCGCCACCAGGGTCAGGTGATGCGGCGTCGCTTCGCAGGAGGCAACGTCCTTGTGGTCGCGCAGAAACTCGATCTCCTCTTTGGTGGAGATATGCAGCACGTGGATGCGTTTTCCGGTTTCGTGTGCGAGCTTGACCAGCCGCTGCGTCGCCATCAGCGCCGCGGTCTCGTCGCGCCACACTGGATGCGAGCGCGGATCGTTCTCGATCCGCAGCGGCTTGCGGTCATTGAGGCGGTATTCATCCTCGGCGTGGAACGCGGCGCGGCGTTTGATTACCTTGAAGATCCGACGCAGGCTTTCGTCATCCTCGACCAACAGCGCGCCGGTGGACGAGCCGATGAACACCTTGACGCCGGCACAGCCGGGCGCGCGTTCCAGCTCCGGCAATTGCTCGACGTTCTCGCGGGTGCCGCCGATGAAGAATGCATAGTCGCAATGCATGCGATGATGGCCGAGCTTGATCTTTTCGGTGAAGGTCGCCTCCGTCACCGTCAGCGGATTGGTGTTGGGCATCTCGAACACCGCGGTGACGCCGCCCATCACGGCGCTCCGCGAACCGGTTTCGAGATCCTCCTTGTGGGTCAGCCCCGGCTCGCGGAAATGCACCTGGGTGTCCATGACGCCGGGCAGGATGTGCAGCCCCTTGCAGTCGATCACCTCGGCCGCCGATCCCTGCGCCAGCGAACCGATTGCGGCGATGCGACCTGCGGCAATGCCGATATCGCGCACGCCCTCGCCGTCCTGATTGACCACGGTGCCGGATTTTAGAATGGTGTCAAAACGCTGGTTCATTGGTCCTCGACGCGCGATTTTGGATGCCACACGGGCCTTGTTCCCGATACTTTAGCGTCTTACGTTGCGATGTGATATCCGCCACCAGCGTTTTCCCAGGCCGTGGATCTTCGTGCCTGGGTTCAAGCCTTGGGTTTCCAACCCTTGAGTTTCCAAAGCCGCGTTTCCGAGATTTACCTCAGACCACAAGCAAGACTTCAGGAAGGCCCTAAGCGAATGAAAGCAGCGTTTCTACCGGATCGGGGCGTCGTCAAGGTGGGCGGCGAGGATGCCCGCAACTTTCTCAACGGCCTCGTCACCACGGATGTGACGTTGGTTCGCCCTGGCCTCGGCCGGTTCGGCGCGCTGCTGACGCCACAAGGCAAGATCACGATCGATTTCATCATCACCGAGGCGCCGGCCGGCCATGGCGGCGGCTTCCTGATCGACGCTCCCCGTGCGCTGGCAAAGGGCCTCGCTGACAAGCTCGGCTTCTACAAGCTGCGCGCCAAGGTTACGGTCGAAAACCTGTCCGACGACCTCGGCGTGATGGCAGTATGGGACGGCGAGCCCTCCACGAAACCCGACCTGATCTTTGCCGATCCGCGACATGCCGCACTCGGTTGGCGCATTCTGGTGCCCGAGGGACTCGCGCAGAAGGTCGCAGATCTCGCCGGCGCGGAACTGGTCGAGAGTGGTGCCTATGATGCGCACCGGATCGCAACCGGCGTGCCGCGCGGCGGCCTCGACTTTATCTATGGCGACGCGTTTCCTCACGAGACTAACATGGACAGGCTGCACGGCGTCGATTTCGACAAAGGCTGCTACGTCGGACAGGAAGTGGTGTCGCGGATGCAGCATCGCGGTACCGCGCGCACCAGAACGGTTCGGATTGCGCTCGACGGTGCGGCCCCGGAGCCCGGCACCGCTGTGGTGGCGGGCGACAAGCCGGTCGGCACCATGGGCTCGTCCGCAGGTGACGCCGGTCTCGCATTGCTCAGGACCGACCGGGCGATCGACGCGCTTGATGCCGGAACGCCGCTGACGTCGGGCGGCCTGGCGATCCGCATCGCCGATCCCGAAGCCTTGCGCGCCGCACCGAAGCAAACCACCGTGTGAGCAGGCTGCCATGAGCGGATCAGCGCGCCTGCACGCCGATGGCCTGACGCGGTGTCCATGGCCGGGTGAGGACCCGTTCTACATGGCCTATCACGACACCGAATGGGGCGTGCCGGAATATGACGACCGCGCGCTATACGAAAAGCTGATCCTCGACGGTTTTCAGGCCGGCCTTTCCTGGATCACGATCCTGCGCAAGCGCGAGAATTTCCGTAAGGCCTTTGACGATTTCCAGCCCGAGAAGATCGCACGCTACAACGCCAAAAAAGTCCACGCGCTGATGAACGACATCGGCATCGTCCGCAACCGCGCCAAGATCGAGGGCGCGGTAGCGAGCGCCAAATCCTACCTCAAAATCATGGACGAAGGCCCGGGCGGCTTCTCGAAATTCCTGTGGGACTTCGTCGACGGCAGACCGAAGGTCAACCAGTTCAAGACCACTGCCAGCGTGCCGGCCTCAACGCCGGTATCGACCAAAATCTCAAAGGAGCTTTCTGCGCGCGGATTCAAGTTCGTTGGACCGACCATTGTCTATGCCTTCATGCAGGCAACCGGCATGGTCAACGACCATCTGGTGACCTGCTTTTGCCACGAGACCTGCGGCCGCAAGCCGCGCGGCCCTCGCCTCAAAGCCAAATGACAGGCCGGCGACGGGCGGTTCCCGACACTTCGCCGCGAGTCTGGCAGCGGATGTTGTCAGGGCGGCGGCTCGATCTCATGGACCCCTCGCCGCTCGATATCGAGATCGCCGATATCGCCCATGGCCTGGCGCGTGTCGCGCGCTGGAACGGGCAGACCCGCGGCGCTCATATTTTCTCGGTCGCGCAGCATACGCTTCTGGTCGAAGCGGTCATGCGCGAGCAGCGACCGCGCGTCGATACGCGTTTCCGGCTCGCCGCCCTGCTGCATGACGCGCCAGAATATGTCATCGGCGACATGATCTCGCCGTTCAAGGCGGTGCTCGGCGGGGACTACAAGGCGGTCGAGAAGCGGCTGTTGTCTGCGATTCATATCCGCTTCGGCCTGCCTCCGATGCTGCCGGACGAAATGACACAACAGATCAAGGACGCGGACCGCGGCGCGGCCTATCTGGAAGCAACGCAGCTCGCCGGCTTCTCGCAGGCCGAAGCGAAACGTCTGTTCGGCAGCGATCCCGGTTTGCCGCCTTCGACGCAGGAAGACTATTTGACGCCGTGGACCGCGGCCAAGGCCGAGAAGCGATTGCTTGCGAGGTTTGCGACGCTATGCCCGTGAAAGGCATCGCGAGCCCTCGCCTGCCAGCGCGGTCGTCTCCGTCGGCCCGACGCAAGGCGGATCGGCTCAACTCGCCAGCATCTGCCGGTTGGGCGGGCGGGACATGGCCAGTCCCCGGTCGGGAAGATCGGGCTTCACGGCACGAATGCCGAACAGCCGTCGTACTGAAAAAGAAAACCCGCCAACGTGGCGGGCCAAGTTCAGGGAGGAAACGCTCTGACAAGGAGCGTCCGGGCAATCTCCGTGATTCGCGGGATAACGCCAAGGTCGTAAAACTACCGGGACGCGTTTTTCGAACATGTTCTCAGGCTCCCGCGAGCGAGATCACACCTCGGCGACATGGGTTCCAGATGGCCGTCGGTGGTTTGGCTGGCGGCCGGTTCACGGAAGGCCGCACAAGCGAGCAAGTCGGAGATGTCAATAAAAGGACATGGCTCCGCGATATTGTGTGCAGATGCTTGGCCTTGATCGCGGCGTTCGGGGGCTTAGCCGGTTCCAAGCGCATTCGACAGGTCGGCCAAGGCGTGCGGCGCGGCTTCAGGATCGACAGATGGTCATGCGAACGCTATCGGACAGCTTTGCTGTCCATTGCGGCAGGTGGGTACCAAAGGCGCCGTACGAGTCAATATCTGCGCTGCCTTGAACGAGGAAATTCGAACTGGAGGATCAACCCGGTATATACTTTTAGAAACCTTTAAACTCTTTCGAGCATACCGGAGCAGCGAATAGGCGCGGCGGTAGCCATTCGTCTTCTGAATGTAAGATTCAGCGGTTCTCGAAACAGAACCAGCATACCCGAAAATGACCAGCGCGGACTATCGGGGCCCCTCAAGGACCTCTCCCTCTTCGAGGCGAGGACGCGCAGTCAATGAGATATCACGAACGGAAATCCCTCCTTCTCCAGGAATGGGATCGCTGGCTTCAAACCCAGCCTGATCATCGGCAGCCAAACGCAAAGGACGCGCTCGAGTTTTTTTGCAAGCTCCAGGATATGCAGTCGCCGCTATTGGACTTCCGGCCCAGGCGGCACGACAGGTGGCGCGTCATCCACGCCTTGTTGCTGAACGAGGGGCGCGTCTCCGACTAATGCCGATCTGCGGCAGACATCAAAAATGAACACCATGCGCGATCAGCATGAATGTTACCAGCACCACCGAGAAGGTAAATGCGCAGCCGGCGAGATAGGCGTCATACTGGCAGGATGGCTGCCAGGACGATTTTCGCGTGCGCGGCATATGACCTCCTTTGCGTCTCAAGAAATCATTCAAGGAATACGCGACAAACATTCGCGGCAATCGCCGGCGATTTCGCGACGACTTGCGTCTCAAACAAGGCGTCGGCAAGGAAAAGCCGGGGCCGCGTGCATTGTCGTACGCGCTACGTGCAAGTTCCAGGTAGCCATTCGTTAACCAGAGAAGCGATCGCCGGAAGTAGCCGAATTGCGCAAGCAACCTTCACTGGACCTTAAACGGATTACCCTAAAGCGACGATTGTTTGCATTTCTCTCTTGCAGACCCAAAAGCACGTAGAGCCCATGCGGGCTCGCTTTTCACAAGAGGGCTCGCCCGTGGGTGCGCTGGAAGTTTCAGTCGACTCCAAGTTCGCTACGCCGTCAGGGACGATTGGCACCTACTTCCAGAGGTCGGGAATTTATGTCTTCCTGATTTCATTCGCATGCGTGTACTACCTCTTAAATGCGCCCCTCCTGCTTGCCCATTATGATTTGGGATGGCACCTCGCTGCCGGAGACCTGATCAGAGAGCGAGGCAGCGTTCCCTTCCAGGACCCATGGTCGTTTACCCTTGGCGACAAGCAATGGTATAATCTATCCTGGCTCTGGGACGTGATCGCCAGCGTCCTGTTTCAATATACGAAATTCGGCGGCCTCGTGCTGTTTACGGTCGCCTGTGGCGCAATCATCGTCGGATATCTTGTGTTTATCTGCTCAAGTAGCGGCGCCTCGGCCCTCGCCATCTGCATTTCGGTTTTTTTTGCGTGCTTGCTTTACCCGTCTTTTGTGACGGCCCCTAATATCTATCTCGCCGCCTCGCCAAACACCCCGACCATGTTGTTCTGCGTCGTTTTCTACGGGGAATGTCTGAAAAGAACGAGATGGTTTTTGTTGCCCGTGATGATGGCCGTTTGGGTCAATCTACATGGCGGCTTTTTGCTCGGCTTTCCGATCATAGGCCTGTTTTGCGGCACGGCCTTGCTCAGGCGGGATTGGGCAAATTTCAGGATCTACACCCTGGCGGGAATAGGTTGTTTTATCGCGATATTTATCAATCCACTTGGTTGGTACATCTATGACGGCGTGACAGCCACCCTGGGCCACTTCGTGCAGGCCAACATCACCGAGTGGCAGTCTTACTATGAGAACATGACCATGCCCGGGAGCATTCCTGGCATCATATATATTTTGATATTTGTCGGCTTTGAACTGTACGACAGGGGCGCTCGCTCTATTCCCTTGGAATCACGGCTGCTGTCCTGGCTCTTTTTGTTTTTGGGACTTTATCAATTCAGGTACCTATCGTTCTTCTTTATTTTTTCTACGATTCCACTAGCTCTCCATATTGACCGGCTGCTCCCCAGGCAGCTGAAAAGTCTTGAGGTCCAAAAGGCGCTGCTGGCCGCCGGCGTGGTCGGGGCGTGCGCTCTGCCACTGACCTTCATGAAAATCGAGCCGGCTCTCGGACTTCCGGACATGCTTTCGGAGCAGGACGCGCAATATCTTCAATCACATTTTTCGCATGCGCGGCTTCTGAACCACTGGAACGTCGGCGGACTCTTGATTTTCCGTACCCGAGGTACCGTACCCGTTTTCGTGGACGGTCGAGCGGCTACGGCCTATCCCGATACATTGCTGCGCGACTATTTCAAACTGGTCGAATGGGAAATTGACGAGAACGCATGGGACACAGTGCTCGCGAAATATAAGATCGACGCGGTGCTGTGGGTGAAGGCGCATGAACAGTTGAGGCGGTTTCTCGTGGACAAGAGAGGGTGGAAGGAACAATACGCGGGATCGTACGAAAGCATTTACGTCAAACCATGACGCCTGCGAATAGCCTTTCAGCAAGAAGTACAAATCAATGCGCCGGCTCGTCAGGCGCGATACGATCGGCAAGCCGTTGGTCCCGCACTGCTGGTGTCGAGCTGGCATAGGCTAACGAACCTCAATCGGAATGATTAGCAGGAAAACGAGCGCCTCGCGCCGCGCGATTTTTCCAAGCGCCCACTTTCGGCCCGACACATGGCTTCCGGGAACCGGCGCACCATCCTATAATCTCCGCCGGAAGGAATCCCATGATTCACGTTTGCTCGCTTGCCGCCCTCCCCGATACCGTCAAGGCTACCGGCGCCAGCCATGTTCTGACCGTGATGGCCAGGGCCGATCAAGTGCAGCGGCCGCAATCGGTGCTCGAGGCCAATCACCTGAAGGTCGCGGTCGACGACATCAATGAGCAGATGGAGGGCTTTGTTGCACCCTCCGAAATCCATATCGAACAGGTGCTGAACTTCGTGCGCGGCTGGGACCGTCGCGCGCCGATGGTGGTGCACTGCTATGCCGGTATCAGCCGCTCGACCGCTAGCGCATTTGCCGCCGCCTGCATGCTCAACCCGCATCGCGACGAGATCGCGATCGCCCGGCAGATCCGCGCCGCTTCCCCGATGGCATCGCCAAACCGGTTGATCGTCAGCCTCGCCGATAAGGCGCTCGGGCGCGAAGGCCGGATGCTGCGCGCGCTCGAGGAAATGGGTCCAGGCAATCTGCTGGTCGAAGGCCGTCCGTTCCGCGTCGACCTCGACTGACGGTCATGTGTCCTTTCCGATCCGAGGTTCGTGCTAGGTGCGCTGCGGAACGTGACGGACTTCGGATTCGGGAAATTGGATGAGCGAAAAGCTTCTGACACCGATCGAAATCGGGCTGACCGCCGCCATCGTCGCGATCGAAGGCAACGAGCCGCTGGTCCTGATCGCTCAAGGCAGCGACGGCGACAAACTCGCGGGCCTGCCGTTCGGCCCGTTCGACGCAGTTGCCCATCGCACCTTCGAGATCGGCCTGCGCGCCTGGGTGGAAGAACAGACCGGATTGCATCTCGGTTATGTCGAACAGCTCTACACATTCGGCGATCGCGGCCGCCATACCAAGGCCGGCGACACCGACGCGCACATGGCCTCGATTGGCTATCTCGCGTTGACGCGCGCGGCCGACAATGCTTCCTGCGCGCAAGGCGCCACCTTCGAACCCTGGTATCGCTACTTCCCGTGGGAAGACTGGCGGGAATCCCGGCCTGAGATCATCGATCGCAGCATATTTCCGGCGCTTAAGCATTGGGCGGCGCAGGCCGAGACAGCCGGCAGCACGCGTGCGCTCAGCCGCAAGGATCGCGTGCGGCTGTATTTCGGCACCGAGGGCGGCCATTGGGACGAGGAACGCGTGCTCGACCGCTATGAGTTGCTCTACGAAGCCGGATTGATCGAAGAAGCGCGGCGCGACGGCCGGCCGGCGGCACTGGCGCGCGCGGCGATGCCCAGCCTTGGTCTATCAATGCGCTTCGATCACCGGCGCATTTTGGCGACCGCGATCGCGCGGTTGCGCGCCAAGCTGAAATACCGTCCCGTGGTGTTTGAACTTTTGCCGTCCGAATTTACACTTACTGAATTGCAGCGAACCGTGGAGGCCATTTCGGGCCGACATCTGCACAAGCAGAATTTCCGCCGGCTGGTGGAATCCGGTGCGCTGGTCGAACCAACTGGCGTGATGTCAACACAAACCGGAGGACGGCCCGCCGCACTGTTTCGATTTCGGCGCGAGGTTCTGCAGGAGCGACCGGCGCCGGGTCTTCGGGTTCGCGGCCGGCGCTGAAAGCCTCTCGTGGAATAATTTTGACCAAGAGAATTTGACGCAGCCCAGACGTCGGGCCGATTGCCTAGAGGCTCGATGTTCGATTTTTTCTCGCTGATGATTGCCGTGGTCGCGCTCATTGTCGCGGCCAAGACGTTCAACCAGATTGCCGCGTTGCGGGCACGGCTGGATACGCTGGAACGTTCGGCTGCCGAGACGAGAGCTGCCGTTGCTCCGTCCCCACTCGCATTGCAACAGCAAGCGGAACCGCCGACCTCCTCGCCGGAAATCGTGGCGGAGCATTCCATGCCTGCCGCTGAAACCAGCCCCGCCGCGGCGGAAAGTGCCGCTGACGCAACGTCCACGCCTTTACCTCCGCCGCTGCCACAATTCGCCGATAGCCGGAGCTTCGAAGAGCGTATCGGCACTCGCTGGGTGGTCTGGGTCGGCGGTCTGACGCTGGCGCTCGGCGGCTTTTTCATGGTGCGTTATTCGATCGAGGCGGGCCTGATCGGACCGGGCGTACGCGTGATGCTCGGTGGCGCTTTCGCACTGGCACTGCTGGCTGCCGGCGAATTCCTGCGCCGCAAGGAGAATCCGGCCGCGATTGACGCGTTGCCGATCGCCAACATTCCGGCGATCCTCACCGCCGCCGGAACGTCGGTCGCGTTCGCGACCGTCTACGCCGCCTATGCGCTGTACGGTTTCCTCGCGCCCGCCTCCGCATTCATTCTGCTCGGCTTGGTCGCGCTGGGCACGCTCGCGGCCGCGCTGCTGCACGGGCCGGCGCTGGCCGGCCTCGGCGTTGCCGGCGGCTTCGTCACGCCGATCCTGGTTTCTTCCAATCAACCCGACTACTGGGCGCTCTACATTTATCTCGCCATCATCACCGCGGCATCGTTTGCGCTGGCGCGGATTCGCCTGTGGCGTTGGCTCGCGATGACCACCATCGTGTTCGCGCTGGCCTGGACTTTTCCGTGCCTCGAATGCATGGATCCGAAGGTTGGACCACATGTATTCCACATCGCCGCCGGCTTCGTCCTTGCCGCGCTGCTGGTAGTGTGCGGCTTCATATTCGGGCCACCCGCCGAGGAAGGCCGGATCGAGCCAATTTCTTCGGTTTCGCTGGCGGCCTACCTGCTCGGCGCGACCGCCATCGTCATCACGAGCCTCCATGCCGATGCCGCTATGATGGCGTTCGCGGCGCTGGTGGCGGCGACGTTGCTGATCGCATGGCGCGCGCCAGCTGCTACCGGCGCTGTTGCTGCCGCCGCGTTTTTCGCAGCTGTTGTATTCCTGGAATGGGCGGTCCTGGCCAATCCGGATATGCTGGTGGTGCCGGGCGGCGCCATTCCCGGCATCGGTCCGCATGCAACTGACGGCTCGGTCTCGCTGCATCTGACGTCGGCTTTGATCTTCGCGGTCGCCTTCGGCGTGGCGGGGTTTTTGGCACAGGGACGCTCAGTCAGCGCGATCGTGCCGGTGGTGTGGTCGGCGACCGCGGTGTTCACCCCGCTCGCGCTGCTGGTCGCGCTTTACGCGCGCATCGCCCATCTCAACCGCTCGGTGCCGTTTGCAATCCTCGCCGTGATCCTCGCCGCCGCGTTCGGCATTGCTACCGAACTTCTTAACAGGCGTGAGCACCGGCCCGGCCTGCCAATCTCGGTCGCGCTATTCGCCACGGGCACGCTGAGCGCACTGGCGCTGGCGCTGACGTTTGCGCTCGACAAGGGCATGCTCTCGATCGCCATCGCGCTGATGTCGCTGGGCACCGCGTGGGTCTCGATGCAGCGACCGATCCCGTTCCTGCGTTCGCTGGCGGCCATCCTCGCCGCAATCGTCGTCATGCGCACCGCATATGAGCCACGGATCGCAGGCGACGCGGTCGGCACCACGCCGATCTTCAACTGGCTACTTTGGGGATACGGCGTACCGGCATTGTCGTTCTGGGCTGGCAGCATCTTTCTGCGCCGCCGCGGCGACGACGCACCGCAACGCGCGGTGGAGTCGGCGGCGATTCTGTTCACGGTGCTCTTGGTCTTCATGGAAATCCGCCATGCCATCAATGGCGGGGACGTCTATCGCGACACCGCGGGGCTTGTCGAAGTCGCGTTGCAGGTTTGCTCAGCGCTCACGATGGCGATCGGCCTGGAGCGGCTGCGGATCCGCACCGGAAGCGTTATCCACAATATCGGTTCGATATTGCTGACTGTCTATGCCGGGCTCTGCACCGTGTTCGGTCTCTTGATCCTGGAGAACCCGATGTTCCTCTGGCCGATCGATGTCGGCGGCGGCTACCTCAATCTACTCCTGCTTGGTTACGCAATGCCGGCAGTTCTGGCGTTGTTGTTGTCTTACGCCATGGCAGGCCGCCGCCCGGCCGCCTACGCCAACACCATCGCCGCCTTCGCGCTGGTGCTGGCGCTGAGCTACCTGTCGTTTGAAATTCGCAGGCTCTATCATGGACCGATATTAACCAACGGCGTCACCACCGGCGCCGAGCAATACACCTATTCGATCACCTGGCTGGCGTTCGGCGTCGTGCTGCTCGGCATCGGCATACTCGTGAACTCGCAACGTGCCCGGCTGGCTTCAGCCGTGGTAATCGCACTGACGATCGTAAAGGCGTTCGTGATCGACATGTCGACGCTGACCGGCGTCTACCGGGCGCTGTCGTTCATGTGCCTTGGGATCGTGCTGGTCGCGATCGGCTGGCTCTACCAGAGCATCCTGTTTCGCAAACAGCCGCGACCGCCCGCCTCTGCTGCGCCGTCGTATCGCGAAACTTCGGTGTCCTAAATACGAGGCGCGGGGCCCCCGAAATGCAAAAGCGGCTACCGTGCGAGATGATTGCGCCCCAAGGGCGCCGCATCAATCGGTCGAGCGGCGCAGTTCCAGCGCGCTTTCCGATTTCGCCGTCCCGGGTCGCGTTCCGGACTTGACCGGTTCGATGGTAGCGCTCTCGACCCGCGGCGTTTCCACGCGCGCCGACACCTCGGTCCGCGGTGCTTCGCTCGACGATTCCGCCCGATGCCGCAAACGCGGTCGCGCCACCGCGCGGGCCATCAGCATCTGCGCCGCACCACCCTGGTGATGGAAGTCGCAATAGGCGAAGCTCATGCCCGACACCGAGCCGCGAAAGCTGATTTCATCTTTCTTGTCGAGATCGAAGCACGGTTCGAATGGAATGCCCCTGATCGACGCGCACACCGCTTGACCACGAATCTGAAGCGAGTTGCCGGGCAGCCGGATGTGGCGAACCGGACCGGTGCCGGAAAACTGCACCGAACCGATCGCACCCATGTCATCGAGGATCCGACCCGCGCCGCGGGTGCCGTCGAAGCAGGTGAACGCGAATATCTTGCCGGACACGAACCTGCGGGCTTCGTCGGCGTTCATCATTCCGGCAAGCGCGGGAGCGATCATCGCACCGGCCGTGATCGTTCCCAACACCAAACGCGCAAGCATGCTGCAACTCCAACTCTCACCGAGCACGGGTAACCGCCAGACGCTTCTTTACCCGCTGCTTACCATAGCAACCGTGGCAACATTGGAGCAGGTTGGTTGGTAAAGTCTGAACGCCATTAGAGAATTTTTACCACAATTCGACCGCGGACCTGCCCGGCGAGGATTTTAGCACCTGCACCAATGACTTCGTCGAGGCCGATTTCATGAGTGATTTCAGTAAGTTTTGTCCGATCCAGATCGCTGGCCAAGCGGCTCCAGGCCACCTTGCGCAGTTCGATCGGGCACATCACGGAATCGATGCCCAACAGACACACGGCGCGCAAAATGAACGGCGCGACCGAGGATGGCAGGTCCATGCCGGCGGCCAGGCCGCAGGCGGCGATGGCGCCCCCATATTTTGTCATCGACAGCAGATTGGCGAGTGTGGTCGATCCCACGCTGTCGATGCCGCCAGCCCAGCGCTCTTTCGCCAGGGGCTTGGCCGGACCCGAGAGTTCGCCGCGATCGATCACTTCAGCCGCGCCGAGGCCTTTCAGATAGTCCGATTCCGACAGCCGGCCAGTCGAGGCGATGACGTGATAGCCGAGTTTCGAGAGCACGGCGGTCGCAACCGACCCCACGCCACCGGCGGCGCCAGTGACGACGATCGGACCACGCTGGGGTGTCAAGCCATGCTTCTCCAGCGCTAGCACCGAGAGCATTGCGGTGTAGCCAGCGGTGCCGATTGCCATCGCCTCGCGTGTCGACATGCCTTCGGGCAGGCGCACCAGCCAATCACCCTTGACTCGCGCCTTCTCGGCATAGGCGCCAAGATGGGTCTCGCCCATGCCCCAACCGTTGCAGATCACCTTGTCGCCGGCCTTCCATTGCGGATGCGACGACTGCTCGACGGTGCCCGCGAAATCGATGCCGGCGATCATCGGAAAGCGACGCACCACTGGCGCCTTGCCGGTGACAGCGAGACCGTCCTTGTAGTTCAACGTCGACCATTCGACCCCGACCGTGACGTCGCCTTCCATCAATTCGGCTTCGTCGAATTGAGTGAGTGCGGCGGTCGTGTTTTTATCCGCCTTGTCGATCCTGATCGCCTTGAACATTGCCAACGCAAAACTCCTCGCCAATGAATAATTCGAATTTCTTTCAGATTGAACGGATCAGGCCGGTTGTGCAACCGCACGCGCAGCACTGCGATCCGCGCCGGGCCCAGGCTGAAAATTTAACGATCCGGACATCTGGTAAAGGAGAGATCGCCATGCTATGTTTGATTTGCTCGTTATGAGGATAACATCCCCATGATGTACCAGGCCTTCGCTGTGCTGCGGCGTGGTTTGGCTGATCGAGAGGCTACTTTTAAAGATACCGGCCCACGATGGCCGGATTTCTCAGAACCCTAATATGCTCATATTGAGTATATCATAGCCAAAGGAGGCGACCGTGCCGATCGCCGGAATCTACGGTCCCGAAAACTTCGACGCGCGAGCCGATCGCTCCTCCACGCTGAGGCATCACGGCTTGAGTGCCACCCGGCGCGCGGCAGCGCCACTGCCCGCTCCGGAATGGAGCCCTGAAGTCGAGCGCGCCACCGCGCATCTTTATCGACGGGTCGAGAAAGTGATCTCGCCGGTCGAATGGCCGCTGATGGCGCCCTACATCAAGGCCATCAACGACCTGAAACAGGAGCGCAATGCGGTCATCCTGGC
Organism: uncultured Alphaproteobacteria bacterium; assembly: GCA_963806075.1. Taxonomy (GTDB): domain Bacteria; phylum Pseudomonadota; class Alphaproteobacteria; order Rhizobiales; family Xanthobacteraceae; genus Bradyrhizobium. The sequence continues at coordinate 313,964 of CAWDWT010000022.1, forward strand.
GCATAATTACCAGACACCTGAGATCTTTCATTGCGTCGCCGACGTCGGCGGCAACTCGCTGCAGCTCGCGTTCGAAGCCACCAAGGTGAAATCCGACATCATCGTGCAATGCGGCGTTCACTTCATGGCCGAGACGTCGAAGATACTGAACCCCGACAAGACGGTCCTGATCCCGGATTCCCGGGCTGGCTGTTCGTTGGCTTCCAGCATCACCGCGGCCGACGTACGACTGTTGCGCGAGCGCTTTCCCGGCGTCCCCGTGGTGGCCTATGTCAACACATCGGCCGACGTGAAGGCGGAGGTCGACATTTGCTGCACGTCCTCGAACGCACTTCAGGTGGTCGAGAGTTCTTAATGCGCCGACGGTGATTTTTCTGCCGGACCAGTATCTGGCGAAATATGTCGCATCGCAAACCGCTGTGAAGATCATTGCCTGGAAAGGCGCATGCGAGGTGCATGAGCGTTTTACCGGCGATGAGCTGCGCGCCTATCGCGAAGCAGATCCGTCGGTGCAGATCATCGCACATCCGGAATGTCCGCCCGACGTATTAGCGGAAGCCGATTTTACCGGTTCCACCGCGCACATGATCAACTGGGTCCGCAACAAGCATCCCAAACGCGTCGTGATGATCACCGAATGCTCGATGGCCGACAATGTCCAGGCCGAATTGCCCGACGTCGAGATGGTTCGACCCTGCAATCTGTGCCCGCACATGAAGCGGATTACGCTGCCGAAAATTTTGGACAGCCTGCTCGGCCTGCGTGAGGAAGTGACTATCGATCCCGCGATCGCCGAAAAAGCGCGGCGATCGGTGGAGCGAATGATCAACCTGCGGAACTGATCTCCGTCGGCTACGCATAGGCGGGCCAGCGAGAACTGGAAGCAAGCATGCCAAGCCAGCATCATGAACTCATCGACAACTCCAACAACGACGTCGTTATCGTCGGTGGCGGCCTTGCCGGGCTGTTCTGCGCGCTAAAACTCGCCCCACGTCCGGTCACCGTGATTTCGGCTGCGCCGCTGGGCGAAGGCGCCTCGACCGCATGGGCGCAAGGCGGTATCGCCGCGGCAATTGCAGAAGGCGACAGCGCGGAAGCGCATGCTACCGATACGATTGCGGCCGGCGCGGGTCTGGTCGACGAGAAAATCGCCCTTGAACTGGCGCGCGAAGCCTCCGCGCGCATCGACGACCTCCTGCAATATGGCGTGCCATTCGATCGCGACCTCGAAGGCAGCCTCGCTGTGTCACAGGAAGCCGCGCATTCCGCGCGCCGCATCGTGCATGTGCGCGGCGACATGACCGGCCGGGCGATCACAGCAGCCCTGATCGAAGCTGTGCGCGCGACAGCCTCGATCCGGGTTGTCGAAGGTTATATAGCCGAGGCACTGCTGACCGATGGCGATACGGTCACCGGCTTGCAATTGCGTCGAGCAGCCGATCTCAGCGCAAAGCCCGTGACCATGGCGACGCGCGCGGTGGTATTGGCGACCGGTGGCATCGGACATCTCTATTCGGTGACGACCAATCCCGTGGAAGCTAGCGGTTTCGGACTTGCGATCGCCGCACGCGCGGGCGCGGTGATCGCCGACCCGGAGTTCGTGCAGTTCCACCCGACCGCCATCATGGTCGGCCGCGATCCGGCGCCGCTGGCGACCGAAGCACTGCGTGGCGAGGGCGCGACGCTGGTCAACGGCAAAGGCGAGCGTTTCATGCAGCCGCGGCACCGGCTCGCGGAACTGGCCCCGCGGGACATCGTGGCGCGCGGCGTATTCGCCGAAATTGCCTCGGGCCGCGGCGCATTCCTCGACGCCACCGCCTCACTCGGCAAACATTTCGCCGAAAAATTCCCGACCGTCTATGCAAGCTGCATCTCGGCCGGAATCGATCCGGCAACGCAGCCGATCCCGATAGCGCCCGCCGCGCATTATCACATGGGCGGCATTGCGGTGGATGCGCGCGGCCGCAGTTCGCTGAAGGGGCTATGGGCCGGCGGCGAAGTCGCCTGCACCGGCGCGCATGGCGCCAACCGGCTGGCATCGAATTCGCTACTCGAGGCAGTGGTCTTTGCGGCGCGTATTGCAGAAGATATCAGCGGTCATGGATTTGTGGCCCCTGCCCGCCTCCCGGCCGTGATGGCAACGCCGCGGAATTGCGCGATGCCGCCGGTCACCGGAGCCAATCTGCGGGCAATGATGACGTCGCATGTCGGCGTGATCCGTGACCACCGACCGGCTCGTGGAAGCGGTGCGAACGTTTGCCGCAATCGAGCGCGACACCGGCAATATCGCGCTGCGCAACATGGCGACCACGGCGCTCCTGGTGGCGGCATCGGCGTGGGCGCGACGCGAAAGCCGCGGCGCGCACTACCGGGCAGACTATCCGGCCCAAAATCCCGATCTCGCGCGACGCACAATGACCACGCTGCGCCGCCGCGCGCGAGATCGCAGCGTCGCTGTCCGCGCGGGTCCCGGCGCGATCGATCCAGCCGCTGATCGCCTGAAGCAGTCAAATCGACCAGAAATATCGACTGGAAACATGGACATGACGCCAGCTTCGCTTCTGCAACATGATGCATTCCTGTCGCCGCTCGCCATCGACGAGGCGGTGCAGCGCGCGCTTGATGAAGATCTCGGCCGCGCCGGCGACATCACCTCGATAGCCACGATCCCGGAATCGACTTCCGCCCACGCCATCATGGTCGCGCGTCAGTCCGGGGTGATCGCAGGCCTGCCGCTGGCGGTGGCGATCTTTCAAAAGCTGTCGCCGGATATCGCATCGAAGCCCATGTCCGCGATGGCGGCGCGGTTGCCGCGGGAGCCCATGTGCTGGCCATTTCCGGGCCCGCACGTGCGGTATTGTCGGGCGAACGCGCCGCGCTGAATTTTGTCGGCCGGCTCTCCGGCGTCGCGACGCTGACCGCCGATTATGTCCGCCACACTGCTGGCAGCAAAATGCGCATCTGCTGCACGCGCAAGACTACGCCGGGCCTGCGCGCGCTTGAAAAATATGCCGTGCATTGCGGCGGGGGCTTCAACCACCGTTTCGGGCTCGATGACGCGATCCTGATCAAGGACAACCACATCGCGGTCGCGGGCGGCATCCGGCCCGTATTGCAACGCGCGCGGTCGCAGATCGGGCACCTCGTGAAGATCGAGATCGAGGTCGACACGCTGGCCCAACTACGCGAGGTGCTCGACACCGGAATGGCCGACGTCGTGCTGCTCGACAACATGGATATTGCGACCCTCACCGAAGCGGTGAAGCTGGCAAAGGGGCGCGTGGTGCTGGAGGCGTCCGGTGGCGTCACGCAGGATTCGATCGCGAAGATCGCATCGACTGGCGTGGACTACGCGTCGGCCGGCGCACTGACGCATTCGGCGCCGAATTTCGACGTTGCGCTCGACATCGACTCGTGAACGGAGGCCCTTTAGCGCCGCACCGTGGTTTCCGACTGTTCCGCAGTGCTCTTGGCAGCCTCGGCGAGTTCGGCCGAAATCTCGGCGGTTTGCGCCGGCGTGCCCCAGCTCGGTGCGTCGCTGCCGTCGCCCCAGGCGCGCGGCCGGTAGAAGGTGTGTACGCCGAATTTGTACATCTTCTTCATCTCGGCGACCCAGGACGGGTGCACCCAATAGGCATGATAGTGGGTAGACTTGCCGACTTCCGGTAGCCAAAGCTCGCCGTCGAGCATCGCCTTCGCGATCCTTTTGGCGCGGTCCCACATGTCGGGTTCGCGCACGACGTCGGCGATATGGTCGCAAGCGAAGGTAAATTGGCAGGCCATGTGATGGTACTTGTTCTGATAGACCACGCCGCACACCGTTGTCGGATAGAAGCCCGAGAACACACGGTTCATCACCACCTGGGCCACCGCGATCTGGCCGCGCACAGCTTCGCCGCGGGCTTCGAAGTAAACCGCTTCCGCGAGGCATTTTTCCGACTTGGCGCGCGACTTCTCGTCGAACAGGCCGAGTCGCTCGGCCGGCGTCTTGGTGTGCTGATTGTCGGCGTTGACCTCGCCTTTGGCCGCGATGCTTTCGCCACTCTCGGCAGGCGCGTTCGTGGCCGGCGATAGCGACGCCATCTTCATGTCGGGATCGGCTCAGGCGTCACCACCGTGGGCGCCTCGCCGGGCAGCCAGCTTTCCATGCTTTCGGCGGGCGCGCCAAGCGAGGAACTTCCAAAGAAGAGGCTCGCGGTCTTGACCGAGAAACCGTCATGCGACAGGGCGGGCTCCAGCGGAACAACCTCGGCATCAACCTTCAGATCGTCGAGCGGCCGCGCCTCGAGCGACAGCGAGACGTCGTATTGCGGCAGCGGCGGCGCGCTCAGCGCTTCCTGCAATTCAGGATCAAGCGGCTGACGGTCCTTGGGCGCGGCCTCGGCGGTTTTCGCGCCCCGCACCGACGCATTCGAGGTCGACGGATCCTCAAGCTTCGGTGCCTTGTCGGCGGGTGTCGTGGTCTCGCCCGGCGGCGGGGTGACCAGGCGATCGCCCTTCAAGGTGCGATCGACCTTTGGAAAATCGGCGGCCTGGTAGCGCGGCGGGCCTTGCGCCAGCGGATTGCGATTGATCGAGCCGGTGACGTCGCGATCATTGCCGGACGCGCGGTTGCCGGGGCTCACCAACTGGAAGCTTGCCAACTGGTAGAGCGAAGCTTGCGGCGAAGAGGTCCCGATCGGCCGGCCGAAACTGTAGGTGGCGACCTGGATGGTGCTGACGGCGGAAAACACCCGTTTCTGCCAGCGCTCGGCGACGCCGGGCTGCCGGGCCAACAGCGATGCGATATCCTGATAGCCGACTTCAGTCGGGGTCAATGCGAAGACGCAGAGACCAAGGCCGAAGAACGCAAAACGCGCGCCCTTCGGCCGGTTACGCACACCAGACATGGAAACGCTCACGCAACGCTACGCACACACACGCGACCGAACTCAGTACGTCCGTGCAATTCGATCTTTTTTGGTGTTATCGAATTTAGGTTGCGAGGGAGTTAATCGGTGATGCAAAGCGGATACAGGCAAGGATTGGAGGCATTTTCGCTCGCGTCATCGAAACTGTTGGTAAACAGACGCTCGAACGAAGTGGTAAATATCGGGTCAACGGAAATGATGAAGAAGTTGTTTGCCGGTTCCGTTGTGTGGCGGCGTTCGTCGCGGCCCGCTCATCCGTGAAGTGAAGACGTGGGTGCAAGTGAAGACGTGGATGCCCGGAACAAGTCCGGACAAGACGTTGTCTGTGTGACTCTGGATTGCTTCGCGGAGCCTGTCATCGGGCGGGCATCGCCCGACCCGTTGGCTCGCAATGACGGTTTTTTCTTACGCCTGGCCGCCGGCCGTCTTGCCGAGCGCGGCCTGTGCCGCGGCAAGCCGTGCGATCGGCACGCGGTAGGGCGAACAGGAGACGTAATCGAGCCCGATCTCGTGACAGAACGCGATCGATGCGGGATCGCCGCCGTGCTCGCCGCAAATGCCGACCTTGAGATCGGACCGGGTCTCGCGGCCGCGCTCGACGCCGATCCTGATCAGTTCGCCGACACCATCGCGATCGATCGAGACGAATGGATCGATCTCCAGGATACCCTTGGCGATGTAGATGCCGAGGAATCCGGCGGCGTCGTCCCGGCTGATGCCGTAGGTGGTCTGGGTCAGGTCGTTGGTGCCGAACGAAAAGAACTCCGCGGTCCTGGCCACGTCGCCGGCCAGTAGACAGGCGCGCGGCAGCTCGATCATGGTGCCGACGTCGTAGTTCAGCTTGACGCCGGTCTGCTTCATCACCGACTGCGCGGTGGCGTCGATCCGGTCCTTGACCAGGTCGAACTCCGCTTTGGTCGCGATCAGCGGCACCATCACCTCGAGGCCGACCGCCTTGCCGGTGCGCTTGCCGGCTTCGACCGCGGCTTCGAAGATGGCGCGCGCCTGCATCTCGGCGATTTCCGGATAGGCGATCGCAAGCCGGCAGCCGCGAAAGCCGAGCATCGGGTTGAACTCGGCGAGATCGCGGGCGCGATCGGCCAGCCTGCGCGGATCGGTGTTCATCGCGCGCGCGACTTCCTCGATCTCGGCCTGGGTATGCGGCAGGAATTCATGCAGCGGCGGATCGAGCAGCCGGATCGTGACCGGCAGGCCCTTCATGATCTCGAACAGCTCGACGAAATCGGCGCGCTGCATCGGCAACAGCTTTGACAGCGCGGCGCGGCGCGCCTGCTCGTCCTCGGCCAGGATCATCTCGCGCACGGTCCGAATACGCGTTTCCTCGAAGAACATGTGCTCGGTGCGGCACAGCCCGATGCCCTCGCCGCCGAACTTGATCGCGGTGCGCGCATCCTCCGGCGTGTCGGCGTTGACGCGAACGCCGAGCTTGCGAACCTGGTCGGCCCAGCCCATCAGCGTGCCGAACTCGCCCGACAGCTCCGGTTCGATCATCGGCATCCGCCCGGCCAGCACCTGACCGACCGAGCCGTCGATGGTGATGACGTCGCCGGCCTTGAAGGTGCGCGAGCCGATGCTCATGGTGCCGCGGCCGTAGTCGACCCGGATGGTGCCGCAGCCGGAGACGCAGGGCTTGCCCATGCCGCGCGCCACCACGGCAGCATGCGAGGTCATGCCGCCGCGCGTGGTCAGGATACCTTCGGCCGCGTGCATGCCATGGATGTCTTCGGGACTGGTCTCGATCCGGACCAGAATGACTTTACGTCCGTCGGCTTGCAATTTCGTGGCCTCGTCCGACGAAAACACGATTTCGCCAGCCGCCCCGCCCGGAGAGGCCGGCAGGCCAGTGGCGATCACGTCGCGCTTCGCTGAGGGATCGATGGTTGGATGCAGCAACTGGTCGAGCGAAGCCGGATCGATCCGCGACACCGCGTCCTTCTTTGAAATGAGCCCTTCATTGGCGAGTTCGACGGCGATGCGAAGCGCCGCCTTGGCCGTGCGCTTGCCGCTGCGGGTCTGCAGCATCCACAATTTGCCCTGCTCGACCGTGAACTCCATGTCCTGCATGTCGCGGTAATGCTTCTCCAGCAGCGTGTAGATCCGCGTCAGTTCGTTGAACGCCTCGGGCATCGCGGTTTCCATCGACGCCTTGTCGGAACCGGATTCCTGGCGGGCTTCTTCGGTGATGTCCTGCGGCGTGCGGATGCCCGCCACCACGTCCTCGCCCTGCGCGTTGATCAGGAATTCGCCGTACAGCTTGCTCTCGCCGGTCGAGGGATTGCGCGTGAACGCAACGCCGGTCGCCGAGGTCTCGCCCATATTGCCGAACACCATCGCCTGCACGTTGACGGCGGTGCCCCAGGATTCCGGGATGTCGTGCAGCCGGCGGTAGGTCACCGCGCGCGCGTTCATCCAGGATGAAAACACCGCGCCAATCGCGCCCCACAACTGGTCGTGCGGATCCTGCGGAAAGTCCTTGCCGGTCTCGCGCGCCACCGCATCCTTGTAGCGGCCGACCAGATCGACCCAGTCGTCGCCGGTCAGATCGGTATCGAGCGTGTAGCCCTGGCTGTCCTTGAAGGTATCGAGGATGTCCTCGAAGTGATGATGCTCGAAGCCGAGCACGACATCGGAATACATGGTGATGAAGCGGCGGTAGCTGTCATAGGCAAAGCGTCGATCGCCCGACATTTCGGCAAGCGCTTCCACCGTCCTGTCGTTCAGGCCGAGATTGAGCACGGTATCCATCATGCCCGGCATCGAGGCGCGGGCGCCCGAGCGCACCGAAACCAGCAACGGATTGCTGGGATCGCCGAACGTCTTGCCGGCGATCTTGCCGACATGCTCCAGCGCTTTCTCGACCTGACCCTTCAGGGTCGCCGGATAGGTTTTGTCATGCGCATAGAAATAGGTGCAGACCGAAGTTGGAATGGTGAAGCCGGGAGGCACCGGCAGGCCGAGCGTGGCCATCTCGGCGAGATTGGCGCCCTTGCCGCCCAGGAGATCGCGCAGGCCGGCCTTGCCTTCGGCCTTGCCGTCGCCAAAGGTGAACACCCATTTCCCGGAAGGTATTGCTGCAGTCGCCTTGGCGGCGGGCTTTGCCGCAGCCTTCGCTCCAGTTTTGGCGGCAGATTTCGGCGCTCGCTTGGCCGAGTTCTTCAGCGCCTTGCGGGCCGCAGCCGGCGGAGCCGCCTTGGCGCGGGCCGTTGTCGATACTTTTGATTTCGCTGCAGTTTTCTTCTTCGTCTTCGTTACGGCTTTGGCCATGACCTGCAAATAATCCGCGGAAATGAGGGGTTGGCGCCTTACACCACTTTGAGCGGTTCCATGCAAGGCGGCGCTGCGCGGGCTAGAAATGCAGCCACCGCAGCAGTCCGAGACCGATCAGGCCATTGAGGATCAGGAAGAGCGCGATCACGAGATTCAATAACCGCGGCATGATCAGGATGAGAACTCCGGCAATCACCGACATGATCGGTGAAATGTGGGCAACCGTGAGGGTCATGTGAAATCTCTCCACTGGTGCTTTGGGAAGGACGTCGAATCGAAGCCGGTACTTTAATCTGCCAGAACGGTTCCGAATAGAAGACGCTTTTTGCTTCAACGGGTTCCCGTAACCTGCGGAAAATGCTGAAAATTGCGGCAGCAACAATTGGCTCAAATCGCATATTTCGGGGAACGATGTCCCACGCGATGAATTGGGTGGAATGTCCTTTGGGCTGGAAGCAAGCCCGTGACATCATCGCGAAGGAGTTCATCATGCGGAACAAGCTGCTTGCCATTGCGGCGATCGCAGGCGCCATGACCGCGCCGATCGCGGCCCAGGCGCAGAGCGAAGTGACGACCGGCCTGGTGCGGAGCGCGCCCGTGGCGATCGACGCGAACGGCGGCATCGCGGCCGACCAGCGCCCTGCGTTCCGGCAATACGTCATTCAAGAGCACGTGCCTGAATACACCGTCCCGGAGCGGGTGGAAATCGGCACCGTGCTGCCGGAAACCGGCGTGACCTTTTACGACGTGCCGCAGACATTCGGGGTAACGCCCTTTCGCTATTCGGTCGTGAACGGTCGCACCATCCTGGTCGAACCGCACGCGCGCCGCATCGTTCAGGTGATCGATTAAACCCGCGCCTGAGTGACTTGCGCGGAAGATGACTTGATTGCCTGAACTGATTGTCCGGATTGCCGCAGCGGCGCCCGGACAACCAAGGCCCCGTCCGGTCTCCCCCCACCGGATGGGGCTTTTTTTACCTGTCATTCCGGGATGCGCGAAGCGAGCGCCAATTATCGTCATGCCCGGCCTTGTGCCGGGCATCCACGTCTTTTCCAGGCCGAAGCAAGCAAGACGTGGATGGCCGGGACAAGCCCGGCCATGACGAGTGGTGAAAGCAGCTGACATGACTTCTCATTCTCGCGACTCGATGCGCCCGAGTTTTGCAAAATCAGCTTGCGCGCTCTTCAAGGAAGAGGCGCAGGGAAAGCCGGGTGCGCGCTGCACCCGCGGTCTCGTGTGCAAGTATGCGCAAAAGACGCACACGAGCATACAGGTTCAGCGGAGGCAATCCGGCCTTCCCTGCGCAATGGTTTTACGGTTTCCTTCGAGCTCTTCCCGGTGACCGGGCTTTGTTGTCACCGTCACCCCTGAGAAGCGTTAGCTTCTTAAGAACTTGACGCCAGCGTCGGGGCGTCAGAACCACACGACTTCGCCGTACGCATCCGCGCGGTTCGTCTGCACGCGCGGCTTGCGTCCATCGCATCCCATACCCAACGTCCGTGACGATCGCGATACGTCCCTCTTTGCGGGTACGGGATGGCGCCACAAATGCTGCTGATTTGCGCTTGAGATCAAGAATGATGGATGCGACAGTTTGGCACGACGGGCAAATCACCAAATCGCTGTCAAGCGCTTTCTTCCTTCTCCCCTTGCGGGAGAAGGTGGCTCGCATTTTGCGAGCCGGATGAAGGGTTGCGACATTCCTAGAATCAGCATCCCTCACCCGTCCGCGATGCTACGCATCGCGTCCACCCTCTCCCCGGTCTGAACACCCGCAAGGGGAGAGGGAAAGTAAGAGCTGCAGCGTTTCAGTCTTGTATCTTCGAGAAGTCCGCCACCGCGCGGGTGGCGGCGCGGATTTCGTTGAGCAGCTTCAGGCGATTTTCGCGCACCTTGGCGTCGTCGTCATTGACCTTGACCTTGTCGAAGAACGCATCGACCGCCGGACGCAGCTTTGCCATCGCGCTCATCGCGCCGGCGAAGTCTTCCTTGGCGACGGCCGCGCTCGCTTCCGCCTTCACCTCGCCGATGGCCTTCGCGAGCGTCTTTTCCTCGTCGAGCTTGTAGAGCGCGGCATCCGGCGCGCCGTCGAAGCTGCGCTTGTCCTTTTTCTCCTCGATCGAGAGGATGTTGCTGGCGCGCTTGGTACCGGCGAGCAAGATTCTTGCCGTCGTCGCTGTCGAGGAATTTACCGAGCGCCTCGACGCGGCGGACCACCATCAGCAGATCGTCCTGACCGTCGAGCGCGAACACGGCATCGACGAGATCGTGACGGGCGCCCTGCTCGCGGAGCTGGACTTTCAGGCGATCAGCGAAGAAGGAGAGGAGATCAACACATCTTTGTTCGACCTGTTGCATTCCTCCACGCAACCTAGGCCCTTTCCAATCCCGAAAGTGCCACCTTAGTTTTGCGTTGGCTCGCTGCGATCTGACGTCAAGTCATTGTACTGATTGTGCCGATCAAAAAGCGGCACAAGGTTCGATCGTGAAGTACTATTTTCAACTAGCAATCGGATCACGCCCAGCGCCGCTCGGCGCAGCGCAAACGGATCCTTGCTCCCCGTTGGCTTTTCATCGATCGCCCAGAATCCGACCAGCGTGTCGATCTTGTCGGCGAGCGCCACGGCCACCGACACCGGATCGGTCGGCACGCGATCCGCGGGTCCTTGCGGCTTGTAGTGCTCTTCGCTCGCGGCGGCGACCGAGGCATCCTCGCCCTGCGCCAGCGCGTAGTATTTGCCCATCAGGCCCTGCAGCTCCGGGAATTCGCCAACCACTTCGGTCAGCAAATCCGCCTTCGCCAGATGCGCGGCGCGTTTTGCCTTTTCGACATCGGCGCCGACTAGCGGTGCGATCTCGGCGGCAAGCTGCTCGATGCGCTTGATGCGCTCGCCTTGGGTGCCCAGCTTTTCGTGGAACACGATGTTGTCGAATTTCGGCAACCGCGATCTTCGAGCTTTATCTTGAGATCGCTCTCGTAGAAAAACTTGGCATCGCTCAGCCGCGCGCGGATCACGCGCTCGTTGCCGGAGACGATGGCCTTGCCGTCGTCACTCGCCTCGATGTTGGCGGTGAGGATGAACTTGTTGGTGAGTTTTTTGGTTTTGGGATCGCTGACGACAAAGCACTTCTGGTTGTTGCGGATGGTGGCGCGGATCACCTCGCCCGGGATCGACAGAAATTCCTTGTCGAACGATCCCATCAGCACCACGGGCCATTCGACCAGGCCGGAGACCTCGTCGAGCAGAATTTGGTCCTCGACCAGCTCGAAATTCTGCGCCGAACCGCGAGTTGCTTCGCGTCGGCGAGGATGATGTCCTTGCGCGCCTGCGGGTCGAGCACGACCTTTGCGGCCTTCAGTTTTGCTTCGTAATCGTCGAAGCGGCGCACCGAAATTTCCGCCGGCGCCATGAAGCGATGGCCGCTTGTGGTGCGGCCGGCCTCGAGGCCGTCGATCGCGAATTTCACCACGTCGGTTTCTTCGGTTTCGAGACCGAAGGTCGCAACGATCGAGTGCAGCGGCCGCACCCATTGCAGCGCGCCCGGGCGGGCCGAGCGCTCGCCCCAGCGCATCGATTTCGGCCACGGGAAGGTGCGCACGATCACCGGCAGCATCTCGGCCAGCACGTCGAGCGTGGCGCGGCCCGGCTTCTCGATCAGCGCGACGTAGAAGTCGCCCTTCTTCGGGTCGCGCTGGATTTTCGCTTCGTCGAGCGAGGCAAGGCCGGTGGCTTTGAGGAATCCCTGGATCGCCGCATCCGGCCCGCCGACGCGCGGCCCCCGGCGTTCCTCCTTCAGATCGGATTGCCGCGCCGGAATGCCGTGCACCGTGAGCGCCAGCCGCCGCGGCGTCGCGAACGCTTTCGCGCCTTCATAGACCAGCCCCTCGGCAACAAGCTTGTCGGTCACCATGCGGCGCAGATCATCCGCCGCCTTCGCCTGCATGCGCGCGGGAATTTCTTCGGAAAACAGTTCGAGCAGGAGGTCGGGCATACTTTACTTCTCACCCTCCCCTTGAGGGGGAGGGTCGCCTGCTCTGGGCGATGCGCAGCATCGTCCGGTCAGGCGGGGTGGGGTGACAGCGGTCGCCTCATGGATTGCCTCCATGACGGCTTCGGTCTTGCTCATCACATCGTTGTTCCAGAATCGCATCACGCGATAACCTTCCGAATTCAGCCAGCGCGTACGGTCTTCGTCGCGGCGACTATTGATATCATCTCCATGTTGCGATCCATCGACCTCGATGATGAGGCGTTCTTTCAAACAGGCGAAGTCCGCAACATAGGGGCCGATCGGGACCTGTCTTCGAAAGTGACTTCCCTTTATCTCAAGCTTTCGAAGATGGCGCCAAAGAATATCTTCCGCGGTAGTAGTATTGGCTCTTAGCGCTTTGGCGGCCTTGCGCTTGAAATCGCTTATTGGCCGCTTCGTCATTGAACTACTCCACCCCACCCCGCTCGCCCCGGACGATGCTTCGCATCGCCGGGCGCGAGCGACCCTCCCCCTCCAGGGGAGGGTAAGTTTACCCCGCCCTGCCCGCTTCGGTGTGGACCCAGGCTTCGCCGCAGGCTTTGGCCAGTTCGCGCACGCGCATGATGTAGCTTTGGCGTTCGGTCACCGAGATCACGCCGCGGGCGTCGAGCAGGTTGAAGACGTGGCTGGCCTTGATGCACTGGTCGTAGGCCGGCAGCGCCATCAGATGTTCTTTCGCGTTGCTGCCGCCCTTCCAGCCGTCCTCGAGATATTTGCGGCAGGCGCCTTCGGCCATTTTGAACTGCTCGAACAGCATCGCGGTGTCGGCATATTCGAAATTGTGCCGCGAATATTCCTGCTCGGCCTGCAGGAAGATCTCGCTGTACAGCACCTTCTCGTCGCCGTCGCGGCCGTTGAAGTTGAGGTCCATGATGCGGTCGACGCCCTGCAGATAGCAGGCGAGCCGCTCCAGCCCGTAGGTGAGTTCGCCGGCGACCGGCGCGCATTCGACGCCGGCGACCTGCTGGAAATAAGTGAACTGCGACACTTCCATGCCGTCGCACCAGCATTCCCAGCCCAATCCCCACGCGCCCGAGCGTCGGGCTTTCCCAATCGTCCTCGACAAAGCGGATGTCATGCAGCGCCGGTCGATGCCGATCGCGGCGAGCGATTTGAGATAGAGTTCCTGCAGGTCCGGCGGCGACGGCTTCAGGATCACCTGGAACTGGTAGTAGTGCTGCAGCCGGTTGGGATTTTCGCCGTAGCGGCCGTCCTTTGGCCGTCGCGAGGGCTGCACATAGGCCGCGTTCCATCGCTTCGGGCCGAGCGCGCGCAAGGTCGTCGCCGGATGAAAGGTGCCCGCGCCCACTTCCATGTCATAGGGTTGCAGGATCACGCAGCCGTAATCCGCCCAATAGCGCTGCAGCGTCAGGATCAATCCCTGGAACGAGCGTTCCGGGCGCATATGCGGAGGTATGGCGTCCATCGTTCCGATTCGGCGGCTTTTAAAGGGGGCAAGCGCGCGGGACCGTATCGGCGGGGGAACCGGGAATCAAGGCAATGTCGGGCGGGAATTGCCGCGAAATACGCCGAACAACACAATTGCGATTCATGTGGCGATGCCGCGCTAACCATCGCGCCAGCAATGCGCGCGACGGACGGAGATCATTAGCCATGAAGGCCTTACGCTTCGGGACTTCGGGCGATCCAGATATTGGCTTTCCCGAAGATCGGCGCTCCGGCGTTCGTGATCGCCAGCGATGGGATTGTGAGCGACGGATGCCGAAGGGTCTCGTAAAACGGATCCGCCTCCAAGCTTGCTCGCCGGTCCTCGGAAGGGTCATGCCCGACCCCGAGGCCGGCGCAAGTGATTCTGGGACAGATTTTCGCTTTCCGCAGATGCTCGTCATGCCCGGACTTTGTTCCGGGCATCCACGTCTTTTGCTGGATGCAAACAAGGAAGACGTGGATGGCCGGGACGAGGCCCGGCCATGACGGCGGAATTGGAATTCAGCCCGGCCGATAAGCGCCGGTAGCGGGATCGCGCCGCAATGTCGGGATATCATGCGACCGCGCGGCTTCGGCGACGCGCGCCAGGCGCGCTTCTTCCAGTTCCCTGTTGACCTTAAGCGCGGTCCGGTAGGCCCAGCGGACCACGGCCAATCCGCCAAGGGCACCCGCGATTGCGACAATGGGCATCGCTCGATCCTTCTCAACCATGCGTCACGCCCCTCGTTGCCATTGTCGCGCAGGGTGCGCCTTCCCGCAATCGTCTTTTGCGGGACCAAATGGCGCAGTTTTTGTTTCGACTTCAGGCGAACAGACCTTCACATCGCTCGAAAGCGCAATGTCAAAACCCGAATTTCGCCCAGATTGCCCGGGTTTCCAGCGCCGAAATCACTTCATCCGGCAAGCCCGCGACAGCGTCGGGCGATTGCAGCACGGTCATGCCCGCCGATCTGCGCCGGAGCAGGCCGGACAGCAGGCCGGTGGAAGGTGCGATCACGGGCATCCTCACCTTGTCGCCATAGCGCGCGCGCAAGGTCGAGCGCAGATCGCCGATCGCGTCCGCGAGCCCGAGCGACACCGAGGTTTCTCCAGCCCAATATTCGCCGGTGAACAGAACGTCGTCTGCGCCCTTGAGCCTGGCGCCGCGGCTTTGCTTGACGAGCGCGATGAAGATCGCGTGGATCTCGCGCTGGAGGGCTTTGACGCGCGCGACGTCTTCGGGGTTTTCCGGCAGGAACGGATCGAGCATCGCCTTGTGGGAGCCCGCGGTATAGAGCCGCCGCTCGACGCCGATCCTCTTGATCAGTTCCTGGAAGCCGAAGGTTCCGCCGACCACGCCGATCGATCCCAGAATCGAGGACGGATCGCAGAATATCTCGTCGCCCGCGCAGGCGATCATGTAGCCGCCGGAGGCCGCGACGTCCTCGACAAACACCAATACCGGCAATTGTTTTTCCGCCGCGAGCTGCCTGATTCGCAAATAGATCTGGCGCGACTGCACCGGTGAGCCGCCGGGCGAATTGATCACCAGCGCGACCGCCTTGGCATTCTTGCTTCCGAACGCCCGCTCAAGAAGGCGCGCAACGCCGGCCAGCGACATGCCTGGCCGCAACGGCGTCACCGCGCCAATCACGCCGGAAAGCCGGACCACCGGCACCACGGGAATCCCCGGCTGAAAGCGCGCCGGAAGCAGGTCTTTCAGCGTATCGATCAGAGAGGCCTCCCGCCGGTCGCCTGTTCGGTCCGTCATGTCACCACCTCTAGTTAATCATTCTTTATCAAACGACTGCCATTGAAGTGGCGGAGCGCTTGCTTTATCAGGCTGCAACGACTCAGCGGAGAAAGACATGAAAATCTATTTATTGATCCTGCTGATCAGCGCCCTTCTCACCGCCATCCGCTTCACATCCGCGGCCGAGCAACGCTCGGAAACGCTTCCGCAATAACGCGGACTGCTCAAGATCCGGGCATTCTCCTAACCGCCAGCGGCAGTGCTGCGTTCCCGGCCAGGATATCCTGCATATTTTTGTTGGGCGCGGCTCGCTCGTCATTCAGCATCAGCGGCGGATAGATCTGCAATGGCGCCTTGCCGCCCTTGGTGGCGCGCACCAGCACGCGAATCGCGGGCGAGGCCGCCTCGCCGTGAACCGGCAGGATCGCGAGGCTGCCGAAACCACGGCCCAGCGCCGCCAGCACCTCGGCCAATCCATCGGCGCGCCAGATCAGGCTGAGCGCGCCGCCTGATTTCAGGGTGCGCCGCGCCGCGCCGATCCAGCTCTCCAGTGTCGTTGCGGTGGCGACATGGGCCAATTCCCTCGCCTCTTGCGGCGAAGCGCGGTGGCGCAGCGGATCGTTGAACGGCGGGTTCATCAGCACGACGTCGACACTGTCAGGCGCAAGGCCCGCGGCTGCGAATGCATCGGCGCCACCGGTCACGTCGAGCACGATGGTTTCGGCTGCGATGCCGTTGGCGCTGGCGTTATCGCGGGCAAGCTCGGCAAGTTGCGGGCGCGATCTCGACCAGCAGCAGTTTTATGCCGGCCACGCGCCTGGCGACCGAAAGGCCGGCTGCGCCGACGCCGGCGCCGAAATCGGCGACGCGATCGCCTGATCGGGCCGGCGTCGCCGCCGCCAGCAATACGGCATCGTGGCCGGCGCGATGACCTGACTTGGGCTGCCGCAGCCGCAACTGCCCGCCAAGAAACCCGTCCTCGGTGAATTCGCCGGCGGACAATACATTGGCGCGGTCAGTCATCGGCCCGCAGTTCGTGCGCCAGGCCGGCGTCGTGGAGAATCTGGCGGGCCGCGAGGTTGTCGTCCTCATGGACCAGAATCCGGCGTGGCAGCACCCCGAGCGAGCCCTCGATAATGCTCATGTTCTGATCCAGCACCAGATGATGGATGTTGGCGCCATCGAGCAGCGCGCCAATCGCCGACACCAGCACGATATCGTTGGTTCGAACCAATTCCCGCAACCCTGAGTTCTCCTGCTTCCGGCGACTGGCGAGACTTTGCGGCGCCTGTCAACCGCCTCGTTGCGGCTTTCCTGCCCTTGCCGCGCTAGCCGGCGCTTTCTATGGTATCCGAGCATAGTGCGATTTGGGCAAATGTGGAGACCGGCGTGGCGGTTATTGTACCCTTCGAGAGCCCCTCGAACGCATCGATAGACCGGCTGGTCGAGCTCGTCGCCGCCGACATGGAGCGCGTCAACGCCACCATCCTGTCGCGGACCGGCTCCGAAGTGACCATGATCCCCGAGGTTGCCAATCATCTGATCTCCTCCGGCGGAAAACGGCTGCGGCCGATGCTGACGCTGGCGATGGCGAGCCTCACCGGCTATTCCGGCGACGGCCATATCAAGCTCGCGGCCTCGGTCGAGTTCATGCACACGGCGACCTTGCTGCATGACGACGTGGTCGACGAAAGCGAATTGCGGCGCGGCAAGCTGTCGGCGCGGATGTTGTGGGGCAATGAGGCCAGCGTGCTGGTCGGCGATTTTCTGCTCGGCCAGGCCTTTCGCATGATGGTCGAGGTTGGCTCCTTGCGCGCGCTCGACATATTGTCGTCGGCGGCCGCCACCATCGCCGAGGGCGAGGTGATGCAGCTTGCCGCCGCCAAGAACACCGCGACCACCGAGGATGAATATCTCGCGGTGATCCGCGGCAAGACCGCGGAATTGTTCGCGGCCGCCTGCGAGGTCGGTCCCGTGCTGGCCAACCGGCCGAAGGCTGAACAGACCGCCTGCCGCTCGGTCGGCATGAATCTCGGCATCGCCTTCCAGCTGGTGGACGACGTGCTGGACTATGGCGGCAAGGCCGCCAAGCTCGGCAAGAACATCGGCGACGATTTCCGCGAGGGGAAGATCACGCTGCCGGTGGTGCTGGCGTTCCGCCGCGGCAACGACTGCGAGCGCGCCTTCTGGGTCAAGGCGCTGGAGCGCGGCGAGATCGGCGAGGCCGACCTCGATCACGCCATCGGGTTGATGACCAAGCACCGCGCGCTGGAAGACACCATCAGCCGCGCCCAGCACTACGGCGCGATGGCGGTCGACGCGCTGGCGCTGTTTCCGGGCTCGCCGATGAAGACCGCGCTGGAACAGGTGGTGGCGTTCTGCCTGGCGCGATCGCATTGATTCCGGGCGTATGAACCTTCCTGCTATTTCTGCCGGCTGCGAGTTAGCTCAACGCACCCGCATGCACCCACCAGCCCGGGTGATCGCGTTGGATTTTCTCCGCCGCAACCTGTGCCTCGGCGGCATTCTCGAAGATCGCAAAGCACGTCGCGCCCGAGCCCGACATCCGCGCCAGCCGGGCGCCGCCGGTTGCTCCAAGCGCCCTCAGCACCTCGCCGATGACAGGCTGAATGCGCATCGCGGGCTTCTCGAGATCGTTGCCGACTTCCCCGAATGCGCCGATCCATTCC
Source organism: uncultured Alphaproteobacteria bacterium (assembly GCA_963806075.1). Classification (GTDB taxonomy): domain Bacteria; phylum Pseudomonadota; class Alphaproteobacteria; order Rhizobiales; family Xanthobacteraceae; genus Bradyrhizobium. Next base: position 332,068 of record CAWDWT010000022.1, read on the forward strand.
GCGATCGACGCGCCGGCCTTGGGCCAGGAGCGATCCTGCAGCAAGACGTCGGTCGCGCCGACCAATAAGTCGCCGTTGCGCAGGCCAAGCGCGTTGAACACGTCGCGGGTTGGCACGGGAACGCGGGGATTGACCATCACGCAGGGCATCACCGGAAGGCTCAGCGGTTGCAGCGTTGCGCCGACGCCGGTCATCACGCAGGCGCGCGAGGCAAGGCACACCGGCACGTCGGCGCCGGTCAGTCGGGCGACCTCGATCACCCGCGCATCGTCGAGCGCTAGGCCATTGAGCCGCGCAAGCAGCCGCAGTGCCGCCGCGGCGTCCGCGGAGCCACCACCGATGCCGGCGGCGACCGGCAACATCTTGTCGAGGGTAAATTCGCCGAGCTTGAGATCCGGCACGCGCTCGCCGAGCAGTTGAGCGGCCTTGAACACCAGGTTGTCGGAGATGTCGCCGCAGGCCTGCCCCAGCGGCCCGGTGGTTTTCAGGCCGAGTTCGGTTCCGGGCACGAGGTCGAGGCGGTCGGCGCAATCGGCGAACGCAACCACGCTTTCGAGCTCGTGATAGCCATCGACGCGCCGGCCAACCACCCGAAGGGTCAGGTTGACCTTGGCATGTGCGTTCTCGATCAGCGCGGGCATCGGCGACCAGCCCTCACAGCTCCGCGATCAGCCGCCCTTGTCGTCGTTCTTTTTCTTGTCCGCGGACACCGACGAGGAAGCGTTGTCGTCGGGCTTCTTGTCCGGCGAAGCCGCGGAAGCAGCCGAGGAAGTCTTGTCGTCCGGCAGGCCGTTCTGGATCTTGGCCTCGATCTTCGGCAATTCCTCGGGCTCCGGCTTCAGGTCGCGCGCATGCGCCCACTGGAATTTGGCTTCCAGCGTGCGGCCGACCCGCCAGTAAGCGTCGCCGAGGTGGTCGTTGATGGTCGGATCCTCGGGCTTGAGGTCGATCGCGCGCTCCAGATTCTTCACGGCTTCTTCGTAATTGCCGATGCGGAAATAAGCCCAACCCAGCGAGTCCACGATGTAACCGTCGTCAGGGCGCTGATCGACGGCGCGCTTGATCATCTTCATGCCTTCGTCGAGATTGATGCCCTGGTCGATCCAGGAATAGCCGAGATAATTTAGCACGTGGGGCTGATCGGGCTGCAGCTCGAGCGCCTTTTTCATGTCGACTTCGGCCTTGCTCCATTGGTGGGAGCGTTCCTCGCAGATGCCGCGATAGTAGTAATAGACGGTGTTGGCTTTGTCGTTCGGATCCGGCAAGACACCGATGCCCTTGGAATAGGTGTCGGTGCAGTCGGCGAATTTCTTGCGGTTACGCTCGACATTGCCAAGCGCCATGATGGCCTCGAGATCCTTCGGATCCTCGGCGATGACGCCCTTCAGGATAGCGATCGCCTCGTCGCTGCGGTCGGCGGCATCCAGATCGCTCGCAAGCTGGATCTGCGCATTGCGCTTCAGCGGCGAACTGGCCGGCACGCGCTCGTAGACCTTGATCGCCATCGCCGGCTTCTTCACGGACTCATAGAGATCGGCCAGCGACAACAGCGCCAGCGAATGATTGGGGGCGAGATAGAGCGCGAGCTGCAAATAGACCAATGCGAGATCCTCGCCGCCGCGCCGCGTCAACGTGGCGCCGATCCCGTATAGCGCCTCGGCGGCGCCGGTTTGCGGCGAGTTGACCAGCGGCGGCAGTTTCTTGCCGGCCTTGGTGTCGCGCACGCCTTCCAGCACCAGCGGATGGCGTGGCACCTTCTTGTCGAACGCTTCGTAGATCGCGGTCGCCTGCGCCTCTTCCTTGTTGCGCGAAAGCCAGCGCGCGTAATCGTCGGCCACCCGCAGCATGGAATCGTCGAGCTTGTAGGCGCGCTCCAGCCGCACGCCGGCGTCCTTTTCCTTGCCCGCAAGCTCAAGGATCATGGCGGAGTGCAAATCCTTGAACAGCGGATACCATTCCGGACCCGTCAGCTTGTCGATCGTGCCGACCGCCGCCTTGGTGTCGCCGGCGCCGTAGCTGGCCCAGCCGGACAACAGCGCCGCGACCAGATCGGTGATCGGACCCTTGACCGACTGGCTGATGTTAAGTTGCGCGCTGGCATATTTCTTCAGCTTCAGGTCGCGCACGCCGACTACCAGGCGGGCGACCCGGTTGGACTTGTCGATCGTCAGGATCTTGTCGGCGAGTTTCACCGCCTCATCGATGTCGCCGTCGGCAACCGACGAAATGAACGCGCGATCGAGCAATTCGTTGTTCTTGGGATCGGAACGAAGCGCGGAGCGGTAGAACGCCGCAGCCGAGGCGGCGTCGCGTTCGACGCTGGCGTGGCGGGCGGCCAGGTAGCTGCCTGCCGTCGTCAGGCCCTTCAAATCATGGCTCGTTGGGAACTGCGCCGAATTGCCAGCCGGATGATCCGGCGTCTGCGCCGACAGCGAGCCGGGCACCGCGAGCACGGCAAAGGAGAGTGCGGCAATCGTCCAGCGATTGAAACGAAGGGAAAGCATCAGGATTCGCCTAGCTCCAGGATTTTGTGACGGGTTATTGCGGCAGTCTCGAATGCCAATCTTGATCGCAGGCATCTTGATCGCAAGCATCGAGCCTTTTGACAATGCCGCGTTTGGCGCGCAACCGCAAGGATAGGACGGCCGACTCGGGCGGCCGGGTCAGGGCGTCGTCGACCGTCGATTTCATCAGTCAATTCAACAGCTCCGCCTGAGAACGCTTTCACTATGGCGGTATCGTGACCGTTGCCAGCACGACCCGGCCAGACGGCTCACGCAAACGTGGTCGCTGGTCACATAGCTTCGTAGTTGGGACCGCCGCCACCCTCGGGCGGGACCCACGTGATATTGCCGTTGGGATCCTTGACGTCGCAGGTTTTGCAATGAACGCAATTCTGGGCGTTGATCTGGTAACGGGGGCCAGCGGCCTCCTCGACCCATTCATAGACGCCCGCAGGGCAATAGCGGTTGGACGGCCCGGCATAGATATCGTGCTCGGATATCTTTTGCAGGTTCATGTCGGCGATTTTCAGATGGACCGGCTGGTCCTCTTCATGATTGGTGTTTGACAGGAACACGGATGATAATTTGTCGAACGTGAGCTTGCCGTCCGGCTTGGTCGGGACGATCGGCGCATGCGCTCTTGCGGGATCCAGCGTCTTGCGGTCGGGTTTTGCGTGCGACTGGGTGCCGAACAGCGAGAAGCCGAGCGTATTGCACCACATGTCGAAGCCGCCGAGCACGACGCCGACAATGGTGCCGAATTTCGACCACAGCGGCTTGACGTTGCGTACCTTGTAGAGATCCTTGCCGACGGCCGACTCCCGCCAGGCGTTCTCATATTCAACCAGTTCGTCATTGGCGCGACCGGCCCCGAGCGCGACCGCGACATGTTCGGCGGCCATCATGCCGCTGCCCATCGCATTGTGAACGCCCTTGATGCGCGGCACGTTGACGAAGCCTGCCGCGCAGCCGATCAGCGCACCGCCGGGGAAACTCAGGCGCGGCACCGACTGGTAGCCGCCCTCGGTGATCGCACGCGCGCCATAGGCAAGCCGCTTGCCGCCCTCGAACACGGGACGGATCGCGGGATGGGTCTTGAAGCGCTGGAATTCGTCGAACGGCGACAGGTATGGATCGTCGTAGTTGAGATGCACGACAAAACCGACCGCCACCCGATTGTCGTCGTAGTGATAAAGGAACGAGCCGCCGCCGGTCGAATTGTTCAGCGGCCATCCGAACGAATGCTGGATCAGGCCCTTCTGATGTTTTGATGGATCGACCTGCCAGACCTCCTTGAGTCCGATGCCGAATTTCGGCGGCTCGCTTTTGGCGTCGAGGGAAAACTTCGCGATCAGCTGCTTGGACAGGCTGCCGCGCGCACCTTCCGCAAACAGCGTGTACTTGCCGAGCAGTTCCATGCCCCGGGTGAAGGAATCCTTGTGCGAGCCGTTCCGGGCGACGCCCATGTCGCCGGTCGCGATGCCGCGCACTGCGCCGTTGTCGTCGTACAGCACTTCAGCGGCGGCAAAGCCCGGATAGATTTCGACGCCGAGCGCTTCGGCTTTCGGAGCCAGCCAGCGGCAGACATTCCCGAGCGAACCGATGTAGCAGTGATGGTTGTTCATCAGCGGCGGCATCGCGAAATTCGGCAGCCGGATCGCGCTGCTTGCGGTCATCCAAAAGAAGCGATCGTCCTTGACCTCGGTTTTCAAAGGACAATCGGCGTCCTGGCGCCAATCGGGAATGAGCTTGTCGAGGGAAACCGGATCGATCACCGCGCCAGACAGAATATGCGCGCCGACCTCGGAGCCTTTTTCGACCACGACGATGCTCAGATCGGCATTGAGCTGCTTGAGCCGGATCGCCGCCGACAGGCCGGATGGGCCGGCGCCGACAATCACCACGTCGAATTCCATGGACTCGCGCGGCGGCAGTTCTTCGGTGCTCATGATCTGATCTCAATCTGTTGAGAACGGCTCCAGGATTGCTTGTTTCCGATTTTTTGCATCAGGACAACCACGGAAATGGCGTTTCGCGGCGGTGCGATCCATCCTAGATTGGGCGCCATGATGCCTGATCCCGCGCCTACCGTTCGGCAACTGCTCGCCTTTTATCTCGAGGCCGGGGTCGATTGCGCGCTGACGGAAGAACCGGTCAACCGATTGTCGGAAGCTGACATGGCGCCTGCCATCAGAACCGTTGCAGCCGGCGAACCGGCGCCGGTCCGGCCTGCGCGAACACCCCTTGCCACGACCCCTGCCCCGCGTGGCGAGATCGCCCCCGCGCCGGAAGCAGCGATCAGTTCGGCGCGGCAGGCTGCCCGAACCGCGCCGACGCTGCAGGCGCTGCGCGCGCTGCTGGAAAATTTCGATGGGTGCGCATTAAAATTCACCGCCACGCGGCTGGTATTCGCGGACGGCAACCCGGAAGCCCGCGTCATGTTCGTCGGCGAGGCGCCGGGACGCGACGAGGATATCGCTGGCCTCCCGTTCGTCGGCCGGTCCGGCAAGCTGCTCGACCGCATGATCGCAGCGATCGGGCTCGACCGCACCAGCGCCTATATCGCCAATGTCATTCCGTGGCGTCCGCCCGGCAACCGCACGCCGACACCGCAGGAGACGCAAATCTGCCTGCCGTTCATTCAGCGGCAGATCGAGTTGGTGAACCCGGACGTACTGGTCACGCTGGGCAATCCCTCGACCCAGACCTTGCTCGCGACCCGCGAGGGCATCATGCGCACCCGTGGCAAATGGTTCGACTACGACACCGGCACCCGCACAATTCGCGCGATGGCGACATTCCATCCGGCGTATCTCTTGCGGTCGCCGTCCTACAAGCGTTTGTCGTGGCAGGATCTACGTTCGATTGCGAAGGCGTTGGCACAGACGGCGAATTCGTCATTGCGAGGAGCGTAGCGACGAAGCAATCCAGGGCCGCGTCTATTGCCCCCGGATGCTTGGCTTCGCACAACAATGACGGGACTATTCATTTCCCTTTCGGCCGCACGATGGCCCAGCCGACCCGCAACAAAGGTTGCCGCCCGTCCACGAGCCAATCGAACGCACGCGGCACTTCCGGCACCAGACCGGGAAAGCGCTGCGCGATATCGGGTGGTGGCGTGCCGGCGGTGTCGGACGCACGCCAAACCACGACACCACCACTCTGGTTGAATTTCTCCGACGAAAGCCATGGCGTGCGTTCCGGCGTCGCGTCGAGATAGAGATGCGGTCGCCCTTTGGCGAGCGATACCAGGCTGGCAAGCTGCGCATCTCCAGCCACCGCGCGCAGCCGCAAATTGGTGCGCCGCTCAAAACTGTCGCCAAAGAAGCGCGCGATCGCGGTTGCCGGCGCCGACGTCGCCGCCTCGCCGCTGCCGGTCCAGGGCAGAAAGATCGAGGACGCGAACACCACCAAAGCGGGGGCCACGATCGCCGTGCCCCAGACCGAGCGCAGCAGGCGCTGATGCCGCAAAGCCACGAGATCGCCGGCCGCGACAATCACGGCCAGTCCCGACATTAACAACACGATGCCGGCACCGCCCACCACACGATCGAGACCGAAAAAGCCCGAGATCAGGCTGCCCGCCAGTCCGGGCGCGACGGCGAAGAAATAAACAAAGTTGCGCGCCAGCGGATCGACCGGCGGCCGATAGATGATCGGCATCTCCTCGCCTTCGCGATCGAACCAGCCGGTGTTGAGCACAACCAGGATCGCGATCGCGGACATTGTCAGCAGCAGGCCGCCGAGCAGCACGCCCCAGTGCATCGCCCGGGCGCCCAGATCGGCAAATGCCGGCCAATGCGGCAACACCACGGTATCGGCGCGGATCAGCCAGATCGCATAGGGAAGCGCCAGCACCACGATCACCAACAGCGCAAACAACGGATCGAAGGATTTCAGCGTGCGCCGTCCCTGCTCGGTCGAAATCGCAAACCCAGTGACCAGGATCAGCAAGCCGATGGCTACCGAGGTCGTCAGCAGCAACAGCCCGGCTTCGATCGACCAGGCGAACCACACGTTGCGGCGGCCTTGCCCGATCAATTGCCAGGAATGCAGCAGCAACAATGCCCAAAGCGGCCGCGCCAGCACCAGCGGGCCGAATTCGACGCCGGGCCAACTGAACACCGTAATCGTCATCGTCAGCAGGATTGCAAGCACCGCCTGTTGTCCGCCGACCATGGCGCGCGCCAGCTGATACAGCGCCCAGAATGACGCGACCGCGCATAGCTGCGCCAGCACATAGACGCCGAACATATGATTGCCGGCCGCGCGAAACGCGATGTCGGCGAGCCAGAACGCCAGCGGCGGACCGAGATCGGTGCCTACCTGGTATTCCCGGCCGAATGCCAGCGCGGTCGCGAGATTGTCAGGCGGGCTGCGATAGAGCATCAGTGGCACAATGAGCCACAGCGCCGCCTGAAACAGCACCACGATCCAGACCATCAAGCGCGGCCGGGCGCGGATCAGTTCGATTATCAGTGAGGTGAAACGCATGAACGCCCGGAATGCCCCAATCGAATCTGTGTAGAGTCTTCTTTTGACGCGTTTTCTTCACGCGACCGGTATCCACTTCGCTCGAAAACGCTCTCGTCGAACTGATAGAGCCGGCAGGCCGCCGAGGCAACCGGCTCAAAGCGATGCGGAAATTTCGATATCGGTGTTCGTCGCCGTCACCAGCGTCCCGGCCTCGATGGTTGTCGGCTGATGCTTTTGCCGGGCCGCAACGACGGGCGCAAAAAATCGGCGGTGATGCACCGTCGGCCCCAGCCGGTCCAGCGCCGCCAGATGCTCCGGCACGCTGTAGCCTTTATGCTGCTCGAAACCATAGCCCGGACAATCCTGCGCAAGAGCGCACATCAAGCGGTCGCGCGTGACTTTTGCGACGATCGATGCCGCTGCGATCGACATCACCAGCGCGTCGCCGCCGATGACGGCATCACAATTGCACGGCGTGTCGAGCTTGTCCCGGCCGTCGACGAAGACATGCTTCGGCATCTCAGGCAGCGCATGAACCGCGCGCGCCAACGCCCATAGCGAGGCGCGCAGGATATTGTCGCGATCGATCCGCGCGGGCGAGGCAAAGGCGACCGCGAAGGATGCGCTGGCGCAGATTTCCTCGAACAGTTCCGCGCGGCGCTCGGCTGTCAGCCGTTTCGAATCGTCGATGCCCTTCGGAATCCGCTTGGGATCGAGCACCACGGCCGCCGCCACCACCGGACCCGCCAGCGGACCGCGGCCGGCCTCGTCGCAACCCGCCACCGGCCAGACGCCGCGCTTGATCAGCGCGCGCTCGCGCCGAAAGCTCGGGGCAGCGACCGCGATCACGCCTTTTGGCAGCTTGGCCTGATCCTTCCCGGCTTGCTTGCGAATCATGCCGGCAGAGTTGCGCAAGCAGGCCTCGTGGCGCAACCGGGAACCGCAAACAATTCCCGTTATTCAAATTCCGACGCCGCTCCATGACAGCCGTCATACTCCGCCACCGGCTCTCGCCTTCGGCGAGCCCGATGACAGGCTCCAGCGGAGTATCCAGTCGCTGCAGCTCTTCTGTTCCTTCACTAGCGTTCTGGAATACTGGGTCGCCCGCTTTCGCGGGCGATGACGGCACGGAATGGGCCCGTCATCGAACACGATCCTTCGCACCTAAAACAAACTCAATTGCTGTCCGCTGCGCTTCGGCCTGGCAAAATGGTCCGTGGTCAATTTCGAGCGCCGCTTGTTGAGCCCGAGCCTTTCGCAGGCGATCTCGAACCGCCGACCGATCATCCAGGCGATCGGTCCGGTTCCTTTCATCCGGGTTCCCCACTGCGAATCGTAGTCACGCCCGTTTCGCATGTCACGGATCAGCGTGAAGACGTGCCGATAGCGATCGGGATAATTCGCCATCAACCATTCGCGGAACAGATCGCGCACTTCCAGCGGCAACCGCAACAACACGTAGCTTGCTTCCCTGACGCCGGCATGCGCGGCGGCGTCGAGAATACGCTCGATCTCGGAGTCGTTCAGCGCCGGGATCACGGGCGCCACCATCACCGTGGTCGGAATGCCCGCTCCCGTCAGTTGCCGTAGCGCCTCCAGCCGCTTCGGCGGCGTCGAGGCCCGCGGCTCCATGGTGCGCGCCAGTTTCGGATCGAGCGAGGTGACCGAGAGCGCGACCTTGGCGAGATTGCGTTTCGCCATCCGCGACAAGAATGTCGATGTCGCGCGTCACCAGCGCCGATTTGGTGACGATGCCGACCGGATGGCCGGCGCGATCCAGCACTTCGAGAATGCCGCGCATGATCTTGCGGTCGCGCTCGATCGGCTGATACGGATCGGTATTGGTGCCGATCGCGATCATCCGCGGCTCGTAGTCCGGCGCCGCCAGTTCCTTTTCCAGCAGCGCGGGCGCGTCCGGTTTGGCGAACAGCATGGATTCGAAATCGAGACCGGGCGAAAGGCCGAGATAGGCATGGGTCGGCCGCGCGAAGCAGTAGACACAGCCGTGTTCGCAGCCCCGGTAAGGATTGATCGAGCGGTCGAAGCCGATATCGGGTGAATTGTTACGAGTGATGACCTTTCGCGCGGTGTCGAGCGCGACCGTGGTCTTGAACGGCGGCAGTTCATCGAGGCTCTGCCAGCCATCGTCAAACGCGACACGCGCTTCAGCTTCGAAACGGCCGCTGGTATTGGATTGCGCACCGCGGCCGCGCCGCCGTTGGCGCTCGATGGCCACCGCCAGTTCCGGAAAAGAAATAGTCGCACCCGCCGGTTCGGAGGGCGCCGTGACCGGCGGGTGCTTGAGGGCATGTGAGGATGCTCTGCTCATAATGAGAACATAGCACGACGTTGAGAACAAATCAAGAACATTATCGCTGCATCCAACAATCCAGCGCAGGATTATGTATTTGGCTTGAATTGATCTGGGCCGGCCGCGCTTGCCGAAAAGCTGCCGGGCCTGGGCTGCGGCCTGGCTTCCATGAACATGACAAGGTGATAAGTGTGCTGTGTTTTTCCGACAATTGGGCACCGAAGCCTCGAGATGCTGAGCGTTATCATTCCGACCGAGGGCGTCGAGCGGACGGCCGTTGCGACACTGGCGGCGCTGGTGCCGGGCGCCGCTGCCGGCGTGGTGCGCGAAGTGCTGCTGGTCGACCGCGCCGATGACGGCATCATCGAGCGGGTCGCCGACGTGGCAGGCTGTCGATTCCTGGCGTTCAAGGGAACGCGCGCCGAAGCGCTGGCCGCCGGCGCCCGCAAAGCTCGCGCGCCCTGGCTGATGTTCCTGCATGCCGGCGCGGTGCTCGACAGCGGCTGGATCGAGGAGACATCCCAATTCATCGAGCGCGTATCAGCGGGCGACCGGCCCCGGGCCGGGGTGTTCAGCTACGCCCGCTCGCCCTATGCGGAACCGAAACTGCGGGACGGATTCAAATACCTCGCGCGAATGATCGCGGGACCTTCGGCCGAACAGGGCCTTGTGATCGCGCGCGACCATTACGAGCGGCTCGGCGGTGATACTCCCGACGGCCGCCGCTCCGAGGCATGGCTGTTGCGGCAACTCGGCCGCTCCTCGCGCACGGTGCTCCGCAGCCGGATCATCGTCGCCTGACGATAGTGCCAAGCTTGCACTATATCGACGCCCCCTTCGCCTTGGGCCGCCGTAGATGCTCGTCGAGCCGTGGCATGATCTCGACGAAATTGCAGGGGCGCGTGCGGTAATCGAGCTGGGCCGCCAGAATGCCGTCCCAGCCGTCGCGGCAGGCACCGGGCGATCCCGGCAGGCAGAAGATGAAGGTCGCGCCGGCGACGCCCGCGGTGGCGCGGCTTTGTATGGTCGAAGTCCCGATCTTGGCGTGGCTCATCATGTGGAACGCGATGGAGAAACCATCCATCCGCTTCTCCAACAACGGCTCGATCGCCTCCGGCGTCACGTCGCGGCCGGTAAAGCCGGTGCCACCCGTCGTGATGACGGCATCGACGCGCGCGTCGGCGATCCATCGCTTGACGATGACGCGGATCGCTTCGACGTCGTCGGTGACGATCTCGCGCGCCGCGAGTTTATGTCCGGCGGCGACGAGCCGATCCGCCAGCGTCGATCCTGACTTGTCATCCTCCAGCGAACGGGTGTCGGAAATCGTCAACACCGCGATATTGAGCGGGATGAAGGTTCTGGATTCGTCGATGGAGGACATGATCACACTCTTCTCGTCATGCCCGGCCTTGTGCCGGGCATCCACGTCTTAACTTAACGCCGGGAAGCAAAGACGTGGATGGCCGGGCATAGGCTAGCGGAAGCGACGCCGTCCTTCAGACGGCTAAGCCCGGCCATGACGATCAATGCTTTCCTCGCCTCCTACAATGCCCCCGCGCCGAAGGTGTTGCAGGCCTGCACGGTGCCCTGTTGATAGCCGGTCATGAACCATTGCTTGCGCTGCGCGGCGGAGCCGTGCGTGAACGAGTCCGGCACCACCCTCCCCGTCGCCTGACGCTGCAGCGTGTCGTCGCCGATCGCGGACGCCGTGGTCAGCGCGGCGTCGATGTCGCCCGACTCGAGGAAGCCCGGACGTTTCTTCTCCTCGCGGTTGACCCAGACGCCCGACAGGCAATCCGCCTGCAATTCGACCTTGACCTGCAGCGCGTTGGCCTCGGCCTTGCTGCCGGCCTGCTGCTGCATTTGCGTCACGCGCGGCAGGATGCCGAGCAGGTTCTGGATGTGGTGGCCGGCTTCATGGGCGATGATATAGGCTGAGGTGAACTTGCAGGCGTTGCCCGAGCAGCCGTGAAACCGGGTCTCGACCTGGCGGAAGAATCCGGTATCGAGAAAAATCCGTCGTTCCGGCGGGCAATAGAACGGCCCCATCGCCGACTGCGCCATGCCGCAGCGCCCGGCAGAGGTCGCGTTGCGGAACAGCACGATCTTCGGACCGGTATAGGACTTGCCGCTGGCCTGGAAGATTTCGCTCCAGCGATCGTCGATCTCGCCGAGAATGCCCGAGATCATGTTGCCCATCGCGTCGGTCGGTGCGCCGGTCTTGGCCGAGCTTGACGCGCGATCGGTTTGACTAGTCTGGCCGCCGCCGTTGAGAATCTCGGCGCCGCCGATCAGAATACGCGGATCGATGCCGAACGCGTAAGAGACGAGGCCGAGCACGATCAGGGTACCGATACCAAGCCCGCCGCCGCCAATCGGCAAACCCATCCCACCGCCGCCGCCCATTCCGCCGCTGTCGCGACGGTCCTCGATGTCGTCGCTGCGACGAAAATCATCGTAACGCATGGCGTTTTTCCTTCATTGCAATTCGCCCATTCCGCTCCGCCGATCCAACGCAGCAACAACGTAAAATTTCCATCCCGTTAAACAATAACCCCCCCGGCAAAATTTGCCTAGCGTGAAAGAATTGCCCGGTTAAGTCGATTTTTACTTTGCCCGGTCAATGTGTCGCCAGTCGGTTGTTTAGTCCCGCGTCGCCGACAGCGTCGCCTGAGTCAGAGTAATTGAGTCATGGTTGTGTCGCGTCGCGGGACGTCTGCAAGGGCGTCCCGCACTAAATTTGAGTCCGAGTTTGCGTCCAAATCCTGCACCCGCATCGTCGTAGGCGATTGCGTCGCCGAGATGTCGAAGCTTCCGGCCGGTTCGGTCGATCTGGTGTTCGCCGATCCCCCGTACAATCTGCAGCTCAAGGGCGATCTCAAGCGCCCCGACGAGTCCCACGTCGACGCCGTCAACAACGACTGGGACAAGTTTTCCTCGTTCGCCGCCTATGACGATTTCACCCGCGCCTGGCTTCTGGCCTGCCGCCGCATCATGAAACCGTCGGCGACGCTGTGGGTGATCGGCTCCTACCACAATATTTTCCGCGTCGGCGCCATCATGCAGGACCTCGGCTTCTGGGTTCTCAACGACATCGTCTGGCGCAAGACCAATCCGATGCCGAATTTCCGCGGCCGCCGCTTCACCAACGCCCACGAGACCATGATCTGGGCCGCGCGCGACGAGAAGGCAAAAGGCTATACTTTCAACTACGAGGCCCTGAAGGCCGCCAACGAGGACGTGCAGGCGCGCTCCGACTGGCTGATCCCGCTGTGCACCGGCGAGGAGCGGTTGAAGGGCAATGACGGCAAGAAGGTGCATCCGACCCAGAAGCCGGAAGGGCTTTTGGCCCGCGTGTTGCTGTCGTCGTCGAAGCCCGGCGACCTCGTGATCGATCCGTTCAACGGCACCGGCACCACCGGCGCGGTGGCAAAGCGCCTCGGCCGCCGCTACATCGGTTTCGAGCGCGACAAGACTTACGCCGCCGCTGCCGAAGCCCGCATCGCCGCGATCGAGCCGCTGCCGGAAGCCACATTGGCGCCGTTCATGACCGCACGCGACGCGCCGCGCGTGGCGTTCTCCGAACTGATCGAGCGCGGCATGATTTCGCCCGGCACGAAGCTGGTCGATTCCAAGAAGCGTCACGGCGCGCTGGTCCGCGCCGACGGCGCCATCATGCTCGGCGACAAGGTCGGCTCGATCCACCGCATGGGCGCGGTGGCGCAGGGCTCCGGCGCCTGCAATGGCTGGACCTTCTGGCACGTCGAGACCAAGCAAGGGCCTCAAGCTGATCGACGAGTTGCGCGCCGAAATCCGCTCCGAAATGGCGGCGGGCTGAAGTAATTTCCAGGTAGAGATTCAAATCTTTCGTCGTCCCGGCCTTGAGCCGGGATCCATAATCTCTGACGGTTATGTCGAAACGCAAGATCGACAATCGACGCTCTGCACAAACATTGACGACACGGCGTATGGGTCCCGGCTCAAGGCCGGGACGACGACTGAATATGCGTCCGCATTCTCGCGACACGATGCGCCCGAGGTTTGCAATTACGTTCGCCCCTTAAGCAACCACAAAGGGCGCAGGGAAGACCGGGTGCACGCTGCACCCGCGGTCTCGTGTGCACGATGCACAAAAGAAACGCACACGAGCAATACAGGTTCAGCGGAGGCAGTCCGGCCTTCCCTGCGCGATGATTTTACGGCTTACTTCGTGCTCTCCCGGGCGACCGGGCTTTCTTGCCACCCTCGCCTGCGCGGCGTGTCGGGCCCGTTAGGGCCGACATCGCCTACCGCAAGGCTTGACGCCAGCGTCGGGGCGTCAGGACCACACGACTTCGCCGTGCGAGCAATGTCATTCGTCACGTGACACCGCCGCGCTCACCGCATCCCGCCCCGCGTTTCGTGACGATCGCGAGCCGCCCCTCGGTGGGACGAGACGCACCCGACTAGCGACTGATTTGCACTTCAAGCCAAGCGAGATGTTTTTCCGCCGCGGTCTGGACGACCCAAATCAGCTTGAGCGGCTTGAGGAATTTCGAATTTACGCGCGACGGATTCTCGCGCTTTGGAGCCGTTCTGACTTCGCCAGAGCCTTGATCCATGTTTGTATGCCGGCATGGATGGCCAGGCGACCAAGCCAAGTATCTTTGAAAGTTTGAGGGTCATCACGAGATGGTCGATAAAAACGGAAATTCGCGGATGGTTGACTCAGAAAATTCATCGGAGGCTGTCAGGCATGCGGAAGGCAACCGGGAAGCTTTAGGCTCAAGACTGGCTCCTGCTCCCGTTTCTATTTCTGGCCATTCAATTTACGATCAATTGGAGTGCAAACAGCTTTTTTTCGTCGCACGTAGAAATCAGTAGATCCATTCATTCTTTCTTCGCGCGTTGGGATGAAATAACACCCGCGCTGCTGCGACTAAAGTTGTTTTACCGCGTCCCTGTTGATGGCCGGGAGTTCTCGCAGGTATTTGCAATTTATTTCTTTTTGCTTGTGCCGCTTTGCCTCTACGCTTTTGTGCTCTTTGCGTTGTTGTTGTTTAGAAGATATCGCCAATTTTGGCGCCACATGACCGCGCGCGATTACGTCGCCTTACTGGTGGTCTTCCCTTTTGCTTTTGGGCTGATCTACGACTTCCTCGTTGCCCACTTTTCGCTGAAGAACTATCACGGCCTTTATGGTCGAGATTTCTTAGGCTCCAATTGCTCTCTCTTGGCAATGGCGCAGTTTGTTATTTTCAGCATTCTTGCTCTTGTCTATGTGCTCGGAGGAAAGTCAGCTCAAAAAAGCTGAGCTGCGCTTATTTCGATTGAGTTTTATCGAATTGAGCCGTTGCAGAAGCTCGTGCAGCTGTAGCAAATCGTTGCCGTGATCGCGAAACTGGCTGGCAAAGCCTGAGGAACGCGACTTGGGCCTTGGCAAAACCCCCCGAGATCGCAATTGGTTCCATCGCCAGTTTCATGGTTGCCCGCTTGCGGCGGCCATGTCCTGCGTACCACCGACCTCGTGATGCTCAACCGCCGCAACGGGCCGGAGCAAGTGATGCAGCTCGTCGAGGAACGCGCGCCTGATGGCTACAAGGTCGTCACCGACGTACTGTCGCAGCAGAAGCTCGAAGACATCACCGCCAACCACAAACGCGTCGCGGGCTTCCAGGTCGAAGGGCTCAACGGCAGGCCGCCGATCGTGGCGAGATCCGTGCGCGGCCGATTTTCACATCGCGCAAGCTGCGGGGGAACGGTCGCGAGCTCACTTTCCGAGCCCGTGCGCGATCACCTTGCGCATCACGTTGGGCAGCGCCTCATCCTTCAGCGTCGCGATCGGCACCCACCGCATGTCTTCAGGGGCGCCGGTGCGTGCGGGGACCTTGGCGGTGTGGACCACAAGCTCGAGCGGAAAATGCGTAAAGACATGGGTGACGACGCCAATCTTCCGATGCCAGCGCGTCGCGCGCGTTAACGCCGGCGCCTGCTTCAATGCCGCCTTGTCGTCCTGTCCGGCCAACCAGTCGGAGGTCGGCACTTCAGTCATGCCGCCGAGCAGCCCCTTTTCGGGGCGCGTGCGCACCAGCAATTCATCGCCGCGCGTCACCACGAAGGCCGCGCCGCGGCGCAGCTCGCCGGTCTTCTTCGGCGCCTTGCGCGGAAACGTCTCCTGATCGCCGCGGGCGCGGCCGACGCAATCCGCGTTCAGCGGGCACAGCGCGCAGGCCGGCTTCTTCGGCGTGCAGATCGTGGAGCCGAGATCCATCAGCGCCTGCGCGCTATCGCCGGCGCGTGACTTCACGTCGCCGGCGCGTGAAATCGTATGCTCCGCAAGCAACGTCGCCGCCAATTGCTGGATCAGCGGCTTGGCCTGCGGCAGCGGCTCCTCGACCGCGTAAAGGCGCGAGACCACGCGCTCGATATTGCCGTCGACCGGCATCGTCCGCCGCCCGAACGCGATCGCGGCGATCGCAGACGCGGTGTAAGGCCCGATGCCGGGCAGCGCGCGCAAACCTTCCTCGGTGTCCGGGAACACGCCACCATGTTCGTTGCGCACCGCGACCGCGCAAGCATGCAGATTGCGCGCCCGCGAGTAATAGCCGAGCCCCGCCCACATCCGCAGCACGTCGTCGAGCGAGGCGCTGCCGAGCGCATCGACGTCGCTCCAGCGCGCAACGAACTTCTCGAAATACGGCCCGACCGTCTTCACCCCGGTCTGTTGCAGCATGATTTCGGACAGCCAGATCCGGTAGGGATCGGCGCGCTCACCCGCCAGCGGCCGCCACGGCAGCCGGCGGCGATGGCGGTCGTACCATTGCAGCAGCAGCGCGGGGCGGTCGCGGCCGCGTTCGGGAACGCTCTGCTTTTTCTTTGTTGCCGACGATGAGGCCACGTTTCATCTTACGAGCCGAAGCGCGGCTTGGCCAGCCAGCGATAAATGAGTATTGATAAGACTATAACGCGACGCGTTATAGTCGATCATGATCCAGAGGCTTCGCCGATTCCGAAACAGAGTTGATCTGGTCCGGTCGTCAGAGCCGAAAATTGCCGACTGATATCCAGAATGTCGCGCTGAGAAAATTGCGTCTTCTGAATTAGGCGCGCATCTTGAACGATCTGCGCGTGCCGCCAGGCAACCGTCTGGAAGCCTTGAGAGCGGATCGTCTGGGACAGCACTCGATCCGCATCAACGATCAATGGCGCATCTGTTTTGTTTGGGATGAGGGAGGACCGTCACATGTCGAGATCGTCGACTACCACAGCTAGGGGCGCTCTTGCGCAACCCTCACCCCGGGGAAATCCTGCTGGAGGAGTTCCTCAAGCCGATGGACCTTAGCCAGAATGCGCTGGCGCGCGCCGTTCATGTCGCGCCGCGCCGCATCAACGAGATCGTGCTCGGCAAGCGGGATATCACCGCCGACACCGATCTTCGGCTTGCCCGCTATTTCGGCCTGTCGGAAGGCTTTTTTCTCGGGTTGCAGATGGACTATGACCTGATGCAGCGGCGCCGCGAAATCGACCGCGATCTCAAGGCGATCAGGCCCCGCGCCGCATAAGCGTGTTTCCGCCGCGCAGCCGGTGATATAAGCGCGCCATGGCAAAACCCCGCCCGATCTCGGCAAAACCGCTTTCCGTCCTGCTCAGCGACGTGTTTTCCGACGCCTATGCCAAGCAGGGATTTGCCGCGCGCGAACTGGTGACGCGATGGGCGGAGATCGCAGGACCCGAGATCGCCAGACACGCCGAGCCGCTGAAGATCCAGTGGCCGCGGCCGGTCGAGGGCCAGCCGCAGGAACCGGCCACGCTGGTGCTGCGGGTGGAAGGTCCCGCGGCGCTGGAAATCCAGCACGCCTCCGACACACTGCTGGAGCGGGTCAATCGCTTCTTCGGCTGGAGCGCGGTCGGCCGGCTGGCGCTGCGGCAGGCGCCACTGTCGCGCCGCGGAGCGACCAAGTACTCCCGATCCTCCCGATCCCAAATCGGTGGCGGAAGTCGCCGAAACACTTTCCGCCGTCGAGGACGAGGAATTGCGGGCCGCGCTGGCGCGGCTCGGCGCCTCGATCAAGCGAAATTGAGGCTGCCGCGTGGTCCGACCCTGACGGCGCGCCATTGCCACAATTGTGGTTTCAAGCTAGCGAACACTTTCTTCATTCCTTTAGGGCGTGAACGCGCCAATTCCGGAGCAGACCGTGATCATTACCCGCCGCGCCTTCACTGCCGCCCTGTCGCTGACCGGCCTTGCCGCTCTTGCCGGCTTCTCGCCGCTGCGTCTGATCGCAAGCGCGATGGCGCAAAGCGCGGCCGATGTGGCCAAGCCGGTTTCCTTGCCCGACATGGTGCTCGGCCCCGCGAATGCCCCGGTCACCATTACCGAATTCGCGTCGATGACCTGTCCGCATTGCGCGGCATTCAACGCCGACGTGTTTCCGAAGATCAAGTCGACCTATATCGACACCGGCAAGATCCGTTACATCTTTCGCGAATTTCCGCTCGACATCAAGGCGGCCGCCGGTTCGATGCTGGCGCGCTGTATCGCCAAGGACGATGCGGGAAAATATTTCGCGGTGATCGACATGCTGTTCAAACAGCAGAGCGACTGGGTCATCAAGAACACCACGGAGACGCTGACCCGCATCGGCAAGCAGGCTGGCCTCAGCCAGGAACAGGTCGAGGCTTGCCTGAAGGACCAGGCGCTGCTCGACAAAATCGCCGCCGATCAGAAATACGCCACCGAGGTGCTGAAGGTGAACTCGACCCCGACGTTCTTCATCAACGGCGACATGATCAAGGGTGAGGCTTCGTTCGACGAGTTCGACAAGAAGATCAAAGCGCTATTGAAGAGCTGATTTTCTCGCCCGAATGGGCGTTGATGCGGCTTCTCAACGACTTTGCCAGCCGGAAAGGTTTCGCTGGAAGGTTCAACTCATAAGTCTCGCAAAAGGCTTGGGAAAAGCCCGTAGCGTCGGTTGCCCTTCGGCCCCGGCCTCGCCATTGTCGGCTCCACGAGAATCATCGAAAAACGACTCACCCACACACCGACATTGCCTTCTATGGTATTGTCACGGCAGGGAGATTCGCGCCCTGCCAACAGAGTATCGTGCCTTATGAAACTCACGCGCCTTCGCCTTCACGGTTTCAAGTCCTTCGTTGAGCCCACCGACTTCATGATCGAGCCTGGCCTGACCGGCGTGGTCGGACCGAACGGCTGCGGCAAATCCAATCTGGTCGAGGCCCTGCGCTGGGCGATGGGCGAGACCTCGCACAAATCGCTGCGTGCCGCCGACATGGATGCGGTGATCTTCGCCGGTTCCGGCAACCGGCCGTCGCGCAACCACGCCGAAGTGGTGATGACGATCGACAATTCCGATCGCACCGCGCCCTCGGCGGTGAACGATCGCGAGGTTCTGGAGATCTCGCGCCGGATCGAGCGCGAGGCCGGCTCGGTCTATCGCATCAACGGCCGCGACGTGCGTGCCCGCGACGTGCAGATCCTGTTCGCGGACGCCGCCACCGGCGCGCGTTCGCCCGCCTGGTGCATCAGGGCAAGATCGGCGAGATCATTCAGGCCAAGCCCGAGCAGCGCCGCCGCGTGCTGGAGGATGCCGCCGGCGTCGCCGGCCTGCACGCCCGCCGCCACGAGGCCGAACTGCGCCTCAAGGCCGCCGAGACCAACCTCACCCGCGTCGAGGACGTCATCGGACAACTGGCGGGACAGATCGATGGCCTGAAGAAGCAGGCCCGCCAGGCGATCCGCTACCGCGAAGTCGCGGCCAAGGTGCGCAAGGCCGAGGCGATGTTGTTCCATCTGCGCTGGCTCGAGGCCCATTCCGACGTCGCGGAAGCCGGCCACGTCCACGATCTCAGCGTTCGCGAGATGGCCGAGCGCACCCGTGAGCAGGCCGAGGCCGCCCGCATCCAGGCGATCCGCGCCTCCGAGCTGCCGGCGCTGCGCGAGGCCGAGGCCCGCGCCGCCGCCGGACTGCAGCGCCTCACCAATGCGCGCGAGACGCTCGATCGCGAGGAAGAGCGCGCCAAGGAACGCGTCGCCGAACTCGATCGCCGATTGACGCAATTCTCGGCCGACATCGACCGCGAGCGGCAGCAGACCACCGACGCGGAAGCCGCGCTGCAACGGCTCGAGGCCGAAGACACTGAATTAAAGGACGAGATCAAATCGCGCGTCGACAAGCGCAGTGGCGTCGACGAGCGGGTATCCGAGGCCGAGACAACATTGGCTGACGCCGAGCGGCTGTTCGCCGAACTGACCACCGCTCTCGCCGACCTGACCGCCAAACGCCGTCAGCTCGAGGCCGGCGTGCGTACCCATCAAGAACGGCTGGCGCGGCTCGATCAGGAGATCGGCAATGTTCGCAGCGACGAGGAGAAGCTTGCGCAGGAAACCAGCGGGCTTGGCGATCTCGCCGAACTCGCCGGCGCCATGGAAAGCGCGCAGCAAATCCTCGCACAGTCCGAAGCCGCGGCCCAGAGCAGCGAAGCGGGTCACGTCGCCGCGCGGCAAAAGCTCGAAGCTTCCCGCGCGCCGCTCAACGAGGCCGACAAGCGCGTGCAGCGGCTTGAGACCGAAGCGCGCACGATCTCGAAACTGGTCAATGGCGAGACCAAGAATTTGTGGCCGCCGATCATCGACGGCGTCACCGTCGCCAAGGGCTATGAGAAGGCACTTGGCGCGGCGTTGGGCGACGACCTTGATGCTCCCGTCGATCCGTCGGCGCCGCTGCGCTGGACCAATTCGGGCGTCACCGAGGGCGATCCCGCCCTGCCCGCCGGCGTCGACTCCCTCGCCGCGCATGTCGAGGCGCCCCCGGAGCTTTCGCGTCGTTTGGCGCAGATCGGCGTCGTCGCCAAGGAGCGTGGCACTGAGCTGGTGTCGCAGTTGAGGACCGGGCAGCGGCTGGTGTCGCTGGAAGGCGATGTCTGGCGCTGGGACGGCTTTGTCGCCGCGGCTCATGCGCCAACCGGCGCGGCGCGGCGGCTCGCCGAGCGGGCGCGGCTGGTCGATATCGAAAGCGAACTCGAGCAGGCGCGCAGTGAGGCCGCCGCCAAGCGCCAGGCGCTGGAGACGGCCGAGGCCGAATTGAAAGCCGCGTCGGCATCGGAGTCCGCGGCGCGCGATGCCTGGCGCGCCGCCCAGCGCGAGGCCGACGCCGCGCGCGAGCGGCATGCCGCGACCGAACGCGAAATCAACCGCCACGCCGCGCGCAAGTCGGCGTTGACCGAAGCGCACAACCGTCTCGCTGCCGACCGGGCGGAAGCGCAAGGCGCGCATGAGACCGCCACGGCCGCACTGGACGAGCTACCGCCGAGCCTCGACACCGAGACAAGACTTGGCGCCGTGCGGACAGACATCGACGGCCATCGTCAGCTCGCCGCGCAAGTTCGCGCCGAAGCGCAGGCGCTGGCGCGGGAGGCGGAACTCGCCGATCGCCGGCTGCAGGCGATCCTTGCCGAACAGAACCAGTGGCAGAGCCGCAAGGAAAGCGCCGCTTCACAGATCTCGACCATCGAGGCTCGCATCACCGAGGTCACCGCCGAGCGTGCGGAACTCGAAAACGCGCCGGCGATATTCGCGGAAAAGCGCCGCGCGCTGATCAGTGAAATCGAAGCCGCCGAGAGCGCCCGTCGGCTCGCCGCCGACGCGCTGGCTGCCGCCGAGAACCTGATGGCGGAGACCGATCGCGCTGCGAAAGCCTCACTCGAAGCGCTATCGGGCGCCCGCGAAGCCTGCGCCCGCGCCGAGGAACGTATGGATGGCGCCAAGCGCCGGCTTCAGGATGTCGAGCGCGAAATCCGCGACATGCTGGAAGTCGAGCCGCAAGCGGTGGCCGGTCTCGCCGAGGTCTCTCCGGAATCCGCGCTGCCGCCGCTGACGGAAATCGAGGAGAGCCTCGAAAAGCTGCGCCGCGACCGCGATCGGCTCGGCGCGGTCAATCTGCGCGCCGAGGAAGAATTGCGCGAAGTCGAGGCCCAGCACACCTCGCTGACCACCGAGCGCGACGACCTGGTCGAAGCCATCAAGCGGCTGCGCCAAGGCATCCAGAGCCTCAACCGCGAGGCGCGCGAGCGGCTGTTGACCTCGTTCGAGGTCGTCAACGGCCATTTCAAGCGGCTGTTCACCGAGTTATTCGGCGGCGGCGAGGCCGCCCTGCATCTGATTGAAAGCGACGACCCGCTCGAGGCCGGCCTCGAAATCATCGCCAAGCCGCCCGGCAAGAAGCCGCAGACGTTGTCGCTGCTGTCAGGTGGCGAGCAGGCGCTGACCGCGCTGGCGCTGATCTTCGCGGTGTTCCTCACCAATCCCTCGCCGATCTGCGTGCTGGACGAGGTCGACGCGCCGCTCGACGACCACAACGTCGAGCGCTTCTGCAATCTCTTGCATGAGATGACCTCGACCACCGAGACCCGCTTCATCATCATCACGCATAACCCGATCACCATGGCGCGGATGAACCGGTTGTTCGGCGTCACCATGGCCGAACGCGGCGTCTCCCAACTGGTCTCGGTCGACCTCGAAGACGCCGTCAAGATCCTCGACCAGGACGTGGCGTGATTTTCCCCTCTCCCTTGCGGGAGAGGGAAAGAAACAGATGACCTCACCCGATCTGCCTGCCGAACTGAAAGCCGCGCTCGACGCGCGACTGGTCGGTTTGTCGCGCCGCGACGCCGCCGGGCGCGCGGCGCGGATTTCGGAAAACTATCGCGGCGGCGGCAACTCCGGCACCATCAAAAGCCGTGCCGATGCCCTCGCCTATGCGCTGGCGCGGATGCCCGCGACCTATGCGGCGGTGATCGCAAGCCTGAACGCCTTTGTCGAGATCAAGCCAGACTTCATGCCGCGGAGCCTGCTCGATGTCGGCGCCGGACCGGGGACGGCGACATGGGCCGCTGCCGAGATGTGGCCGTCGCTCGATCGCTTTGCATCGCTGGACGCCAACGCCGCGCTGCGCGATCTGGCGCTGGAGCTTGCCCGCGACAATTCGCGCCTGCGTACGATGGACTACCGGCATGGGGACGCCCACGCCGCGCTCGCCAACGCCGAAACCGCCGACCTCGTGATCGCGAGCTATGTGATGGGCGAAGCGAACGACGCCGGACAACGAGAACTCGCAAAGCTGCTGTGGCGCAACACCCGCGACACTCTGCTGGTGGTCGAGCCCGGGACTCCGCAGGGCTATGCGCGGATCATCGCGCTGCGAGAGGAGTTGATCGCAGCCGGCGCGCATGTCGCAGCCCCCTGCCCGCACGACGGCCGATGCCCGCTGCGACAGCCGGACTGGTGCCATTTCACCCAGCGGCTCCCGCGCTTGCAGGCGCACAGGCAGATCAAGGGCGCCGAGCTTCCGTTCGAGGATGAAAAGTTCAGCTATGTTGCGCTGACGCACGCACCCGTCGCACGGCGACCCGCCCGGCTGCTGGCACAACCCGTGGTCGGCAAGGTCGAGATCTCAGCCAAGCTCTGCGGCTCCGACGGCCTCAACCTGGTCCGAGTTCCCCGCCGGACCAAAGCCGCCTATGCGCGTGCCCGACGCTGGCGCTGGGGTGACGCGGTGTCCTCGGAAAGCTGACCGCGCGCCCACTGACCTGACGGATGCCATCCCGTGGGACCGATGAGATAGCCGTCGCGAGGCCGCCGCGTCCCACCCGTGCCGACGCCGTCTGCGTTTCAGCCGTCCCGGGCATTAAGGACATCGGCAGGGATTATGCTTAACGGCGGTCTAAAGAATTGAATTCTCCCTTGTTTCTGCCATGTTCGCGACCAAAGCAGGCATAGGCATAGTAGGGCTGATGCAGCGACAGCGGGCGCAAGGAAAATTCATGGCAAAGCCGGTAGTGATCGTGGTGGGCGCTGACAAGGGCGGCGTCGGCAAGACCACCGTCTCGCGCACCTTGCTGGACTATTTCAACGCCAACAACGTGCCGACCCGCGCTTTCGACACCGAATCGCCGCGCGGCACGCTGAGGCGCTTCCACCCCGACATCACCGAGATCGTCGACATGACGACGACCTCCGACCAAATGAAGATCTTCGATACGCTGAACGCAGCCAGCCCCTCCGTTACCGTGATCGACGTCCGCGCCGGACTGCTGTCGCCGGCCCTGGCCTCGTTGCGCGACATCGGCTTCCTCGACGCCGCGAAAAGCGGCCAGATCATCTTTTCCGTGTTCCATATCCTGGGACCCTCGATCGCATCATTGGATGAAATCGCCGAAACCGCGAACTTCATGCAGGGCGCCAAGTATTTCCTGGTCAAGAACTTCATCAACGACACCCAGTTCTTCCAGTGGGACCAGGGCACCTACAATTCCTATTTCCATCGCATCAAGGACGCCACCGAACTCACCATCCCGAAGCTCAACGAAATGGCCTTTGAGCAGGTCGAGGTCGCTTCCGTGCCGTTCCTCAAATTCGTTGCCAACAAGGACATCAACGACGACGCCGCGAATTACTCCTTCGTGCTGCGCGGCTATGTCCGCCACTGGCTTGCCAACGTCTGGAGCGAATTCGACCGCATCAAGCTGACAGACCTGGTAGGCGCCGGCAAATCGAGCGCGCGCGGCGGCGAAAAATAATTGTCCGTCACGGAGGATTAGGCTGGATCGGGCGGCTGGAGCCCTTTCCCTCCGATGGAATCGGAACGGCGTTCCAGATTCCTGTTTTGACGCGTTTTCTTTACGCGAACCGGTATCCACTTCGCTTGAAAACGCTCTGATCCGCCTGATATAGCCAGTAATGAACCATACGCCCGTCTACATCGTCTGTTCGCCTCGCCCCCTCGTCGGCAAGACGCTGATGTCGCGGCTATTGAGCGAATTCCTGCTTTTGAAGAACGGCGCGGTCAACTCTTTCGACATCAATCTGAGGGAACCGTCACTGCTGGACTATCTGCCTGCCTTCACCGAAACGGCGGATATCGACAACACATTCGGCAAGATGCAGTTGATGGACCGCCTGATCGTCGATGACGGCGTCGCCAAGGTGATCGATCTCGGCTTCCACGCCTTCGACGACTTTTTCAAGATGTGCGAGGAGATCGGTTTCCTGAAAGAAGCCGAGCGGCGCCGGGTCGTGCCGGTGATCGTGTTCATGGCCGACACCGATCGCGTCTCGGCACGCGGGCACGAAGTGTTGCGGGGCCAGATTCCATCGAGCTCCCTCGTCACCATCGACAATGAATATGTGATGCGCGGCGAATTGCCGGTCGCGATGTCGCAGGGCCGCATGCTGCGCGTCGCGGCACTGCCCGCCTTTCTGAAGACCTATATCGACCGCGTTAGCTTTTCGTTCAACGACTATCTGCGCAACGAGAAGGATGCCTCGGCGGAACTGCACCAATGGTTGCGCAGAAACTATCTCAGCTTCCGCGAGCTGGAGCTGAGTTTGATTTTGCAGAAGTCGTAACTGTCCGACTAATGCCCGTCGAATGCCATCAGCGTTCGCACCGGCACGTCCATCGCCCGCAATTTCGCAGCTCCCCCGAGATCGGGCAGGTCGATGATGAAGCAGGCCGCGACCACGTTGGCGCCGATCTGGCGCAGCAATTTCACCGCGGCCTCCGCGGTGCCGCCGGTGGCGATGAGATCGTCGACCAGGATCACGCGCTCCTCCGGGTGGATCGCATCGGCATGCATTTCCATTTCGTCGATGCCGTATTCCAGCGAGTAGGCAATTCGCACCGTCGTGTGCGGCAGCTTGCCTTTCTTGCGGATCGGCACGAAGCCAGCGGAGACCTGATGCGCCACCGCACCGCCGAGAATGAAGCCGCGCGCCTCGATGCCGGCGACCTTGTCGATCTTGGAGCCGGCCCATGGATGCACCAGTTGATCGACGGCGCGGCGAAACGCGCGCGCATCGCCGAGCAGCGTCGTGATGTCGCGAAACAGGATGCCCGGCTTCGGATAATCGGGGATGGTGCGGACAGAGGCGCTCAGGTCTTGTTCAAAATCCATCGATATCTCTCGATTTCCTCTCGTCATTGCGCGCGATCGCGAAGCAATCCAGGGCAACAAGCGAGACTGGATTGCTTCGTCGCAAGTGCTCCCCGCAATGACAAACTTCCCTCAAATAACCGGGGCGCCAAGCCGGAACGCATTTTCCACGATGCGCAGGCCCACTTCACCGCCAAGCGACATCAGCGATTCCGGATGGAACTGCACGCCGCCGACCGCGAGCGTCTTGTGTTCGATCGCCATCGCGACGCCGTCCTCGGTGCTCGCCGTCACGACCAGCACGTCAGGCATGCTGTTGCGCTCGACATAGAGCGAATGGTAGCGCCCGATCACGATTTCATTGGGCAAATTGCGCATCAGGCACCCGCCCCGCACCTGCACCCGCGCTGGCCGACCATGCGCCGGCTGGTTGAGCTGACCGAGCTGGCCGCCGAAATATTCGCCGATCGCCTGCACGCCGAGGCAGACGCCGAAGATCGGCAGCTTCTTGCCAAGCGCGGTGCCGATGGTTTCGGCCATCGCAAAATCCTGCGGCCTCCCCGGCCCCGGCGACAGCACCAGCAAATCGTATTGCCCTTTGTTCAGCATCTCTTGCGCATGCACGTATCGGACCACGGTGACGGTGGCGCCGACCTGGCGGAAATAATCCGCCAGCATATGCACAAAGCTGTCGTCATGGTCGATCAGCAGCACGCGCTTTCCCGAACCGGTCGCATCCGGTGCGACGGCCGATAGCGGCTTTGGCGGATCGCCGCGCAGTGCCTGAAACAGCGCCGCCGCCTTGACCTGGCATTCGCGATCCTCGGCCGCGGGGTCGGAATCGAACAGGCAGGTGGCGCCGACCCGCACCTCGGCAAGGCCGTCCTTCATGCGAATGGTGCGGATGGTCAGCCCGGTGTTGATGCTGCCGTCGAAATTGACCGCGCCGATCGCGCCGGCGTACCAGCGACGCGGTGAACGCTCATGGTCCTCGACGAACTGCATCGCCCACAATTTCGGCGCGCCGGTCACCGTCACCGCCCAGGCATGGGTCAGGAACGCATCGAGCGAATCGAAGCCCGGCCGCAACATGCCCTCGACATGATCGACGGTGTGGAACAGCTTTGAATAGGTCTCGATCTGCCGCCGCGCCAATACCTTGATGCTGCCGGGCAGGCAGACCCGCGCCTTGTCGTTGCGATCGACGTCGGTGCACATGTTGAGCTCGAATTCATCCTTCTCGGAATTGAGCAATTGCCGGATCTGCTCGGCATCGCCGATCGCATCGACCCCGCGGGCGATGGTGCCCGAAATCGGGCAGGTCTCGACCCGCCTGCCGTCGCAGCGCACGAACATTTCCGGCGATGCCGACACCAGGAATTCGCCATCACCGAGATTCATCAGCGCCCCGTAGGGCGACGGATTGATCCGGCACAGCCGCTGGAACACTTCCGCAGGACTGCGCTCGCACGGCTCGGCGAACAACTGCCCCGGCACCGCCTCGAACAAATCGCCGCGCGCAAACGCCGCCCGTGCGGTCTCGACGGTGGCCTGATATTCGCCGGGCGCGTGATCGGCAAATCCCTGCCGGCCGGTCCTGGCATAGAGACTTTCGGAGGTTTCGCGAGGCAGGCCCTCCGTGGACTTTCCATTCCAGCCGAACTCGTAGGACAGCACCACGCCGCGTCCCGTGGCGCGGTCGTAGGCCAGCAGGCGATCGGGCACATACAGCACGATGTCGCGCTGGTCACTCTCTCGCGCGCGCTTCTGCATGATATCCTCGATCTGGAACACGAGATCATAGGCGAACGCGCCGAACAGGCCGAGCATCGGATCTTCGCTCGAGCCGAACGCAGCCACGAGATCGCGCACCAGCGACATCACGCTGGCACGCCGCGTGCGCTGATCCTCCTCGACGGGAGCCGCGCCGCGCACGATATGACCGGCAAGCCGCTTCCGGCTTTTTTTCGAGATGACGACGCAGGGCTCGCGCAGCGCGTCGCCGAGAAAGGCAATCAGAATCTCACCGCGCGGATTCAGCGCGACCAGCGAAAAATCGATGCCTGCGGTTTCCAGCACCAGCGGCGGATCGGAGAAACCGAGATCGAAACTTTCGTAGCGGCCCGGCACCGTGGTGCCCGACGACAGCACCACGCCGCGGCGGCGATCGAGCAGGCCGATGAGGTCGTCCAGCCGGCTGGCCCCGCCCGTGAACTGCTCCACCGAGCGCGATACCGCAAGGCCGCCACGGGTGCGGTATTCGCTATGGGAGGGGAACGAGAAGGCTGTCCTGTTCATGTGATCCTCTTACGAAACTTGCGGAGGAAACGCCACACAGGACAAACGAAAGGCCGTCGCGCTGCGATGACGGCCTCTGACGATTTTAAGGAAAATGGAATCGCACGGCCACCTCTCTAGGAGGTGCGCCACCACAGACGGCTTTCGACGGTGCTCGTGACAGTGCTCATAGGGCCGGTAAACACCATGATGACAGCCGTTCGTCAAGGGACGATGCCCGGGGGAGTGCGAGGGATTAGACCGCGATGCCCGGGGCAGCTTTCGGTGTTGGCCGGCAACGGGGCCGGATCTGAGCTGGCACGACGCGGCGAACACTCCCGCCGGTCGGGATGTGCCTCCTACCCCAAATGTTTTTTGAAGAACTCGGTCGCGCGCCCCCAGGCAAGTTCGGCGGCCTTGCGATCATGCACCGACATGCGCTGTTCGTTGACGAAGGCGTGTTCGGCGTCATAGCGGAACAGCTCGAGCGACTTGCCGGCCGCCTTCATGCCCTGCTCGAACGCATTGATCAGTTCCGGCGTGCACCAATCGTCCTTGTTGGCAAAATGCGCCTGCAGCGGGATCTTGACTGTCGGCAGGCTGGGCGGCGGCTTCCGGCGGGATGCCGTAGAACACCACGCCTGCGGTCAGTTCCGGGATTTTCGCCGCCCCAATGATGGTCACCGCACCGCCGAGGCAGAAGCCCGTGAGGCCGACTTTGGCGCCGTTCTTGGAGAGATACTGCACGGCACCGCGTACCGTCTGCGTGGTGGCGTCGATGAAATCCAGCGATTTCATTTCCGCGCCGGCGGCCTCGGTGTCGTGATACGGCACCACCTTGCCCTTGTAGAGATCCGGCGCCAGCGCATCGAAACCGGCGACCGCAAAGCGATCGCACAGGCCCTTGATCTGATCTGACAGGCCCCACCATTCCTGGATCACGATCACGCCAGGTGCATTGCCACGCGCGGCATTAGCGAGATAGCCACTGGCGTCCTTGCCGTCGGGACGCTTGAACGTAAGGCTGGTGCCCATGGGTTCCTCCGCTGATTTTTGCCGGCAAGCCGATTGACGGTCATTTTGTCCGCAGTTCGGCCGCGACGCAACGGCTCGTCGCCCCGGCACTGCGCGGCGACAAAAAAGGCCCCGTCAGGAGCCTTTTCATTCAGCGCGGCAGAATCCCGCCATCAATGCGCGTTGGACCAGACCCTCTTCTTGGTGAAATATGCGAGGACCGTGAGCAGGATCAGAAACAAGAACACCTGCACGCCGATCCGCTTGCGCTCTTCCATATGCGGCTCGGCGGTCCACATCAGGAACGTGGAGATATCGTGGGCGTATTGCGCAAGCGTCGCCGGTGAACCGTCGTCGAAGGTCACCTGACCTTCGCTCAGCGGCTTCGGCATCTTGATGGCGTGACCGGGGAAGTACTTGTTGTAATAGGAACCCTCGGGAATGGTGACGCCGGCTGGCGGCTTGTCCTCAAAGCCCTGCAGGATCGCGCTCACATAGTTCGGACCCTGTTCCTGGAACTGGGTGAAGAAGTCGACAATGAACCACGGAAATCCACGCTCATAAGACCGTGCCTTGGTGATCAGCGACAGGTCGGGCGGTAGCGCACCGCCATTGACGGCGCGCGCCGCTTGATCGTTTGGAAACGGCGGTGGAAAGTAGTCGGCCGGTCGGCCCGGCCGCTCGAACATCTCGCCCTCGTCGTTCGGGCCGTCCTTGATCTTGTAGCCCGCCGCGAATGACGCAGCCTGCGCCTCGGAATAACCCGGGCCATCGGGATCGGCAAGGTTTCGAAACGCGATATAGTTGAGCGAATGACAGGCCGAGCAGACTTCCTTGTAGATCTTCAGGCCGCGCTGCAGCGAGGCGCGATCATAGGTGCCGAACGGCCCGGAAAACGACCATTGCTGCGACGGTGGCATGACTTCCTCGGCGGCCCTCGCCTCGCGCGCGCTGCCGGTGAACAATGTGCCGGCAACCAACAATGCGATCGCCGTGGACAACATCGTCCTGCTTCCGCTTTTGGCCAGCACGTCATCGGCGATCGAATTCGGAAGCGGCTGCGGTATTTCGATTCGGCTCAACAGCGGCAGTACGATCAGGAAATAGGCGAAGTAGCACACGGTCAGGATGCGGCCGGCGATCACATAGATGCCTTCCGGCGGCTGCGCGCCGAGATAGCCGAGCAGCACGCATACCGCGACGAAGATCCAGAAGAACTGCTTGGCCAGCGGACGATATTTGGACGACCGCGTCCGTGCCGTATCGAGCCAGGGCAGGAACGCCAGCACGACGATCGCCGAGAACATCGCGGTGACGCCGGCAAGCTTGTTCGGGATCGAGCGCAGAATGGCGTAGAACGGCAGGTAGTACCATTCCGGCACGATATGCATCGGCGTCACGCCGGGGTTGGCCGGAATGTAGTTGTCGGCGTCGCCGAGATAGTTCGGCATGTAGAAGATGAACCAGGCGAAGAAGATCATGAAGCACGAGACGCCGAACATGTCCTTGATCGTCGCGTAGGGCGTGAACGGCACGGTGTCCTTTTCGGTCTTCGGCTCGACGCCTGCCGGATTGTTCTGACCCGCGACATGCAACGCCCAGACGTGCAGCACCACGACGCCGGCGATCACGAATGGCAGCAGGTAGTGCAGCGAGAAGAAGCGGTTCAAGGTCGGATTGCCGACCGAATAACCGCCCCACAACAAGGTCACGATGCTGTCGCCGACAAAGGGAATGGCGGAAAACAGATTGGTGATGACCGTGGCGCCCCAGAAGCTCATCTGACCCCAGGGCAGCACATAGCCCATGAAGCCGGTCGCCATCATCAGCAGGTAAATGATGACGCCGAGGATCCAGAGGATTTCGCGCGGCTCCTTGTATGAGCCGTAATACAGGCCGCGAAACATGTGGATGTAGACGGCGAGGAAGAACATCGAGGCGCCTGCGGCATGGGTGTTGCGCAGCAGCCAGCCGTAGTTCACGTCGCGGACGATGGCTTCGACCGATTTGAAGGCGAGATCCGCGTTCGGCGTGTAATGCATCGCCAGGATCACGCCGGTCAGGATTTGCACCCCGAGCATCATCGAAAGGATGGCGCCGAACGTCCACCAGTAGTTCAGGTTACGCGGCGTCGGGTAAGCCACGAACGAGGAATGGACGAGGCCCATAATCGGGAGACGCCGTTCAATCCATTTCAAGACGGGATTGGTCGGCTGGAAGTCAGATGGTCCGCTCATGATGCGATCCCTGGGGAATTAAGGGCGAGACGAAGGGTTTGAAACTCGGATGTTGAATTCCGGGCTTCAGCCGATCTGGATTTTGCTGTCGGAAACGAATTGATAGGGCGGCACCGGCAGGTTGAGGGGTGCGGGCCCCTGGCGAATGCGACCGGAGGAGTCGTATTGCGAGCCATGGCACGGGCAGAAAAACCCGTCATAATTGCCGTCATGGGCGATCGGGATGCAGCCGAGATGGGTGCAGATGCCGATCACCACCAGCCAGTTGTCATGACCTTCCTTGACGCGGGACTGGTCGGTTTGCGGATCGCGAAGTTCGGACACCGGCACTTGGCGGGCCTCTTCGATCTGCTTCTTGGTGCGGTTCATGATGTAGATCGGCTTGCCGCGCCAGAAAACCTTGATGTCCTGGCCCACCGCAATCGGCGTGAGGTCGACTTCGATCGGCGCGCCAGCGGCGACCGTCGAGGCGTCCGGATTCATTTGGGAAACCAGCGGCCAAACAGTGGCCAGCGCGCCCACCGTGGCGACAGCTCCCGTTGCAACAAAGAGGAAATCACGGCGCGAGCCTGCCGAAGACGCTGTCGTCACGATTTCATACCTTTCCCCACTATACCGCTCCAGCACCTGCCGGAGCCCGCGACCCTGTCGCGATATCTCTGCCCTTGTCCCTGCCCAATTAGACTAAAGAGGCAGTCCAAAACCGTTTTATTGGCACCCTTGCCGTAAGAGCGCAAGCCCGCTATCGGCTGGCGAGCGTGCAATGCGCACCAAATCCGCATCGAGCGGCGATTTAATCGGACATTCATGGCGATCGAAGGACGCCACAGACCCTGTCACCGAAGTTCGCCACCAAGGCCCCGTCAGAGAATGCAGATCGCACTTTTCCAGCCCGACATTCCCCAAAATACCGGTACAATTCTGCGCCTCTGCGCCTGTCTGGACGTGGCTGCCCATATCATCGAACCCGCCGGGTTTCCGGTGTCCGACCGGCATTTCCGCCGGGCCGGGATGGACTATCTCGACCAGGTGACGATTACGCGTCACAATTCGTGGTCAAAATTCCAGCAATGGCGTAACGACGAGGCCTACCGGCTGGTCCTGTTTACGACCAAGGCTAGCGGCTCCTATCTTGATTATCGCTTTGGGGCGGCCGACATCCTGCTGTTCGGGCGGGAATCGGCCGGAGTGCCCGACGAGGTCGCCAGCGCGGCCGATGCCCGGGTGGTGATCCCGATCAGACCCGGCCTGCGTTCGCTCAACGTCGCGATGTCGGTCGCCATGGCCTTGGGCGAAGCGTTGCGGCAAATCGACGCCGGAATGCGGGAGACGAAAGGTTGAGTTACGCGGTCAAGGAGATTTTTCTGACGTTGCAGGGCGAAGGCGCGCATGCCGGCCGCGCGGCCGTGTTTTGCCGGTTCTCCGGCTGCAACCTCTGGAGCGGCCGCGAGCAGGATCGGGCGACGGCGACCTGCCGGTTCTGCGACACCGATTTCGTCGGCACCGACGGCACCCTCGGTGGCCGCTACGATTCGGCCGATGAACTCGCCGAGACCGTCGCCGCGCAATGGGTGGGGATCAATACCAACCGCTACACGGTCTTGACTGGCGGCGAGCCGTTGCTGCAGGTGGACACCGCGCTGATCGATGCGCTTCATGCCCGCGGCTTCGCCATCGGGGTCGAGACCAATGGCACCATCGTCCCGCCCGATGGCATGGACTGGATCTGCGTCAGCCCCAAGGCCGGCGCCGAACTGGCGGTCCGGCAGGGACATGAGCTCAAGCTGGTCTATCCGCAAGCGGATGCGAAGCCGGAGACGTTTGTCGACCTCGCCTTCGAGCGCTTCTCGCTGCAGCCGATGGACGGGCCGGATGTGATCGAGAATACCGCGCGCGCGGTCGAGTATTGCCTGCGCCACCCGCAATGGCGGCTCAGCCTGCAGACACACAAGACGCTTGGTATCAGGTAGATTTGCAAAAACATGATCTGGATCTTTCGATGTGGGAATTGACGAAATCGTTCCGGTTCGAGGCCGCGCACGCGCTGCCGGGAACGACACTCGGCGGAGCCAGCGAGGAAATCCACGGCCACTCGTTTCGCGCCGAGGTGACGGTGCGCGGCACGCCGGACCCCGCGACCGGCATGGTGCTCGATCTCGGCTTGCTAGAACGCAGCCTCGCCGACGTGCAGAAGTTGCTCGACCACAAAATGCTCAACAATGTCGAGAAACTGGGCGCGCCGACGCTCGAAAACCTGTCGCGCTTCATCTGGGAACGGGTGCAGCCCGTCGGCCGGATCACCAAAGTGAGCGTGCATCGCGACAGTTGCAGCGAGAGCTGCAGCTATTTCGGCCCGCAGTGATTTGCTAGGAAAGTCCTATGGTACTTCCCGACGACATCGACGTGCGCAAGACCAAAGCTAGAGCCTGGTTCGAAAGCCTGCGCGACGAACTGCGCGTGTTGTTCGAGACGCTGGAAGACGAAGCTCCGCCTACGCTCTATCCGGGCAATCCTGGCCGCTTTGTCGTAACACCCTGGGAGCGCTCCGACCACTCCGGCGCCAAGGGAGGCGGCGGGGTGATGTCGATGATGCATGGCCGGCTTTTCGAGAAGATCGGCGTCCATTGCTCTACGGTGTATGGCGAATTCGCCCCGGAATTCCGCAGCCAGATCCAGGGCGCCGGCGACGATGCGCATTTCTGGGCTTCGGGCATCTCGTTAATCGCGCACTTGCGCAATCCGCATATCCCGGCGGTGCACATGAACACCCGCTTCGTGGTCACCACCAAGTCCTGGTTCGGCGGCGGCGCCGACCTGACGCCGGTGCTCGAACGGCGGAGGACGCAGCAAGACCCCGATACGGTGGCCTTTCATGCGGCGATGGAAGGCGCATGCGCTGGCCACAACGGAGTGGCGTCCTACGAGAAATTGAAGCGGTGGTGCGACGAATATTTCTACCTGCCGCATCGCAATGAAGCCCGCGGCATTGGCGGCATTTTCTACGATCATCATGATTCCGGCGATTGGAACGCCGATTTCGATTTCACGAGAGATGTCGGACGCGCCCTCGCGGGGATCTATCCGACGCTGGTGCGCCGGAATTTCAACACGCCATGGACGGCCGAGGACCGCGACGAGCAATTGATCCGCCGCGGCCGCTACGCCGAATTCAACCTGCTATACGATCGCGGCACGACATTCGGGCTCAAAACGGGCGGCAATGTCGATTCGATCCTGTCATCGATGCCGCCGGAAGTGAAGTGGCCATAGCCATGACGCAACTGCCGCGCGCGATGCTGATCGACATGGACGACACCATCCTGTCGGCGTATGGGCGTCCCGAAATCGCCTGGAACATCGTCGCTACCGAATTCGCCGACGAACTGGCGCCGCACTCGCCCCGCGAGGTCGCCGAGACGATCCTGTTCGAGGCACGAAAATTCTGGTCCACCGCCGAGCCGGTGTGGCGGCTGCAACTTCACGAAGCCCGGCGGATCACGGTGAAGAACGGTTTTGCCGCGCTCGCGGCCGCCGGCAAAACCGGCCTTTCCGAACAGCTTGCGATACGGATCGCGGATCGTTTCACGGTCTATCGCGAGGATGAGACGTTCGTGTTTCCGGGCGCGCATGACGCGATCGATGCGCTGAAGGCGCTCGGCGTCAAACTGGCGCTGGTGACCAATGGCGCAGCCGGCATCCAGCGCGCCAAGGTCGAACGCTTCGCGCTGACCCATCGCTTCGATCACATCCAGATCGAGGGCGAGCATGGTTTCGGCAAACCCGACGAACGGGCCTATCTACACGCGATGCGTGCGCTCGGCGTCGAAGCCCCTGATACCTGGATGATCGGCGACAATCTGGAATGGGAAGTCGAGGCGCCGCAACGGCTCGGCATCTATGCGATCTGGATCGATACGCATGGCGAAGGCCTGCCGCCCGACGCCGCCATCAAGCCCGATCGCATTATCCGCTCGCTGACCGAACTGCTGCCCGACGAATGCCGATAGTCCGGCTGCGTCAACACGGCGATAGATCGCAATTGAAGATTGCAGTAGGCTGACGCCACCCGAAAAAGGGGAGCCCGATGCAATCGGATAACGCAGATAGGCCACCGCAAGCACCGGACGGACCCGCGCCGCGCCAAGTGCGTGGCAGCGGATCGTCTCCTGGGACAGGAATTCTCCATTGCCAAGGGACTGGCCGTCGTCACGCTGCTGACCAGCGTCTTCGGCGGCTATTTCCAGTATCTCAATGCCTATCAGGAGAAGGTCAGCACGCAGGCCAAGGACGACATGACCGCGGCGACCGCGACGTTCCTGGAAATATCGAATGCGCTCGCGGAAATGCAGTCGCATCAGCAACTGCTCTATTCCGGTTTCACGCATGCGAAGGACAAGAGCAGCGCCAGCGAACAGTCGCTCAACGCCAGAAATGCCAAGGACGTTTCCGATGCCCACGAAAAGGCGCGGACCGCGCTCAGCGAACATATCAACGTGCTGGCACGAAAGGCC
Organism: uncultured Alphaproteobacteria bacterium; assembly: GCA_963806075.1. Taxonomy (GTDB): domain Bacteria; phylum Pseudomonadota; class Alphaproteobacteria; order Rhizobiales; family Xanthobacteraceae; genus Bradyrhizobium. Next base: position 367,331 of record CAWDWT010000022.1, read on the forward strand.
GAGATCTATATCGATTGGCCGAGCGATATCGGCCGCGATGCGGCCGCAAGGCGCAACGTCAATGACGACCCGCTGAGTTCATCATTGCTGCGCGCCTATGATTTCAACTGCGCCGACAGAGCCAATTTTCCGCGATTTGGCGATGTCAATTTCACTCCCCCCAAAAACGACCACCCGGTCCCGGAGCTGTCGGACAAGGGGTTCTGCGCCGCGGGCGGCAAGCAGGATGCCGAGGCAGAAATAACGCCAGCCGATGCCTTTACGAGGATTTGTCCACCCAAAAACGACCGGCGTGCGATCAGGATCTACTGGTACAGCGCCAAGCACGAGGTGCTGACAATGCACTACTGCCTCGAAGCCGCGCATGACCGGCTCGCCGCAGTGCGCGATTGGGCGTCGAACAACCAGCGCGATCAGGCGAGCGAGCAGGTCCTGGCCGACGCAGACGAGATCAGCGCCGAGCTCAACGGCCTCGCCAGGCGGCTTAACGCCTTCACCAGTCTCGCGTTGTCGCAGATGGAGAGGATCCGGGTGAAATACCGGCCGGTGGGCTTTATCTGCAACGTGCCGTTCGTGCGCGACCTGTTCGCCCGCTGCTTCCCGATCCGGACGGCGCGCAACGAGAGCCGGTGATTAACTCAGCGCCCAACGCCGACGAATTATCACCAGCCGCCGATCAAAGAATTCAAAGCCGATGATCGCGGTTGAAGCGTGCGACTGTATGGTCGGCGATGGCTTCCAACGCGGGCTGCTGTGCCGGGAAATCCGCTGCAAGCCAGGCGTCTTCCGCCAAGGCGAGCACATGTCCGAGTGCCGGACCCTCCGCAATCCCGCGCGCGATGAAATCGGCTGCCTTTAGCGGGAATTTCGGTACGCTCCAGCGTTCCGGCAAGCTCACAAGCTCGCGCCAGCGCGGGCAATCCGGATCGTCGCCGGAGCGCGCCCAGCCCAGCATCAGCCGGTTGCGGTAGCGCTCGGCGCCGAGCCGGTACAGCCGCCGCCGGGCCGTCGCGTCGTCCATTCCACCAAGCCGCCACCAGCGATGGCCCATGGAATCCAGCGTCTTGGTCTCCTGATTGGTCAGCCGCAGCCGCCCCGACAACCGCTTTGCGTCTTCGGTCACTGCAACCGCGAGTGCGCCGAGCCGGCGAACGGCGTTCGGCTGCAGGCCGAGCGTGCGCTCTGCCGCGATCATCGCGGTAAACGGCCTGGTATAGAAGACGCCGCCGAAAATCGGCAGCAGCAGGCCGCCATCGGCCATCGCCGCAACGGCGCCCGCAGCGCCGTCCGCGATCATCAGCTTCATCACTTCCATGCGCACGCGTTCGGCGGACAGCGCGGCAAGCCCGGCGTGCCCGCTGATGCAAGCGAGATATCCGGCGCGATCGGGTTCGCCCGAGCCATAGCTGGCGTGAATGCGGAAGAACCGGAGGATACGCAGATAGTCCTCGGCAATGCGACGGTCGGGGTCGCCGATGAAGCGCACGCGTCTTGCCGCAATATCCGACAACCCGCCGACATGGTCATGCACGACGCCAGCGGCGTCGACCGACAGCCCGTTGATCGTGAAATCGCGCCGCTCGGCGTCGCGCGCCCAGTCGCGGCCGAATGCAACCTTGGCCTTGCGGCCGTAGGTCTCGACGTCCTCGCGCAGGGTCGTGACCTCGAACGGCCGGGCTTCGACCACCAGTGTCACGGTACCATGCTCGATACCGGTCGGTACGCTCTTGATGCCCGCGGCCTTGGCGCGGCTGATCACCTCGGCCGGCAGCGCCGTGGTCGCGATATCGATGTCGCCGATCGGGGCCCCGAGCAGTGCATTGCGAACCGCGCCCCCGACGACGCGCGCCTCTTCGCCACCACCGTTCAGCACTGCAAGCACCCGCGCGGCAGGACCGGATCTCAACCAGGGCGCGGCGTCGAGCACACGCGCATCCGTCATTTTTCAACTCCGGGGATGAACTTGCCGTTCTCGACATGGGCCGGAATGTAGGTCGAGTTCGGCGGCGCGCCGGAAAATTGCGCGAGCAGCACGAAACTGATCGCAACCAGCACCAACGCGCCGAGCGTAAGCTTGGCGATCAAATGCAGCGGCCAGGACGTCTGCGCCAGCACTACGGAACGCGACGCGATCAGAATCAGCGCATAGACCGCGAACGGAATCAGGAAAATTCCGATTTCGGTGAGCGCCGGACGGATCATGGCAGGCAGATCCTCTCATAGAGCACGCGCAGAATTCCCGCGGTCGCGCCCCAGATATATCGATCCGCGAACGGCATCGCGTAGTACGAGCGGGCGATGCCGCGAAACTCCTTGCTGTGCACCTGGTGATTGCCCGGGTCCATCAGGAACGAAAGCGGCACCTCGAACGCATCGTCGACCTCCGCCTGGTTGATATTCAGGCTGAAGCCCGAGCGGACACGCGCCACCGTCGGCAGGATGCGAAATCCGAAGCTGGTGCCGTACAGATCGAGATAGCCGATCGGATCGATGAATTCGCGGGCAAGCCCGATCTCCTCCCAGGCCTCCCGCAAGGCGGCATCGAGCGGGGAAGCGTCGGCCGGGTCGATCTTGCCGCCGGGAAAGGAGATCTGGCCGGCATGGTCGTGCAGATGCGCCGCACGCTGGGTCAGCAGCACGGTCGGCTGCGCGTGATCGACCACCGCGATCAGCACTGCCGCGGGCCGGACCGGCTGTTCGCGCGCGAGGATTGCCAGCATGCGATCGGTGCCACGATCCCCGCTCGGCGGCACGATGCCGGCATCCGTCAGCGCCGGCGGAACGTCGAAGCGCAGCCGCGCGCGGGCCCGGTCGAAGAACTGCGCCGAACTGAACACGGAAGGCTCGGCCTTCAGCAACGGTCCATTCAAAGCGCGCCCCTCACCTGCTCCGCGTCGGCCATCGCAAAGAATTCGCCGCCGGAAGCGATTCCGAACATCGGACGACCATCGACCACTCGCTCCTCGCCAATGTCAACCAGATCATAGTAGATCGCGCGGGTGACCTTGGCCCACAAATCGGCGCGGACGTGCAGATAGGGTGTCAGCCCGCCGTCGGCGGCGGCCTCGAATCGCAGCCGATGGGCAGAATCGCACGCCACCCAGTCGTCGACATTGGTCCGGAACCGCAGCACGCGAGCGCTTTCGTCGCCCTCCTTCAGCATTTCGACGGCGAGGAACGGCGCATCGTCGACACGGATGCCGACCTTCTCCACCGGGGTCACGAGAAAGTGCTTGCCGTTCTCGCGCTTTAGAATGGTCGAGAACAATCGTACCAGCGCCGGCCGCCCGATCGGCGTGCCCATGTAGAACCACACACCGTCGCTGGCGATTCGCATATCGAGATCGCCACAGAACGGCGGATTCCATAAATGCACCGGCGGCAGCCCCTTGCCGGCCGGACTGGCGTTGGTGGCCTCCCGGGCGGCAACGGTCAGGCCTTCAAGGCCCCGTTGCGTGATCTGCCCTTGGTTCGCCATTGTTTGCCCTCATCTGATCGCTTCGACTTGGCACAATTGATGCGCTATCCCGGTGTGTTCAAGGCACTGGATTCCAGCGGCAATCGTAAGTTAACTCGCCACTTCGTGATGCCGTTCGCACCCCTGAATGCCGATAATATGGGGATAGTTTTATTCAACGAATGCACGCCCTTCGCATAAGTTTAGCATGGGTTCATGGCATGACGGCGCGATCGGCGACAATGGCTCAAGGGATGATTAAATGGCAGGCGCGGACAGTGTCGAAAAACTCGAGGATGTGATTGTCCGCTCGGCCGAGCAGGTCGCCGGCCAGATCCGTGCCGCAAAGGACGCGATCTCAACCGTCATTTTCGGCCAGGAGCGCGTGATCGAGAACACCCTGGTGACGATCCTGTCCGGTGGCCACGCGCTCTTGATCGGCGTACCCGGCCTCGCCAAGACCAAGCTGGTCGAGACACTCGGGATCACGCTCGGACTGGAAGCCAAGCGCATCCAGTTCACGCCGGACCTGATGCCCTCCGACATCCTCGGCGCCGAGGTGCTGGACGAGAGCGGCGCCGGCAAGCGCTCGTTCCGTTTCATCGCGGGTCCGGTATTCGCGCAGCTTCTGATGGCCGACGAAATCAACCGCGCCAGCCCGCGCACGCAATCGGCGCTGCTGCAGGCGATGCAGGAACAGCACATCACGATCGCGGGCGCGCGGCATGACCTGCCGAAGCCCTTCCATGTGCTGGCGACACAAAACCCGCTGGAGCAGGAAGGCACCTATCCGCTGCCGGAAGCGCAACTCGACCGCTTCCTGATGGAGATCGACGTCGATTATCCCGATCGCGACGCCGAGCGCCGCATCCTGTTCGAAACCACCGGCGCCGAGGAGACGCTGGCCAAGGCCGCGATGAACGCCGAGATCCTGACACGGCGCAAAGGCTGGTGCGCCGGCTGCCGGTCGGCGACAGCGTGGTCGAAGCGATCCTGTCGCTGGTGCGCTCGGCGCGGCCGGGGCCGGAAGGCGGCGAAGCCGGCAAGCTGATCGCCTGGGGACCGGGTCCCCGTGCCAGCCAGTCGCTGATGCTGGCGGTGCGCGCCCGCGCCTTGCTCGACGGCCGTCTGGCGCCCTCGGTCGACGACGTACTGGACCTGGCTGAGCCGGTCCTCAAGCACCGCATGGCGCTGACGTTCTCGGCTCGCGCGGAAGGACGCACCATTCCTGATGTGATCCGGCAATTGAAGGCTCGGATCGGTTGATGGCAGTTGAGGACAAGCACACAGGCGGAGAGATCACAGCAATCCGACGCGCCGATGGCGAAAGCCGAACGCTCGCCGCATCGCTGCCCCGTCTCGTGCTTGAAGCCCGCCGCATCGCCGCCAATGTGATCCACGGCCTGCACGGACGGCGGCGCGCCGGCGCCGGCGAAAGCTTCTGGCAGTACCGCCGCTTCAATTCCGGGGAGCCGTCGCAGAACGTCGACTGGCGCCGCTCGGCGCGCGACGATCATCTCTATGTCCGCGAACAGGAATGGGAGGCCGCCCATACCGTGTGGGTTTGGCCGGACCGTTCGCCCTCGATGGCGTTTGCCTCGAAACAGGCGCGCGACAGCAAATTGGAGCGCGGGCTGATCGTGACCTTCGCGCTGGCCGAGTTGCTGGTCGCGGGCGGCGAGCGCGTCGGTATGCCCGGCCTGATGAACCCGACCGCGAGCCGCAGCGTGATCGATCGGATGGCGCAGGCGATGCTGCATGACGACGCGGCAAGGCTGAGCCTGCCGCCGTCTTTCGTGCCGTCGGCGCTGGCCGAGATCGTGGTGCTCTCGGATTTCTGGTCGCCGATGCCGGAGATCAAGACCATGCTCGCGGGGCTGTCGGCCTCCGGCGCGCACGGCACATTGATTCAGGTGGTCGATCCGGCCGAAGAAAGCTTTCCCTATGCCGGCCGCATTGAATTCGTCGAGCCGGAAGGCGGCGGCGTGATCACCGCCGGCCGCGCCGAACGCTGGGCCAGCGACTACGTTAGCCGCGTGGCACTGCACCGCGACCAGATCCGCGCCGAGACCGGCGCACTGGACTGGCTGTTTTCGACCCACACCACCGACCGCTCGGCCGCCGAGCTGCTGCTGTTCCTGCATAGCGGCATGATGGTGAGCAAGGCCACCGCGCGCACCGCGACTGTCAAGGTAGGGCGCAGCGCATGATCGCCGGCCTGCCCCTGACATTCGCCGAGCCCTTGCTGCTGCTGGGGCTGCTCAGCCTGCCGCTGTTGTGGTGGCTGCTGCGGGTGATGCCGCCGCGGCCGCGCCGCGTCGAGTTTCCGCCGACACGGTTATTGTTCGACATCGCGCCCAAGGAAGAGACCCCGTCGCGGACACCGTGGTGGCTGACGGCGCTGCGCCTGACCGCCGCGGCGCTGATCATCCTGGCCGCCGCCGGACCGACCTGGAATCCGCAAACCGGCGTCGGCGCCGGCACCAAGCCGCTGGTGATCCTGCTCGACGATGGCTGGAGCGCCGCCGCAAGCTGGGACATCCGGGTCAAGGCTGCCGACGAGTTGATCACGCAGGCCGACAGCGACCGCCGCGCCGTAGCCCTGGTGCCATTGTCCGAGCCCGCGCGCGACATCACCCTGATGCCGGCCGGCACCGCGCGGGTGGCGCTGCGCCAGCTGGCGCCAAAGCCCTATTCGGTCGAGCGGATTGAAACCCTGCCCTCGATCTTGCGTTTCCTGAAAGCGACCGGCGATTGCGAGATCGCCTGGCTATCGGACGGCGTCGATACCGGACGCGGACCGGAGTTTGTCGAAGGCCTCGGCAAGACGATCGGGGATCGCAATTTGACGATTTTCAGGGACGGCACGCCCTCCCCGCTGGCGCTGGCGGCGGCCGAAAATGCCGCAGCGAAGATGACGGTGAAGGTGTTGCGCACCGATGACGGTATCGCCGCCGGCACCGTCCGTGCGCTCGACCTCAAGGGCTCGCCGATCGGGGAAGCCCATTTCGGCTTTGGGCCGCAGGATCGCGAGACCGAAGCTGCGTTCGACCTGCCGGTCGAACTGCGCAACGACATCGCGCGACTTGAAATATCCGGCGAACGCTCGGCGGGCGCGGTGCAACTGCTTGACAAGAGATGGCGGCGGCGCGCGATCGGCATCGTCAGCGGATCGACCACCGACACCGCGCAGCCGCTTTTGGCCTCGACATTTTATTTGACCCGAGCGCTGGCGCCGTTCGCCGATGTGCGGCTCGGCGACCGTGGCGCACCGCAACAGGTGATCACGCAATTTCTCGACCAGAAGCTTCCGATGATCGTGCTGGCTGATGTCGGCGGCCTGTCGCCTGAAATCCGCGAGCGGCTGAGCGCCTGGATCGAACAAGGCGGCGTGCTGGTGCGGTTTGCCGGCCCGCGGCTGGCGCAGACAGAAGACGACAGTCTGGTACCGGTCAAGCTGCGCAGCGGTGGACGCACCCTCGGCGGCAGCCTGACCTGGGAGAAGCCGCAACACCTCGCCTCCTTCACGGCCGCTGGACCATTCGCGGGCCTCGCAGTGCCAAAGGACGTCACCGTCAATCGCCAGGTGCTGGCCGAACCCGATGCGGTGCTGACGACCAAGAGCTGGGCGTCACTGGAAGATGGCACGCCGCTCGTCACCGGCGAACGCCGCGGCAAGGGCGTGGTCAGCCTGTTCCATGTCAGCGCCGATATGCGCTGGTCCGATTTGCCGATGTCGGGCACCTTCGTCGAGATGCTGAGGCGAATCGTCGACATGTCCGGCTACACCAACAATCCGGGCGCGGGCCCGGAAGGCGCAGCCACCGCTGAAACGGTAGCGCCGCTGCGCACGCTTGACGGTTTTGGCGCCTTTGGGCCACCGCCATCGACCGCAAAGCCACTGCCCGCGGATTTCCGCGACCGCGCATCGCCGGATCATCCGCCCGGATTTTATGGACCGACCGACGGTCCGCTCGCGGTGAACGCGCTGGCGGCCGCCGATCGCATCGCGCCGCTCGACGTCTCGCCGTTGCGGGCACGCCGCGCTAGCTACACCAATTCCGAGCCGCGTGACCTGCGCGGCATCCTGCTGTCGTCGTCGCTGGCGTTGTTCCTGATCGACGCGGTCATTGTCGCCCTGCTCGGCGCCGGGCTCGCTGCACTGCTGCGACGACGCGCGGTGTCCGCGGCGCTGGCGTTCGCGGTGATGCTGGTTGCGCTGGCCACGCCGGCCCCTTCGCATGCCGACGAGAAGGATGATTTCGCGATCAAGGCGGCCTCGCAAACCCGGCTCGCCTATGTCGTCACCGGTAACGCCGACGTCGATTCCATCGTCAAGGCGGGGCTGACCGGATTGACGCTGTTCCTCGCGCAGCGCACCGCGCTCGAGGCCGGCGATCCCGTTGGCGTCGATCCCGCGCATGATGAACTGGCGTTCTTCCCGCTGATCTACTGGCCGGTGGTGCCAGGCATCGCCAAGCCGCCGCAGGACGCGCTCAACAAGATCGACGCCTACATGAAGCAAGGCGGCACGGTGCTGTTCGATACCCGCGACGCCATCGAGGCGCCGCCGGGCGAAAACGGCGCATCGCAGACGCCCGCGATGCAGACGCTTCGCGAACTTTTGTCTTCGCTCGACATTCCCGAACTCGAACCGGTGCCGCGCGATCACGTGCTGACCAAAACATTTTATCTGCTGCGCGATTTTCCCGGCCGCTTCACCACCGGGCAGACCTGGGTCGAGGCGTTGCCACGCGGGGATGACGACGAAGCTGCGTCAAAACCCGCCCGCGGCGGCGACGGCGTCTCGCCGATCATCATCACCTCGAACGATCTGGCCGGCGCTTGGGCGATACGCCCGGATGGCCAAGCCATGCTGCCGCTGACTTCCGGGCGGCAGCGCGAATTCGCGTTCCGCGCCGGGGTCAACATCGTCATGTACACGCTGACCGGCAACTACAAGGCCGACCAGGTGCACGCGCCGGCGCTGATCGAACGGCTCGGGCAGTAAGGTCATATGCAGTACGGCATCGCGTTCACCCCGCTCGTCCCCACGATGGTGCTTTGGCTGGCGCTCGCAGCTATCGCTGTGATCGCGGCCTTGCTGCTGCTCGGCCGCTCGCGTGGCGCGGCGGTGCGCGTCGCGGCCCTGGCGCTGATCGTGCTCGCCATCGCCAACCCGTCCTTTACCCGCGAGGATCGCGAGCCTCTGTCGTCGGTCGCGGTGGTCGTGGTCGACAAAAGCCCGAGCCAGAATTTCGGCGATCGCACCAAGCAGACCGAGCAGGCCCGCGAGGCACTGGTCGACCAGCTGAAGAAGATCAAGGGACTTGAAGTCCGCGTGGTCGAGGCCGGCCAGGCCGACGGCGAAACCGACGGCACGCATTTGTTCGGCGCGCTGGCCTCGACTTTGGCGGACGTTCCGGTGGATCGCGTCGCCGGCGCCTTCATGATCACCGACGGACGGGTGCATGACATTCCCGCGAACGCCGCGGCGCTGGGGTTCCAGGCCCCCGTGCATGCCCTGATTACCGGCCACAAGGACGAGCGCGATCGCCGTATCGCGATATCGGCCGCGCCACGCTTCGGCATCGTGGGCCAGACCCAGACCATCACCTACCGGCTCGACGACCAGGGCGTGAGCGGCGACCACGCCAGGGTCGTGGTGCGCCGCGACGGCGAAGTCATCAACGAACGCACCGTCGCGAGCGGCCAGACCGTCAATGTCGATATCAACATCAAGCACGCGGGTCCGAACATCGTCGAGATCGAGGCCTCTCCGCTCGACAACGAACTGACGCTGGTCAACAACCGCGCGGTGGTCGCAATTGACGGCGTGCGCGACAAATTGCGGGTGCTGCTGGTCTCAGGTGAACCGCATTCCGGCGAGCGTACCTGGCGCAACCTGCTGAAATCCGACCCCAGTGTCGATCTCGTGCATTTCACCATCCTGCGTCCGCCGGAGAAACAGGACGGAACGCCGATCAACGAATTGTCCCTGATCGCATTCCCGACCCGCGAACTGTTCCAGCAGAAGATCAACGAGTTCCAGTTGATCATCTTCGATCGCTACGCCCGCCAGGGCGTGTTGCCGATCGCCTATTTCGACAACATCGCACGCTATGTGCGCAATGGCGGGGCGATGCTGGTCTCGGCCGGTCCCGATTACGCCTCGACCACCAGCATCTGGCGCACCCCGCTCGAACTCGGTGCTTCCCGCAGAACCCGTCGGCGTCACCGAAAAGCCGTTCTACGCGCATCTGAGCGATGCCGGTAAGCGCCACCCGGTAACGCGCGGGCTGGAAGGCTCGGCGTCCGAGCCGCCGCACTGGAGCCGATTTTTCCGCACGGTCGATACGCGCAACGCCTCTACTCCTCCCGTGATGACGGGCGCCGACGGCAAGCCGCTATTGCTGCTGGAGCGTTATGGCGAGGGACGCGTTGCGCTGCTGCTATCGGACCAGATCTGGCTGTGGGCGCGCGGCTACGAAGGCGGTGGCCCGCATCTCGACCTGCTGCGGCGAACCTCGCATTGGCTGATGAAGCAGCCGGATCTGGACGAGGAAGCGCTGCGGCTGCAAGTCCATGGCAAGGATCTCGTGGTGCAGCGCCAGACCATGGCCGACACCGTCGCGCCCGTGACCGTAACATCGCCATCGGGCGCGACGCGCGAACTGACATTGACCGCCGGTGATCCCGGAACATGGAGCGCGACGATGCCTGCCGGCGAACTCGGCCTGTGGCAGGCGACCGACGGCACGCTGAAAGCGTTGATCAATGTCGGGCCCACCAATCCGAAGGAATTTTCGGAAGTCACTTCGACGCCCGACATGCTCAAGCCATTGGTGCAGGCGACCGGTGGCGACGCCCAGCGCGTGGCGGACGGCTCGAGCATCGAACTGCCGCGGATCGTTCCGGTGCACTCGTCCAGCGTTTTCCATGGCGACGGCTGGATGGGCGTGAGGATGCGCGATGCCAGCGTGGTCAAGGGCGTCGGCGTGCTGCCCGTGTTCGCAGGGCTGATCGGGCTATTGCTGCTGCTCGGCGCGTTTGCCGCGACCTGGCTGCGCGAGGGGCGCTGATCGGCATTCGGATGACGCGGCGTTGCGCAAATTACACAGGCGGACGTTTTCCAACAGCAGGCAATCGCACCGCGGTTGACATCCGGCTGAGTTCCATGATGTTATAATATAACATCGGAGCGGCCTCTCGGCCATCCGATGCGGGGCTCGTCGGCATGAAGTGGTTCCGCTCGAACATCAAGCAGGGCTCAAGGCTCGCGCTTTTGGCGCTGGCGATCCAGTTCGTGCTGTCGTTTGGGCATTTCCACGGCGTCGCGCATGCGGCGCCGGCGATTCCGTCAGCCGCCAGTCTAACCGCGCACCGGTCACCCCACAAGCCGGCACCCGACCAGGATTCCGACCGGCACGCCAATGATGCCTGCGCGATCTGTGCCGTTATCGCCATGGCGAACGCCGTGCTGTTTGCGACGCCGCCTTTGTTGCGGTCGCCGGAGGCGGCCGAATTCTTGTACCGGACCACGGACGCCGGGTTCATCCATCTCGGCTCCCTCCGCATCGCGTTTCAGCCTCGCGCGCCGCCGGTGTCCTGATCTCGATTGATTGATGATCGCTGGATCGTCGCATCACGCGCCGGTCCGCCGGGACTAATCGAAGTCAGTCCGCCGACCATCGGCAAGAGTTCGGAAGTAACATCCGTGTTGAAAAGACAAATGCTCGCCGCCCAGCGCAGCTTCGCTGCTGCTCTGCGGCCCGGCTTTTTCGCAAGCCCCGGCGACGGCTCCGCCGGTTGCGCCCGCGCCTGCCGCTGAGCCTACCCCAGCGCCACCGGCCACCCCTTCCGCCGCGCCCGCCGCTTCGCAGCCTCCGTCCTCCGCCGGGGGCGCGGTCGCGCTGCCGAACATTGAAGTCACCGCGCCGAAACGTGTTCAACCGCTTCATCATCCACGCACACGGGTCGCGACCGAACGACGCCGACAGCCGCCGGTCACACCGCCGCCGCAGACCACTCCGGAGAAGCGCGTCGCCGGCGCCAACGAGAAGTTCGATGAAGCGCGCCGAGCGCTGATAGCGCCTGCAGGGGCCAATTCTTATCAACTGACCCAGCAGGCGCTTGAAGCATTGCCGCAAGGGACCAACACGCCGCTCGACAAGGCACTGTTGCAAGTACCTGGAGTATCGCAGGATTCAGCCACGAGCGGCGAACTGCATGTGCGCAACGAACACGCCAACCTGCAATACCGCATCAATGGCATCATGCTGCCGGACGGCGTCGGCGCGTTCGGACAGATCATCGACACCGGCATCGTCGGCAGCCTGGCGCTGATCACCGGCGCGCTGCCGGCGCAATACGGCCTGCGCACCGCGGGCGTGCTGGACATCCAGACCAAGACCGACGCCTTCAACAACTCCGGCAGCGTCAGCGTCTATGGCGGCAGCCACGGCAACATCACGACCTCGGCCGAATATGGCGGCACGGTCGGCCAGACCCAGTATTACGTCTCGGGTCGCTATTTCGGTAGCAGCGTCGGCATCGAAAATCCGACCCCGGCCTACAACGCGATCCACGACAACACCTCGCAGGAAAAGGGATTTCTCTATCTCTCGACCGTGCTCGACCCGACCAGCCGTCTCACGCTGATGAGCGGCATCTCGAACGGCGCCTACCAGATTCCCAACAATCCCGGTCAGACGCCGCAGTTTACGCCATTCGGGATCACAAGCTTCGACTCCGCCCTGCTCAACGAGCGGCAGCAGGAATTCAACCAGTTCAACGTGCTGGCCTATCAGAAATCCATCGACGGCTTCGACTTCCAGCTCTCCTACTTCAACCGCTACAGCTCGCTGCACTTCATGCCCGACCCGATCGGCGATCTCGTCTTCAACGGCGTGGCCTCCGACGTCTACCGCCAGAGCTTTATCAATGGCATCCAGGAAGACACGTCGTATCGGATCGGCTTCGCGCATACGCTGAAATTCGGCTTTTCCGCCAGCACCGAGAACACGCTGGTCAACAACGGATCGACCGCGCTGTTACTCGATCCCGGCACCGGTTTGCCGACCGATACGACGACTTCGGTATTCGATTCCAACACCAAGACCGGCTACCTCTTCAGCACCTATCTCGCGGACGAATGGAAGGTCACCAACAACCTGACCATCAATGCCGGCCTGCGCTTCGACCAGATGTGGCAATATGTCGACGCCAACCAGCTCAGCCCGCGCATCAACGCGACATGGAAGCCGTTTGACGGCACCACGTTCCACGCCGGCTATTCGCGCAACTTCACGCCGCCGGAACAGGTTCTGGCGGCGCCGACCAATCTTGCGCTGGTGCAGGGCACGACGGCGCAGCCCGCCGTCTCCCAGAACGATCCGGTGCTGCCGGAACGCTCCAATGTCTACGACATCGGCGTGGATCAGAAGATCTATGCCATTCCTGGCCTCGAGATTGGGGTCGACGCCTATTACAAGACCGCGACCGACCTGCTCGACGACGGGCAGTTCGGCCAGGCCTATGTGCTTTCGGCGTTCAACTATGCCTACGGCCAGAACACCGGCGTCGAACTCAAGGCCAATTACACCAACGGCAATCTGCGTCTGTACGGCAATATCGCCTGGGCCAGGCAGCGCGCGACCCAGATCGTGTCGAACCAGTACCTGTTCGATCCCGACGAGCTCGCCTATATCGCCAACGCCTATGTCTATACCGATCACGCCCAGTTGCTGACGGCGTCGGCCGGCGGATCCTATCTTTGGAACGGCACGAAGTTCTCAGCGGACATGATCTTCGGCAGCGGTCTGCGCAACGGGTTTGCCAACACCACGAGCCTGCCCTCCTACACCCAGGTCAATGTCGGCGTGTCGCACGACTTCAACTGGGTATCGGCGGCAAAGCCGACCACGCTACGCTTCGACATCGTCAACCTGTTCGATTCGATCTACGAACTCAGGGACGGTTCCGGCATCGGCGTGTTCGCGCCGCAGTACGGACCGCGTCGCGGCTTCTATTTCGGAATTTCGCAGAAGCTGTAAACATGGCGTTTTCGAACGAAGCATGCCCTCGGACTTGATCCGAGGGTGGTGTCCGTTTCGCGTGAAGAAAATGCGTCGAAAAAAGAGAGTCAGGCTACCGCGCGAAGCTCCAGTCCGGACGGATCGCACCGGATACGCCGTCGAACGCGCCGTCGACAAGTTCCGCGACCAACAAGCGCTTGTAATCGACCGGGCCTGGCATGGTCGCGCGTCCCTTCGGGACAGGTTTGAAGCCGACGCGGCCGTAATAGATCTCGTCGCCGACCAGAACCACCAGGCGATGGCCCTGCGCATTCGCGCTCTCTAACGCGCGATCAAGCAGCGCCCGGCCGATGCCGCGCCCACGAAACGGCGGTTCGACGGTCAGCGGCCCCAGCAGGAGCGCCTTGGTTTCACCGACGCAGATCGGCAATTGCCGCACCGATCCCACCAGCAGCGTTCCGATCCTGGCGGTAAACGAGAGATCGAGCAAATGATCGACATGCTCGCGGATTCGATAGGCGCTAAGCACGAAGCGGCCAGGCCCGAACGTACGCTCGTGCAGCCGCGCGATCGCCTGCGCATCGTTGGCGGTTTCGGGCAAGATGGTGACGGAGAGATCGTTCATGACAAGGCGCGGGATAGCACCAAGCCGCGGCGCGGTCCATCGCCTCAGGGCTGCGCAAAGGACGAACGACTTCAGCCGGCTTGGCTCGGTGGTTGGGACAGATAGGCCAACAGCTTCATCTCGCGGCGACCGCGAGTTACCGTATCGAGCACCAGCCCGGAGGATACCGCCAGCACCGCCATGATCATCAGGCCCATCGACAGCACCGCGGTCGGCAGCCGGGGAACGAGGCCTATCTCCAGATAGGTGATGACAATCGGAATAGCGAGGCCGATCGACACCAGCATCAGGAACAATCCCATTACGGTGAAGAAGCGAAGCGGCTTTTCCGACCGGTAGAGTTTCAGGATGGTGCCGAGAATCCGAAAACCGTCTCGCCAGGTGTTGAGCTTGCTGAACGATCCTGCAGGACGGGCGTAATAGGGCGTCTCGATCTCTGCGACGGGCAACGCCAGTTCGAGCGCGTGAACGCTGAGTTCGGTCTCGATTTCGAAACCATCCGACAGCACCGGAAACGATTTGACGAAACGCCGCGAGAATACCCGGTAGCCGGAAAGGATGTCCTTGAAGGCTTCGCCGAACACCGAAGCGAGAAAGCTGGTCAGCATCAGGTTGCCGGTGCGATGCCCGGTCCGATAGGCAGCTTGCGCCTGGTCGACGCGAAAGCCGACCACCATATCGAGATGGTCAGACATCAGCGTATCGACCATGCGCGGCGCGCTGGTCGCGTCATAGGTCGCATCGCCATCGACCAGAACATAGATGTCGGCATCGACGTCGGCGAACATCCGCCGCACCACATGTCCCTTGCCCTGGCGTCGTTCGGTGCGCACCTCGGCGCCTGCGGCGCGTGCGACCTCCGCCGTCCGGTCCGACGAATTATTATCGTAGACGAAAATCCTGGCGGTCGGCAGGCTTTTGCGAAAATCCGCGATCACGGTCGCAACCGCGGCTTCCTCGTTGTAGCACGGGACCAGAACGGCAATCCGCACTTCCGCAGGCTCGGGCCTGCGGGAATTCCTGGGCGAATTGCTCGAGCGCCTGCGCCATGCTGGCGAGATCGGCGCGAACAGGCCGCTTCAGTTCAGGGACGGCGCTCATCGGCAATCCTTAACGAATATTAGCGAATTTGCCTCCGATCATAGGGACCGATCGCTAACGATCTCTAACGCCAAGCTGCTTAACGCCAGGTCGCCGTCGGCGGTGCGCTCTCAAGCGCCTCGGCAATCCGTAGCCGGGTCCCCCTCGTCGTTTCCGGCGGAAGCGCCGTGGCCATGAAGAAACCGCAGGCGACGATCTCGCGGTTCGGCTCCGGCAGCCGATCCTGGCTGAAATTCCTGACGAGATAGACGGCGACGTGGTCGCGGCGCGACACGTGGCGATTGAGAAAGATGCCCCGCAGCACCGGCTCGCCGAGCAGTTCGATGCGCCCCTCTTCCATCAATTCGCGCCGCAATGCATCGAGGAACGTTTCACCGACCTCGACTCCCCCGCCCGGCAGATGCCAGCCGGCAACATAGCTGTGTTTTACCAGGAACACCCTGCCCTCGCCGTCGAGCACGATGCCGCGCACGCCGAGCGTCATGCCGCGGGCGAAGCGCCAATAGAGATGGAATAGCCGTCGCAGCTTTGGCTCGAACTTCTGTCGTAGTCCCCGCCGGTTCATCGCCAACGAATTTCCCGATATCGAAACTTCATGTATGATCCTTGCGTCGCAGTCCCCGGCTTGCCAATAGAGGCGCAAGTTCACCAGGATAACACGAGATGATCGCGTGGCGTCTCACTCGCGAACATAGTCCGACGGGACCGGCATAATGGCGGCATTTGCGCTGGCCCATTTGTCCGATCCGCATCTGCCACCGTTGCCGGCGCCGCGGCTTGGCGATCTCATGGGCAAGCGGGCGCTTGGCTATCTCAACTGGACCCGCAATCGCCACAAATATCAGCGGCGCGACGTGCTCGACGCGCTGGTATCGGATATGCACCGCCAAAGACCGGACCACATCGCCATGACAGGCGATTTCGTCAACCTGGCTCTGGAAGCCGAATTCGAACCAGCGCGAGCCTGGCTCGAAGGGATTGGATCGTCAGACCGGATCACCATCGTGCCTGGCAATCACGACGCCTATGTTCGCGCGACGCAGCACCGCTTCGTCGAGACGCTCGGACACTATGCGATTGGCGACGACGCCTCCGGTAGCCATACTTCGTTCCCCTCGCTTCGCCGGCGCGGTCCGCTGGCGCTGATCGGAGTATCCTCGGCGGTCCCGACCCCGCCGCTGATGGCAACCGGATGGCTTGGGGAAAGCCAGCTTGCGGCGCTGGACCGGCTGCTTGGCGCACTTTCCGCCGAACGGCTTTTCCGCGTGCTACTGATCCATCACCCGCTGCGCTCGGATGCGCCGACCAAGCGGCTGACCGATTCGGAGGCGTTGTGCGCGCTTCTGAAGCGACATGGCGTGGAATTGGTCCTGCATGGACACGACCATGTGCACTCCACGATGTGGATCGACGGGCCCGATCGCGCCATCCCCGCAATCGGCGTGCCGTCGGCATCGGCGCTGGCGCATGGCCGTTATCCAGCCGCGGCCTACAACCTGTTTTCGATCGAGCGCGACGGCAACGCGTGGCGATGCGATCAGGCGGTTCGCGGTATCGATGGTAAATTGCAGGTTCGACAACTGAGCACCATGCGATTAGTCTAGCAGTGTCCAATTTCGAGGCATCGTGGAACCCGGTTGAGCCAGTGGGTTGATTCCGCGGTATGGCGGTGGACAGGGAAAAATCACCCCTGAATCCGCTTCGGCGTAACGATCATTCTTATTTTCCGGCCGCTATTGCCGCGGCCGGAACCTTCATTCTAGCTGTATACCATTGATACCTTGAGGGTTCCCTTGTCCGTTGTTTCGCTTTACATCGCCTCCGGTTTCGGCGTCGGCCTTCTGGTTGGCATGACCGGCGTCGGCGGCGGCTCGCTGATGACGCCGTTGTTGATCCTGCTGTTCGGCATCCACCCGAGCACCGCCGTCGGCACCGACCTGTTATATGCCGCCGCCACCAAGACCGGCGGCAGCGTGGTGCATGGGCTGGCTCGCAGCATTCACTGGCCCGCGGTGATCCGACTTGCCAGCGGCAGCATCCCGGCCAGCATCCTGACGCTATTGGTGCTGTGGCAGCTCGATCTCAATAGCGTCGCTGCGCGCAGTCTCGTCAATGTCGTGCTTGCCTTCGCGCTGATCCTGACCGCAACGTCGCTGATCTTCCGCAACGCCATCCTCCAACACTTCCGCGAGCGTCTGGAGGGGATCGCGGACAGCACCACCGCGCGCGCAACTGTGGTGGTCGGCGCCGCGCTCGGCGTGCTGGTCTCGATCTCGTCGGTCGGCGCCGGCGCGGTCGGCGTCACCGCGTTGCTGCTGTTGTACCCGCGGCTACCGATGGCGCGCATCGTCGGTTCGGATATCGCGCACGCGGTGCCGCTGACGCTGGTTGCCGGTGTTGGACATTGGGCGATGGGTGCGATCGACTGGCAGCTGATGGGCGTTCTGCTCGTGGGCTCGCTGCCCGGCATCACCATCGGCAGTTATTGCGCGACGCGGGTGCCGGAAACGGCGCTCCGCGTATTGCTGGCCGTGACCTTGCTCGTGGTCGCGGGCAAGCTCGGCTCCGGCGAATGGCATAACGTGTTTCCAATGATCGCGGCTTCGACCCAGAGCAGCGCTCACTAAAGCGTTTTCAAGCGAAGTGGATACCGGTTCGCGTAAAGAAAACGCGCCAAAATAAGAGTCTAGTAGTGCCTGTCGGTCAGAGATCGCGCAAACTGGCAAACAGCGCGAGGCCGAACAAGGCGATCGCACCGACGACGAATCCGAACAGGAACGGCCAGAACCGGCCGCGATGTGGCTTTTCGACCACCGTCGCCGGCAGCGCGACCTGCGGCATCGCCATCAGCGCGTGCTCGCGCTCGATCAAGCGGCGCGCGACGTAATCGGTGACGGCATCCACGATCGCCGCGACCTCGTGCGATTCGGCAAGTACCGCGCGGCCGAAGCGGGTATCCTGCACAAGGCGGTAGATACGCTTGTCGCGTCCCATCATCACATGGGCGACCACATCGATCCAAAGCCGCGGTGTATCGCCCTGGCTGATGCCGCGATCGAACAGGTCGACCTGGTCGGGGATTTGTCCGAATAGCGGATCCAGCGCTTCGTTGAGAATCTCGAGCCGTGCCACCTCGGCATCGCGCAGATCGACCACAACGCCGGTGCGATCGGCGGCCTCGATCCGCGCCTGCCGCAATGCATCGCGCAGGCGGACCGGACGCGACTCACCGGCGCCACCGCTCCCGGCGTTTTGCGGCTCTGACATTCCCTTATGGCCTCTTTGCTGGGGGGCGATCGCGATTAACGTATCAGCAACCCTGTTTTCCCGCAAAGACCCGTTTGCTTACAGAACTTGCCACCGCCAGAATCGTCGACGGCCCCAGCCGGAAACCGGATGGGGCCGCGGACTCCTCCCTGCCGGCTTCTTGTTTTTCAGATCAGGCGGGCACCCGGCTCGGCTCTTCCACGATCGAGAAGCGCACTCCGGCCTTGTGACGGTTCTCTTCCGACACTGTCCGCCAGGCTTCCTCGGCCTCGGCGCGGCTCTTGAACGGACCTTGAACCTGGGCCGAACCTTCCACGAGCTTGTGGAAGTTCATCGAACCGAACTCCCCGCCAATCACCCAGAAATTGCTGCCGATCGTCATGATGATTCTCCTTGGTTATTCAGCTGCCTGAATGTGGATTTCCGGAGCAGGCGCCTTGAACTGGGCTGCTTCGGTCGAGTCATGCAGCGCTGTCGTCGACGAGGCGCCCCCGGTGATGGTGGTGGACACCAGATCGAAATAGCCGGTGCCGACTTCGCGCTGGTGGCGCGTGGCCGAATAGCCGTGCTTCTCGGAAGCGAACTCGGCCTGCTGCAGGCGGGAATAGGCCGCCATGCCTTCAGCCTTGTAGCCGCGTGCCAGTTCGAACATGCCGTGGTTGAGCGAGTGGAAGCCCGCCAGGGTCACGAACTGGAACTTGTAGCCCATCGCGCCGATTTCGCGCTGGAATTTGGCAATCGTCGCCTTGTCGATATTGGCTTCCCAATTGAATGACGGCGAGCAGTTGTAGGCCAGCATCTTGCCCGGATAGACCTTGTGCACGGCCTCGGCGAATTCCTTGGCTTCCTCGAGGTTCGGCGTCGAGGTCTCCCACCACAGGAGATCGGCGTATTTAGCGAACGCGATGCCGCGCTTGATGCAGTGCGCAAGGCCGGAGCCGGGCTTGAGCCGGAAGAAACCTTCCGCGGTGCGTTCGCCGGTGATGAACTCGCGATCACGCTCGTCCACATCGGCGGTGATCAGCTTGGCGCTCTCGGCGTCGGTGCGCGCGAGCACGAACGTCGGCGTGCCGCAGACGTCGGCGGCCAGGCGTGCCGCGATCAGGTTGCGCTCATGGGCCGCGGTCGGGATCAGCACCTTGCCGCCCATGTGTCCGCACTTCTTCTCGGAGGCGAGCTGGTCCTCGAAGTGAACGCCGGCCGCGCCCGCCTCGATATAGGCCTTCATGATCTCGAACGAGTTCAGGGGACCGCCAAAACCCGCTTCCGCGTCGGCCACGATCGGAACGAACCAGTCGATCTTGGCGCCACCCTCGGAGTGCTCAATCTGGTCGGCACGCTGGAAGGTGCGGTTGATGCGGCGGCACAGTTCCGGGCCGGCATTGGCCGGGTAAAGGCTCTGATCCGGATACATCGCGCCAGCCGTGTTGGCATCGGCGGCAACCTGCCAGCCGGACAGGTAAATCGCCGGCAGGCCGGCGCGGGCCTGCTGCATTGCCTGGTTGCCGGTGACGGCGCCGAGCGAATTGACGTAGGGCTCTTTCTTCAGCGACTCCCACAGCCGATTGGCGCCCCTTTCGGCCAGCGTATAGGCGATCGGCACGGAGCCGCGCAGCCTCTCCACTTCGGCCGGGCTGTACGGACGGCTGATGCCATCGAAACGCCCCGCGGGGGCCGGAACCAGCTGCTCAAAGGTCTTCGCCATCTTGTAGTTCTCCGATCGACATTCGTGACAGTGCATTGCGAAATGCGTGTCTTGAGCTAAACCCCAAACCCTTAAATTAGTACAGGTGAGTTGCTTCTAATGATGATGTCATGTAACATATAGACATGTATCATATGTAATTTTGTAATTTTTGTCATAAACGGACAACGAGGCCTGCCGATGGCAAGCGATTCCGGGAAAAAACTGTTTGTCGGGCCCCGATTCCGGCGCATCCGCCGGCAATTGGGGCTGTCGCAGACCCAGATCGCCGAAGGACTCGGCATCTCTCCGAGCTACATCAACCTGATCGAGCGTAACCAGCGCCCGGTAACGGCGCAGATCCTGCTGCGGCTGGCGGAGACCTACGACCTCGATCTGCGCGACCTCGCCACCGCCGACGAAGATCGCTTCTTTGCCGAACTGAACGAGATCTTTTCCGATCCGCTGTTCCGCCAGATCGATTTGCCCAAGCAGGAGTTGCGCGACCTCGCCGAGCTATGCCCCGGCGTGACCCATTCGCTGCAACGGCTCTATGCGGCCTACACCGAAGCCCGCCGCGGCGAGACCATGGTCGCGGCGCAAATGGCCGACCGCGACGAAGGCGCGCGGTTCGAGGCCAATCCGATCGAGCGCGTGCGTGATCTTATCGAGGCCAATCGCAACTATTTTCCCGAACTCGAACAGGCCGCGGAAAACCTGCGCGACGAACTCGACACGCCGTCCGAAGGATTGTTCGCGGCGCTTGCCGCGCGGCTGCGCGAAAAGCATTCGATCGTCACCCGCACCATGCCCGTGGACGTGATGCGCGAGACGTTGCGGCGGTTCGACCGGCATCGCCGGCAATTGCTGATCTCCGAACTGGTCGACAGCGCGGGCCGCACCTTCCAGCTCGCGTTCCAGATTGGCCTTGCCGAATGCGCCGCGCATTTCGAAACCATCGTCGGCCGCGCCGGTCCGCTCGATGATACGCCGCGCAGGCTGTACCGCATCACGCTTGCGAACTACTTCGCCGCCGCCGTGATGATGCCCTATCAGGCGTTTCATTCGGCTGCCGAAGTGCTGAGCTACGACGTTCACGTGCTGGCGCAGCGTTTCAATTCCGGTTTCGAGCAGGTCTGCCACCGTCTGACCACGCTGCAGCGGCCCAATGCGCGCGGCATCCCCTTCTTCATGCTGCGGGTCGACAACGCCGGCAACGTCTCCAAGCGGTTCTCCTCCGGCACCTTCCCGTTTTCGAAATTCGGCGGCACCTGCCCGCTGTGGAATGTGCATTCGACCTTCGACACGCCGGACCGGATGCTCAAGCAGATCATCGAGTTGCCCGACGGTGCCAGGTATTTCTCGATCGCACAGATGGTGCGACGGCCGGTTGCGCCGCACCCGCAACCGCAGCCGCGATTTGCCATCGGTCTGGGATGCGAAATCCGCCACGCCGCCAAACTGGTCTACGCCACCGGGATGGACCTGGAAAAGGCCGAGGGCACGCCGATCGGCGTCAACTGCCGGCTCTGCGAACGCGAAAACTGCAGCCAGCGCGCCGAGCCGCCGATCACGCGGACGCTGATCCTGGACGAGAATACGCGGCGCGTAACGTCGTTTGCGTTTACCAATGCGCGGGAGTTGTGAGGCTCGATCTCGTATCCCCTTGCTTCAGATCGGATGACTCTCGACGCCGTTCTGGTCATTGCAATCTCCGACACCACGGCGTTCAACGTCATTCCCCGGATCGCCCCCAAGCGGAAACATAGTTAACAACTTGTTAACGATTCTCGTCGAGGGTTCTACCAGCCTCGAACACGGTATGAGCTACGCTCGACTCCTTGCGACCACGCATCAGAGATTGACCGCGGGATGAACCATCAGCCGAAGTTTCATACGAATCCGGCCGCTCAGAACAGTGACGACGTCGCGGACTTGTTCGCGCGAGCGAACGCGTTCCATCGCGCCGGGGATATCGCCCAAGCTCAGGCTGGCTACATAGAAGTCCTGAAAAGAGAACCAATCCACGCCGACGCTCTCCATATGCTCGGAGTGTCCGAACACCAGCTCGGCAATTCACAATCGGCAGAACGTCTTCTGAGGCACAGCCTGCTGGCTGATCCACAGTCTGCTGCGACCCGATACGCCCTGGGCGTCGTACTTTCCGCGCTGCAACGGAACGATGAGGCTCTGGTTTGCTATGACGATCTCATAACGTTGGCGCCGGATTTCGTCGACGCGCATCTCAAACGAGGCCTGTTGCTGTCGGGGCTTGGACGCTTCGCTGAAGCAATCATCAGTTACGACAGCGCGATCGCGATCGATCCACGACATCTGGATGCTCTGCAGCACAAGGGTGAAGCGCTGCATTATCTCGGCAAGTTTGACGACGCGATCGCCTGCTACAATCAGATCTTGACCATGCAGCCGACCCACTTTGCGGCCTTGGTGGATCGAGGCTGCGCATTCAAGGATTTGGGGCGAGCCAATGAGGCCATCGCCGAATTCAATCTGGCGCTCACCATCGCTCCCGATAACACCATCGCCCTAACCAACCGCGGCGAGACGCGGCGTTCTCTAAAGCAGAACTCCGAGGCGCTCGAGGACTTCGACCGGGTGATCTCGATCAATCCTCGCAATGCCCTCGGCTGGCTCGGTCGCGGCAGCGTATTGATGCAGCGCAAGAATGTACGTGAGGCGCTGGAAGCCAGCGAGTTCGCTCTCGCACTCGAGCGAAAATCAGTCAAGGCGCTCACGCAGATCGGCCAATGTCACGCGTTGCTTGGCGATACGGAAGCCGCCGTTTCGTACTTCGATCGCGCGCTCGCCATCAAGCCGGACGACGATGTCGCCCTGCAGAACAGGATATTCTCCTTGGACTTCGGCTCGGGCGACTATGCGCTGCACCAGGCGGCAAGATCCGAGTGGTGGCGCCGGATCGCATCGAGTATTCCGGCTGATCATCCGGCCCACCATGAAAACAGTCGCGATCCGGCGAGACGAATCGTGCTGGGATATGTCTCGGCAGACTTCCGAAGCCACTCCGCTGCCCGCATATTCCGGCCTGTGCTGGAGAACCATGACAAATCGCGATTCGAAGTCATTTGCTACTCCAATTCTCCGACACAGGACGAAGTGACCGAGTTCGATCCGGCATATCGCCGATCGGTGGAGGGACGTTGTGCAATGGCCCGACGATCGGCTGGCGGATTGTATCCGGGCCGACAAGGTCGATATTCTGGTGGACCTCTCCGGGCATACAATCGACAATCGCCTCCGCGTCTTCGCCCGCAAGCCAGCTCCGATACAGGTAACCGCATGGGGGCATGGCAGCGGCACCGGTATGCCGGCCATGGATTACCTGTTCACCGATCCGGTCAGCGTCCCCCGGGAAGTATGCGGTTTGTTCGCGGAACAAATCTATCACCTGCCGTGCTCGATCATCATCGAACCGCCGCCCCCGGAGCTACGCGCCGCTGAGCCGCCCATGACATCGAGTGGATATGTGACGTACGGGGTCTTTACGAGGGCGAGCCGATTTTCCAACTCCGCCATTGAACTCTGGGCCCGAATTCTGCGGTCCAATGCCACCTCCCGACTGATCATCAAGGATCATCTGCTCAATGACGGTTCCATACAAACCAGACTGCTGGAAAACCTTGCGGCGCACGGCGTAGCGCCAGATCGGGTGAGCCTGATGGGATCAACCTCCCGCGAGGAGCATCTCGCGGCTTATGGGCGCGTCGACATTGGCCTCGACCCGTTTCCGCATGGCGGCGGCGTTTCGACCTGGGAATCCCTGTACATGGGAGTGCCGGTCGTGACGAGAATGGGTAACAGCCTGTCGACCCGGATCGGCGGCGCGATCCTGTCGGCCATCGACATGCGCGACTGGATTGCAAGCAGTGAAGATCAATATGTGGACATCGCCCTGCGATCGACCCCCGACCAGCTAAGGACGATCCGTAACCAGCTTCCCGATCTGATCGCCGCGCGATGTAGCCCGGTCTCCTACACGCGAGCCGTCGAACGCGCCTATCGAACGATGTGGGAGAAATACTGCGCCGAACGACCGGGTCAAGAAAGAGCGCGCCGGCAATAAGAGCCGTTGCGTGCCAAGGCAACTAGCGGCCGGCCCGATCGCTCCAAAATAACCGCATGGCGTTCAGAACAGGAATTTGACACCGAATGTCTTGCCGTCACGCCAGACGACTTCGCAAGGTTGACGTTTCGGATGGGCCGGCACCAGCGCCAACAGGAATTGATCGCTGACATCGATCGTAGCGTCAGTCACGATCTTCGCACCGCCCGGCGAGACGTCCAATACGAGGCATTCAATTTCGGTCATCTGGTCATCGACCGCGATCCAGGCCGGCCGTTTATCCAGTTGACGTCGTGGTTCGCGCTGGACCTTTGTCCTTCGACCTTCGAAATTCATGATGGTCATCCATCGTTGGACCCAATCAACCCCTGATCTTCCAAACGGACGTCACCTTGAGGGAAATTTCGTAAAATTCCCCTTAGTATATCGCCTCCAAATCTATCGATCTGGCCGCGCGGTACTCGAAATCGGCCGGATGGAGAGGCCTGGGACTTCGGCCGGTCGACCGAATTATCGTGAGCCGCCTGCTCGGCCTCGAAAAGAGATTTCCCCGTCCGCCGGTCATTGTGGCGCTTCGGCGATCTGGTCCGCATGCAAGAAAACGGTCCATCGCCCAAATGAGGTGACACCATGCGCGTTCGGCGTATCCTGCAGGCTGGCCGATGGCACGCGTCAGGATACCCGAGTTGCGTATGATCGTTGTAGCGGGATCGCGGATCGACCCGGGATCGCTTAAACGCTCCTGAGGGTGTCGAGCTGCGGGTCTTCGTGCCGAACCGACCGGATCGCTACCAGGATGGGCGACATGGAATTCGCGACATCGACGCCAGACATGATTGCCGATACCATGGTCGGCGCATTCTCGAGGCCGGCGCGCTTCGCGCCCGTCGAAGCCAGCGCCGCCGCGCGCGCTGCGCGCATGCTTGTCGATCTAATTTGAGTACAACGACGACAACCATCGAAGGAGGCTGTTATGCGTGAACCGAATTCTGAAAAATTGAACGCGCTGGTCGGAAAGCTGGTCGGCGATCTCGGCATCTCACTGAGCGGCGCGAGCATTCTGCTCGGAGATCGGCTCGGAATCTACAAGGCGATGGCAGATGGCGCGCCGCTCACTTCGACCGAACTGGCGAAGAAGACCGGCCTGCACGAGCGGTATGTGCGCGAATGGCTGTCCGGCCAGGCGGCATCCGGATATGTCGATTATGACCCCGAGAAAGATGTATTCTCGCTTTCTCCCGAGCAAGCCATGGCGTTCGCCGAAGAGGGTTCGCCGGCGTTTTTTGCTGGCGCCTTCGATGTGGTGCAGTCCGTCTATCTCGACGAACCCAAGGTCGCCGACGCGTTTCGAACTGGAAAGGGCGTCGGCTGGCACGAGCATTCGAAGTGCCTGTTCTCGGGCACCGAGCGTTTCTTCAGGCCGGGGTATAATGCCAACCTCGTTGCCAACTGGATCCCCAAGCTCGACGGTGTCGAAGCAAAACTCAAAGCCGGCGCCAAGGTCGCCGATGTCGGATGCGGCCATGGCGCTTCCACGATCGTCATGGCGCAGGCCTATCCGAAGTCGGAGTTCTTCGGATTCGACTACCACAAGCCTTCGCTCGAGCGCGCCAAGGTTCTCGCGGAGGAAGCCGGCGTGGGAAACCGCATCACCTTTGCGCAGGCCAGCGCCAAGGATTTCCCGGCCAAGGACTATGACCTGGTGGCCTTCTTCGATTGCCTGCATGACATGGGTGACCCCGTAGGCGCAGGCAAGCATGTCAAGCAAACGCTGGCCAAGGACGGATCATGGATGATCGTCGAGCCGTTTGCTAATGACAATCTCAAGGATAATCTCAATCCGGTCGGACGCGTTTTCTATCACGCGTCGACCTTCATTTGCACGCCGGCATCGCTGTCGCAGGAAGTCGGCTGCGGACTAGGCGCGCAGGCCGGCGAACGCAGACTGCGCCAGGTCGCGACCGAAGCCGGCTTCAGGCAGTTCCGACGCGCGACCGAGACGCCGTTCAACATGATCTTCGAAGTGCGTTCCTGAACGATCTCGGCAATCTCACCGTCGGTCCGGATGCAGCTTCTGTGAGCCGCGTTCGCTCCGGACCGATGGCTCTTGTCGGCGCTGTTCGAACATGCGCGCTGGCAGGCGTAAAGCCGCCATGCGCACGGTAGCAGGGAACTCACAAGCACAGGTTGGCGTGCAGACCGTGGATTTCCTTTCGCGCAGGTTTTCGGATATTCGAAGGGCGACGAAAGCCTTGCGCTGAACGGTGAGCCTGATGCCAATCCCATTGCCTGGAATTCGAGTGACGATCGCCACTGCTGTCACGTTGCTTGCGCTTTCACAGGGCTCGTCGGCACAACAGCCGTTTCCGGCGCCATACAGGCCTGTTGCGCCTCGACTTGTGAACGCACCCAAAGCAGCGGCTGCGCCGGCATTACGCGGGGGCGCGGCGTGCCATGGCGGCCTGAGTTTCGACCGCTTCCTGGCTGAACTAAAGCAGAAGGCGGCTAGCGCCGGCGTATCGCAGCGCGCGGTCGCGGAAGCCTCAAGCGGCATGGTCTACGATCAGGGCATCGTCAATCGCGACCGCGGTCAGCGCGTGTTTGGGCAGGTGTTCACGGAATTTGCTGGCCGGATGGCGGCCGTCTACCGGATGCAACAGGGCCAGCAACGGATCAGGACGTATCAAGCGGCGTTCGCGCGCGCCGAGAAGGAGTATGGCGTACCGCCGGCGGTGATCGCCGCGTTTTGGGGGCTGGAAAGCGATTTCGGCGCTAACATGGGCAATCTGCCGACGCTGCGCTCGCTGGTATCGCTGGCCTATGATTGCCGCCGCTCAGAGATGTTCGAGAACGAGACCATCGCGGCGCTGAAGATCATCGACCGTGGCGATCTTTCGCCGGATGAAATGGTCGGCTCATGGGCCGGCGAGCTGGGGCAGGCGCAATTCCTGCCGACGCATTACTTCAATTATGCGGTCGACTACGACGACGACGGCAGGCGCGATCTGTTGAGTAGCCCGGCCGACGTGATCGGCTCGACCGCGAACTACATCGCCAACGGGTTGAAATGGCGGCGCGGCGAACCGTGGCTGCAGGAAGTCCGCGTGCCGCAAAGTTTACCGTGGGACCAGGCCGACCTGACCATTCAATTGCCGCGTTCGAAATGGGCATCGTTTGGCCTCACCTATCCTGACGGCAAGGTGCTGCCGAACGATGACATGCCGGCGTCGCTGCTGCTACCGATGGGCCGCACCGGGCCGGCGTTTCTCGCCTACGCCAATTTCGCCGCCTACACCGAATGGAACAACTCGCTGATCTATTCGACCACCGCGGCCTATCTCGCGACCCGCATCGCTGGCGCACTGCAGATGCGGCGGCCCGCCGCGCCGGTGGTGCAACTGCCGTTCAACGAGTTGCGCGAGTTGCAGAAACTTCTGGTGCGCGCCGGCTTCAATGTCGGCAAGGTTGACGGCGTGATGGGCCAGCAAAGCCGCAGCGCGGTGAAAGCGATGCAGATCAAGTTCGGCCTGCCGGCGGATTCCTGGCCGACCGCGGAGTTGCTCGCGAAGATGCGCGGACCGACGGCGGCGGGTGGAGCGGCGGCAGCTGCAGCGGCGACGGTGCGGTAGGGTTATATTCCCCACTCCCTTGGCGGGGTCCGAGGCGAGCGGAGCTCGCTCTCGAGGGTCAAGGGTGGGGTCTCAAATACTCTTCCCCCACCCCTACCAAGGGGGAGGGGTGAAGAGGCGCTTCGCTTTCAACTTCAGTCGTCAAGCTGAATCCTGCACTTCTGCGCCGTTGTATTTCCCGGCACGCGCCCCATTTCACCCATCGCAGTCCTGCAACAGCTTTATAGCCTCCAACGGAAAGAGCATCAGATGTCATTCTATGACGCCAGCGTTCCCGCGTTTCTGCAGATCCTTAATAGCCTCACCGGTATCCTCAACAAGGCGGAGGCGTACTGCGAGGCGAAGAAGATTGCGCCCGAAGTTCTGCTCGGCGCGCGCCTCTATCCGGACATGTTCCCATTCAGCAAACAGATCCAGCTGGTCAGCGATTTCGCGGCCAAGGGATGCGCGCGACTGACCCATAGCGAGCTACCGTCGATGCCGGACACCGAAAAGAGCTTCGAGGAATTGCGCCAGCGGCTCGCCAAAACCATCGACTATGTGAAGACGTTCAAGCCGGCGCAGTTCGAGGGTGCCGATACCAAGGACGTTACCTTTCCGGCCGGCCCCGACCGCACCATGACCCTGAAGGGACAGGCATACCTGAACAATGTCGCCTTCCCCAATTTCTATTTCCACGCCGCCACCGCCCACGACATCCTGCGCCACAACGGTGTCGAAATCGGCAAGCGCGATTTCCTCGGCGTGAATTGATGCACACGCGTCATTGCGAGGAGCGTTAGCGACGACGCAATCCAGTGCTGCAAATGTTGCCCTGGATTGCTTCGCACCGGCGCTTGGCGAAGCGGCGAACGCGGCGGACTAAGACTAGCTTCAACCCTTGTCGTTGCAAGGAGCAGCGACGTGACGTTTTTGCAGGCTAACGGGCATGTCAGCCCTCCTGCTTCCAGTAAAGAGTTTCACGCGCAGGCCGCTGTGCGGCAATCCATTCGTCGATGGCAGCGATTTCGGCTGCTGACAACCGTAATCCCAGCTTGGAGCGCCGCCACACGACATCTTCAGCGGTACGGGCCCACTCGAAGGCCATCAGATATTTGACTTCGCTTTCGGTCAAGGTGGCGCCGAAGTCGCGGCCGAGATCGGCCATCGATTTCGCACCGCCAAGAACCTTGCCGGCGCGGGTGCCGTAGGCATGCGCGATGCGGCCGGCATGGGCCGCCGTCAAGAACGGATACCTGCGAATCAGTTCGGCCGTCAGCGCCGCGATCGCCGAGACATCCAGGTCACCACCCGGCAGCGGCGATTTGGCGGTCCAGCCCTCATGAGCCTTGGTGTCCTTCAGGTAGGGCGCGAGCCTTTCCAGCGCCTCCTCGGCGAGCCGCCGGTGCGTCGTGATCTTGCCGCCATAGATCGACAGCAGCGGCGTGCCGTCGGGGGTATCGAGTTCGAAGACATATTCGCGGGTCGCGGCCTTGGCTTCGCTGGCGCCGTCGTCATACAGCGGCCGGACGCCGGCATAGGTCCACACCACGTCTGCGGGCTTGACCGGCTTGGCCAGATATTCGCTGACGGAAGCGCAGAGATATTCGATTTCATCGGACGCGGCGGCAACCTTGGCAGGATCGCCGTGATAATCGCGGTCGGTGGTGCCGATCAGAGTGAAATCCTCCTGGTAGGGAATCACGAAGACGATGCGACCATCGGCGTTCTGAAACATGTAGGCGCGGTCATGGTCGTAGAGTTTGCGGACCACGATATGCGAACCCTGCACCAGCCTCACCCTGGCCTTGGCGTTGACACCCACCCCCAACGCCAGCACGTTCTCGACCCAGGGGCCGCCCGCATTGACCAGCACACGCGCAGTGATGGTGGAGCGCTCGCGGCTCACGATATTTTCGACCGTGACCTGCCAGAGCCCGTCGGCCTGCCGGATCTCGAGCGCGCGCGTGCGGGTGCGGATATCGGCGCCGCGGTCGGCGGCATCGCGCGCGGTCAGCACCACGAGCCGTGCGTCGTCGACAAAACAATCGGAATATTCGAAGCCGCGGGTGTAGCGGTTGGGAACCAGCGGCTTGCCAACCACATCGCGGGTGAGATCGACCGAACGGGTCGGCGGTAGCCGATGGCGGCCGCCGATATGGTCGTAAAGGAACAGCCCTAGCCGCAGCAGCCACGCCGGACGCAGGCCTGCATGATGCGGCAGCACGAATCGCAAGGGACGGATAATGTGTGGCGCTATTCGCCAAAGGATCTCGCGCTCGATCAGCGCCTCGCGCACCAAACGAAACTCGTAATATTCGAGGTAGCGCAGGCCGCCATGCACGAGCTTGGTCGAAAAAGACGACGTGCCGCTGGCCAAGTCATTCATTTCGCAAAGGAAAACAGAGTGGCCGCGGCCGGCCGCGTCGCGCGCGATGCCGCAGCCATTGACACCGCCGCCGATGATAGCGAGGTCGAAAACGCGGTCCAACGGCATCCCCTCGGCGCTCGCCCGTTCGTTTGACGATTCTATTTTCGTTTCTGCGTAAATCAAATACGAAAGCAATCAAAATGGAACTATCGCGCTGCCTCTAGCCGAGCTATCGGGCTCGCACGAGATCGGCTCGCGACTTCGCGCACCGCCGAATCACCTGTGCGCAGCTTAAGGCCGATACGCCAGATTCGCGCGGATGTCCCCAGACGCATCATCCAAAATCGGGGATTCGGGACGTGAGATTGATTTTTTCTTATGCCATCGAGTGACAACGAAAACAATTTAAGGCGTGGTTTGGAGCGAAAGAATCGAATTCCGATGTTGACACCGCGGTTCGGAAATCGGCGTAATCGTTCCGCTTTCCTTTATTTCTTAATTCGCTTTCAGGTGCTCCATGCTTCGCTCCGCCTTTGCAAGCCTCATCATGATTTTGACAAGCCTGCCGACAGCGTCTCCGGCCTATGACCTCAAACCCAGGGATTCAGAGTCCGCCTTCACCGCGAAAATGCGCCCGGATATTCTGGGCATATCCACCAACTCCACGGCAGAATCCGCGCGGACGATCTTTGAAGCAGCTTTCAAGGGTCGCCTCGATACCAAGACCGACATCCAGCAGCAGAAATTCGGCAGCACGGCCGTCAGCTATATCGCTGCATTGACGTTTGATTTTCCCTCGGGTCCAAAACAGACTGGCGAAGTGCTTTCGACGAGCTTCTCCTCGCCCGCGAGCGCAAACCGCGCCTACTTCATCGCCCGAAATCTGACGTTTGCGCAGGACCAGCAGCCATCCAGAACCGAGATGATAAAGCAGGTCATGGATAAATATGGCGCGCCAACCATCGTCGGAGATCAGCACCTCTATTACATCTATCGCGCCAGCAAAATCGTGTCCGTGGGCACGAAGTACAAGGAAACGACAGCACTCGAGGCCATCGACCGGCCGCTTGATCCGAGAGCGGCGATAAAGCTCGACGGCGCCAATGGCCATGGCAGTTGCGTGGCGGCCGTTAAGCGTTCGCTCGCCAAGGAAAAAACATTGAGCGCGATGCTGGACGAGGCCAAGGCTGCCAATTGCGACGGCACCCTCAGCGTGCAACTGACGCCGGGTGTCGTGCCGGACCGCATCGGCAATGCCCAATTCACACTGCTGGATTTCAAGCGCATCGTCAGCGCTGCCGCGATCGACGGCGATGCACTTGCCGCAGAAAGCGAAGAACGAAATCCGATGCCGCAGGGCAACGCGCCAAAGCTGTAGAGCCGATCGGCTCCAAATTTGAGCCGAACCGGGCTTCCGGTTTGCCGTTTTGTATTTTCTTGCTGGAGCTCACCGCTGGCGATGACAACGCGCCTTAGTGACGTGGGATCACGGGGTCGCTTCAGGCTGCAGCGGGCTGCTTGCCATTGACGAGCCGAAGCGCGGCGCGCTCGGCCTCGCGGGCGTTGCGAAATAGCTGGCCTTCGAGCCGATTAAAGCGGTGGGAAGCAGCAAAGAAACGATAGCCTTCCCGATTACGGACGACGATACCCGCCGTCCGTGAACCAACTTCAATGATGTAAGTGTCCGGCATTGTACCCGCTCTATTTCTCAGTGCGGCCAAATAACCGAGTGGGTCCGGAAAGGTTCCCAAGAATCGTACACACATCCGTCATCATCCGCGAAGGCGCGGATGATGACGGATCCGGTGAGACACGCGTAAACCGGAAAATTAGGCGGTGATCGGTGCGGCGGCCTGCGGGATCACCTGCGGATGACCCTGGTCGTCGATCGCAACGTAGGTGAAATTGCCGTCGGTGACCAAAATCGGCTGCATCTCCTTGCGGCGCAGCACCCAGGCTTCGAGGTGAACCGTGATCGAGGTCTTGCCGATCCGGACCAGAT
The DNA here is from genome assembly GCA_963806075.1 of uncultured Alphaproteobacteria bacterium. Classification (GTDB taxonomy): domain Bacteria; phylum Pseudomonadota; class Alphaproteobacteria; order Rhizobiales; family Xanthobacteraceae; genus Bradyrhizobium. Next base: position 399,585 of record CAWDWT010000022.1, read on the forward strand.
TGGCATGCACGGAAACCAGATCGCCGACGAACACCGGCTTCCTGAAATTCATCGCATCAATCGCAACCGTGACGGTGCGGCTCTTTGCGGTCTTGGAGGCAAACACCCCGCCGGCGATATCCATCTGGCTCAGGAGCCAGCCGCCAAAGATGTCGCCGTTCTGGTTGGTGTCGGCCGGCATTGCCAGTGTGCGCGTACAGAGATCGCCGCACGGCGCCGTCTCGGCATTCAGGGGCGCGTGAACGGCTTGCGGATCGATCATGTCGGAATGCTCGTCGAAAAACCAGACTTCACTGAAAAGTCTCCCAACCGGCGTCCGGCGTGAATCGGTCACCGAACTTCGTCGCCAGCGCGCGCAGTGTCGCGGTGACGTTGTCCGCGCCGCGACTACGCGCATAATTCAACGGCCCGCCGCGGAACGGCGCATAGCCGGTGCCGAAGATCATCGCGCCGTCGACCACGTCGGCATTGTCGACAATGCCCTCGCGCAGGCAGGCCACGCAAACATTCGACATTGGCAATACGAGCCGGTCGATCATTTCCGCGGTCGGCGCTGCGGCGGCCGTCGCACCCGAGCCCTTGTCGGCCTTGCCGTCCTTCCAGACATAAAAGCCCTTGCCGGCCTTGCGGCCGAGTTCGCCATTGGCGACCTTGTCGCGCAGCCAGGCCGGCGTCGGCGGCAGGGAATCTCCGAATTTCAAGCGCAGCATGTCGCCGACCGCCAGACAAATATCGAGCCCGACCTGATCGGCCAGTTCGATCGGGCCCATCGGCATCCCGAACTTTTCCGCCGCCGCATCGATGGTGAGCTTGTCGATCTTCTCATCCAGCATCACCATTGCCTCCAGCATGTAAGGCGTCAGGGCGCGGTTGACGAGGAAACCCGGCGAACTCTTGACCGGCAGCGGCAACCGGTCGATCGCGCCGACGAACGCCAGCGCCTGCTTCAGCAATTTTCGGTCGGTACCATCATGGCTGACCACTTCGACAAGCTGCAGCCGCGAGACCGGATTGAAGAAGTGCAAGCCGAGCAGCCGCTCCGGCCGCTGCAGGGTCTCGCGCAAATCCTGCAACGGGATGCTCGACGTGTTGGTGGCGAGGATCGCGCCCGGTTTCATCTTCGGCTCGAGCCCGGCATAAACCTTTTGCTTGAGCTCGAGCTTTTCCGGCACCGCCTCGATGATCAGGTCCGCGTTGCGCACCCCCTCGCCGTCGAGATCGGGAACCAGACGATCCATCGCGTCGCGGACGTCGGTGCGCTTGTGGATGATCTTGCTGAACAGGTCTGAGGCGCGCTTGATCGCGCCGGCGATCGGCTCCGGCTTCATGTCGGCGAGCGTGACATGCAGACCCTTGTTGGCGCACCACGCTGCGATGTCGCCTCCCATGGCGCCGGCGCCGATGACGTGGACATGGCGTATCCTGTTGCCGGTGCCGGCAAGTTTCTTCATCTGCTCGCGCAGAAAGAACACGCGAATCAGGTTTTGCGCGGTCGGCGTCACGATCATTTCGGCGAACGAAGTCTTTTCCGCCTTCAGCATCGCGGCCTTGTCGCCGCCGTGCTTTTCCCAGAGGTCGATCAATGCGTAGGGCGCCGGATAATGCTCATGGGGCGCGGTCTTCTCGGCTTCCGAGCGCATGCGCGAGGCGAGGAAGTTGCGCACCCGGCTGAAATTCAGCACCTTGTTGAGGGGGCCGGGCCGAGCGCGCTTCAGGCCGCCGAATACAGCGTCCTTGACGGCGTTGCGGACATGCCGCTCCTGCGTCACCGCATCGACCAGCCCGAGCGATTTGGCACGGCGCGCGTCGATGGTGCGACCGGTCAGCATCAGGGTCATGGCCTGCATCGGATTGACCAGCTCGGTGAACCGCGCGGTGCCACCCAAACCTGGATGCAGCCCCAGCAATATTTCCGGGAAGCCGAAGCGGGCGTTGTCGATCGCGATGCGCGACCGGCAGGCCAGCGCGACTTCAAGACCGCCGCCGAGGCAGAAGCCATGGATCACCGCGACCGTCGGAATTCGCAACGCTTCGAGCCGGTCGTTCACCGCATGAGCGCGCGCGATGGCGGCCTCGACCCTGTGCGGATCGTACACGCCGCGAAACTCGTTGACGTCGGCGCCGGCGATGAAGCCGGACGGCTTTGCCGAGCGGATCACGATGCCCGCCGGCGGCTGGCTTTCCAGCGCCGTAAGCACCTCTTCGAACTCCACCACCACATCCGACGACAGCGTATTGGCGCTGGCGTCGGCGCGATCGAACAACAGCCAGGCGATGCCGTCGTCGTCCCGCCCGAGCCTGAAATTGCGATAGGGCCCGTTCTCGCTGATCCCAGGCCCGAGTTCGAGCGTCCGGTCAGCGAAAACATCCAAGACTTTCGAATCCATGACGTTCCCTATACCGTTTCGATCAACATCGCGCCGCCCTGCCCGCCGCCAATACATTCGGTGGCGACGCCGCGTCGGGTGCCGAGCCGCTTCATCGCATTAACGAGATGCAGCACGATACGGTTGCCGCTACAGCCGACGGGATGGCCGAGGCTGATCGCGCCGCCATCGACATTGAGCCTTGCCGGTTCGATTTCGCCAGCGGCCTCGTCGAGACCGAGGATCTCACGGCAGAACTTTTCGTCCTGCCAGGCCGCAAGGCAGCCCAGCACCTGCGTGGCGAACGCCTCGTTCAATTCCCAGGTCTCGACGTCCCGGAGGGTGAGGTGGTTGCGCTTCAGAAGTTCGGTCGCCGACAATACCGGGCCCAGGCCCATGATGCTGGGATCGAGCGCCGACCATTGGCTGTCGAGGATGGCAGCCTTCGGCGTCAGGCCGTGCTTGGCGACCGCTTCTTCGGAAGCCAGGATCACCCATGAGGCGCCGTCGGTAATCTGCGAGGAGTTGCCGGCGGTGACCTGGCCCCACGGCCGCTCGAACACCGGCTTCAGCCTGGCCAGGCTCTCCGGCGTGGATTCCGGCCGCACGCCGTCGTCGTGATCGTAGAATTTGCCGTCGCGCGCGAACGCGGTCTCGACCTCGTTCTTCAGCCAGCCCTGGGACTGCGCATTGGCGAGCCGCCTGTGGCTTTCCGCCGCATAGGCATCCGACTGCGCACGCGTGATGCCGAACAGGTGCCCGACCACTTCGGCGGTTTGTCCCATGTTGAGTTCGGTGATCGGGTCGGTCAGCCCGCGCTCGAGCCCGATGATCGGCTTGAAATAGCTCGGCCGCACCTTCAGCGCGGCCATGATCTTGGCGCCAATGCCCTTGGCGCCGGCGAGGCCTGCAAACCAGCGTACGCCCTGTTGCGGCCAGACCAGCGGCGCATAGCTCAACGCCTCGGCGCCGCCGGCGAGAATCAAATCCGAATGACCCTCACGAATGTAGCGATATGCGGTGTCGATCGATTGCATGCCGGAGCCGCAATTGATCTGCACCGTGAACGCCACCATGGCTTCGCCCATGCCGAGCCGCAATGCGGCGACGCGGGCCGGATTCATCTCGTCGGCGATCACGTTGACGCAGCCGAGAATGACCTGGTCGAACGCCGTGGCCGCGAATGGCTGCCGGGCCAGCAGCGGCCGGCCGCATTGCACGGCGAGATCGACCGGGGTGAACGGCCCGGGACCGGAACGCGCCTTCAGGAACGGCGTCCGGCTGCCGTCGATAATGAAGACCGGCCGCGCCATCAGCCTGCCGCCCTCTTTTCAGAGATCTCCTGGAAAAATTTATGCACGTCGGCGGGTTTGCTGTAGATCGGCGAAATCGCATCCGGCGCGAAGTCGTCGACCTCGATCACCTTTGCAACGGCTTCATGGGCGGCGGCAAGCCTTTCGGCTTCGTCCTGGGTGATGACGCCGTTCTTCAACGCTGTCTCCCGGTCGCGAATATGAGCCGCGCGCATTTTGTTCGCGATGTCTTCGGCGGCCGTGACCAGAAGGAACGCCTTCTCCAGCCGCGCGACGCCGCGATCATCATCGACATGCGAAAGATCGGCCGTCAGGCGGTCGCGCGCGGCGGAGGGCTCCAGCACCAGTTGCGCGCATTGATGGGTGACGCGATCCGACGGCCCGAGCCCGCGCGGACCGATTGGCTGAATCAGGAATTTCAGGATGTAGGCGACGAACCGGTTGGGGAAATTCGCCAGAATTTCCGCAAACCGCAATTCGATGGTCTTGCAGCCATTTTGCATGCACCATTCGAGCAGAACGAAATCGGCCTCCTGATGCCCTTCATCGTGCCAGCGTTTCAGCGCCGCCGACAAAAGATACAGTTCAGACAGGATATCGCCGAACCGCGCCGACAGCATTTCCTTGCGTTTCAAGGCGCCGCCGAGCGTCATCAGCGCCATGTCGGCGCACAGCGCGAACGCCGAGCAATAGCGCGAAAGCTGACGATAGAATCCAGCCGCTTTCCCGGCAACACCGACCTTGACAAACATCCCGCCGCTCCAGCTGCGGCTCCATGCCCGGAACGCCGTAATGGCGGTGTGGCGGACATGTTCCCAGAATGTCTTGTCGAACGCGTCCAGCGCCCTGGTGGGGTCGCTCTCGCTGAGCGCGTTCATTTCATCCAGCAGATAAGGATGCGCACGGACGGCGCCCTGCCCGAACACGATCAGATTGCGCGTCAGGATGTTGGCGCCCTCCACCGTGATGCCGACCGGTATCGAGCGATAGAGATTACCCATGTAGTTCTGCGGCCCGTCGATCACCGCCTTGCCGGCATGGATGTCCATGGCATCATCGATCGCGATCCGCATCCGCTCGGTGGCGTGCAGCTTCATGATCCCGGAAATCACCGCGGGATGGCGGCCCTCATTGAGCGCGGCGCAGGTCAGCCGCCGCGCGGCGTCGAGCAGATAGGCCGTACCTGCGATGCGTGCGAGCGGCTCCTCGATGCCTTCGAACTTGCCGATCGGCACGTTGAACTGCTCGCGGATTCGCGCATAGGCACCCGTGGTGCGCGCGGCATAGGCCGCGCCCGCCGCCGACAGCGACGGCAGCGAAATGCCGCGGCCAGCGGCCAGCGCCGTCATCAGCATCTTCCAGCCCTGGCCGAGGCGCTCCTTGCCGCCGATGATATAGTCCATCGGGATAAAGACATCGCGACCCCAGTTCGGGCCGTTCTGAAATACCTGCATCGCCGGCAGATGGCGGTGGCCGATTTCGACGCCGGGCAGATCCGTCGGGATCAGCGCCACGGTGATGCCAAGGTCGGTCTCGCTGCCGACGAGTCGATCGGGATCATATGCCTTGAAGGCGAGACCGAGCAGCGTCGCGACCGGGCCGAGCGTGATGTAGCGCTTGTGCCAGTTAAGGCGCAGACCCAACACCTCGCGGCCCTCGAAGGTCCCCTTGCAGATGATGCCCTTGTCGATCATCGAGGCGGCATCGGAGCCGGCTTCCGGGCTGGTCAGGCCGAAGCAGGGAATGTCGCGGCCGTCGGCGAGCCGCGGCAGCCAGCGCTCCTGCTGCTCCCTGGTGCCGAAGCGCATCAGCAGTTCGCCAGGTCCGAGCGAGTTCGGCACCATGACGGTGACGGCCGCGGTCAGCGAGCGCGAGGAGATTTTCCGAACCACTTCCGAATGCGCATAGGGCGAGAAGCCGAGGCCACCATGCGCCTTCGGAATGATCATGCCGAAGAATTTCTTGGCCTTGATGAAGTCCCAGACTTCGGGCGGCAGGTCGCGCCATTCCCAATTGATCTTCCAATCGTCGAGCATCGCACAGAGTTCATCGACCGGACCGTTGAGAAAGGCCTGTTCTTCCGCGGTCAGCGTTGCCGGGGCAAAGGCGATCAGTTTCGACCAGTCCGGATCGCCGGTGAAGAGATCGGCGTCCCACCAGACGTCGCCGGCCTCCAGCGCCTCGCGCTCGGTGTCCGACATCGCCGGCATGACACGGCGCGCCAACGAGAAGATCGGCTTGGTGATAAAATCGCGACGAAAGGAACCCATGGCGACATCCTTATGGCTCAAGATAGTATCGGGCCGTTGTGCGGCCCGAGGCGAGGTATTCGCTGAAAAAGGCGGCTTATTTTAGTAGCAAAGCGGGAGAATCACTTAGTTTCCGACCCGCAGAATAAAGGAATTGGCAACGGCAATACACCATATCCGCCCCGAAAATCCTGTCGAACGCGACTTACGACCATGCCGTCAGTCCGGCCGGACCATTTCGAACATGTTTTCCGGCCTGATTTCGAAATAATCGCCGCGGCGGCCGGCGCGCATGATCGGGCTGGCGAGCGCGGTCTGGTAGACGCCATCCTTGATCATGGCCTTGTCGATATGGACGGCCACGACCTCACCGAGTGTCAGCCAGCCTTGCACCTTGTTGCCGGCCGCGCTCTGCAACTGGACGATCTGCGTCAGCTTGCACTCGAACGACACCGGGCTTTCCGCCACCCGCGGCACGTTGACGAGCTTGCCGGGCGCCATGGTCAACCCCGCAAGTTCGAACTCGTTGACGTCGCGCGGGACATGGGCTGAGGTCGCGTTCATCTGCCGGGCCAGATCCCTGGTCGCGAGATTCCAGACGAACTCGCCGGTATCCTGGATGTTGCGGACGCTGTCCTTCCAGGAGATCGAGGAAAAACCGATGATCGGCGGTGTGTAGTTGAAGCCGTTGAAGAAGCTATAGGGCGCCAGGTTGACATTGCCCTTGGTATCGCGGGAGGAGATCCAGCCGATCGGGCGCGGCGCGACAATGGCGTTGAACGGATCGTGCCTGAGACCGTGGCCGTTGACCGGCTCATAATAGTGCAAGTCCTTGGATGTCACGCGCGGTTTTCCTCGTCGTTTTCGTCATTGCTGCGAGGGGCATGCGACGAAGCGTTCCAGTCTTTCCTGATGCTCCCGGTCGCTTCGCTGCGCGCGCAAGGGCGAACCAGCGGATTAGTAGCCGAAGCCCTGACCTGTCACTCTGCGCGGCATCAGTCCGGCCAAAACAAAGTCGATCATCTGATCGATCGAGGGCCCCGGCTTGCTGGCGCATTGCGCGATCATCTGCGGATGGAAAAACCGCGTCATCGCCGTACAGGCGCACATGGCTGCCTGCGGCACATCGTGAACTTCAAATTCGCCCGATGCCGCGCCTTCGGCGATCACGGCGCCGATGGTCTCGGTCACTCGCTGCATATGCGCAACGCAGACGTCCCAGCTCTCTTCCATCGCGAGTTCGACCATCTCGTGCAGCTTGGAATCGCCGACATAGCGCTCACTGTTCATGCGATGGATCGCGCTCATCAGTTCGCGCAGCTTGGAGGCGGCAGGAACACACCGCGCCGCGATCGCCTGCGCTACGTCCTCGACTTCGCTCATCAGCCCGCGCGCGACGCCCTTGTGAATCGATTTCTTGGAATCGAAGAAGCGATAGACGTTGGCCGGGCTCATCCGCAGCAGCTTGGCGATGTCGGCCACCGTGGTCTTCTGGTAGCCGATTTCGCGGAACAGGCCCGCCGCCACCGCAAGAATGCGCTCTCGCGTATCGGCTTCGACATTTTCGGACATCAGCGTCATGGAGGTACCAATGTTCAATTATTCCGCGGCCTCAGCAAGTGGAAATGCGATTTTGGGCCACCATGATGTTGCGCCGCAAGATCAGGATGCTCGCTTATAGCGCCTTGAAGTTCTTGCATTCGCGCGGAGCGCGCAGAGCCCCCGCAGGTACCGCAAGGTCGAGGCGGTTGCAACCAGCAAACCGCCCATGATGTCATTGCCAACGGACTTCAGAAACCGAATGCGACGGCGAGATCATTGCGAATAGCGAGCGGCGCCACTAGCACCGCGGGTCTCGACCACGGCGGAGATGGATCCGTCGACGTTGATAGAGAAGCTGCCATTTTGTCGTCCCAGTGCACGTCGGGACAACAGGCGGCGTAGCTTCGCGCTGTGTCACTCTTGGAATGAAGGCTTCGCGTCGTTCCTTGTCGCCCCTGTGGGCGTGAGAACGCCTCCGCTCCCGCATCTACGCAAAATCTGCACAGAAATCCGCAAATCCTGAACGGCCCGCGCAAATGCGCTGCCAATGTCTGGGCCATCGTATGCGCATGGGGAACGTCATCACCATTCAGTTTCGGCGCACTAAACTGCCGCGACGCCTGCTCAAGGACGGCTGGTGGCTGGAATCGGATCCGCCCCAACGCCGCGTCATTGCCTTTCGCCGCCCACCCGGGCCGAAGCGCAAGCGCAAAGTCAACCACCTCAGCCTCGTCATTTCAAAGGAATGAAGCATGTCGATCGCAGCCACAACGAATAGCGAACCCGCACCACTTAATCCGGTGCTGCTCCGGATAACGGCGGCCATCGCCTGCGTCGCGCTGGCCGACTGGCTGTTCTTCGGCTGGGATGTCGGCATCTCGCTGGCGCTGTTTCTCGCAGGCGTTGGCGTCGTCGCAGTCGCCATCAATGGCGTTCGGGCGCCATGGCGATCTCAAATCATCATGACCGCGATATTTATCGCCGGCCTGATCACGCTGGTCGAGGATGTTGGCATTCTGTCGGTAATCGCAAGCGTACTCGCGACCTGTGCTTTCGTCATCGTCATGACCGCCCGCGACGCGGTGTCCTGGCAGCGCACCCTGTTCGAGGCCGCCACCGTGCCGCTGCGCGGGCCGTTTCAACTCGTTGGGGATTTCATTGAGACGGCCTCCCGGCTGACGATGGCGAACATGCCGGAATGGCTGCGTGCCGGCTCGCTGATCGCATGGATCGTGCCGCTGCTTGCGCTTGCAGTCTTTCTGTTTCTGTTCGCCTCGGCCAATCCCCTGATCGAACAACAATTGTTGCGGCTCGATCCCGGCGTTTGGCTGGCCAGGATCGATGGCTGGCGCGTCCCCTTCTGGATCGCGATCGGCTGCGTGACCTGGCCATTGCTGCTCCGGCGCATCTGCCGCCTGCCTCAAGCGACTCTGGAACTACTTGAACCCTTCAAGCCCGCGCCGATCGACTGGAATTATCTGTTCGACACACGGGCGGTGACCCGCGCGCTGATCCTGTGCAACGCGCTGTTCGCATTGCAGAGCGGACTAGACCTCGCCTATCTCTGGGGCGACCTCGCGCTGCCCAACGGCATGAGCCACGCCGAATATGCCCATCGCGGCGCTTATCCGCTGGTCGCGACCGCACTGCTCGCCGCTGCCTTCGTGCTGATTGCGATGCGCCCGGGAGGACCCGCAGAGAATTCCCGGCTAATCCGTCCGCTGGTGCTGGCGTGGATCGGTCAGAACGTCCTGCTGGTGATCTCCTCGATTTTCCGACTCGATCTCTATATTGCCGCGTTCTCGCTCACCTATCTGAGGATCGCCGCGTTCATCTGGATGGTGCTGGTCGCGATCGGACTGGTATTGATCCTGACCCAGATCGTGCGCGGGAAATCCAATGCGTGGCTGTTGTCGGCCAACGCGATTTCGCTCGCGCTCGTGCTCTACGGCTGCTGCTTCCTCAACGCGCCGTGGCTCGTGGCCTACTATAACGTCGAGCACTGCCAGGAAGTCGACGGCAGCGGGCCCAATCTCGATATGGTCTATCTGACTTCGCTCGGCAGTCCGCAAACACTGCCACCGGTCGAGGCCCACCGCACCAAATTTCCCGCGGTCTGGCGGCTTTCGCTGGCCTATCGGACCAGCCCCGATCGACAATATCTGTCCCGTCCGGGAAACTGGCGAGCGTGGACCTTTCGAACATGGCGTCTGGAGCGATATTTCGCTAACACTCCTCTCGAACGGCTGAACCCTTTGAACGACGGCCCGGACAACGGCAAAGGCTAGCGCGAAATGGCGCATTCCATTCTCGTGGTCGACGACGATCCGCATATCCGCGACGTCGTCCGATTCGCTTTCGAAAAGAGCGGCATGACGATCTCCACTGCGCAGAACGGCAAGGAAGCGCTGCGGCTGTTCGACCGCAGCGTTCACCAACTGGTAGTGCTCGACGTCGGCATGCCCGAAATGGACGGCCTGGAGGTCTGCCGCCAGATCCGCAAGACCTCGGATACCCCGATCCTATTTCTGTCGGCCCGCGACGAAGAGATTGATCGCATCCTTGGCCTCGAAATCGGCGGCGACGATTACGTCACCAAGCCGTTCAGCCCGCGCGAACTGGTGGCGCGAGTCAATGCGATCCTGCGGCGGGCGCGCAACGCGCCGGCGGCGCCGGAAGCCAGAACCAAGAGCCACGGCGATCTTGCGATCGACATCGATACGCATGCCGCGAGCTTCCAGGGCACCGCCGTGTCGCTGACAGCGCTGGAATTCGCGATCCTGCGCACGCTGCTGGCGCGGCCGGGATTCGTCTTCACCCGCGAACTGATCCTGGATGCCGCCTATGCCGGCAACATCCATGTCGCAGATCGTACCATCGACAGCCACATCCGCAACATCCGCGCCAAGATGGCGGCGGCTGGTTGCGAAAACGTCATCGAAACCGTGCATGGCGTCGGCTTCAAGCTCGGGCGCTGCGAGGCGGCGCGTTGACGGAAATGCCGGAAGCCGCGCGCCGGAAGTGGCGGCCTTCGCTGAGCCTGGTCGTCTTTTTCGTGCTGACCAGCGTGCTGTTGCTGCCAATCTTCAGCCTGTATTTTCTCAAGATCTACCAGAACCAGTTGATCCAGCAAACCGAGGCCGAGCTGATCGCGCAGAGCGCGGCGCTGGCGGCGGTGTTTCATCGCGAAGTCGAAACATCCGTTCCGCCCGATGTGGCGCTCGGTGCGAAGGTTGCGCCCGATCCGGAACAGCCGCCCGGAGAACCCTACCAGCCGATCTGGCCGGCGCTTGAACTGGCGCGCAGTAATCTGCTGCCGCCACGGCCCGAGGCACAACCGCCGGCAACGGCAGCAGATTCCGCCTTTGTCGCGCTCGGTGCCCGCATGATGCCCGACCTGATCGCAACCCAGAACATCACGCTGGCGGGTTTTCGGCTGCTCGATCCCAACGGTGTCGTGATCGCCGGCCGCGACGAGGTCGGGTTGTCGCTGGCCCATCTCAACGAGGTCGCGCAGGCACTGCACGGCCGCTTCGGCGCCAGCCTGCGCGCGCGGGTCTCCAAGCACAACCAGCCGCCGCTTTATTCGTTGAGCCGCGGCACCGGGATGAGGGTGTTCATCGCGATGCCAGTGATCGTGCGCGGCCAGGTGGCCGGCGTGATCTATTCCTCGCGCACCCCGAACAACGTGTTCAAATATCTCTATGAGCAGCGCGCCAAGGTGGTGCTCGCGGTGTTATTCATGGTGGTGCCAACGCTGTTGATCGGGCTGTTGTTCTACCGCACCATCACCAGGCCGATGCGTGAACTGGTCGAGCGCACCGATTTGATCGGTAAGGGCGACCGTGACGCCCTGCGGCCGCTGCGACGCAACGGCACGCGCGAATTCTCACGGCTGTCGCAAAGTTTCCTCGACATGGCGCGACGGCTGAATACGCGCACCAGCTTCATCTCGACCTTCGCCACCCACGTCTCCCACGAACTGAAATCGCCGCTGACCTCGATCCAGGGCGCCGCCGAGCTGTTGCGCGACGATCTCGACGCGCCATCACCCGTGATGACCGACGACGAGAAGCGCAAGTTCCTCGACAACATCATTGCCGATTCAGACCGGTTGGCGAAGATTTCCAGCCGGCTGCGCGATTTCGCCCGCGCCGAAAATCCGGTCGCGGTCGGTGCGACGGCACTTTCGCGGCCGATCGCGCATTTGCGTTCGGCCTTCCCTGGCCTTGAGGTCCGCGCCAGCGGCGATCTCGACAGCGCCTTGCGCATCTCGGAGGAAAACGCCGCCATCATCTTTTCCAACCTCGCCGACAACGCGATGCGCCATGGCAGCACAATGCTGGACATTTCGGCGGCGCGGCAGGATGATCGGATGCGGATCAAGGTCGCCGACAATGGCGAGGGCGTTTCGTCCAATAACCGCACACAAATCTTCGACAGCTTTTTCACGACCCGCCGTGACAGCGGAGGCACGGGTATGGGTCTTGCGATTGTTCGTGCCATGCTCGACGCCCATGGCGGCGCCATCCGCCTTCTCGAGGCCGAACAGGGAACCGCATTCGAGCTGATGCTCCCGGTGAGCGCCTCGATTTCATGACGAGTAGCGCGGCGGAAAATAGCGGAGCGGCACGACAACGATCGCCGACCGTCGCCCGCATGGGCTTTTGCCTGGCGATCATGATCGTGGGCCTCGGCCTGCGCGGATTTGGGCTGAGCCTTGGACTGCCAGGCCTGTTCGTGAAATATGGCGGCTCCGTACTGTGGGCGACGATGCTGTTTTTTCTGGTCGCGATTACCGCATCAAATCTGCCACGACGGCATATCGCATCGATCTCGGCAGTGATCGCCATTGGCGTGGAGCTGTTCCGCCTGGTGCATTTTCCCTGGCTGGATTCGTTTCGGCTGACGCTTGCGGGAGCATTGTTGCTCGGTCGCATCTTCTCGCCGTGGGACATGTTAGCCTATGGCGTCGGAATCCTATTGGGGATGCTGCTCGATAGCTTTCGCATCTCAATTTTGATTCGGAGACGGAGCGCACTTCGCTCAGCGAACTGAAACGGTCACAACGGCATGGGTCGATGGATTTTCCGTATTGTTTTGCCGTTACCTATAATGCTCCCCGGGACCTGACTATCCGCGACCCGCGCCACGGATTTCCGAAACGAACCTCACTCGGCGAGCTGAAAGCGCTCGAAGCGGTGCAGTTCTTGCTCGATTTTGGCTTTCAGATCCTTGCGTCCGCTCTTGCGCGCGCCGCCGACCCAGCTCCATTTTTGCATCAGAAGCTTGCGCTGCTTGCGATCGGTCTTGAGATCGATGGCGGCGACGATCTCCTCGCCGGCCAAAACCGGCAGCGCGAAATAGCCGAACAGCCGTTTTTCCCTGGGCACATAGGCTTCGAAGCGATGCCCGTAGTCGAAGAACAATTCGGTGCGCCTGCGCTGGATCACCAGGGGATCGAACGGTGAAAGGATGTGCACGCGTTCGGGCGTGTCGGCGATGGCCAGTTCCAGCACTTCCGGGCGCGCCCAATGCTCTTGCTTGTTGGCGCCTTCAATGGCGACCTGCACCAGTTCCCTGCGGCGCACACGGGTTTGGATCAGCCGCCTGACCGCGGCCTTGCTCGGCGCGTCGAGATGACAGATCGAGTCGAGACTGACGAGGCCCTGCGCGCGCAGGGCGCGGTCGAGCAGATAGGTCGTGGTTTCCCGCAGGCTCGCCGCCTTCGGCGGCTTGTCCCAGCCGAAATGCCGCGTCATCAACTCATAGGTTTTCAGCATGCCGTTGCGCTCGCTGATGGTGAGCGCGCCGGAATAGAACGCCAGTTGCAACGCCCGCTTCGATGGCTTGCGGCTGGCCCACAGATGTTCCTTCTCTGTCAATACGTCGTCCTCGATGTCGCGGATGGTCAGCGCGCCGTCGCGCCGGATCAGTCCCATCACCTTGCGCATATCCGCCGGGGTGACCGAATCGAACCATCGATGACCCTCACGCTTGTGCAGCTTCATCGCCGGAATAAAGAAGCCGATATCGCGCGTCGGCACATAGGACAGCGCGTGAGTCCAGTATTCGAATACAGCTTTTGTCGACGCTCTGGGCATGACGCAGATCGGCTCGCCGGTAGTCGGGAATCCGGGTCCACAGCACGTGATGATGCGAGCGCTCGATGACGTTAATGGTGTCGATCTGCACATAGCCGAGGTGCTCGACCGCGGCGGTGGTCGCGGCCGGCCCGGCGCCAAACGGCACCGATGTGTCGAGCCGCTGGGCGTGCAACCAGATGCGCCTCGCCTCAAGCTTGGTCAGGGGACGGGATTTATCGGCGGAGGACATGCTTGCAGAGCTGTCGCGGGTTTCGTGACAATCGAGCGATATGGATTTTCAAAATGCCAATTCAAGGAATCCTGTTTCCCGGAAATATCCAGGCACATGAAAAAGCCGCGCCGCCCGAAAGCAGCGCGGCGAAAAGCAACGCAGTCCTGACGTTACTTCATCCCACCGGCCTTCTGGGCCATCATGTAGTGCTTGCAGCCGCCGCGCATGTCGCCCTTGCTGATTGCCGCATTAGCCAGGGCCATATGCTTGCCCATCTCCATCTTGGCCGGGCCATCCTGCATCGTGTTCGTCGCCGTGGTGGTCTTGGCCATGTTGGCGGATGTGCACGTCATCATCGCCGCGGATGCCGGCGACAGCGCGAAGGCCGATAACGTTGCCGCAGCGATCAAAATTGCCTTCATGAAAGGTTCTCCTTGGAATGAATCCGGCGTGTTGCCGGCTTTCGAGACCGGTATCCTCCATCAGCAACGTTTCCGGGAGAAGCTCATTTTACGTGCTGCAATGCAACGATTCACTGCTAGGAAGGCTTGAGGTCAAGATTTCAGTGTTTGGTTCGAGCGCCGATGCTTCCCGTAGCCGTATCCGGATCGCAGGCGGCTCTGCCGCGTTCGGCAGCCTGGCACTTGTAGACGCTGCCGGTGAGCCGGTCGATCAGCCACACATTGTCCTCGGAGGGACTGTCCATGCCGACGAATCGCGTACTGACGGTCGTAATCAGTGTCGATAGCAGGATGGCCGTCGCGATCAGGCCGGCACCGAGCAAAATCGGCATCGCGCTTGCCGGGCGATCCGTTGCTCCGCCGCGATGTCCCTGATAGTCGCTTTGCCTTCTCGGTGACGGAAATCCGACCAAACCCAACCCACTTTCCTCTTTTCTTCTCGTTGAACAACGGTCGTAGACGTTCATCTGGCCGATTTATTGTCAGCACATCGGCGATCCCGAGACGGCAATGCGACGGCAGCACCGTCACCGCGCGAACGGACAGTCGATGGCCGCCCCTCGTCGAGATTCCGTTTTTATGTTCGCTTCTCTGAGCGGCAGAAGTCAACGGCGCTCGAACAATTCACCCACCATTATGTGGCGAACACGGCGCCGGGCCGTCGTCGCTGCCGCGATAACAATGACCAACCCGGAAATGACGGGAATGATGTGGCTCGTCATCGCTTCATCGTCGGAACCAACCGGTTCGGCATGATCTCCCCACAGGTCGCCTCACGGCAAAGTTCTTGGGCATCCGGAGTGGATTGTCAGGGAGTTCGACGTGGCCAGCTTCAGCCGCTTTTTTCATCGACATTTCAACGTGATCTGAATCACATTCCTGGATTGAACCCCGCTAAGATTGAACCCGGCTGAGGTTCCAAGCATCAAAGCATTATCAGGCGTAACAGCGAGGATCACGACGATGACCCGTTCTCACCGGCTAACCGCACTCAAGGCGATCACGGTCGGTGCCGTGCTATCGATGACAGCGGGCATTGCTTTTGCCGGTAGCAGTAACGTCTCGGCAGATCAGATCATTACGGCGCTGCAGCCGAAGCCGATGACCCGAAGCCTTTCGGCCGCGCCGCAGGCAGATCCCGCCGCCAGGGCCAAGGAAGCCAATTTCGTCCAGACCCTGCGCAACCGGAAAACCCGGTCGCTCTCGACGACCGAGCGCGAGGAAATCGCCGACATCGCCGCCGCCAAACCGAACATCGATCTCGACATTCAGTTCGACTACAACTCGGCTGACATCAGGACCACGTCGCTGCCGTCGGTAGAGGCGCTTGGCCAAGCGCTGAGCAATCCGAACCTGAAGGGCTCGACTTTCATCGTCGCCGGCCATACCGATGCGATCGGCGGCGAAGCTTTCAATCAGGGCCTGTCCGAGCGTCGTGCCGATACGATCAAGTACTATTTGGTCGACAAATTCGGCATCCCCAGCAGCGATCTCGTCACCGTCGGCTACGGCAAGGACAGGCCGAAGGATCCGAACGCGCCGATGGACCCGATCAACCGTCGCGTTCAGGTCATCAACATGGACACCAAGAGCGCATCGAAGTGAACGATCGCCGCTTCATGGGTTCGAACGCGCTGTGGCGCCGCGACAAGGCCTGAATGGCGCGCTTCAGCCGCCGTCATAGGCCTTTTGCAGAGTGGCGATATCGAGCTTGCCCATCTTCATCATCGCCGCCATCGCCCGCTGCGAGCCGGCGCGGTCAGAACCACCAAGCAATCCCGGCATGATCGAAGGCACTATCTGCCAGGCTACACCGTAGCGGTCCTTGAGCCAGCCGCATTGCCCGGGCGAGCCGCCGCCGTCGGTTAGTCCGCCCCAGAGGTGATCGACCTCGGCCTGGTCAGCGCAGTCGATCTTGAACGAGATTGCGTTGGTATATTCGAAACGAATGCCGCCGTTCAGCGCCATATATTCCTGACCGGCCAGCGTGAACTGCACCACAAGCACGTTGCCGGCCTTGCCGCCCGGATAGTCGCTAGGGCTTCTCTGCACCTTGTCGATGCGTGAATCCGGCAGCAGCGAAACATAGAATTTCGCGGCCTCTTCGGCCTCGTCAGCAAACCACAGACAGGGAGCGATCTTGGACATGGGTTCCTCTCGGTTGATGGCGCTCGCCCGGAGGACGAACGGAACGCGGCTGATCCGACAGCGGGTTTGAGAATTTTTTGAGACGCATTGCCTCATCTTGGCAGCGGCGTCTTGTCCATCGTGAGGGACCAGCCCTTCGTCCGCGAGAGATCCCATGCCGCAATTGGCGAAGAGCAGGTGAGGAATGAGCGTGCGACATCGCGCTGGTTTCGCGGAATTGTTCCCGCGAAAGACAACGAAATTCGCGCACGTGAACAGAATCTGAAGCGGAACTTTCGCGGCAAGGCGGACTTGTCTTCGCGAAGTTTAACCCGTCCAAAGGAGTGTTCCCATGGGTGCGATGGAAGACAAGATCAAAGGTACGACCAATGAAGCTATCGGCAAGGCCAAGCAGGGTATTGGCGAAGCCACCGGCTCCGATCGCCTGCAGGGGGAAGGCGTGATTCAAGAGCTCAAGGGCAAGGGCCAGAAGGCCGTCGGCGATGCCAAGCAAGCCACCAAGGACGCCGTGAACGAGGCGGCCGCCGGAGCGAACAAGAATCTCTGACCGACGCTGACCGAACTGATCAAGGGACCGGCCTCACGGCCGGCCCTTTTTCTTTGTTCGGCTGCTCGCGATGAAGGTCAGGTTCTTCTGCGCGTCATTGCATCCGGATTAACGACGTTCTCCGGCTGACCAGCGACATAGGCGATGATCTGATCGAAGATATCGGTGAACTGCAATTCGTATTCATCGCGTGAGACATAACCGAGATGCGGCGTGCAGACGACGTTGTCCATGTTCAGCAGGGGATCGTTGATGTCGCGCAGCGGCTCCTTTTCGTAGACGTCCACCGCCGCCATCCCGGGCCGGCCGGCGCGCAACGCATTGACCAGCGCATTCGGCTCGATCAGTCCGGCGCGGCTGGTGTTGACCAGCGAGGCGGTCGGCTTCATGCGCGCAAGGTCGGGAGGCTTGACGATACCGCGGGTGGCATCGACCAGGCGCATATGCAGCGAGAGCACGTCGCAACGTTCGAAGAATGACTCCTTGCTGGCCGCGGCCTCATAACCATCGGCACGGGCCTTTGCCAACGCCGCCTCGCGTCCCCATACCAGCACGTGCATTCCAAATGCCTTGCCGTAGCCGGCGACAACCGCGCCGATCCGGCCATAGCCGTAGATGCCGAGTGTCTTGCCGCGGAGCGTATGGCCGACGCCGACCTGCCAGTGGCCCGCCTTCAGCGACGCCATCTGCTGCGGGATCGCGCGCATCGCCGCCAGTATCAGTCCCCAGGTGAATTCCGAGGTCGCGTAAGACGGCGTATCGGCATGCTGGCTCGACGACACGATGATGCCGAGCCGGGTGCAGGTATCGACGTCGATATGAGGATAGACGCTGCGCTGGCTGATCAACCTCAGCTTCGGCAGCCGTTCCAGCAAGGGCGTGCGGATCTGCGTCCGCTCGCGGATCAGGACCAGCGCCTCGGTGTCGGCGAGCCGCTCCGCCAGCACG
Source organism: uncultured Alphaproteobacteria bacterium (assembly GCA_963806075.1). Classification (GTDB taxonomy): domain Bacteria; phylum Pseudomonadota; class Alphaproteobacteria; order Rhizobiales; family Xanthobacteraceae; genus Bradyrhizobium. The sequence goes on from CAWDWT010000022.1 coordinate 417,477, forward strand.
TCGACGTCCTGGACGTGATCGTTCCAAATCGTGACGTCATGACCGGCCAGCTTCCTGAAGCATTCGAGGGTGCGTATGGTGTCGAAATAGTCGTCGAGGACCGAAATCTTCACGACACGCACCTCTCTCGAAGGCTTTGCGACCTTACTCCACGGACAGTAATTCGACGTCGAATATCAAGGTTGCGTTTGGCGGGATCATGGCGCCAGCGCCTCGAGCGCCGTAACCGAGCTCGGGCGGAATAATCAAGGTGCGCTTGCCGCCAACCTTCATGGTGGCGACGCCTTCATCCCAGCCGGCAATCACCCGGCGCTTACCGATCGGAAATCTGAACGGCTGGTTGCGATCGGCCGAGCTGTCGAACCTATCGCCCTTCTGGCCGTTTTCGTAAAGCCAGCCGGTATAGTGCATCACACAAATCTGGCCCGGCTCCGGCGAAGCGCCAGTGCCGACTTTGGTATCGATGATTTGCAAGCCTGAAGCTGTGGTCATGGTCTTTCCTGTCTGAGCCAAGGCGCCGGACGGCGCCGCCGAGATAGCGCCGATCGCACCGATGATAATCGCGGCGACCAGCGGCAGTTTGCGGAAGATGAGATATCGCATCGTTCAGTGTCCTTAATACCGGAGAGCGCGGCGCGAGTCGCTCACTAAAAAGTCGTTCAATAGCCAAGCGCGCAACCGTCCTTGCGGGGATCGGAGCCCCCGGTAAGCGTGCCCTTGTCCCAGTCGATCCAGATCGCCTGGCCGCCGCCGAGCGGCGGGACCACGCCGATGGTTTTGTGCCCGAGCCTCTTCAGGCCTTCGACGATCGCGGCGGGCACGCCGTCTTCCAGCTGATAGAAGCCTTCATAGTGGAAGCCTCGTGGCATATCGATAGCCTCCTGCACATCACAGCCATAATCGAGCATGTTGGTCAGCACGTGGGTCTGCCCGACCGGCTGGTACTGTCCGCCCATCACGCCGAACGGCATCACCGCCCGGCCACCCTTGGTGACAAGGCTCGGAATGATGGTGTGCAGTGGGCGCTTGCCCGGTGCGATGCAATTCGGATGGCCCACCTGCACGCGGAAACCGCCGGCCCGGTTCTGCAGCAGGATGCCCGTCTTGTTCGACACGATCGCCGAACCGAAGGCTTGCGCGATCGAGTTGATGAAGGAGCAGGCGTTGCGATCCTTGTCGACCACCGAGATGTAAACCGTCGACGGATGCATCGGCGGCGCCACGGTCGGCAGGTCGAGCATCCGGTCGAGACGGATCTTGTCGCCATGCTCGTCGGCAAAAGCTTTCGACAGGAAGCGCGGCACGTCGACATCGACATGGGCGGGATCGGCGACATATTGTTCGCGCATCATGTAGGCGACGCGCGCGGCCTCAGCCTCCAGGTGGAAACGCTCGACGCTCATCGCCGGGAATTTCGTCAGATCGAAACGCGACAGGATGTTGAGCATCACCAGCATGGTGATGCCGGGACCGTTCGGCGGGCATTGCCAGACGTCATGGCCCTTGTATGTGGTGCCGATCGGCACCGTGGTCTCGGTGGTGTGGCCTGCGAAATCATCCAGCGTATGCAGGCCGCCGATGCCGCGCAACGTCGCGACCATATCCTCGGCGATCGCGCCGGCGTAGAACGCGTCGCGGCCGTGCCTGGCGATCGCCCGCAGCGTATTTCCCAGTTCAGGCTGGTGGATCACGTCGCCGGCGACTGCGGGCTTGCCGCCTGGTAGCAAATAGCGCTCGGTGTTGGTGCCATTCTTCAATTTTTCAAAGTAGTTCTTCCAGTCAAACGCAACGCGGGGCGTAACGACGTAACCTTCCTCCGCGGCCTTGATCGCGGGTTGCAGCAGCGTGTCGAGCCCGAACTTGCCGTGATCGCGCAGAATGGTCGCCCATGCATCGACCGCGCCGGGAATGCTGACGGCGTGCGCCGAGGTCAGCGGGATCGCATGCAGATCGCGCTCGAGATACCATTCCGGCGTCGCCGCCATCGGCGCCCGGCCGGAGCCATTATAGGACACGATCTTGCCCTCGCCCCTCGGCTGGACGAGCGCGAAGCAATCGCCGCCGATGCCGGTCGATTGCGGCTCGATCACGCCGAGCAGCGCGCAAGCCGCCACGGCCGCGTCCGCCGCGGTGCCGCCGGCGCGAAGCACTTCGATCGCGGTCAGCGCCGCCAGCGGGTGCGAGGTCGCCACCATGCCGTTTTGCGCATGGACCGTCGACCGGCCGGCAAGATGGAAATTCCTCATGTCAAATGGCTCATTTGGGCGTCTGGTCGCGCCTGCGGCGCCCGATATCAAGCGGGATTTCAGGAGCCTGTCGGGAGTTTTTCAGGAGTCTTGGCACATTCGGACCGGGCTGGGCAATGGATGCCACGGAATGACGGCAATGCGGTTCGCGGCTTTGACGAGCTTTCGCATTCCCCGGCCGCCTGATAAACCGGCGCCATGTCGTACAAAGTCGCCGCCTTCTATCAATTCGCAGCACTTCCTGATTTTGCGGAGTTGCGCGAACCGCTGCGGACGATTTGCGCGCGCCTGAAGCTGAAGGGCAGCGTGCTGTTGGCTCATGAGGGCATCAACGGCACGCTCGCCGGCGAGCCCGAGGCCATCGGCGATTTCGTCGCCGAATTGCGCGACGGCGTCCTGTTCGGCGGGCGGCTCGATCGTCTCGAATTGAAATTCTCGCAAGCCGCCGCGATGCCGTTTCAACGCCTGAAGGTCCGGCTGAAAAAGGAGATCGTCACACTCGGCGACGCCAATGTTGATCCGACCCGGCAGGTCGGCGTTTATGTCGAGCCTGCGGATTGGAATGCTCTGATCGACGTGCCCGACACGCTGGTGCTCGACACGCGCAATGCCTTCGAGGTCGCGCTTGGCACCTTCGAGGGCGCGGTCAATCCGGGCTTAACGAGTTTCGGTCAATTCAAGGAATTCACGACGCGCTGTCTCGATCCGGCAAAGCATCGGCGCATCGCGATGTTCTGCACCGGCGGTATCCGCTGCGAAAAGGCCAGCGCCTATCTGTTGGCGCGCGGATTTGCGGAGGTCTATCACCTCAAGGGGGGAATCCTGCGCTATCTCGAAGGCATCCCGGAGGCCACGAGCCGCTGGCGCGGCGAGTGTTTCGTATTCGACGAGCGGATCGCGCTCGGGCATGGACTGCGCGAGCGATCGACGGGACATGATTGCGATGAGTGAATTGAAGACGCTCGGCGAGCGGATCGACTTTCTGGAAACCAAACTGACGTTTCTGGACAACACCATCGAGACCCTGAATACGACGATCACCGAGCAATGGCTCAAGATCGACGCGTTGTCGCGGCAGCTTGCAAGCCTGAACGAGCGCTTGCAGGAAGCGGAGTCGCGCGCGCCCGGGCCGGCCAACGAGCCTCCACCGCATTATTAGGAATGAATCGACTGTCGGGCTAAGCGTGGGCTCACAGCGCTCGGCCTCGCCAAAAAATAATCGCACTGTTAGCCGATCGCAAACCAGATCGTCAGCGCCACGATCGCGATCACCACCACGCCTCCTATCACCGGTCCGAGGCGCTTCGAGCTTCCGCTTCGCGGCGAATCGTTCGCGGCATGATTGAATCGGCGATCTGTCCGAAAACCGAGCGCTCTCGCCATATTCACCTCCTTCGCGATCGAAATTATCGAGATTCCGAAGCCACCTTGGTCTTGAGCGGGGAATGGTCGCGCTTACCGTCATGTTTCGATGGCGAAGGCTGCACCGCGCTGACCGGATCGGACGCCGGAAAACTGCCTATCAGACCGGCCTCAAGCTTCGCATGCAGCTCGCGATCTGCCGCGGCCGCCTCGCGTGGATCGGCGGCATGCCGGTCATGCGCCGCGGGATTGAATTTCTCAGCCATGAAACACTCCCTTTCCGAATAAACGGCCTCCAGGTAAACGGTGGCGTGATCGGGAAGTTCCTCTTTAATCTATGGCCATGCCGGAGAATTTGGTTCCAACACAGGAAACCTTGCCGAAGGCTGCACAAACCAAGCCTGTCGGTCCGACGTTAACTCACCGCGGCGACGGCCCGATTGAAGAACATCGCGGACAATTGCTTCAACAGTGCTGAAGCCCGTTCCGACTCAAGCCCGCGGCGGGCGCACAGCAGCGCCTCGATCGGCGGAAGGTCGGGAAGATAATATTCCCTGGCTCGCACCAGTGAGGTTGGCACCATGCTCGCGGGCATCGCGGTCAAGCCGATGCCTGCTTCGACCGCGGTCAGTTTTGCATGATAGTCGGGACTGCTGAATACGATGTTGTAGGCGATGCCGTAGCGCGTCAGCGTGCGCATCATCCAGTCGTCGCCCGGCCAGGTTAGAATTGGCACGGGCGTGCCGGGGCTAAGAACGAAATTCCTGGCGCGGACCCAGACCAGCGGATCCCTTACCCTGTCGATCACAAGTTGTTCGATTTCGCTCTCGATGGCGGTATTTTCGAAAATGCAGGCGATGTCGATATAGCCGTCGATAAGGCCTTTTCCGATCGGCACCGAGTGGTCGGCATGGATGAAGATATCGGCGAGTGTATCGGAGGTCTGCTGCTGGATGAATTGCTCCACGAGGAGCGTACTCAGGCCCAGTCTCAGCGGCTGAACGCCCTCCGTATTGCCGCCGAGTCGCAATAGCTGATCATTGGCCTCGAGAATCCGTCGCGCTTGCTGCAGCGCGAGCTTTCCCAATTCCGTAGTCGTGGTTCCGTTCGCGGTTTTCAAAAATAGCGCCCCGCCGACCAGGCCTTGCAGTCGCTTGATCTGCGAACTGATCGCGGGCTGGCTGAGGCCAAGCCGCTCGCCGGCCTTCGACAGGCTTCCGGTTTCGGAAATGGCTACCACCGTCCGCACGATCTCGATCGGGATATTCAGGTTCTGATATCGTCGGTGCATTGGATCCCCCCGACCTGATTGACTCACAAAAACCTGCGGTTGTCTATTGGCAAATTGCACCCAAGACATGGCACGCATTGCCGCATCGATCGCGGCTCGATCCCGGCGGTACAGCTACTGGCGATCGAGACCGCAGCCCGATCCATCCATCAATCCCTCCACCATTCTCTTGGCTCCGCCCGCACCGGCGTGTATCAGGAGCATCGATAGGCTCCCCGAGCACCCGGACCGACACTTGCCCCAGATCTCCTCCGTCAAACCGTTCATCGAAGTGCTTTCCGGGCGCCGGCAACCAGTCCCTCCGATCTGGATGATGCGGCAGGCCGGCCGTTACCTGCCGGAATATCGCGAATTGCGCGCCAAGGCCGGCGGCTTTCTCGATCTGTGCTTCACGCCGGAATACGCCGCCGAAGTCACGCTGCAGCCGATCCGCCGCTTCAACTTCGATGCTGCGATCATCTTCTCCGATATTCTGGTCGTTCCCTATGCGCTCGGCCGCGCGGTATGGTTCGAGGCCGGCGAAGGCCCGCGGCTCGAACCGCTCGACACCCCGGAGAAGGTCGCGACGCTGGCATCGACTGCCGATTTCAACAAACTGGAGCCGGTCTATGCGGCGCTGCGCCGGGTGCGGAGCGAACTCGATTCGCATATTGCGCTGATCGGCTTTTGCGGCGCTCCCTGGACAGTCGCCACCTATATGGTGGCAGGTCATGGCACACCGGACCAAGCGCCCGCGCGCATGATGGCCTATCGTCATCCGGAAGCCTTCGCGCGCATCATCGACACGCTGGTCGCGAATTCCATTCAATATCTGCTGGACCAGCTCAAGGCCGGCGCCGACGCCGTGCAGATTTTCGACACCTGGGCCGGCGTGCTGCCGCCACGCGAATTCGAGCGATGGTCGATCGAGCCGGCGCGGCGCATTGTCGAGGGCGTGCGCAAGGTCGTACCTGACGCGAAGATCATCGGCTTCCCGCGCGGCGCCGGGGCGCTGCTGCCGGCCTATGTCGGCGCGACCGGCGTCGATGCCGTCAGCATCGACTGGGCGGCGGAGCCGTCCTTTGTCCGCGAGAAGGTGCAGAACCGCGTCGCCATCCAGGGCAATCTCGATCCGCTGGCACTGATCGCCGGCGGAGCCGCACTTGACCGCGCCGTCGACGACGTGCTGGCGAACTACGCCGGCGGCCGGCTGATCTTCAACCTCGGCCACGGCATCCAGCAGGAAACCCCGATCGCCCATGTCGAGCAGATGCTCCAGCGGGTGCGGGCATATAAAGGATGAGACGGCTGATGAACCGCGACGCCGTTGATATCTGAACTGGCGGCAGCGCTCAATCGCGCGAGCATCCTCGCATCGAGACAGTCCCCCTTGTGAGAGTTGCGGGTCGGATCACACCGGACGGCTACGCTCGATGATGGCAGCCGCGCCCTTGGCCAGCAGGTCGAACCCGACCGCACGGCCGAGTTCGCGCGGCCGGTCGGCCGGCCCGGAGTGGCTTGCTTCGATGAAGATGCCGCCATCGAGATCGAGCACCGAGGCGGAGAGCGACATCTGGCCGCCTTCGATGTGCGAGTACGCCGCGATCGGCGAATTGCAATGACCGTTTAGCACCCACAGCACCTCGCGCTCGGCATCGGCGCTATGGCGCGCCGCGGCATCGTCGATCAACGACAATGCCTGTCGGGTCTGCCAATCCGCACCGGCGCATTCCACCGCGACGATGCCCTGGCCTGCCGCCGGCAGCATCTCCGCAACCGGAAATTCGTAGCCAATGCGTTCCGAGAGGCCGACGCGATCGATCCCGGAGCGCGCCATGATCAGCGCATCCGCCGGCCCGACCGCGTTGCCATCGGGCAGCCGCTGCAATTCCAGGCCATCGAGCTTGCGCACGCGGGTGTCGGCGGCGCCGCGATAATGAATCACCTCGGCGTCCGGAAACAGCCGCCGCGCATAGGCCGCGCGGCGCACGGCGTTGGTGCCGATCTTGAAGCCCTTGCCGTGCGAGCGCTTGAGATCGTCGATCGAGACGCCCTTGCGCAGCACCAGCACGTCTTCGGGCGGATCGCGCTTGAGCGTAGCGCCGATCACAAGCCCCGGGGTGTCCTCGTTGCCGGGCATGTCCTTGAGCGAATGCATCGCGGCGTGCAATTCGCCCTTGAGCACGGCGCGGCGGATTTCAGCGACGAAGGCGCCGCCCTTGCCGCCATGGGGCAGCAGCTTGCCGACCTGGTCGGAATCCCCCGTGGTTTCGAACTTGACGATCTCGACGTCGATATCGGGGGCGGCGGCGGTCAGGCGACGGGCAATTTCCTCGGTTTGCGCCAGCGCCATGACGCTCTTGCGCGTCCCGATCCGCAGGCGAATTGCCATTACTCACACTCCATTCGATTGCCGCGCAGACGCGGTCGATCCGCGGGCGACAGGATAAAACCAGCTTGCACGGGAAGCAAACGCGAACGCCCACGTACCGACGATGACATCGGGGCGTTATAACGCGTCCCCGACTTCCATCGGCTGCAAACCGAGCCGCCGGAACAACTCCATATCCTTATCCTTTTCCGGGTTGCTCGCCGTCAACAAGGTATCGCCGACGAAGATCGAATTCGCGCCGGCGAAGAAGCACAGAGCCTGCATCTCGTCGGTCATCGCGGTGCGGCCGGCGGACAGCCGCACCACCGATTGCGGCATCATGATTCTGGCAAGCGCCACGATGCGCACGAAATCGAGCGGCGCGATCGGCTCGGCATCGGCGAGCGGCGTGCCGGGAATCGGGATCAGCATGTTGATCGGCACGCTCTCGGGATGTTCCGGAAGATTGGCGAGCGTCGTCAGCATCGCAATGCGGTCGTCGGCTTGTTCGCCCATGCCGACGATGCCGCCGCAGCAGACCTTGATGCCGGCGGCGCGAACGTTCTCAAGCGTCTCGAGCCGGTCGGCGAAATTTCGCGTGGTGATGATCTCGCCGTAGTAACGCTCCGAGGTATCGATGTTGTGGTTGTAGTAGTCGAGACCGGCATGGCTTAATTGCTCGGACTGCGCGCGATCCAGCATGCCGAGCGTCATGCAGGTTTCCATGCCGAGCGCCTTGACGCCCTTGACCATCGAAACGACCGCTTCCATGTCGCGCGGTTTTGGATTTCGCCATGCCGCGCCCATGCAATAGCGCGTTGCGCCGGCGTCACGCGCCTTGTGGGCCTCGGCGATGACGTGCTCGACTTCCATCAGCTTCGAGGCAGTGAGGCCGGACTCGTGATGCACCGACTGGCTGCAATAGGCGCAATCCTCCGGGCATCCGCCGGTCTTGATACTCAGGAGGCGGCTCAATTGAACCCGATTTGGATCAAAATGCGCGCGATGGATGGATTGCGCCTTGAACAGCAGGTCGTTGAACGGCAGGGCGTACAGCGCCAATGCCTCCGCCACCGTCCAATCCTTTCGAAGTCCGGACGGAATAGAGGATGCCTTTCCCTCACCGGTGGTCGCGTGGTTTGAGGCAGGCGTCATGATCTCTCCGGATGGCGGTTTGCGACGCCGAACCTCTAGCCCGCGCAGCGCAAAGTCAAGCATCTGCTCGACCGTGGCAGAGCCAGGCGCGACCATAGTGATGCTTGCAGCTATGATGGGAAACCGTACGGCCGGGCCGGACAATTTGAGCGATTGGTAGCGAGAGAGGGACTCGAACCCCCGACCCCAGGATTATGATTCCCGTGCTCTAACCAGCTGAGCTACCTCGCCACGCTTCGCCGTCACGGCTATGTATACCGCAACCGCGAACGCGCGGCATATAAGAAATCGCGTAAGGGCATGTCAAGCAAACCCGAGCCAGCCCACCCGTGCAAGTCAGTGGCTATTTGGGCCGGATGGTGGGATCGCCACCCGGACTGCCCGGCGGCGGAATCACCGGCATGTTGCCAGTCTCCGGGGTGGGCGCGCGCATCTCGGGATCGACACCCGAAGGCGGGCATAGCACGCCGTCCGATTTCGCCAGCTTGTCGGCCAATGATGCCTGTCCCGTCGTGGCATCGTTCGGGGCGATGTTGCCTTGCGGCGTCGTCTGCGTCGGCGCGCAACCGGCTGTGTGGTCGGGCGCCGGCGGAGCGGTCCGCGCCGGAGGGGTGGCCGGCGTCGGCGGGGCCTGGGCCGCGGCCGTACCGGAGGCCGCGATCAGCACGCATGACAGAAAGAGTGCGGGTTTCATCTGCATGCAGAGCAACGGCTTGCGAGCGCGGATGTTCCGGGGCGAAAGCTGCTTTAACCCTGCCGAGAGCCGGTTCCCGCGCGCAACATCACCTTGAATCGAATCGAATTTCAGGATTTGCGGTAGCGGATCAGCGAGAAATGTCCCATCGGCGGCATCGGACGCCGCTCGGTCAGGCTGACGCCGCCATGTCGCGCCGCCCAATCGACCAGCCGCGCCCACGGGAATTCTGGCCGCCAGCCGAGCCGCCGCGCCAATGGGGCAAACGCCAGTTCGAACAGACGGCGCGGGCCGCTTTCGGCGCCGATGTGGTTGACCAGGATAAGTTCGCCGCCGGGCTTCAGCACCCGGATGAAATCGTCCAGTGTGCGCTCCGGATCGGGTACCGCGGTGATGACATATTGCGCCACCACGGCGTCGAAAAACCTGTCGGGAAATGCGAGGTTCTTCGCATCCATCACCGCGAGCGTCTCGACATTGGAAAGGCCGAGCGCCTTCACACGCTGCTGCGCCTTGCGCAACATCGGTTCGGAAATATCGACCCCGCACAATCGCGTGGTCGGCGAATAATCCGAAAGTGACAATCCGGTACCGACGCCGACATCGAGGATCCGGCCGCCGATCTTGTCGGCTTCCGCGATGGTCGATTGGCGGCCGTGGTCGAACACTTTGCCGAACACGAGATCGTAGACCGGCGCCCAACGACCATAAGCCTTTGCGACCCCAGCGCGGTCGATGTCCCCAGCCATGCCCTTATCCGCGCACCGCCTCGATCAGCGGCTGCATCGCGGCTTTGGCCGTTGCACCGCTCGCGGTAGCGCTCTGGATGAACCCGCCGCCGAGCACGCGCGCTTGCCCTGAAGGCGCATCGTAGAAAACACAGGCCTGACCGGGGGAAACGCCCTCTTCGCCCGCGACCAGTTCGACTTCGTAACCGCCCTCGACGGCGCGCAACCATGCCGGCTGCGGCGCACGGGTCGATCGCACCCGCACGAAAATCTCGAGCCCATTGCCGACCGCGTGATCCAGCGCGCCGTCGCCGATCCAGTTGACCTCGCGCAGCACGATGTGATCCATCCGCAAAGCTTCGCGCGGCCCCACCACGATGCGGCGACTGGCCGCGTCGAGCTTGACAACATAAAGCGGCGCGCTTGCGGCGATGCCGAGGCCCTTGCGCTGGCCGACGGTGAAATGGACGATGCCCCGATGCCGGCCGATAACATGCCCGTCGAGGTCGACGATGTCGCCGGGATCGATCGCGTTCGGCCGCAACTGTCCGATAACGTCGGTATAGCGCCCGGTTGGCACGAAGCAGATGTCCTGGCTGTCCTGCTTGTCCGCAACGTCAAGACCGAAGCGCCGCGCCAGTTCGCGGGTCTGTGACTTGGTCATGTCGCCGAGCGGAAAGCGCAGATAATCGAGTTGTTGGCGGGTGGTCGCGAACAGGAAGTAGCTCTGGTCGCGATCGGCATCTGCCGCGCATACCAGCGCGCGCGATCCGTCGGGCATGCGGTGCGAGGCGACATAATGCCCGGTCGCCAGCGTCGAAGCGCCGAGTTCGCGCGCGGTCTTGAGCAGATCGCGGAATTTGATCGAACGGTTGCACTCGATGCAGGGCACCGGCGTTTCGCCAGAAGCGTAGCTATCGGCGAAATTGTCGATCACCGACTCGCGAAAACGGCTCTCGTAGTCCAGCACGTAATGCGGGATGCCGATCCGCTCGGCAACGCTGCGCGCGTCGTGAATGTCCTGTCCGGCGCAGCAGGCGCCCTTGCGATGAGTGGCCGCGCCATGATCATAGAGCTGTAATGTGATGCCGATGACGTCGTAGCCCTCCGACTTCAACAGCGCCGCCGTGACCGAGGAATCGACGCCGCCCGACATGGCAACCACGATCTTGGTGTCCTGCGGACGGCCTTCGATATCCAAACTGTTGCGCATGGTTCCGGTCATCGATGCGATCGCGGCGGCATCGAACCCGTCGCGTTCAGAAGGGCGCCCTGCACCTGTTCCGGATAACGCGAGATCGCGCTGGCGGAAGGATTGGGAAGCCATCCTTTAATATAGGCCGCCTTCCCGTCAGGCAATCACGGCGGCCGGAGTTTCAGGCACTCCAAACGGGCAAATCTTGCCGGGAGGGCAGAAAAGGAAGTCCTCCGGGTCCCCCGAAATTCGCCCATCGCGACCCTAAGCAAATTGAAATACATAGGTATTTTATGTGAAACATGGCTGGCCCGGTCCTTGCTGATCTCTCACCAGGATTCATCCCGAGAGGCCGTCCGTGCATAGCGTCACGTCAGAAACAGCTACCAATATGTCTTTTCAGGGCGCGCCACCGAAACTGGCACGATCGGCGCCCGACTCATCGCTAGGGAACGATGTTTTCGCCAATCTCATCGGCAACAATGCCGCCGCCGACGCCAACAACGCGCTGCCGTTACCCCAGCCGCCATCGCAGAGCCAATCGGCGCCCCCGCCACGCAGGTCCGACAATAATTCGCGGGCCGCCAATAATAACGACAACAACCAGCCGTCGAACGCAGCCAACAACAATTCGGACAACAATCAGGGTCCGCCGCCCGCATCCTCTTCCGACGCCAACAGCGCGGCCAACAACAACGCGCCGCAGCGTTCCCGGTCAAAATCCTCTTCGTCGAAAACCGACGGCTCGGCCACGACCTCGAACGCCGGCTCGACCACCGATTCGAACACGTCGACTGCCGGTCAGACGCCACAGGACGGTACGGCCGCTGTGGTGCCGACCCCGATCGCGGTGGCAATTCCCGTCACCACGGCGACAACAGCGACGTCCACCACCCCTGCCCCAACCACCGGCATCCCGCCGCTTGCGATTGCCGCCGCCGCGCTGGCGGCCAGCCAGTCCGCGGCAGCGCCGGCTGTGGCACCGCCAGTTGTGGCTCCGCAGGCGCAGGCCACGATCGCCGCCGACGCAACGGCTGCAACGACCGCCTCAACGCCACACGCGCCAGCCGACGCTGTATCAACGACGAAGTCCATCGCAACCGACACGCCTGCGAATCGGCCGGCAACCCAGACCGGCATCGCCGCGACCGCCGACGCAACGGCGGCTGCAGAGGTCGCCAGCACAACACCTGCCACAAAAGCGCCGGTCGCCAAGACCGCAGCACAAACCGACAGCAAGACGTCCGACGGTTCGGACGCCTCAACCCAGGCCAGCCCGCCCACAACCGCTACGCCACCGCCCATCCCCGCAGGGAAACAGACCAGCGCGGAGAGCACCACCAGCGCGGCGAATACCGACGGCTCTGCCGGCTCGCCGGCAACAACCGTGCCGACGCACGATCATCCCGCGACAACGACCACCGAGCATCCAGTCACGGCTTCCGCCGACGGCAATGTACAAGCACAGGGAAATTTTTCGACGCAACTTCCCATCGCAACGACCAGCCTTGCTCCCGCAGGACCTTTGACCGCCACGGCCGCGACCGGCGCGGCGGTGCCGTTGAGCGGGCTCGCGGTCGAGATCGCGGCATCGGCCAAGAACGGCAAGAGCAACTTCGAGATCCGGCTCGATCCGGCCGATCTCGGCCGCATCGACGTCCGCATCAGTGTCGACAGCAGCGGCCAGATGACCTCGCATTTGATGGTCGAAAAGCCCGAAACGCTGTCCATGCTGCAACAGGACGCGCCGCAATTGCAGCAGGCTCTTAACGACGCCGGGTTCAAGACCGGCGATAGCGGGCTGCAGTTCAGCCTGCGCGACCAGTCTTCTTCCGGCCAGAACAGCGGCAACGATAGCAACCGCAACGCACAGCGTTGTGATCGTCGTCCCGAGGATACCGCCGCTCGCCGCACCAGCGGGACGAAGCATACGGCCGGATGCTTGGATCGAGCAGCGGCGTAGACATCAGCGTTTGAGGAGACCGTCATGACCACCACAGCAGCAGCAAACACAGCCTCGCCGATCGTTTCGGGCACCACGCCGCTGCCGGCTGGCTCGTCCACGTCCACGGCGGCGGCGACCAACGCGCTGGCTTCGCAACAGATCGCAGGCAACTTCCAGAGCTTCCTGCAACTGTTGACCACGCAACTGCAGAACCAGAACCCGCTCGATCCGCTGGACACCAACCAGTTCACCCAGCAACTGGTCGAATTCGCCGGCGTCCAGCAACAGCTCAACACCAACGACTCGCTGGCCACCCTGGTCTCGCTGCAGCAGACCGCGCAATCGACCCAGGCGCTGGACTACGTCGGCAAGACCGCGGTGGTCTCCGGCAGCACCGCTGCGCTGACCAACAGCACGGCAACGTGGCAGCTCAGCGTTCCCACCGCCTCAACCGTCAACATCACCATTGCCAACAGCACCGGCCAGACCGTGTTCACCGGAAGCTACAACGCCTCCGCCGGCAACAACCAGCCGTTCGAATGGAACGGCCAGGGCAACGACGGCACTCAGTGGCCCGACGGCAACTATACCCTCACGGCGACCGCCAAGGATGGCGGCGGCAATACGGTGGCGATCACCAGCGCGATCGAGGGCACCGTCAATTCGGTCGATCTCACCCAGTCCCCGCCTTTGTTGTCGATCGGCGGCCATACCTACACGGTCAACCAGATCCAGAGCATCGTGAACTGACAAAAACGCCGCGTAGCGCCTCGCCATCGGCCGCTCCGCGGCCCGCCCCAACCATCCAAATCAGCCGATCCTGGCGTCAGAAAAGGCGCCGGGATGCCTGTCGTCACGGCATTTTCAAGGAAATTCGCATTGAAGCCTTGGGCTTAGGCAAATTTTAAGTCGGGACAGGTAGGCTGTTCCTGTGAGTTCAGTGGTTGAGAGTTTGTGAGTACGCCATGACAGAACCCCATCGCCCGAGGGTAAAATATGTCATCGGGCCTGACGGCAGTCCGTTAACAATTGCGGATTTGCCTGCACCCGGAACCAAACGGTGGGTTATTCGCCGTAAGGCCGAAGTTGTTGCCGCCGTTCGTGGCGGTCTGCTCTCCCTTGAGGAGGCCTGCAGCCGTTACACGCTGACGGTCGATGAATTCCTGTCCTGGCAGTTCTCCATCGATCAACATGGCCTTGCCGGCTTGCGCACCACCCGCATCCAGCAATATCGCCAATAAGTCCTCAAATCTTTCGAATTTGATGAAGATCGGTCTCGTTCTGCGAGGCCGATCTTTTTCATTTTGGAGGTTTCGTGGCGGCCCTTAACCCTCGTTAACGATATGGAAACCATCCCATAGGCAATAATTGCCGACCTCGGCGTCTGGCGCCGAATCTCGGGGGCGGTTGGTCTTGCAGAGTTTGTTGAGCTTTCTGAAGGGCCTGGGCGCTTCGCGGCTGATGGCGATGTTCGCGGTGACCGCCGCGCTGATCGGCTTTTTCGCCTTTGTCATCATTCGCGTCACCACTCCGCAGATGACCACTCTCTTTACAGAGCTTTCCGTTGAAGACTCCTCCGCCATTATCAAGGACCTGGAACGCCAGGCGATTCCCTACGAGCTGCGCAACGACGGCGCCGTGATCATGGTGCCCAAGGACAAGGTCACCCGGCTGCGCATGAAGCTCGCCGAAGGCGGCCTGCCCAAGGGCGGCGGCGTCGGCTACGAGATCTTCGACAAGTCCGACGCGCTCGGCACCACCAGCTTCGTCCAGAACATCAATCATCTGCGGGCGCTGGAGGGCGAACTGGCTCGCACCATCCGCGCCATCGACAAGATTCAGGCCGCCCGGGTCCATCTGGTGCTGCCGGAGCGGCCATTGTTCGCGCGAGAGACTCCCGAGCCTTCGGCCTCGATCGTGGTGCGCGTGCGCGGCGCGCTCGAACCGCAGCAGATCCGGGCGATCCGCCATCTAGTCGCCTCCGCCGTCAGCGGCCTGAAACCGCAGCGGGTGTCAATCGTCGACGAGGCCGGCCAGCTTTTGGCGGACGGCGAAGGCGGCGACAACGAGAACATTGTCGGCGACGAGCGCCGCTCCGCGTTTGAAAAACGGATGCGCAACGAGGTCGAGGCGATCGTATCCTCGGTGGTCGGCGCCGGCCGCGCCCGCGTCCAGCTGTCCGCCGATTTCGACTACAACAAGATCACCCAGACTTCGGACAAGTTCGATCCGGAAGGCCGGGTGCTGCGCTCAAGCCAGACCCGGGAGGAATCCTCCTCCACCGCCGACAATAACGGCCAGGTCACCGTCAACAACGAACTACCCGGTAACCAGCGGCCGGACGGGGCGTCGAGCGCCAAGGACCAGAGCAAGAAGAGCGAAGAAACCAACAACTACGAGATTTCCCACACCACCAAGACCGAAGTGACCGAAGCCGGACGGGTCAACCGCATCTCGGTCGCGGTGCTGGTCGACGGCGCCTACAGCAAGAACGAAAAAGGCGAGATGGTTTACCAGGAGCGCAGCAAGGACCAGCTCGAGCGCATCGCCACCCTGGTGCGTTCGGCGATCGGCTTTGACCAGAAGCGCGGCGACCAGGTCGAGGTCGTCAACCTCAAATTCGCCGAAGCGCCGGCGGTGGCCCCGATCACCGAGCCGACCGGCCTGTTCGGCATGCTGCAGTTCACCAAGGACGACGTGATGTATTTCATCGAGCTCGGCATGATGATGCTGCTCAGCCTGGTGGTGCTGTTCATGGTGATCCGGCCGCTGGTCAGGCGCGTCCTGGCCTCCGAAGTGATCCCCGCGCTGATCGCCGACGATGCGGCGCCGGCATTGACCGAGGGCGCGCAGGCCGCGGGCGGCCAGAACGTGGTGCCCGCCGGTCCCAACCTGGTCGACGTCGCCCAGGTGCAGGGCCAGGTTCATGCGCAGACGGTACACCGCGTCGGCGAACTGGCCGAACGCAACCCGAGCGAAACCGCCAACATCGTGCGCCAGTGGCTCACCGAACCGGCAGCGTGATCTGACATGGCCCTCCCCGCTCCAGGCAACAACAGCAACGACATCTCGACGGTGATCGCCACGCTGGCGAGCCGTCAGGGCAACCGCCCGAAAGGGCCGCCGCTGACCGGTCCGAAACGCGCCGCGATCCTGATGCTGGCGCTCGGCGAACAATACGGCGGCAAGGTGTGGGCGCAGCTCGACGACGATGAAGTGCGCGAGTTGTCGATCGTGATGTCCACGCTCGGCACCGTGGAAGCCGAAGTGGTGGAAGACCTGCTGCTCGAATTCGTGTCGCGGATGTCGGCCTCCGGCGCGCTGATGGGAACGTTCGACGGCACCGAGCGACTGCTGCAGCAATATCTGCCGCCTGATCGCGTCAACGGCATCATGGACGAGATCCGCGGTCCGGCCGGGCGCAACATGTGGGAGAAACTTTCCAACGTGCAAGAAGAGGTGCTCGCCAACTATCTCAAGAACGAATATCCGCAGACCATCGCGGTGGTGCTGTCGAAGCTGAAGCCCGAGCACGCCGCGCGCGTGCTCGCGATCCTCCCCGAGGACATGGCGCTCGACGTGATCAACCGCATGCTGCGGATGGAAGCGGTGCAGAAGGAAGTGATCGAGCGGGTCGAGCAAACGCTGCGCACCGAATTCATGTCGAACCTGTCGCAGACCCGCCGCCGCGACGCCCACGAGGTGATGGCGGAAATCTTCAACAATTTCGATCGCCAGACCGAGACCCGCTTCATCACCTCGCTGGAAGAAGAAAACCGCGAATCCGCCGAACGCATCAAGGCGCTGATGTTCACCTTCGACGACCTCGTCAAGCTCGATGCCGGCTCGGCGCAAACCCTGATGCGCAATGTCGACAAGGACAAGCTCGGCGTCGCGCTGAAGAGCGCCAACGAGGAGGTGCGCGGCTTCTTCCTCGGCAACATGTCCTCGCGCGCCGCCAAGATGCTGCTCGACGACATGGCGGCGATGGGACCGGTGCGCTTACGCGACGTCGACGAAGCGCAGGCGCTGCTGGTCAACCTCGCCAAGGACCTCGCCGCGAAGGGCGAAATCATGCTGAGCAAGAGCCGCGCCGACGACGAGCTGGTGTACTGATGGCCGCCCCCGCGAAATTCCTGTTCGACATGGACTTCTCGGCGCCGGACAAGGCGCGCGAGCGTCCGCCCACGCCGGCCGAGATCGCGCAGAAGATCGCCAACGCCGAAGCGAAAGCCTATCGCGACGGCTTCGATGCCGCCCAGCGCGAGGCGAAGGTCGAAAGCGATCGCCGCGCCGCGCTGGCGCTGGAAGAGATCGGCATCGCCATCAAGGGCATCGCCTCGCGTTTTTCGGGCATCGCGATCCGGATGGAAACCGAGGCCGTCGACGTCGCGGTCGCGGTGGCGCGCAAGCTGTGCAGCGAATTGATCGCCGCCGAACCGCTCGGCGAGATCACCGCCCTGGTCAAGGATTGCTTCGCGCATCTCGTCTCGACGCCGCATCTGGTGGTCCGGATCAATGATTCGCTTTACGAGAACGCGCGCGAGCGGATCGAGAAGCTGTCGAGGCAGAGTGGCTTCGAGGGCCGTCTCGTGATCCTGGCCGAGCCCTCGATCGGGACCGGCGACTGCAAGATCGAATGGGCCGATGGCGGCGTGGTGCTGGAACGCGTGGCGATCGAAGCGAAAATCAACGAAC
This sequence comes from uncultured Alphaproteobacteria bacterium, assembly GCA_963806075.1. Classification (GTDB taxonomy): domain Bacteria; phylum Pseudomonadota; class Alphaproteobacteria; order Rhizobiales; family Xanthobacteraceae; genus Bradyrhizobium. The sequence continues at coordinate 435,141 of CAWDWT010000022.1, forward strand.
TCGTCGGACGCTATATGGCGTCCCGCGGGCAGGCCTGAATGAAGGGCCAAAGGAGCCGTGAGGGCTAGACCATGAGCGACACCGACGGACAAGTTCCGCTGCCAGATCTCAATTCCGCCGACACGCCGGCGATTGACGACGTGGGGTACAACGAAGACGAGCAAACAGCGCGCATCGCCGCAGACCTCGAGGCGGTATTCGACGTGCCGGTGCAGGTTTCGGCGGTGCTCGGCCGCTCCAAGATGGATGTCGGCGAACTGCTCAAGCTCGGACCCGGCACCGTACTGGAGCTCGACCGCCGGGTCGGTGAATCCATCGACATTTACGTCAACAACCGGCTGGTGGCGCGCGGTGAGGTAGTGCTGGTCGAAGACAAGCTCGGCGTTACCATGACGGAAATCATCAAGGCGGAACGCAGCTAGCGGCTTTAGCGATATGGCGCCCGAACGGCGCCAACAGACGAACAGGAGATGACCATGCGGCTTCTTATTGTTGGCACATTGAAAGGCCAGCTCACGACGGCCACCAAGATCGCCATGGAAAACGGCGCTTCCGTCACGCATGCGGAGGACCACGAACAGGCGATGCGGGTGCTGCGCGGCGGCAAGGGCGCCGACCTCCTGCTGGTCGACGTCGCGCTCGACATCCGTGACCTGGTGATGCGGCTCGAGGCCGAACACATCCACGTGCCGATCGTGGCCTGCGGCATCTCCAGTGACGCCCGCGCCGCGGTTGCCGCGATCCGTGCCGGCGCCAAGGAATACATCCCGCTGCCGCCGGACCCGGAACTGATCGCCGCCGTGCTCGCCGCGGTCGCCAACGATTCCCGCGACATGGTCTATCGCGACGAAGCCATGGCGAAAGTGATCAAGCTGGCGCAGCAGATCGCGGGCTCCGATGCGTCGGTGATGATCACCGGCGAGTCCGGCACCGGCAAGGAGGTGCTGGCGCGCTATGTCCATACCCGCTCCAACCGCGCCAAGCGGCCGTTCATCAGCATCAATTGCGCCGCCATCCCCGAGCATCTCTTGGAATCCGAACTGTTCGGACACGAGAAGGGCGCGTTCACCGGCGCGGTGGCGCGGCGCATCGGCAAGTTCGAGGAAGCCACCGGCGGCACGCTGTTGTTGGACGAAATCTCGGAAATGGACGTGCGGCTGCAATCCAAGCTGCTGCGCGCGATCCAGGAGCGGGTGATCGATCGCGTCGGCGGCACGCGGCCGGTGCCGATCGATATCCGCATCCTCGCCACCTCGAACCGCAACCTCGCCGATGCCGTGCGCGAGGGCTCTTTCCGCGAAGACCTGCTGTTCCGGCTGAACGTCGTCAACCTGAAGATCCCGCCGCTGCGCGACCGCCCAGCCGACATCCTCGAACTGGCGCAGCATTTCGCCAAGAAATACGCCGACGCCAACGGCGTTCCGGCGCGGCCGCTGTCGGCGGACGCGCGGCGGCTGCTGACCACCAACCGCTGGCAGGGCAACGTCCGCGAACTCGAGAACACCATCCACCGCGCGGTGCTGATGGCGCAGGGCGACGAAATCGGCGTCGAAGCCATCATCACGCCGGACGGTGATCGTCTCGACGTTTCCAAGACCGTGCCCGCAGTCGCGCACGCAACATTCGCCGCCGAACAGGTCACCCGCGCTTTGGTCGGCCGCACCGTTGCCGACGTCGAGCGCGACCTTATCCTCGAGACGCTGAAGCATTGCCTCGGCAATCGCACCCATGCAGCCAACATCCTCGGCATCTCGATCCGTACGCTGCGCAACAAGCTCAACGAATACGCCGATGGCGGATTGCCGATCACGCCGGCCGGCGCCAGCGACTATCACCGCGTCGCGGCGGGATAGATCCGCTTCCGATGGGGAGCGGATGCTGGCGGAAAATGATGCCTCTGGTCTATGTGCGAGCATGCGCGCATTTGCATTGCGCGAAAGTGCGGCCGCGTGGATCGGCTGATCCGCGACCGAACTGACCAGAGGCAATTTAAAATGCGCTGCATGAAAGAGGCCGCCAACCGGACGGCCTTTCAGTTCACGTTTAGAGAGTGTGTGTAGTTGGCCCCGGTTTAGTCCGAGTACCAATGGTCCGTGCACACGCCGGTGGTGCCCGTGATGATCTGAGCTACCTTCTTAACGACCTGAACGACGGTGCCCACGATATCAAGGCCGCCTGTCACCGTATCAAGTTCACCAACCGTCAGTTCCTCGGTTTCGCTCTTGTAAGGTGCCGTATTCATGTCCATCTCCTGCTTTGTTTGGGAGGGGACTATTCCCCTTCCCGGTGGGATAGACGTTACGATATGGAAGGCCGTTCATTCCCTCGCGTGATCCAGGTCACGCGAGCGGGAGCCATTCGGCAGGATTGCAGGTCTCCGCGTGACCTGATCAAGCGAGGTCATGCGGAGATCGCGTGCGGCCAACGATCGCCTCAAACGCCGGGAAACGCCCAAACGTTTAGCGTCGCCGCGCCTTCGCGCAGCTTCTTGATCGGCTCATAGTCCGGAGAATTCCAGAAGGCGCGAATGGCTTTCATGTCGGGAAACTCGAACATGACAACCGAACGCGTGTCGTGCTCGCCTTCGAAGACTTCCACCTTCGCTCCCCTCGCCGCGAACTTTCCGCCAAAGCTGGCGATGAAGGGAACGACCGCCTCGCGGTACTTCTGAAATTGCGCTTGATCGGTAATGGTGGCCTGAACAATAAAATAAGCAGACATGATCCACCTTCTCTCAGGGATTATAAGTACTCCGCCTCGCGGGCGGAGCCGGTGACGTAACCGGAACCAGGCAGCCGCTGAGGTTAGACCAGACCACGGGTTAGTACGGAAGAGCACCCGCGTTCACCGCGGTAGGGATGAGGGAACAAGTGGATATCCCGGCCGAAGTTAAGGATGGAACCTGTTTCTTCCTGCAACCTAAGACTGATTCGAGTCTTGCGGTGGCACGTGGAGACCTTCAGAGGCATCATCATCGGCGCGCCAATCAGCCTCGCATTATGGGGCCTGATCTTTTGGCTGGCGTTTCATTGGCTCGGATAGATATTCCGCAGATGGGACTTTGGATACCTCCGGGCAAGCTGTCGAGGATCGGGGTTTGCGGCCAGGTTTGCAAGACCGGCACGAGCTGCTCCCGTCGATAAAATTCTGCTTTACCGGTCCAGGATGGTTAGGCTGCAGGGAAACATGGCGCCTGTCCGAATCGCCAATCGTCGGACCGATCGGTAACTACAGATGCGACGGCGGGGACAAACGAAGGCTCATACATAGGAACGGCAGTTCAACTGAATAGTTTACTGGCAAAGCGCGAGAGGTAGCCACCATGCAACGCATCAATATGGGCCAGGCCATTGTTCTAGCCATTCTCGCAGTTCTGCTTATCGGCACTGGCTTTTTGGCGATGTCGACCTGGAACGCCACCGCCGGTGTCGAAATGAGCATGCACGGCTGGATCGCGCTCGGGCTTGGAACTTTCTTTTCGCTGGTAGTCGGCTGCGGCCTGATGGCGCTGGTATTCTACAGCAGTCGCTACGGCTATGATGAAGCCGCAGATTCCTTCAGGCAAAAGTACGAACTCAGGAAAAGGCACGATTTGAGAAGATACGATCTCACAAGGCATGACCCGCCGGTGGAGTAAGGCCGCGCGGGGCGTTCTCTGCGGTTGCTAGGGCTGGGCGTCTGCCATGCCGAACCACGTTACATACGAGCGCTCGCCATAGCGCTGCACTCAGACGAGCGCCATGGCTGTTCCTGCGGCGGCGCTGAAGACGACGACGACGAGCGGGGGGACGCGCCAGGCGACCAGCAGGACGAATCCGACCAGGGCGATGCCGAAATCCTTCGCCGTATGGACGGTCGTGCTCCATACCGGATCATAGAACGCGGCGCCTAATACGCCAACGACCGCGGCGTTCACGCCTTGCGTCATCGCCTGCGCGCCGGCGCGCTTTCGCAATGACTCCCAGAACGGCAGAGCGCCGAGCAGGACAAGCAGCCCCGGCAGGAAGATGCCGACAAGGCCGAGAGCCGCACCGGCAAGGCCATGCGAAACCATCGTCCCCAGGTAAGCGGCAAAGGTGAAGAGCGGTCCCGGCACGGCCTGGGCAGCGCCATAACCGGCAAGGAAATCCTCGTCGCTCAGCCAGCCCGGCGCAACGAACGCTTCACGCAGGAGAGGCAGCACGACATGGCCGCCACCGAAGACGAGCGCACCGGAGCGGTAGAAAGCGTCGAACCGGGCGAGGCCTGTTGATCCGGTCAAGCCACTGAGCAGCGGAAGCCCTGCCAGCAGGACGAAGAAGATTCCAAGGGCGAACCGGCCCACGGTGCGCGAGACCGGGATCTCGACCCGTCCGGACGCATCCGCGGTCTGGCTGCGACAGAACCAAAGGCCGGCGAGCCCGCCGAGAACAATTGCTCCGATCTGAGCGATCGATGCCATGCTGAACAGGACGATGAGCGCGGCAACCAGTGCGATCGATGCCCGCTCGCGGTCGGGGCAAAGGTTGCGCGCCATTCCCCAGACCGCTTGCGCCACGATGGCGACCGCCGGCAGCTTTAGCCCGTGCAGCAGGCCAGCACCAAGCGGCCCGTTGAGCGCGCGGGCACCAAAAGCGAACAGCACGAGGATCGCCGCCGACGGCAGGGTGAAGCCGGTCCAGGCGGCGAGAGCTCCGAGGTAGCCGGCCCGCATCAGGCCGATCGAGAAGCCGACCTGGCTACTGGAGGGGCCCGGCAGGAATTGGCACAGACCGACCAGATCGGCGTAGGCGCGCTCGTCGATCCACTTCCGCCGCACGACAAACTCAGCGCGGAAGTAGCCGATGTGAGAAATAGGGCCACCGAAGCAGGTCAGTCCAAGCTTCAGAAAGATCCGCAGCACCTCCAGCGGAGAGCCGGAGCGCGGCACATCTCCGAATGAAGCGTCGGTAGAGGAATCTGGGTTGCTCACGGGCGCTTGATCCGGCTCCGAGTGCGCACTCATCGCCTTTCGATAAGCGAAATCTGCCGAACCGGCCACTTGTAAAACGGTCGGAGCGAAGAGCTAAAAGTGCATCAAAAGTCGTTGCTATTTCCGTTGGCACTGCCGCTGATCCGATTCTTGAGCTCCTCGAACCGGGCACGGACAGAGAGAGGCGACCGCCTGGGACGCAGCCGGTCAGGAATAATCCGGCGCGTCGGGCTTGCGGAAAATGTGAATGGGCTCGCCGGGCCGCAGGTCGCGGCCAGTGAAGACCACATAGGCATAAAGCGCGAGGTAGGCGATCGCGACCGCGCCAACCGCATAAAACGCCCAAACCGCCAAACGCTTCATCAGGTCAGGGCGCCGCGCCGGGTCTTCAGCGCAATGTGGCGGTGCCACAGCCACAGCAGCGGCACCAGAATCAGCCCGGCGACGAGGTTGAACAGAATGCCCAGCGTCGGCACGCCGTGGTTGGTCACCGAGATCAGGCGTGACAGGGTGCCCGACAACAGGATCAGGGTTATCAGCGAAATCCGGTCGCCGTGCTGTTCGATCTGCGGGATGCACGACCAGTAGATCAAACCGATCGCCAGCAGCACGCCCTTGCCGAAGCGCACATAGGCATCCATCACCACGTCGCCCGAGAGGTCGGCATGCATGGTGCCGAACAACACACCCGTCAGCCCGAGCGCCACACCCGCGAAACCCGCGACTGCAACAGCGGCTTGCAACAGCGTGCGTTCCATGGGGGATCTCCGATTCCGGCGGGCCAGCATCGCGATGTAACCCAAGGGAGCGTTGAACGCCACAGCCGGACGACAAGCAGGCGGCCTGCTCGCGCCGTTCCACCGCGAACGGCGCGGGCATTGCGCGTCGGCAAAACGCTCGATGCTCTTCAGACCGCCCTTCCCGGTGAATTGCTCGGCGATTTCAAGCTGATCGGCCGCGAGAATATTGACTCCGAAAAAGCCCTTTGACTCCGAAAAAGCCTTGCCGCTTCAGCACTGGCCATGATGAAGTTTCCCGATCGATACACTACAGCTTGATCGGCACGAAGTGGTTGACGGTGATCAACACGATCAGGAGTGCAATCCCGATACCGAGACTCCAGCCGATCAGTTTCTTCTCGATCGGCAGTAGGGGCTCAGCGGCGGCGTTGATCTCGTTCCTGAGGTCCGGTTGCGACATGCGATACTCCTCTTGAACGATCAGCTTGCCAGCGGCGGGAAGAAGTACCGGAAGGAAAAGAATGCATGTTTGCGCCAAACTACGCGTCTAACGCGAACGATTGCTGCGATACACCGCAAACCGGCTTGAATGCACAGCGCGAATGGTTAGTTTGTGCGTCGCCCAAGTCGCTGGCCTCTGTGCCCGCCTCGTCCTCCACCGAGACCGCATGACTGTTTTCACGCCGCATCAGGATTCCGCGCTGCATGCCGTGGCCGATTGGCTCAAGGCAAAACCCGGCAAGAACGGCACGCCGCCGGTGTTCCGGCTGTTCGGCTATGCCGGAACCGGCAAGACCACGCTGGCGCGGCACATCGCCGACGGCGTCGACGGCCAGGTTAAATTCGCGGCCTTCACCGGCAAGGCGGCGCTGGTGATGCGCAACAAGGGCTGCGACAATGCCTCCACCATTCATTCGCTGATTTACCGCGCCCGCGAATCCGGCGTCGAGCAGCCGAGCTTTGAGCTGTGGGACGATGCGCCTGCCTCGAAGGCGAAGCTGATCGTAATCGACGAATGTTCGATGGTCGACGCGGAACTCGGCCGCGACCTGATGTCGTTCGATTGCCCGCTATTGGTGCTCGGCGATCCCGCGCAATTGCCGCCGATCCAGGGCGGCGGCTTCTTCACCAATTGCGAACCCGACGCGATGCTGACCGAGGTGCACCGACAGGCGCAGGACGATCCGATCGTGCGGATGTCGATGGACGTGCGAGAAGGCCGCGACCTCGACATCGGCCGCTACGGCGAAAGTGAGGTGGTGTCGCGCAGCGAGCTCGATCCGCAGCGCGTGATGGAAGCCGACCAGGTGCTGGTCGGGCGCAACAACACCCGCCGCTCCTACAACATGCGGGTGCGGCAGAAGCAGAACATCAAGGATCCCTTACCGGTCGCCGGCGACAAGCTGGTCTGCCTGCGCAACAACCGCAAGAAGGGCCTGTTCAATGGCGGGCTGTGGCGGGTGAAGTCGCGCGCGGCCTCAAAATCCCAGATCATCACCATGCGGCTGTCGCCCGACGAGGATTTCGGTCACAAGGTGACCAAGGTTTCCGTGCGCGGCGATTGCTTCGCCGGCGGCATCGAGACGATTCCGTGGGAGCAGCGCAAGCCCTATGACGAATTCGACTACGGCTACGTGCTGACGGTGCACAAAAGCCAGGGCTCGCAATGGGACGACGTCGTGCTGTTCGACGAAAGCTTTGCATTTCAGGACAGCCGTGCGCGCTGGCTTTACACCGGCATCACGCGCGCGGCGAAACGCCTGAGCGTGGTGGTGTAGGGTTTTCGAAGGATGACGCCAGCGGCGCCCTCTCCCGCGCCAACGCCTTGCAAACCAGCCTTTTATTCACGAACTCGTGTGCGTCAGGCCGTAACAAGACCGGCGCCAGTCCGTATCTTGAAGGCACGCGAGGTTGGCGATTTGCGAACCACAATGGCCGCCCTAAACTATCTTTTACTCCTCCGGAGGAATTCCCATGTCCCGTCATCAATTCCGCCGTCTTTCGCTCTGCATTGCCGCCATCGGCGCGCTGGCGATTGCTGCCTTCGCACCCTCGTTCGCGGCGGAAGACGCCGTGGTGATCCCTGCGCCTGCCATGGACGCCAAGCCGACCGGCGGCATCCAGACCGTTGTGTTGTCGGGCGGCTGCTTCTGGGGCGTGCAGGGCGTGTTCCAGCACACCGCCGGCGTGGTCAGCGCCATCTCCGGCTATACCGGCGGCAGCAAGGCCACCGCGCAGTATGAAACGGTCTCGACCGGCACCACCGGCCATGCCGAATCCGTCGAGATCAAATACGATCCCAGCAGGATCAGTTACGGGAAGCTGCTGCAGATCTTCTTCTCGGTCGCCCACAATCCGACCGAACTGAACTACCAGGGCCCTGACAGCGGTACGCAGTATCGCTCGGCGATCTTCACCACGACCGACGAACAGAAGAAGGTCACGGATGCCTATATCGCCCAGCTCGATGCCGCCAAGGCCTATCCCAAGTCGGTCGTGACCAAGGTCGGGCCGCTGCAGGGATTCTATCCCGCCGAGGCCTATCATCAGGACTACCTGACGCTACACCCGAACCAACCCTATATTGCCTATAACGACATCCCGAAGGTCGAAAACCTGAAGAAGCTGTTCGCCGAAAATTATATCGAGAAGCCGACGCTGGTGGGCTCCGCAAAGGTCACCAACTGACGGCGGTTTTCCAGATCCGATCAGGGCTGATGTCTGAGGGGAAGACGATGACAGGCAGGGTCAAGAAGAGCGAAGCGGAGTGGCGCCAGGAATTGACGCCGATGCAATATGCGGTGCTGCGCCAGAAGGCGACCGAACGGCCGGGCACCGGCGAGTACGAGCATGAGAAGCGGCAAGGCACCTATGTTTGCGCCGGCTGCGGCCAGACCCTGTTCGAATCCGACGCCAAATTCGATTCCGGTTGCGGCTGGCCGAGTTTCACCAAGCCCGCGGTGGACAGCCATGTCGACGAGGAGCGCGACGCCAGCCACGGCATGGACCGGACCGAAGTGCTTTGCTCCAAATGCAATGGCCATCTCGGCCATGTCTTCGAAGATGGCCCTGGCCCGACCGGCCTGCGTTACTGCATCAACTCGGCTGCGCTGAAACTGCAGCCCAAATAGGCCGGCTGGTTCCTCGCCGGAACGATCGGGCTATGCTTTGCTCGATGAGCCGGGAGCGGCGCAAGCTTTCGGCCCGGCAGCATATTGGGAGGGCGCGATGTCTCTGGGAACGATACTCATCATCATCGTCATTATCTATCTGATCGGCGGCTTCAGCGGCCGCTTCGGCGGCTATGGTTACGGCATGGGTCACTCCGGATTGGGCATCGGCGGCGTCATTCTGGTGGTTCTGATCGTGCTGTTGCTGCTCGGCAAGCTTTAACCCAATTAAGCCTTTGTAAGATAAAGGATTATTTGAGATTTTGCCGGACCGGTCGAGGATTAATTATCCAGCCGGTCAGGAGTTGCATTTCTGCCAAACGAGCCTATATTCTATTGGAAAGACTGTTCTGCAATGACGTGTGCCGGCGTCCTGCCCTGCTTCACAGGCCCGGCGCGAACTGTTCGCGAGTGAAAATTCGCGCTCCCACGAAAAAGATAAGGGTCACTGACCATGGCTTCCTTTAGCTATAACACCGCCGCCGAATTGTTCCCTGCCGCGATCCGCAAGAAGAAAAGGGCCGGCTTTGCGTATCGGCGATTTGGCACCGCGGCCGAGGCGGTTCGCTTCGCGATCGAGGAATTGCCGGCGGATTCGCTGAATGGCGCCTATCTGCAGGTCGAAGAAGCCCGCTTCGACCAGAGCGGCATTCGCAACCTCTATGAAAGCCAGGATTTCCCGCTGCCGCGCCGCCCGCGCGCGCCGAAGGCCGCGCCCGCGGACGGCAACGCCGACGCCGGCGGCGTAATCCGATCTCACCTTGGCTAAAAATCAAACGTGCTGCTTCTCCCTCACCGGGAGAACGCGGCGCGTTGTCAGCGCGGCTGCTTTTCCATCCAGCGCCGTAGCAGCCGCATGTTGCGCATGTTGGCGCGGAACAGCACGTCGAACGCATCGCCCGCCACCGGCACCATTCCGACAGTTCCTTCCAGCGCGACGTTAGCGAGCATCCGCGCAGTGACATGCCAGGGCGCGCCGAGCGATCGCGCCTCGCGCACCAGCCAGAGTGAAAACGCCGATGCGACGAGATCGCCGACCACCGGGATCAGCCGGATGATGCCATCGATGCCGTAGCGGATGTTGGTTCCCGGCAGGATGAACGCGACGTCAAGCAGCCTGGCAATCGCATCGAGCCGCGCCAGCCGTTGCTCGCGGGTCATATTGCCAAACGGGTTGGCGCCGGAATTGCCAAAATCGAAGCGAAAACCCTGAAACCGCCCATCGAGCGGATCCGCCGGTATTTCGCGGCCCTCCTGATCGATCACAGGACCGCGCGGCTGTCCACCGCCAAACGTCGCGCTGGCGGCGGTTCGGGCGTGGGCAGGTTTGCGGAAGTAAATATCGTCGTTCGACATGGCCATCAGATGGGTAACGCGGCGGCCAGGCGCAAGTTGCGTGGTGCGATGGCGCTTTCAAGTGAAATCGCGTTCAGAATTCCGGCGGGGTAGGCCGAAACGGCGCCGCTTCGAACCAACACAGGGGTTTGCGTGGATATACCGCCTGTAGGACGTTCAATGACGTAAGGTCACCGATGGACCGCAAGATCTACGGCTTTTTTTATGACGCGGTTGGCTTCGCCATTGTCGGCTCGTCGATCGCCTCATGCGCCAACCACGACGCAAGCGCCCCGGGAACGAAGCCGACCAGACCATAGAGGATGAACTGAATTGCGCCGCTGTCGGATCCCCTCGAGCCGTAGATAAATTCCGCCGCGACGAATGCGATCGCACCGACGATCAGCATACGGATCACAGGCGGAATTTTCTTGATATGGAACACGATATCGTCCACCGCCGCGATCATCAGAATGGGCAGGATGCCGAACAGATAACTGTATTGCAGCGTCTTGAGGAAATCCACGAACAGCTTGGTCGCTTCCGCCCACGTCGGGTGATCCCAATAGCCGGACGTGACGGTGCTTGCCACCAGCATAAAAAAACCGCCGAGAAATGGTCCAAGCGCCGCGAAGATCAGATACCGTTTCATGCTTAACTCCCGCTATTCTTGCGGACTATAGCAGTTTTTGCGGTCGGGCGGATTAAGCAGCAAGCAACCTCGGGTGGCGCCGGGCATCAAACAATCAACGGTCTTCGGAATATCCGCGGTTCGAACGCAAGCCGCGCCGGAGCAAGGCGGCCAAAGGCCTATTCGCCCCACGCCGCGAATGCGTCGTCGAACGCACGCTCGCCCGGCGCTCCCTTTTCGATCGCGATGAGGGCGCGGCGCTGGTTGAGATAGACCAGTGGCAGGTCGAACCACGAACGCTCCTTCAGGAGCTGGATATTGCGCGCGCGATCGGCCTCCACGTTCGACAAACCGACCAGGAAGAAACCGTCGGTGACCTTGACCGCGAGGCCGGCGAGCGGCGTGCCGCGGGCCTGCTCGTTGGACTTCATCATGATGCCCGGCACGTTGCTGACGCCGCCGCCGGAGAAATCCGGCGGCAGGATAAAAGTCAGCTCGGCGGTATGGCTGGCCGGCAGCGAAGTATCGGTGTTGCGGCGGAACGACATCGTCATCTTGAACTTGCGGTCGGGAATGTCGATGTCGGCGTGCACCGCGATATCGGCGGCCTGGCCGGCGCTCCCCTTGATCGGCTCGGTGCGCCACACCACCGTGCCGATATATTGTTTGCCCTTCGGATCGGACGGATCCTCGTCATACAGCACCACTCGCTGCGCCACCGGCGCGACCTGGTCGGTCGATGACGGCTGGCCGACCCGATCGGGAATCTTTGGCTTCGCCAGCGGCGCTGTATTGTCCTTTGGCGCTTCCACCACCTCGCTCGACGGCTTGAACAGACCGCCCACGGTGTTCAAGGCCTGCTTGCCCATCAGGATTGCGGCGCCCACCAGGATCAGGACGACGCCGATCGCGATCGCGCTCTTGAACGGAAACATGGTGGCGGTGCGCGGACGCTTTTTCGGTTCACGATCGAGCGACACGCGCGAGCGCAGAGAGGAAGCCGACGGCGTATAGCGTTCGGCCTCCTGGATGGATTCATCATATGAATAGGGCGTCTCCGCATCGCCGCCGCGATTCTCCATGCTCGGCTCGAGCCGGTCGAACTCCGGCGACGGCGACGGCACGTTGGCATAGGTTTTCCGCGCCGCGCGGTTGGCTTGCGCCGCGGCGCGCCCAAGATCGTCAACGTCGGCCGAGATATCGCGAAATCCGCGCATGCCCGGCGGCGGTGGCGCATTGTTGTCCGCGCCACGGCGGGCATCGCCCATGCGCTCACGGGTAGGCGGTGCATCCGGTATTGGAATGGGCGGCAGCCGGGATGACGGAGATTGATCGGCGCGAGGGTTGCGCGGGACGAGCGTATCTTCCTGCCCGAGCGGCGGGCGATCGTTGCGTGAGGGGGACGGCCGCCGGGCGGCCGAGGGCGGAGCGGCGGCTTCACCCGGCCGCGTGCCGGACCGACTGCTGGTGCGGAATGCATCGCCGGCGCGCGCGCCGCTACGCGACGCATCACCGCCGGAACGGGTGACGTCCCGGGCGCGCTGGGCAGCCTCGGATTCGACCTTGCGTACGGCTTCCTCCAGCGACAACCGCTCGCGGGTGATCTCGGATTCGCTCAATGGAGGTTCGACGCTGCGCAACTGCGCAATCAGTGCGGTGCGGGCCCGTTCATACAGCGCACGGCGGCTCTCGCCGGGAGCACTGGGGTCCAATCCGGCAATGGCGCGGGCGATCAGCGGGTAGTAGTCAGCCATCTCTGCTCAACACTGCGGGCTTTCCAGTAATATCTCGTTAAGCCTCAAACGGGTTCTGGACCAGAATAGTATCTTCGCGTTCGGGGCTGGTGGAAAGTAACGCGATCGGACAGCCCACCAATTCCTCGACCCTGCGAACATATTTGATGGCCTGTGCCGGCAGGTTCGCCCAGGAGCGCGCGTTGGCGGTCGGCTCCTTCCAGCCCTCGATGGTCTCGTAGACCGGCGTCACCCGTGATTGCGCGCCCTCACCGGCCGGCAAATGATCGATCTCCTTGCCGTCCAGCCTATAGCCGACGCAGACCTTGATGCTGTCGAACCCATCGAGAATATCCAGCTTGGTTAGCGCCAGGCCATGGATGCCGCAGGTCCGCACCGTCTGGCGCACCAGCACCGCATCGAACCAGCCGCAGCGCCGCTTGCGTCCGGTGTTGACGCCGAATTCCTTGCCGCGACGGCCGATCTCCTCGCCGGTCTCGTCGGTCAGCTCGGTCGGGAACGGCCCCTGGCCGACCCGTGTCGTGTATGCCTTGCAAATGCCGAGCACATAGCCGACCGCGCTCGGACCCATGCCGGAGCCGGTCGCCGCCTGCGCCGCCACCGTGTTGGACGATGTGACATAGGGATAGGTGCCGTGGTCGACATCAAGCAGCGCGCCTTGCGCGCCCTCGAACAGGATGCGCTTACCCTCGCGGCGCCGCAGATCGAGCAGATGCCACACCGTTTCGGCGTAAGGCAAAAGCTTTGGCGCCATCGCCGTCAACTCTTTCAGGATGCCGCCGCCGTCGATCACTTCCAGATTGAGCCCACGGCGAAGCGCGTTGTGATGCGCCAGCAGGCGTTCGATTTTTTGCGGCAACGTATCAAGGTCGGCGAGGTCCATCAGCCGGATCGCGCGACGACCGACCTTGTCCTCATAGGCCGGGCCGATGCCGCGCCGCGTGGTGCCGATCGCGGTGATCGCGTTGGAGGATTCGCGCAGCGCATCGAGCTCGCGATGTAGCGGCAGGATCAGCGTGACGTTTTCGGCGACGCGCAGGTTTTCGGGGCCGACAGCAACGCCCTGCCCCTTTAGCCTGGCGACCTCGTCGAGAAAGGCCTGCGGATCGACTACCACGCCATTGCCGATCACCGACAGTTTCGAAGGTCGCAATACGCCGGACGGCAACAGCGCCAGTTTGTAAGTTTCGCCATTGATGACCAGGGTATGCCCGGCATTGTGGCCGCCCTGGAAGCGCACGACGATGTCGGCCTGTTCCGACAACCAGTCGACGATCTTGCCCTTCCCCTCGTCGCCCCATTGGGCGCCGACGACGACAACATTAGCCATTTCGCGGGTATTCCCTCTGCAACCATCTCTGCATGAGCATGACCTTGGGAAAAGCCGGGTCCCATCGTTTCCGGATCATGCGCCCAGCGCAAATCGCGGCCAGCGCCGCTCGTTTGCGAGCCAGCCCACCGGATAACGGATGCGGACTATGGACGCAAGCAAGAACGGCGCTTCCGGATCAACCAAGGAGGACCCAACCCCTTGAAATTCACTGCAAAAAGACAACTGCGACGCGGTAGCACGGCATCGGCCAATGGCTGCGCCGGACCGGCCTGGCAAGCCGGCGACCTCTGATTGCTCACGAAGCGATCCAGCCGATCGGCCCAACTTTCAGGCGGTGGCGTCCGAATTATGGCTGGTCTGCGGCCGGCCCTCCGATCACGTTACCGCGCGCAACCCGGTATCACGGCCGCGTCCTGCGAGCCGATGTGGATTTGCCGAAAACAGGACAAAAGCGACAGCGGCACGATAGCCGCGAGCAGGGCCGCCCCTGCGATCGGCGATCCCAAAGACGTCCTGCAGATGGCCAGCGACCAAAGGTCCGACTGCCATCAGGACGTAGAAGCAGGTGAAGAATATGCCAGGGCCGACCGTGCGATCGCCCGTCGCCGCGCGCGCGCCGAACAGGATCGCGAGTATCATCCATCTTCGGCCTGGCATCGCTGCGCCTCCGGTGTTGTCAATGCGGATGTTCGTCGACCCGATCGCCGTCAGTCGGAATGCCCCCGACCGCGGCCACGACTGACGCTGAGCAGATTGGAAAACTCGTATAGCTCCTCTTCGGAGATATCGTGGAGCGTCATGCGCAGTTGCACGATCGCCAGATCGATCAGGTGGCCGGCAAACGCGGCGCCCCTGGCGACGACGATGTTGCGTTGCTAGGTCAACACCCCAACGACGTCGTTCAAACGGGGCGATCCGGCAGCATCGACGGTGAAGATAACCGTGCGCTTTGCCAGCTGCAGCGCAGTCTCCTGTCGAGCGAGTAGGCGGCCGACCGGGTTTCCGGGTTCCCTGACCTGCCGTCTTGCGAAGAAGTTCGAGGTCGAGCGCAGTCATCTCATCGTCTCTCGGTTGTGGAACAACGGTATTTCTGCAAGGATACAAGAGCGAAACGGAGCTGTTTGTATGCCACCACCTGAGCGCAGGGGTGCGCGCGCTGGCGCGCACAAATTCGAGATGGATATCTGGCTCGCCTATCATCCGGACCCGAACAAGATACCGCGGGACCGACACCTGATCGACTGGACCATTCAATCCTTCGACGGCCGCAAATATCCATGGTTCAACGACGAGTTCGTCCATCCGAAGGATCTGCAGAAATCATACAAGGAAGCCGAGCCATTGGTGAATTTGTTCGCCGGCTTCAAGAAAGTGTCGCGATCCAAGATCGTTCCGGTTTTTTCCGATCGCAGTAGCGGGAGAAACCGATGATCGGCGACGGAGCTGACGGGAATACCGGACCGCGCATGAAAGCGAGGTGGCTGGCGATGGGACTGTCGCAAAGCGACCTTGCCGAGGTTCTCGACAACGCAGTCGCGCAAACGCAGGGCGGCGCCGCTTCGAGTGAAATCCATGACAATCACCTGAGGCGGATCGCGGAAACGCTTGTCGTCCCGCTCGGTTACTCCAGCCAGCCGGCCACGACCAAGGCGGAGGACGAGGTCGTTGCGTCGAACAAAGCCGCCGCCACCCTGGAAACCCTGCTCGGACTGCGCCTGATGCGGGCCTTCAACCAAATGAAGGACTCCAAGGCAAAGCGGATGCTGGTTCATCTGGCTGAGCAGATCGTCAAGCGACAGGCCAATCGCCGCAACGGTGGCTAGACCTCCTCTCTCCTGAAGCCCTCCGCGCCCGCGTTAGCCCGCGCGGTCGGTCGCGCCTTGCCGGCACGCGCGACAAGGGGATCGCTGTCTTACGCATGGTCGCGATGCATCCAGCCCATTGATGTCGGGTAAAAATCCGTGTCTGTGAACGGGGCCGGATCAACCTTGCGGCCTGGCACGGATGCCAGCGGGCGGTGGCCTCATCGAACCGGGCAAATCTTTATCCGGCAGCATTCCCTGAGAACGACGCCTTATGCCATATTCCGACCAGACGCCCGCTTCCGGCGGTTGGATCGCCAACCAGCCCTATCTGCTGCTTTCCATCACCGCGTTGTGCTGGGCCGGTAACGCTATCGTCGGCCGCCTCGCCGCCGGGCATATTCCTCCCATTACGCTTTCATTCCTGCGCTGGTTTCTCGCGTTCCTCGTCTTGCTGCCGCTCGCCTGGCAACATCTGATGCGCGACCGGGCCGCAATTCGCGGCAGCCTTGGCATCATGGTGATCATTTCCGTCGCCGGGATCGGCGCCTTCAACACCCTGCAATACTGGGCGCTCGAATATACCCAGGCATTGAACGTGCTGCTGTTGCAGTCGGCTGGCCCGCTGGTGGTCGCGGTGTGGTCGCTGGTCCTGCTCGGCGTGCGGCTGACATGGGCACAGGCGGCGGGCGTCGTGCTGTCGCTGACCGGAGTGCTGGTGATTCTGCTGCACGGCGATTTGAGCGCGCTTTCGGGCATCGAGTTCAACAAGGGCGACGTCATCTTTATCGTGGCCTTGGTGATCTTCGGATTTTATTCGGTGATGACGCTAAAGCGTCCGGCGATCCACGCGCTATCTTTCGCTGCCTTCACCTTCGGCGGCGGTGCGTTGTGCCTCGTTCCATTGCTGATCTGGGAGTTGGCCACGCGACCGGTCATGGCGATCAACACGGCCAACCTGCTGTCGCTGTTCTATGTCGCGGTGTTTCCCTCGACGGTGGCCTATCTATGCTACAATCGTGGCGTACAACTGATCGGCGCCAATCGTGCCGCGCCGTTCTTTCACGTCGTGCCGCTGTTCGGCTCCGTGATGGCGATGGTCTTTCTCGGCGAGCGTCCGCAACCGTTCCACTTGATAGGCTTCGCACTGGTGCTGACGGGCGTTTTCGTCGCCGCGCGCAGGGCATCGGCGCCCTCGCCGTGACGACTGCTTGAGACAAGTGAAAATGATATGCGCAAAAGACTATATCGGCTGCGTGATCGGAATTCTGCCGACGACGACGCTGTCGATAATCCCGGCAAACCGCGACGGCCGCGGACGATCGGCCGATATCATGCCGCGCGCGCCGTTTAGCGCCCCCGGCGTGAACTCACAGGCCAGCAGCCGCTCGCGCTCATAGGGGCCGGGCATACGCAGGCCGCCAGTGTTCTCAGCCGAGAAACCAAAACGCTGATAATAGGCGGGATCGCCGACCAGCAGCACCGCGCGATAGCCGCGCCGCTTCGCCTCGCGCAACGCCCGCCACATCAGATCAGCGCCGACACCAAGGCCGCGGACGTCGGAAGCGACCGCGAGCGGCCCGAGCAGCAGGCATCCCTTGGCGTTGCCGGCCGTCACCGACCACAGCCGCACCGTTCCGATCAGGCGCTTGCCTTCGATGGCGGTGAACGCCAGACCCCGGGCCGGCACCCTGCCCTCACGCAGGCGCTCGGAGGATTTGGCGAAGCGGCCGGGACCGAAAGCCGTATCCAGCAGTTCTTCGCGCGACGCAAAGTCAGAGAGGCGCTCGCCGCGGATGGTGATCCGCGACGGCTGCTTGTGTTGCTGCTCAATCGAGACCACGGACAGCATCACGCCCCCGCGCCAGCTTGATGAAGACCTCGTCGAGATTTTTGCATTCGAACTTTTCGGCGAGTTCGCGGCAGGTACCCAACGCTACGACGCGGCCACGGCTCATGATCACGACGAAGTCGCAGAGCTGCTCGACCTCGAGCATGTTGTGCGACGACATCACGATCGAGGCGCTCTTGCGCCGCTGATAGGCCTGCAGCCGGCTGCGCACCCAGTCGGCGCGATCTGGATCGAGCGAAGCGGTGGGCTCGTCGAGCACCAGCACGTCGGGATCGTTGATCAGCGCCTTCGCCACCGCGACGCGGGTTTTCTGCCCGGCCGAGAGCCGGCCGGTGTAGCGGTCGATGATATCGCCGAGTTCGAATTCCTCGATCAGTTCCTCGATCTTCTGCTTGACGTTGGGCACCCCGTAGAGCCGGCCGAACACGGTGAGGTTCTCGCGCACCGTCAGCCGCGCCGGCAGCGCGACGTACGGGCTTTCGAAATTCATCCGCTTCAGCACCTTGTGGCGCTCGGTCGCCATGTCGTGTCCGAGCACCATGGCGCGACCGACGGTCGGCACCACGAGACCCATGATCATCGCGATCGTGGTGGTCTTGCCGGCGCCGTTGCCGCCGAGCAGACCGACGGTCCAGCCCTTCGGCACGATGAAGTTGACCTCGTCGACGGCCCAATGCGTGCCGTACTTCTTGCAGAGTGTCTCTACCGCGATCGCCGGCGTGGCGGCCTCGATCGTCGCTGGCGATTGGGCCGGAGCCGGGAGCGTGCCCGCAGATGCACGCGCCTGGTCGGTACCCGAGAAGAAAGTTGCAATGCTGTTCATGACGGTCCCCTGATTACTCGCCCATGGTGAGCAGCACGCCCTTGTGACGGGCACTGCGCAGCAGGAGCATGAAGGTGGCGAAAGCGAGCGTGAGATAGACGAGGTTAAGTGCGAAGCACTCGACCATCAGGTCGGTACGGAATACGCCATCGATCAGGATCGCCCGCATGCCCTCGAACACGTAAGTGGGCGTCAATGACCAGGCGGCGGGTTGCAGCCAGAGCGGCAACGCCCAGACCGGGTAGTAGACACAGCACAGCGGCAGCACCAGGATCATGACCGAGTAAGCAAGGCTCTCGGCGCCGAGGCCCTGGCGGATGATCATTCCGGATACGACAAGTCCGATCGCCCATCCGGTCATCACCAGGCAGATGAAAAACCCGAGCAGCGGGAAGCCGAGTTCGTAGATGTTGAAGCCGAACAGCACGAACGCCAAGAGCGTCACCGGAAGGGTGCCGATCAGCAGCCGGAGCAGGCTCATCGCCATCAGCGATGCCGCGAGCTCGGCTGGTTGCAGCGGGCTCATCATCAGGTTCGCGACATTGCGCGACCAGATCTCCTCCAGGAACGTAAAGCTGAAGCCGAGCTGGCCGCGGAACAACACGTCCCAGAGCAGCACGGCGCCGAGCAGCATGCCGCCGGTGCTCGCCATGCTGGATTTGCTGTCATAGAGGTAGGTGTAGAGAAAACCCCACACCAGCATCTGCATCGCCGGCCAGAAGATCAGTTCAGCCAGCCTCAGCCATGACGAGCGCAGCAGGTAGTAATAACGCGCCGTCATGGCCGCCATACGGTTGATCGAGTCAATCATGACACATGTCCCCTCGTTCTCGGGTTACGCCATCTCGCGACGGATAGGACGGCGCTTGCCGACCTTTTGCGGGAAAGCGTCGAGCACGACCGCCTTGACGCGGACCTTGTCCTCCAGGCAGATCGAAAGCAGATCTTCCAGATGCGGGATCGATCCGTGCAGCTTGTCCGCTGACGTGGCGGCGCCGAGCACGACGCGAGCCTCGACCTGATCGACACCGGTCTGCACGATCTCGAACTGCGCCAGGTGCAGGTCGCAATCGAACATCCAGCGATAGGTCGCATCGAGGATGCTGCCGGCGGGAACCTTGCGGTCTTCCTTGTTGATGAAGGCGTCGTTGAGACGGCCGTCGATGCTCGCGATCTGCGACCAGTTGATCTTGGAGGGCGCCGGCTCGACCGGCAGGGTGATGTAGTCGCCCTGCACGTAGCGAATGAACGGCATCGCTTCGTTGAGCAGGTTGGTGATCACGGCGATACCGGACTGGCCGGCGACCTGCGGCTCCATGGTCACGGGATCGAGCACGTCGAGGTGCACGGTGTCCTCGCAGACATAGTAGTGGCCGTCGGGCATTTCGAGCGCGATGCGGGTGGCTTCCTCCGAGGAGTATTCGTCGAGCACGGGCACGCCGAGCTGGCGCGACCATTCCTGGCGTTGGGCCTTCGAGGAATATTCCGAATGCGTGACCACGACGTTCAGGGTCGACTTGAATTCGTCGACATGCGGCATCAGCCCATCGAGGCTCGACGGATACAGCGACAGGGTCCGCGGCGCGAGGTAGCGCAGATGCTTGGCGACGCGGGAAGGCGGGATCAGGTTCGAGATGAACGCGGTCGGATACTTGCCGCCGATCGAGTTGTACCACCACGGCACGGTGTAGACGTGGGCGAGCAGGTCGTTCTCTTTGTAATCGTTGCCGCTCTGCATCGCGAACTGACGGACGCCCTGGATGGTGTCGGTCAGGATCGCGTCATAGTCGACACGGATCAGGAGGGTCTGGCCCGACGAACCGGACGAGCGGGTCGGAAACAGGCTGTCGCTCTTGAACTTGCGGTTGACGCACTGATCCGGGAACGCGGCGACCAGTTCCGGCTTGGTGATGACCGGAATCTTCTGGATGTCTTCATAGGTCTTGAGATGCGAGGGCCTGAAGCCCGCCTTCTTGTATTTGTTGCGATAGACCGGGATCTCCCGGTAGGCCATCTTGACCAGTTCCTTGATCCGCGCGAATTGCTGGGCGCGAATTTCTTCGACCGGCAGATACGGATGCGCCATGCACTTCTCGAGATAGCTGTTGGCGACGTTGATCAGGTCCGAATTCTCTTCACCACCCTGCTCGAACTCGGGACGGGTGTGCTCGGCTTCCCAGAACTGAAGTCGGTTCGGCGCGGCAGCGGGCGCCGGATTGGTGGAAATTTCGACTTGATCGAGCTGCGAAGCTTCAGCGAATTCGGTGCTGACAGAGTTGTCGACCGAGGGGTGAGATAGGCCATCCATTGTTCGTCTCCATGGGTTTCAATGTTTGCGCCGGCCGATTTGGCTGTCGCGATACGCCATGGTCTCGCCGTCGCGGAGATGCGTTCATGTCCCGCCATGCACGGTGTGATCCGTATCACACAGCGTCCGGAGCACGCGTTGACGGCGCGCCAATAGCGGCTAAAAAGCATCCTGTGCGATGCCCACGAGATCGCCACAGTGGAACGCCGGTGAAACTGCAGCAGGTTTCATTGTTTCCTGATGATTCCGCGCCTTGAGTTCTTCACGCTAGACTCACGATCGGCCCAAAGACTGTTGAGCACGATCGGGATGCTAAAATCGGGAGGCGGCGACGCCCTATCGCGGTCAAAAACCAACACCGAAATTAAAATCGGGAGACTGAAATGCCCAGGTTCAAAGTGGTGACGCCAAAGGGCGCGAGTTTCAGCGTCGCCGGCGGCGGCTACGCATTCGAGCAGGAGGCGCTCGACCCGATCGACGCCGAGATCGTCGAGGCGCCGGCCAATGAGGCCGAATTCATCGACGCCGCGCGGACTGCCGACGCTATCTATGCCAAGGGCATGCCGATCACAAAGAAAATCATCGACGCGCTAGAAAACTGCAAGGTCATTACGCTCGGCAGCGTTGGCGTCGATAGCGTCGACGTGCAGGCCGCCACCGCGCGCGGCATTCCCGTCACCAACATCCCCGATACTTTCATCGAGGAAGTCGCCGACCACGCCATGATGCTGTTGCTGGCCGGCTTTCGCCGCCTGATCCAGCAGGACCGGATGGTTCGCGAAGGACGCTGGTCGGAGGGACGGCCGGCGCTATTGAAGATTCCGCGACTGATGGGACAGACGCTCGGTTTCATCTCGTTCGGCCGGGTGGCGCGCGCGGTGGCCAGGCGCGCAGCGCCGTTTGGCTTGCGGATGATGGCTTATGACCCGTTCATCCAGGAGACACTGATCTCCGAGCATGGCGTATTGCCCGCGACGTTGTCCGAAGTGCTGACGCAATCGGATTTCGTCTCGATGCACGCACCGGCGCGTCCCGAGGCCAACCGTATGCTCGGCGAGAAGCATTTCCGGCAGATGAAGCCGAACGCTATCTTCATCAACACCGGCCGCGGGCCGACGGTGCACGAAGAGGCGCTGATCAAGGCATTGCAGGAAGGCTGGATCGCTCATGCCGCGCTCGATGTGCTGGAGACGGAGCCGCCTTCGCACAACAATCCGATGCTGGGGATGGAAAACGTGACCCTGACCGCGCATGTCGCTTCCGCCTCGGCACGTTTCGACGAGGCGCGCAAACGTCGCGTCGGCTACGAATTGTCACTGGTGCTGACCGGCATGTGGCCGGTAAGCTGCGTCAATCCGTCGGTGCTGCAAAACACCTCGCTCCGCCGCTGGCAACCCGTCGGCATGGATCGCGGCCCTAACAGTTGAGGCCACAACGCGAACGAGCGGGCAAGTTCGTACGCAGGGCGCGGAGCAGCACCGCTCCGCGCCGGTGTTATGTCAGCCTCTATCCGGACGGAATCATCACCACGCCCTTGTCCTTGGGCCAGCGCACCCGCCAGGCCAGCGCGATGTCCTTGGCCTCATTGGGCTTGGCTTCGAACGCCCATTCCAGCACGCCGCGCTTGCCAGCCAGATTGGTCGTGGTCGGCGGCGTGGTTGCCGGCAGCAGGTCGACCTGGATCTCCTCGTTCTGGCTGACCGGCAATTGATCGTCGATCGCGACCTTGATCGGGAAGTCATGGCCGTTGTGCACGCTGGTCTTGAATGAACGCTCGTCGGTCTTCGAGGTTGCGACCAACAGGCCGGCCGATCCCTCGTTACGCTTGACGACGGTGCGCTCGATTTTGACCTTGTCGTCGGCGCCGAAGCCGAGCCGCACGATCTCGTCCTTGGCAGCAGCCTTGATCAGTTCGCGGCCGACAAAAGCGCCATCGCGATAGATCGCGACCCGCCCCGCCAGCAAGGGCGCGTCCTCGGCCTGCAGGAAGTGCGCCTCGAGATAGGCCGTCGGATCGAGCACCGGAACGGAGCGCACGACGAGATCGGGCGCGATCGTTGCGGTCGAGATGCGCAGGCTCTTGGCGCCCTCGCTGGCACCGACGCTGACGCGGCCCTGGATTTTGAACACCACCTGGAAGCCGCTGACGTCGGCGACGGCCTCGCGTTCCTCGGCCCTCGCCGTCGGCGCCGCCGCCGGCATCGCCACCGAGCGCTCGGCCTTTTCGAAGGATTGCACCTGCGCGGGCGCGTGGCCGGCCCGCGGCATCGGTTGCGGGATATTGCACGATCAGCGAGTTCAGCTCCGGTGCATTGCCGCCGCGCGCGGTCCGCACCGTCGAGACGCTAAGCGCGACGTTCGACCAGTCCTCGCCGGTGCTCTGGGTAATCTCGGCACGGCGCACCAGTTCGAGCGCCGGCTTGCGATCCTTGGCACCGGTGTCGAGACGGGCATCGTAGAGCGGCGACCAGCGCGCGTTGCGCACGTTATAAGTCACCCGCAACTTTGCCGCGGTCGTCGCCGCAGCGGCAAGGTCGAGCCGCACCTCGAGCTTGCTCGGCGGCTTGATCGTGCGATCGGACTGCAGCCGCGCGATCTCGCGATCGAGATCGCGCTGCTTGCGCTTGGCATCGCGGATCGCGGTATCGGCCGCGGCGACCTCGTCCGACACCGCGGCAAAGGCCTCGCGCCATTCCGAGATCGGGCGCGCTTCACCCTTGTCGCCAATTCCGACCGGCGAGACCTCGGCGAAATGCTCGGCAAATTTCCGGCGCGCGGTGGCCGCATCGATCGCGCCCTGCAGATTGGCGCGCTCGTCGCTCAGCGCCTCGAGGCGCTTGTCGAGTTCGGGCAGATCGGCGGGTGCCGCAGCGCGTGGCGGTTTGGCATCGATCGCGCCGATCGTCAGTTTGGCGTCCGCCTCGCCTTCGACCCGCAGCGACGACACGTCGAGGCCGAGCGGAAAATCGTTGAGCACAACCGTGTTATCGCCCGCGGGCAGATCGAGCGCGACCACGCGCGTGACGCTGGCGCCGTCGGGATATACGGTGACGGCGTCGATCGATGACGTCGCTTCCAGATTGGCTGCCTGCGCCGGCACCGCAGCAAGAGCGGCCAGCACCACGAGACTGATCGTCGCAACGAGACAATTGGCAATCACGCGCATCATTTCCCTCCGAAAAATTCGACGCGCTATCGAAAACCCAGCCGGGCGGACAAGACCGCGCGCGAAAAGTCAGACCACCATCAGTGCTTTGACGCAGCCGCAATGGAATTGGTTCGATCGGGGTTTCCGTGAGGCGCGTTACGGGCGGAACGGCGGCAGCCGGCGGGCAAACCTCAGGACATCGAAGGAGGTAGCCGTCCAGGCGCCAAGAGCCGCGGTGTTTTGGCGCGTGTGATCTAGCTTACACGCGTTCGTCGAGCCCGGACTTAATACAGGGCCACCCGGGGCCATGCCTTGGAGCAAAATCCGGCTGACCTCGGGCATATCGCGGATATGCCGCGTCGAGAGGTTCGCCATGAGTGAGAACAGGAAATTTCCGCATTCCAGCAGGATCTGGGACAATGCCAGTCGGGCGCGCGACATCCAGCTCGCGCTGATGTTCGAACTCGCCGCCACCGCTTTCACCGAAGGTTGGGAAGCGCTGCGGCTCCGCATGCCGCCGGCCACGCAAACCAGCGAACCCGATCGTGAAGCTGCAGCGGCGTCCACCGAAGACAAGGCGGACGCGCGCTGAGAGTTGGACAGAAGGTCCGCGGGCTCATATGGAACGTATGCGCCCTATTAGAATGCAAGCGCCATTAGAATGTAAGCGCCTTGGCCTGCTTCACCTGTGGCAGTTTTTGCACCCTGGCGAGCACGTCGGCCGGAACCGTGCCGTCGACCTCGACCAGCGCGATCGCATCGCCGCCCTGCTTGTTGCGGCCGAGATGGAAGGTCGCGATGTTGATCTTGGCGTCGCCCAATAGCCCCGCGAAGTGGCCGATGAAGCCGGGCTTGTCCTCGTTGGTGACATAGATCATCGACTTGCCGAACTCGGCGTCGACCCGGATGCCCTTGATGTCGACCAGCCGCGGCTTGCCGTCGTGATAGACGGTGCCGGAAACCGAGCGCTCCTGCCGCTCGGTGATGACGTTAACGGTGATCAGGCTTTCATAGTCGCTCTGCGCCGCGCGGACGATTTCGTCCACCACCATGCCGCGCTCCTTGGCGACGACCGGCGCCGAGACCACGTTGACGTCGCCCAGCATCGGCCGCAACAGGCCCGACAGCACCGCCGAGGTGATCGCCTTGATCTTCATCTCGGCGACGTGGCCCTCATAGGTGATCTCGACCTTCAGGATGCCGCTCTCGGTGAGCTGGCCGGCGAACGAGCCGAGCTTTTCGGCGAGTTCAATGAACGGCTTCAGCTTCGGCGCCTCTTCGGCGGTGATCGACGGGAAGTTGACCGCGTTGGAGATCGCGCCGCGCAGCAGGTAGTCCGACATCTGCTCGGCGACCTGCAGCGCGACATTCTCCTGCGCCTCGGTCGTGGCAGCGCCGAGGTGCGGCGTGCAGATCACGTTGGGATGGCCAAACAACACGTTGGACGTGGCGGGCTCCTCGACGAACACGTCGAACGCCGCGCCCGCGACATGTTTGGAATTCAGCGCATCGACCAGCGCCTTTTCGTCGACCAGGCCGCCCCGCGCGCAATTGATGATGCGGACGCCCTTTTTCATCTTCGCCAGCGCCGTCGCATCGATGATGTTTTTGGTCTTCTCGGTCAGCGGCGTATGTAGCGTAATGAAGTCGGCGCGCCGCAGCAGCTCGTCGAGCTCCAGTTTTTCCACACCGATATCCCTGGCGCGCTCCGGCGACAGGAACGGGTCGAACGCGATCACCTTCATGCGCAGGCCGAGCGCGCGGTCGGCCACGATCGAACCGATATTGCCGCAGCCGATCACGCCGAGCGTCTTGCCGGTGATCTCGACGCCCATGAAGCGGTTCTTTTCCCACTTGCCCGCTTGCGTCGAGGCGTCGGCCTGCGGAATTTCCCGCGCCAGCGCCAGCATCAGGGTGATGGCGTGCTCGGCGGTGGTGATCGAATTGCCGAACGGCGTGTTCATCACGATGATGCCCTTGGCGGTCGCCGCGGGGATCTCGACATTGTCGACGCCGATACCGGCGCGGCCGATCACCTTCAGCTTGGCTGCCTTCTCGATGATCTTGGCGGTCGCCTTGGTAGCGGAGCGGATCGCCAGCCCGTCATAATTGCCGATGATCTCGGCGAGCTTTTCCTTGTCCTTGCCGAGATCGGGCTGGAAATCGACCTCGACGCCGCGATCCCTGAAGATCTGCACGGCGGCCGGCGACAGCGCATCGGAAATGAGAACTTTGGGTTTTGTCATTTGATTGTTCCTTCACCCTCTCCGGAAAGGAGGAGGGTCGGCGCAACGCGCCGGGGTGGGATGAAAGTGTCGGAGCTTTTTCTTCTCCCTCGCCCCGCTCTTGCGGGGAGAGGGTTGGGGTGAGGGGCGGCTACAGGGTGCGAAGTTCAAGAGCCCCTCACCCGCCGCGCCAAGAGCGCGGCGACCTCTCCCCGCAAGAGCGGGGCGAGGTTGAGCAAAAAATTAGGCCGCCTTGGCGAGCGACGACCTTGGCTTCAGCGAAGGCCCAGTCGATCCATTGCGTCAGCAGCGCGACGTCGGATGCTTCCACCGTGGCGCCGCACCAGATCCGCAGGCCCGCCGGCGCGTCGCGATAGTGCGCGAAGTCGTAACCGGCATTTTCCTTCTCCACCAGCGCGACCAGCTTCTTGGAGAATTCGGCCTGCGCATCCGGCGTCAGCGAGGTGATCGCGGGATCGATCACCTTCATGCACACCGACGTGTTGGAGCGGATCGCGGAATCCTTGGCCAGGAAATCGACCCACGGCGTTCTCGCCTTCCAGTCGGCGAGCACCTTGGTGTTGGCGTCGGCGCGCGCCATCAGAGCCTTGAGGCCGCCGATCGACTTGCCCCATTGCAGCGCATCGAGATAGTCCTCGACGCAGAGCATCGATGGCGTGTTGATGGTCTCGCCTTCGAAGATGCCCTGGTTGAGCTTGCCGCCCTTGGTCATGCGGAAGATCTTCGGCAGCGGCCAAGGCGGCGTGTAACTCTCCAGCCGCGCCACCGCGCGCGGGCTGAGCACCAGCATGCCGTGCGCGGCTTCCCCGCCGAGCGCCTTTTGCCAGGAGAACGTCACCACATCGAGCTTGGGCCAATCGAGCTTCTGCGCGAACGCGGCCGAGGTGGCGTCGCAGATCGTCAGGCCTTCGCGTTTCGCGCTGATCCAGTCCGCGTTGGGGACGCGCACTCCTGAGGTGGTGCCGTTCCAGGTGAAGACGATGTCGGAGGCGGGATCGGCCTTCGAGAGATCAGGGATTTCACCATAGCCGGCATGCAGCTTGGTGACGTCCTTGAGCTTCAATTCCTTGACGATGTCGCTGACCCAGCCCTCGCCGAAGGATTCCCACGCGATCGTCGTCACCGGCCGCGCGCCCAATAAAGACCACAGCGCCATCTCGACCGCGCCGGTGTCCGACGCCGGCACGATGCCGATCTTGTAATCGGCCGGCACTTCAAGCACTTCGCGCGTCAGTTCGATCGCGAGCTTAAGCTTGGCCTTGCCGATTTTCGCGCGATGCGAACGGCCGAGAGGCGGCGTCTTTGAGATTTTGGGGGTTCCAGCCGGGGCGCTTGGCACAGGGGCCGGAAGAGAAATGCGGCACAATAGGCCGCGAAGCGGGCTTCGCTGCAGTCATGATCTATCCTTCCAGATAGCAAGCCTCCCGTTGGGGGGAGGTGTCCCGCCGCGGTGCTTAAGGGAATCGGTCCCGATCGTCAAGAAACTTCGGAAGGATCACGCTCGATTGATGGCACTGCCGCCGCCCGCCGGCGTATTTGCGGATGCGGCTCTGCATTCAGCAGTTCGGCGGCGCGGCTGACGAGCCGCGCAGCGCGTCGCCGGCTCGCGACTTTCAGCACGCTCTGCGCGTCGGCTTGCACGACATATTCGCGGCCGATCCTGACAATCGAATAATTTTTCACGTGCGATCCTCAAGTGCCCAAAGCCCAAGGACAAGTCACGCTGTCGCGGAAGGTTCTTTCGCGGAGAATTACCGAGCGCCCGGTGGTTTATCGCGCCTTAACTGAACCGGAGAGCAAGGACCACCTACCTGCGCCATCCGTCGATAGACGCAACCCGAACGATCGTCACTGCATCAAAATCGGACAGTCATCCCGACATGGCTCGCCGTGAATCCCAGACGCGTATAGAATCGCTGCGCATCGACGCGAGTGTCGTGAGTCAACAATTCGACCAGCTTGCAACCTATCGTTCGCGCTTCAGTGACCGCCCATTGCACCATTTGCTCGCCAATGCCACGGCCGCGTCGACAGGATG
Organism: uncultured Alphaproteobacteria bacterium; assembly: GCA_963806075.1. Lineage (GTDB taxonomy): Bacteria > Pseudomonadota > Alphaproteobacteria > Rhizobiales > Xanthobacteraceae > Bradyrhizobium. The sequence goes on from CAWDWT010000022.1 coordinate 463,272, forward strand.
CGACACGGACGTCCTCGATCAGGGCGCGCGAGGCGCCCTGCGAGCTCAAGCCGGGCAGAATACAGAGCTGCAGGCAGCCGATCACGGCACCGCCCTCCTCCGCGACCACAAGGTGGATGTTGGGGTCGCGGTCCACCGACTCGAACGCCTTGAAATAGGAGGAGAGCAATGGATCCTCCAGCCGTTCGCGCCCGCTGCCGAGCGGATCATCCGCGAGCATCGCAACAATGATACCGACGTCGTCGCGGCGTGCGCGGCGGATAATGATCGAGGAACTGTGCGTCACGCGTTCGGCGGCGATCAGAATTTATAACCGAGGCCCAACCGACCGGAATTGATGTTGGTCTCGATCGCCGACGTTACGCGTTGATACTCATATTCGGCGCGGAGAAAAAAGCCGCCCGCCAACATCACATCGACGCCGGTACCGCCGGAATAGCCGTAGACGAGGTTGGTCTGGGTGCTGCTGGACATCGGCGTCCCCCTAGGAGCCGGTGTAGCCGAGACATTGCGCTCGATGGTTTCGCTGCCAAGTCCCATTCCTGCAAAGACGTAGGGCAGGAAGCATCCCATGACATAACCGGCCCGCACCCGTAGCGAACCAAAATCGGTCAGGTTGACCCGGGCACTGGAATAGGTCGATGACAGCACATGTTCCTGGGTGGGATCGAGGACGTTTCCAATCGCGCTGGTCAGGTCGCTATAGTTGCTGTGCAGATAGTTCGCTTCGACGCCGGCGACGACATCGTCCCATTGTCCGTTGTAACCCGCAAAGCCGCCGTAGCCCGCGGCGACGTTCTTGGCTTGGCCGAGCGGCTGCCAGTTGTAGCGAAAATTCACTGGCGCGACGAAGTTGCTCTCCAGATCGCTGTTGAGCGACGGCGTTACGTTCGCGGAGGAACTGCCATAGGACCCCTGTCCACCAACATAAAAGCCCGCCCAGTTGACCGTCGGCGCGGGCCCACCGGGAAGCTGAGCCACGGAGGAAATCGGGCATGTCGGCCGCCTGGGCACCGCTTGCCGCACCGAGCACCATCGCCACCAGGAAAAATCCACGCATTGCAACGCTCCGATCAAACACTCTGGACTTGTGCTGATCATCGCTCGTTAACCTTAACCAATCGTTGTCGCAGCGCCCTACTCCGCACTGCTTTTTCAGCGATGATCGCAAAAACAAAACGGCGCGGGAAAATCCCGCGCCGTTACTAACATCAGGTTAGTGAGCCGCTCGATCAGCCCTTGGTTACCAACGGCGGCGGCGCGTAGACCTCCGGAGTGTCGAAGTTCCAGCGCACACCGAGCTTCACATCGTTTGAGGTGATATTGTTGAACTTGAATCACATGCCCACCGGACGAACCATCAAGGAAGTCGACGCAACGCCGGTGATGCCATCGCCGAGGTTGACATAGCTGTAGGCGAGTTCGAGCGTGACGTTCGGCGTGACCCTGTAGGCAAGGCCCGCGTGAAGCGCCCACGCAAAATTCCACTGGGCGCCGACCCGGCGCTTGCAAAGCTCGCAACGCGGAGGACCGCTTACGACCGGCAAGGCCGGAGGACCGACGGTGAAGTTTGCATTCGTGACGCCGGTATCGGTAAAGCCGGCAATCGAAATGCGGGCAGCACCGACGCCGACACCGACGAACGGCGTCACGCACCACCAGGTGCCTAGGTCGGCATAAGCCATTGGCCAGGAACAGCAATTCGGATTTGCTTGCGCTATAGTTGTCGATACCGTTCGCAGTGGCGCCGCCCCAAGGGAAGCGACGTGGTGAGACTCGGTACCCTTGAAGTTGGCACTGCCTCGATATTGCCCGGTGATGTCGGCACGGAACCAGTTGTTGAATTGATAGCCGACACCGATCTGGTAGCGTCCTGCTGCATCGAAATTCGTGGTCTTGATTGAAGCTGGAAAGACCTGAGTACTGCGCCAGATTATCCAGCCTGACGCTGCTTCACATTCTGGTTGCTAAAGCCGATGTCGCCGCGCAGATACCAACCACCGAAATCCTGCACCGGCGGAGCGTAGTTCATCGGAGGCGGCATGATGGGCATGTCGGCCGCGAACGCTGCCGACGACAGCAGGGATGCCGCTCCGGCGGCAACGAGGAACTTAACGCTACGCATTGACTTCGTCCTTCTGTCCGGGAGGCAAACAACGCAGGCCTCACATCAAAAACTCACGGCCGGACGATGCCATCAAATACTTAAGCGCCGCTTAACCCTAATTATTAAGGTTGATAGTTTCTAACGATCGTCGTACGCCCGCGAAATTCGGCACACAAAAACCGCGGCGTCGTCATAATCGCTAACGATGTGTTGATAAAGCGGGAAGCGCGAACCCCGCCCCGGCGCACACAAGTTTCTTTAGTGTGCAGTCCTTTTTAGTGTGCAGTCCTTGGCATCTTCGGCAGAAACAGCGCGAGCAATCCGATCGCCGGCAAGAACGCGCAGACCTGATAGACGAACGCGATGCCGGTAAAGTCGGCGACGCGGCCGAGCACGGCGGCGCCGAGACCACCGATGCCAAAGGCGACACCGAAAAACATGCCGGAAATCATGCCGAAGCGATGCGGCACCAGTTCCTGCGCGAACACGATGATCGACGACGTCGCCGAAGAAATAATCAGGCCAATGAAGATCGTCAGCACCGCGCTTGCGAAAAGGCCGGCGTAAGGCAGCGCCAGCGAAAACGGCAGCGCGCCAAGAATCGAGAACCAGATGACGTATTTGCGCCCGAAGCGATCGCCGAGCGGGCCGCCGAAAAACGCGCCGATCGCGTTGGCCGCGAGGAAGATGAATAGATAGAACTGTGCGGCCTGGGTCGAGACGTGAAACTTGTCGATCAGATAGAAGATGTAATAGCTCGACAGGCTCGACACGTAGAGTTGCTTTGAGAACAGCAGCGCCACCAGAACGCCCAGCGCAATCATCACGCGACGGGAATTCGGCGCTTCCGGATGCCGCTCGGCCGTCGTGAATTTCGTTGCCGGAATCTGCGGCTGGTACCAGCCCCCGATCCGCCACAGGATCACGATCGCCAGAAACGCGATCAGAGAGAACCAGGCGATGCTCGGCTGGCCGAACGGCACGACGACCAGTGCCGCCAGCACCGGCCCCATCGAGGTGCCGAAACTGCCGCCAAGCTGAAACACCGATTGCGCGAAACCGTAACGCCCACCGGAGGCGAGCCGCGCGATCCGCGCCAATTCCGGATGGAATACCGCCGAGCCCAGCCCGACCAGCGCTGCTGCGACCAGGATCACCGGATAATGACGCGCGGCGCTGAGCAACAGCAGGCCGAAGAAGGTCGCTCCCATGCCGATCGCCAGCGAGAATGGCTGCGCCTTCTTGTCGGTGAAATGCCCGACCACCGGTTGCAACAGCGACGCGGTGAACTGGAACGCCAGCGTGATCATGCCGATCTGGGTGAAGTCGAGCGCGTAGCTGTCCTTCAGGATCGGATAGATCGAGGCGATCAGCGACTGCATGGTGTCGTTGAGGAAGTGCGAGAAGCTGATTCCAGCAAGCACGATATAGGCCGGTCCCGCTGTGGAACTTGCCGTCGAGACGGCGCTCACGTCAGGCACGACAACCGGTTCGGCCAGTGCTTCTTCGGAGACGACGACAGATTTGTTCACGGATCACTTCCAGGCAGAAATCGCCCGGCAGATTCGCAAGGCGCGAATGTCTTACGGCGTCGGCGCCGTGCCGAGAAGCATCATTAGCCAATGGCTGCGATGCGTTGAGGTGCCCGCCGAAGCATGATCAGGCTGCAGTTGCAGCCTCGCCCAGCGCCGAGACGATATGATCGACCACTTCCTCGACCAGGATGCGGTCGTCGCCTTCGCCCATGACGCGGATCACGGGTTCGGTCCCGGACGAGCGGACCAGCAACCGGCCATGGCCGTTGAGCCGCTTTTCACCGTCCACAATCGCCGATTTGACGCCGGCGTTGTCGAGCGGCTTGCCGCTGCGATAACGCACATTCTTCAGGATCTGCGGCAGTGGATCGAAACGGTGGCAGACTTCCGATACCGGACGGCGAAGCTTTTGCACCACCGCCAGCACCTGCAACGCCGCGACGAAGCCGTCGCCCGTGGTGGCGTAGTCGGAGAGGATGATGTGGCCGGAGGGTTCGCCACCGAGATTATAGCCACGGCTCAGCATCTGCTCGAGCACATAACGGTCGCCGACTGGCGTACGCACGAGCTCGATGCCGTGGCCTTCGAGGAAACGCTCGAGGCCGAGATTCGACATCACGGTGGCGACGATGCCGGGTTTGGACAGGCGGCCGTCTTCCTTCCAGCTTTGCGCGATCACCGCGAGCAACTGGTCGCCGTCGACCACATGGCCACGCTCGTCGACCAGGATAACGCGATCGGCATCGCCGTCGAGTGCGATGCCGATATCGGCGCGCATCTCCCGCACCTTCCGGCAGAGCGCTTCCGGCGAGGTCGATCCGCATTCCTTGTTGATATTGAAGCCGTCGGGCTCGACACCCATCGAAATCACGTCGGCGCCGAGTTCCCACAGCGCTTCCGGCACCACCTTGTAGGCCGCGCCATTGGCGCAATCGATCACCACGCGCAGGCCGTCGAGAGAGAGTTCGCGCGGCAGCGTGCGCTTGGCGAATTCGATGTAGCGGTCGTGGACGCCATCGATGCGGCGGGCGCGTCCGAGACTCGCGCTTTGCGCCAGCCGCTTGTCGAGCGATTCATCGAGCAACTGCTCGATCTGTTTCTCGACATCATCCGACAGTTTGAAACCCTGCGGGCCGAACAGCTTGATGCCGTTGTCCTCGAACAGATTGTGCGAGGCGGAGATCATCACGCCGAGATCGGCGCGCATCGACTTGGTCAGCATCGCGACCGCCGGCGTCGGCATCGGACCAAGCAGCAACACGTCCATGCCGACCGAGGTGAAGCCGGCTACCATCGCGTATTCGATCATGTAGCCGGAGAGCCGCGTATCCTTGCCGATCACGACCCGATGGCGATGCTCGCCGCGCTGAAACACCAGTCCGGCCGCCTGGCCAACCTTGAGCGCGAGCTCCGGTGTGATCAGGCCGTTGGCACGGCCCCGGATCCCGTCGGTACCGAAATATTTGCGGTTCATGTATCCCCCAGCAGCTTTCAAGGGTTTCCAGCTGTCCAGCAAGAACCCCCGAAGCCCGCCATCGATGGCATGACGTGGTTATAGAGCCTTTGTCCCTAAGATGGCTTCAAAAAATATGATGAATCGTTACCGGTGGCGAACCTGCGATGATTCGATAAGCCATTGTTGTCGCAGGGATTATATCCAAAATCGGACATCACAAGGCCGCTTGCATTAATCCTTGCGCTTGGGGTGATGGTCGCCTTTCGAGGGGGCCGGCTGGGTGACATTGACGGGATCTGAGCCCGGAAAGGTCTCTTCCAGCCCCTCCTCCAGCGCTTCATCCAGCCGGCGCTTTTCGGCACTCTTGATTTCTGTCTTCTTTGGTTTCAGGTGGTTTGGCGCCCTTTGCGCCGGATTGTGATCCCGTCATGGCTACCCCTTCTGCTGGGCTGGTTCCCGGCGATTTTGCGGCTGATCCAACCATGGTAGATGAAATGTCAGGCCGTAAATACAAGGCAAAATGGCTCGGGAACTCTCTTATGAAGCACATCACCTGCATCGAGGATCTGCGGCTGCTGCACAAGCGCAACGTGCCAAAAGCGTTCTTCGATTATGCGGATCGCGGCTCATATTCGGAGGAAACGCTGCGCGCCAACCGGGACGACCTGCAGCAAATCAAGTTTCGCCAACGCATCCTGGTCGACGTCTCCAGGCGCGATCTGTCCACCACGATTCTCGGCGAGCCCTCGGCGCTGCCGTTGATCCTCGCGCCGGTCGGACTATTAGGCATGCAGCATGGCGACGGCGAGATCCATGCCTGCCGTGCCGCACAGGCCGCCGGCATTCCATTTACCCAAAGCACGATGTCGATCTGCTCGATCGAGGATATCGCGGCCGCGGTCGACAAACCGTTCTGGTTCCAGCTTTACGTGATGAAGGACCGCGGCTTCATCAAATCGCTGATCGAACGTGCGATCGCCGCCAAATGCAGCGCGCTGGTGCTGACCGTCGATCTGCAGGTGATTGGCCAGCGCCACCAGGACATCAGGAACGGCATGACGGTGCCGCCGGAATGGTCGTTGTCGAAACTGTTCGATTTCGCGATCAGGCCAGCCTGGGTCGCCGGCGTGCTGCGTGGCAAGCGCCGCACCTTCGGCAATATCGCGGGCCACATCAAAAACAGCGCCGACCTCAACCGTCTGTCGGAATGGATCGCCTCGCAGTTCGATACTTCGTTGAGCTGGAAGGATCTCGACTGGATCCGCAGCATCTGGCCAGGCAAGCTCGTGTTGAAAGGCATCCTCGACGTCGAGGACGCCGAACAAGCGTGCAAGGTCGGCGCGCAGGCGATCGTCGTCTCCAACCATGGCGGCCGTCAGCTCGACGGCGCGCCGTCTTCGATCCAGGCGCTGCCGGAGATCGTCGATACAGTCGGCTCGAAAACCGAAATCATGTTTGATGGCGGTATCCGCTCCGGCCAGGACGTGATGCGCGCGCTGGCGCTCGGTGCGAAGTCCTGCATGATCGGCCGCGCCTACGCTTACGGGCTAGGCGCCGGCGGCCAGGCCGGCGTCGCCAAGGCGATCGATATCATCCGCAACGAACTCAACGTCACCATGGGATTGTGCGGCGTCAACACCATCGCCGAGATCGACGATCACGTGCTGGCGGTTTGACCGCGCAGCCGCAGGCGACATGCCCGCTCAGACCTTTGTGAGATCGGCCTCGACCAGCGCGCGCAGCTCCGGCGTTACGGCTGGGCGCTGTCCGAACCACAATTCAAATCCGCGCACGGCCTGGTGCAGCAGCATGCCGAGCCCGTCGGCGCTGCGCAGTCCGCGCCCCTCGGCCGCCGACAGCAGCGGCGTGCGGAGCGGCACATAGACGAGATCGGCCACGACGGCGTCCGGCGGCAGCCGGCCGATGTCGATCTCGAGCGGAGGCTGGCCGCGCATGCCGAGCGACGTGGTGTTGACCAGGAGGCCGGCGCACGGCAGCAGATCGCCGATCGCATCCCACGCGACGGGATGAACGGCGGCGCCGAACTGATCGGCCAGCGCACGCGCCCGGTCGATCGTGCGGTTGACGAGATGCACATGCTTGATACCGCGATCGAGCAATCCGAACACCACGGCGCGCGACGAGCCGCCGGCCCCGAGCACCAGCGCGTCGTTGGCTCCGTCCCAGCCCGGCGCGCAGGCATCCAGATTGTTCACAAATCCCTCGACGTCGGTGTTGGTCGAGCAGAGCTGGCCGCCGTCGTACCACAGCGTATTGGCAGCGCCGACCGCGCGGGCGCGCGCATCCGGCGTCGACAGCGCCAGCGCGCGCTCCTTGTGCGGGATGGTGACGTTGGCGCCGACGAAACCGTGGCTCGACAGGTGCAAGATAAATTCGGCGAAACCCTCGGGCGGCACCGCTTCGATGTTGTAGCCGCCCTCGATGCCGAGCTTCCGCAACCAGTAATGATGGATCAGCGGCGAGCGCGAATGCGCCGCCGGCCAGCCGATCAGACATGCCGCGCGCGGCCTTGTTGAGGTTGCCATGGTTTTCAATTCGGGCAAGCGGCGTCCGCTGTCAATCCCGCCGCGCGGCGGTCGCGAAAACAATGCCGTTCAAGGCCGTCCATCCGGCGGCAAACCAGATCGCGCCGAGGTTGATCAGGCGAAGCAAGGCGCGGCGCCCCAGTCACGCGCTCCAGGCGTAGACTTCCTTTTCGTATGCTTCCTCGAAACCGGCGCGCTGCAGGTTTCGCAACGAATCCTCGATCAAATAAAGCGTTTCGGAAACCTGGATCGAACAGCCCGATTGTTCGGCCCGGGCGATTCGTTTTGCAATCAGCGCCTGCTGCGCGCCGCGCTTGCGATCGTTTTCCGCGGTCGCGGCCGCCATCAAATATCCGATCCCTTCGAACAGGCACAACGCCGCAATCGCGACCGGACGGCGGCCGTCGAACGCCATGTAGTGGAAGAAGCCTTGCTGGCCCGCGGATCGCAGATATCCCGGCCACATCGTTTCGCCGAGTTGATCGCGCGCAGCAACGATCTCGTCGATGCCGACTTCGCGCACGTCGAGCTCGGTCCTGCAGGTAACGGGCGGACGGCCCCTGCGCCACAGCGTCGGATAACCGGTGCGCCGGATTCGCGACAGACCGTGCGCGTCGAGCCAGCCGCGCACGACATCCAAGCCGGGACCGGGGCTGAGCCAGACGAAGAAACGTCCGACGCCTTTGGCCGTAAACAGATCGATCAGGCGTGCGATGCCGTCGGATGTCAGCCCTGCTTCCGCGCCGCAGAGATGGACGCGATTCATATTGACGGAGGCAAACGGCCGTTGCCGTTCGGCATCGATGGTGACGTAGCACTGCCCGAAGGGTGGACCATCGAATTGACGGCGAACAAGATTGTCCGGCTCGCAACGCGCGTCGAGCCAGGCGGCAAGCCGCTTCATTTTCAAAGCCAGGTCGATCTGATCCATCGAACTCCCGCAAACCGCGACGCAAGGTTCGCGGAGATCGGTCGTGGAATCATGCCCCTCACCTGAGGCATGATTCCGGCAACACCTACGCCATCGCTACGCGGCGACCCGATGCGCCGCGATGATCTGATCGGCTGCGCGGCCACTGACCTCGGCCATGCGGTCGAACTGGCGCGTGAAACTGCCGGCGCCCGCGGTCGCCGAACGCAATTCCACGATCAGTTCGCCGATCTCGGCTTCCGGCATCGTGGCGCGGACGCGGTCCCATCCCGGCCAGCCCTCGCGAGTGTCGAAGCCGAGGATCTGGCCGCGGCGTCCCGACAGGATCGCGTTGATCTTCGCGGTGGCGTCGGTCGGACAGACGATGTCCACCATATAGATCGGCTCCAGCAGCACCGGCTGGCACTGCGGCAGCGCCTCGTTAAGGCCGATCCGCGCCGCGGTGCGGAACGCGAGGTCGGAGGAATCGACGCTGTGATAGGAGCCGTCGATCAGCGTCACCTGCACATCGATGACGGGGAAACCGAGCGGCCCGCGCAACAATCCATCGACCACGCCCTCCTCCACCGCGCCGATATAGTTGCGTGGCACCGCCCCGCCGACGACCCTTTCGTCAAAGGCAAAGCCGCCGCCGCGTGACAGCGGCTTGATCTCCAGCACCACGTCGCCGAACTGGCCGTGGCCGCCGGATTGCTTCTTGTGGCGGCCGCGCTGGGTGGTGGCTTTACGGATGGTCTCCTGATAGCCGATCGCGGGCGGATGCGATTTCACACTGACGCCGAAGCGATCGTGCAGCCGCTCGAGCGCGACCCGCAGGTGCATTTCGCCCTGCCCCCACAGCACGATGTCGTGGGTGCGCGCATTGTGGATCATGGTCAGCGACGGATCTTCCTCGTTGAGCCGCACCAATGCCTGGCCGAGCTTGACGTCGTCCTTGCGGTCGCTGGCCGACAAGGCCATCGCCAGCACCGGCGGCGCCGGCTCGACCTTGGCCAGCGCGCTCGGAGCGGTCTTGCTGCCGCACACCGTATCGCCGGTCTTGACGGCGTCGAGCTTGCCGAGCGCGACGGTGTCGCCGACCCCGGCGGAGGCGCGCTTGCTGTCATGCGCGCAACTGACGGCAAGGATGCCGGATACCCGGCTGGTCTCGCCCGACGAGGATTGCAGCGTCGTACCGTCGTCGAGATGGCCGGACAAAACGCGCGTCAGCGACAGCTTGCCGCCATGCTGCAGATGCTGCGTCTTGAACACATAAGCGAGCGGCTCCTTGCCCGACGACGCGCCGAGGCGTTTGGCGGTCTCCGCTACGCCGGGCGCTTCGTGCCGCAGCGCCTTCATCAGCCGCAGCACGCCGTTCTCGCGCAGCGCCGAGCCGAGCAGCACCGGGCAGATCAGTCCCTCGCGCAATTCGCGGGCGAGATCGTCGAACACCGCATCGCGCGGCGGCTGGATATCCTCGAGCAATTGCTCCATCAGCGCATCATCATGATCGGCGAGCTTTTCCAGCATCGAGAAGCGGGCTTCCTTCTCGCGGTCGAGATCGCCGCCATCGAGCGCGACGACTTCGGAGGCCTTGTGCTCGCGATAGACGAAGGCGCGCTCCAGCGCGAGATCGACGAAGCCTGCGATCAGTTCGCCGTTCCAGATCGGGATCTGGCGCAGCACCAGCGGGATCCTTGAGGCCGGCTGCAGCGTCGCGAGCGTTTCGCGGATGCGCTTGTTGGCGCGGTCGATCTTGTTGAGGAACAAAAAGCGGGGAATGCCGAGATCCTCGAGCTCGCGCAGGATGATCTGCAGCTGCGGCAGCTTGCGCTCGTCGGCTTCGCAGACCACGACGGCGGCATCGACCGCCGGGATCGCGGCGCGCATGTCATGCGCGAATTCGATCGAGCCGGGACAATCGAGGAAGGTATAGCTGTCGCCCATGAAGCTGGTGGTGGCGGCGGTGAGGCCGACGCTCATCTTGTGGTGACGTGCTTCAGGACTGGAATCGCCGATGGAATTTCCGGCTTCGACGCTGCCGGCTTTGGGGATGGCGCCTGTTCGCGCCAGGATGGCTTCTAGAAGGGTGGTCTTGCCGCTTTGGAAAGGGCCCACCAGCGCAATGCACCGGGGGGCTCGGGGACTTCTGACGTCTTGTCCCATTGCCGCCTCCTCGTTTGGAGCTCGGCCCATGATTGGGTCGGCAAGGCGATGCTCCTCCCGGTCTCAGGATTTGGCAAGACGGAAAAACGTCGCTGCAGTGCATCCTATCGGACGGAACTGTCCAATGCCGGCTTGCCACGACCATCGTTTCAAACGTGATTTCGCGGTTTCGACGGTGGGACGTGCCCGAGTTGTATGTCTTCGTTCGCGCCAGAGAAAACAGCTGGGCGCCGGCGACCCTCAAGCGAGGATGCGGGGAATGCGGGTTATCCAACGAATTCCGTTTAAGCCCGCACACTATCGAAAATGTTTCAAACCACCGACCATCTTATCGGACGACACGGCATCCGGCGCCAGCATTGCGGCGGCCTTGATCCTGGGATAACGGTGCGGCCTGCTAGCGAAAATCACCCCTCACGCGATCCCGCCAGCCCAAGGAAACTGGCAGCCCGATGCACGTCCGCGAAACTCCAATGGATTGAGCCTGTCGCAGCGATGCGGCGTCTCGTGCATCGCGCGCACCTTACGTTTCTCGATAGCGCGGTAAGGCATGAGTTACTTGGACGCTACTCGTATCTGACCTGCGACCCGTTCAGCACCTTCATGGTCGCGGACGGACAGGCGAGTTGCAATGGAGAGGCTCTCGAGGGCGATCCATGGGGAGCCCTTCGCAACCTTCTCGCGAAGTATCAACAAGAGCATCGCGCGGATCTCCCACCGTTCCAGGGAGGCGCGGCCGGCTTCCTTGCTTACGATCTAAACAGAACATTGGAGCGATTGCCGGTACCGGACGATCCCGGCCAGCGTTTGCCCCAATCCATCCTGCATTTCTATGATGTGGTCGTCAGTTTCGACCATTGCCACGACAGATGTTGGATCGTTTCCAGCGGATGGCCGGAGCAGGATCCCGCACGTCGCGCCGAACGCGCACACCGTCGAGCCGATGAATTTGCGGCAATGCTGGCCAGCCCAGAGTTGCCGCCGAATGACTCCCCCGGCGCAGTGGGTGGTTGGTCCTCGAACTTCAGCCGCGAGGGCTACATTGCCGCCGTACAGCGCGTTATAGACTTGATTCTGGCTGGAGACGTCTTCCAGGCGAACATTGCGCAGCGCTTCTGCTGCACGCTGTCGGCCTCATTTGATCCGCTCGCCTTTTATTGCCGGCTGCGGTCGTTGAACCCTGCACCTTTCGCGGCCCTGCTGCGCTACGGCAAGCTGACCATCGCATCGAGCTCGCCGGAACGATTCCTGAAGCTTGACAGACGACAGGTCGAAACGCGCCCTATCAAGGGCACGATCGCGCGTTCCGCTGATTCCAGGCAAGACCAGCACCGCGCTGAAATCCTGCTCGCGTCCGAAAAAGACCGCGCCGAAAACACGATGATCGTCGACCTCCTGCGCAACGATCTGTCACGCGTGTGCACCGAGCATTCGGTCGAAGTTCCCGCGCTGTGCGAGCTTGAATCCTATGCGTCAGTGCACCACCTCGTGTCGATCGTTACGGGTGAACTTGCGCAAGACCAGGATGGCGTTACCCTCCTTCAAGCTTGCTTTCCCGGCGGCTCCATTACCGGAACTCCAAAGGTACGATCGATGGAAATCATTACGGAAATCGAGCGTGTGGCGCGAGAGATCTATTGCGGGGCGATTGGCTTTATCGGCTTCAATGGGTACATGGATACGAATATTGCGATCCGCACTGTAACCATCAGCGATGATCTCGCCGTATTTCATGCGGGTGGCGGGGTAACGGCAATGTCGGAACCGGAGGCCGAATACGAGGAGATGATCGCCAAGGCGCAGCGAATTTTCGACGCGTTCGGTGCTGAAACGGCTGGTGCATTTTGATCGTCATCATCGACAATTACGACTCCTTTGTCTTCAACATCGCCCGCTATTTCCGCAAGCTCGGTGAAGCAACCGAGGTAATCCGAAATGACGCCGTCAGCGTCAGCGATCTGGTCGGCCTCAAGCCGCGCGCAATGGTTATCTCCCCCGGTCCCTGCACCCCCACCGAGGCCGGAATATCTACCGCCGTCGTCCGCGAACTTTCAGGTCGCGTCCCGATTCTCGGCATCTGCCTTGGACACCAGTGTATCGGGAGCGCTTTCGGCGGGCGCGTGGCGCGTGCACGTCGTCCCATGCACGGTCGGTCCTCATCGATAACACATAATGGCCGTGGGCTCTTCCAGGAGCTTCCGTCCCCACTTTGCGTCGGGCGCTACCATTCTCTTGTTGTCGAGCTTGACGAGTCGTGCGCGCCGGATCTTGCGGTGACAGCGCGTTCGGATGAAGGCGAGGTGATGGCCCTCGCACATCGCTATCAACCAACGTTTGGCGTGCAGTTTCATCCGGAATCGATACTTACCCGACAGGGGCAGCAGCTGTTTATGAACTTCCTGCGTCTTGGAGAAACGTTCCGGGATGGTACCGATGAATCTCGACATCGGCAGGACAACGTTCGAAGCTTTGAAAATATCGAGCGTTAGCTGATCTCCGTCAGGCCGAACTGGTACCGAGGTCGTAGGATGGGTAGAGCGCAGCGAAACCCATCGCTTTGCGTCACCGCCGATGCGATGGGTGTCGCTCCTCCCATCCTACAGCTCGCTCACCTTCCCGGGCGAAGTTCCAGGCTCTCGAGTCCGGCCGCGACATTGAGGCCGATCTGGCCCTGCACGCTGAGCGGCTGCAGCGCGATCGAATTGTCGGAGCCGCCGATCAGCACATTGCCGCCGACGCCGACACCGATCGATGCGCTGCCTTGCGCGCCGGCGTAGTCGCCGGAGAGATCGCCCGGTCCAAGCCGCGCGACCGGCGCCCAGACGCCCCAGGCCAGCGCCAATTCCTGGGTGATGCCGAGATCGACGCCGACCTTGCGGATGGTCGCGACGTAACGGTCCTCCGGCATGCCGTCGACACGCAGCACGCAACCGAGATTGGTGACGGAGCCAACGATGAAGCCGACGCTGGCGCCGCCGCGGCATTCGAGAATGCCGATCTGCACCCGCTGAATCGGCTGCGCGTTGGCGAAGGAGCCGGCCAAAATAGCAATGGCGATACCGGCAAGGATGAAAGAACGGCGCATGAAGAAATCTCCGGCTGAGGAATGCGATGCGAGCCTTGAATTGCGAGCCCTGCAATTGCGAACTCTTGGAATAAAGAGCGCCGTGTGCCCCAGGGCGCTCTCATCTCTATGACATAACATCGGCAGGCTTGCCAGATTCGCCGGATGGGCTTGCGGCCATTTACCTATCCAGCCACAAAAAAGAGGCCCGCTTGCGCGGGCCTCTTGCGACGGGATAGCTGTTATCTAACCGTGGTGATGGTGGCGGTGGTGACGCCAGTGATGATGCCAGTGCGGACCGGCAGGCGCGAAGCCGACCGGCTCGAGTTCGAGGCCCGCGATGCCGGCCGCGACATTCAGCCCGGTCTGGCCCTGCACGCTGATCGGCTGCAGCGCGAAGGAATTGGCCGGACCGCCGACCAGGAAATTGCCGCCGCCGCCGACGCCGATCGCGGCATTGGCGCCAACGCCGCCATAGCTGCCGGCGAGTTCGCCGCGCCCAAGCCGGCTGCTCGGCGCATTCACCGCCCACGTAATCTGGGTTTGCTCGGTGACGCCGAGATCAAGACCGATGCGGCGGACGGTGGCGACATAGGGATCTGGCCGCCTGCCCTCGCTCTCGAAGATGCATTGCAGATTGGCCACCGAGCCGACCACGAAGCCGACATTTTGACCGCCGTGGCACTCCAGGACGCCGGCGCGTACCGGCGGCATGGCGTTGGCGCTCGCGATCGGCGCCATCAGCGCGGCGATAGCAATGGAGAGTGTCGAGAGTCGCATAGGAATCAGATCTCCGCATGAGGGTTGAACGTGCGGAGGACAGGAAGGAAGCGCGGTGTCCAAAACAAGGCACTTCCCCAATACCGACGTCAAAACATCAAACGTTCGCCGGACCTTGTGATTTGACACGTCTTTTTCCGGCGCGTTTGGCCGAACCGGATTCCTTTGCGCGGCTGACCGCTAACGCAAATTGCCGCAAAAGCGCTGGATGCGTTTGCAGGCGTCTTCGAGATCGGACGTCTTGGTCGCGTAGGAAATCCGGAACGCGGGTCCGAGTCCGAACGCCGAACCCTGCACCACCGCGACGCCTTCGTTCTCCAGAAGCTCGGTGACGAAATCCTCGTCATTGCCGATCTTGTTGCCCGACGGCGAAGTCTTGCCGATGGTGCCGGCGCAGGATGGATAGACGTAGAACGCGCCTTCCGGCCGCGGGCATTCGATGCCGCGGGCCTGATTGAGCATCGACACCGTGAGGTCGCGCCGTTCCTTGAACACCTTGTTGTTGGCCGAGATGAAATCCTGCGGGCCGTTGAGCGCCTCGACCGACGCCCATTGCGCGATCGATGACGGGTTCGAGGTCGACTGCGACTGGATCGTCGCCATCGCCTTGATCAGTTGCGCAGGGCCGCCGGCATAGCCGATGCGCCAGCCCGTCATGCAATAGGCCTTGGAGACGCCGTTCACCGTCAGCGTTCGCTCATACAGTTTCGGCTCGACCTGTGCCGGCGTGGTGAACTCGAAGTCGTCATAGACCAGATGCTCGTACATGTCGTCGGTCATCACCCAGACATGCGGATGCTTCACCAGCACGTCGGTGATCGCCTTCAATTCGCTGCGCGTATAGGCGGCACCGGTCGGGTTCGACGGCGAGCACAGGATGATCCATTTGGTCTTCGGCGTGATCGCCTTCTCGAGCGCTTCCGGCTGCAGCTTGAATCCGTCCGCCGCCGTGCACACGAGGGGCACGGGCTCGCCGCCGGCGAGCGCCACCATTTCCGGATAGCTCACCCAATAGGGCGCGGGGATGATGACCTCGTCGCCGGGATTGATGGTGGCCATCAGCGCGTTATAGAGCACCTGCTTGCCGCCGGTTCCGACAATCACCTGGTTCGGCTTGTAGGACAGCCCGTTCTCGCGCTGAAACTTGGCGATGATCGCCTCCTTCAGCTCGGGAATGCCGTCCACCGCGGTATATTTGGTCTTGCCCGCCTCGATGGCACGGATCGCCGCCAGCTTGATGTTGGCGGGGGTGTCGAAATCGGGCTCGCCGGCGCCGAGACCGATGACATTGCGGCCGGCCGCTTTCAGCGCGCGTGCTTTATCCGTGACCGCGATCGTGGCTGACGGCTTCACACGGGCCAGCGCAGCGGACAGGAACGTCATCGTCATCTCCTTGCAGGCGTCGTGAAACGAGCGCTCTCACGACTCTTCTTGGGTGGGATCGACGTACCCTAGAGCGTGCGGTGCTGCATCGCAAGAAGCTTGCACTGAAGCGGCCAAACTTTAGGAAACGTTAAAAGGCCGCCCGTAAGCTCGCGCAACATTCGGACAAATTCTGCGACGAAATGACTTATTTCTGGCAAGCGACCCGCTGGCAAGAACTGCGGACCGGCCGCTGGCTGACCGCGGACCGGGTGCGCGTCTATAGCCTCATCCTGCTGGCGTTCTACACCATCGCCGCGATTGGCTGGATCGCACTGTCGAACGAACTGATCGACCGCAACGGCAAGCCGATCGGCACCGACTTTTCCAGCTTTTACGCCGCGGGTTCCCTGGCCCTCGAAGGTCACGCCGCGGCGATCTACGACATGGCCGCGCATTTTGCCCGCGAGCAGCAGATCTTCGGCGCCGCCACGCCCTATTATAGCTGGCTGTATCCGCCGATCTTTTTGCTCGTCGCGGTCCCGCTGGCGCTGCTGCCTTATCCCATCGCCCTGATCGTGTGGCAGGCCACGAGCCTTGCGCTTTATCTCGCCGTCATCGCCGCGGTCCTTAAGCCGCTCCGGCGCGCAAACGCCGTGATCGCGCGGCTCTGGCTGCCGGTGGCCGCCGCCTTCCCGGCGGTCTTCATCAATCTTGGCCATGGCCAGAACGGCTTTCTCACCGCGGCATTACTCGGTGCGGCGCTGCTGGCGCTGCCGCAACGGCCGATAGTTTCCGGCATCCTGTTCGGGCTGCTCGCCTACAAGCCGCAATTCGGACTCCTGATTCCGGTCGCGCTATTGGCCGCAGCACAATGGCGCACGACGATTGCTGCGGGCATAACAGTGATTGTGCTTGCGGGCGCTGCCGCGCTTGCCTTCGGAGCTGATGTCTGGTGGGCATTCGCGGCGTCCACCGAAACCTCGCGCAAGCTGCTGCTCGAGCAAGGCGACGTCGGCTTCGAAAAAATGCAAAGTGTTTTCGCCGCGATCCGATTGTGGGGCGGCGGCATTCCACTCGCCTATCTGGCGCAGGGCGCGGCATCGGTCGCGGCGATCGGCAGCGTGGCATGGATGTGGCGGACATCGGAGGATCGCGAACTCAAGGCCGCGGCTCTGATGATCGCAACACTGCTCGCCTCGCCGCACGCGCTCGATTACGACCTCACCATCCTCGGCCCCGCGATGGCGTTCTTCGTTGCCTCGAGCTGGTCAAACGGTTTTCGCGATTTCGAGATCAGCGTGCTGTCGGCGGTCTGGATCGCGCCGTTGTTGACGCGCGGAATCGCCGGCGCGACCGGCATCCCGCTTGGCCTGATCGCGATCATGGCGCTGTATTGCGCTGGTGATGCGCCACGCGATGCGCAACCGCGCCGCTTCCGCGATCGGTTCACACGGCATCGCGCAAGCGTGATCCGGCGTGTACGGTCGTGTTGGCACAAACCGCAGCAAGACATTTCCGGCGATTGCAGTGCGGCAGGGAATTTCGACTTTTTCCATTTCCGGGGCCTTGCGGGCCCTCCGCATCGGCATCATTGTTTAGCCGCGTTGCGGGACGACAAGGCCGGCTTTGCCCTGTTGTCTTCAGCGCCCGGCGCATCACCGTGATTAGAGCGTCACCTCCGATCAAAAGAGTTCCAAAAGAGTTCGATGCACAAACTCTATTCGATGCAGCGCTCCGGCAACAGCTACAAGGTCCGCCTTGCGCTGGCGCTACTCAACGCACCCTATCGCGCGATCGAGATCGACATCCTGCGCGGCGAGAGCCGCACGCCGGAATTCCTCGCCAAGAATCCGAGCGGACAGGTGCCGCTGCTGGAGGTCGCCGAAGGTCGCTTTCTCGCGGAGTCCAACGCCATTCTCTGGTATGTCGCCGGTGGCACCTCGCTCGCGCCGGATACGCAGATCGAACGCGCCGAAGCGCTGCAGTGGATGTTCTTCGAACAGCACGCGCTGGAGCCCAATATCGGCGCGGCCTATTTCTGGCTGTCGCTGGTCAAGGGCGGCCGCACCTTGCAGACGCATGCACTGGAAGACTGGATGGAACGCGGCTATGCCGCGTTGCAGGTGATGGAAAACCACCTCAAGACCAACCAGTATTTCGCCGCCGGACAACTCACCGTCGCCGACATCGCGCTTTACGGCTACACCCATGTCGCCGACCGCTGCGATTACGATCTGGCGACCTTTCCCGCGGTCCGCGCCTGGCTGCGCCGGGTCGAGCAGACGCCGGGCTTCGTCGATATGGAATGGCGGTCCGAGATCGCGATCGAGGATAGTCCCGGGATCGCCGCCGAGGCCTGACCGGGGTGAAATAGCGAGCATAACTGCCGTTCACGCCGTTGTTTTGCCATGATCGAATCGATCGCCGCCGCAATATTGCCGGCGATGCCTGCGAATTCACACGATGTCCCGGCTGATTCGGCCGCGCATCAGAGGATTTTGACCATGAACCGGATGCCCGGTGCAGCAGGCTTTGACGGCCGTCCCGCGTCCGTCGCCTCGACCCGACTGCACGACGCCGTCGCGGCCACGCTCGCGATCGGCTCGCTTTCGCTCTGCCTGGTCGTGACGCTGACGGTGTTCTCGATCAAGGTCAGCATGGCAATGCCGATTTCGGCCTGACCCCGCAACGTCAACTTTCCCGAAACAAACGCGGCGAAAGCGCGCTGCAGTCGCCCGCCGAGCGGACGTTAAGCAGGATTTTGCGAGCGGCTCCGGCGGCGAAATCAAGCGATTTGAATGAAGCAATCGCAAACGTGTAACGGCGCCGTTCACCGCGCGTTAAGCACGCGACAGGAAATCCCACCACAATCAAAACTATCAGTCAAACTGCGGCCAACAACTCTCGTGGCGGCGAGAATACGGAATGCGGTTCGACTGGCGCGCAATCTCTGGTCCGGCACTGGCAGCAGCGACGGCGTTGATCGCCGTCGTGCTCAATCGTCGTATCATGGCGATTCCCGATCCCGCGCCGTTGTTCGTTTGCATCGTTGCCTTCGCGGGTTCGCTCAGCGGTCTCGCCTCGGGCCTGACCAGCGCTTGCATCGCGGTGATCGGCTCGGCGCTATTCTTCGTCAGTCATCGCGCTGCCCCGGGCTATGACACCCCCCATCTCATTCGACTCGCGTTGCTGGCGCTGACGGTGAACGGCACTGCCGTCATCACCGGCCTGCTGCGCAAGAGGCTGATGGATGCGTTTGCCTGGGAACGCAAAACCCATGTGACCGCCGGGCGGCTGGCGGCGGCGCTCGACCAGGTCGACATCGGCATCGTGCTGTTGGATGCCGATACCCGTGCGGAATTCATCAACCGTGCGTTCCGGAACTATTTCGCCTTGCCGGACGACAAGGCCGACTCCAAGCCGCCGTTCATTGCACTGATGTATCATGGCCGCGATACCGGTGCCTACGAGATGCCCGAGGAGGAGCTGAGCAACTTCATCGCGACGCGCACCAGGATGATGCGCGCCGGCGACCAGACGCCGATCAACATCAAGCTTCGCGACGGACAGGTGCTGCGTTTCAGTTGCACCGTGTTGCCCGACGGCGGTCGCATGCTGAGCTACACGCCGGTGACCGATCTCGTTCGTCACACGGACGACCCGGCCAAGCTCGAGTACTACCAGTCGCTGCGCGGCGGCGGCAGCCGCGGCATCATCAGCCAGCGCGCCGCTGAATGATTCTTCTTCCGCGGGAGAGGTCGGATTGCTCCCGCTCAGGAAAATTCGGGTAGTGTCTCAGTTTGAAATCTAGATCATTCCTTCGCGCCGCCACTTGGCCATAGCTCGGGATCAAGTTTTTCCATTCGAGCTATTGATGCTTCCCGCTCAGCGTCAATTTCCTCTTTTCGGCTTGGGAGGCTTGTTCAGATATGACCCGCGAAAGGCGTCCCACCGGGAATATCCCGCGCCGCGCGCCACGGTGCGTCCTGTTCGGCGACAGCCCATTGCACCGATATGCGGCCGGAGCCATTCGATAGCGCGCCGTACTTGGCCGCGTTCGTCGCAAGTTCATGCACCGCCATAGCTACGGCAAGCGCGACTTGGGAAGAAGCCTGATGTCGGGACCATCGACGTCGAAGTCCCGCCTGGGCGCCATGAAAGGTGACAGCGCCTTTTCCACGATGTTACGCAGGTCCGCGCCTTCCCAGTTCTGCTGGGTCAACACGTCATGGGCGCCGGCCATCGAAAGGAGGCGAGACTCGAGCGCGCTTTTCACAGTCACCGGTACCGTGTTTCCTTTTAGCGTCTGGGCGGCGACGGATTGAACCGTTGCAAGCGTATTCTTGACCCGATGGTTGAGTTCATTGATCAGCAGTTCGCGCTGCTGACGCGCTCGAACGTAGGCGGAAATGTCTCTGAAATAGCAAACCACGCCGTAGCGGCCCTCGGGCAGCGGAATGCGATTGATCCGCCACTCGTAATATTCTCTCACCTTTCGGTCCCGCCGTTCCTCGATGTGCTCGGGCGTCACATAAGGTTCACCGGTTTCGAGCGTATGCCGAAACAGGCGCACGACCTCGTCGGCATAGTGCTCCGGCCACAGGATGCGAATAACCTCGTCGAAATCCCGCCCGAGGAGGTCGGGAATATCCCCGAACACCGGCAATGCCGTGGGATTGACGGCTTGAAATCTTGAAATCGGCGTCGACCAGATACACGCCTAGCGGGGCTTCGTTGAGCAGTGTCTCGAACTGGGTCGTTCGTCGTCGCAAGGCTTCTTCGCTTGCGCGAAGATCCCGCGCGGCTTCGCTCCTGACCCGTGCGAGCGTCAGGTTTGCGTTGACCTGGGCAACGAGTTCGCGAGCGGAGAACGGTTTGGTCAGGTAGTAATCGGCACCACCGTCCAGGCCTTCGATGCGGGCCTCTTCGCCGGCCCGCGCCGATAGCATGATGACGGGCAAGTCGCGCAGGTCGGGATCCATCCGGATCGCGGCCAGCAGACCAAAGCCGTCAATTCCCGGCATCATCGCGTCGGTAACGACGAGATCGGGACGGTTTTTCCGGATCTCCTCGATCGCCGCATTGCCGTCTTCGGCGGTATCGACGTCCCAATGGGCACCGAGCAACCGGCCGATATAGGCGCGCATGTCTGCATTGTCGTCGGCGACAAGGACGCGGCCATGAAGCGTTTTCCCGCCAACATTTGGGCCGGCGACATCACGCTGCGAGACAGGAAGTTTCGTCGTGGAGTCCTGTGGCAGCCAACTCAATGCTTCTTCGACATAGGTTTCGGCGCGCGAAGCTGCGGGCACGCCCGGTGGTTCGGAATCAAGACTATCGGCCGCACGTCGGTCCGAAGCGAACGGGATGCTGACCTTGAACGACGATCCCTTTCCGACTTCACTTTCCGCGACCAGCGAACCGCCGTGCAGTTTGACCAGCTCCTGGACCAGCGCAAGACCGATACCGGATCCCTCGAATG
Source organism: uncultured Alphaproteobacteria bacterium (assembly GCA_963806075.1). Classification (GTDB taxonomy): domain Bacteria; phylum Pseudomonadota; class Alphaproteobacteria; order Rhizobiales; family Xanthobacteraceae; genus Bradyrhizobium. Next base: position 484,683 of record CAWDWT010000022.1, read on the forward strand.
ATCGGCTCTTCTGGTTCTCGACACGGTGAAAACGTTCAAAGAGCCTCGGCAATTCGTGGGAAGGTATGCCGACGCCGGTATCGCGAACGATAAGCTCGACGGATTTGCCGTCGTCCGCAGCATGCATTCGAATTGAGATGCTTCCTTCGAAGGTGAATTTGAAGGCGTTCGACAGGAGGTTGAAGACGATCTTCTCCCACATGTCGCGGTCGACCGGCACGCGTTGCGGCAACGGTTCGCAGTCGATGTCCAGCCTCAGTCCGGCCTTCTCCGTGGCGGAGTGAAAATTGGACGCGAGTTCGGCTGTAAAACCTGAAAGGTCGGTCGGTTGGAAATTGACATTTGCCCGTCCGGCCTCAATACGGGAAAAGTCAAGCAGGGTGTTCACCAGCTTGAGCAGCCGTTGCGAATTCCGGTGAGCAACGCCGAGACGCTGGCGTTGTACCTGATGCAGGGCTGAAGCGGAGGTGTCGTTCAGAGCGTCCTCGACCGGACCGAGCATCAACGTCAGAGGCGTGCGGAATTCGTGACTGACGTTGGAGAAGAACAGCGTCTTCGCCCGGTCGATTTCCGCCAGCGCATCGGCGCGCCGGCGCTCTTCCTCGAAAGCGCGCGCACCGGCCAGACTGGCAGAAACCTGCCCGGCTAACAGTTTGAGGAAGCTAGCGTAGGCTTCGTCGTATTTACGGTAGGGATTGAGCGCGGAGATAATGCACCCGATGGGCTTTTCCTGTCCTTTGGTGCCGATCGGAATAACGACTGCCTGGGAGGGTGATTTGTCCCAAAATCCGCTTGGTAGAACAGCGTCGATGACAGTGGGCAAATTATTCACGATCTGATTTGCTGAGTCCGGGATATCATAGGGCCAAGGACCGCCGGGCAGGATCACCTCCGGCGAAGCCGGATGCCCGCTTTCGATGCCGGAAGCGCGCGCGAGCCGTAAGGCGCCTTGCTCATCGTAAAGGTACAGCAGAGCGAAAGGCAGGTCCCTGTTTGCCGCATCGATGCCCTCCTTGATTGCGTCCAGGACTTCCGATTCAGCTCGCGCCGATGCCAGCAGGCCGGCAAGCTGGCCCAGAGTTGCGAGACGCCGTTCCCCGACGACACGTTCGGTTTCTTCCATAACGACGCATAACATCCCGCTGATCCGGCCATCGTCGTCCGCCAGCGGGCTGTAGGAAAAGGTGTGGTAGGTCTCCTCAGGAAAGCCCAGGCGTTCGAGAAACAAAAGCAACCCTTCGTCCCATGTCGCCTCGCCGGTGTTCAGCACCCGCTTGATGCGAGGACCGATGTCCGGCCAAATCTCCTCCCAGACCTTGTCAGATCTTGATCCGAGAACCCAGTCGCGTTTTATTCCGACCGTGGGGAGGTACGCATCATTGCAGAAAAATCTCAGGTTCGGACCCCACGCCATCCACATCGCGTAACGGGAGGTGAGCACGATTCGGACGGCGGCCTTCAGGCTTTGGGGCCATGACGCTGGCGCACCAAGGTCGGTCGCGCTCCAATCAAAATCGCGCGTCATCGACGCCATTTCGCCCGATCCTACCAGGAAATCGGGCGCGCCTTGACTCTCAACCGTTGGGTGCGGGGTTTCGAGCATCCAAGTTGTCGGTTGTAAATTCCTTAAGGAATAGAATTGCCGGGTTGCAAACGCGAGTTCCCTAACTCACTATCGGAGCTTTTGTTCCAGGTTTCCGTTTATTTTGGCCGAAATCCAGCGCAGTGGAAGCGGAAAAAATGCAGGGACCATTGAGTTATGCCGCCCCCGGACAGGAAGTGACCCGCGTGAGGGCCATGACAACCGGCTCGTCACCGAGCTACTGTCTCATCTAAAAATCAGGTGCGATGTTGCTTGCCGATCGAGGATACAATGCGGACTGGATCAGGGCATTCACCGGTGAACGCGGTGCGTGGGCCAACATTCCTCCGAAGCGAAATCGCAACGACCGAATTTGTTTTAGCCCACATCTGTACCGGGACTCATAAGCGCGTAGCCAAATCCGAATGGCTGCGAGCTTGATGAAGGCAAGGTAGTTTGCGGCGAGTTTGTCATACCGGGTAGCGACGCGCCTGCATTGCGTGATCCTGTTGAAGAAGCGCTCCACCAAATTGCCTGCGGTTCAGGCAAAATCGGCGTGGCTGTGGATAGATCCGGCTGTCACCGCGACGTAATATAATGGGCCTAGGTTCCGCTCGCGTCTGATCAGGCTCCCCGTCGATCACGCGCCCCAAAGCGGTCCCCGTCAGTCGCCGCGTCTGACCGGGGCCGCACCCTTTTGGCGTCTGACGCCGCGAACCGCGATGTCGCGCGTCTTGCGGCTGGATGATCAGCGGGCCACAATGGCCGTTCCGCCCAATTCAGTCTCACAGGATAGCCTCATGCAAATTCGCAATCTCGGCGGCTCGGGCCTGCGCGTCTCCGCCGTTGGCCTTGGCTGCAACAATTTCGGCCAGCGCACCGACCTCGAAACCTCGCGCAAGGTCATTCACAAGGCGATCGACCTCGGCATCACGCTGTTCGACACCGCCGACATCTATGCCGGCATGGGCGGCTCCGAGACCGTGTTGGGCGAAGTGCTCGGCGACCGCCGCAAGGACATCGTGCTGGCGACAAAATTCTCCAAGCCGATGGCGACCGACGGCACCAAGCAGGGCGCGTCGCGGCGCTACATCATGTCGGCGGTCGAGGCCAGCCTGAAGCGGCTGAAGACCGACTATATCGATCTGTACCAGCAGCACGATTACGATGCCCTCACGCCGATTGAGGAGACGCTGCGCGCGCTCGACGACCTCGTGCGCCAGGGCAAGGTGCGCTATCTCGGCAATTCGAATTTCCCGGCCTGGCGCATCGCGGAAGCCGAATTCATCGCGCGGTCGATGAACGTCAACCGGTTCGTGTCGTGCCAGGACGAGTACTCGCTTCTCGTGCGCGGCATCGAAAAGGATTTGCTGCCGGCGGCACGGGAATACAAGCTCGGCCTGCTGCCGTTCTTCCCGCTCGCCAGCGGACTCCTGACTGGCAAATACAAACGCGGCAGCGCCACGCCGGACCACACCCGCTTCGCGAAGGCGCCCGCACTGCGCGATCGCTTTGCCACGTCGCGCAACGAGGAGATGGCCGAAAAGCTGCAGGCGTTTGCCGAGCAGCGCGGCCATACCGTGCTCGAACTCGCCTTCTCGTGGCTGGCCTCGCATCCACAGGTCTCAAGCGTCATCGCCGGCGCCACCCGCCCTGAGCAGATCGAGCAGAACGTCAAGGCGATCGAGTGGAAACTGTCGGCTGAAGAGCTTGCGGAGATCGACACGATCACGAAGTGAAGTCGTTCTTCTCCCTCTCCCCGTTCTTCACGGGGAGAGGGTCGGGGTGAGGGGCTACTGCGCCGACAACGCGGTTTGAATCATTTCCAGAACACCATTGATGTTGCCAAACATCGTTGTTCCAGAAGCGCAGCACTCTGTAACCGGCCTCACTCAACTGGCGATCACGTACGGCGTCCGCGGTCAACTCATTGTGCTGTCCTCCGTCCACTTCGATGATCAGCATTCGCTCGCGACAAACAAAATCGCAGATGTAATTTTCGATCGGCTGTTGCCGGACGAATTTGTGTCCATCAACCTGCCGATTGCGAATCCAATTCCAGAGAAGTGTTTCCGCATCGGTTTGATTGATGCGCAGCCGCCGTGCGATCCTGGTGGCTTTTCGATCTGGGCCGCGCATTGCCCCGCCCCTCACCCGGATCGCAAGGGCGATCCGACCTCTCCCCGCAAAAGAGCGGGGAGAGGTTAGACGGAGCGCTCGCACCGCTCAAGCACCTCTTCTCCCTCGCCCCGCTCTTGCGGGGAGAGGGCGGGGTGAGGGGCAGCCACACGAACAAACGCGCAGCAATCGCTTCACCCAACGAAGCTTTGCGATCCTGATCGTCTTTTAATGCGGCCACCACTTCGCCACGCCCCTCACCCGGATCCCCGCAAAGAGCGGGGCGAGGTTGACGAACTACCCCACCAACCCCTTCATCGGTTTCGCCGCCGCGCTGTCGGGGAACACGTTTTCTGCGAGCACACGATCGGACAGGCCGAGATGGTCGCGCAATACGCCCTTGATGGCCGCGCGCAAATCGGTGGTGGGGGCGAGATCGCGGGCCTGGTAGAGATTGGCCGGCTTCAATCCAGGCCAGTTGGAAATCACCCGGCCGCCCTTGATGGCGCCGCCGGCAAGCAAAGCCACGGTGCCGGTGCCGTGGTCGGTGCCTTCGGTGCCGTTGATGCGCGCGGTGCGGCCGAATTCGGTCGCAACCACGATCGCGGTGTCGCGCCAGCGCCCGCCCAATCCGCTTTCGAATTCCGCCAGCGCGCCGTCGAGGCCGCCGAGCAAGCTGCGCGAGCCGGCCGACCGGACCGCCTTCATTGGCATGGGTGTCCCAGCCGTCGAACGCCAATGCCGCGATCCGCGGGCCGTCGTCGGCGGCCATCAGCTTGGCTGCGCCGCGCGCCACCAGCCGCATCGCGCCGGCATTGTTGGTGCCGGGCTTCGGCTTCATGTCGTCGCCTTGCGCCGACTTTTCCAGTTGCAGGCCCTGCGACAACGCGGAAGCCAGCGCCGGATCGCGATGGCTGTAGAGCTCGACCAGCCGCATCGCGGTATCATCATCGGCCTGCGGCAAGGCGGCCGGCGCCCAGCCGACCGTCGGCGCACTCCCGCGCAACACCAGCGGCGTGGTCGGGCCGACGGCGAGCGCGCTCGTGACCCGATCGCCCCTCGGCAATGCTGCCAGCGCGCGATTGAGCCAGCCGGATTGCACCCGGCCGGGGCCGGCAAAACCGCTTTCGAGCACGTCCTGCCCGTCGAAATGCGAGCGGTCGCGATACGGCGTCGCGACCGCATGGATAACCGCGGCTTGCTTGTCGCGATACATCCGCGCGAATTCCGGCATCGCCGGATGCAGCGCGAAAAAGGAATCCAGCATCAAGCCGGCGTGCGGCCCATCCGATGTCAGCGCGATCGAACCGTGCAGAGCGGCATAATCGGGATCGCCGACCGGCGCGACGGTGGCGAGACCATCCAACGCGCCGCGCAGGATCACCACGATCAGCCTGGGATCGCGGCCGTCGGCGGCGCGGGCGAATTTCGGCAAGATAGGCCCAGGCCGCGAACGATGCGCCGCCAAGCAGCAGCGCGCGCCGCGAGATCGCCGGCGACATCGCGCTTTCACAGCAATCCATCGACGTTCGCATGGCTGTCGTCTCCATTGGCCTCATCTCCTCTGGAATTCCGGCGACATCAACAACAGCGCCAGCCCCTGCTGCCGCGACGCCGCGCGCTCGATGGTCCGCCGTGTTTCCGGCGACGCCGCGTCGGCCGCGACAAGCTCGAGCAAATCGCGGGGATCAATGCTGTCGGCGAGGCGCGAGGACACCTGCGCGGAAATATCGAGCCGCAGCTTCATGCCTTCGGGCGCGGCCCATGCGGCGTTGGTGTCGGGAAATCCGTTCGGGCCGGCCGGCGACCACAAGGGTTGTCCCAGCAGATTGAGGCCGCCGAGATAGCGACCGGGATCATCCGGGATCCGCGACAACAGCCGTCCGCTCGCCACCAGGAATTCGTAAGGACTGCGCAGCTTGGTGCGCGGCGCCTGCCAGGCCTCGTCGGAATCCACCAATGCCAACGCCAGCGCCTTGAGATCGCCGTCCGACTTGCGAAATACGTCCCTTAGCCGCGCCACCAACGCAGGCGGCGGATCGTCAGCGACGAAATGGCGGGCGAATTTGGTGGCGATGAACTTCGCGGTCGAGGGATGCCGCGCGATATCGGCGAGCGCGGCTTCGCCCTGCGCCAGGCCGTCATCCTCGTAAACCTTGCCGAGCAGCCGCTGTGGCCCCGGCTGATGCGCGTTGGCGTTGAAGACAAAGCTGCCGGGCTCACCCAACTTTCCCTGCCGCCCGGCAAAACTCCAGCCGGTGATGATGCGCGCCAGCGCGGCGACGTCGTCCTGGGCATAGCCACCGCCGACGCCGAGCGTGTGCAGCTCCATGATTTCGCGCGCGAGATTTTCGTTCAGGCCACGGTGACGGTTTTGCCCGGCGCGGGAATCCGGACCGAGCGATTGCTGGTTGTCGAGAAAGAACAGCATCGCCGGATGTTGCTCGACCGCCTTCAGCATGTCGGCGAAGCGCCCGAACACGTGCGGCCGGATCGCCTCGCGCTCGAACGAGCCGGCCCACATCCGCGCCAGCCCGCCCTTGTTGGCGGAGATGCAGAAATGATTGGACCAGAACACCACCAGCCGTTCGACGAAGCCGCAATCGGCCATCACGCCGCGTTGCAATCGCGCCAGCGCCTCGGCGCGGAAGGTTTTCTGGATGACGTTGAGCGGCTGCGGCGGCGCCTTGGCGGCATTGGGCTGCATCGCCTCGGCCGGCGTCATCGTCGCGTTGGCGTTCGCCGCATGCTGCTTTGAAGGTTCTTGTTCAGGTTCCTTCCCGGATTTCTTCTCCGATTGCTTCCCGGATTCCTTGGGCGCCATCTGCATCGCGATCCGGTCAAGCGACAGGTTGCGTCGTTGCGGGTTCGCTGCTGAAGGCTCCGGATTGGCCTCGGAATCCGCCGCGGAGGATTTTGCCACCGCCTCGCGGGCCTGCTTGATCTCGAACTGATATTCGAACAGCGCCTGGCCCAGCGCCGGCGTCGACAACAGGCCGGGCACTTCCAGCAGCACGCCGTTGGGACGCCCGAGTTCCGCTTTGACAAAGCCGCGCGGATCGGACGCGGCATTGACGAAATCGCCCGAAGCGCCGCCGCGCGCGCCGAGCCCGAAGCGATTGAGCGCGACCAGCGCGGCTTGCGAATCGCGGGCCATCGGCTTTCCCTCAACTGTCGCTGCGCCTATATTCGAGACGCCGATCTTACCGCCGTTCGGCATGAACGCGGCATGAAACCGCCGGGATAATTCGTTCAGATTCATGACAAATCGGTCAGAAAATCCTGCCGCCGCGCGCCTCGCCTGTTCCGGTTGCGGAACGGAATTCATCTGCGAGCTTTCCGGCAATTGCTGGTGCGCGGAGGAAACCGCAAAACTGCCGATGCCGACCGAAGGCGACTGCCTGTGTCGCGACTGCCTGCGCAAGATGGCGAATCCAGCGAGCCGTTCGGCAAGCGCGACCTGACGCCGTTCACATCGCGCTCATCGCGCGAGGCCGTACGCTACTCAGGGTGCGCGACTGACCGTGATGGTCTTGGTTTTGGTCGTCGACACCTGCTGACCCATGGCGCTGGCCCGCGAGACGGTTTTTTCGCTGACCTTGCGGGTCATGCCGTCCTCAACCTCGAAAATGGTGCGCTCGTCCAGCGACAGCGCCATCGACTTGACGAGTTTTTCGACCTGGTCGGCCTTGGCGGCATCACCCGATGCCGCCAGCAGTTTCTTGGTGACGGACTGCGTCGTCTCCTGCATCGAGGCATCGTCATAGGCGGTGGTCCTGACAAATACCCGCTTGCCGGACGCCGCATCCGCCTCTGTCAGTTCGAACGCCGAGTTCGACTTCAGCGCGCCGCCGCCCAGCGGACTGGCGGCGATATCGGTCGAATGCCGGACATCGCCCGGCTTCATGCCGGTGTTCTGCGCGCGCGCCAGCATCGGCAATTCCTCCAGATAAACGCTTGCCGCCTGGCCGGCATCGACGTCGATCATCCTGTTCATCATCTGGTTGAGCACGGCCGCCAGTTGCGGCTTGTCCTGCAACGGCGCCATCATGGTGTCGACCATGGCGCGCATCGCGGTTTTGGCCTCGTCGAGATTGTCGACCCGAACTGGCTTGCCGGACAGATCGGTGGTCGCATGGATCGTCACATTCTCCAGCGCCTTGATCGCCGAACGCACGATCGGCAGCATCGGCGCGGTGCCCTCGACCGTCGCGCCGCGATTGACATAGGAAATGCGAAAGCCGTCCGCCGTCTTCTCGTCGATGCTCACTTCGGCATGGGTCTTGATCAGCGAGGTCTGCTGGCCTTCCGGCCGCTGGCTGTCGGTCGAGGTTTCGGTATCGATCAGCCAGTGGCTGCCGACCGGCGGGTCATAAAGTCGTTCCACGGCATCGGCGGCCAATGAAGGCGCGGCGCGCAGCGACAGCATCGCAAGGGCGACGAGCGCCAGGCCGATGCGAGACGCTCGCGAAAGCAGCGGACGGGCGTTCGATCGCGGATTGGACATGCACTTGCCTCCACCGCTTGGTGACGAGCCGAACGTGAGAGGTTCAAACGGAACCTGAAGCGTAATTAGCAAACGCATCGCCCTGCCCGTCAGCGCTGCCGGCGATGCGCGCGCAGGAATTTCTCGCCGTCCGCGGTAATTGCGACAACAATACCACCGGCGACCGGCTCGCGCGCGACGTAGCCGCGATCGACCGCGTCTTCCCAGATCGTCAGCCGCGGACATGAGGTTCGCCAGGTTTCGATCACCTCGGAATAGAGCCTCGGTTCGCGCGCGATCCATTCGACGAGATCGAGCACCAGCGGGTCGGCCATCTCGGTCATCGGCTTCTCCCGTCATCCAACCGAGCAACATCGCCGCCGATTCTGGCTTGCCCCTCAATCTGGTCATATCGCTTTTAAATCAATGGCATAAGTCGCTGTATCGGCTTTTCAGAGTTCCCAGCCCGGAACAGCCCCTCCCCGACGGTAAAATTCCCCAGAAAGTGTGAACTAGTTCACACGTCGTTTTCCGAACCCATGATCGACTTCGCCGGCAACCATGAGCGGGGACACCATGGCACGGCGTTATGATGGCTTTGACATCGAATCCTTTGAGGCGGGCCGCGACCTCTGGCACGCCCGAATCAGGCGGGCGGATTCGGTTCCCGTCGTGATCGACGGCGTGGTGTTCCCGGCGCTCGAACTGGGTGTCGCCTGGTCCGATCCGGAAGCGGCGATCGCGCACGCGATCAGTCACATCGACCAGCACGGCCAGCGCTACGCAACAGCCAGCTGATCATTCGCGGGCCGACTTACCTATCCTCAAAACCCTGGAAACAGCCATCATGCTGCACATCGTCCCCAAGACGCCATTTCCCGCTGTGGTGCGATCGAACTGCCCGGATTGCGATGCCGAGCTTGCGATCCTGCGCATCATCCCGGGTCGCGCCGCGGAATACTGGACCATGCGCTGCACCGAGTGCGGCGGCATCCATCTGGACATCGTGGATGCCACACCCGAGCCATTGCTGCAGGATTCCCCCAGCCCCTGCTAGCTAGAGCGTTTTCGAGCGAAGCATGCCCTCGGACTTGATCCGTGGGTGGATACCGGTTCGCGTGAAGAAAACGCGTCAAAATAAGAATCTAGAGCCGTTTCCGTCGGAACGGAAACGGCTCTAGAAGGCAGGCGGAAGGCTTTACCCTTTTTTGTCGGCGGGACTCGCCCCATATTCGCGGCATGGCGAAGAATCCGGACGCTCCGAAAAAGCCCAAAATCCCCGAAATCCAAACCGCCAAGTTCCAGGGCGTCTTCCAAGGCGTCGCGACCCGAGGTGAAACCGATCGGGCCGGCGCTCGCGGAACTGCTCAATCCCGCGATCAATCGTGGCGAAAGCGGCACGGGCTCCGGCACCGGCCTGCAACCGCCGCCGGATAATTCCTGGGATCGCCGCGCCGGCGGCGAAGCTGCCGCGCACCGGGCGCGCAAATCGACGCCGAAGAATTTCCGGAGAGTTCAGGACCGATCCCTATCCGACTGCCGCTGCGGCAAAATCCGCAGCCGTCGGCGCGCGCGTCATCTCCACACGCGGCGCGCGCTCCTCTCCGCTCCCCGCTTGCGGGGGAGGTCGGGGTGGGGGGAGCCACGGGCACTGAGTGCCCGTGGCCCCCCCACCCCCGACCCCTCCCCGCAAGGGGGGAGGGAGAGGAAGGCCACGCCTCTGCGCTCTCCTCTACGCTCCACTCCATCCCGAAAATCCCGGCTTCCACGAATCCCCGCAATCCGAATTCGCGCCAGCGAACTACGGCACCTCCGCGACGATCCCGACTCTCGATCCCGAACTGGCAAAACAACTCGGCTTCACCACCGAAGAGGAAGACGCCGCCGCCCTCGCGCGGCCGCCGCGCAACAAGATGGAGGCGCTGGGCGTCGCCGCCACGGCGGATGCGCTGGACGCGCTGATCCGCGACGGCCGTCCCGAATTCAAGGGCGAGGACGGCCAGGTCAAAATCTGGACGCCGCATCGTCCGCCCCGCCCGGAAAAATCCGAAGGCGGCGTGCCTTTCGTCATCAAGTCCGAATATGAGCCGAAGGGCGACCAGCCGACCGCGATCAAGGATCTGGTCGAAGGCATCGGCCGCAACGACCGCACGCAAGTGCTGCTCGGCGTCACCGGTTCCGGCAAGACCTACACCATGGCCAAGGTGATCGAGGCGACGCAGCGCCCGGCCATCATCCTGGCGCCGAACAAGACGCTGGCGGCGCAGCTCTATGGCGAGTTCAAGAGCTTCTTCCCCGACAACGCCGTCGAATATTTCGTCAGCTATTACGACTACTACCAGCCCGAGGCCTATGTGCCGCGGACCGACACCTATATCGAGAAGGATTCCTCGATCAACGAGCAGATCGACCGCATGCGCCATTCGGCGACGCGCGCGCTGCTGGAGCGCGACGACGTCATCATCGTCGCCTCGGTGTCGTGCATCTACGGTATCGGCTCGGTCGAGACCTACACCGCGATGACCTTTGCGCTGAAGAAAAGCGAGCGCATCGACCAGCGCCAGTTGATCGCCGATTTGGTGGCGCTGCAATACAAGCGCACCTCGGCCGATTTCGCCCGCGGCACCTTCCGCGTGCGCGGCGACGTCATCGACATCTTCCCGGCGCACTATGAGGACCGCGCCTGGCGCGTGAATTTGTTCGGCGACACCGTCGAAAACATTGAGGAATTCGATCCGCTCACCGGCCACAAGCAGGACGAACTCGAATTCATCAAGATCTACGCCAACTCGCACTATGTCACGCCGCGCCCGACGCTGGTGCAGGCGATCAAGTCGATCAAGTCCGAGCTGAAGCTGCGGCTCGACCAGCTCAACAACCAGGGCCGCCTTCTGGAAGCGCAGCGGCTGGAGCAGCGCACCACCTTCGATCTCGAAATGATGGAAGCGACCGGAAGCTGCGCCGGCATCGAGAACTATTCGCGCTATCTCACCGGACGCCGTCCGGGCGAGCCGCCGCCGACGCTGTTCGAATACGTGCCGGACAACGCGCTGGTGTTTGCCGACGAAAGCCACGTCACCGTGCCGCAGATCGGCGGCATGTTCCGCGGCGACTTCCGGCGCAAGGCGACGCTCGCCGAATACGGCTTCCGGCTGCCCTCCTGCATGGACAACCGGCCGCTGCGGTTCGAGGAATGGGACATGATGCGCCCGCAATCGGTCGCGGTGTCGGCGACGCCGTCGCGCGTGGGAGCTCAACGAATCCGGCGGCGTGTTCGTCGAGCAGGTCATTCGCCCGACCGGGCTGATCGATCCGCCGGTCAACATCCGCCCGGCGCGCACGCAAGTCGACGACGTCGTCGGCGAAATCCGCGCCACCGCGCTGGCCGGCTATCGCAGCCTTGTCACCGTGCTGACCAAACGCATGGCGGAAGACCTCACCGAATATCTGCACGAGCAGGGCATCCGCGTGCGGTACATGCACAGCGATATCGACACCATCGAGCGCATCGAGATCATAAGGGATCTGCGGCTCGGCGCGTTCGACGCGCTGGTCGGCATCAATCTGTTGCGCGAGGGCCTCGACATTCCCGAATGCGCGCTGGTCGCGATCCTCGACGCCGACAAGGAAGGTTTTTTGCGCAGCGAGACCTCGCTGATCCAGACCATCGGCCGCGCCGCGCGCAATGTCGACGGCAAGGTGATCCTCTACGCCGACCAGGTCACGGGATCGATGGAGCGCGCCATCGCCGAGACCGATCGCCGCCGCGAGAAGCAGGTCGAATACAACACCGCACACGGCATCACGCCGGAGAGCATCAAGAAATCCATCGGCGACATCATGAACAGCGTCTACGAGCGCGACCATGTGCTGGTGGAAATCGGCGGCCACGACATGACCGACGACATCATCTCGATCGGCCACAATTTCGAAACCGTGCTGGCCGACCTCGAAACCCGGATGCGCGAAGCCGCCGCCGACCTGAATTTCGAGGAAGCCGCCCGCCTGCGCGACGAAGTCAAGCGCCTGCGCGCCACCGAACTCGCCGTGGTCGACGACCCCACCGCCAAGCAGCGCACCGTGCAAAACAAGGCCGGCGCCTACGCCGGCGCGAAGAAATACGGCGACGCCGCGAACTTGCCCGCGAGCGCGATGAAGAAGCGCGGCGGCGGTTCCTCTCCTCCCTCGCCCCGTTCTTCACGGGGAGAGGGTCGGGGTGAGGGGCGATCCAGCGGCAGCGCCTCCTCCTCCAAAGTCCACAAACCCCATCTCGACGAAATGCACGGTCCGGAATCCCTGCCCTATCGCGAAGGCCGCGCCCTGCCCGCAAAACCGTTCGGCGGCACAAGCCGGATCATCCAGCCAACCGACTCGCGGCAATCAGGCCCCGAGTTCGGGCCGTCACCGCGCTCCACCGGCGGCGCGCCGGGGAAACGGGGCGGGTGGAAGAAGAGGTAGGGTTCTTGCGAGACGGCGACCTAACGGTATCGCCATAGCTGGCAATTCGACAAAGTTCCGCTACGCTGGCAGCATGAAACTCGACTTCGAAGAAACCCAGTCATCCTACAACAGCGGATCGCAGAGCGCCCGCGTTTGGATGGAAGCTTGAGTCAAAACCTGGGCTTATTGCCCTCACTGCGGCAACGCGAAGATTTCGTCCTTCCCCAACAATAGTCCCCTCGCCGATTTCTTTTGCTTGTCGTGCAAGGAGGAGTTCGAGCTCAAGAGCCAGAAGGGTAAGTTCGGAACGCGGGTCGTCGATGGCGCCTTCAAGACCAAGTGCGAGCGGCGGGCCGCCAGCAATAACCCCAACCTGCTGCTGATGAACTACGATTTCAAATCACTCGCGGTCGTTAACCTGTTCATCGTGCCGAAGCACTTTTTTGCCCGCGAGATCATCGAAGAACGCAAGCCTTTGGCTGCCACCGCGCGGCGTGCCGGCTGGGTCGGTTCCAACATCTTGCTCAATCGCGTTCCGGAGTTGGGGAAAATTCATATCGTGCAGAACAGCGTTGTTCGGCAGAAGGAGATCGTCCTTGCCGAATGGCAGAAGACGTTGTTTCTTCGGAAGGAGCCGCCTGAGACACGCGGCTGGCTACTCGATGTCATGAATTGCGTGGAGTTGCTCGGCAGACGTGAGTTCACGCTCGACGAAGTCTACGCTTTCGAAACGCATCTCGGCGGTCTCTATCCAGGCAATCAGAACGTCAGGCCGAAGATACGACAACAACTTCAGTAGTTGCGTGACCGTGGATTTATCGATTTCGTTTCTCGTGGAAATTATCGATTGCGATCTTAGGAGCTTCGCATGGCCTGGTTTCTCAATTTCTATCGATGCGCCCGATGCAAGCGCATCTGGACCGATGAATGGTCTTGTACGTGCGACGACGAATGTCCGCATTGCGGCGCGCGAGACATGTCGCCGTTCGACACCGAAGACCTGACGTCGCTGATCGAGGAAGAAGATAAAGCATTTGTCGTTTTGCGGTCGCCAGAGACGGCGGAGGACAAGCCGAACTATCGAGAACTCGGTCGCTTCAGCACGCGCGCACAAGCTGAGGAATTCCTAGCGTCGACTGACTCGCCTTGATCGTCATTCCGGACAGCCGCTACGCGGCTTCCGGAATGACGAGACTATGGTTTTACCCCGATCTACGATTGCTGGTGTTCTGCGTGAGATTGCCGTGCGCGGCCTGCTCGCGAATATTGTGTTTCTCGTCGTCGCGATGGCCCTTGGTGGTATCAAGCGCCACGTCTGGCGAGCTGCCGGGACCCTTGTGGCTCTGGTTATCCTCCGGAACGGGTGGGATGGTTTTGCTCGATGGCTTTGTCATCGTTCGTCTCCGTTGCTCAACGAGGAGAAACGCCGATCGCGTTTTCGAAAATGCGAGCTTACATCTTCTCTCCGGGCGCCTGTGCGCCCTGCGGTTGCTGTTGCTTCTGCCTCTCCTCATCCTTGGCGTGATGACGGCCGTAGAGGCACCCGGCGGCAGCGCCGAGCACGCCGTGATGGCCGGCATAGTGTCCAGCGGCGCCGCCAACCACGGCGCCCTTGATACAACCCTTGGCGTCGGCGGAGTTGGCGGCCAATGTCAGCGCGGCGACGGCAAGCAAGGTGGCAATCGTTTTCATGGCGATAAATCCTGTGAAGAGCTTTCCAACTATGGTGTGCCGGGATAAGCGCGCATCCGCGATCCGGTTCCCTTCACTTTAGGACGTAAGAACGGTCTGACGCTGTTCAAGGCCGCTCGCGCACTTGGGATCGTGATTCGGGATCGCGCGACATCGGCGATTCGCGCCGGACTAACGCCGATACGAAACGCCGACATGGAACGCCGGAATGAGCGCTGAGCGCGCGCTTCGATACAACAGACTTATTTCGCAAGCCGCATTGAACCTTTCGGCAGTCCGCCCGGACCAAACGGCTAGGCTTTCCGCATCGACAAATGAAATACCGCCATGAAGATCGCGTTGCTTGCGCTGTTGGGTATGGTACTCGGCGCGTTGGGCGGTGCCGCGCTTGGCATCGGTGCAGGCCTCGCCTGGGTCGAAATCTTCAAAACCAGCGATTTTGAAGGCTATAGCGGCATGCTGGTGTTCTTTACCTTCATGCCGCTTGGCGCCGTGATCGGCGGGCTCGCCGGCGCGCTGTTTTTCGCAGTGATGGCGCTTACGCGACACCGAAATCGCCATCGAACGCGAGCCGATGCGCCATCGCGACAACTAATCAGGCAACCGGCGTCGCGCCCGCATTTGTGTAATGCAAAAATGCGGATTGCTTTCCTGGCATTTTGAACTAGGTGAAACGTCAAGAACAGAGTTCAGCAGCCGGACGCGGCGTCGCCAATGACGCATAAACGCGACCGGTTGCTTTTTTTCAGATCAAGTTCGGGATTAAGCAATATGACAGAGCATAGTCTCTGGCGCTTTTCACGCGCGTTGCATCGCGCGATCAATGAGCGCCAATACGCCGATATCGAAGGCCTGATCGACGAGGACGTCGATTGGACGATTTTCGGCCCGATCGACATGTTTCCGTTTTTCGGCGCACGGCGCGGCAAGTCCGCCGTACTGCAGGTGATCCGGCAGATCGCGGAAAATGTCCGGGTTCATCGCTTCGATCGGGAGTCGGTGATGCTGGCGGAGGAGTCGGCGTCGTCGATGCTGCGCTACTCGCTGACCGCGCTCGATGCCAACAAGCCAATCAGCCTGCGGGTGGCGCATTTCGCCAGGTTCAAGGCCGGGCGGCTCGCCAGCATCCGCGTCCTCGTCGATACGTTCGATCTGGTCGAGCAGGCGCTCGGACATCATATCCATTTGCCCAGGTTCGCGTCGTAAAAGTCGTGCCGTGCCGACGCGATCGGCGCGGTCCGCCACAATTTTGCGCCGGTTGACCCGCATGGCTGAGGCCGGGCATGCGGGCTGGGTTATGTTTTTTCGACGACAGAGCGAAGCAGATCGTGCTGCTGATGCTGGCGGCCGGCATCGGCATGACGTCGCTGCCGTCGAGGGCCCAGACGCCGCCAGCGCCCTCGCCGTGGCAATCCATCGTGCCGGCCACGGAATCCGCTGTCGATGCGGATGCCCCCGAGGCCGAAGGCTCCGAAGCAGCGACCAAGGATACGCAAGCCAAAGATAGCCAATCCAAAGACGCCCAATCCGGGGAAGTCCAATCCAGGGAAGCCTGGGACGCCGCTGTCAACGACCGCGAACTGGACTGGAGCCAGCTCGACGCATCGACGCTCGGCACCAGCCCCGCCTCGAAGGTCCGCGTTGCGCCGCGGCCCGCAGCCGGGACCGACCTATCGTGGTCGGCAAACGACAAGGCCAACGGCTCCTCCGCGGTGTCGGTGAAGCAGTCGCTGTCGAATTTCCTCGACACCAACTTGCTCGATACTCGGGTCGGCGCCGACATGACCGTGGCGCGGCCGCCGCAGACGCTGACGGAGTCCCAGTTGCTGGCCAACGGCGGCAGCCTGCCGCAATCCTCCGGCACGGCGTGGGCTGCGATTACCGCGCCCGGCGTCGGCTCGATCTGGGACAAGACCGCGGTGGAAGCGCGGCTCGATCCGTCGCAGGAGCAAAGCAAGCTCGGCACGTCCCTGAGCAAGTCGCTTTCGCTCGACGATCAGCATTCGCTGTCCTTGCAGGACGACTACAGCCTGATCGAGCAAGGCATCGTGCCGGTGCCGGGCATTATCAGCCGCCCGCTCCGCAACTACGAAACCGACCAGTCGGCGAAACTCAGCCTTGTCGACACCGGTACCAGCTTCACCGCCGGCCAGTCGCTTTCTTCCAGCGACGATAAATGGTTGCGCCATGCCGGCGCTGAGCAGAAATTGTTTGGCGGCGTCAGCATTTCCGGGTCGATCGGCGAAACGCTGCTGGGCACGACGAACAAGAGCATCAGCGCCGGATACAAGCAAAGCTGGTAACCCACGCGCCTCATCCGCTGCCCATGAAAGATCGAGCATTGCCGCATATTGGCCCCGATGCGGTCAAAATCGGCAGACCAGATGCCGACACTTCAACTTCGTCGTGCGGGGGACTACCGCGCTCGCTCAATGCGAAACAGGGGACGGCCGATGAATGCTACCATTCGTTCTGAAAAAACCGAGTCAACTGAAGTGGACAGTAATGCCGCGGCCTCGGAGGTAGAGGCCGGCATTCGTGATTTCGTCCGCAATGACATTGCCTATCTGCGACGTCCGGCGACGGGCGCTCCGAACAGCGGCGAGACCGCGCTTGAACCTGCCCAGGAGGCGACCGTCAACAACGTCAATTCGCTGATCCAGCGCGTAGCGGGAACATCGCTGGCCGAAATCGAGAACCTGATCTCCGAACTCGAAGCGTTGCGCGATTTGCTGCACGCCGAGGGTCAGCGCGTTCAGCGCGAGATTTCCGGCTATGCCCAGCTCAGCCAGGCCGCGATGAAATCCACCCGGATGATCGCCGACAACGTGACGCAGTGGAAGCGCTCCGCGGAAGGGCTGCGCAACGGCTGACCGTCCGATCCACTCGCCTTGCCGCCGCCTTCCCTGACAGGGAGCGCGGCGGCTTCATTTTGGAACGAGCTGAACTTGCCGGGCTGCGGCCGCGACCAAGGCAGGCCGCCACGAAGCTGCCCGCAGCATTCGCGAATCATCTTCCGATGCAGACCATCAGGCCAGACAATACCGACCCCATCCCGTTGCGGAACTCTTCGCCCCGGATAGCCACCATCATGATTCGGTTTGTCGGATTGCTGATCGCAGCCGTGACGATCCTGGCGCTGGCCTGGAGCCGCTAATGTCGCAAATGGTTAGCGATCAGTAATTTCCTGGGGCCCGCCCGGATTGCCGTCCAGCGTATAAAGGCCGTTGGCATAGCCCCTCACCACCATTCCGGTGGTCAACATCACCGCCAGCGTCACCGTCGCAAAGATAAAACCGACAAATTTCAAGTCGCCGCGATCAGCCATCGTCATCCCCTGTCCGTCCCCGTCGGTCCACTATGACAGGCACAAAGTTCAAAATGCGTTATCGGGAGGTTGGTTCCCCACGACGCATTTCGGCGAAACGAATGCCGGATTTTGGCCGTCAGGCAGCATTCCGTCGCGGCACGAAGACCGTCGCCAGCAACGAGAAAACCAACTCGCCACGTTGGTTAACGCCGGTGTTGCGGGCCTGCAGGATACCCCATTCGGGGCGCTTCTCCGACGTGCGCAGCGATTCGACCTCGGTCGCATAAGCGATGGTGTCGCCCGCGAGCACCGGCTTGATCCAGCGCAAGTCGCGAAAGCCCGGCGACGGTCCCCAAACAGCGACCTCCTCGCCGCGCGCGGTCGCCGCGCTGGCCTGCAGCTGGCCATCGGCGACCAGAAGTTTCATGCAGATCGACCCGACATGCCAACCCGAGGCCGCCAGGCCGCCGAACAGCGATTGGCGGCCCGCTTCCTCATCGAGATGAAAGCGTTGCGGGTCGAATTGCGCGGCGAATTTCTTGATGTTGTCGGCGTTATAGGTGAACGATCCCAGTTCGCGCCGTTGACCGACCGCGATGTCTTCAAAGAATTGCATCAGTCACCGTGCTCCACCGTAGCGCCAGCGCGCCGTGCAACGATCAGCGGCGAGATCATCTCGCATAACGCTGCGCCGGTTGCGTTACGAGCCACGTTTCGGACGGTCACGATCCCGGTCTCGGGCCGGCTGCGCGAGACCCGCGTCTGTACGATCTCGACATCGAGCGTCACATCGTCCCCCGGCCGCAACGGCGCCAGCCAACGCAATTCGTTGACGCCGGGCGATCCCAGCGAGGCGGTGCGGTCGAGAAAACCGTCGAACATTATCCGCATCATAATCGAGCAGAGATGCCATCCCGAGCCGGCCAGACCTCGCAGCATCGAGTGCCTGGCGGCCTCCTCATCGAGATGCATCGGCTGCGGATCGAACTCGGCCGCAAACGCCAGCATCTCTTCGCGCGTGACATGGCGCGGACCGAACGAGCCGAAAGGACCGGGCCTGAAATCTTCGAAGGACAGCGTCATGAATTGAGGATTGCCGGAGGGAAGCCCGATTGTGGCCGTTATTTGCGGCAATCTCAAGCCGCCCATCGGCATGCCGCGAATCGGCCGACGAGCGCCGCCTTTGGTGCGCCGACTTTTCGATGCTGCTTGTCCGATCGCGCTTATCCGGACAACATTCGAGCAGGCCCTGCGCCATCGAGAGCAAGATTGGGACGCGAATCACATTCGACTTGGGGGAGAAGGGCGATGTTTGATTTTCAGGATTTGTTTCAGTGGGACCGCTTTATCACGCCGACCATCATCAAGACCTTCTATCTGCTGGTCATCGCATTGATCGTATTGTTCGGTATCTCCGGCATTTTCTCCGGCCTCGCCATGATGGCGGTAAGCCCGTTCGGTGGCTTTATCGTGGTGCTGTCCTCAATCGCCAGCGTGATCGTTGGCGTCATCTTCGCGCGTATCGCGGCGGAATTTGTCCTGATCGTGTTCCGCATCAACGAACACCTCGGCGTGATCCGCGATCAGGGACCGAGGCATTAGAACAGCCTGATTCGGCGACCATCTCATTCCCGGGAATTGCGCATTGCGGCCCTCACCGCGAGGTCCGTTGCAGTTTACGTATTGAACCGGAAATGCATCACGTCGCCGTCAGCAACGACGTATTCCTTGCCTTCCAGCCGTAGCTTGCCCGCGTCGCGGGCGCCGGCTTCGCCACCGAGCGCGACGTAATCGGCATAGGCGATGGTCTCAGCGCGAATGAAACCCTTCTCGAAATCGGTATGGATCACGCCGGCGGCCGCCGGCGCCTTGGTGCCGCGGTTGATGGTCCAGGCGCGCGATTCCTTCGGCCCTGCGGTGAAATAGGTGATGAGATCGAGCAACTGATAGCCGGCGCGGATCAGGCGGTCGAGCCCAGCTTCGTGGAGACCCAGCGTATCGAGGAACTCGGCGCGCTCCTCGCGCGACAAGGTTGCGATTTCGGACTCGATCTTGGCCGAGATCACCACCGCAACCGCGCCTTCGTTCCTGGCGCGCTCGAAGACTTGCCTTGAAAAGCTGTTGCCGTCGCTGGCCGAGCCTTCCTCGACATTACAGACATAGAGCACCGGCTTGGAAGTCAACAACCCGAGCATGCCGAAGGCGCGTTCTTCCTCCGGCTTGCGCTCCAGCGCCCGCGCTGGCTTGCCCTCGCGCAGCAGCACCAGCGCCCGGTTGACGAGATCGAGCTGCTCCTTGGCATCCTTGTCGTTGCCCTTGGCTTTCTTGGCCAGATTGTCGACGCGCTTTTCCAGACTTTCCAGATCGGCCAGCATCAGCTCGGTCTCGATGGTCTCGATGTCGGCCAACGGCGCGATCTTGCCTTCGACATGGGTGATGTCGGAATCCTCAAAGCAGCGCACCACATGCGCGACCGCGTCGACCTCGCGGATGGTGGCGAGGAACTGGTTGCCGAGGCCTTCGCCCTTGGAGGCGCCGCGCACCAGGCCGGCGATGTCGACAAAGGTCAGCCGCGTCGGAATGATCTGCGCCGACTTTGCGGTCGCCGACAATTTGTCGAGGCGAGGATCCGGCACCGCTACCTCACCGACATTCGGCTCGATGGTGCAGAACGGATAATTCGCCGCCTGCGCCGCCGCAGTCTCCGTCAACGCGTTGAACAGCGTCGACTTGCCGACATTAGGCAATCCGACGATACCGCATTTGAATCCCATTACGTCCTCAACATGTTCTCTCGTCATGCCCGGGCTCGTCCCGGCCAGCCACGTCTTGATCCGTCACCACCAAATCTTTCACACCGCCAAGAAAGACGTGGCTGTCCGGCACAAGGCCGGGCATGACGGAATGTTTCTTTTTAGCCGACGCAAGAAAAGTCAGTCCTTCTCGTCCGCATCTTCCTTGCCGGTTTCTTGGCCGAGAAATCCCTTGGCTTGCATCGCCAGATGCACCTTGTTCTGGAACGTCGAGTCGCGCCCGGTCAGCAATAGCCCGGCGCTGTCGGCAATCGCCTCGCAGAGCGTCTCGACCCAGGACCGATCGCTCTTGGCAAAATCCGACAGCACGTAACCGTGCACCAGTTCCTTGACGCCGGGATGGCCGATCCCGAGCCGCACCCGGCGATATTCGTTGCCGACATGGGCGGAGATTGAACGCAAGCCATTATGGCCCGCAATGCCGCCGCCGAGCTTGACCCGAACCTTTCCGGGCGGCAGTTCGAGCTCGTCCTGAAATACGACGATTTCATCCACGCCGAGCTTGAAGAAGTTCGCGGCTTCCTGCACCGCACGCCCCGATTCATTCATGAAGGTGGTCGGACGGAGCAACACCATCCGTTCGCCATCCAGCGTGCCCTCGGAGGTCTCGCCCTGAAAACGACGGCGCCATGGTGCGAAACCATGACGCCGTGCGATTTCTTCAACGGCCATGAAGCCGATATTGTGCCGGTTATGCGCGTACTTCGTGCCGGGATTGCCGAGGCCAACAAAGAGGTGCATGACGCGGCATCCCGCGTTTCATTATTTCTTCTTGTCGCCGCCGCCGGCGGGCGCCTTCGCGCCCGCTGCGGGAGCAGCAGCCGCAGCGCCGGCTGCAGGCGCCGCAGCGCCGGCCGCCGGAGCAGCGGCACCGGGAGCAGCCGCGGCAGCCGGACCAGCCGCCGCAGCGGCCGCAGCCGCCTTTTGTTCTTCCGCATAGCCAGACGGCGGCACGATGGTCACAACCGTTATGTCTTCACGCGACAGCGACTTCACACCGCCGGGCAACTTGATGTCGGACAGATGCAGCGAGTAGCTGATTTCCAGCCCGCTGACGTCGGCCTCGATATACTGCGGAATGTTATCGACCGAGCATTCGAGATCGATGGTGTGCGTAACGATGTTGACGGTGCCGCCGCGCTTCACGCCGGGTGCGGCCTCCGCGTTCTGGATGCGCAGGGGCACGCTGACGCGGATGGTCGCGCCTTCACCTAGCCGCATGAAGTCGACATGGAGCGGGAAATCGCGCACCGCATCGAGATGGAAGTCGCGCGGAATCACGCGGTGCTTCTTGCCCTCCAGATCGATGTCGTAAATCGTGGTGAGGAACCGGCCGGCCAGGATGCGCTGGCGCAAATCGGCATCGTCGACCGAGATGGTCACGGGGGGAAGGTTGTTGCCGTAAATCACTCCGGGCACTCTCCCGGCGCGACGCTCTGCCCGTGCGGCCCCCTTGCCGACTGACGGACGTGCGGTCGCCTTCAATTCCTTGACGGTCGCCATGGTCTTAAGTCCTTGTTTTCAAAAAGTTAAAGGCCGCTAGCTGCGGCCCGTTTGACGTCGCAGCAAGCCTCCAGGGGTGCGGGGGCTGCGAGCGTGGCGGGGTTCTAGCCCCAAAGTGGCGAAATGACAAGGAAATGAAGGGATTTTTGCGGGATCGAGGGGGATCTTCTTGAATCAGCGCCTGTCAGGTCGATGGACCCAACTTGGCCTCCAGCGCCGCGATCCGCGCCTTCAGCGTCTCGTTTTCCTCTCGCGCCAGCCTGGCCATGTCCTTGACTGCCTCGAACTCTTCCCGCTTGACGATATCGAGGTCGCGCAGGATTTTTTCGGCCTGGTTGCGCACCACGGTGTCGACCTCGCGCTTGACCCCCTGGGCGGCGCCGGCGGCATCATTCATCAAGCGGCCGATCTCGTCGAAAAACCGATTAGTGGTCTGGGTCATCTGGGATGCTCCGCCTTGCGTGGGTCGTTCGATCAAGACAATGGCGATTCCGGTGCTGCGGTTCAAGGCCGGCACGGCTTTGCCAAAGCCCGATCGTCAAGCCCTGATCGTCTTGTCAGCCCATGCCGAGATCGAGGTCTATCCGGGCACGCATCATGGCTTCGCCTTTCCGAAGCGGCCGGTCTATAACCGCGCTGCGGCGGAACGGCACTGGGAACGGCTGCTGGCGCCGTATCGCCGCAATCTGCAGGCCTAAGCTGCAAAGGACTTGATGCCCTTTCTCACCATCGCCTTGCCGGCATTCAATCCCATCGCGATCTCGCTCGGCCCAATCGCGATCCGCTGGTACGCGCTCGCCTATATCGGCGGCATCGTGCTGGGCTGGATCTACGCGCGCGCGCTAATCAAGAACAAGACGCTGTGGAGTGGCCCGGCGCCGATCACGCTGCTGCAGCTCGACGATTTTATTCTCTGGGTCACCATCGGCATCATCCTCGGCGGCCGCACTGGTTATGTGCTGTTCTACAATCTGCCGTTCTTCTTCAGCCATCCCGCCGAGATCCTCGAGCTGTGGAGGGGCGGCATGTCGTTCCATGGCGGCTTTCTCGGCTGCGTCGCCGCGGTGATCCTGTTCAGCCGCAAGAACAACACCTCGATCCTGTCGCTCGGCGACATCACCACCGCGGTCGGGCCGATCGGACTGTTCCTCGGGCGGCTCGCCAATTTCGTCAACGGCGAGCTATGGGGCCGTCCGGCCGATCCCAGCCTGCCCTGGGCGATGATATTCCCCACCGGCGGCCCGCTGCCGCGCCATCCGAGCCAGCTCTATGAGGCCGGGCTTGAGGGCGTTGTGCTGTTCACCTTGCTGGCGGTGATGATCCGGATGGGCGCCTTGAAACGGCCGGGCCTGATCCTCGGAAGCTTCATTACATTCTATGCCTTTGCGCGTATCATCGGCGAACACTTCCGCGAGCCCGATCCGCAGCTCGGATTTCTGTGGGGCGGGCTGACCATGGGCATGCTGCTGTCGGTGCCGATGATTATCGCCGGCGTGATCATCATCGTGGCGGCGTGGCGCCGCGAGGCGCGGACGCCGAGCGACAGCTTCCGATCAGAGCGCGCCGTGACCGAATCTTCACCGCTGCGGACCGAACTCAGACGGCTGATCAAATCGTCCGGACCGATGCCGGTCTGGCGATACATGGAGCTGTGCCTGACGCATCCGGAATTCGGCTACTACGTCTCGCGCGATCCGCTCGGACGCGAGGGCGATTTCACCACCGCGCCCGAAGTCAGCCAGATGTTCGGCGAGTTGCTCGGGCTGTGGACGGCCTCGGTCTGGAAGGCGATCGGCTCGCCGCCGGTGCTGCGCCTGATCGAACTCGGGCCCGGCCGCGGCACCATGATGGCGGACGCGCTGCGCGCGCTGCGGGTGGTGCCGCCGCTCTATCAGGCGCTGAGCATTCATCTCGTCGAAATCAATCCGGTGCTGCGCGAGAAACAGAAAGCGACGCTGTCGAGCGTGCGCAACCTCGCCTGGCACGACAATATCGACGACGTGCCCGACGGCCCCGCCGTCATTCTCGCCAACGAATATTTCGACGTGCTGCCGATCCACCAGGTGGTGCGGCGCGAGAACGGCTGGCACGAGCGCACGGTCGAACTCGACGACGCCGGCAGGCTGACGTTCGGCGTCGCCGCCGAACCGATCCCGCGCTTCGAGGTGCTGCTGCCGCCGCTGGTGCGCGCCGCCCCGTTCGGCGCGGTGTTCGAATGGCGGCCCGATGCCGAGATCATGAAGCTCGCCAGCCGGGTGCGCGACCAGGACGGCGCCGCGCTGATCATCGACTACGGCCATCTGCGCAGCGACGCCGGCGATACCTTCCAGGCCATCGCCCGCCACAGTTTTACCGACCCCCTGCAGGATCCCGGCCAGGCCGACGTCACCGCCCATGTCGATTTCCAGGCGCTGGCGCGCGCCGCGGAGGATATCGGCGCGCTGGCGCACGGCCCGGTGCCGCAAGGCGATTTTCTCAAACGGCTCGGCATCGAAACCCGCGCGGCCACGCTGATGATGAAGGCCAGCCAGAAAGTGTCGGACGACATCTCCGCCGCGCTGAAGCGGCTGGTCGGCGGCGGCCGCGGCGGCATGGGATCGATGTTCAAGGTGCTGGCGGTCTCCGAACCGCAACCTCACCTCTGCTGGCCGGCTTCGCTGACCCGCCGGAGACCGGCGACAAGGCCGGCCCGCCATGATGCGGACATCGCCGCTATTGTCGGCCGTGCCCGGCCTGCGCCATGCGTTCTTCACCCGCGAGGGCGGCATTTCCGGCGGCATCTATCGCAGCCTCAATGCCGGCATCGGCTCGCAGGACGATCCGGCTTCCGTCACGGAAAACCGTTGCCGCATGGCCGATCAGCTCGGCGTGTTGCCGCAACATTTCCTCACCGTGTATCAGACCCATTCGCCCGACGTGATTGTAGCGACCGCACCATGGCCGGAAGGACCGCGGCCGCGCGCCGACGCCATCGTGACCCGCACCGAAGGCCTTGCGATCGGCGCCACCGCCGCCGATTGCGCTCCCGTTCTGCTGGTCGATCCCGACGCCCGCGTGATCGGCGCGGCGCATGCCGGGTGGAAGGGCGCGCTGACCGGCATCCTGGAATCGGCGATTGCGGCGATGGAAAAGCTCGGCGCCGAGCGCGGCCGCATCATCGCCGCGATCGGTCCCTTGATCCGCCAGCCGAGCTATGAAGTCGGCCACGAATTCGTCGAACGTTTTACCGAAGCGGATGCCGACAACGCGTTGTTCTTCCTGCCTTCGACGCGCGAGGGCCATTCGATGTTCGACCTCGCCGGCTACATCCGGCAACGGCTCGAAACCGCCGGCATCCTTGATGATCGACGACATCGGCGTCGACACCTATGCGGACGAGAACTTCTTCAGCTATCGCCGTTCGGTGCATCGCAAGGAGCCGGACTACGGCCGCCACGTCCACGCCATCGTGCTCGAGCGTGAATAGCGGGCGCTAAATGTTTAGTCGCTGCATCGTTCGAACAGCGGCGTCGGCTTGTCGGTCGTTATCCACGCCGCCGGAAGCTCGTCATGTTTGGTCCCCGGCGGTGGCTGCACCACAAAGCCGTCCTTGGCCGTGATCTTGGTGCCGTCCTGATCTTGAGTCGAAAGCGATCGGAATTTCGGACCAACCTTCAGCAAGATGGATTCCCAGTGTTCGCCGGGCTGCCTGAGCCACATCGCCGTGGTGAACTGTCCGGGTGCGCCCTGCTGCACCGATACGATTCTGATCCTGTCGTCGCCGATCCGCTCGGCCGACTCGACGACGGCCTCGATAGTCCTGATGCCCTGGCCGGGAATAAACGATCCGGCCAACGTGCGGATCCTGGGCGAACCCGTTGGCGAAACCTCGTAAATGATCCGCACGCCGCACCCGGTTTCACGGGTACAGGTCGCCGCCGTCGGCTGCTTGCCGCAATCGATCGACCAGCTTCCGACCAGACCGAAAGCCGTAATCGCCTCGCCGACAGTCTCCGCGCTCGCCGCCGGTCCCATTGCGAGGCCGGCCGCCAGCAACGTCAGCACAAAACCCCTCATTTGTTCTCGCCTCCATCCTGCCCTAGACCTTAATGCATTTTAACGATATCGGATGGGGTGATGAGGGGAGCGTCATCACTCTTGTACCGTGCGGGGCGCGCGGCGATTGCCGCGGCGCTGCTGGCGGTGGCCTGCGCGCTTGGCGGCTGCGCCGGCGGCGGGGCCGCGAGCGACTCGTATGCGATGGCGAGCAGCGGTGGCAGCGGGAACGGTTCGACCGTCGCCTTCGAATCGATCGACGGACCGCCGCCGCCAGTATTCGACCGCATGGTCGGCGTGCTCGACAGCGAATCGAAGCTGCGCAATCTCTCGATCGTCTCCCGCGAGGGACAGGCTTCCTACCGGGTGCGCAGCTATCTCGCCGCCGAGGTGATCCGTGGCCGCACCATGATCGCGTGGGTCTGGGACGTCTATGATTCCAGCCAGCAGCGCGCGTTGCGGCTGAGCGGCGAGGAACCGGCGAGCAAGGCGGCCGGGCGCGACGCCTGGGCCGCGGCCGACGATCTGGTGCTGCGGCGGATCGCGCAAGCCGGCTTCAGCGGGCTTTCCGCCATGGTCAATGGAACAGCGCCGACCGACGCGCCGCCGGCTCCATCCCCCGCCAGAGCGCGGCCCGGCGGTGGCGAGCGCCGATCAACCGGCCCCGCCGGCGCCGGCCGCCTATCGCGTCAGCGCGCTGAGCTACGCCGCCCGCTAAGCGGGCTCGATAACCGATCAGAGCGTTTTCGAGCGAAGTGGATACCGGTTCGCGTAAAGAAAACGCGTCAAAACAAGAATCTAGAGCCCGTTCCGATTCCATCGGAACGGAAAGGCTCTAACCACGTCGCGCAAAAAAGCTGTGAATCGCGGGTTTCCGCCCGTTTTACGCCGGAAAAGCCTGGGCGACGGGTTGCCAGCCAAGCCCCCTCCTTGATATCACCTCGGCCATCGAAGCGTGCCGATGCCATGGATATTCCGAGATGCTGAACGTCGTATCCAGCAAGGCGCGAGGAGAAGCCTCGATGTCGGCCAAGAACGGCTCCATCAAGCTCGTTGCCGGCAATTCCAACCCGACGCTGGCGCGGGAAATCTCGAACTGGCTGCAAGTGCCGCAGACCAGGGCGATCGTTCGCCGCTTCGCGGATATGGAGATCTTCGTCGAGATCCAGGAGAACGTCCGCGGCTCCGATGTCTTCGTCATCCAGTCGACCTCGTTCCCGGCCAACGACCATCTGATGGAATTGCTGATCATCACCGACGCGCTGCGCCGCGCCTCGGCGCGCCGCATCACCGCCGTGATCCCCTATTTCGGCTACGCCCGGCAGGACCGCAAGGTCGGCTCGCGCTCGCCGATTTCGGCCAAGCTGGTCGCCAACATGATCACCCATGCCGGCGTCGACCGCGTGATGACGCTCGATCTGCACGCCGGTCAGATCCAGGGCTTCTTCGACATTCCGACCGACAACCTCTATGCCTCGCCGGTGATGGTGCGCGACATCAAGGAGCGCTTCGACCTCTCCAACGTCATGGTGGTTTCGCCCGACGTCGGCGGCGTGGTGCGCGCGCGCGGGCTTGCCAAGCGCATCAACACGCCGCTTGCGATCATCGACAAGCGCCGCGAACGCGCCGGCGATTCCGAGGTGATGAACGTGATCGGCGACTGCGCCGGCTTCACCTGCATCCTGATCGACGACCTCGTCGATTCCGGCGGCACGCTGGTGAACGCCGCCGATGCGCTGCTCGCCAACGGCGCCAGGGACGTCTACGCCTACATCACCCATGGCGTGCTGTCCGGCGGCGCTGCCGCGCGCATCACCGGCTCGCGGCTGAAGGAACTGGTGATCACCGACTCGATCCAGCCGACCGAAGCGGTGCGCAAGGCCGCGAACATTCGCACGCTGTCGATCGGCCCGTTGATCGCGGAAGCCATCGGCCGCACCGGCATCGGAGGAATCGGTGTCGAGTTTGTTTGACTGAGATGTAACTGGCGGCGCGAGGACGCCTTGTGGCTGACCCTCCCCAGTGCACATCGACATTTGATGGATATGGAACGCGCATCGGTTTGGCACAGTTGAGTGGGTACTGCCAACGCACAACTTCAGCATTGATAAACCTAGCGAATTCGTCGCCTATCTAACGCCTTTTGTATTAATGTTTTGTATTCGTCAAGGCCGTGGCCAAGCCGCCAGGCCTTACTACCACCGACAAGTAGAATACCGGGTTGGTGTGTCTGGTCCCGAATTGCGTGTCTACTTGAGGGTCTTGGCTAGTGCGGTCATCATGCTTATCGCATCTTCTCGGGGCAAATCAGTAAAATGCTGATCTCGAAGGCCACAAGCCAGCAGCATGCAGTTGGCAATTTCAAGTGCCATATCCGTTACTTCTCGAAGTTCGCCCGGTGTGACATCCGCCTGCTTAAACACGTCGTCATAGGACATGCTAAGGGTACGATGGGCAACGGCGTTGTTTCGCAATATGGCAATCTTCTTGGCAATTGGTTTAGCGGAGGACAGCAGGCTGCTTACGGCGTCTTCCCGCCCCTTTAACTGCCCCGCCGCCTTCATTTCGGAAATCAAGGCGGCAAAGCTGATAGTATCCCTCCGGGTTTCGAACACTCCTGCCATGACAAATCCACCACGCGCTCTATGAACAGTGTCGCGAACGAGATCAGCGGAAGCCAGTCCGACCGCCGCTATCATCGATAGCCAGAGCGTGAAAAGCGCAGAAAAAGATGCTATGGGGCAAGCGGCGAGACAGCTGTACTGTTCGAGCTTCGATCAATTTGCAATTGACGGAGCTCCTAATGCAGAAACCCCACGACAACAGCAAAGCCAGTCCCGCCGCCTTCGTGCAGGATAACACACTGATCGCGGTCATTGAACTCAGTTTATCAAACTGGCTGGTCGCCGGGCTGATACCTGGTGTTAGCCGGGAACCGTTGAAGAAATTGGAGCCGAGCCCGGAAGACCTGCTCAAACTGCTGCATGGCTGGCGGGACGAAGCAATTAAAGCCGGAAGGCGGATCATCCGGATTGCCGTGGCGTACGAGACAGGGCGCGATAGCTTCTGGCTGGCTCGCTGGCTGCGGGAACGCGGCATAGATGCGCATGTCATCCGCTGAAGCGCGCTTCTGTTGGCTGTGGCGTGGCCATTGCCGATGGCAATGTCCAAGTCCTTGCCGCCCAACACGATCGCCGCCCGAAGCAGGCCGGCTGCGGTTTGAAAAAAGCCGGAGGCTTTGCGAACAGTTATCTGCTGGTCGGACGGGCTTGGTTTGGGATCTTTTGGTGCGGCATCGTTCTCCGGCCGACATCAAGACCGCGATGAGTTCTCGTCATGGCGACCTGTTCAGCTGAAATTCCGCTGTCGAGCGGTATTTGAGCGCCCGTGACGGGTTGTTGGGAATGACGGCGAGCGCACCCTTGGCGGCAATAGCTCGGCGCAGGTGATCGGCGTCATAGGCTGTATCAGCCATGACGACTTCGGCGGACAATCCTTCGATCAATCCGGCGGCTTGCGGTGCATCGCCCTTCTGACCTGCCGTCAGCCTGAAGCGCACCGGACGACCCAGGCCTCGGACGGCATATGTATTTTGGTGGTCAAGCCGCCGCGCGAGCGGCCGATCGCCTGATCTTCAGACCCCCTTTTTTAGCGCCGGCAGCATGCTGATGGACTCGGACGATAGTGGAATCGATGATCAGATATTCGAAGTCTGGATCATCGGACATCGCTTCGAACATCCGATACCAAACGCCCTTGATGCTCCACCGGCTGAAGCGCCGGAACACGCTGTTCCAATCGCCAAACACTTCCGGAAGATCACGCCAAGGAGAGCCGGTACGCACGATCCAAAGTACGCCCTCCACGAACATCCGGTTGTCGCGCCCGGTCGACCCCTTCTGGTCAGGCCGACCTATAATCAGGGGCGCCATCCGCTCCCAAGCCACGTCGCTCAAAACCAAACGATCCATCACACCCAAGGTTGCCTCCCCAAAAGAAGCCTTGAATCTGATTTGCTGTAAAAGGGAATCCTAAAGTCCACAGGACCTAACCCGGAGTGAACACGTTCAAATGTTTCGGCTAGATGCATCCTTGTTCCCCGGTTGCGTCTGATTTGGCTCGGCCCTTGTACTACCCGAGAACGATAGCTTTGCTGAGCTATGCAAAACGGAATCCCTGCGATTCCAGAACGCCGCTTGTCTAAAACCTAAATGCCCATTTAGCCGATGTACGTCGGTGTGCGCCTCCGGCGCCAGTTCTGATCGAACTCGTCTCCGCCGCCAGTCTCTCCAAAACGGGAATATTCGCGGAAAAGGCCGGAACTCTCTGCGATTTCGGCCTCAAGTTCGGCAAAGTAGGAGTTCCGCGTGATGAAAAGCCGGGATTTCCTGCCCTATTCTCGCGCCTCTTGGGAAGCTTGGGCGGCTGGGCTGCGAGATATCGCCCCGCGAAATGCAAGTGGGATCCGAACTTCCTAACCTACAGGTTAAGCGTGACGAACACCCACGGCCTAAGAGGCCGATCTGCGCATTGTATCGCCTGAGCGGTCTTCTCAAGTTGCTCAGCCGAATCAAGCTGATTTGCCCTGTCCAGTCCTGCCCGCAAAAATATTCCCCTTCTCCTTTTGCGCAAATCAGCAATATGTCGCGCCCGTCCCGCCCCAACCGAGGGGCGTATCATGATCGTCGCTTACGCGGGGGCGGGATGCGGTGGACGCGGCAGCGTCGGGCGCGAGAGGTGAGTGGCAGGGCGGACTCGAAAGAGCCGTGAGCGATCGCCGCGCGCAGGACGACCGATGTTGAAGCGTACGGCAAAGCCGTGTGGTCCTGGCACCCGTTGCTGGTGTCAAGTTTGTGGATGCGCTGCGAAGTCCAACCGGATTTCGACGCGCACTTCGTCCGCAGGCGACGGTGACAAGACGAATTCGTCGCCGAGGAGAGCGCGGAATAAGCCGTTAAAACCATTGCGCAGGGAATGCCGGGTGTCCGGAGTACCTGTGGTGACTACCGTGTGCTTTCTACCTTTGCACACGGGCCGCGGGTGCGGCGGGCACCCGGCGTTTCCCTGCGCCCTCCTCTTTTTGGGCGACTGACGGCCGCACGATCCGGGCGCGAGGCGTCGCGGCAATGCGCAGTCATGTCCGCGATGCGGCAGAGGTCCGCGATGAACAGGTCTTGAACGATCCCCTGCTATACGATTCCCGCCGCCACCTGGCCGCGCAGCCGCTCCAGGCTGTGCAGGGTATTGGCGCAGGCTTCCGCGACCTCGATGCCTTTGATGGCGAAATGCCTGCGGAAGAAATCGAGATGCGCTGCGCTTTCGTGGAATTGCTGCGGGGTGAGTACCGCCGAGAATACCGGCACTTCGGTGCGCAACTGCACATCCATCAGCGCCTTGATCACGGTGTCGGCGACGAACTCGTGGCGGTAGATGCCGCCATCGACCACGAGGCCGGCCGCGACGATCGCCGTGTAGCGCCGGGTCTTGGCCAGCAATTGCGCATGCAGCGGGATTTCGAACGAGCCGGGCACCGCGAACAGATCGACCTGCGCGCGGGCGATGCCGCGCGCCTCGATCTCGGCGAGGAACGCGATGCGGCATTGCTCGACCACCTCGCGATGCCAGGAGGACTGCACGAAGGCGATCCGCTGCGGTTTTGCAAAGCGCGGATGCGCCGGCGGCGGACGATCCGGCGTGTCGGGCGCGTTGTCGATTTCGGGAAGTTCGGCTTCTTGCAACATCTGATTCATGATCTGATTCATGGCTTTCCTCTTTCAGGACCAGAATCAGGGCACACGGAACGGCGAACGCACGCGCAGAAGCGCGGGCCCTCGCCACCGTTCTCTCTCATCCGGACTTTAACCGTCGGCTTCGAAATCGCACCGAATCTGCTGACCCTTCCGCATGACGATCACGCGTCGCGTGGAAGGCGCTCGCGGGCTTGGGCTTGCACCCTTACCGCCGGTGGGGACTTTCACCCCGCCCTGAGAACATCGGCCGCCCGGTATGGACGGCCTGACGCAAACTATGACGAATCACCGGCGGGTCAGCAAGCGGCATCGCCACCCGGAATCCGCATGGCCGCAGCACCGGAAAGGCCGCCGAACAGACTCCGGCATGTTGCGGCGGTGCTCGGAAACGGACCGCGGCGGAATCGGATCGTGGCGAGATCGCGACCGCGCCACGTCAACAATCATGACGCGAGGGGAATCCGATTCCGGTTTGTTCTTTGTGTTAACGCGGCGTTAACGATTGTGGTGCCTGATCCTGTGGACGACGTTGCTTTGTCTTGTGGACGGACTCGGGGCCCGGTTGCGCCAATTCCGCAAATCACATCACTTGATCCGCGCAGGCCCGCCAAGGCATTCGAGGTTCGAAAGCGTTCGAAGGGATTGCAGTCGGCAGCAACGCATCAGATTCGTGCGTACCGCCCTTCGCTTGCGTATCAACACAATCAAAAACAAGGTCGAGACGGAAAAATGTCCCTCCTCGAAGGCATTATCGATTCCCGGAACAATCCGCTCGCGGTGGTCGAGAATATCGCGGCCGATAACAACTGGTCGTTCGAACGCTCCGGCGAGGACGAAGTGACGATCGTGTCCAGCGGCAACTGGACCGACTATCAATTGTCCTTCACCTGGATGAACGAGATCGAGGCGCTGCATCTGGCTTGCGCCTTCGACATGAAGGTTCCGGTCGCCCGCCGCGCCGAGGTGCAGCGGCTGATCGCTTCCGTCAACGAGCAATTGTGGGTCGGGCATTTCGACATCTGGACCCACACCGGCATGATCATGTACCGGCAGGCGCTGATGCTGCCCGGCGGCATGACCGCCTCGACCGCGCAATGCGAAGCCATGCTGGCCGGCGCCCTGCACGCCTGCGAGCGCTATTTTCCCGCCTTCCAGTTCGTGATCTGGGCCGGCAAGACCGCCGCCGAGGCCATGACCGCGGTGATGTTCGACACCGCAGGCGAGGCGTAGGGGCTGGCGAGTGGCCTCACCTCTTCGTCATGGCCGGACTTGTTCCGGCCATCCACGTCTTGCTTGTTTTCGCATCCAGTCAAAGACGTGGATGCCCGGGACAAGCCCGGGCACGACGGAAATATTGGGGTCGTCCGGCCTCCGCGACGGGATCCCCGCGTGAGCGCGATTGCGCTCATCGCGCTACCGTGTCGTTCCTGTTCGGGCAGAGCGCTTGTGGCCAATCCTTCGTTTCAATAGAAATGCCAGGGGTTATGGGTCCCTGCGTTCGCAGGGACGACGTGGGAATTTGTTGTGATGTCTTCGCAACCGCCAACGCGCTGCAAAACCTGAAAGGCACCCTCGTGCTCGCCGGCGCGGGGAAGATGGGCGGCGCGATGTTGACGGGCTGGCTCGCCGGCGGGCTGGAGGCGAGCCGCGTCATCGTGATCGAACCGCAGCCTTCCCCTGAGATCGCCGCGCTCGTTGCCAGGGGCATTCGTCTCAATCCATCGGCCAGTGACATCGGCGCGGTCGAGACGCTGGTGCTCGCGGTCAAACCGCAATCGTTTCGCGAGGCCGGCATCGCGCTCAAATCCTTCACCGGCTCCGCCACGCTGGTGGTGTCGATCATGGCCGGCGCCACCATCGCTTCGATCGCGGCGACCTGCGGCGGCGCGGTGGTGCGCGCGATGCCGAACACGCCGGCGGCAATCGGCCGCGGCATCACGGTGGCGGTCGCCGCCAAAGATGTCAGCGCGGCGCAGCGCAGCGTCGCCGACGCGCTGTTGCGCGCGACCGGCGCGGTCGAATGGGTTGACGACGAGACGCTGATGGACGCGGTGACCGCGGTGTCCGGTTCCGGGCCGGCCTATGTTTTCCTGCTCGCCGAAGAACTCGCCCGCGCCGGCGTCGAGGCCGGGCTGCCCGAAGAGCTTGCGACGCGGCTGGCGCGCGAGACCGTCGCGGGCTCCGGCGAACTGCTGCACCGGTCGGAGTTGTCATCGGCGACGTTGCGCCAGAACGTCACCTCGCCCGGCGGCACCACCGCCGCCGCGCTGGACGTGCTGATGGGACCGGACGGCCTGCAGCCGCTGATGATCCGCGCGATCGCCGCCGCCACCAAGCGGTCAAAGGATTTGGCGAAGTGAAGACTTGCGAAGTGAGGACTGGCGAAGTGATCCCTTCAACCACAGCCCTCACCCTGAGGAGCGGCCGTTTTTCCTTCTCCCCTTGCGGGAGAAGGTGCCTTCGCAAAGCGAAGGCGGATGAGGGGGCGCCACATAACGAGAGCGCCGCTACTTCCGGCCGCCGGCCGCGAGCGCGCTGGTGAAGCTTTCGACATTGACGAGACCGCGGGCATGGCGGCCTTCGCCGATGCGGCGCCTTTCATCGAAGGCCTCGACCTCGAAGCGGATCACGCGCCGCTCCACCGCGATCACCTTTGCGGTGGTGCGGACGGTGGCGCCGACCGGGGTTGCGGCGAGATGCCTGATATCGACCTCGGTGCCGACGGTGATCCAACCCGGCTCGAGCAGCGGCGTCACCGCATCGGCCGAGGCCAGCTCCATTTCCAGGATCATCATCGGCGTCGCATAGACCATCGGCATGTACGGAACGAAATGCCCGACCGTGCGCTCGGTCGGCACCACCAGCGTGCGTTCGGCGCTCATGCCGACCTTGATGATTTCGCGTGCATCCATGGTTTGCATCCGTATCAGCGTCGTCCCCGTACGACGGGAACGACGGAAAAATCATTTCTTCGCCGCCGCCGCGCGCTCGACAAAGGTCTTGCCGCCCTTCATCTTGTGGTGCAGCGGCGCTTCGTTGATCTGGATCACCACGGCATCGGCATCGACGCCAAGGTTCTTCACCAGCGCCTGCGTGATGTCGCGCATCATGCCGACCTTCTGTTCGTCGGTGCGGCCGGCGGCCATGCTCACGGTAATCTCGGGCATCTCAACCTCCCTTCGCTTTTCGTCATGGCCGGGCTTGTCCCGGCCATCCACGACTTCTCCCGCATCAACCAAGACGTGGATGCCCGGCACAAGGCCGGGCATGACGCCGGAATGAACCTACTAACCCCACTTCACATCATGGCGCGCCAGCACTTCACGCACCTTGGCGACAATGTCGGTCTCGGCGCAGGAGAACTGCGCCGGGCGCGTTTCGCGCCATTCCTGGTTGGAGGCGATCGCAGCGGCGGCTTTCGCGCCCGTCGATCAGATCCTTGATCTGCACCTCGCCGCGCGCCTTTTCGTCCGAACCCTGAATGATCACGCAAGGCGAGTTGCGCCGGTCGGCATATTTGAGCTGATTGCCCATGTTCTTGGGATTGCCGAGATAGAGTTCGGCGCGGATATTCGCATTGCGCAGCTCCGCCACCATCTTCTGATAGTCGGCGAGACGATCGCGGTCGAACACCGTGACCACGACGGGCCCGAACTCAGGCGTGGTGTCGATCTTGCCGAGCATGGTGAGCGCGGCCTGCAAGCGCGAGACGCCAATGGAAAACCCGGTCGCCGGCACCGGCTCGCCGCGGAAGCGCGAGACCAGCCCATCGTAGCGTCCGCCGCCGCCGACCGAACCGAAACGGACCGGCCGGCCCTTTTCGTCCTTGGTCTCCAGCGTCAGTTCAACCTCGTAGACCGGGCCGGTGTAATATTCGAGACCGCGCACGACGGAAGGATCGATGCGGATTCGGTCATCGCCATAGCCGGACGCGGTTACAAGCTTGGCGATCTCGTCGAGTTCGCTGACGCCAGTCCTGCCGGTTTCGCTGTTGGCCAAATGAACATCCGCAGCCGCAACCGCATCTTTCCAGTTGTCGTGCTTCTGTGTGACAGCAAGGACGATATTCGCATCCGCCGGATTGAGTTCGGCGCCTTTGGTAAAATCGCCCTTGCCTTCTTCGCCGCCGTCCCAGCGGCCGGGACCGAGCAGCTTGCGAACCTCGTCGGCGGGAAATTTGTCGAGCTTGTCGATCGCGCGCAGCACGATCAATCGCCGCGCGGCATTCTCCTCGCCGCCAAGGCCGATCGACTCCAGCACGCCGTCGAGTACCTTGCGGTTGTTCACCTTCACGACATAGCTGCCGCGGGGAATGCCGAGCGCCTCCATGGTGTCGGCCGCCATCATGCACATTTCGGCATCGGCAGCGGGCGAAGCAGCTGCCCACGGTATCGGCATCGAACTGCATGAACTGGCGAAAACGGCCGGGACCGGGCTTCTCGTTGCGGTAGACATAGCCGGCGCGATAGCTGCGATACGGTTTCGGCAACGCGTCGAAATTCTCGGCGACATAGCGCGCCAGCGGCGCGGTCAGGTCATAGCGCAGCGAAATCCACTGCTCGTCATCATCCTGGAACGAGAATACGCCCTCGTTCGGCCGGTCCTGATCGGGCAGGAATTTGCCGAGTGCGTCGGTGAACTCCATCGCCGGCGTTTCGACCGGCTCGAAGCCATAGCGCTCATAGACCGCGCGGATTTTATCCATCATCGCGCGTGTGGCATTGATCGCGGCAGGGCCGCGATCTTCCAGCCCGCGCGGCAGGCGCGCCTTCAGCTTCTGCGGTTTTTTGGATTTTTCTGCCATTTTGGTTCAAAACGCTTGAGGCGCGTTGGTATCAGCCGGGGCGCACGGCGGCAACCGGCGTTCTCGGCATCCCGCCCTACGCGACAGGCAAGAATGTGCGTTAAAAACCCACCTTGCGAGGATGACGCACGTCACACGGTTCAAACCGACTTTCCTATACGCCAAGAACACGAATGAGGAATTGGTGCTTCGAATCTGAAATGCCACGGCTTTTTCAAGCCGAAGCCGCAGGCGAAATCGTTCATACCAAGGATGTGATTTGAATTGTCAGTTTCTTCGTGGAAGCGGCGCTGAAGAATATGAATGAACGCGCAATGCTTCAACGAAACTGAAAAACGAGACCGGGTGTTCGCGATCTCGCTTGTATAGTGGGCAACGCTTAATTTTGCGTCGCGACGCGCTCGGCTCACAACACCTTTCTGATCCAGTCGTGTGGGTCGGCGGCGCGGCCGTACTGGATGTCGACCAGCTTCTTGCGCATCCCCATGGCAACGGGACCGGCGGTGCCGCCGCTGATCGTGAAATCGCCACTCGCGGAACAGACCTTGCCGATCGGCGAGATCACCGCCGCGGTGCCGCAGGCAAACGCCTCTTTCAGCCTGCCGCTGGCGGCGTCCGCACGCCACTGATCAATCGTGTAGGGTTCCTCACGCACGCGCGCGCCGGAATCCTTGGCCAGCGCCATGATCGAATCCCGCGTAATCCCGGGCAGAATGGTACCGAGGGGCGGCGTCGACAGCGAGCCGTCGTCGAACACGAAGAAGATGTTCATGCCGCCGAGTTCCTCGATGTAGCGGCGCTCGACCGCGTCGAGGAACACCACCTGGTCGCAGCCGCGGTCGATCGCCTCGGCCTGCGCGCGCAGGCTCGCGGCATAATTGCCCCCACACTTGACCGCGCCGGTGCCGCCGACCGCGGCGCGCGTATAATTCTCCGAAACCCAGATCGAGACCGGCGCCGGTCCGCCCTTGAAATAGGAGCCGACCGGCGAGGCGATGACGGCGAAGATGTATTCCGACGATGGCTTGACGCCGAGGAAGACCTCGCTCGCGATCATGAAGGGACGCAAATAGAGACTGCCCTCACCGCCCGGGATCCAGCCGCGATCGATGCGCACGAGCTGCTCGACCGCTTCGATGAATACCGGCTCGGGCAGCGGCATCATCGCCATGCGCTCGGCCGAGTGGCGGAAGCGCTTCGCGTTGGCATCGGGACGGAACAGATTTACGCCGCCGTCGTCGCGCTTGTAGGCCTTGAGGCCTTCGAAAATCTCCTGTGCGTAATGCAGCACGGCCGTGGCCGGATCGAGCGGAAAATTGGCGCGGGATTCGACGCGCGCATCGTGCCAGCCCTTTCCCTGACTGTAGCGGACGATGGTCATGTGATCGGTGAAGATCCGGCCGAAGCCAGGGTCCACGAGCTTTGCCGCCCGCTCCTCGTCGGAAGTTCGATTGGCCGCGGGCTGGATGTCGAATTTCATATTCATGGGTTTGCTTCCCGCTGTCGGAACCGGCGCGATGTCCAGTGCCGGCCTGCCTTTCCGGGCCTGGGCAGATTTGTCTAATGAAACTGCCATGCGCTTTCTCCCGGTTACCGCACTTGGGGTCATTTTGCGCCGTGGCGCGGTTGTTAACAGCCCAGTTGTCAGTCTTGTTATTTGCCTCGTTGGTCGCCTTGGCCTTGCCTGCACCAGCCGGAAGGCCGGTTTTCGTGGTGCGTGGCAGAGGACGTGCTTTTGCGGATCGCGGAAGTCCAGTATGTTTGCCGGAATGCCGCTCGCCGATCTCAAGGTAAACGAATTTCGCGGCTTCGCCGCCAGAGCCTGGCTTTCCTTTGGCCTACCCTGACCTTCTCAGGCGGCTCGCAGCGTATCCGCCGTTCAGAACGATCTAATGTTTCGTTGCGATGGATAATTTTGTAACATTGAACCCAAGATATGTCAACATGGCTGACATAAATTTCTCGAACCCGGCCGCAGGCCCCGATGTGCGAGCGCCCGACCGCGCGCCAGCCCGGTCCGGCGATTTGCGCTGGGACATCATCGAGCTGTTGTTCTTCGCCTACCGGGATTTCGTCGGCGATGCCGACAATGAACTCGAGGCGTTCGGTTTCGGCCGGGCGCATCACAGGGTGCTGCATTTCGTCCATCGTTATCCGGGCCTGAAAGTGGCCGACCTGCTGGACGTGCTGCGCATCACCAAGCAATCGCTGGGGCGCGTGCTCAAACAATTGCTCGAGGAAGGCTATATCGTGCAGCGGACCGGCAACAACGACCGGCGGCAGCGGCTGCTTTTCGCCACCGCCAAGGGCGAGACGCTGGTGGCGAAACTCGCTGGCCTACAGACCGACCGGATCAACCGCGCGCTGCGCGACATCAGCCCGGCCGGCATGGATGCGGTTCACCAGTTCCTGCGCGCCATGATCGATCGCGACGATCCCGACAAGGTGCTGCAGACGATCCTGGCGAGCGGCGCGACCACAAAGGCAAAGGAATAAGCCGGTGGCCCAAGCTGCAACACGCGTCCAGGTAACGCCGCGACCGGCCGACGACGCGCCGCATTTGCTGCTGGTCGATGACGACCGCCGCATCCGCGATCTGCTGTCGCGCTTTCTGTGCGGCGAAGGCTACCGCGTCACCACGGCGATGAGCGCCAAGGACGCCCGTGCCAAGCTGCTCGGCCTGCATTTCGACATGCTGATCCTCGACGTCATGATGCCCGGCGAAACCGGCTTCGAACTTGCCCGCTTCATCCGCGCCTCGTCCTCGGTACCAATCATCATGCTGACGGCGCGCCATGAGGCGGAGAGCCGGATCGAGGGGCTGCAGATCGGCGCCGACGATTATGTGGCCAAACCCTTCGAGCCGCGCGAATTATCGCTGCGCATCGGCAACATCCTCAAGCGCACCGCGCCGCCGCCGGTGGAGACCCTCGAGTTGGTCGGGTTCGGGCCCTACATCTTTCATCTGGAGCGCGGCGAATTGCGCCAAGGCGATGAAATCATCCATCTCACCGACCGCGAGCGTGATATGCTGCGCATCCTCGCATCGACGCCGGGCGAAACCGTGCCGCGCGGCGCGCTGACCGGCGGCGACGGCTCGGCCAACGAGCGCGCGGTCGACGTGCAGATCAACCGCCTCAGGCGCAAGATCGAGCGTGATCCGGCGAGCCCGTTGTTCCTGCAAGCGGTGCGTGGCGTCGGCTATCGCCTGGTCGCATCGCCTTGAGTCCGTCATGAGTACGCTCGACACCGGCCTTACGCTGATCCGCTCCGCCTCGCGGCGCGTCTCGGCAGCCAATGGCTGGATGGGCAATGCGTTCAAGGGCTGGATGCCGACCGGCCTCTATGCCCGAGCGCTATTGATCATGATCGTGCCGATGGTGGTGCTGCAGTCGGTGGTGGCGTTTGTGTTCATGGAGCGGCACTGGAACACCGTGACGCGGCGGCTCTCGGCGTCGGTGGTGCAGGATATCGCCGGGCTGATCGACGTCTATAGCGGCTATCCGCAAGACAAGGATCGCGCGCAGCTCAGGCGCATCGCCCAGCAGCGGCTCAACCTGGTGGTCGATTTCCTGCCAGTCGGCGACATGCCGCCGCCTGGCCCGAAGCCGTTCTTTTCACTGCTCGACCAGTCGCTCTCGGTGCAGATCGGCCGGCAGATCGGCCGGCCATTCTGGATCGACACCGTCGGCAATTCCAGCCTGGTCGAAATCCGCATCCAGCTTGCGGACGCGGTGATGCGCGTCTTCGCCCAGCGCAGCGCCGCCTATGCCTCCAATTCAGAGATCTTCCTGTTCTGGATGGTCGGCACCTCGTCGATCCTGCTGATCGTCGCGGTGTTGTTCCTGCGCAACCAGATCAGGCCGATCCTGCGATTGGCAGATGCCGCCGAAAGCTTCGGCAAGGGTCGCGAAGCGCCCAACTTCCGGCCGCGCGGCGCGCGCGAGGTGCGGCGCGCCGCGCAAGCTTTCATCGAGATGAAATCCCGCATCGAGCGCTCGCTGGAGCAGCGCACCGCGATGCTGGCCGGGGTCTCGCACGACCTGCGCACCATCTTGACCCGCTTCAAGCTCGAACTGGCGCTGATCGGCGACAGCCCCGAGGTCGAGGGCATGCGCAAGGACGTCGACGAAATGTCGGGCATGCTGGAGGCGTACCTCGCCTTTGCGCGCGGCGACAGCGGCGAACAGGCGCAGCCGACCGACATGACGGAAGCGCTGGAGGATTTGC
Source organism: uncultured Alphaproteobacteria bacterium (assembly GCA_963806075.1). Classification (GTDB taxonomy): domain Bacteria; phylum Pseudomonadota; class Alphaproteobacteria; order Rhizobiales; family Xanthobacteraceae; genus Bradyrhizobium. Next base: position 525,446 of record CAWDWT010000022.1, read on the forward strand.
GCAGCGACGCCGAGCGCAACGGCCACAGCGCGACCGTGCAATTCCACGGACCGCCCGTGGTTACTGTGAAGCCGGCTTCGTTTAAACGCTGCCTCGGAAATCTCGTCTCGAACGCGGCGCGGCATGGCAACGCGATCGCTATCACCGGCCATCGGGATCACCGCTATTTGACCTTGACGGTTGACGACGACGGGCCGGGCATCCCGCCCGAGATGCGCGAGGAAGTGTTCAAGCCGTTCCTGCGGCTGGACGACGCCCGCAACCAGGACGAGGGCGGAACGGGTCTTGGGCTTGCGATCGCCCGCGACATCGCGCGCGCGCATGGTGGCGACATCCTGCTCGGCGAAAGCCCACAAGGCGGGCTTCGCGCGACGGTGCGGGTACCGGTTTAGAAACTCTGCCGCCGCTTCGGCGCCTACTTGGGCAGGAACGCCTTCAGCTTGTCCATATCGTGGATGTTCATCTTCAGTCCGCTCGGCATCATGATGTCGCCGGGCTTCTGATCGGGCTTGCAGGCGCCAAGCCATTTTGCCGCGACCGTCGTGACGTGATCTCCCTTCATGGCGGCCGGACCGCCATCGCTGTGGGCCGTGGTCTTGACGGTATAGGCGGAATTGAAGTCGCCGACGATTTCGGAATGAGACGTGATCGATACGCCAGCGATGCCACATACGGCATCGCTGACAAAGCCGGTCGCGGTCTTCTGGATATCCTTCTTGGAGCAGATCTCCTTGCTCATCGGCGAGAACGCGGTGCTCATCTCCTTGTCGGTGGTCTCGTCGGTGCAATGCTGCATGGTCATCTCAGGCATCGGTGAGCCGGCGCGCATCACCTTCATTTCCCACAGGCCCGCCTTGCGCACCGGCAAATCCTCGGCTGCGGCTTTGGAGAGCGGCAACGCCGAAAAAAGCCCAAGTGCCAGGCCGCATGAAATAAACTGCCGCATCATATTCCGTGCCTCCGGTAAACCCGTTCTGACGGCCGGGATGGTCCGCTTCAATAGGCGGCGCGTACCGGCTGCCCTGCCGCGCCGTACGGCAGCCAGCGGCAGGCAAAGGAAATGTAACCGCCGTAATGCGGCTCGATCGCGAGGAATTTCACCACCTTGCCATAAGAGGCACAATGACTGATCGCCAGCGCGCGGATATCGGTCTGGCCGGTCAGCGAATAAGCGATGATGCCGCCAGTATCGTTGCCCTTGAATGGCGGCACCGTATCGGCCCGCGCCGGCGCCAGCGCCAGCATTCCGCCGATCGCAACCAAGCCCATTGCTTCGATGATTCGCATCGTAAACTCCATTTCGCGCGTGCCACCTTAAAGCGCATCCGGCGCCGTGAAAAGAAGCCCGCCGGTCACCAGCGCGGACTTACTGCCAAGTGTTGCACAAGTGTTGCCGTGCTGCACTTGACCTTGTCCGAGGCTTCACGGCACCGTCCGCGCTTCAGATCATCCCGGCGGATTGCCCATGCGCGACCTCTTCCACTCCTTGAAAAAATCCGCATTCGGCGCGGCGCTCGGCGTCGTGCTGGGCCTGTTTGCATTCGGGCCGGCGGCCGAGGCGGCCAATCCGTTCGAGATGAATTTCTGGCTCTCGGGTCCGAAATATGACGGCCGGGTGGCACCCTGCGAGGCGGCGCTGCCGACCATCACCTCGCAATTCCAGGAAAAGGAAAGCACCTACTGGAATTCCAACCTGACCATCACCGCCTATGGCGCTATCCACGAGACCGCGTTCCGGCCCTGGCAGTCCGACAATATTCCGCGCCGCTACTGTAGCGGCGACGTGATGATCAGCGACGGCAAGCTGCGCCACGTACATTACTCGATCATCGAGGATGGCGGATTTGCCAGTTTCGGCCAGGGCGTCGAATGGTGCGTCACCGGGCTCGATCGCAACTGGGCCTACAACCCCGCGTGCAAGGCCGCCCAACCCTAGGCCCTGATTTTCAGACTTTTCCTGTCATGGCAGGACGCCGCGTCTCGCGGTCCGCTGATTTTGTTCTTGAAATGTTCCGCCGGCCTGCTAGTTTCCCGAGCGAGCGATTAGGTGCAAGGGGCGTCATCATGTTTCATTTTTCACGGATTTGGGTTGCAGGGCTGGTTTCGTCTTGCTGCGCTGGTCGCATCCCTGAGCCGGGACGGCATCGGCGCAGGATCGCCGGCAGAATACTCCCGGCGAGTTCGACTATTACGTGCTGTCGCTGTCATGGTCGCCCTCCTTCTGCGAGGACGCGCAGGAGCGCGGCAACAACGGACGCTCGCAACAGGCCCAATGTGGCGGACGGCCATTCTCCTTCGTGGTGCATGGCCTATGGCCGCAATATGAGCACGGCTACCCGGAATATTGCGATCGGTCGAAAGAGTGGCTCGATCGCAATATCATGACCTCCATGCTGGACTTGATGCCGGCGCCCGGACTGATTTTCAATGAATGGAAGAAGCACGGCACCTGCTCGGGCCTGGCTGCGCGCGCCTATTTCGAGACCGTTCGCAAGGCGCGCGCCGCAGTGAAGATCCCCGAGGAATATCTGCAACTGTCCGACACCAAGATGGTGACGCCGGCCGAGATCGAGGACGCCTTCGTCAAGGTCAATCCCGGCCTGAGCACGCAGGCGATGGCCGTGACCTGCAACCGCACCCGGCTCAGCGAAGTGCGCATATGCATGGGCAAGGACCTGCAATTCCGCGACTGCGACGATATCGACCGCCGCAGTTGCCGCCGCGATCAGGTGTCGATGCCGCCAATGCGCGGCGGGTAGAGGACACCAAGACATCGTCATGCCCGGACTTGTTCCGGGCATCCACGTCTTCCTTCTGGGTTCAACGTCAAAGACGTGGATGCCCGCGACGGCGGGACAAGCCCGGCCATGACGCGTAGAAGACGCAGTGTTCCCTTCTGACGCGAGCGTCGCCTCCCCATGAACTACCGTCACGCCTTCCATGCCGGCAACTTCGCCGATGTCGTCAAGCACATCGTGCTGGTGCGCATCCTGATCTATCTGCAGGACAAGCCGGCGGCGTTTCGGGTCATCGACACCCATGCCGGCGCGGGCATCTACGATCTGACCGGCGAACAAGCCCAGCGCACCGGCGAATTTCTGACCGGCATCGCGCGCGTGATGCAGGCACGATTTTCCGAAGACGTGCTGCCGCTGGTCGACGCCCTATCTCGACATCGTCAGGGCATTCAATCCGCCGGCCGGGCTCGAGACCTATCCGGGATCACCGCTGATCGCACGTGCGCTGTTGCGGCCGCAGGATCGCCTCACGGCTTGCGAAGTCGAGCCGAACGCGCGCAAACAACTGATCGAGGCGCTGCGCCGCGACACCCAGGCCAGGGTGGTCGACCTCGACGGCTGGATGGCGCTGCCGGCCTTCGTGCCACCGAAAGAGCGGCGCGGCCTGGTCCTGCTCGATCCGCCATACGAGGACAAGGACGAATTCGGCCGTCTCGCTGACGGCTTCGCAGGCGCGTTCACAAAATGGCCGACCGGCAGTTATCTGTTGTGGTATCCGGCCAAGAGCCGCCGCGCCACTGACGGCCTGGCGCGCCATGTCGCCGCAGTCGCGGCCGGCGGCCCCTCGCCTGCAAAATGCCTGCGGCTCGAATTCAGCGCCGCGCCGCAGACCGCCGATTCCACACTGGTCTCGGCCGGGTTGTTGCTGGTCAATCCGCCCTGGATGCTGATGGGCGAACTGAAGGCAATTCTGCCCGAACTGGAAAAGCCGCTCGGCCAGGGCGGCGCCGGCCGCTTCCGGCTCGAAATGCCCAAACCCTGAAGTCCCGGCTGCGCCCGCTTGATGCGCGTGCCAAAAGTCCGATTTGGGGCGTAGGCAATTTGCTGCAAACCGTATTATGCTCCCGTCATTAGGACTGGCTTTACGTTCCGCTTCCGCGAATGGTAGCGGCGGAGTGATTAGGCCTTGTAATAATATTTTGCAGACGGATCGGCGACGACGCCTAATCCGCAACAGATGGCCAAGCTTTCCGGCAGCGAATGTCCGGTCCGGCCGATACGCAAGGCGCGTAGCGGCGGAGCAGTGCGGGGGAGTTTCCCGATGGCCATGACGGGAACAGTCAAGTTTTTCAATGCGGAACGCGGTTATGGTTTTATCAAGCCCGATGACGGCGGTCGCGACGTGTTCGTTCACGTCACCGCGGTAGAGCGAGCCGGGCTGAAGGACCTGGCCGAGGGACAGCGCATCACATTCGAGGTCGAGCCGGACAAGAAGGGCAAGGGGCCCAAGGCCGTCAATCTCGTGCTTTCATCGTAGCCGTGGCGACGACTCCGGAATCCACGTACCGCCGCACGCATCAATAAAAAAATCCCGGCCGCGAGGCGGCCGGGAGTTGTGGCATTGTATTTTCTTGGTTCCAGAGCATCGGTTCTGATTGCATCAGAGCCGATGCCCTGGGTTTTTCTTGACGCGTTTTCTTCACGCGAACCGGTATTCACTCCGCTCGAAAACGCTATGGTCAGAAATGATAGTTCACGCCGGCGCGGATCAGGCCGAATTGGTAACCATTCTGACACGCCGGTGATGCTAAAGCGCGAATCCGAGAGGTCGATATAGAGATATTCGACTTTCGCGCTCCAGTTCCGGGCGAAGCCGAATTCGGCTCCGACACCCGCGGTCCAGCCTGCGGTGGTGTGGGATTCAGACAAGCCGAATGTCTCGCCGGTCAGTTCGCCGAACGCCAGACCGCCGGTGCCGTAGAACAGGATGTTGCTGAGGGCGTAGCCGACCCGGCCGCGCACCGTCCCGAACCACGGGTTGGAGAACTTCCAGGGCGCGAAAGTGTCGTTGGCATCGCTTGCCTGAAGGTCGCCTTCGACGCCGAACACCAGCGGACCGGATTGCCAGTTGTAGCCGGCTTGGACGCCACCGGCGAAACCCGACGGATTGGTCGCGTTGTTGTCGACCGAACCCCAAGCATAACCCACATTGCCGCCGAGATAGGGACCGACCCAGCTATAGGCGTCGAGCGGCTGGTTGACGGTGTAGGGACCGCGCGATCCATAGGAAAGATCGGCAGCGGATACCGACATCGTCGATCCCGCAACGATCATTGCGGCCGCGCCCAAAGCGATCCTGCTCATCTTCACCCTCCACGCAACTGCCGTGACCCGAGGTGTGCGCGGCGCAAACCTGCATGGTTACGGAATTCCATTTTTTACGGATAAGATTTATCGAGACTTTTAAGTTAAAGGGTTGTTAAGGCCTGCCGGCTGCCGATTCGCATTCTTAACAAAGCGTTACCGGGTGATTCCGGCCACCCGCCAACCAGCTCCAAGGCGTCTCCGCCCTCATTTCTCCAACGCTGGCGATGCCGTATCCAAGTGCTTAAGTTTTCGGCCATGAATAGCGACCTCGATAGCGACACGACCGACGGCGCCAAACCCGATAAGCACAAGACGCGGCGCGGTTCCGAATCGGCGTCCCGGCCCGCGGATTTGCCGCCGGTGGAACTGGCCTTGCCGGATGCCGCGGACGATACCGACCCGGCGACGTCAACCACCGAAGACGACGACGAAGCGCGGCTACCGGAACTGGCCGAAGACTCTCGAGCCCGCCGAGGCCCTCGGCGAAAGCCGGCTTGCGACCGGCCATGCGGCGATCGAACAGGCGGTGCGCCTCGCCCCTACCTCGCCCGGCGTCTATCGCATGCTCAATGCGGCCAATGATGTGCTCTATGTCGGCAAAGCCAAGAATGTCCGCAAGCGGCTCACCTCCTATGCCCGGGTGAACGCGCCGCAGCCGGCGCGTATCCTGCGCATGATCGCTGCGACCGTTACGGTGGAGATCATCTCGACCGCGACGGAAACCGAGGCGCTGCTGCTCGAGGCCAATCTGATCAAGCAGTTGCGCCCGCGCTTCAACGTGCAGCTGCGCGATGACAAATCGTTTCCCTACATTCTGATCACCGGCGACCACTGGGCGCCGCAGATCCTGAAACATCGCGGCGCGCAGTCGCGGCCCGGGCGCTATTTCGGGCCGTTCGCGTCGGCCGGGGCGGTCAATCGCACCATCACGGCGCTGCAGCGCGCCTTCCTGGTGCGCTCCTGCACCGACGCGTTCTTCGAAAGCCGCACGCGGCCCTGCCTGCTTTATCAAATCCGGCGCTGTTCGGGGCCGTGCACCAGCGAGATCGATTTTCCCGGCTATACGGAACTGGTGCGCGAGGCGACCGATTTCCTTTCCGGCCGCAGCCGCTCGGTCAAGCAGGAACTTGCGCACGAGATGGAGAAGGCCTCCAGCGAACTCGAATTCGAGACCGCGGCGCTCTATCGCGATCGCCTTGCGGCGCTGTCAGCGATCCAGTCGCAGCAGGGCATCAATCCGCGCACGGTCGAGGAAGCGGACGCGTTCGCCATCCACCAGGAGGGCGGCTATTCCTGCGTCGAGGTGTTCTTCTTCCGCACCGGACAGAACTGGGGCAACCGCGCCTATTTCCCGCGCGCGGAGAAAACCTTCACGCCGGAAGAGGTGCTGGCCTCCTTCCTCGCGCAATTCTACGACGACAAGCCACCGCCGAAACTCATCTTGCTGTCACACCGGATCGAGGAAGGCGAATTGCTGGCCGATGCGCTGTCAATCAAGGCCGGCTTCAAGGTCGAGGTCTCGACGCCGCAGCGCGGAGAAAAGAAGGAACTGATCGGCCACGCGCTGACCAATGCGCGCGAGGCGCTCGGTCGCAAGCTCGCCGATACCGCAACCCAAAGCCGGCTCTTGGACGGGATGGCCGCAACCCTTGGGCTGCCGCGTTCGCCAAAGCGCATCGAGGTCTACGACAACAGCCACATCCAGGGCACCAACGCGGTCGGCGCCATGATCGTGGCGGGGCCGGATGGCTTCATCAAAAACCAGTACCGCAAGTTCAACATCAAGTCCGAAGGCCTGACGCCAGGCGATGATTACGCGATGATGCGCGAGGTGCTGCAACGCCGCTTCAAGCGGTTACTCACGCCGGCGAACGAAGACGACGCGGCCAAGCGCAAGGCGGACGATGATTCCTTTCCGCAATGGCCCGACCTCGTGATCATCGACGGCGGTCGCGGTCAGCTCAATGCAGTGCGCGAGATCTTCGAGGGGATGGGACTGAGCCAGGTGTCGCTGCTGGCGGTCGCCAAGGGTCCCGACCGCGACGCCGGCCGCGAAACCCTGTTCATGCCGGACCGCGACGCGATCAAGCTCGAACCGCGCGATCCCGTGCTCTACTTCATTCAGAGGCTGCGGGACGAGGCCCATCGCTTCGTGATTGGCTCGCACCGCAAGCTGCGCAAAAAGGACATCCGCGAGGCCGGCTTGCAGGAAATTCCGGGGATCGGCCCGTCACGGAAACGTGCCTTGCTCCACCATTTTGGAACCCTGAAGGAGATCGAGCGGGCCTCGATCGCCGATCTCGGCAAGGTTCCCGGCGTCAGCGCCGAAAGCGCCCGCAAGATTTTCGAGTTTTTCCACGCCCGGCCGGGTTAAGGGGTTGAGTCATAATGGCGTCGTCCGCCAGAGATCATGTAAGGACCCACAGTTGACCTTGAGGCTTCAGCGGTATTGGTAAGACGGATGAACATCGCCACGACCCGGGGACAGGCCAGAACCCTGTCCCTGCCGAATATCCTGACCTACGCCCGGATCGCCGCGATCCCGGTGGTAGTCGGCTGCATCTATGCCCAGGCCATTATGGACGGGCCGCTATGGCTGCGTTGGGTGGCGCTGGCCGTTTTCATCGCGGCCGGCGTGACCGACTTTCTCGATGGCTACTATGCCCGAATCTGGGACCAGCATTCGGCATTTGGCCGGATGCTGGACCCGATCGCCGACAAGCTGCTGGTCGCCTCCTGCCTTTTGATGCTGGCGGCCGATGGCATCATTCACGGCTGGACGCTGTGGGCGGCGATCGTGATTCTGTGCCGCGAAATCCTGGTCTCGGGCCTGCGCGAATATCTCGCCGCGCTGCGGGTCAGCGTCCCCGTGACCAGGCTCGCCAAATGGAAGACCACGGTACAGTTGATCGCGATCGGTTTCCTGCTCGCCGGCGAGGCTGGCGACCAGGTGATCCCCTTCACCACTCAGCTCGGGCTGTTGCTGCTTTGGATCTCCGCGATCTTCACCATCTATACCGGCTGGGACTATTTCCGCGCCGGAATCCATCATCTCATCGAGGAGGACGGAGGATGAAAGTCAAGTATTTCGCCTGGGTGCGCGAACGGATCGGCAAGGAGGAGGAAACCATCGATCCCCCGGCCGATGTGCGCACCGTGGGCGATCTGATTGACTGGCTGGCGCGACGCGACGAGAGCTATGCCTATGCTTTCGAGACGCCGAGGGTGATCCGCGCCGCGATCGACCATGCCCATGTCAGGTCGGACGCGATGATATCGGGTGCCCGCGAGATCGCGTTTTTCCCGCCGATGACCGGCGGCTAGCCGTGACGACTGCTGTGACCATCCGGATCCAGGAAGCCGATTTCGACATCGCGCGCGAGATCGCGGTGCTGACACAACACCGCAAGGATATCGGCGCGGTGGTGAGTTTTTCCGGCATCTGCCGCGACAGCGAGGATGGCAAGTCGATTGCTGCACTCACGCTCGAGCATTACCCTGGGATGGCGGAAGCCGAGATCGCCCGTCATGCCGAGACCGCGATGTCGCGCTGGCCGCTGAATGGCCTCACGGTGATCCACCGGGTCGGCCGCATCATGCCGGGCGAGAACATCGTGCTGGTACTGACGGCTTCGACGCACCGGCAGGCTGCCTTCGAAGCCGCGGAATTCCTGATGGATTATCTGAAGACCAACGCGCCGTTCTGGAAGCGCGAGGAGAGCGCCAAAGGCACGAGCTGGATCGAGGCTCGCGACCACGACGACGCGGCAGCCGCGCGCTGGACCAAATCCTGATGGCGAGAGGCGCCAAAAAGGCCAAAGAGCGCGGCCGCGCCAAAGTCAAACTTCCCAAGGTCGCCGCCGGCGAGTTGCTGACGCTGCTCGATTTCGTGCGCTACGCGGTGAGCCGCTTTGTCGAGGCCGAACTGGTATTCGCGCACGGCACCGCTGATCCGGTGGTGGAGGCTGCGTATCTGGTCTGCGAAACCCTGCATCTGCATCCCGACCAGTTCGAGAACTTTGCGAATGCGCGCGTTACCGCGGCGGAAGCCAAACGGATACTCGATTTGATCGCGCGCCGCGTCACGACGCGAAAACCTGCCGCCTATCTCGTCAACAAGATTTATCTGCGCGGCCTGCCGTTTTACGTCGATGAGCGTACCATCGTGCCGCGCTCCTTCATCGCCGAATTGCTGGACACGCATTTCGGAGGCGAGGTGGATCACGAGGATGCCGCCAGTTCGCTGATCGACGATCCGCTGGCGGTGAAAACGGTGCTCGACCTCTGTACCGGGTCGGGATGTCTGGCGATCCTGGCGAGCCGTAGCTTTCCCAATGCGCGGATCGACGCGGTGGACATTTCAGCGGACGCGCTCAAGGTCGCGGCCCGCAATGTCGCCGATTATGGCCTCCAGAGCCAGGTGAAGTTGCACCGTGGCAACCTGTTCAAGCCACTCGGCGGCCAACGCTACGACCTGATCATTTCCAATCCGCCCTATGTCGACGCGGCGGGCATGGCGGCGCTGCCGCGCGAATGCCGCGCCGAACCAAAGCTCGCGCTCGACGGCGGCGCCGACGGGCTCGACATCGTCGAGCGCATCCTGGACGAGGCCGGACGGCATCTGACGCCGGAAGGCGGGCTGCTATGCGAAATCGGCCGCGGTCGCGAGCCGATCGAGGCCGCCTTCCCGCAATTGCCGCTGCTCTGGCTCGATACCGAGGAATCCAGCGGCGAGGTGTTCTGGATCGCCGCTTCCGATCTACCCTAGCGTTACAGGTGGCGGCTATGCGACCCATGCCGCCAAAACCGCCCGGTCGGGCGGAAATGAATGGCTCCGGCGTTCCCGTGCCGCCATGAAGCTGATAGCTTGCGGACAGCCGCCAAAACCCCACATATCCAGAAACGCAAGAGGTCGAACATGCTCGACAAGAGCCCACATCCCACCGGCGTCAACGTGCCGAACGACCTTGCCGCGCACTGGATGCCGTTCACGGCCAACCGGGCCTTCAAGAAAGCTCCGCGGCTGCTCGTCGGCGCCAAGGACATGCACTATTTCACCGTCGACGGCCGCAAGATCATCGATGGCGCCTCCGGCATGTGGTGCACCAACGCCGGCCACGGCCGCACCGAAATCTCGTCCGCAATCGCCAAGCAGGCCGAAGCGCTGGATTTCGCACCGCCGTTCCAATTCGGGATTCCCCAGGCCTTCGAGCTTGCAAGCCGCATCGCCGAGCTTGCGCCCGACGGCCTCGATCACGTGTTCTTCTGTAATTCCGGATCGGAAGCGGCCGACACCGCACTCAAGATCGCGCTCGCCTATCACCAGATCAACGGCCAGGCCACCCGCACCCGCCTGATCGGCCGCGAGCGCGGCTATCATGGCGTCGGTTTCGGCGGCACGTCGGTCGGCGGCATCGTCAACAATCGCAAGATGTTCGGAACGCTGCTCGCCGGCGTCGATCATCTTCCCGCGACCTATGACCGGGAGAAACAGGCCTTCAGCAAGGGCGAACCGGAATATGGCGTGCATTTCGCCGACGAGCTGGAGCGGCTGGTCAATCTGCATGGCGCCTCCACCATCGCCGCCGTGATCGTCGAGCCGATGGCGGGATCGACCGGCGTGCTGCCGGCCCCGAAGGGTTACCTCAAGCGGTTACGCGAGATCACCCAGAAGCACGGCATCCTCCTGATTTTCGACGAGGTCATCACCGGCTTTGGCCGGCTCGGCTATGCTTTCGCCGCGGAACGTTATGGCGTGCTGCCCGATATGCTGACCTTCGCCAAGGGCGTCAGCAACGGTGCGGTCCCCATGGGCGGCGTGCTGGTCCGTGATACAATTTACGACGCTTTCATGACCGGCCCTGAGCATGCCGTGGAACTGACCCATGGCTATACCTATTCGGCGCATCCGCTGGCTTGCGCCGCAGCCCTTGCGACTCTCGATATCTACCGCGACGAAAAGCTGTTCGAGCGCGCCAACAAGCTCGAATCGAAATTCGCCGACGCCGTGATGTCACTCAAGGACGCTCCGAACGTGGTGGACATCCGCACCATTGGCCTGACGGCCGGTATCGACCTTGCCCCGCGTCCGGATTTGCCGGGCAAGCGCGGCTTCGACGGGCTGAACAGCGCGTTCCACGACAACGACCTGATGCTACGCATCGCCGGCGATACGCTGGCGCTGACGCCGCCCTTGATCATCAGCGAAGATCAAATCGGCGAAATTGTCGAGAAGACTGCCAAGGTGATTCGCGCCATCGCCTGATCCTTTAATCCCGGTTCAGCAGCGCACCATTTCCCGGTGCGCGGCGTCCCGGTCGCCTCCTTCGGAACATTCGAAACCAACGCACGTTCACTCCCGGCCTGCGGGGCGGTGTCCCCGGCCGGGGAGGAACGCCGAAGATGTCCCTGCTTTCGAGCGATTTGCGCCGCGCCGCGCTGGAACTCAAGCTTAACCAGGTCAAGCGCGCGACGCGATCATATCTGCGCGATCGCACCGGTCAGGCGACCGGTACGCTCGCAGGCTATGCCATTGCCGCCGGTCTGTACGCAGCCTCGGGTATTTTTCTGATCGCGGCCAGCCTCGTCGGCGCAGCTGCGTTGTTCCGCTGGATTGAAATCAACTACGGAATGTTTTGGGCGTTCGGCGCCGTGGGGATGTTGCTGCTGGCGATCGCCGGCATTTGCGCGGCGCTGGCCGCCAGCCGGCTTCACCGCCCGGCGCCGCATTTTCCCTCACTGACAAGCCGCCTGCGCGTTGCCATCAAGGCCAGTCCCGTCAAGTCCGGCCAGATCGAGGCTGTCGGGGACGCTCCCGGCCCTCCATCGCCAAGCGGACTTCGCTACCGGCCGTCAACGCGGCCGCCGGCAGCGAGCGACAGTCGCGATCACAGCTATGTCCGCACCGGCCTGATTCTTGGGGCGAGCCTGTTGGGCTGGGCCGCCGCGCGACGAATGCGTCAGGCGCGACGGCCTCCGGTCTGATGCCGGAGGACGATCGGAGCCTTCCGACAATTTACTGTTGATCGCGGCGACCGCTGTCTTCGGCTGACGCTGCAGCGGTATTTTTCAGTCAATCCGGGCTGTTCGCCAATCCATCGGACATCGTGCAGGACCTGATCGCGCGTGTGTTGATGAAAAGCAACACCGCTGTGGGCGCCGCGGTTTCGCGTCATACTCAAAGAACACTGGCTTTTCGAATCAGCAATAATGCTAAGCTCAACCCGCTTAGGGGAGCCGAAATGGCGGCACGGAACGGGTTTTCGCGTTTCACGAAGCCAGGAGAGCGTGAATGAGGGCTCGCGCGTAACATGATTCGCATTTCCACGATTTTCATCGCCATCTGCATGGTGCTGGTCGCCGCGTCGCTCGGCCTCGTTCTTTATTCGGCCGCAGGCATCAGCGGAACTGAATCGGCGATCGTGGCGCTGACCGCGTTGACCTTCCTGATACTCTACAACGCGGTGTCGATGCGGCTGCGCGACCGCACCGATGTCGGCGCCCAGATCTCGGACCTGTCGCGCGGCACTGCCGACCTTGCCCGTCAGGTCGCCGAATTCGGCCGCCGGCTGGCGGTCGTCGAGGGCCGGGTAACTTCGGCGAACTCGACTGGAGCCGACCGCATTCAGGCCGTCACCGGCGAAATCAACGAACTTGGCGTGCTGGTCAAGCAGCTTGCGGCCTCCGTCGCAGGCCATGACGAATTGCTATCATCGGGCGTACTCGCGGCGCCATCGACGGCCGCAAACAGAACCGAAGGTCAAAAGGAATTGCCGTCGGCGACCAACGATGTCGGCGGTGGGGTGGCATCGGCCTCGGTCGTCACCGCCCCCGCTTCTTTCCCAGATCAGACTTCCTTGAGTCAGACTTCGTTGAGTCAGAAGTCCCTGAGCCAGGCGCAAATCCTCACCGCGGTGAAAAACGCCGTCGAGGAAAGCCGGCTCGATCTCTATCTTCAACCGATGGTAACGCTGCCGCAGCGCAAGGTTCGGTTCTACGAGGCGGTCACGCGGCTACGCGACGACAAGGACCAGATCATCGTTGCCGACGATTTCGTCGGAATCGCGGAAGCCGCCGGGCTGATCGGACGGATCGACCACATGGTGATGCTGCGCTGCATCCAGGTGCTGCGTCGGCTGATGGTGCGCAACAAGGATGTGGGCGTATTCTGCAACGTGGCCCAGGCAACGCTCGGCAATCCCAACACCTTTGCGCAATGCCTGGATTTCCTGGAAGCCAATCGTGCGCTCGCTTCGTCATTCGTGCTCGAATTCAAGCAGTCGACCTTTCGCAATCTAGGTCCGACCGAGATCGAACATCTGGCCGCGCTGGCGCAGCGCGGCTTCCGTTTCTCGATCGACCATGTCACCGACCTCCGGATCGAGCCGCGCGACCTGGCCGACCGAGGCGTCCGCTTCATCAAAGTGCCGGCCGCGCTGCTGCTCGACCAGCGCCGAAATTCGACGTCGGACATCCATCCTTCTGACCTCTCCGATCTGCTTGGCCGCTACGGCATCGACCTGATCGCGGAGCGGATCGAGGGCGAGCGCGCCGTGGTCGATCTGCTCGATTTCGACGTGCGGTTCGGACAGGGGTTTCTGTTTGCTCCGCCCCGGCCGTTGCGGCCGGAGGGAGCATCTGCTACCGGCGAGCCCACGCCCAGCAAGATGCCAGACACGCAGCATCAGGACTCTTCCCATGGCTCCGGCAAAACCGCTCCCGTCGACGCTCCGGCAATCAATTCTTCGCGTGCCAGCGGCATCGCGGCGCTGGCACGGCGCTTCGCTGGCCCGGGCTGAGCGGCAACGACCGCAATGAGCCCGCTGCGGTTTGCCGAGAAGTTGCGCGATCTTGTGGATGGCGTGGACGTGCTGCTCAGCGATATCTGGGGCGTGGTTCACAACGGCCTGGTTTCGTTTCCCGAGGCCTGCGAGGCCCTGCACAACTTCCGCAAGCAGGGTGGCATCGTCATTCTCATTACCAATGCGCCGCGGCCGGCGGACTCGGTGCAGCGGCAATTGCGCAAGCTCGGCGTCGCCGACCACGTCTATGACATCATCGTGAGTTCGGGCGACCTCACCCGGCATTTCGTTGCCGATCACCCCGGCCGCAAGGTGTTCTGGCTCGGTCCGGAACGCGACAATTCGATCTATCGCGGACTCGATCCGCCGCTCGCCCCGCTCGAGCAAGCCGACTACATCATCTGCACTGGCCCATTCGACGATGAGACCGAAACCGCAGAAGACTATCGTGCCATGATGATGCAGGCGCGCGAGCGCAAGCTGACGCTGATCTGTGCCAATCCCGATATTGTGGTCGAACGCGGCGATCGCCTGATCTATTGCGCCGGCGCAATCGCCGAACTCTATCGCGAGCTTGGCGGAGAGGTGATCTTCTATGGCAAGCCGCACCGGCCGATCTACGAGCGCGCCATGCAGCTTGCCGCCAAGCGCCAGGGCCACGCCATCGAGCTCAGCCGTGTGCTGGCAATCGGCGATTCCGTACGGACCGATCTGGCGGGAGCCCATGGCTTCGGGATCGATTGCCTGTTCGTGACCCGCGGCATCCACGCCGAGGATTTCGAGGGCGTCGATCAGCTTGACCCGGCTTCGGTGAAGGAGCTGTTCGGCCACCCGCCCCGCGCGCTGACGCGGGAGCTGAAGTGGTAAGGCGAAAGGGACGCGCTTACGCGTTCGCCAGGTCCGGGAATACCGCCTCGATCTTGGTCTTCAGCGTGGCGGCATTGAACGGTTTGACGATATAGTTGTTTACCCCGGCCTTCTTGGCCGCGATCACGTTCTCGGTCTTGGATTCCGCGGTGATCATGATGAAGGGCGTGGTCGCGAGGTTGGGATCGGCGCGAACCTCCTTGAGCAGGTCATAGCCCGTCATCGGCTCCATGTTCCAGTCCGAGATCACCAGCCCGTATTTTTTGCCGCGCATCTTGTTCAGCGCTGCCGATCCATCGCTGGCATCGTCGATATTCTCGAAGCCGAGTTGCTTCAGGAGATTCCGGATGATCCGAATCATGGTGTTGTAGTCATCTACCACCAGAACCGACATCGACAAATCAACCGCCATCTTGGATCCCCCAAACAACGCTAACGCTACCAGCATCGATACGCCTGCCCGGGATCGAAGTCCCCGCAGTTCGTCCCAAGCACTAGCATCAGCCGTTAAACAGCGCGTTAATCGGGTCTCGCCGAAGCCCTCAGGGTACCGATCCGGCCTCAGACCGGACCTCGGCTTGACTTCGCCCGGGCGGCCAAGTCACGGTCCGTCCACCCATCCGCGGCTCGGGTTGAACGCCAAAAAATGACCTCTGACTTCATTATTGTTCGTGATTCCACGCCTTCGGCCGCGATTCCCACGGGAATGGTCGTCGCGATGGGCAATTTCGATGGCGTCCATCTCGGCCACCGCGCCGTGATCGCAGCCGCGCTGGCAATGGGCCACGCACATGGCAAACCGGCGCTTGCGCTGACCTTCGAGCCGCATCCGCGCAGCTTTTTCAGCCCGAATTCACCCCAGTTCCGGCTTACCGACGAGGCCGGAAAGCTGCGGCTCCTGGCCGGCACGGGACTGGCGGGCGCGGTGGTCATGAACTTCGACAAGGCCCGCGCGGGGACCAGCGCGCAAGATTTTATTCACCATGATCTCATCGAACGACTCGGAATCAGCGGAGTCGCGGTCGGTTACGACTTTCATTTCGGCAAGGGCCGGGTCGGATCGCCCGGCCTTCTGGTACATGAGGCCCCCCGGCTCGGCATCGAGGTCGATGTGCAGCCTCATATCGATATCGACGAGCGGCCGGTGTCCTCCAGCGCGATCCGCATGGCGCTCGCCGAGGGGCAGATCACGGAAGCCACCGCCATGCTCGGGGGCCCCTGGTTTGCCTCAGGCGAGGTGATTCATGGCGAAAAACGCGGCCGTGCGTTCGGCTACCCCACCGCCAATATCCGCCTCGACAAGAATTGCGGACTCAAGCACGGCATCTACGCGGTCCGGGTCGGTCGCGCCGCAGAGCGTTTTGACGGCGTCGCCAGCTTCGGCCGCCGCCCGACTTTCGACAATGGCGCACCGCTGCTGGAGATTTTCCTGTTCGATTTCGAAGGCGACCTTTACGGCGCAACGCTGGACGTAGCCTTCATCGGTTTCATCCGCGAAGAGCTGAAATTCGACGGCGTCGAGGCGCTGGTACGCCAGATGGACGACGACAGCGCCCGTGCCCGCGCGACCCTGACGGCAAACCCCGACGCGTTTCCGAAACTCGGGAAGATCGGCTGAACATCCCGCGGGGCTTTGCGATTCGCGCCGCTGGCTGCTAAGGAAAGCCCCATGTTTGCGCGGCGCACCATACGCATTAGCGGCCCGGCTTCCGCCTGAGCTTCGGCTTGGCGCAAGACCGGGACTTCCCCTTCACCCGCTACTCTCAGCGATTCAGCGCCCTTCGAGCCAAACCAGAGCCTTCATGTCCGAAAAGCCGCAAAAGTCCGACACCAAAGACTATTCCAAAACCCTCTATCTGCCGCAGACGGAATTCCCGATGCGCGCCGGCCTGCCGCAGCGTGAGCCGGAAATCCTCAAGCACTGGAATAAGATCGGCCTTTACGAGCGCCTGCGCCGGAGTGCAGCCGGCCGCGCCAAATTTGTGCTGCATGACGGGCCGCCCTATGCCAACGGCAACATCCATATCGGACATTCGCTGAACAAGATCCTCAAGGACGTCGTTACCAAGAGCCAGCAAATGCTCGGCTTCGATTCCAACTACGTGCCTGGATGGGATTGCCACGGCCTGCCGATCGAATGGAAGATCGAGGAGGAAAACTACCGCTCCAAGGGCAAGCCGAAGCCGGATTTCCGCGACTCGGCCGCGATGGTGGCGTTCCGCAGGGAATGCCGTGCCTATGCCAACCGCTGGCTCGACGTGCAACGCGAGGAATTCAAACGGCTCGGCATCATCGGCGACTGGGATCACCGCTACGCCACGATGGACTACTTCGCCGAAGCCCAGATCGCGCGCGAGCTGATGAAGTTCGCCGCCAACGGCACGCTCTATCGCGGCTCCAAGCCGGTGATGTGGAGCGTGGTGGAAAAGACCGCGCTGGCCGAAGCCGAGGTCGAATACGAGGACTACACTTCGGATACGGTGTGGGTGAAGTTTCCGGTTACAAATCCCGCGCATGGCGCGCTGGCTTCCGCCTCCATCGTGATCTGGACCACGACACCGTGGACGCTGCCCGGCAACCGCGCCATCAGCTTCTCGCCGAAAATCGCCTACGGCATCTACAAGGTGACGGAATCGCCCGCGGATAATTGGGCGAAGCCAGGCGATCTTCTGATCCTCGCTGATGCGCTTGCCGAAAGCGTGTTCAAGCAATCGCGCGTTACCGCCTACGAAAAGGTCCGCGACATTCCGGCGGATACGCTCGATGTCGTGGAATGCGCGCATCCGCTGCGCGGTCTCGCCGGCGGATACGAATTCACCGTGCCGCTGCTGGCCGGCGATCACGTCACCGACGACACCGGCACCGGTTTCGTGCATACCGCGCCCGGCCACGGTCGCGAGGACTTCGAGATCTGGACGTCGAATGCGCGCGAACTGGCGCAGCGCGACATCAACACCACGATCCCCTACACCGTCGACGAGAACGGCGCACTGACCGATCAGGCGCCGGGCTTCGAGGGCAAGCGCGTCATCAACGACAAGGGCGAAAAAGGCGATGCCAACGACGCCGTGATCAAGGCCTTGATCGACGCCAACAGGCTGGTCGCGCGCGGAAGATTGAAACACCAGTACCCGCATTCCTGGCGCTCGAAGAAACCGGTGATCTTCCGCAACACGCCGCAATGGTTCATCGCGATGGATAAGCCGATTGCGGGCTCTTCCTCACCTCTCCCATTCGAAGAGGTCGGCGCACGCAGTGCGACGGGTGAGGGGTTACGATCTCAGGCGGGTAACGAGCCTCACCCGGCCCCGGGTCGACCTCTCCCTGTCAGGGAGAGGTGAAGGAGAACGACACGCTGCGCGCCCGCGCACTGCACGCGATCTCGGTGACGCAATGGGTGCCGCAGTCGGGCCAGAACCGCATCAACGGCATGATCAACAGCAAGCCGGACTGGGTGATCTCGCGGCAGCGCGCCTGGGGCGTGCCGATCGCGGTGTTCGTGCGCGAAAAAAACGACGGTTCCGCTGAAATCCTGCAGGACGAAGCCGTCAACCAGCGCATCGCTGATGCCTTCGAAACAGAAGGCGCCGACGCCTGGTACATGGACGGCGCGCGCGAGCGCTTCCTCGGCTCGTTCGCCAACGAGGAATGGAAGAAGGTCGACGACATCTGCGACGTCTGGTTCGATTCCGGCTCCACGCATGCGTTCGTGCTGGAAGACGCCGTGCACTTTCCGGGCCTCGCCGGCATCAAGCGCAAGGTCGACGGCGGCGACGACACCGTGATGTATCTCGAAGGATCGGACCAGCATCGCGGCTGGTTCCAGTCGTCGTTGCTGGAAAGCTGCGGCACCCGCGGCCGCGCGCCGTTCGACGTGGTGCTGACCCACGGCTTCACGCTCGACGAGAACGGCCGCAAGATGTCGAAATCGGTCGGCAATACCGTCGAGCCGCAAAAGGTGATAGCGCAGTCGGGCGCTGACATCCTCCGGCTCTGGGTCTGCGCCACCGACTATGCCGACGATCAGCGCATCGGCCCGGAAATCCTCAAAAATACCGTCGAGACCTATCGCAAGCTGCGCAACTCGATCCGCTGGATGCTCGGCACGCTGCATCATCTCAAGCCCGACGACGTGCATGCTGTGCAATCGATTTCGGATTTTCCCGAATTGGAGCGGCTGATGCTGCACCAACTTGGCGGCCAATCCACGATCGTGCAGAAGGCCTATGCCGAGTTCGACTACAAGACCGTAGTTGCGAGCCTTTCGAATTTCATGAACACCGAACTGTCGGCATTTTATTTCGACATCCGGAAAGACACGCTGTATTGCGATCCGCCGTCGTCAGAGGACGCGCAAGGCTGCGCTCTGCGTGATCGACATGATTTGCAATGCCATCCTGAAATGGTTTGCGCCGGTATTGAGCTTTACCTGCGAGGAGGCTTGGCAACTTTTCAGTCCGAATGCCGAACCGTCGGTGCATCTGACACTGTTTCCGGACGGGCTTGAGGCGTTCCGGAACGATAAGCTCGCCGCGAAATGGGACACCATCCGCAACGTCCGCCGCGTCGTCACCGGCGCGCTCGAAGTCGAACGCGCCGCCAAGCGCATCGGCTCGTCGCTGGAAGCCGCGCCCGTGATCTACGTCGCTGATCGCACGATGCTTGCCACGCTGTTCGACATCGATCTCGCGGAGATCTGCATCACCTCCGGTTACGAAGTGAGGGACGGTGACGCGCCGACTGACGCATTCCGGCTCGATGGCGTGCCTGGCGTCGCCGTCGTGGTCGAGAAGGCGACCGGCGCCAAATGCGCGCGCTCCTGGAAAATCCTGCCGACGGTCGGCGAAGATGCCGACTATCCGGACGTCTCGCCGCGCGATGCGCAAGCGCTGCGGGAATGGAAGGCGCTCGGCTGGAGCGATGAACAGGCCGAGCCTGTTAAGCCGATCGCGCAGCAGTCGCCGACTGAACAAAGTGGCTTTCAGAATACTGGCGCAAAAACAGCAGTAGCCGACAACGCCAAAAACGCTGCCAATGCGGAGCCGGCTGACGAAGTCAAAGAAGGTGAGGACGAAAAAGCCGCAGCAGCCGACAAGGTTGCCAACGCAGACGCCGCGATCGCTGGCAGCAGGAAACCAAAAGCCAAAAAGGCTAAGGTTAAGAAAGCTGCCAAGGCAAAGGCTGCGACCAGCAAGGTCACAAAAGCAAAAAAAGCCAAAGCCGGGAAAGCTGCCAAAGCAAGGGCCAAAGTCAGGAAACCCGCCAAAACCAGGAAAGCCACCAAACGGCCGGGAAAGAACCGCGCTTCAACCGCGAACAAAAAGAAGAAAAAGAAGGTTGCGGGGAAATCGAGCCGAGACCGCACGCGAACAAAGACAAAAAAGAAAAAGAAGGCCAAATAATTGTCGGGCATCGAAAGCTTTCGCGGCTCGCCTCTTCGCCTCGGTGTGATCGCCGCCGTTGTCGTGCTCGCGCTCGACCAGGCGTCGAAGCTCTGGCTGCTGTTCATCTTCGACATCGCCCATCGCGGCGCGGTGCGCGTGACGCCGTTTTTCGATCTGGTACTGGCGATGAACCCGGGGATCAGCTTCGGCTGGTTTCAGAACGACGGCACGTTCGCCCAGTTGGTTTTGATGACGATCAAGTCCGTGGCGGTGATCATTCTAGCGGTCTGGATGGTTCGCTCGCGCACCCTGCTGGCCACCCTGGCGCTCGGCCTGATCATCGGCGGAGCCATCGGTAATGCCATCGACCGCCTTGCCTACGGTGCGGTGGTCGATTTCGCCCTGTTCCACCTCCAGATCGGGGGCCACAGGTGGGAATGGTACGTGTTCAACCTTGCCGATTCCGCCATTGTTGCCGGTGTGGCGGCCCTATTGTATGATTCGCTGGTGGGGGTACCCGCCGCAAAAGCGCCCTGATCCCGGTCGAATAGAGCCCTCTGGGCTGCCTATTGCTGCAGCCGCGAAGCCATGCCGGATCGGCGGGCGCCGCGGAAATGTTGAACAGGAACAGAGTAATGCGCAAGACCAAAACCAGAGGTTCGTTGCCGCGGAATTCGAGTGACGTGCCAATGCGCGCGCTCAGGATCGCGGCCGCCGCGCTGGGCATCGGCCTTGTGATGACAGTCGGTGTCGCGCGCGCCCAGGACGACGACGATGACGACAGGACCTTTGAGGAGAAAATCATCGGCAACATCATGTCCGGAATCGGCGCCACCAACATGGAAAACCGCGGCATCGATTATCGCGAGCGGTCGCCGCTGGTCGTGCCACCCAAGCTCGATCTGCCGCCGCCGGCTTCCACGTCAGCCGAGGTGAATGTGCCGAACTGGCCAAAGGATCCCGACGAAGCACGCCGCAAGAAGGCGATCGCCGCCCGAAAGAAAGAAAACAAGGATCCCGTCGAGGCGGCGCGCGTCCTGAAACCAAGTGAACTCAACGTTGCCAAAACGGCCGGAAGCGCGGGCGGCACGGCCGTTTCCGACAGCGCGGCACCGGGCAGCAATCCC
The DNA here is from genome assembly GCA_963806075.1 of uncultured Alphaproteobacteria bacterium. Lineage (GTDB taxonomy): Bacteria > Pseudomonadota > Alphaproteobacteria > Rhizobiales > Xanthobacteraceae > Bradyrhizobium. Next base: position 546,730 of record CAWDWT010000022.1, read on the forward strand.
GCCTCCAGTCCGCTTAGCCCGTCCCAGCTCGGTTACAATGGCGGCTTGCTGGGCATGTTCCACGGCAACTCCGCCGAGTCCGCGCCTTTCACGGGTGAGCCGGACCGGGATTCCCTGACCCAGCCTCCGGTCGGATATCAAACGCCGTCGCCGAATTTCGCCTACGGCACCGGGCCCAAGGAATCGCTGAACAAGCCACTCGAGACCAATAACGAATCCGGTTACATACCCCCCAGCCCCCCCAGCCATTGAAGATGGCGAATAGTTAAGCCGGTCTCGCGGCTTCGTGACGCTTCACGTCAGATGCGCGGTGTACGCTGTCCGCAATTTCATTCCGAACCTGTTCGTTCGGGCCTCCAGACAGGTCACGATGCCCTCACACCGTTTTGCTTCTCGCCGTTTTGTTGCCTCGATCTTCGCCGCGCTGGGCTTGACGTTCGTTTTCGTCGCTCCCGGCGCGTTCGCGCAAAGCAGCGTCACCTCCAATCCACCCGCGACCTTCACGCTTTCCAATGGACTGAAGGTCGTGGTGATCCCGGATCACCGCACTCCCGTTGTCACGCAGATGATCTGGTACAAGGTCGGCTCGGCCGACGAGACCCCCGGTAAATCGGGGCTCGCGCATTTTCTCGAACACCTGATGTTCAAGGGCACCAGCAAGCATCCGGCCGGCGAGTTTTCCAAGACCGTGCTGCGGATCGGCGGCAACGAGAACGCTTTCACCTCGACCGACTACACCGGCTATTTTCAACGCGTGCCGCGCGACCAGCTCGGCACCATGATGGAGTTCGAGGCCGATCGGATGACCGGCCTCGTTCTCAAGGACGAGAACGTGCTGCCCGAGCGCGACGTGGTGCTTGAGGAGTATAACATGCGGGTCGCCAACAATCCGGAAGCACGGTTGACCGAACAGATCATGGCGGCGCTGTATCTCAATCATCCCTACGGACGGCCGGTGATCGGCTGGCACCAGGAGATCGAGAAACTCGACCGCGAGGATGCGCTGGCGTTCTACCGGCGCTTCTATGCGCCGAACAACGCGACGCTGGTGATCGCCGGCGACGTCGATGCTGACGAAATCCGCCCGATGACGGAGCGGACATTCGGCGTCGTCGCCCCGCAACCCGCCATCCCGGCGCGGCGCATCCGCCCGCAGGAGCCGCCCGCGATCGCGCCGCGCACGGTGACGTTTGCCGATCCACGCGTCGAACAGCCCAAGATGATGCGCTACTACCTGGCACCGTCAGCCAACACTGCTGCGCCCGGCGAAAGCGCAGCCCTCGACGTGCTCGGGCAGTTGATGGGCAACGGCACTAACTCCTATCTCTATCGCGCGCTGGTGGTCGACAAGCCGCTCGCCGTCAGCGCCGGCGCCGGATATCAGGGTACCGCGCTCGACGATACGCAATTCACGATCTCGGTCTCGCCGAAGCCCGGCATCGCCTTCGCACAGGTCGAGCCGGTGGTCGACCGCGTGATCGCGGAGGTCGCGCAAAACCCGGTGCCATCAGAGGATCTCGAACGCGTCAAGACCCAATTGATCGCGGAAGCGATCTACGCCCAGGACAGCCAGGCGACGCTGGCGCGCTGGTATGGCGCGGCATTGACCACCGGCCTGTCGGTCGACGATATCCGAAACTGGCCGGATCGCATCCGCGCAGTAACCGCCGAACAGGTCCGCGCCGCCGCAAAAAAATGGCTCGACAAGAAGCGATCGGTGACCGGCTATCTGGTCAAGGACACGACACCGAAACGCGAGGAGAAGCGCTCGTGATCCCTCCCGTTGTTTTCACGCGGCGCGCCGCATTGGCTCTTGGCGCCGGCCTCGCGATCGCGCCCTTCGCACCGAAGCCCGCGCATGCGGCTTCGAAAATCCGGCATCTGGTGTCACCGGGCGGCATCGAAGCCTGGTTCGTGCAGGATGCCACCGTGCCGCTGATCGCAATGCAATATGCTTTCATGGGCGGCGCGACGCAGGATCCGGCCGACAAGCCCGGCGTCGGCAATCTGGTCGGCGACTTGCTCGACGAAGGTTCGGGGGATCTCGATTCCAAGGCCTTCCACGAACGGCTCGACCGCCGCGCCATCGAATTGAGCTTCAGTTCGTCGCGCGATCATTTCCGCGGCTCGCTGCGCCTGCTCAAGGACAACAGGGACGAGGCGTTCAGCCTGTTGCGGATGTCGCTGACGTCGCCGCATTTCGACAGCGCCGATGTCGAGCGTATCCGCTCCCAGGTGATCTCCAATCTGCAGAGCGAGACCGCGAGCCCGACGGCGCTCGCCGGCCACAAATTCATGGAAATGGCCTATGGCGACCACCCCTATGGCCGGCCGTCCGACGGCACCCTGGAAAGCGTGCCCAAAATCACGGTCACGGACCTCAGGGACTATGTTGGCCGCGTGCTGGCCAAGGATACGCTCCGCATCGCCGTGGTCGGCGATGTCGATCCCGATACGCTCGGCAGATTGCTCGATCGCACCTTCGGCCACCTGCCGGAGAAAGCCAGCCTGACGCCGGTTGTCGAAGTCGAGGCCGCGAAGCCGCCGCAACGCGCGTTCATTCCGCTCGACGTGCCGCAGACTGTCGTGACATTCGGCGGCCCGGGCATCCGCCGCCACGATCCGAACTTCATGGCCGCCTATGTCGTCAATCACATCCTCGGCGGCGGAACATTGTCGTCGCGGCTTTACCGCGAGGTCCGCGAAAAGCGCGGCCTGGCTTATTCGGTCTATGAAGCGCTGCTGTGGATGGAACACTCCGCGCTGTTCACCGGCCATACCGGAACTCGCGCCGATCGCGCCGGCGAGACCGTCGAGGCCATCAACGAGGAAGTCCGCCGTATGGCTGAAGATGGCCCGACCCAGAAAGAACTGGACGAGGCCAAGTCCTACCTGAAGGGATCGCAGATGCTGGCGCTGGACACTTCGTCGAAACTGGCCTCGGCGATGCTGCAATACCAGCTCGACAAACTTCCGATCGATTACATCGAGAAGCGCAACGCCATCGTTGACGCCGTGACGCTGGACCAGGCGACCGCGGTGGCGAAACAGCTATGGGGCCAGGGCCTGCTCACCGTGATGGTCGGCCGCACCCCGCAGGCCGCGGCCCAGCCCGCCGCCGTGACCTCGCCGCCGACCGCGAACTGAGCGCGGCCGCATCGCGCGGCCTGGCGAAGGATGTGTTACATACCGGCCCGTCCTTTGCGACCTCCGGTGACGCCATGCTGCGGATTTCCCGCGATATCCTGATCGACGACAACGACATCGAGATCGGTTTCGTGCGCGCCTCCGGTCCGGGCGGACAGAACGTCAACAAGCTCGCGACCGCCGCCCAGTTGCGATTCGATACACGCCGGGTCGTGCTGGCGGACGACGTCAGGGCGCGGCTCGGCCGGCTGGCCGGCCAGCGCATGACCAAGGACGGCGTGATCGTGATCCACGCCCAGCGCTTCCGTACCCAGGAGCGCAACCGCGCCGATGCGATCGACCGGCTGGTCGAATTGCTGCGCCAGGCCGCGGTGCGACCGGCCCCGCGCCGGCCGACCAAGCCAACCTTCGGCTCGAAGCAGCGGCGGCTCGACGGCAAAAAGCGCCGCGGCGACATCAAGGCGCGACGCGGCTCCGGCGGTCTTGACGACTAACGCCGTGAACAACGGGGAGTGCGCGGACGGCTTTCCTTCCGCGATCTCCCTTCGGCCGACAAAAACCTTTAAACTACGGTCTTCTTTTTCCGAGTCTCCGAAAACCCATGCCGGTCCGCCAGCTTCCCGAACAGATCGTCAACCGCATCGCCGCCGGCGAAGTGGTCGAACGGCCCGCGAGCGTGGTCAAGGAACTGGTGGAGAACGCCATCGACGCCGGCGCCAGCCGGATCGACGTTTTCACTGACGGCGGCGGCAGGCGGCGGATCGGCATCACCGACGATGGCGGCGGCATGACCGCGGCCGACCTGGCGCTGGCGGTCGATCGCCACGCCACCTCCAAACTCGATGACGAGGACCTGCTGCAGATCCGCACGCTCGGGTTTCGCGGCGAAGCACTGCCCTCGATCGGCGCGGTGGCAAAACTCGGCATCACGACGCGTCATGCCAGCGAACCGCATGCCTGGTCGTTGCAGGTGGAAGGCGGCGAAAAATCATCGGTCATGCCGGCAGCGCTCGGCCACGGCACACGGGTCGAGGTCAGCGACCTCTTTTACGCGACACCGGCGCGGCTGAAATTTCTCAAGACCGACCGCACCGAGGCCGAGGCGATCCGCGAGGTGGTGCGCAGACTCGCAATGGCGCGGCCCGACGTGGCGTTTACGCTGGCCGGCGAGGAACGCGCGCCGGTAACCTGGGCCGCAGCATTGCCCGGCGCGCCCGGCCGGCTGACGCGGCTCGGCGATATTCTGGGAGCGGATTTTCGCAGCGCCGCGATCGAGGTGCGGGCCGAGCGCGATGGCATCGTGGTCGAGGGCTTTGCCGCGGCCCCCTCGCTGACCCGCGCCAACGCGCTCGGGCAATATCTGTTCGTCAATGGCCGTCCGGTGCGCGACAAGCTGATCCTGGGCGCGGTGCGCGCCGCCTATTCCGATTATCTGCCGCGCGACCGCCATCCCGTGGTGGCATTGTTCGTCACGCTCGACCCGCAGGAGGTCGACGCCAACGTGCATCCGGCCAAGACCGAGGTGCGATTCCGCAATGCCGGGCTGGTGCGCGCGCTGATCGTGCACGCGCTGAAAGAGGGCCTCGCCCGCGAAGGCAAGCGCACCGCGGCCAATAGCGACGGCGCCGCGCTCGCCTCGTTCCGACCGTCCTTCGCGCCGCGTCCTTCCGCGCCCGGCAATTGGGATTGGCGCAACTCGCCGGCGTATCCGCAGAGCACGCCGCCACCAGGATCGCTGTCGGGCTTCGAAAGCGCGGCGGCCGCCGCCTTTGCCGAGCCGGGACAGGCGGCCTTCGATGTCGGCGCACCGACTGCCGACGTGCGTTTCCAGGAAACGCCGTCGGCTGACCTGCTCGACCGTCCGCTCGGCGCAGCGCGCACGCAAATTCACGAAACCTATATCGTGTCGCAGACCCGCGACGGCCTCGTGGTCGTGGACCAGCATGCCGCCCATGAACGCATCGTCTATGAAAAGCTCAAGGCGTCGCTCGCCAGAAGCGGCGTGCAGCGGCAGATCCTCTTGATTCCGGAAATCGTCGAGCTTGACGAGGCGACCGTGGAGAAGCTGCTCGATCGTTCGGAAGAGCTGGCATCGTTTGGGCTGGCGATCGATTCCTTCGGTCCCGGCGCGGTCGCGGTGCGCGAGACGCCCTCGCTGCTTGGCAAGGCCAATGCCGGATCGCTGTTGCGCGACCTCGCCGAACACATGGAGGAATGGGACGAGGCGCTGCCGCTGGAGCGGCGTTTGATGCATGTCGCCGCCACCATGGCCTGCCACGGCTCGGTCCGCGCCGGCCGGAGGCTCAAGCCGGAGGAGATGAACGCGCTATTGCGCGAAATGGAAGACACACCGAATTCCGGTCAATGCAACCACGGCCGCCCGACCTATGTCGAACTGAAATTGTCGGATATCGAGAAGCTGTTCGGGCGAAGGTAGCACTCGCGCGATGCCGTAGGATGGGTAGAGCGCAGCGAAACCCATCGATGGCGTCCGTGTGGCGAGATGATGGGTTTCGCTGCGCTCTACCCATCCTACGAATTCTAAGCCCGCAAAAACACGAACTCGGTGTCGTCATAGGCGCGACGCTCCAGCTCCTCGAAACCATCAGGCGCTGACGAACTGCAGCCGCCTTGGCTTCCTCGACCACCAGCAACGCCTGCGGCTTGAGCCAGCCGCCATCGCGCAGCGAGGCTAATGCCTTCTCGGCGAGTTGTTTCGAATACGGCGGATCAAGAAAAACAAGCGAGAATGGCTGCATCGGATGCGCGGGGCCCAGATCAGTGGCATCGCGGCGGTAGACCTTGGTAACGCCGCCAAGGCCCAGCGCCTCGACATTGTTGCGCAACAGCGCGCGCGCTTCCGCGCCGTTGTCGACGAACAGCGTGAACGCCGCCCCGCGCGACACCGCTTCGATGCCGAGCGCGCCGGTGCCAGCAAACAGATCGAGCACCCGCGCTTCCGAAATCGGATCGTCATAGGCATGGATCAGGATGTTGAACACCGACTCGCGCAACCGGTCCGCGGTCGGCCGGATGTCGCGCGACGAGGGCGAGGCGAGATTGCGGCCCTTCAATCGTCCCCCGACGACGCGCATCAGAACGATCCGCGCAGCGGCCTCCCCCTTGCGGGAGATGTCGAGGGTGGGGGTCCGCAAAGCAAGCTCCCGTTGCGCGGTATCTGCAGGAGTGACCACGACGCTGAGCGCTCCCTCCCCGGGAAGGGGGGAGGGAGAAGATACAGCAGCTCTCACCCGATGCTGCAAGACTCGCAACGCACCGTTCATCGCACCGCCCTACTCGTCGCGCGGCTTGAAGTCGCGCTTGCCGTGATAGCCACGCTGCGGACGACGCGGCGGCCCGTAGCCATTGGCCTCCTGCTCGTTGCGCGCGCGGGCCTCCTCGCTGCCGGTGCGCTGCACCAGCACACGGCGGCCCTTGCGGTCGGCGATCAACGCGTTCTTGCCGGCCGGCTTGAACGGCTTCTTGCTGCGCGGTGCATCCGCTGCCTCGGCCTCACCACCGGCTGCGGCTTGAGCCTCTTCCTGACCCGGCAACGGCCGGTTGAAGTCCGCGCCCGCCAGCGTTGCGATCTTTTCGCCGAGCTGCTCGCGCAGCACCCGCGTCTTGACCTCCTCGACCGCGCCTTCCGCCAGTTCGGCGAGCTGGAACGGACCGTAGGAAATCCGGATCAGGCGATTCACCTCGAGGCCGAGATGCGCCATGACGTTGCGCACCTCGCGGTTCTTGCCCTCGCGGATCGCAAACACCAGCCAGACATTGGCGCCCTGGTCGCGCTCCAGCGTTGCATCGATCGAGCCATATTTGACGCCGTCGACCTCGACGCCCCGCTTCAGTTCGTCAAGCTGAGCCTGGGTGACCTCGCCATGGGCGCGTACCCGATAGCGCCGCAGCCAGCCGGTATCCGGCAGTTCGAGTGCACGCGCCAGCCCGCCGTCATTGGTCAGCAGCAGCAGCCCCTCGGTGTTGAAATCGAGCCGGCCGACCGAGATCAGCCGCGGCAGGCCCTCGGGCAGATGATCGAACACCGTCGGCCGCCCCTCGGGATCGGAATGGGTCGTCATCAGCCCGCGCGGCTTGTGAAACAGGAATAGTCGGGTGCGCTCGCGCGGCGGCAACGGTTTGCCGTCGACGGTGATGACGTCGTTGACCGTGACGTCGAGCGCCGGCGAGTTGATGACCCGGCCGTTGACGGCGACGCGACCCTGCACGACCCATTCCTCGGCGTCGCGGCGCGAGGCAAGGCCGTGCCGCGACATCACCTTGGCGATGCGCTCGCCGGATTTCTTGGCGCGTGGCGGCCGCGCCGGACGGCGCTCTTCCGGATCGCGCTCGCGATAGGCGCCACGTCCGCCGAAGGCCGGGCGCTTGGCGAATACCTTGCTGTCTTCTTCATTGTCGCGGCGCGGGCGGTCAGAATAACGATCGGACGATCGCCCTTCGCTGCGTGGACGCTCCTGCCAGGCGTTGTGCCCCTCGCGTGGACGATCGAATTTCGGACGATCCTCGCGCGACCGCGAAAACCGCGGACGCTCGTTGTCGCCGCCGCGGTCGTCACGCGACCTGTCGTAACGGGGCTTGTCGGAGCGCGGTTTGTCGAAATCGCGCCCGCCATCGCGCGGCGGACGATGATCCTCGCGCTTCTGCCAGGGCTTTTCGCTGCTGCGGTCGTTGCCGAATTCCCGGCGCGGGCCACGATCGCCGGAGTCGCGCTTGCGGTCGCCGCGACCACGATCCGGCGCGCCGCGCGAGAATTTCTTGTCGCCGCCGAATTTCCGCTCGGGCCGATCGCCATCGCGGGACGGTCGCGCACGGTACGGGCGCTCTCCCTGCGGCCGGTCGCCATCCTTGCGAAAACCTTCGCCGCGCGGCGTGTACGGCCGTTTGTCGCCAAATTTCTTGTCGGCAAAACGCGAGGCCGGACGGGCGTCGCGGTCGCCGCCGCGCGGAGCACGATCGTCGCGGTTGTAGTTCGGACGATCGCCGCGCGGCGCATAGGGGCGCTTTCCGCCGTCGCGATCCTCGCGCGGACGAAACTCCCGGCGCGGTCCGCGATCTCCAGGGTCGCTCTTGCGATCCCGGCGATCACCTTGCGGACGGTCGTCCCTGATTGAAGCGTGGCGGACGATCGCCGAAATCGCGGCGCGGCGGACGGCCATCCTCGCGCTTGCCGGAACCGGAATAAGGCTTCTTATCATAGGATTTGGCGCGATCGGGCTTTGCGGCATAGGACCTGCGCTCGCCGCCATCGCTCTTGTCGGCAAGGCCGCGCTTGGCGAACTTCTTGTCCGGCCCCCGCGCCGCGCCTGAACGGCCTTTGCCTGCACCGGCGCGGCCCTTGCCGTCGCCCGGCCGATCACGCCGGCCGCGCGGGGAATCGTTGTTTTTGTCGTTGTCGCGGGGCATGAAAGGAGCTCGTTTCGGTGCAGGTAGAAATGCAAAGGGATCAACACGGTGATAAGCGCGCTCTGTATGCGAGCCGCATTCTCACGCAAAACCGGTATCCACTTTTGCTGAAGCCGCATCTCCTAGCAGAGTTATCCGGGCAATACGAGACATGACCGCCCCTTCTTTCATGGATTTGGCGCTGAAAGCAGCCGAAAATGCACGGAAATCCGGCGAAGTGCCGATTGGATGCGTGATCGTGCTTGACAACAAGGTGATCGCGACGGCCGGAAACCGCACTCTGAGCGATCGCGATCCGACCGCGCATGCCGAAATCCTCGCGATCCGGCAGGCGACCGCAGTGGTCGGCAGCGAGCGGCTGATCGATTGCGACCTCTATGTCACGCTGGAACCGTGCACGATGTGCGCCGGCGCGGTCTCGCTGGCGCGGATAAGACGGCTCTACTACGGCGCGGCCGACCCCAAGGGCGGCGCGGTCGATTCCGGCGTGCGGTTCTTTGCGCAGCCGACTTGCCATCATGCGCCCGAGGTGTATTCGGCGGTCGGCGAAAGCGAAGCGGCGACACTGCTGCGGGAATTTTTCCAGGAACGACGATAGTCCGATCCGTGAGCAATCGAGGCGTCATCTGTCGCGGCGCATTACCTATGCCAGGACCTGACCTGCCAGGAAAAATTCCCTCAGCAGCTTCGCCGTCACATCCGGATTTTCCTCCGGCAAGAAGTGCCCGGAATCGACTGGCGACCCCGTCACATTGGTCGCCCATTTCTTCCAGCTGTCGAGCGGCGTTGCCGCGGCGGTGGCGATGCCGGCATCGCCCCACAAAGCCAGCATCGGAATCGTGATTTTCTTGCCGGCGTCGTGATCCTTCTTATCGATGTCGTAGTCGGCATAGGCGCCGGCGCGGTAGTCCTCGCACATCGCATGGACGCGCGACGGATCGCGGAACGGCGCCAAATAATGTTCCAGCGCGCGCGGATCGAACGCGTCGAGATTTTTCGCTTTGGTCTGGCTCGCCATTTTCTGCTTGAGAAAAAAATCCGGATTGCCGCCGATCAGCGTTTCCGGCAACGGAGCAGGCTGCGCGAGGAAGGTCCAGTGATAGATCTTCAGCGCGTAGAGCCGGTTGATCTTTTCCCAGTAGTCATAGGTCGGCAGGATGTCGAGCACGGCGAGCCGCGACAGCCGGCCGGGATGATCGAGCGCGAGGCGATATGAGACCCGGCCGCCGCGGTCATGGCCGGCCAGCGCGAAATGCACATGGCCGAGTTGCTCCATGACGTCCACCATGGTGCGCGCCATTGCGCGTTTGGTGTAGGGCGTGTGGTCCTTGTCGCTCTCGGGCATGTCGGACCAGCCATAGCCCGGCAGGTCGGCGATGATCAGCGTGAATTTGTCGGCCAATCGCGGCGCCACCTTGTGCCACATGACATGCGTCGAGGAGAATCCGTGCAGCAACATCAGCGGCGGTCCGTTGCCGCCGACGCGGGCGAAAATGCGCCCCGAGCTGGTATTGATCCATTTGGATTCGTATCCGGGAAACAGATCGGCAAGATCGGGCATGGTTCATACTCGCATCGTGGGCATCATGCGCAAGGCGGACGATAGACAGCAACGCTTGCGAGCGACAAGGGACGTCGCGCATGCCGGATATCCGTCTTTCGCGGAATATGACGTCCGCGCGGCGCCTTAAAAACTATCCCGCCTGCTCCTGCTCCACCGCCTGGCCGCCAATGTCGCGGCGGCAAAAGCCGTCAGACCAGTCGATGCGATCGACCGCCTGGTAGGCGCGGCGCTGCGCCTCGCTTATGGTCTTGCCTGAGGCGCAGATGTTCAATACGCGCCCGCCATTGGCGAGGATCTTTCCGTCCCGGGACATTGTGCCGGCGTGGAAGATTTCGACGCCTTCGATCGCGGCAGCCTCGTCAAGGCCGTCGATCGGCGTGCCCTTTTTGTAATCGCCGGGATAGCCCTTCGCCGCCATCACCACCGTCAGCGCGGCTTCGTTGTACCAGCGCAGAGTGAAATTCTTCAATTGCCCGTCACATGAGGCCAGAAATGCCGGCACGATGTCGGACATCATCCGCAGCATCAGCACCTGGCATTCGGGATCGCCGAAGCGGACATTGTACTCGAACAGCTTTGGTCCGTCCGCCGTCAACATCACGCCGGCATACAATACGCCACGAAACGGCGTGCCGCGTTTTTTCATGCCGGCAACCGTCGGCAGGATGATCGTTGACATGATTTGCTGATGGATTTCCGGCGTCACGAACGGGGTCGGCGAATAGGCTCCCATGCCGCCGGTGTTCGGACCCTCGTCATGATCGAGCACCCGCTTGTGGTCTTGCGCGGACGCCAGCGCGATCGCGGTCTCGCCGTCGCAGAACGCGAAGAAACTGATCTCGCGGCCGGTCAGGAATTCCTCGATCACGACTTCCGCGCCGGCTGCGCCGAACGCGCCGTCGAACATCATGGCGATGGCGTCCTCGGCCTGCTGCAAGGTGGTGGCGACGACAACGCCCTTGCCGGCTGCCAGCCCGTCGGCCTTGACCACGATCGGCGCGCCCTGCGCACGCACATAAGCCAGCGCATCATTGGCATTGCTCGAAGCGACGATAGGCACCGGTCGGGATATCGAACTCGCGGCAAAGGTCCTTGGTAAATCCCTTGGAGCTCTCGAGCTGTGCTGCCTGTTTGCTGGGACCGAACGCCTTGATCCCGGCCGCGGCAAGGTCATCGACAATCCCGGCAGCCAGCGGCGTCTCGGGCCCGACCACCACCAAATCAATTGCATTGCCCTTGCAGAAATGGATCACCGCGCCGTGGTCGGCGATGTCGATCGCAACGCATTCGGCTTCCCGGGCAATGCCGGCATTGCCTGGCGCGCACCATAACTTGGTTAGCAGCGGCGACGCGGCGATCTTCCACGCCAGTGCATGTTCGCGGCCGCCAGAACCGAGCAAGAGGATGTTCATGAATATGGCCAGAAGAAAACAATACGAGAGCCAGTCGGTCGCACGAAACTCCTTTCACCGCAAGCGCAAGATAAATCCGTTTACAGTCCATTCCGGGATGCGTCTTTTGGCCGGGATTTCATTCGCGTCGCGAGAATGACGATATCCCTAGCTGCCTCGTGCTGAGGCTGCGATGATTTCCTGCAACGACGCAACATGGCGAGCAAAGGCGCTCCGTCCGGCAGCCGTCGCGGCGATGGTGCTCTGAGGCTTCTTGCCGACAAAGGCCTTCTCGATTGCGACGTAGCCGGCCTTGGAAAGCGTCTCGATATGGGCACCGAGATTGCCGTCGGTAGCGCCGGTCAGCTTCTTGAGCCTGGAGAATTCAAGTCCCGCGCCTGATGGCCGTGCGTTCAGCGCGGCCATGATTTGCAGTCGCAGGCGCTGGTGAATGACTTCGTCGAGTTCGGTCATCGGTCAGTTCTGGCGACCGGCGCGCCGAGCTGTCACAGAACCCCCATATCAGCCATTTTCACTTGATCTTCCGTGCGGCGGGCGCCAACCCTCCGTTTGTTACTCTATAATGCAGAGTAATCTGCTATACAATGGCGGTTTGCGGTAGCAGACGAAATCCTTACCTTGTGTACAGATCAAAGGCCAATTCGATTTCTAGAGATGACAGCACCCGACATCCTGCTCAACGCGCCTGAATTCACCGTCTCGGAGCTATCCTCCGCGCTGAAGCGGACGGTCGAGGACAGCTATGGCCATGTGCGGGTACGTGGCGAGATTTCGGGTTTTCGCGGCGCGCACTCCTCGGGCCATTGCTATTTCGCGCTGAAGGACGAGAGCGCCAAGATCGAGGCGGTGATCTGGAAGGGCGTCCACGGACGGATGCGCTTCAAGCCGCAGGAAGGCCTCGAGGTCATCGCCACCGGCAAGCTCACCACCTATCCCGGCTCGTCGAAATACCAGATCGTCATCGAGGCGATCGAGCCCGCCGGCATCGGCGCGCTGATGGCGCTGATGGAAGAGCGCAAGAAGAAGCTCGGCGCCGAAGGTCTGTTCGACGAGGCGCGCAAGCAGTTGTTGCCTTGGTTGCCGGAAGTGATCGGCGTGGTCACATCGCCGACCGGCGCGGTGATCCGCGACATCCTGCACCGGCTGGAAGACCGCTTTCCACGTCGCGTACTGGTGTGGCCGGTCAAGGTGCAGGGTGAAGGCTCGGCCGAACAGGTCGCGGCCGCGATCCGCGGCTTCAATGCGCTGCCTGAGCAGGGGAAAATTCCGCGGCCGGACGTGCTGATCGTCGCGCGTGGCGGCGGCTCGCTGGAGGACCTCTGGTCGTTCAACGAGGAGATCGTGGTCCGCGCCGCCGCCGAAAGCATGATCCCGCTGATCTCGGCGATCGGCCACGAGACCGACATCACGCTGATCGATTTCGCCGCCGACAAGCGCGCGCCGACGCCGACCGCCGCCGCGGAAATGGCGGTGCCGGTGCGCGGCGAATTGCGGGTCGAGGTGTCGACGCTGGCGCGCCGCGTGATGGTGTGCTGGCAGCGCGCCCAGGAAGGCCGCCGCAACGAGTTGCGCGCCGCGGCACGCGCGTTGCCCGCGGCCGGCGACCTGCTGGCGATTCCCGCGGCAACGGCTGGACGGCGCCGCGAGTGCCCTGCCCCGCGCGCTGAAAGCCAACACGCATGCGCATTTCCGCCGTTTTGCGAGCACAAGCGGCAGGCTGACGATGCGGGTGCTGCGCGGCCAGATCGCGCAGGCGAAACAGCGGCTCACCGCATCCGGCGAGCGGCTGACGCATTCGGCAACGTCGCTGTTGCGCCATCGCCGCGATCGCTATGCCGGACTGGCGATCAGGCTGACAGCCTCGAAATCGTCCAACGCGCAGGCACAGCGCCAGATCATCGCGCGCGACCGCGAACGCGCGCAACGTCTGGCCGACCGCGCGCGTCGCGCGCTGCTCACCGCGATGCAGCGCCATCAGGCCCGCGTCGCCCATTCCGGCCAGTTGTTGGCCGCGTTATCCTATCGCAGCGTGCTGACCCGAGGTTTTGCACTGGTGCGCGATGAGCAGGGCCATGCCGTACATGCCGCGGCTGCGATCGGGCCAGGTGCGCATCTCTCGCTCGAGTTTGCCGATGGGCGCGTTGCGGCGACAGCGGACGCCGATCGGCCGACGGTCATACGGCCGGCGAAGCCAACCGCAGGTGAAGCCAAGGAACAACCGAGAGCGACCGCGCCCAAGCGCATCGCCAAGCCGGTTGGCCAGGAAGGTAGAGGCAGTTTGTTTTGACAAGTCAGACCTATCGCGCCAGCCATTCGGCAACACGCTTTTGCGAATCGGCACGGGCTTCCGGGTCGGTGCCGAGATGGCCGTGCTCGGGCGCCGCGGCATCCGGAGTTCCGGTCAGCGCATGCAGCGGCAGGTTGGCGCGGTCGAAATCATGATAGGCGCCGGGATAGACCACGATCCGCACCAGCGCGCTGCGGCCCCGCGCGCCCTCGATCATCTGACGGCAGGCGGGCGGTGAACTGACGTCGTCCTTGGCGCCAATCAGCACCAGCGTCGGCACGCGCGCACTCCAGCCGAGCCCGGACGAGATCCGGCAATCCGGATAGAACGCGATCGCCGAGCGGAAATCAGGTTCGGTGTTGCGCGACGACAATTGCGGACGCACCGCCCACAACAGCGCGCTGGCGCCGTTCGCCCATCCGAGCAGGCTGATGCGGTCATGGGCGGCCCAAGGCTGCTCAATCAACCATTGCCGCGCTGCCGTGATGTCAGCCACCCGTTCGCGGCGCGCCAGCACGTGACGATCCTTGACCCGGCATTGCGGGCCGAGTTCGCGCGAGCCATAGCTGTCGGGCAGCAGCACCGCCTTGCCCTCCTTCAACAATTGCTCGGCCCAGTCGCGATAGCGCCGTTGGACCGCTTCGGAATGGCCGCCCAATCCGCCGCATGCGTGCAGGGCAATCACGACGGGGAACGGGCCGTCACCATCGGGCTTGAAGAGTTGCGCGTGCAATGTCGCTTTGCCGGACGGGATCTCCACCTCATGAACTGCGGGCAGCCGCACCTCGACGGCAGCGGCCGTCTTCACGGCAAAGATCATGGAAAACAGGGTCACGCCAAGGAGCGTCAGGAAGGGACTTGCTGACAGAAGACGCATCGGGCTTGCCGGGTCATGAGGGTGCTGGAATAAAGACAGCGCTCCATTAACAAATCTACCATGCGCTCGAGAACGCGCCCAAGCCTGCCATCCATCACAAATCGGTGGGTTTGACGGGCCGACACCGACAACTATTTATGGTAGACATGCATTCAAACGTTCCATCCGGTCCGGAAGGCCCGGAGCAATCGGAGTCAACCGGTGCTCAATAAATTCGGCCCATCGGGCCATGGCGAGGCTCAGGTGCAATATCTGGACGGCGATTTCCGCGTGATCTCGCCGGGAACCTATGTGCGTTGCGCGATAACGGATGCCCACATTCCGCTGGACGAACTGAAATACTGGAGCGTCGACCTGCAGGAAGCCTATGCTGTCCCGACCGCCGTGCTGCAGCGGCATTTCCCGGCGGCGCTGAAGACGGGGGACTGACCGTCCTGAGGCCCGGGCTTCGGCGACAATCGATAATACAGCGCGAAGCGAATAGTCATGCGGCGGGGTGATTCTTGCCGCGCGCCTTGGATAGTTGTTCCACCACGAATTGACGCAACCTAGCGACGTCGTCGAACTCCAGCGTCACCGCGAACGGCACGATATCGCGCGCCGGCGACATGCCGCCCTCGCCTCCGCGCAATCGCACCAGATCCTTTTCGGTCGTCACCAGCGTCAGCCCGTCGCCTCTCGCTTCCGCGACCAGAGCTTCGATCTCACCCGGCGAAAACGGATGATGATCGGCAAAGACGCGCTCCCGAACCACATCGATCCCGGCGCCGCGCAGCGTCCTGAAAAAACGGCCGGGATCGCCGATCCCGGCAAACGCCAGCACGCGCTTGCCGCCGAGCGCCTCAAGCGAGGCGGCATCCGGCTTCAGTTGCGCCGACAACACCGGCTTGCCCCGTGCGGCCACAGCGGTCGCGACCGCAACCGCCGCGGTGCCGGCGCCGACCACGATCAGCGCATCGGTACGATCGAGCTGCGGCTTTAGCGGCGCGCGCAGCGGACCCGCGGGAAACACGCAACCATTGCCGAGGCCGCGATCGCTGTCGATGACAATGAACGAGCTGTCCTTGCCGATCGCCGGATTCTGAAAACCGTCGTCCATCACGATGACGGTCGCGCCTTGCGAGCGCGCCAGAGCGGCGCCGCCCACGCGATCGCGCGCAACGACCACCGGAACCGTCAGTGCCAACATCAATGCCTCGTCGCCGACATCGGCGGCGGTGTCCCGGGACCGGTCGACCTTGATCGGGCCTTGCGATCGTCCGCCATAGCCACGGCTCAGCACCACGGGCGTCTCGCCCAGATCGCGCAGCAACCTCGTCAGCGCCAGTACCGTCGGGGTCTTGCCAGCGCCGCCGGCATGATAGTTGCCGACGCATAGCACGGGAATGCCGGCATCGACGCCGCGACGCTGCATTCGCGCGGACGCGATCAGGCCATAGATCGCTCCGAGCGGCGTCAATAGTCGCGATGTCCATGATGGCGGCCGATACCAGAAGGCCGGCTCACGCACCGGCCGACCCCATTTCGAGCCGCAATTGCAACAGATATGGCTCGAGCGCGGTCAGCGTGCGCTCCAACGCGCCGCCGAGCTGTTCGACCACGCGCGTCGATGCCGCAACCGAGGTCTCGCGGGCCGGTCGATCGGCGAGCAAGTGTCCGAGCTGGCTCACCAGAGCTTCCGGCGTATCGGCGCGCCGCGCGCCGCCGGCGCCGTCGAGCGCCTCGTAGACATCGGTAAAGTTGAAAACGTGAGGGCCGTGCACGATCGAGGCGCCGAGCTTCACCGCCTCGATCGGATTCTGTCCGCCATGGGGGACCAGCGACCCCCCCATGAACACGATCGGCGCCAGCCGGTAGAACAAGCCGAGTTCGCCCATGGTGTCGGCGACATAGATGGCGATCGCCGCCGTCGGCAATTCGCCGCGCGAACGCAAGCCCACGCGCAGGCCGGTGGCTCCGATGGATCGGGCGATGGCCTCGCCGCGGTCGGGATGTCGCGGCACCACCACACTCAGCAGCGACGGAAAATATCCGGCGAGCGTCCGATGCGTTGCGACCAGCAGATCCTCCTCGCCCGGATGGGTCGAGGCCGCGACGATAATCGGACGACCGCGCGTCACCGACATCAGCCGCTCCAGCTTCGCCGCGTCGGCGGGCGGCGCCGGAACATCAAGCTTCAGGTTGCCGGTGGTGATGACGTTGCGGCCGCCGAGCGCCGCGAAGCGCTCCGCGTCGATCTGCGATTGCGCGAGGCAGACATCGAACCGGCCAAGCAGTGCCGAGATGGTGCCGTTGAACCGACGCCAGCGCGGGAACGAGCGATGTGACATCCGGCCGTTGATCAACACCATCGGCAGACGCCTCGCCGCGCTCGACAGGATCAGATTGGGCCACAGATCCGACTCGATGAAGAGCGCAAGCGAGGGCCGCCAGTGGTCGAGAAAGCGCGCAACATAACGCGGCGAATCGTAAGGCACGTACTGATGGATGATATCGGCGGGAAAGCGCTTGGCCACGATGGCCGCCGAAGTCACCGTGCCCGAGGTCAGCAGGATGCGCATATTCAGCATCCGCAGCCTTTCGATCAGCGCGGCGGCGGCCAGTACTTCGCCAACGCTCGCCCCGTGAATCCAGACCAGCGGCCCGTTGGGGCGAACGTCTTCGCTCACGCCGCGACGTTCGCCGACCCGGGCAGGATCTTCCTTGCCCTGCTTCAACCGCCGCTTGATCAGCGCCGGCGTCAGCGGAACCATCGCCGCCGACAGCTGCTGGTACAGGCGCAATGTCACCGGTAGCGAACTAGCCATGACCTGCCTCGTCCGAACAGCCGACCTGAGCATAAGCTTTGCGGGTGGCTTCGTTCAGGCTTGCCTCGAGTTGCGCGCGCAATTTTTCCATGATCTCGGCGTCGGCATCCGGCGGCACGGACATCATTTCACCGCCGACCAAAGCACCGCGTCCAAATGGCAGATTAATGGTCGTGCGATCCCAGTTGTTCAGGCGAATGAAGCGGCTCGTCGCCATCGCGAATGGCACGATCGGACGCCCGGTCTCGCGCGCCAGCATGATGACGCCAAGCCCGACGATGCGGGAGCGCTTCGGCACGTCCGCCGTCAGGGCCATGTTATAGCCCTCTCCGAGACAGCGCACCATTTCCATGAAAGCACTGACGCCGCCCTTGCGGTTAAAGGCCGATCCATGATCGCCGGAGCCGCGGACGGTGTCGATACCGAGGCGCTGCGCGGCGATCGCGTTGAATTCGCCATCGCGGTGCAACGAAATCAGCACCTTGGCGCGATAACTCGGCTTGGTTTTGATGAAGGGGGCCATAAAATGCTGGCCGTGCCAGAACGCAAAAATCGCCGGTAGCCGCGCCTCGACCTCCGGATAAATGCCCGGAGGATCAATGCTGAACTTGTTGGTCCGCCATACCAGCCGCAGGTACTCGGCCGCGAGAAAACCCACGGCATGCTGCAGCCTGCTGCTGCGCAACCCGTTGCGGAGCAGTCTTTTCAATGGCCAGACTTCGCGTCTTGGCCCGGATCGAGCAGTCGGTGGAGGTGGACCACGAAATAGCGCATCAGGGCATTGTCGACGGTCTGTTGCGCCTTTGCCTTCCAGGCCGCGTATGCGGTGGCGTAGTTGGGGAACACGCCGACGATTTCCACCTGATCGAGATCCTTGAACGTGGTGTGTTCGAGATCGGTCAGTTCACCGCCGATGACGAGATGAAGCAATTGCGGCTGGGCGCTATCTGGCATGGTTGTTCTTCCTCATCTGATGCCCGGCAAAGCAGCATTCTGAAGACGTTAGCGTAGGCGCTCAGGTCAACGAATGACGGCGAAAATGCTCGACAATGCTCGCATGACGATCGCGCCCTGCTGCCACCAGCACCCCGTGCGTCACTACCTGACGATTGTAAAGGATGGAATCCCCCGAAACCGTGGTCATGTTACCATTCGCTTCCTGAACGATCAAATTGGCTGCGGCAAGGTCCCAGTCATGGCTTTGGCCGCCGGCAAAGGCGGCATCGAGCCGCCCCTCGGCGACCCGGCATAACCGCAATGCCAGCGATCCGATTCGGGGATGAAGGGAAATTTCGCCCGGCCCCCGATTCAGCCGCTCGATCAACGGTTTTGGGCCGGCGATTCGCGGAAAATCCAGCTCCGTGCCCGGTGTCGCGTGCACCGGCGTGTCGTTGCAGGTTGCACCGGCTCCGCGCACCGCAAAGAAAAACTCCTCGCTGGCAGGCGCGAATACCGCCGCAAGCACCGGCGAGTCGCCGTGAACCAGCGCCACGCTGACGCACCAGTCTTCACGACCGGCGAGATAGGCTCGGGTGCCGTCGATCGGATCGACGATCCAGACCAGAGGCTTGCCCAGTCGCGCTTCGTCGTCGACGCTTTCTTCCGAAAGCCAACCATAGTCCGGCGTGGCCGATCGCAATCTGTCCTCGAGCAAATCGTTGACCGCGATATCGGCTTCCGACACCGGTGACGAGGCGCCTTTGGTCCATTTCTTCAATTCGGTGCGGAACATCGAGTGCGCCAGCGCGCCGGCTTCCCGCACAGTCTTGGTCAACAGCGCGGCGTCGCGCGCCAGCGCCTCGCGACTGCCGGCGCTAACGTCCGCCAAGCGTTAGTCCCTCGATGCGCAATGTCGGAGCGTTGACCGCGTAACGAAATTCAAGATTGTTGGCCGGCACCATCGATTTGAAGATATCGAACAAATGGCCCGCGATCGTCACTTCGCTTACCGCATAGGTGATCTCGCCATTTTCGATCCAGAAGCCGGAGGCGCCGCGGCTGTAATCACCCGTGACGCCGTTGACGCCGGAGCCGATCAGGTCAGTGACATAAAATCCCTGCTTGATGTCGGCCATCAATTCGGCCGGCGTCGCCTCGCCCGCTTCGAGATGCAGATTATACGATCCCGGCGAGGGCGACGACGACACGCCGCGATGGGCATGACCGGTGGTGACCAGGCCCAGTTCGCGCGCGGTCGCCGAATCCAGTAGCCACGAGGTCAGTACGCCCTCGTCGATGATGGCGAGCTTCCTGACCTTGACGCCTTCGGCGTCGAATGTTTGCGAGCGCAAGCCGCGCACCCTTAAGGGATCGTCGACGATGCGGATGTTCTTCGCAAACAATTGCTGGCCAAGGCGATCTTTCAGGAAACTGGTCTTGCGGGCGATCGAGGCGCCGTTCACGGCGCCGACCAGATGGCCGACGATCGATCCGGCAACGCGGGGATCGAAAACCACGGGCACCTTGCAGGTCTCGACCTTGCGCGGATTGGCGCGCGCGACCGTGCGTTCGCCGGCGCGGCGGCCGACGCTTTGCGGCGAGGCCAGGTCGGAAGCATGGGGAGCGACTGTGTAATCATAGTCGCGCTCCATGCCGGTGCCTTCACCGGATATCGCGGTCATCGAGATGCTCTGACTCGATCGCAGATAGGAGCCGTGGAAGCCGGTGGAAGTCACCAGCACCATGCCGCCGATTCCGGCCGACGCCGAACCGCCGCCCGATTTGGTCACGCCCTTGACGGCAAGCCCGGCGGCCTCGGCTTCAAAGGCGCGGCGCTCGAGTTCCGCTGTCGAGGGAACCTCCGGATCGAGCAGATCGAGGTTGGGGAAATCCTTTGCCAACAGCGCCGGGTCGGCGAGACCGACATATTTGTCATCGGGTGCGACGCGCGCCATGGCTACCGCACGCTCGGCAAGTCTGGCGATGCCATCGCCGCTGACGTCGTTGGTCGACACCACGGCCTGGCGCCGTCCGACCAGCACGCGCAATCCGACGTCGTCACCTTCGGAGCGCTCGGATTCCTCGACCCGCCCGTCGCGCACCTCTACCCCTTGCGAAACCCCGCGCACCGCGACCGCATCGGCCGCGTCCGCGCCGGCGCGCCTGGCGGCTTCAACGAGGCGCTGCGCCAATGTGCTGAGTGCGGATTGATCGAACAGATCGGAGGCGGCTTCGGACGAAAGCGGCGACGCTTGCGATGGTGAAGAGATCACGAACAAATTTCCCGGGATTGAAACTGAATGGAAGCGCAACGACGCAAATCGGCCGAGTCCATGAAATGTGCCTGATTCACAGGGATTTCAAGCATTTTCACAGCCCAAAAGCAGAAGAATTTCAAGCAGCGGCAAGGTCTCGTCAATCATGCGAGCCAAGGTCTTGTCAATCATGCGCGCGAGTCACGCGCGGATTAACCAGCCTTTTTAAGCCGAAACGGCCACGGCTCTGGCATGCTCTCACCCATCGATCGGGAACATAATCCTGACGGGAGACAGGGCCGTGAGGCGTCAAACCACAACGAGCGGGATCAATCCCGCCGGGTCGAGCCGCGCATTGCGGCTCGACCCTCTTTCCCTTCCCGTCCGCTTCGACGCGCACGACGTGCGCGCCGATGGCGGCGTCCGGCAAATCGAACTTCATCGCGAACGGGTCGTGCTGCGTCGTGTCCTTCACGGCATGCGGATGGCGATCAACGTTCGCATCAGCGACTTTCACGGCGTCGCCTTGCGCGGCATCGGCGATTCGCAGATGCTGGTGCTCGTCCATCGCGATCCGTCCCTGACCGTCCCGCTCTGCACCGGTTCGGACAACGAGGAGATCGCGGCCGTCTGGCAGATGTGGAGCGAAATCTTTTCGCTGCCGCAACTGCCGAAAGAGAAGGCGCGCGAACCCGCCGCACGGCGCCGGCGTCACAATGCGATTCGGGCGCGTCGTCCGAAATTTCTGGTGCGGCGGCGTGCCGGCGACCTGCTCAATCCCGCGAACATCCACCAGGGCGAACGCGAGATCATCGCAAGGACTTGAAACAAGTCCGCCTGGCGCGTATCAGCCCGCCCGCATCAGCGCATCAATCAACAGGCCGGCAAACAGCAACAGGCCGGCGTCGCGGTTTGATTTGAATATCCGCAGGCACAGCGCCGGATTCGAAATATCCAGACGGACGATCTGCCAGACCAGATGGGCGGCGAAGGCGGCCAGCCCGATGGCTGCCGGCCAGCGTGCACCGGATGCGGCAAGCGCGATTGCGATCAACACCACCGCGATCCCGTAAAACGCGCAAGCGCCGGCCGGGTGCGCGCACCGAACAACAGCGCGGTTGATTTGATCCCGATCAACGCGTCATCCTCGGCATCCTGATGCGCATAGATGGTGTCGTAACCGATCACCCAGGAGATCGAACCGGCGTAGAGCCAGAGCGCCGCCGCGTCGATCCGCCCGAGCGTTGCCGCAAACCCCATCAGGGCGCCCCATGAGAACGCCAGCCCGAGCACGATCTGCGGCCACCAGGTGATCCGCTTCATGAACGGATAGATCGCGACGATGACGAGCGAGGCGATGCCGGTGGCAACCGCGAAGCGGTTGAATTGCAGCAGCACCACCAATCCGATCAAGGCCTGCACCACCAGGAAGGCGGCCGCCTGCGCCACGCTGACCTGGCCCGCCGGAATGGGCCGGGACCGCGTCCGTTCGACCTTGGCGTCGAGATCGCGATCGGTGATGTCGTTCCAGGTGCAACCGGCGCCCCGCATCACGAACGCGCCGACAAAAAACAGCACGGTGACCAGAGGTAATTGCCTGATATCGCCGAGCACCCCGGCCGCCAGCGCCGCCGACCACCAGCACGGCATCAGCAACAGCCAGGATCCGATCGGGCGGTCGAACCGCGCCAGCCGCAGGTAAGGCCGCGACCATGACGGCGCGCGGGTATCGACCCAGTTGCCGGTGGCATCAGCAACGCGGGCAGCTGTGCCACTCATTGGACGCTAGAGCCTGATCGGTTCGAGCTGAACCAGAAAGGTTGCGTACTGATCGATCATCGGGCCAGCACGTTGCCGTTCAGCGTATCGAAAGTGCTGCCGCCCTTCTTTGTCGGAGTCGCTTCGGGAAGCGTCGCGGCCGAGCCCAGCACCTCGCTGAGACTCGGACCGGCCGGTCCGTGCATCTGGGCCTGTTGCGCGGCGCGCAGATTTTCTGCGTCATCGCTCTCGGTGTTCTTGTGGCTGCTCTTCAATTGATCCGTGACCTGCGGCGGAATTCCGCATTTCGTGCTGTTAGTCTCGACATATGAGAGCATCTTGTTTTCGGCCACGCCAAAATTCTTGATCAACTTACAGGCTTCCTCGGCGCCGGCATGCCGATCGCTGGCCGCTTTTAGCAGCTTGCCCCTCTTCTCGGCTTCTCCGCGCAGCGGCAGGAAGTCATTCATGCATTTGTCGCCACCGCCTTGCGTCGGCGGAGCTGCGCCGAATCCGGCGCCGGCGAACGGAGTGGCTCCGCTGGCCGGGAACGAACTCTGCATCGGCCGGCCCATCGTTGCCGGAGTTGAGCCGTTGACCGACGGAAATGCCGGATCGCTGGCGGGAGCGGCACCGTTCACCGGCGGAAATGCCGGATCGTTGGCTGGAGCAGCGCCCCTCACGGGCGGAAATGCAGGATCATTGGCAGGAGCCGCGGCACGCCCCGGCAAGGGCGCCGGAAAGGCACCCTGCGCCAGACAAGGGCTGGCATAGGCAGCAACAAGGGCCGCGGTGAGCGGCACAATCAAGCGACGGACGATCAAGGTTGCTCCTGTTGGCAAGGTCCAATGATCCCCAACTTCTTTTCGATGAAAAGCGCGATTCCCGATGGGACTATTTACGATTCCCGCCGCTCCTAAACAACCCGCGGAATTTGGCAACAGCGCGGCGCAGGGTCGCGGCAGCGGGTGAAATTGGGCAAATTCCGGCTTTGATCAGAGCCTTAATCTGCATATGGCGGTGAAACGTGCGCGGCCGGGTCCGCTTTTGCTTTCAGTTGTGCTCTAAAATATGACGTGCACGCATGATCTTGCCGCCGGATTGCTGGCAACGCGAAGGAGCCTCCGCGCGAGGCCCCCAGGCGGATTGGAACCTCTGACATGCCTGAATTCAACTTTCGCAGCCCCCGTTTGTTTGTCGATGCCGCGTTGGCGGCCGGCCGAACCGTCGAACTCGAGCGCAGCCAGAGCAACTATCTTGGCAATGTGCTGCGGCTTGCGGCCGGCGAAACCGTTCTGGTGTTCAATGGACGCGATGGCGAGTGGTAGGCGTTGATCGGCGGACGCAAGCGGCCGGACAGCCTGAACATCCAAAGCCAGACCCGGCCGCAGGACCACCTGCCCGACCTCGCTTATGTCTTTGCGCCACTGAAGCATGCAAGGCTCGACTACATGGTACAGAAGGCCGTCGAGATGGGCGCGTCATCGCTACAGCCGGTGCTGACCCGTTTCACGCAGGTTAACAGGATCAACGGCGAGCGGATGCGCGCCAATGCGATCGAAGCCGCCGAGCAATGCGGCATCCTGAGCCTTGCAGCCGTCGCCGAACCGATCACGCTCGATCGCTATCTCGGCCAGCGCGGGGCCGGCCGCCTGCTGGTGTTCTGCGACGAAGCGGCCATTACTGCCGACCCGCTGCAGGCGCTGCGCAGCGAACGCTCGACTTCCAACGGAATCGACATCCTGATCGGCCCCGAGGGCGGGTTTGCCGAGGAAGAACGCGCCATTTTGCTACGCCAGCCGCGGACCCTGAGGCTTTCGCTGGGGCCGCGGGTGCTGCGCGCCGATACCGCCGGGGTGGCCGCGCTTGCGCTGGTGCAGGCGGCGCTGGGGGACTGGACCGGATCGGACCTTTAGGCGCTTGGGAGAGCTAACGCGCCCGGGATCGTTAAGGCATCCGGCCGATCCCTGTCGAAACCCCGCCTCGGCCATGCTATGGGCTGCGCCAGATGCCCCTAAACCCCCGTTTTTGGGATAGTTGGACGCCAAGATGAATGACGAACTCCGGAAACGGCGCACCGCGACCGGGTCCGCCGCATGGGCGGACGCGCTGCTGTTGTCGTTTGCGCGGGCCGGCTATTCGCAGGCGGAACCAGCGATCCTGCAGCCAGCCGAGCCGTTCCTCGATCTCTCGGGCGAGGACATCCGCAAGAGCCTTTACCTGACCACCGACGCCAGTGGGGAGGAACTGTGCCTGCGCCCCGATCTGACGATCCCGGTGGCCCGCGATTACCTCGCCTCCGCCAAGGCCGGACAACCGGCCGGTTTCAGCTATCTCGGACCGGTGTTCCGCTATCGCGGCGGCCGTCCCAATGAATTCCTGCAGGCTGGCATCGAATCCTTTGGACGGCAGGATCGCGCCGCAGCCGACGCCGAGATGCTGGCGCTGGCGCTGGAAGCGACTTCTGCATTTGGATTGACCGATGTCGAAATCCGCACCGGCGACGTAGCGCTGTTCATTGCGCTGATCGACGCCTTGAATCTTTATCCGGTTTGGCGGCGGCGGCTAATCAAGGATTTCAACCGCAAGGTCAGCCTGGAACAGGATCTGGAACGGCTTACGCTCGCGACCGGTTCGAACCGCAACGAATATGAAGGCGTGCTCGCAGCGCTCGCCGGCTCCGACCGCAAGGCGGCGCTGGCGCTGGTCACCGACCTGATGTCGATCGCCGGCACCACCAATGTTGGCGGACGCACGGTCGACGAAATCGCCGACCGCTTCCTCGAACAATCGACCCTGAAGGGCGGCGCGTTGCCGCGCGACGCGCTCAAAACCATCAAGCGGTTCCTGGCCATCGCCGGCGCCCCTGACGATGCGGTCGCGCAATTGCGTGCGCTGGCCGATGACGCCAAACTCGACATCGCCGCCGCGATCGACCAGCTTGAAAGTCGCATCGGTTTCATGGCTGCGCGCGGCATCGACACGCGTGCGACACGGTTTTCCACCTCGTTCGGCCGGGGACTCGATTACTATACCGGCTTCGAATTCGAACTGCACAGCAAGGGCAACGGCGTCGAGCCGCTGGTGGCGGGCGGACGCTATGACGGACTGATGACCCAGCTCGGCTCCGCGACGCCGATTCCGGCGGTCGGATTTTCAGTGTGGGCTGAAACCCTGACCCAGCTTGGTCGCAAGCCTGCCACGGGCGGGAGCGTATCATGACGACGCCATTCGTTCTGGCGGTGCCGTCCAAGGGCCGGCTGCAGGAAAACGCCGAGGCATTCTTCGCGCGCGCCGGACTTGGGCTGGCGAAGCCGGGCGGCGCCCGCGACTACCGCGGCACTATCAACGGCCTCGACAATGTCGAGATCGCCTACCTTTCGGCGAGCGAAATTGCCTCGCAACTGGCGCGCGGCGCCGCGCATCTCGGCGTCACCGGCGAGGATCTGGTGCGCGAGAGCATTGCGGACGCCGACAAGCGGGTCGCATTTATCGATACGCTCGGCTTTGGCAGCGCCAATGTCGTGGTCGCGGTGCCGCAGGCCTGGATCGACGTCCGCACCATGGCCGATCTCGACGACGTCACCACCGGCTTCCGCGCGCAGCATAACCGCCGGATGCGGGTAGCCACCAAATACATCAACCTGACCCGGGCCTTCTTCGCCTCCCACGGCGTGGTCGATTATCGCATCGTCGAAAGTGCCGGAGCGACCGAGGGCGCGCCCGCGGTCGGCACCGCGGAGATGATCGTCGACATCACCACCACCGGCGCGACGCTCGCCGCCAACGGGTTGAAGGTGCTCGACGACGGCGTGATCCTGCGCAGCCAGGCGAATCTTGTCGCCTCGCGCGACGCCGACTGGTCTGACGAGGCGCGGGAAACCGCGCGCGTCATCCTCGATCACATCGCCGCTCGTGCCCGGGCCAACACATATCGCGAGGTCCGCACCCGGTTTTCGCAATTCACCCAGGCGCTGTTGACCGAAGCTCATGACCGTTTCGGGGTGGTCGCGCCATTCGGCGGGCCGACATCGTCGGGAATGGTGACGCTGCATTGTCCCCCGGCGCAGCTCTATGCGCTCGGCAGTTTTCTTCGCGTCCACGGCGCCAACACGGTTTCGGTGGCCTCGCTCGATTACGTGCTCGACCGCGAGAATCCGCTGTTTGCCAAGCTTGAGGCATTCCTGCGGCAGTGAGGCGGAAAGTCTCCGACTATATAGCTGTGGCGACAAGCCGTTGCGATTGCCATATGTTGTTTTCCGATGGTTGAGATCTGATCGATGATGCTCGGCATGGACGTTTCTGGTCTGTCCACCACCGCAGCCAATGCTGCTGCGCAGGGGCTGTCCGTCGTCGTGCCCCTGTACAATGAGGCTGCCGGGCTCGCGGCGCTGCACGCCCGGTTCGGCGACCTCGCCAAGCGGCTGAGGACGCGTTACGGCCTCGCATGCGAGGTGGTTTATGTCGACGATGGCAGTTCCGACAGCACGCTCGACATTGCGCGCGGACTTGCGGCCGACGCGCTCGACGTCCAGGTCGTGTCGTTGTCGCGTAATTTCGGCAAGGAAGCAGCCCTGATGGCGGGCCTCGATCATGCCAGGCGCGGCGCCGTGCTGTTCATGGATGGCGACGGCCAGCATCCGCCGGACCTCGTCGAAAAGCTGGTCGGCCACTGGATCGATGACGGCTATGACGTGGTCTATACCGCGAAAGCGCATCGCGACAATGAATTGTTCCCGCGCCGGCTCGCGGTGCACGGCTTCTACGCGCTGATCAACTGGGGCGCGCGGCAGAAAATCCCGGAAGATGCCGGCGACTTTCGCCTGTTGTCGCCGCGGGCGGCGGCCGCGCTGCGGCAGCTTCCCGAGCGCAACCGGTTCTTCAAGGGGCTGGCGAGCTGGATCGGCTTCCGCCAGATCCGCGTCGACTATGAACCCGCCCCGCGCGCCCATGGCGTCACTACGTTCAGTCCCGGCCGGCTGCTGGGATTGTCGATCGAAGGCCTGACATCGTTCTCGGTAGCGCCGCTGCGGTTCGCGAGCCTGCTCGGTCTCTTGTTGGCGACCGGAGCATTCCTGTTCGGGCTGTCGATCCTCTGGGAAACCTGGACCACCGGCAAATCCGTTCCCGGCTATCCCTCGCTGGTGGTCGGCCTGATGACGATCGGCGGCGTGCAGCTGATCATGATCGGCATCGTCGGCGAATATATCGGCAAGATTCTCTCGGAGTTGAAGGCGCGTCCGATCTATTTCGTGGCCGAGCACAGCGAAAAGCGAGCCGGCGCGCAGCAAGACCACAGCGCAGCCGAACGGTCCGCGGCCGAATGAACGACGCCGCGACGCCGCGACCCATCTGGCTGTGCGCCGACGATTACGGCATCAGTCCCGGTGTCAACCGCGCCATCCGCGAGCTGATCGAGCGAGGCCGGATCAATGCCACATCGGTGATGGTGGTGGGTCCCGCGATCGGCCGCGACGAGGTCGCTTCGCTGCAAGCGTCGGCGGGCGAGAGTCCGCGTTGCGCGATCGGACTGCACGCGACGCTGACGGCGCCGTTTCGCCCCCTGACCATGCATTTCAAGCCGGTTGATGGCGGCCTGTTCCTGCCGTTTTCGAAATTGCTGCGCGCCGGCCTGTCGCGACAGCTCGACCCGGAAATCATCCGTGCCGAATTGATGGTGCAGTTCGCCGCTTTCAGCGAGGCGTTCGGCCGGCCGCCGGATTTCGTCGACGGCCATCAGCATGCGCAACTTTTTCCGCAGGTGCGCGAGGCATTCCTCGCGGCGGTGAAGCAGGCCGCGCCCAACGCCTGGGTACGCCAGGGTGGACGCCGGGCGCCGCTGATGCAGCGGCTCGGCGCACCCAAGGCGCTGGTTCTCGATCATCTTAGCGCGCGGTTTCGCAAGCTCGCTTCGCGCGCCGGCATCGCCTTCAATCCCGGTTTCGCGGGCGCCTATGATTTTTCGAAGGCGCCGGATTTCGCAACGCTGATGTCCGGCTTTCTCGAAAACCTGCCCGAAGGCGGACTCGTGATGTGCCATCCCGGATTTGTCGATGACACGCTTGTCGGTTTGGACCCGCTGACCGGACAACGCGAAAGCGAATACGCGTTTCTCGCCGGCGAGCATTTCCCGAAGCTGCTGGCGATGAATAAAGTTACATTAGCCTGATATTATTCGGGAAATGCGAAGGTCCTTTTGTCGCATACCAAAATTTAATCCGGCCCGGCACTACTGGCGGCACAAAGCCCGCTTACATCTCCCCGGCGTTTCGCAAAGCCGAAGGAGCACGCCATGACGCCGCAAGAACGACAATTGATCGACGATCTTTTTGCCCGCTTGTCGAAGCTGGAAGGTGCCCCGCGCGATCCCGATGCGACGGCTGCGATCACCCAAGGCCTGCGGAGCGCGCCCAACGCGGTCTATGCACTGGTGCAGACGGTACTGGTGCAGGACGAGGCGCTGAGACAGGCCCATAACCGCATCGAGGAACTGGAAGGCGCCACCACGTCGCAACAGGCCCCGGGCGGCAGCTTCCTCGGTTCGATGCGCGATGCGATTTTCGGCCAGAACCAGTCGCAAGGCTCGGTGCCGAACGTTGCGCCGCCGCGCGATGGCGGCCGTCCGGTGTGGAATAGCGGACAGGTGCTGCAACAGTCGCAGTCGCCGGAGCATTACGATCAGGGCTATGGCCAAAGTCAGGGCTACGGCCAGGGTCCGTATGGTCAGGGCTCGTACAATCAGGGCTCATACAACCAGGGTTACGGTGCGCCTCAGGGAGGTCCCATGGGCGGCGCGTTCGGCGGCGGCGGAGGCTCGTTTCTCGGCACGGCGGCCGCGACAGCGGCCGGCATGGTCGGCGGCTCGCTGCTGCTCAACAGTTTTCGCGGCATGATGGGCGGCCAGGGCGGCGGCCGTTCGGCGTTCGGCGACACCAGCAGGATCACCGAAAACCGCGATCCCTCGCGCGATCAGTCCAACAGCGATCTCGCGCGCGACGCCGGGATCAACGATATCGGTTCGCACGACCGCTCCGATGGCGGCTCACGCGCCGGATTGTTCGACACATCGTCGAACGATGACGATCACGACGATATGGATATGGATTCCGACGATAACGGCAGCGACTTCGCTTGATCGATTTCATCGGCCCAGAAAAAGCGAAACGGCCGCCCGGATTCAGGCGGCCGTTTTGTTGTTGAAGACTCGTCAGCAGGTCAGAGTACCACGACCTTGGCGCCGACATTGACGCGGCCGTAGAGATCGATCACGTCCTGGTTGCGCATCCGGATGCAGCCGGACGATACGTTGGTGCCGATGGTCCATGGTTCGTTGGAGCCGTGGATGCGATAGAGCGACGATCCCAGATACATCGCGCGGGCGCCGAGCGGATTTTCGCGGACCGCCCTCCATGTGACGCGGCAGATCGGGGCGGCGCGCCAGCATTTCCGTCGGCGGCGTCCAATCCGGCCATTCCTTCTTGGCCGTGATGCTCTTCACGCCAGCCCAGGTGAAGCCAGGCTTGCCGACGCCGACGCCATAGCGCAGCGCCTTGCCGTCGCCTTGCACGAGATAGAGAAACTTGTTCGGCGTATCGATCACGATGGTGCCGGCACTTTCCCTGCCGCTGTAGTCGACGAGTTGCTTTTCGTATTTCGGATCGAACGGGTGCTGCCTCGGATCGACGGCGTCCGCCTGTGGATCGGCCTCCTGCATGCCGCCCCATGGCAGCACCATCTGGCGTCGTCCGTCATAGGCCGGCTGTTGCTGATAGACCGGCTGCGGATAACCCTGCGGATAGCGTCCGGCCTGGGCCTGGCCGTCGCCGAACAGGAATTCGATGAAGCCGCCGCCCATATTGGAGCGCTCGGCATAGGCGGCGCGAACCGGGGCCACGGGCGGCGCGGCCTGGTTAGCGTAAATCACATGGGGTTCGGGAGATCCCGCCTCGATCGCGGCTACGGGGTGAATTCCGGCACCGAGGCAGGATGCGCCGGCCAATAGCGCAAGGATCAGTTTTCTGGACATCGACGTACTCTGTACTGTTTCGTCATTTGCTGGGGACGCCTGAGCGGCGCATCACGCGATCAATACAAATCAAAACTTAATCGGTTTGGTAAACAGAAACGGCCTTTCGATTCACCACGTCGTCAATCGGGCATCGTTTTGTCCGGTAGCGTTTATTTTCGATGAACGCAGCACGGGCATGGTTAATCGTTGGTATGCGTCAGCCCCCTGCACGTCGTGCAAGAGTTTCCGGCGTGAACTTCACGTTAAATCGCATCTGCTTAAAAGATGAGGAGTGCAGTTCAGGAATACCCTCATGCCGATCCATCGTAGACGTTTTCGTGTCGAAGAAGCAGTTGCCGGGGAGATGCCTATGCCTACTATCGCCGAGGACGAGTCCGGTCCCACGCACCGCGACATCATGAGTGAACTGCGAGCGATCCGCAGCCAGATGGCTGCCCCCGCCGCCGGCGCGGCAGCGGCCGCCTCAAGCAGCGGCGCCAGCCAGGAAATCGGAGCAACGGTGGACCGGGAAGTCGCCGAAGCCAAGGCGATGCTGGAGACCTATCGAGCGCAGATCGAGCAGTGCGAGAAGCTCAAGGTCGAGCTCGACCTGATCTACGACGCCATCAATCGGACCAAGCGCGAAATCGCGGTTCTGCACGGCAAGAGCTTCAGCGGCGAGGAAATGGCCCGCGTCAACGGCGAGCTCGGCGCCGTGGTCGGCGGCACCGAGGAAGCTACCCAGCAAATCCTGGAAGCCGCCGAGGCGATCGACCAGGCCGCCAGCGCGCTGACGAAGGTGAACTCGCCCGACCAGCAGAAGCTGCTCGCCGAGGAGGTCCAGGAAAAGGTGGTCGCGATCTTCGAGGCCTGCAATTTCCAGGACCTGACCGGTCAGCGCATCAAGAAGGTGATGACCACGATGAAGTTCATCGAGAATCACATCACCGTCATGATGGATATCTGGGGCGGCGTCGATGCGATCAAGGCTCATACACCGCCCATCGTCGATACCCGCGAAGGCGACGACAAGCTGCTGAACGGCCCCAAGCTCGCCGATGACCCCGGCCATGCGTCGCAGGACGACATCGACGCGCTGTTCGACTAGATTTGGATTTGACGCCGGACGACAGCGCCCGGCGTTTTGACTTGCAGCAAGCGCCGGCCGTACGCCGGCGCTTTTCATTTTCGGATTGCTTGTTCCGGATCGGCTGCGTAACGCGACCCGTCAGGCGTGCGGCCCGCAGCGGATGTAGACCATGTTGCCGTAGCGGGTCGCGGCGTCCTTGTCGATGAAGCGGGTGATCAACACGCGGCCGTCGAAGGAAACGATCTCGCGGTCCTGCTCGCCACCGGCAGGTCCAGCCGGACCGATATAATTCTTGCCGCTCGGGCTGCCCTTCAAGTCAAGTTCTTGCGGCGTCGCCTGGTCGGCCAGATGCATGATCACGCCGCCATGGCTGCCGGCGCTGATCACGTAAGGTTGCTTGCACTGGCCCTTGGCGGCGGCTTCGGTGCGCGCCCGGTCCTTCGGATCCTGGAACGAGGCAAGGCCCCAGCGGCCGACCAGTTCGTCGGCGCGGATGGTGGCCGGCATTTCCGGCGCCACGCCGGGCTCCGGAGCCGCCGTAGGGGACGGGCCGGACAGGCTCATGCTCCCGCATGCGCCGAGGAATACCGTCAGCGCACACGCGATACCCAGATTGGCAACCGTTCGCACGCTACGTGACCTGATCATGGCATCCCCCGCATTGGATTCGTGGTCGCACCCATGCCGCAACCAAGCGCAAAACGGCTGTCGGAGCAATGAGCGTCCAGCAAATTACGCTGGCGCTCCGATTTGGTTTCCGTTGCAGCATCCTATATCGGCCTAGCCAAGGGTTTAAGCCCTTGCTTGACAGGAACGGCATCACGCCATATTCCCCGGCGTACGATTAGCACTCCGCCAGCCCGATTGCTAAGGGGAATGCGGACAGTCCGGCGCCTTCGGGTGGTCGGAATACGTCCCGTATTTCCAATCCGCTTTCAGCGGCAAATCCAATCCCAGAACCAAATCTTCGAAGGAACCGTCATGGCTAAAACCAAATTTCGTCCGCTGCATGACCGTGTTGTCGTCAAGCGTATCGATGCCGAAGAAAAAACCAAGGGTGGCATCATCATTCCCGACAGCGCCAAGGAAAAGCCCTCGCAGGGCGAAATCACGGCCGTCGGTCCCGGCGGACGCGATGAGGCGGGCAAGCTGATCCCGATCGACCTCAAGGTTGGCGACCGCGTACTGTTCGGCAAATGGTCGGGCACCGAAGTCAAGATCGAGGGCGAGGATCTTCTGATCATGAAGGAAAGCGACATTATGGGCGTGCTCGCGTAAGCGAGCCGGTCCGACAATCAATCGACCACAAGCCGCCTCCGGGCGGCCTTGTTTTTGCCGAATGCTGTAGAGGTTTCCTTCCGCGGGATTCGGCCGAAACACACGCGGCAGCCCAAATCCGCTCTTCGAGGACTTCACATGCGCGCGTTCCTGCTCTGCCTGGTCGGATTGGTGATGGCGTCTTCGGATCTGGCTTTCGCCGACATGAAGCTTTTGACCAAGCCGGCGGCCGGTGCCAACGAAACCAGATATTTCACCTCGATCGACGGGCTGATGGACGGCAATGCGGACGTCGTGCTGAAGGAAACCCGCCAGGGCAAGAACGTCAGCGCCGCCGTGCTTGACGTGTGCTATCCCGTGGCAAAGGGTTCCGACCGCAGGGACCGCTTTGTCGCCAACCTCACGGTCAACGGTCAGACCCTGACCGGCACCACGCAGAGCCTCAATGACAAATTGCCGGTGACGGTGAAACTGGTACGCAAACCGACTGGCGACACCTTCGAATTCAACGGACAAATCAGCGTCGGCCAGACCGTCACGGAAGTCGCCTCGTCGGACAATTCAGACCTGAGCGAGAAGGAGTTTCTCGACAATCAGTCGACGGACGATGGCATCACCGCAACACCGAAGGACTTCACCGAAGTGTCGCCTGAAGCGGTCGCGGTCAAGGTCAAGCTGGACTCAGCCGCCAGCTTCCTGAAGAGCCTGAAGGGCCAGGATCTCGAGGTCTCGCTGAGTAACCTTGCGCTCAGTTGCGATGCGCTGCGCGCCGGGGAGCAGACCATCAATATCGCGGTCGATCCGGATCGCGCCGCGGCTGTGATCGCCAAAGCCAAATCCATGCCTGGGGTGGTGGCAGCGGGCTGGACCTCCGGGGTGATGGAAATGGACCGCACGATCCGTTTCGCCGCCGCCGACTGGCGCGACGGCGACAAGATCAGCAAGGACAAGCTTGCGGCCGCGGTCGGCAATGTGCTGGCGAAGACACTTTCGGCCAAGCCAGCATCCACCACATGGAACCCCGACACCGGGAAGCTGAAACTGACTCTCAAGCGTCCAAGCCAGATCCTGCCGGCACTCGACCTCACCGACACCATTGAGTTCACCGCGCTGGTGGCTTCCGACCGGCCCGGAACATCCGATCGGCTTGTGCTGTGGATCTCCACGCCCGCGATCTCGACAGCAGATGAAGGCACAGGCCCCAAGCTCCTCGTGGCCGACGAACGCAGCAGCGACGAGGAAGGTGATCCGAAGGACGATAATGGTTCGATCGATGCGCTGGCCCGGGAATTCAAGGGCCAGCGCTGGGACGCCGATAAATCGAGCCTGGAAATAGCACCTAAACCGCTTGTCTTTGCCATCCGCGCTTTCGAGCGAAGTGGCGTTCGGTTCGCGTAAAGAAAACGCGTCAAAACAAAAAGCTGCAGCCCGGTTCTGATCAATCAGAAACGATACGGCTCTAATTGGTGTTGATGCGGAAGTGCAGCGATTTCGTTCCGACGAACGACACGAGATCGCCTTGTCGCTGCCAGTTTGCGGCTGCGCTCAGCGTCGCGAGCACGTCATCATCGATTGCCGCTCGATCCGGTGTGCAGGCGTTCGCCTGCATCGGACCGGGGACGAAGATCACGGTATTGCCCGCGACCGAAAACTGGCCCTTGCCACTCTTGCACCACAGATCGAGCGAGGCTTCGCCGCTGTCGCCGATTTCCAGGGTTGGCAACCGCTTTGAGCCGGGTTGAGGGGCTGTTTCCAACGTCATCTCAAATCCGAACGGAAACCCGTCGTCGTCGGCGCGAGCCGGGATGGCGCCCAACACGTCCACCCCCACGATCGACGCCGATGCCAGCACCGCCGCCGCGCACCTCAAAAAACCAGTTACAGAAAACATGCAGCCTCTCGGATAACGAATCCACAGCCGCGTTCTTCTAGAGCAAGGGTCCGGGGTTGGCCAGATTGGCAGCCCCGCAATAATCGGCCCCCGGCGAAGAAAATCCCCGCGAACCATCGGTCCGCGGGGATTTTTTCCAGTCCGGATTGTCCTTACTTCAGGACCATCTGCGTAAAGGGATGGACGTAGGCCTGCAGCATCACGAACAGGCCGACAAGACATGCCAGCGTGATCGAGTGCTTGAACACGAAGCGCAGGATGGTGCCTTCATGTCCGACCCAGTTGGTTGCGGTCGAGGCGACCACGATCGACTGCGCATCGATCATCTTGCCCATCACGCCGCCGGAGGAGTTCGCCGCGGCCATCAGGACCGGCGAAAGCCCGAGTTGCTGAGAGGTGATCTTCTGCAGATTACCGAACAGGATGTTCGACGCCGTATCCGATCCCGTCAGCGCCACGCCGAGCCAGCCAAGCAAGGTGCCGAAGAACGGATACAGCACGCCCGTCGCAGCAAAGGCGAGACCGAGCGTCGCGTCGATGCCGGACAGCCGGGTCAAGGTGCCGATCGCCAGCATCGCGGAGATCGTAATCAGGGAATAGGCGCACAGCTTGATGGTGCGTCCGTACTCCGTGATGATGCTGCCTGGCGATAGTCCCATGATGAGACCCGCGATGATCGCGGCCAGCAACATTCCGGTCCCGGTAAACGACACATAGGTGAAGGCGAACACCGCGCCTTCCTTGGTCGGGGTCGGCACCACGGGTGCAACCTTGTTGATCATGTTGTGCAGTTCGGGAACGGCGTAGTTCCAGGTGAAGATCGGATTCACCGCGGCCTTGAACCACCCCGTACCCCAGATCAGTAGAATGGCGCAAAGAATGATCCACGGCAGCAACGAGGTGAAGAGTTCCGCGGAGCTGAGCGGCGTCGGATCGGCCAGCTTCGCCGGCGGCATGGTGCTGGCGGATTCGTCATTGCCGCGCAACGCCGGCGACAGCCAGAGCACCTTCGGCTGCCACACTTTCAGGAACAGGATCAAACAGCCCATCGAAATCAGTGACGCGCCGATGTCGACGATCCAGGGATTGATATAATTCGAGATCAGGAATTGCGGGACGGCGAACGATACGCCGGTGACGAGAATCGCCGGCCAGACTTCCTTCATGCCCTTCCAGCCGGCGAACGCGCACACCACCCAGAACGGAACGATCAGCGAAAAGATCGGCAACTGCCGTCCGACCATCGCGCCGAGCACATAGGGATCGAGCCCGGTCACCGAAGCGAGGCCCTGGATCGGCGTGCCGAGGGCACCATAGGCCACCGGCGCGGTATTGGCGATCAGCGACAGGCCCGAGGCCGCTAGCGGCGAGAAGCCCAGCCCGATCAGGATCGCACCCGTGATCGCCACTGGCGTGCCGAAACCGGATGCACCCTCAAAGAAGGCGCCGAATGAAAATGCAATCAGCAACAGCTGCAAGCGGCGGTCGGGAGTGACCCCGCCGACCGCGCGCTTGAGTGTTTCAAAGCGGCCGGCCTTGACGGTGAGCCGGTACATGAAGATGACGTTGAGCACGATCCAGCCGATCGGAAAGAACCCGCTGACGATGCCAAGCAGCGATGCCCGGATCGACAAGATTGGCCGGCATGGTGAAAAGGAAGATCGCGACCACATTGGCCAGCACCAGCGCAACGATCGCAGCGATATGTACCTTGACCTTGCCGCTGGCGATCATCACCAGCAGCGAGACCACCGGGATCGCTGCTGCCAGCGTCGACAGCGTCGTGTTATCGAACGGATTGTAAACTTGATTCCACATTGCAGGATCCTCCCCACGCGTTATGCGGCGCCCCGCCAGCGTGGACGGGCCAGGGCTGCCTGGCGTGATCGCGGGAGGACCGTGCAATGCACGAAATCGGTCGCGAACCAGGCAATGCCCAATCCGCTGCTCGCAGTGTGGAGGCCTCCCGCCCCTCGCCGTTAAGCGCATGCTAGGAGTGACTCGGAGACAACGCCAAGCGACCAGGGGTCGTTTGGACTACCACCTTAGTATAAGCACTGCGTCGACAAGCAAAAAAGGACGGCGGATTTCCCTGCCGCTCTTTCGTCCTATGGGACTACTTGAGGTTGGTCATCGCGGTCAGGTCGACCGAGAGCTTGGCGATGCCGGCTGCGCCGCACCAGTTGGAACCGACGCCGCTCGGATTGATCGGGGTCACGTTGGTCGTTCCCGTCCCGTTGAACGCGCTGGTGAAGGCGTTGCAATTGCCCTTCGACAGGTCGGTGTCGGAGTAGCGCAGATCGAGCGTGAACACCTTGTAGGTGAAGCCGATGCCGATATTCCAGGTGTCGTAGCTGGCATAGGGAATGCCGTTCGGGAACGCGGGCACGGCATAGAAGGCGTCCGAAGTGCCGAGCCACTGGCGGCCGAATTCACCCGACACGTACATGCCGACTCCGCTGGTGCCGAACACCGAACTTGGCGCGGTGTACTTGGCGGTAACTGACGCGTAGTTGCCCCAGGCGCCGCTGTTGAGGAAGTTCGGCGTATAATACTCGTTCACGCCGGCCTGCCAGTTGTCGTTGAAGGTGTAGTTCAGCTTGGCATAGGCCTCGAAGAAGCTGACGTCTTTCTTCATCACGTTGCCGTCGGCCAGGAAAATCGTGGTCGTGCTGACGGGGCAAACGCCGCCGCCGGGCACCCCGCCGGTCAATACGTTGTCGGCGCAGTTGCCGCCTGGATACAGATAACCCCAGACACCGAAGTCGAACGCCGCCGCACCAAAGGTCGGGCGGATACCGCCGTAGATGTCAACTTCGGCAGCGGCGCGGTTCGCAAACGAAATGCTTTCGGTTGAGGTGCCGATATAGAGCTGCAGATCCTTGTTGACGTTGTAGCGCGGTTCGAAATAGGCGGTGACCGAAGGCATATGGTTGGACTGGGTGATACCGCGGAAGATGTAGTCGTTCATGACGGCGGCGCCGAACGCGATGTCCCAGGGATCGAACGCTGCCGGCGCCGGCGCCTTCGCAGCTTTCAGGGGCATATCGGCTGCAAGCGCAGAACCCGACGCCATTGCCAACGCTGTTGCCAACAAGACCAGTTTCTTCATAACGATCCCCCATCGTCTTTAGAATCAGTCCGACCGCGCCGCGCCCCCGCGCAGCGATCAACTCATGAGCATGAATTCAATCTGGAACGCGTTACTCAACGTTGGAAGCAAAAAGGTCGAGCATCTGCCGCATTTTTAGGCGTTACGGCAATCCGATGAAATGTTGTCCACGGATGTTGCATTCCAACAACAAACCAATTCTCGCACTGGTTGTACAGCCGCGAATCAGTTGCCCAAATGTCGACTAAGCGTCACCGAGGAGGAACCGTCAACACGCAACAATACGGACAAGGCCGCAGCAACGAGCACTGCGGCCTTTTAACGCGATCAAGTTTGGCGGCAACCCGCCT
This sequence comes from uncultured Alphaproteobacteria bacterium, assembly GCA_963806075.1. Lineage (GTDB taxonomy): Bacteria > Pseudomonadota > Alphaproteobacteria > Rhizobiales > Xanthobacteraceae > Bradyrhizobium. Next base: position 584,929 of record CAWDWT010000022.1, read on the forward strand.
CACTATTCGTCGTCTTCCCCACCCGAGGACGACGAATGGGACGAACCCATGCCGCCCGAGTGTCCCCACGACGGCGTGGGATTCGGCGTCGCCGGAGCCGAGCTTGGACCCGCCCAACTTGGCGCCGCCGGAGCGGGCTTGGGTGCGGGAGCCGGTTTGTGCGCGGGTGCAGGCGCTGGCGCTGCCATCGGAGCCGGAGTCACCGGCCGCGCCGCCGCAGGACTGTGTGTGGCGGGGGTCGCTACGGCAGGCATTTCAGCCGGGGCTGCCCTTTTCTTTCTAGGACTCTTCCTGGCGCTGGCCTTCTTTGCCGTCTTCTTTGCTGACTTTTTGGCGGACTTTTTCGCGGACTTGCCGGCTTTTTTCGCGGCTTTCTTGCCCGTTTTCTTAGCTGTTTTCTTGGCTGCTTTCTTGGCTGTTTTCTTAGCTGTTTTCTTGGCTGACTTCTTCGCGGCCTTCTTTGTTTTCTTGGCGGATTTCTTCTTCGCCATCATCGCGTTTTTCTTCTTGGCCTCCTTGCCCTTTTTATTCTTTTTTCGCTTAGCCATCGTGATCCTCCTGTTGCCGCCGATCGATATCTATCGATTACTATTCATCGGGCGCTTTAATTGTCCGCACATTTCGCGCGGGGCCGTCGATCCCTCAATGTCCGTTCAGCCAGTCCTAACTAATTGTCCGTCCAGCCAGTCCTATCTAACAGATTCCGGCCGGGGACCGCCCGTCGCCCAATCGAGAAGCTCAATCGTATGCACCACGGGGACTGACGTGCCGCCGGCAATCTGCACCATGCACCCAATATTGCCCGCAGCGATCATATCCGGCTTGACCATCGCGATATTGGCGACCTTTCGGTCGCGCAACCTGTCCGCAATATCAGGCTGGAGAATGTTATAAGTCCCCGCCGAACCGCAACACAAATGGCTCTCAGGTACATCTTTCACTACGAATCCAGTCTTGGAAAGCAATTCTTTCGGGGCTTCTGTGATTTTCTGCCCGTGCTGCAGCGAGCAAGCCGAATGATAGGCAATGACGAGATCGCCATGTTGGCCGCCCACCGGCTGAAGTTCGATGCCGCTGACATATTCCGTGATGTCCTTGGCGAGCCCCGAGACCTTCGCGGCGGGGCCTGCAAAGTCGCGGTCTTCCCGGAGAAGAAATCCGTAGTCCTTGATCACGGTGCCGCAGCCCGACGTCGTCACCAGGATCGCATCGAGCCCGTCGCGCCCGGCCTCAGCCGAGCCAGGCCGAGATATTGGCACGGGCGCGCGCCAAGGCGTCGCCGTCATGGCCGAGATGGTGAGTTAGCGCGCCGCAGCATTGCTCATCCTTGACCAGCACCACCTCGATGCCATGACGCGTCAAAAGATTGATGGCCGCCTGGTTGATACGCGGCGCCAGCACCTGTTGCGCGCAGCCTTGCAGCAGCGCCACCCGACCACGTTTTTTGCCCTCCGCCGAAAAAACGCTGCCGGCAGCCGCCCCCCGCGCAGGCAGGCGCGACGGCGCCAGCGCCAGCATTGCCCTGATCCGCCGCCACAGGCTCGGCGTCGCCGTCGCCTTGGCACCCGGCAACAATCCGGCGAGCGGCCGGGCCAGCCGCGCCATGACCATGCTGATACGGAACAGGTTAGGCCGCGGCAGCACCAACGTCAGGACCGCACGCAAGGCCCGCTCGGCAAGCGGCCTGGTGTATTCCTTCTCGATCCGAACCCGCGCCTGATCGACCAGATGCATGTAGTTCACGCCCGAGGGACAGGTGGTCATGCAGGCGAGGCAGGACAGGCAGCGGTCGATATGCTTGACCACCTCCGGCGTCGGCGGGCGGTCCTTTTCCAGCATCTCCTTGATCAGGTAGATGCGCCCGCGCGGGCTGTCGAGTTCATCGCCGAGCAATACGTAAGTCGGGCAAGTCGCCGTGCAGAATCCGCAATGCACGCAGGCGCGCAGGATCTTGTCGGCTTCCGCAATATCGGGATTGGCGAGCTGGACGAGACTAAATTCGGTTTTCATGTCGAAGAGTCCCGCCGCATCCGGCCGCGATTGAGAATGCGCTTCGGATCGAAGCTATGACGAACGCGCTCACCAAGCGCAGCCAGCCCCGCCTGCTGCGGATGAAAGACATCGACATTGCGGCGTATCTCTTCGGGCGCGCGCAACAGCGTGGCGTGGCCGCCGGTTGCATTGACGCGCTGACGCACGAGCGATGCCTGTGCGTCGGGCTTCGGCGGCAGCGCCAGCCAAATCAGCCCGCCGCCCCAGTCGTAGATCACCTCGCCGCCGGTATCGCGTGAAAGCTGTTGGCCGAGCGCACCGCCGGAGGCTGGCGGACAGACGATGCGCCAGACCGGCCAGGCGCCCAACGTCCCATTGGCCGCGAACGGCTCAACATCGCGAACCGAAACCCAGATCGCCGCCGAGGCCGCATCGTCGAGCGTCTCCGCGGTTCCGAATTGCGCCAAAGCCTTGCCGAGCGCAACCGCGCGATGGGCCACCGACGCGGTAATGCCTTCCAGCCGCAGCAGCGTCACTGCCTGTTGCTGCGATCCGAGGCTGGCCAAGCCGTCGGCTGAAGCGCGCAGCGCCGGGTTCGGCAGATGCGCCGCTCCGGACACATCGAACGGCGAGCCGAGCGCCGCCGTCATCGCGCGGTTGGCGGCGATATCATCGAGCCCGCGCAACACCAGCGTGCGCTCGCTTTCGGGCCGCGGCATCACTTTCAACGTCACTTCCGTCATCACGGCAAGCGTGCCCCACGACCCTGCCAAAAGCTTGCAGAGATCGTAACCGGTGACGTTCTTCACCACCTTGCCGCCAGCTTTAAAGCTGTCGCCGAAACCCGACACCGCATGCGCGCCCAGCAGATGGTCGCGCGCACCGCCCGCCCTGATGCGACGGGGACCGGCGAGGCCTGCGCCGATCATGCCGCCGATGGTGCCGATGTCCGGCGTGCCCAGCAGCACCGCTGTATTCATCGGCTCAAAGGCGAATTGCTGGTTTTTGGAATCGATCAGCGACAGCACGTCGGCCATCGGCGCGCCGGCCTGCACGGTGACAATCAGTTCGTTCGGTTCATAGGACGTCACCGCGTTCAGCGCCGACAGATCGAGCAGCGCGTTGGTCGCCATCGGCTGGCCGACCTGCCGCTTCGAGCCGTGGCCGATGATTTCCAGTGGTTGTTCGCTCGCGATCGCCGAGCGCACTACCTGCTCGACGTCGGCCGCGTCGCGTACTTTCAGCGTGTCCACGTGATTACATTCGCTCGTTCTTGTCATCGTCCGCGAAAGCGGACGATCCAGTAATCGAAGGCACTAGTGATAAAAATCGGCAGCGCGGAATACTGGATACCCCGCTGGAGCGGGGTATGACGATTGAAAAAGTCGCGAGTGCCAACATCAAAACCTCGGGATGTCCGGAAACGCCAGCTTGCCGCCGTGAACATGCACGCGGCCGAGCTCGGCGCAGCGGTGCAGGGTCGGAAACACCTTACCGGGGTTGAGCAGGCCTTGCGCGTCGAACGCGCATTTCAACCGCTGCTGCTGGCTGAGATCGATCTCAGAGAACATCTCCGGCATCAGATCGCGCTTCTCGACGCCGACGCCGTGTTCGCCGGTCAAGACGCCGCCGAGTTCGACGCAGCAGCGCAGGATGTCGGCACCGAACGCTTCCGCCCTGTCCATCTCGCCGGGCTTGTTGGCATCATAGAGAATCAGCGGATGCAGATTGCCGTCGCCGGCATGAAACACATTGGCGACGCCGAGCCCGTATTTTTCGGAGAGGTCGCGGATCCGCGCTAAGGCCTGCGGCAGCGCGCCGCGCGGAATGGTGCCGTCCATGCAGAGATAGTCAGGCGATATCCGCCCCACCGCCGGAAACGCCGCCTTGCGTCCGGCCCAGAACAGATTGCGCTCGGCTTCCGAATTCGAAATCTGGCACGTCGTCGAACCGCAACGCAGCGCGATCGCCTCGACCCGCTTGATCAGTTCATCGACCTCGACGCCGGGGCCGTCGAGTTCGATGATCAAGAGCGCCTCGACGTCGAGCGGGTAGCCGGCATGCACGAAGGCTTCGGCGGCGTGGATCGCGGGCTTGTCCATCATCTCCATGCCGCCCGGAATGATCCCGGCGCCGATGATGTCGGCCACGCATTGCCCGGCGGCCTCGACCTGCGCGAAGCCGACCATCAGCGCGCGCGCGGTCTCCGGCTTCTGCAGGATCCGCACCGTCACCTCGGTGACGACGCCGAGCAGGCCTTCGGAGCCGGTGATGATGCCCATCAGATCGTAACCATCGGTCTCCGGCGACTTGCCGCCGATCCGGATCACCTCGCCTGATATCAGCACGATCTCGCAGCCGAGCACGTTGTTGGTGGTCATGCCGTATTTCAGGCAATGCACGCCGCCGGAATTCTCCGCGACATTGCCGCCGATCGAGCAGGCGATCTGCGACGACGGATCCGGCGCGTAGTAGAAGCCGCCATGCGCCACCGCCTGGCTGATCGCGAGATTGGTCACGCCCGGCTCGGTCACCACCACGCGGTTGTCGAAATCGATCTCGCGGATGCGCTTGAATTTGCCCAGCCCCAGTAGCACGCCGTCGGCCAGCGGCAGCGCGCCGCCGGAGAGCGAGGTGCCGGAGCCGCGCGGCACCACCTTGATGCCCTCGTCGAAGCAATATTTCAGCACCTTCGAGACCTGCTCGGTGGTGTCGGGCAGCACCACGACCATTGGCGGCTGGCGATAGGCCATCAGCCCGTCGGACTCGTAGGGCAGCATCTCGGCCGGACTATCGATCACGCCCTCGCCGGGCACGATCGCGCGTAACGCAGCTACGATCGCCTCGCGGCGCGCCAGGACCGCCTGGTCCGATGCCGGCATCATGATGGTCATGTGGTGGTCTCCGCGGCCTCGCCCGCGATGCGGGCGGCGACGCTCTCATCGATTTGTCGTGACAAATCAAGCACGTCTTGGCGGCTTTGGGTAGCTCTCCAATGGATGCGTCGCCCGCACCACCACTACCCTGAGCGGACGGGGCGCAAGGTGCCATCGGGACCTCGCGCCCGCACCGAAGCGGATGGTCCGAATGTATGGGGCTGGCGTTACGCGTGCCGACGATGGAAAAATCTGGAAAAGAAATTTTGCGCTAATTCGCGGCAGCCGCGGCGCGGTGCGCGAGATGGCCGATCATGGCGTCGATCTCGCGCATGACAAGTTCGGGCGCGGCGTCCTGCACCATATGGCCGACACCGGGCAAGATGATCAGCCTGGTCTGCGGCACCGCGGCCGCGAACGGGCGCGAATGGATGTCCGGGTACACCGTCTTGTCGGCGTCGCCCGCGATCACCACCACCGGCGCGCTGATTTCGGCATAGCGCGGCGCCTGCTCTCTCACCGCCGCCTTCAATGTCACGAGATCCCAGGCGTTGGCGAGGAACGCGCGCGGGCGCAACAATAGCGGCGTCGCGGTGCTCTCGACAAATCCGTCGGGCATGGTCTGCGGCAGGAATACGTAGCGCGCGCCGGCATCGGTCAGGAAATAGCCGAGCGGCAGCGTGATGGTGTAGGCGAGCAACGGACCGATCACCGGCGTGGCGATCAGTCTGTTGTACCAGCCGACGCCGCCGCGCCAGGGATAGGCCACTGGCGCCAGCATCACGAGGCCGGCGACGCGCTGCGGATAGTCGAGCGCCATCCGCGCGCCCAGCGCGCCGGCCCAGGAATGCACAACGAAGACCGCACTGGCGACGCCGAGTTTCTCCAGCGCCTCGTCGATCATCCGGCCCTGAATCGCTGGCGTCGAATCGTTCAGATGTTCGCGCGGGCTCCAGCCATGGCCGGGACGATCGATCAGAATCACCCGATGGGTTTTCGCCAGCATGTCGCCGAGCGGCAGGCGCATGGTTCCGAGGTTCGAACTGGCGCCGTGGATCATCACGATCGGCGGCGTGCTGGCGTCGCGCGGCCCGATGTCGAGCACGTTGAGGGAAGCGCCGTTAACTTCGACGCTGCGGCCCTGCCGCGGATAGGCGCGCTGCAGCGCCAGCACGCCTGCCTGCGTGATCAGCGCCAATACGACCAACCCCGTCACGACGACGACAAAACCCACTTGCAATGTCCGGATGATCCTGTGCACCGACAAGATACGAATTTATCCGGCAACGGTTTCGGCGCCAATGACGACTTGCGGGCCGGCAGCAGCAGCGTCATTTGAAATCATGCCCCGCCGGCGACCGCGCGCCGGCCATTTTCACATCACGGTCACGTGCAGCTTTCTGCAATCACAACCAATGCTTTTGTCATGCGATGCGCGGCGCTCGCCCAAACGTGGCATTGCGAAGGCTTTCCACACTATCCACAGTATCGAAAAATGATCGTCACGATTAGCCCCAGATTGTTCCGAGATGATGCCCGTGCAGAAACGGAGGGGTGGATGACTTACCGATCGAATGATATCGCCATCGACGAGATTGTCGCCAGTTGCAGCGGCGATATCCGCGGGGCGCTACGAGCCCTGCTCCTCGTCAACGAGCAGCTCGAGGCGGAACTGGCGCGGCTCTATGCGGCAGTTGGTCAAAGCGGGATGCTGGACCGCGGCGGAGGCCCGCTGCATTAGGTTGTCTTCGCGCGCGATCAGATGTCGCGGCCTTCGACCTTCTCGGTCAGGGTCTTGACCAGCTCCGGCACCTTGTCGAGGTGCGGATTGACCGCGAGCGCCTGGCGAAATGCGTCCAGCGCGCGCCTGTCGTCGCCGAGATCCTGCATGATCATGCCGAGACCCGCCAGCGCGCCGAAATGCCGGGGTTCGCGCACCAGCACCTGCTCGATGTCCTCCAGCGAATGCTGGTAGTCGTTCTGCAGGTAATACACTGTGGCGCGCCGGTTCCAGGCCTCGACATAGTCCGGGCGCAGCTTGATCACGGCGTCGAGCAGCTTGAGCGCGACCTCCATCTGCTGAGCGTCCATCGCGGCCTTGGCGCGCGTCATCAATAGCGCTGCGGTGTCGCTTGGCGTGTGCAGCCAGATCGCCCAGATTCGCGCCTCGACATGTTTGGCGCTGTCCTCATCGGGTGCGGCCTTCAGCGCGCCGAACAGGAAATCGAGACCGTGGGTGCGATCGGCCTTCGGCAGCTTGGCGGGGGCTTCCGGCAGTTGTTTCTGACGCTTCGGTGGGGCGTCCTCGGAATCCTGCGCAAACGCCGCAAGCGGCGCGGCAGCCAACATCGCGGCCAGCAGAACGGCCGGTCGGATGTTACGCACGCGGGGGATTCTCAAAGTCATCATGAAAGTCTAGACGCGGCAAAACACTCTTGCAAAGCAGCAAGGCGTGAAGAAGCGGAATTTTGCCGGTGCGATCCGAGGGGCCGCCGGATCACGACCCCCAACCTGGCCCCAATACTCAGCCTGGCATTCAGCCTGATATTCAGCCTGATATTCAGCCTTGGCGCGCCTTGAACCGGCGCTGGACCTTGTTGATGACGTAAACCCGGCCCTTGCGGCGAACCAGACGGTTGTTGCGATGGCGACCACGCAGCGATTTCAGCGAGTTACGGACCTTCATGGGACAATCCTGATGCTTGAAAGGCCGTGTGCGAGGCCGAGGGTGGATGTCGAAAGTGATAAATGGGATGGACCCCGGCATGCGGCAGGCCGCCCGGGACGGGGCGGTTTCTAGGCCATCGAACGGGCAAATGTCAACGCAAACAAGGCTTTTTGAGTACGGATTCGGCCCGCCTGCGCCGATAAGGACCTGCTGAACATAGTGCCCGGCTTCACCAAAAACGGACGTCGGGCAGCAGCCATCACGGCCTCCGGTTCCCGGGTAATATTACCCGTTAACCAGCTGTTAATTATGCCTTTGCGGGCCCAAACGATCCGACCTAGCGTTGCAATCTCAATTGCTCGGTAACGGACGAATTGGTGATGTCATGACATATTCCAAGTCTGCGATTTCTTCCAGGTCTGCGATTTCCCGGTCTGCGACTTTCAGGTCTGCGATGCTTATCGTGGCTCTCGGCGGGCTAGGCCTAATCCTTGCTGCGGGCGAGGCATTCGCAGGCGCAGGAGCCGCGCAAGGCACGACTGCACATTCGGCTGCTCGCCCATCCATCGCCCGATCGTTCGGGCATCACCGTGGACACCGTGCGGACACCTGGCCTGGCGTGGTGGACGGAGCGTACGGGCCGACCTATGACGAACCTGGCGCAGCGATCACGCAGCCACCATCGGGCGATGTCCATTACACCTACACGTATGATGTCCCCTGGGATGCGGTCCATCGTTTCCCGCCGAATGTCGCACCCTCGACAAGACCGTATGTGCCGGATTGCACTTCGCAGACCGTGACGGTTCCGCGAGACGAGGGGGCGCGGCAGACCGCAGATATCAACGTGATTCGGTGCTACTAGAGCGTTTTCGAGCGAAGCATACCCTCGGACTTTGATCCGTGGGTGGGATACCGGTTCGCGTAAAGAAAACGCGTCAAAACAAGATCTCGCGCATCTCGGATCAAGCCGGACCAGCGGTCGAGGCGAGCGCGGCACCTCCGCAGGCTTTCGCTGTCGCGCTGCTTTGCCTCGCCTGACGTGATATAGCGCAACGCACGGAGAGCAGTCCGCCGAGGCGTTCATCATGAAAACCTCCTCGCACGCCAGTCCTGTTGCGCAACGTCGTGGCGCATTGCCGCGATGACACGGTTGAACGTCCTGATATCGGGCGGATTCACCGGCGCATAGCAGCAGCTATTGCCCGGCTTCGAGCAAGCGAGCGGCATCAGGGTTACGACCGGATCAGGCGCGTCGCAGGGCACGGGGCCGCATACGATTGCCGCGCAGCTCGCCCGTGGCGTGCCGGCCGATGTGGTGATCCTGTCCAGAGAGGGCCTCTACGAGTTGCTCGTCGCCAGGCGTATCGTTGCGGGAACGGATTTCGACCTGGCGCGCGCACCGATCGGCGTGGCGGTGCGGACGGGAACGTCGAAACCCGACGTGAGCACTATCGAGGCCTTCAAACAGGTCCTGCTCAAGGCCAGAACCGTCGCGGTCCCGGGAAGCACCAGCGGCATCTGGCTCAGGACCGATCTTTTTCCCCGGCTCGGCATCGCCGAAAGGATCCGCATCGAAGTCGGGCGCCAGGCGTGCAACATCGCCCCGGAAATTCAGTTTGTTCAGACGTTTTCGGCAGCCATCGTGGCCGGCTCGAGAGAAATCGAAGGGCAAAACGGCTGATCGAATATTTCGTCTCCGCACGGGCTTCCGAGGCCATTCGGAAAAGCGGAATGGAGCCGACCGCCTCGTAACGCCGTTCGCCGCCCTCGGCAAAATCTCGCCGCGTTTTTTCAAGATGCTTGGCCGTTCGGCGCAGGGTAGGTTGGAAATGCTCTAGTCGCAGGCGGTGTGCCGAAATCGGCATTGACCACAACATGCCTGGAGCATATCTGCTCCGCTAGGCGCACGAGTGGTCATGGCGCAGGGAACAACCGTCGCATCTCCAATGGCGATCAGATCAGTCGATTGCCCATATCGGCCTTGAAGCGCGGTTTCACCGGCTATTGACGACGGCATACCTGGCGTGACGGTCTCCTTCATTCGTGAGTACACCATGGCAAGCGAATTCAGCGAATTGTCGATAGAGCCGAGAGGCAATGACTACGTTCTGAAGGTGTCCGATCGAGAGGGTGCTACGTCCGAGATAATTCTTTCGGAAGAAACCGTAATTTTTTTGGGTCGATTGGCGCCAACCATTGCTCGTCAAATTGTAGCCAGCAAGGCGCGGGCCGAGGGGGACATCTCCGCGTCTGTGGCGGCAGCCGCAAAGGATTTTGAATTGAATACCGACATTCATGATCAATTGGTTTTGTTGCGTATCCGCGATGAATTCGACGCCGAGTTTGATTTTTCATTTTTGCCTTCCGGCGCAAAATACCTTGGAGAACGGCTGATCGCCTGGAGTGAAAAACTGGAATCTGCCCCTAAAAGGACAACGCAGTAATCAATTGGTATCCGGCCGCGTCGTCCACTGACGTCCACTCGCCGACTCCGACAAATCCTGACTTCGACAAACCCTTCCGGTGAATTTCAAGCCGTCGCGATCAAGCAGACGTCGCGATCAAGCAGACCTGGGCCTGTTCTGAAGCTGGATCAGTGCCCGCCGGCTGACATAGGTCAACTCGCCAAGTGGTTTTGCCGCCGCGCGCAGCCTGCATCAGCTGTTCGGCAATGAACTTGCGGCTCTCATGATCGCCGCCGTGCGGCAGCTCGGTGCAGATTGCGTCAAGTACCACGTCCATGTTGGCTTTCGTACGCTCGTCAAATTCGTCCATCATCAAACCTTCCGACAGAACGGCGAGGCTGCTCACGAGCGCCTCCTTTTGCAGTTACCACTTTTTCCCGAAATGGGGAACCACGCTCTTACGGCCGCGTTTTGTTGATGGAACCTCAAGAGATCGGCGAAGATGGAAAGCACGGTGCATCAGATGGTGAGCGCGGCTATCGCGGCCATATTCTCGATCAGCATGCTGCTCGCTGCGCATTTCTTCACGGAATACCGACTAAGCCGAACGCCGGCAATTGCGACGATGCAATCCCCTGCGGGAACCGTGCTCGTTCGACCACGGCGGCCGATTGAAGCAATTTGATAGCGGCTCAATTTTACCAAGTTGGCCAAACGACGCCATCTGATCGGCTTGCTAAAGGACGGCAATTTCCTCTTCTGGAACTCTACCTGTTTTTCCCGTTGCGGAGCGGAACGTCGGATGGAGTTACCCGTTGGCAAGCGGGCAATGAGCAGAGTAGGAGGAGAGAGACGATGAGAGTTCTGACCAAAGCCGCCCTCGCTGGAGCCGCCCTGCTGGCATTTGCGACCACCAGCGCATCTGCCGCTATCGTATGTTCCCGCGATGTCTGCTGGCACACTCACGAAGCCTACGACTATCCGCCCGACGCCAGGGTGACCGTCCATGAAGACAACTGGCGTGCGGGCCCGCACGAAAGATACACCTTCCGCGAACATGAAGGCCGCGGTTACTGGCGCGACCACAGGTGGACAGCCTGGTAGCTGTCGCCGAGGTACCGTCCTCGCCGTGAGACCGACATGGTCTCACGGCGATTTATTTTTTGACGATACAATTGCCACCCTGATTTCCAAATGTCGCCGCCGCCGCGGAACGATTGCCGGTTTTTCCCGTTCTACGCTTATGCTGGACGCTGGGGTTCGGCGCAGCCAGAGTAGAGGCAATGCCGCTCGTCCGATATTTCCTGTTCACGGGCGTCATGCTTCTAAGCCTGTTGTTAGTTGCCGAGCGGTATTTGCCGAAACCGGCCGACAAGGTCGCCGCGGATGTCGATCGCTCCATTATTCGCATTCACTCGGATCACCAATGGCCAGCCGCCGTCCGTATCGATACCAGCGTGCCGATGCCGCGGATCATACCGCCGACAGTGGTTGCGAGCGTGGCCCCCATCCCCGCGCCCATCCGCGAGGCCAATGCTGACGTTCCCGCGATGTCGCCAGGGATGTCGTCAAGACTGTTGGGTAAGCCACAGCGCCGCGCGAAGCGTCGCGTCTTGCGGCCATCGCCCAGCGAAGTGCATCGGCATGTCGCCTATCAATCGAACTCGTTTCCGATGGCGTGGTAGCGATGAGCAATCATGCTGGCGGAAGAGAGCTGCAACGAACCCGCTATCCCTGCGGATGTTTCATTGGTTGACCCATTGCCCTGACGGATGAGGCATACCGCTGCGGGAGGAACTGACCGCACCATTCCGGGCGGTCAGTTCCAATTTACCCTCTATCAGCAAAGTTCCATTTCGACGGCGATACGGACGAGATCAGAATGGTTCTTGGCGCCGAGTTTCTGCTTGAGCAGAGAGGTGGTGTTGGCGACGGTCTTGTAGGAGATGCCGAGCGCGTCGGCGACCTCGACGATTTTGCTTCCTCGCCCCAACAGCCTGAGGATCTCAAGCTCTCGCGCGTTCATCTGGGCCGACGGGTTGGCTTTAATCGCTGCGCCCATGAAGGTCACGGCTTCAGCCAGATGCGGCGAGATGAATTTCTCGCCGGCCGCCACCTTGCGGACCGCTTTCGCGAACAGCCGAGGATCGTCGCTCTTCGATATATAACCTTGCGCGCCCATCTCGATCGCCCGAACCACGAAGGCCGGGTCGTCATTCATGCTGAACATGATGATCCTGGCACCGGGATCGTCCTTCCTGATCCTCCGCATCAGTTCAAATCCAGAGACATCCGGCAGCCTGATATCGATGACAGCAACGTTGGGGCGTTTCTGCACGTAGGCGCGATACCCGGATTTGGCATCGCTCGCTTCATCGATCTTCACGGAATCGTCCGACGCGAACAGCGACCGGCAACCTGACACCACCACCGGGTGGTCGTCGACAATCAATACCCTGGTGGTGGATTTCGGCGTATCCTGCACGGATTCCTCGTCTATGAGAGAGATAGGATATCGGCGAAAAGTTTAAAGAGAAATCGACACAAACCTGATTGGAATGTTCCCAATGTGGCAACGGCTTTCCTTGCGCGCCCGTCTGTCGCTGCCCATGGTCGCGATGATTCTCGTAGCGCTGGCGCTTGGCGGCGTGGCACTGCAAATCGTCTCTCCAGAACAATTCGAATATGAGAACGCGCAAGGATCACGTTCGGCGAAAGCCATCGCGGACGCGCTCAACACCGCACTTGCGGCCTCCGCAGATCCCAAGGCCACGCTCGATGCCTTTCACAACAGCCTCGGCCCTCCCGAAGCAATCGAGTTTGAGCGCGCCGGGGCGCCGCGAATCCCGGCAGTCCGCGTGTCCGCAGCAACGGTGCCGCGATGGTTCATCGACCTTCTCCGCATTCCCGACATCGGCGCTGTATATCCCGTCACGATCGGTACCGACCATGTCGGCGACATCATCTTTACGCCCGATCTTTCGGCGGACGTGTTCGAAAAATGGGTGGGATTTCTTGCTATCGTCGTGTCGGGATCGGTGCTGATGCTGCTTGCGGCGTTGAGCGCCTATTTCACCACAGGCTCCGCGATCCGACCACTGGGACAGCTCGCGCAAGGTCTCACGCAGCTGCGCAAAGGCTGTTACGACACCGTCATTCCCCTGGCTGGCCCGCCTGAAATCCGCAACAGCTGCGAAGAAGCCAACCAGCTCGCCCGTACGCTGAAGGGGTTGAGCCAGCATAACCGGGAGCTGGTGCGCCGCATCGTATCAGTGCAGGACGATGAACGGCGCGAGCTGGCGCGGGAGCTGCACGACGAATTGGGGCCCTTGTTGTTTGCGATCCGGGCCAATGCCACTGCGCTGTCGGAAGCTACCGCGACCGGCGAGGCGGATCCGGCCGCGTCCGCAGCAAACATTTTGCAGGCGGCCGAGACGCTGCAGCAGGCCAACCGCCGCATCCTGGAAGGACTGAGCCCGCTTCATGTGCAGGAACTCGGCCTTGCACAAAATATTCAGACCCTTCTGCACAATGCGCGCTCTCAGGCGCCGAACCTCAAGCTTACCGCAAACATCGACCCTCGGGTGAATGAAATCGACGGCGTGCTGTCGCAGACCATCTACCGCGTCATCCAGGAAAGCCTGACCAACGTGCTCCGGCACGCGCAGGCCACAACGATCGATGTCAATGCGGGATGCATGGACGAAGCGATCGCTATTGCGATTTCGGATGATGGCATCGGCTTTTCCCCCGCGCGCACTTTCGGACGTGGCCTGACCGGCATGCGGGAGCGGGTTCGCGCGCTCGACGGAACTTTCGAACTGCATCGGGAGAACGGCCGGACGCTGGTTCGTTGCCGCCTGCCGCTGGAACAGGCTGCTCTCGGTTGAAAGCAGCGGTCAGCGCGTGGGCTCGCAACGCATGTGCGCAATCTTGCCGCTTGCATCGAAGTTGAAGACGACGCGGGCCGGCTTGCCCTCGAAGTTAAGATAGTCGAGCTGCACGCCGTCGGCATGTGGCAAAATCTGCTCCAGCCCGAACGCCTCTGGGCCAAGGCCGCCAAGCCTTGTCTTCCAGAAGGTCGCAATTCGGGCGCGACCGGAAAGAGCTACGGATTCGCAAGCGCACTCAAAGCCGGCATCGTCGGCATAGCAGTCGAGCAGTCCTTCGATGTCCTGGTTCCGGCATGCGTCGAGCCAATCCACAACGACCGCCATTTTGTCGAACCGATCCACCACCATCAGCCTGGTCCAATTGCGTCATCGCTCGGCGCCCCACAGCAGGTGAGCGTCTAGATCGATGGCACTGAACAGGGGATGAATGCCGCGTTGTGGCGGCTTCACTGCAGCGTAATCCCAGCAAAAGAAAAACCCCCGGCGAACCGGGGGCCCGTCTTATCTCCAGTGATGGTGCCAGTGGTGGTGCCAATGATGATGCCAGTGATGATGCCAGTGATGATGGTGCCAATGCGCGCTGGCGACAGTCGGAGCAGCAACTGACAGCGCCACGGCCCCCGTGAGAACGTAAGCTAACTTCTTCATTTTGACCTCGAAGGGTTGAACACTCCGGTCAACCCTGCTGGAAGCCAAATGTTCCAAAACGGAAACCTGACGCACGGTTCGACACGGCGCGCTCGCATACTGGGATTGCCGTAACAATCACTGTGCGGGCACGAGCGCCGGAGCGCCCTTGTCCTTGATCAAGAGCACCAGAAATTTCGCCGGCTGGGTGCCGCTGGCGTTCCGGTCGACGACATGAAGATCATCGGGGCCTTCATAGAAGCTTTGTCCTGGTGTCAGCGTCACCTGCTGCCCACCCTTCAACTGCATCACGATGGAGCCCTCTAGCACGTACACAAATGCATGTGCATTATGTCGGTGAATAGCGCTTGACCCGCCGGGTGCATGCTCAACCGTTATCATCAGAGCTTCCCTGCCAGGATTTTCTCTGGAAGATCCTTAGACATGAGTGGCGTGACCTTAGGCTCCTGAGCTACCGCCGTGCCGGTCATGAGGCACAGAAGAACCAACGCAACGAGTTTGATTGTCATGGTCGCCTCTTTCGTTCGTTGCCGGGGCCCGCTCGCGACACACTGGGTGTACCTCCGATGCCGGATTCAGGCTGCCTGTGAGCGGCGGAGCCATTCGTCCAAACCGATGCGGCCGAGGCGCGCCTCTCCCAACGGCACGAGCGAGTGTTCGTCAACCCGACCGCCCCAGTATCGGGCCTCGGGATCGCTCACAACCTCACGCGGGTCGCCAATCGCCTTGAGATAGCGAGCGACGATTTCGTTGAACGGCGCTCGTTCTGGGCCTGCGATCTCGACAATTCCGTTTCGCGGCGGCGCGAGCGCCACATCAGCAACGCCGACGGCAACGTCGTCCGAAGCGATGGGCTGAAATAGGATGGGCGGGAGCCTGACTATGTTTCCATCCGCGCTTGAATCGGCGACGCCGCGGAGAAATTCCAAGAACTGGGTCGAGCGGACGATGGTGTATGGGATGCCGGAGGTCTTGATCAGTTTCTCTTGCGCGACCTTGGCGCGGAAATAACCATTGTCTGTCCGGTCTATTGCCACGATTGATAGTGCGACATGGTGCCGAACGCCGGCTGCGGACTCCGCTGCGAGCAGGTTACGGCCGGAGGTCTCGAAGAACTCCAGCACCGCCTTGTCTTCGAACGAGGGCGAATTGGCGAGGTCGATCACCACCTGCGCGCCGGCCACGGCTTCCTTGAGCCCCTCGCCGGTGATGGTGTTGACGCCACTGTTGGGCGAGGCGGCAAGGACATCGTGGCCGCCCTGGTGCAGAATGGCGACGGTCTTGGAGCCGATCAGGCCGGTGCCGCCGATGACGACGATCTTCACGGTTTACCCTCCCTTGTTGACAACTGTGACCCTTCAATAGGTTCGGATGCAAGTGAGGAAATATCCGAGCCTCAACGCGCTTGCATCGTGCAAACTTCGAGGACACAAACACCGAGCCATCGCTGCTGAACACGCCGTTCGCCGTGCCCCTTACGACGCTGAACACGTCGAGCACTGATGTCGCACTCTTATTCCGCCCGTCGAAGTCGAATTTCCAAGACTGACGATCTGCTCGGCTTCAGTGCTATCGCTCGCCAATCCGTCCATTTTTTGGCAGCCGTGCGCACTCATGCTGCGACAAAATATCGCCGGCGCGAATGACCCTTTTACGACGGGCTGGAGCAGTGTTTTTTCGTCACGGCAATATTCGATGCCGATGTCTTAGTTGGATCATTCGCGCCGCTTCGGCAGAACGTCGATGACTTCCGATCTTCCCAGATAACCAGACGCCTTTCGGGTTCGTCGGCAGGTCTCAAACCGGTCAAAAGCAGGCATTCGTACCGCGAGGACGCGACGTCCACGGTGGGCCAAAGGTGATGCATGCCGGTCCGGCCTCGGACAATTGTTTAGGCCGCTGCGGTCCTGCACGGGTTGATCACGCACCAAAAGTGCGATTTTATCGAGCGGATTCAAACTGATTTGGGCTGTCCAGACCTCGGCAAAAAAATATTTCCCTTATCATCCAGCGCAAATCAGTTCTTTGCTTGCCCCGTCCCGCCTCGAAAGAGGGCGTATCATGATCGTCACGAACGTTGAGGCGGGATGCGGTGGACGCTGGCCACGTCGGCGCGCGCTTTGCGCGCGGACGAACGACGAGGTTGCGTACGGCGAAGTCGTGTGGTTCTGACGCCCCGACGCTGGCGTCAAGTTGGCGATGATGCCTGGAGTTTTTCTTGGCATCACGCTGGCGACGGTGACAACAAAGCCCGGTCACCGGGAAGAGCTCGAAGAAAACCGTAAAGCCATCGCGCAGGGAATGCCGGTCTGTCCCGGTGAACCTGTGGCGACTACCGGTGCATTTTTTTGCACCAACCACGGGTGCCATCGGGCATCCGGCATTCCCCGCGCCTCTCTTGAGGTCGCCCGCGCCTCTTTTTAGAGGTCGCGCGCGCCCTCTTCTTTGGGTGCGCATCGCTCTCAAAACCCGGACCCATCGCGCCGCGGGATCGCGAAGCCGCGTCCGCCCACAATTGCCGTTATCTGTCCGGCTTGCCAAATTCGTCATCTATAAGCAATTTGCCGCACGTTCATAATTCGAGCCGCCGCCAGGATGGCAAAATGCCGAAACTGGAACGATCAACACAGGTGCATCCATGACCATCAAGGCCGTTGTGTTCGATGCCTATGGCACGCTTTACGACGTGCAGTCGGTGGCCGCGATCACCGAGGAGGCATTTCCAGGCTACGGCGAGATCATCACCCAGATCTGGCGGATCAAGCAGCTCGAATATTCCTGGATGCGTTCGCTGATGCGGCGCTATGAGGATTTTTCGGTGCTGACGCGGGAGTTGCTCGCCTACACGCTACGCATTCTTGGAAAGACATACGACGAGGGCGTATTCGCGCGGCTGATGGAAAAATATCTGCATCTCGATCTCTATCCGGATGGCAAGGCGGCGCTCGCCGCGTTGAAAGGCCGCAAGCTCGCGATCCTCTCCAATGGCAGCAGCGACATGCTGAACGCGCTGGTGCGCAACAGCGGACTCGACCGCGTGCTCGATGCCACGATCAGCGTCGAATTCGAAACGCATCTTCAAACCGGCGCCCGATGCCTACATGCTGATCGAGGAAAAGCTCGGCGTGCCGCCTTCCGACGTCTTGTTCGTCTCGTCCAATCCGTGGGATGCCTGCGGCGCCAAATCCTTTGGCCTCAACGTCGCCTGGATCGAGCGGGTAACGCCGGAGGCGATGGCGCAGTCCTTCGTCAAGAGCGACATGGTCGCGCCGCTGACCATGTTCAAGGCAATCCGGACGCAGATGGACGAACTCGGCGTTAAACCGGATTATCGCATCCACACGCTATCGGAATTGCCTGGGGTTATTGCCGCTAATGAGTCTTGAATCGGTTCGCGCGTTTTTCGCGGAAAAAGCCCCCGACATCCAGGTGATCAAATCGACGATGAGTTCGGCGACCGTCGTGCTGGCGGCTGAGGCTTATGGTGTCGAACCGGCGCGGATCGCCAAGACGCTGAGCCTGCGGGTCGGCGATCGTGTCGTGCTGATCGTGGCGAGCGGCACCGCGCGGATGGACAACAAGAAGGTGAAGGCGCTGTTCGGCATCAAGCCGAAGATGCTGGGGCTCGATGAAGTCGCCGAAATCACCGGCCATGAGGTCGGCGGCGTCTGCCCGTTCGGCCTGAAAACGCCGCTGCCGGTCTATTGCGACGTGTCGCTGAAGGCGTTCGATGTCGTGGTGCCGGCCGCGGGC
>CAWDWT010000023.1:0-122500 GCA_963806075.1 uncultured Alphaproteobacteria bacterium
CGCGGCGAGCGGAAAGACGCTCGGCCTGATCACGCTGGGGTCGAGAAGGCCTGCGCGGACAAGTCCGATCAGGCTCCGATAGCGCTCGCGGGATACATGAACTGGCCGAGGATCACGTCGCAGGAAAACTTCCATTCTACAATCCGCCTGAGGCCCCGAGATAGGACATCAGCGCGGACGCCTCGACGCGCATCAGAACGCTGCCGGGGCGAGGCTCCGGAATGGGAATGTCTTCAAGGCGAAGGCCTCCGCCCAGCTTTTCCAGACGCGAATTTCTCATGAGCTCTGTCTTTCAAATGTGATCCGCCGCCCGAGGGCGTCGAGGCGTTCTATGACGTGCCTCGGGCGGCGACGCGCTCTCGCGATGTCGACCGCGTCTCGGCCGCGCGCATCTGCGATAGTCGGGTCGGCCGCCGGCTTCGATCAGCAGATCGAGCGTCCTCAGCCGCTTGAGCCGCGCCGCATAGAAGATCGGTGTCTCGCCATGCGCCCGGAGATTGAGCCTCGGCTTGCTTTTCAACAGTTCGCCGCATGTATCGTCGTCGTCGCGCCAGACCGCGGCCCATAACGACGTGCTCGCGTCGGCGCCCCGCGCCAGCAGGAACCGCACGAGCGGCAGGTTCTCGCCGCGCGCGACCGCGTACCAGAGCGGCGTGGCGCGAAAATCGCCCTCGTCCTCGTCCATCGGCGCCGCCTGCTCGAGATCGGCGCCAGCTTTGAGCAGCGTGCCGACCGTCTCGATCCCGTCGGCCTCCCCGAGGCTCGAAGCGCCCGGCCGGACCGCGCAAGCCCGATGCAAGAGCGATCGCCCTGTGGAATCGACAGCGCCGACCAAGCTTGGCGACGACGCGAGATACGCGCGAAGCGATGCGTCATCCCACCTCCTGGCCGCATCGAAAGCAGCAGTTTTGGAGGGTTGTCTCATCGAGCGTTGCTCATCGCCTCTACCGCCACATTCCCCGCATTCGCGCGGCGAGATCGACGCGCGGTCCATCTGCCGCCGCGCGCTGCGGCGTTGCGCCCGCCGCAGGCCAGGTCTCGCGCGCGAAATGCTTGAGGAGCGGCGCCGGGATGAACCGGGTGCGGCTCGCAAAGACGCTGCGGTCGCCGTTCTTCGGCTGGCCGCGGACATAGAAGCGCTGCGGCACGATCAGCGTCAGTTCGTCGCGGGCGCGCGTCATCGCAACATAGAGCAGGCGCCGCTCCTCCTCGATCTCCTCCGACGATCCCGTCGCAAGGTCGGAGGGAATGCAGCCGTCGACGCAGTTCAAGACGAAGACCGAGCGCCATTCCTGCCCTTTGGCGGAATGAATGGTCGAGAGGATGAGATAGTCCTCGTCGCGCAAGGGCGGACCCGCTTCGTCGCTGGTCGCGTCCGGCGGGTCGAGCGTCAGTTCGCTCAGGAATTGTTCGCGCGTGGCGAAGGAGGCGGCGATGCGCTCCAGCGCCTCGAGGTCGCCGATCCGCATAGTGGCGTCGTCGTAGCGCGTCTCGATGAGAGGAGAGAGCCAGGCGACGGCGTCGGCAAGCTCGCCCGGCCAGGGCGCGGCGCGGGACGCCAGGCGCCGCATCAAGCCGGCGAAGGCGGGGAAGCCCGCGCGCGCTCTTGACGGCGGCGTAAGCGCAGACAGCGCGGCAAAGCCGTCGTCGGCCGCCGCCGCGCCGACGATCGTCTCTGCGATCTTCGGGCCGACGCCAGGCAGAAGCTGGGCGACGCGGAAGCCGGCGATGCGATCGCGCGGATTTTCGGCAAAGCGCATCAGCGCGAGCGTGTCCTTCACATGCGCCGCGTCGAGAAACTTCAAGCCGCCGAATTTGACGAAGGGAATGTTGCGCCGCGTGAGTTCCAGTTCGAGCGCGGCGCTGTGGTGGGAGGCGCGAAACAGCACCGCCTGGGATTTGAGCTGAGCGCCCGCCTCGCGATTGGCGAGCACGCGGATCGCCACGTATCGCGCCTGATCGGCCTCCTCCGCGACTGTCATGAGCGCGGGCGGCGCGCCGGACGCGCGGTCGCTCCAGAGGTCCTTGGCGTAGCGTTCGGCTGCGAGCGCGATCACCGCGTTGGCGGCGGCGAGAATTGGTTGGGTCGAGCGATAGTTGCGGTCGAGCGTCACGACCCGCGCCGGCGGGTCGAAAGCGTCCGGAAAATCGAGGATGTTGCGCACCGTCGCGGCCCGGAAGGAATAGATCGCCTGTGCGTCGTCGCCGACGACGGTGAGGCCCTGCCCTTTGGCCTCAGGGCGAGCACAATCTCGCCCTGGAGCGCATTGGTGTCCTGATATTCGTCGACGAGGAGATGATCAAAACGCGCGGCGACTTCGGCGGCGATCATGGGCTCCGCCAGCATCTGGGCGAAATAGAGCAGGAGGTCGTCGTAGTCGAGCACGTTCTGACGCTGTTTCGCCTCGACGTAAGCGCCAAACAGCGCGCGAAGAGCCTCCTCGTGCGCCGCGACCCACGGGAACCATTTGCCTATGGTCTGGCCGAGGTCGCCCCGCGCGTTGACGACACGCGAATAGATCGCAAGGCACGTCCCCTTGGTTGGAAAGCGCTCCTTCGTCTCGGTGAGTCCTGCCTCGTGTCGGGCCCAGTTCATCAGGTCCGCGGAATCTTCGCGGTCGTGGATGGTGAACTGCGAATCGAGCCCGAGGCGCGGCGCGTATTCGCGCAGGAGCCGTGCGCCGATCGCATGAAACGTGCCCGAATAGGCCGGCGTCGCGGCGGCCGCGGCTTCGGGCGCAAGGCCGCGCGCAAGCAGCCGTTCGACGCGCCGGCCAAGCCCGGCTGCGGCGCGGCGCGAGAACGTCGCCAGCATGATGCGCTTCGGATCGGCGCCGGCGAGGATCAGCGCCGCGACCCGGTGCGCGAGCATCGCCGTCTTGCCGGAGCCCGCGCCGGCGATGACGAGCAGCGGGCCGGGACCGGCCGCCTCGCCGATCCCGTGCTCGACCGCGAGCATCTGCTCGGGGTTGAGTTCGACTGCGGGCGCCGAACGAATCAGGGCGAGCGACATGGGGCTGACGCAACCATGTTTCGCGCTTTGTTCGCAAGGGCGGTGGACGCCGCGAAGGCGATTGCCTAGCGTGCTGAGCCGCTCCGAGGAGCCGTCCGATGGTCACGGTGAATATCCGCGCTGCGAAGGCAAACCTATCGAAGGTCCTCGCGCGGGTCGAAGCCGGCGAGGAGATTGTCATCGCTCGCGGCAAGACGCCGGTGGCGCGGCTCACGCCTGTTCGCTCGCAGCCGGCGTCTCGCCGCTTTGGAGCATTGAAAGGAATTGTAAGCGTCGGCCCCGAGTTTTTCCGGCCGCTCACAGAGTCGGACATCGGAGAGTGGGAATAGGCGGCTCGCCAGCAGGGCCCATACCAATAATTCTTATCATTCCTGTTATTATGTAAATTGATTTGCGCCCGACAATCGTCTTGGATAAAATCTTTTGGCGGCGGATATCCTGTGGCATGGACGATGTCCGATGCTGCCCATCGAACAGGAGACAGCCTCGGCACGCCAGCAGTCGGTAGACATGGTCAGGAGTTCCGCAGCATTGCGAAGTTATTAAAACGTATCGTGTGGAGTTTCTTCTATGCGTGGCCGAACGCAGTCTTTGGCGGACCTAAGCCAGGATCTTCGTGAAACTGAAGGTTTTATCAGTATATTAGAATGCGCCAGCCGGGAGCTTAAGATCATCATCGATTGGGACGACTTCGTTCGGCCCGACCCCCAGCGCGGACGTCAGCTGACGTCCATTGCCGAGCAGCTCGCCATCGCGCCCATCAAGAGGACCGTGCTCGCGCGACGGATTGAACGGCTCCAGACAAAGTCCAAGGTGATGCGCTAGAAATGAAGCAGCGAGCGGAGCCGCATCTTGCGTCTTGCCCGCAGCCGGAGGCGCGCCTCGCCGAGGCACGCTCGGACCGCATAGTGCCAAGGCTCATTGTGATTACTCGGCCAAGGAAAGACGCGTCTGGGGCTCGCATCGCGAGCCCTTTTTGGCTCCCTGTTCCGCACCTGTTATGTCCCTGATAACCGCGTTTTGCCGCCCTGTTATCGTCGTGTTCCGCGTCTCGCCCGTTTTTCCGGTCACATCATTGGAATTTAAGGCGATTCTACCACACAGCAGGGTTGGAGACGCCCGATTCTCCCTGTTATCTCCCTGCTAGCAGGCCCGCGACGCATCCCGCATTTGCAACAACGCCGACCGGCCCGACGGCGTGGCGCGGCATATTCTCGCTCCGCCGTCCAATTGCGGCGCCGGCGAAATGCCCCTATGGCTCGCCGGAATTCGATGAACGTCAAGGCGAGCCGCCGACTATGAAAGCTCCGCGCAAATATTTCGAGCCGCTCGCCATCGGCGCGCCGCGCCCGCTCCTCGAACTGCCGTCGCGGCTCGAGCGCATGATCCATTTCGTGCCGCCGCACAACGAGAAAGTGCGGGCGAAGGCGGCCGAGCTCGCCGGCCAGGTCGACGTCATCCTCGGCAATCTCGAGGATGCGATCCCGGTCGAAGCCAAGATCGCCGCGCGCGAGGGCGTGATCGCCATGGCGAAGGCTGCCGACTTCGGCGCGACCGGCCTTTGGGTCCGCGTCAACGCGCTGAACTCGCCCTGGTTTCTCGACGACATGACGCGGCTCGTCGGCGAGATCGGCGACAAGCTCGACGTCGTGATGATCCCCAAGGTCGAGGGCGATTGGGACATCCATTTCGTCGATCAATATCTCGCGCTGCTCGAGGCGCGGCACCGGCTCAAGAGGCCAATTCTGGTGCACGCGATCCTGGAGACCGCGCAGGGCGTCAACAATGTCGCTTCGATCGCGGCGGCGTCCCCGCGCATGCACGGAATGAGCCTGGGTCCGGCCGATCTCGCGGCCTCGCGCGCGATGAAGACGACGCGCGTCGGCGGCGGCCATCCCGACTATAAGGTGCTCGCCGACGCCTCCGAGCCCGGCGCGGCGCGGCTCAGCGCCCAGCAGGATCCCTGGCACTACACGATCGCGCGCATGGTCGACGCCTGCGCGGCCAACGGCATCAAGCCGTTCTATGGACCGTTCGGCGATTTTTCCGATCCGGCCGCCTGCGAGGCGCAGTTCCGCAACGCTTTCCTTCTCGGCTGCGTCGGCGCCTGGACCCTGCATCCGAGCCAGATCGCGATCGCCAAGAAGGTGTTTTCGCCCGACCCGGCCGAGGTCGCCTTCGCGCGCAAGATTCTGGCCGCCATGCCGGACGGCTCCGGCGCGGTGATGATCGACGGCAAGATGCAGGATGACGCGACCTGGAAGCAGGCGCGCGTCATCGTCGAACTCGCGAAGCAAGGTCGCGGCGAGAGACGCCGAATATGCGGCGGTCTATCAGCTCTGAGCGAGCGGCGAATCGCGAATTGACGAGCCGCCAGCCTCGGTTTAGGTCAGATTCATGACGACGCGCATGGCCAAATTCGACATCGGTCAGGTGGTTAAGCACCGCATCTATCCGTTCCGGGGCGTCATTTTTGACGTCGATCCGACCTTCGCCAACACCGAGGAATGGTGGCGTTCGATCCCCGCGGAGATCCGTCCGTCCAAGGACCAGCCGTTCTACCATCTCTATGCCGAAAACGCCGACAGCCAGTATATCGCCTATGTGTCGGAGCAGAATCTTCTGCCCGACGAATTCGGGGGAGCCGGTGCGCCATCCGCAGGTCAGCGAGACGTTCGAACGAACGCCCGACGGCCGATATCGCTTTCGCGGAAAATCGCTCGCGAGCTGAGACGAGACGCTCGCCGAAGCCCCAACAATAAAGGCGCGCCCGGGTCTCCGGACGCGCCTTTTCTTTTGGCTCCGGATCGCCGGGAAGCGGACGCTACTGCTTTGGCTCGGCGGCTGGCGCGGCGGCAGGAGCAGCAGGAGCGGCAGGAGCGGCGGCTGAAGGCGCGGCGGCGCCGCCCTGCTGCTGTTGCAGCTCGAGCTGCTTGCGCTGCTCCTCGGCCTTCTTCTGCAGCTGCTGCTGCAGCTGCTGGCGTTGCTGCTCCAGAAGCTTGGGGTCGGTCGGCTTGCCGTCGAAGGACGGGCCGAAATCCTTCAGCGGGATGTTGAACGTCAACTCGCGGCCGGAGGGCGCGCCGCCGGGAACCCGCATCACGACGCTCAGCTTCTGGCCCTTTTTCAGGGACGCGAGCGTGCTCGCCCCAATTTCGATCTCGGCGGAGCAGGCGTTCTGGAAGCACATG
Organism: uncultured Alphaproteobacteria bacterium; assembly: GCA_963806075.1. Classification (GTDB taxonomy): domain Bacteria; phylum Pseudomonadota; class Alphaproteobacteria; order Rhizobiales; family Xanthobacteraceae; genus Bradyrhizobium. The sequence continues at coordinate 6,205 of CAWDWT010000023.1, forward strand.
TCATATTTGCCCTCGATCGGATCGCCCTTGTCGATGATGACACGGAAGCCGGGCTTTAACATCATGCCGATCGGCAGCATCAGGAGGCGCAGCTTGCGCTTTTCTTCGCCGGCCTGTTCAAAGACGTTGATGCTGATCATCGGCGGCTGATCGGCGGACGTCGCGAAGTCGCGCATGGTGGCGCAGGCGTCCTTGCCGGTGTTGGGCTCCTTGGCGCAGAACTTGGCCCATTGCGGCTCGGGCGACACGAGGTCGACTTTCGAGGGCGGGGCGGGCTGGCCAGGGGCAGGCTGGGCCCCGGGGGCAGGCTGGACCCCGGGGGCAGGCTGTGCGCCGGGCGGCGGGCTGCGCCGGCGCGTTTTGCGCCAACGCGGAGCCGGCGCCCACGGCGAGGCTCAATGCGAGCGCAGCGGCGCCCCAGCGCGTGACATGAAAACTCATTCGATCGTCCTTTCAGGCCATAGGAATTGATCGCGATCGCTTCGCAGTGGCGCGTCCAGCATCACTCGGCGCCTTCGGCTCGGCTTCGGCGAGCCTTCGGGCGGCAATATGACGCGACGGCGCCGCTAACGGGCGTTTCTTCGTGCGCGCCCTCTTTCCACATCCGACGCGACAATCCAATAACAATTTCGTCGCGGCGCCGTCGCGGGGCTCTCTCCCGCCTTCGAAAAATGGCCGGCAGGCGAACAATCGGCGCAATTGTCGGGTGCTAAGCTCGAGCAATGACAGGTTTTGCGATTCGTCTGGCGCTCAGCGCCGCTTTGCTGGTCGCAGCCGTAGCCGCCCGCGCCGAGATTGGCGAGCCGGTCGGCGCGATCGCGATGCATGGCGAGCCGGCGCTGCCGCCGGGCTTCGCGCATCTTCCATACGTCAACCCCGACGCGCCCAAGGGCGGCCGGCTCGATCTCGCCTATCTCGGCGCGTTCGACAGCCTGAACCCCTACAACGTCAAGGCGCTGTCGACCGCGCAGGGCCTGATCGGCAACGTCTATCAGTCGCTGATGGCCCGGTCCGACGACGAGCCGTTCACGCTTTACGGGCTCATCGCAAAGAGCCTCGAGATCAACGAGGCTCGCGACAGGCTCGTCTTCCATCTCGATCCGGCGGCGCATTTCTCGGACGGCTCGCCAATCACCTCCGCCGATGTCCTCTTCACCTTCGATCTCCTGAAGGCGAAAGGCCGTCCGCAGCAGCGCGCTGCCTTCAGCCTGGTGAAATCCATTGACGCCCCGGACGACTGGACCGTTCGCTACGACCTCTCGGGCGCCAACGACCGGGAGCTGCCGCTGACGCTCGCGATCATGCCCGTGCTCTCGCGCGCCCACACCGACGCCGAGCATTTCGAGGATCAGACGCTGCAGATTCCGGTGGCGTCCGGGCCCTACCGCGTCGCGGAGGTCAAGCCCGGGGAGCGGCTCGTTCTCGAGCGCGATCCAAACTACTGGGGACGCGATCTGCCGATCTCGAAAGGCCTCTACAACTTCGACACGATCCGCATCGAGTATTTTCGCGACGCGACCGCCATGTTCGAGGCCTTCAAGGCGGGGCTCATCGACTTCCGTATCGAGGAGGACGCGACGCGCTGGCGGTCCGAATACAATTTCCCCGCCATCAAGGATGGCCGCATCGTCAAGGACACGATTCCAAACGGCCTGCCGAAAGGCGTCTCGGGCTTCGCCTTCAACACGCGCCGCGCGCTCTTTGCCGACCCGCGCGTGCGCGAGGCGCTAGCCTCGATGTTCGACTTCGAGTGGATCAACGCCAACCTCTACGCCGGCGCGTTCAAACGCTCCGAGGGCTTCTTCGACGACAGCGAATTGTCGTCGATCGGCCGGCCGGCCTCAAGCCACGAGCGCGCGCTGCTCGCGCCCTTCCCCGGCGCGGTGCGCGACGATGTGATGGAGGGCCAGTGGCGGGCGCCGGCGTCCGACGGGACGGGGCGCGACCGCTCCCTCGCCCGCGCCGCGATCGACAAGCTGGAGGCGGCAGGCTACGCGCTCAAGGACGGGCGCCTCGTCGATCGCAGCGGCAACCCGTTCGCCTTCGAGATCACGGTCAAGAACCGCGAGGAAGAGCGCCTCGCGCTTGCCTATGCCCGCAATCTCGCCCGGATCGGGGTCACGGCGAATGTGCGGCTGGTCGACGAGGTCCAGTTTCAGCGGCGGCGCACGCGGTTCGATTTCGACATGATGATCGGCACGTGGACCGCCTCGCCCTCGCCCGGCAACGAGCAGCGCGGCCGCTGGAGCTCGGCCGCGGCCAATGCCGAAGGCGCCTACAACATCTCCGGCGCGGCCTCGCCGGCGATCGACGCGATGATCGCGGCCATTCTGGCGGCGCAGGAGCAAGGAGGATTTCGTCGCCGCGGTGCGCGCGCTCGACCGGGTGTTGATCTCCGGCTTCTACATCGTGCCTCTTTACTATGCGCCCGAGCAGTGGATCGCCTATTCGAGCAAGCTCGGCCGGCCCGAGAGGACGCCGCTGTTCGGCGTCGATCTCGCCGCCTGGTGGAGGCGCGAGCCGTAACTTCTGGTTCGTCCGCTCTTGCGCGTGCGCTCTGGCGGCGCCAGCTTAAAGGGCCATCATTGTCGGGCGCGGGGCGGCGAAGACGGGAGAACGGCATGACGGAGACCGACGAAACCCTGGTCATCGACATCGTCAGCGACGTCGTCTGTCCCTGGTGCTATCTCGGCGAGAAGCGCCTCGACGCGGCGCTTGCCGACGAGCCACAGCCGGTCGTCCTGCGCTGGCGCCCCTACCAGCTCGATCCGACAATCCCGGAGGGCGGGCTCGACCGCCGGGAGTACATGGAGAAGAAGTTCGGCAAGTCCGACCGGCTGAAGGCCGTCCACGACAATCTCGTTCGGCTGGGCGCCGAAGTCGGCCTCCCCTTCGCCTTCGACAGGATCAAGCGCGCGCCGAACACGCTCGACGCCCATCGCCTCATCCGCTGGTCGGAAACGGCTGGCGCGCAACGCGACGTCGTCGACCGGTTGTTCAAGGCCTATTTCGTCGAAGGACGCGACATCGGCGACCGCGCCGTGCTGATCGACATCGCCAGAGAGAGCGGGCTCGACGCCGGCCTCGTCGAAAAGCTCCTCAGCGAGGACGTGGACAAGGACGCCGTGCGGCGCGAGATCGCCGAGGCGCAGGCGATCGGCGTGACGGGCGTGCCGTTCTTCATCTTCGCAGGCCGCCTCGCCGTGCCCGGCGCGCAGGACGCGGAAGTGTTGCGCCGCGCGATGGCTGAGGCGCGACAGGCGATGAAGGAGGCGGCGGCGTAAGCTCCTGAATCCGCCGGAAAGAGCCCGAGTTCGCATGACGACGCCCCTTCCCCATCCGCGCGGCGGCCTCTATTTCGAGGACTTCTCCGTCGGCCACGTCTTCCGCCATCGCCTGACCCGCACCGTCACGCAGATGGACAACATGCTGTTCTCCAACATGACGCTCAATCCGCAGCCGCTGCATATCGATGCGCATTTCTGCGCGACCGAGACGGAATGGGGCCGGCCGCTGATGAACTCGCTCTTCACCCTCGGCCTCATGATCGGCATTTCGGTCAACGACACCACGGTCGGCACGACCATCGCCAATCTCGGCATGACCGACGTGGCGTCTTCCCGGCGCCGCTGTTCGAGGGCGACACGGTTCGCGCCGAAACGGAAGTGCTGTCGGTCCGGGCCTCGAAGTCGCGGCCCGACGCGGGCCTGGTCGAATTCCGCCACCGGGCGTTCAAGCAGGACGGCACGCTGGTCGCCGAGTGCCGCCGCACCGCCTTCATGCGCCGGCGCGGGCCAGAAGTGCTTTCGGCCTGACGTTGCGCTCGCTCATCATCGCGCCGGGCGACGACGAGGCGAGGCTTCAGGCGGCGCTCGAGAGCGGCGCCGACGCGGTCGTGATCGATCTCGTCGTTGCGCCCGGCGCGAGGGCGGCGGCGCGGGCGAACGCGGCGCGTCTCCTCGCGAAGAGCGCAAAGCCTTGCCCCCGCGCTGATGGTCCGGGTGAGTCCGCTTGGCGACGCCGAGACCGATGCCGATCTCGACGCCGTCATCGGGCAGGCGCCCTTCGCGATCGTGCTGCCCCAGGCGCTCAAGGCCGGGATCGAGCAGCTCTCCGCCAGGCTCGCCGTCCGCGAGGCGCTCGGCGGCCTCGAGGACGGTTCGACCCGCATCGTCGCAGTCGCCGACACGGCCGCGGCGCTGATCGGCCTGGCGGGGGCCAGGGAGATGAGCGCGCGGCTGATCGGCCTCGCCTGGGACGCCGAGGCTTTGCGGGCGGACATCGGCGCCGAGACTTGCCGGGACGAGTCCGGCGCCTATGCCGGGCCCTGGCGTCTCGCGCGCGACCTCACGCTTCTCGCGGCGACCGCCGCGGGCGTCGCGGCGATCGATGCGGCTTCGACCGACCTTCGTGATCCCGAGCGCCTGCGCGCCGAGGCGCTTTGCCGCGCGCCGCGACGGCTTCGCCGCGAAGTTCGCCACCGACCCGGAGCAGGTGAAGATCATCAACGAGGTTTTCCACGCCCGCTGCTGACGGACTGGAGCGTCCTGCGAAGGGATGGAGCCCACCGCCCCTACCCTCGCCTCTCCAGTCAAACCTACAACTCGATCATCTGCTTTATACGGGCAGCCATCGTTTCGACGGGGAACGGTTTGGTCATCACCGCCATACCCGGAGCGAGACGCCCATTGCCCAGCACCGAATTTTCGGCGTATCCGGTGATGAACAGAACCTTGAGCTCGGGTCGGGTAATGCGGGCGGCGTCCGCCATTTGCCGGCCGTTCATTCCGCCAGGCAAGCCGACATCCGTAACCAATAGATCGATCCGGGCGTCAGATTGCAAAAGCTTAAGGCCGGCTACGCTATCGGCAGCCTCAACCGCGACGTAACCGAGTTCTTCGAGAATGTCGGAAATAAGCATGCGTACTGTTGGCTCATCATCCACAATCAGTACCGTCTCGCTATGCCCTGAGGGTGACATGTCCACGGCCTTGGTCGGCTCATCGTCTCTAGCGAGTTCGCCATAGTAGCGCGGCAAATAGATGCAGACCGTCGTGCCTTGGCCGACCTCAGAGTAGATGCGGACTTGTCCGCCAGACTGTCGGGCAAACCCGTACACCATGCTCAGTCCGAGGCCGGTGCCTTCGCCCGTCGGCTTGGTGGTGTAGAAGGGCTCAAAGGCCCGCGCGAGGACTTCGGGCGGCATGCCGACGCCGGTATCGCTCACGCAGAGGGACACGAATTGTCCTTCCGGAATATCATGCTGCCGGCCGCTTCGCGTCGAGCCATTTGTTCGCGGTTTCGACGGTAATTTTTCCCCCATCCGGCATGGCGTCACGGGCGTTGAGGCAAAGGTTCAGCAGCGAGTTCTCGAGCTGTGAAGGGTCAACCAGCGTCGGCCAAAGCCCCGATAGGCCCACGAATTCGAAAGCTATCGTCGGTCCGACTGCGCGCTGGATGATCTCCTGCATGTCTGCAGCCAATTGGTTCACATCCGTGGGCTTTGGCTCAACGTTTGGCGACGCGAAAAGGCGAGCAACCGATGGGTCAGAGATGCCGCTCGCTTAACAGCCCCCTGCGCCGCAGTCATGTACCGCTCGACATCGTTCACACGTCCTTGCCGCACGCGCGTCTGCATGAGTTCGAGCGAACCCGAGATACCGGCCAGAAGATTGTTGAAGTCGTGCGCCAGACCACCCGTGAGTTGACCCACTGCTTCCATTTTTTGTGATTGTCGCAGAGCGTCCTCCATAGCGCGCTGTTCGACGAGCGCGGCTGCAATACGATTTTGCAGGGAGGCGTTCAGGTCGCGCAATGCCACCTCGTTGCGGCTTCGCTCCACGGCGACCCGCGTTCTCGCCGCGACCTCGCGGATCAAGCGCGAGATCTTCCGGAGACCACGCACGGACGGCGTCGTGGTTGACGAAAGAGGACCGCCACCAGACGTCCGTGTTCGAGGGTCGGAACGTTGACGAAGGAGCGGGCGCTCCGCGATTTCAAAGCGTCCGCTGCGCTCGCCGTGCGCTCGTCCTGTTCGACATCGCTGATGCTCAGAACTCGCCGCGTTTCAGGCTTTCGACGAACGAACCGTACGATCGCAGGGGAAGCACGCCAGCGAGCGTCTCGACACCAGGTGCGTTCCAGTCGCCGCCGACCTCGAGCGTTTCCGCATCGGGGTCGATCGTGCCGTAGCCGACGCGGCTGACCTTAAGGGCTTGACCGATGATTTCGGAGGCCGTGAACGCAATATCGTTGGGCTCGGTCAGATCGTGGATCTTTTCAGTCAGGCGCACCAATGTTTCGCGCCGCGCCTCAGCTCTCACGCGATCAGTTACGTCATAACCGCCGACGAAAATTCCGGTGACCTCGCCGCTGTCGTCTCGAAGGGGCTCATAGACCAAGTCGATGTAGCGGTCGTCATTCTCCGCCGAAAGGCGTATCGCCATCGCCTGCGCGGCAAAGGGCTTCCCGGTCGCGTAGACCCGGTCAAGCAGCTCGTGGAAGCCTTGCCCCTCGAGTTCCGGAAACACTTCGCGCACGCTTCGTCCGATGAACGCTCGTGGGCCGGAAATGGCGACATACGCATCGTTGACGTACTCGAAGACGTGCTCGGGACCCGTGAGCACGCCGACGAACCCTGGCATCTGCTGGAAGATCGCACGCTGCCGCTCGCGCTCGGCCGCCTGTCTTCGCTCCGCAAGGACTCTTGCCGTAGTCTCGACCACTATCGCAATGACGCCAGCCGGCTTGCCCCGCTCGTCGGGCACCGGGGAATAGTCGAGATTCATCCAGACCTGTTCGGGCCGGCCGCTCCGATAGAGCGTCAATTCCTGATCTTTGTAGGCAAGCGTGCCGCCCGCCAAACCGACTCTCATGACGTTGTCATTGAAGTCCGCGACCTCAGGCCAACCTTCTCTCACTTTCGAGCCAAAGAGGGCCGGGTGTCGTCCGCCGGCAAAGACCGAATAGGCATCGTTGTATATCATGATGCCGTCTTCGCCCCACAGAAGAACGATCGGCACCGGGGACTGAAGGACCAGCCGACTGTCGTTCTCAAACTCTGAGGCCAGCTCTCGATCGGGCCGAGTGGCGTTCTGGACCAGTCGTACTCGCGCAAAAGAGCGCCCATTTTGCCGCCGCCTGCGGCAAATAAGGGGACCTTGGCCATTAGCGCTCCTCTAGAACGGGGCATTCGAACCATCGTGCAGATTTATATTGCTCGGCAACCCCACAGCGCTTCGCTGCCGTCGCTACGATCGAACGAAACTTCCCGCCGAAGCGGTTACCGGCGTAAGCAGACCGATGGGTCTCTTGACCCTGGCGCGGTGGAGGATGAAGCGCGGCCGTCACTCGGCCGGGACGGTTGCGTCCTTCGCCGGCCGGGCCACGCGCGCCGGGGCGGTCGGCGCGGGCTTCGCCCGTCCAGGCGCATGCTCGTGCGGCGCATGTTCGTCGCTCGGGCCGATCAGGCGGCTGAACAGGCGCCACGTGAGGCGGCCGATGTCGTCCATCACCGTGAACACGCGCCGGCACGAAGACGAGCGACAGCAGCGTCGACATGATGAGGCCGCCGATCACCGCGATCGCCATCGGCGAGCGGAAGCCGCCGCCGTCGCCGAGACCCAGCGCCGAGGGGAACATGCCCGCCGCCATCGCGATCGTCGTCATGACGATCGGCCGCGCGCGCTTGCGGCCGGCCTCGACCAGCGCCTCGAGCCGCGGCGTGCCGCGGCCGATCTCCTCGATCGCGAAGTCGACCAGCATGATCGCGTTCTTGGTCACGATGCCCATCAGCATCAGGATGCCGATGACGACCGGCATCGAGATCGCCTTGTGGGTGATGAGCAGCGCGATGATCGCGCCGCCGATCGACAGCGGCAGCGAGACGCAGGATGGTGATCGGCTGCAGGAAACTGCCGAACAGCAGCACGAGCAGGCCGTAGACCATCATCAGGCCGGCGCCCATCGCCGCGGCGAAGGAGGCGAACACCTCGCTCATGACCTCGACGTCGCCGGTCTCGCGGATCTCGACGCCGGGCGGCAGGTTCTTGGCGGTCGGCAGCGCGTGGATCGCCGTCGACCGCGTCGCCGAGCGCGGCGTCGCCGTGCAGGTCGGCCTCGATCGTCACGCGCCGCGAGCGGTCGTAGCGGTTGATCGCGGTCGGTCCGTGGCTGATCGAGAAATCGGCGACGACCGAGAGCGGCGTGGTCGCGCCGCCGACGGTCGGCACGCGCAGACTCCTGCAGCAGGCCGACGCGCGAGCGCGCCGACTCGTCGAGCTCGACGCGGATCGGCACCAGCCGGTCGCCGGCGTTGAACTTGGCGAGATTGGCGTCGATGTCGCCGAGCGTCGCGACGCGGATCGTGTCCGGACAAGCGCCTCGGTCGAGACGCCGAGATCGGCGGCCACCTGCCGCTTCGGTTCGATCCGCAATTCCGGCCGCTCGAGCTCCGCCGTCGACATCGGATTCTCGATGATCGGAATCGTCGCGCATCTCGCTTGCGAGCTGGTTCGCCGTGTCGTTGATGACGTCGATGTCGGGTCCGGCGATGATGAGCTGCAGGTCGCGCTGGCCGTTGTCCTTCATGAACCAGAAGCGGATGTCGGGCTGGTCGGCGAGCATCGCGCCGATCTTCAGTCTGCAGGTCCTTCTGCGTCGCCTCGCGCTTCGGACTTGTGGACGAAGATTGATGACGAAGGTCGCCTTGCGCGGCTCGGAGCGCCGCAGGCGCCGCCGAGGATCTGGCCGCCGAAGATCAGCGCCGAGCGCACTTCCGGCATGGCGCGCAAGCTTGTCGCGAGATCGCTGCGCGTGACGCGGTCGGTGTCGTCGAGCCGCGAGCCCGGCGGCAGTTCGACCGCGAGCAGGACGCGGCCTGACATCGTCCGCCGGGATGAAGCCTGACGGCAAGCAGCCTCGTCGACCAGAGCGAGGCGGCGAAGATCAGCGCGCCGACGACGATGCGTGATCCAGCGATGGCGGACGGAGGCGCGCACCAGCCGCGTGTAGCCGCGCATGATCGCGCCGTCGGTCGTCCGCGTGCGCCGCGCGGGCGCGCGCAGGAAATAGGCGGCGATCACCGGCGTGACGAAGCGCGCGACCATCAGCGAGAACATCACCGCGATGGCGACGGTGAGGCCGAACTGGCGGAAATACTGGCCCGCGATGCCGCCCATGAAGCTGACCGGCGAGAAGATCGCGACGATCGACAGCGAGATGGCGATGACCGCAAGGCCGATCTCGTCGGCCGCCTCGAGCGCGGCGCGCCAGGCGGATTTGCCCATGCGCATGTGGCGCACGATGTTCTCGATCTCGACGATCGCGTCGTCGACCAGAATGCCGGTGACGAGGGTGATCGCGAGCAGGCTGACGAGATTGAGCGAGAAGCCGATCGCGCTCATCGCCCAGAAGGTCGGAATGATCGAGAGCGGCAGCGCGACCGCGGTGACGATGGTCGCGCGCAAGATCGCGCAGGAAGATGAACACGACGATGACCGCGAGCAACGGCGCCCTCGATCAGCGTCTCCATCGTCGAATGATAATTGCCGAGCTCGTTGTCGACCTGGGTGTCGACCTTGGTGAAGGTCACCTCGGGATGCGCGGCCTGCGATCTTCGCGAGCCGCGTCGGAGATCAGCTCGTCGACCGTCACGTCGCTCGCGCCCTTGGCGCGGGTGACGGCGAAGGCGACGATCGGCTCGTCGAACAGGCGGGTGAAGGTGCGCGGCTCGGCGGCGCCGTCGGTCACCGTCGCCGAGTTCGTCGAGCCGGACCTTGCGTCCGCCCGGCAAGCGCGATCGGCAGCGCGGCGAGATCGGCGACGTTGCGCGCGCCGGCCAGCGTGCGGATCGCCTGCTCCTGGCCGCCGAGCTTCGCCGCGGCCGCCGCCGAGATCGACGTTGTTGGCGCGCACCTGCTCGTTGACCGCCGCGGCGGTGACGCCGAGCGCCAGCAGCTTCTCGCGGATCGAGCGAGACGCGAATCTCGCGATCGACGCCGCCGAAGCGCTTGACCTCGCCGACGCCGTGCAGGCTCTGCAGATTCGCGCGCGACCGAATCGTCGATGAACCACGACAATTGCTCGACGCGTCATGCCCGGCGCCGAGGCCGCATAGGTGACGATCGGCAGGCCCTCGATGTCGATGCGGCTGACGATCGGCTCGTCGATGGTGCGCGGCAGGTCGGCGCGGATCTTGGCGATCTGGTCCTTCACGTCGTTGAGCGCGCGGTCGATGTCGACCGAGCCGACGTTGAACTGGACGATGGTCGAGGACGAGCCGTCGGTGACGGTCGAGGCGATGTGCCAGACGCCGTTGAGGCTCGCGACCGCGTCCTCGATCTTCTTCGTCACCTGCGATTCGAGTTCGCTCGGCGCCGCGCCCGACTGGGTGATCAGCACCTGCGACGATCGGAATGTCGATGTTGGGAAAGCGCGAGATCGGCATCGACCGGAACGCGACGAGGCCGAGAATCGTCAGCACCGCAAAGGCGACGATCGCGGGGATCGGCTGCGGATCGACCAGGCGGAGACGTTGAGGCGCATCGGGTTCGCCTCCCTAGCCGCCGGCGCGGTCGTTTCGGGCGCCGGGCGCACGCGGTCGCCGGGGCGCAGGAAGGCGGCGGCGCGGGCGACGACGCTTTCGCCCGCGATCAGGCCGTCTTTGATCTCGACCGCGTCGCCCTGCGACGATGCCGGGCGTCACGCGCCGTTCCTCGACCTTGCCGTCGCGCACGACATAGAGCCGCGCCGTCGTCGCCGTCGCGCCGCAGCGCCGCGGTCGGGCGCGCCGACGCCGTCGCGCCGCACGATCTCGACCTCGCCGGAGGCGAAGGCGCCGACATGGGCGTGCGAGACGTCGGACGAGCGCGATGCGCACCTTGCCGGTGCGGCTCGCCTTGTCGACTTCCTGGGTGATCAGCCGCACCCGGCCCGGGACCGGATCGGCGACGCCGGGCAGGCGGATGCGAGGCCGGCATGCCGACGGCGAAGCGGGCCAGCGACTGTTCCGGCGCGTCGGCCTCGAGATCGATCGCGCCGTCCTCGATGATGCGGAACAACGGCTCGCCCGCGCCGGAGGCGGTCGCGCCGAGCCTCGCCGAGCGGCGGCTGACGAGGCCGGCGACCGGCGCCTTCACTTCCGTGCGGGCGATGCGCACCTTCAGCTCCTGCCGCTCGGCGTCGCGCGCCTTGCGGTCGGCTTCGGCGACGCTCGAGCGCGTTGTTGCGCCGAGTCGAGCTGCGCCTGCGCCGTCTTCATCGTCGTCTCGCGCTGCTCGATCGTCGAGCCGGCGACATGTCGCCGCCCGAGCTTCTGCGCGCGGTCGTAGTCGCCGGAGGCCGAACTGAGCTGCGCCTCGGACTGGGCGATCAGGCTCTTGGCCTGTTCGATCGCCGCGTCGGCGCGCTTGTCGCGGCGTCGTTCTCGGCGAGCAGGGCGTCGAGCTGGCGTGCGGTCGAGGCGGGCGAGCACCTGGCCCTTCTTCACCCAGTCGCCGTCCTCCGCGTCGAATCTCGATCAGCGCAGGCCGTCGAGCGGCGCGGCGACCATCGCCTCCTCGCGCGCCACCAGCGTGCCGGAGACGAACAGCCGATCGACGAATTCGCGCCGCGCGGCCGGCGCGACGGTGACGGCAGGCGGCGGCGGAGCGGCCGGCGCTCGGCCGCGGTCTCTGCGGGGCACGCGGCGCCACCTCGTTCGGCGGCGATTTTCGCCAGGAGCGCCGGAGGCAGCGCGCAAGGCGCGAAAGCGGTTGCGGCCCAAACGCCCCCAGGCGCCGCGACCGCGAGCGCGACGATGATGAGCAGGGTGCGCCGCATCTTCAGACCTCCCTGCGCGAGGCGGCCCGGTCGGGCTCAAGCGCGCCGGCGAACAGCGCCCTAAGAACGCCGACCGCCATCGCCGTCTCCGCGTCTCGATCGAAATCGGGTTCGATCGCGATCCTCTTGAACAGACCGGCGACGAACGTGAAAAAGAACTGCGCGCCAAAGCGGGAATCGAGCGCCGGCGAGGCCGCGCCGGCCGCCTTCGCAGCGTCCATCAGCCGTTCCAGCCCCCCGAGCACGTCAGCGTCTATCGCCCGGGTGATCTCGCGCGACACGCGGATTGCGGCCAGCCTCAGCCCAGATCTCGACAATCATGCGCGCTTTTTCGGCCGGACGGGAGAGAACATGTTCGCGCAGGCCCGCGCACAAGGCCTCCGATAATGTTGCCGCTGTGAGCCATCAATCGGCAAACGCCCGCGCTCGCTCCTGCCTGATCGACCGCGCAAAGGCCCTCGACAATCGCTTCCTTGGACGGGAAGTAGCGGTAAAGATTGCCGGCGCTCATGCCGATCTCTTCGGCCACATGCTGCATCGTGGTCGCGTGAAAGCCGTGCCGGACGAAGGCGCGCTCAGCCGCTTCGAGAATGCGTTCGCGCCTCTCGGCGTCGGCGGCTTTCCGCGCTGTGGGTAGGGAGGCTATCGACATATCGCGACCCATGAGAATGAACGTTCATTCTCATGACATCCAAACTGCGGCGCCAATATGGCGAACAAACCGCGCCCGATCGCGCCACGCTAGGTCTTTGCCCCCGTGGCCCTTCCGGATTTCGGGTCAGACGGCCGGCGGTTTCGCGATGGCCGCGACATCAGGCCCCGCGCGTGGATTCGGGAGCAGCGCCCCCAGGAGGCCGATCGCCGGCAGGAAGGCGCAGATCTGATAGACGAAGCCGATGCTGGTGCGGTCGGCGATGGCGCCGAGCATCGCCGCGCCGATCCCGCCGAGGCCGAACGACAGCCCGAAGAAGAGCCCGGCGACCGCGCCGACATTGCCGGGCGTCAGCTCCTGCGCGTAGACGACCATCGCCGAGAAGGCCGAGGAAATCACGAGGCCGATCGCGATCGAATTGATGATCGTGCCCGTGAGCCCGAGATGCGGCAGCAGCAGCGTGAACGGTAGAACGCCGAGGATCGATCCCCAGATCACGAATTTGGCCCCGAAGCGGTCGGCGAGCGGCCCGCCGAGGAAGGTGCCGGCCGCCACCGCCGCGAGGAAGACAAACAGCATCACCTGCGCCTGCTGGATCGACACGTGGAAAGTGTCGATCAGATAGAAGGTGTAGTAGCTGCCGATGCTCGCGAGATAGACCACCTTCGAAAACAGCATGACGATCAGCACGGCGATCGTGCGGACGACGACCGCGCGCGGATGCGTTGGCCCCGTCGACGCCAAAGCCTGCTTGCGCGCCGCGCGATGCGCCGCATACCACCGACTGACGCCGGTAAGAAGCACGACGGCGACCAGCGCGAGCAGGGTGAAGGCGATAACCGAATGCTGGCCGAAAGGCACGACGACGAAGGCCGCGAGCAACGGGCCCATCGACTGGCCGAAATTGCCGCCGACCTGGAACAAGCTTTGCGCGAAACCATGCCGCCCGCCGGAGGCGGCGCGGGCGACGCGCGACGCCTCCGGGTGGAACACCGCGCTGCCGATGCCGATCACGGCCACGGAGAGCAGAATCAGCGAATAGGTGTTGGCGAAGGCGAGCAAGGCGAGACCGACGAGCGTGAAGGCCATGCCGACCGGCAGAATCGCGTTCAGCGGCCGCCGGTCGAGCGTCAAGCCGATCAGCGGCTGCAGGAGCGAGGCCGTAAGCTGAAAGACGAAGGTGATGATGCCGACCTGGAAGAAACTGAGCGCGAGCTTCTGGTGGAATACAGGATAGAGCGCCGGCGCCAGCGACTGCATCACGTCGTTGAGCATGTGCGAGGCGCTCAGCGTCACGATCACGCCAACCGCGGTCGTTTCGGCGCTCTTTCGCCGCCCGGCGGCGGTTTCGGCATCGGCATAGGTCGGCGCTGTGGTCAAATCCCTCTCCCGGCGCGCCGATGGACGAGCCCGCCGGCGCGATCGCAGCGACCGCGAAAGAGCGGTCTCTTGTCTCGAGTTGATACTCTTGAGTTCTTACACTTACTTGGGCGCCAGAACCATGATCATCTGGCGGCCTTCCATCGACGGCTCCGCCTCGACCTTGGCGATCGGCGCGGTTTCCGTCTTCACCCGCTGCAGGAGCTTGAAGCCGATGTCCTGATGGGCCATCTCGCGGCCGCGAAAGCGCAGCGTCACCTTGACCTTGTCGCCTTCATCAAAGAAACGGCGCACCGAGCGCATCTTCACTTCATAGTCGTGGTCGTCGATGCCCGGACGCAGCTTGATCTCCTTGATCTCGACCACCTTCTGGCGCTTGCGCGCCTCGGCCGACTTCTTCTGCTCGAGGAAGCGAAATTTCCCGAAATCGAGGATCTTGCAGACGGGCGGCGTCGCGTTGGGAACGATTTCGACCAGATCGAGCGAGGCTTCTTCAGCGAGTTGTCTGGGCGTCTGCGAGATTGACGACGCCGTGATTGTGACCCTCGGCGTCAATAAGCTGGACTTGGACTGCGCGGATGTCGCGATTGACGCGGGGCCCGCCTTTCTCCGGCGCCGCGGTTGCCTTCATAGGACGACGAATGGCCACTCTCCTGTTGTTCGTGTTGGCAGCGTGCACAGGGCGCGCGCAAAAACTCCGCTCAGAGCCTCGGCCCTGCGGATTTCTAGAGATGGGTCAGAAGAGGGGCGAAGTCAATCGGCGTCGGGTCTGGCGAACCAGTGCGGCCAGCGGTTTTCCAGCCAATCGAGGACGCGCGTGACGCCACGCCGCACGATCGGCAGATCCTCGGCGAGCAGGATCAGGCCGAGAGGGAGCATCCATAGCCCGAACACCGGAAGGATGCTGAAAAACCCGCCGAGGATGAGGACCACGCCGCGGGTATGCGCGCCCACCGCGATTGCGGCTCAAGAAGCCAATGGATCGCGGACCTGATGCGGTTCGGCAGCCGGTCGATCAGGCTCGTCAAGCCGTCGCCGGTGGCGCTCGTCGCTCGCGTCCGGAAGATTGGTCAGCCTCGATCACCATCGTCAAACCAAATTCGTCGATAGAAACGTCAGCGTCGACGTTCCACATGATTGCTGCGATGCACCTCACGAGCCGGCAGCTGATGCGCTCGTGCTGTTGCGCAGCCAACCAGCGAATTCGTCTTCCGACATCCCTCCGGAAGCAAGCGCGAGCATGACCTCTGTCGCGCTGGTTTCGCTGGCTGTCAGATCGAGACCGTTCAAACGCAGGAAGACATAGGCCGCCAAAAACCCCGTCCGTTTGTTTCCGTCGACGAAGGGATGGTTGCGGACGATCCCGGCTGCATAGGCCGCCGCCAACATGCAGATGTCGCCCTGGCCATAGCCGTGAAGGCTCAACGGCCGCGCCAAGGCCGAGTCCAATAAAGCCGCGTCGCGCAATCCGGAGGCGCCGCCGTGCTCTGCGAGTTGGGCCTCGTGGACGGCATCGATGACGGAGCGCAGCACCCAAATCGGCTCCGTCACTTGTCGCGTTCGCTCACCGAGTTCATTTGGCGAGTTCACGGAGCGCGTTGCGGAATTTGCCCATGCCTTCCCGGGCGAGACGCATTTGCGCTTCAAACTTCGGATCGTATGGCGTGATCCGCATTGAACCGTCCGGCGACTTCGGTGAGATGGAGACTGTCGCCATTTTTGAGATTGAGGCGCGCCAACACCTCTCTCGGCAGAACCACGCCAAGCGAGTTCCCGACAGGTCGGACTTTGAGCTGCGCCATGACCAGGTTCCCAGAATGTTATTACAGATATAATAACATACAGAATCGCGGCTGCAAGCGTTCGGACTTCCGGCCATGAGCTGCGAGGCTTCGGCGCGGGCGCAATCAAAAAAAGGCCTGAATGCGGAGGTTAGGTGCGGGAGCGTAAATTCGAGAAAAATGGAATATTCAGGCAAGGATGGCCGCTATGCATAGGAAAAACGATCTTCGCCGCACGCCTCTCGCGGCGATCATCTTGTCTTTGGCGCTCACGATTGGATTGCTGGATTCACAATCGGCTCTTGCCGACGGCTGTGGAGGCTATTGCAAAGCAAGAGCGGTGCGCTCCATTTGCCATGACGCTGTTATCGCGAAAGGCTTGACCGGTCTCCAGCGGCACGTTGAATTTGAAAAATGCAAGGTCGATCCGATGACCCATCGGCAAGTAGAAGAAGAACTCACAGACGGCAATGTGAACTTCGACTAGCGCAGGTCTATCGCCGATCCAGCGCAACGGCAAATTTTGGCGCCTTCCTCCGAACCGGCCGAAACCAGCCTCCTGTCCGTCCGGAATCGTAACTTCAGCGGCCAATAACGGCGGCCTCGGCCAAGCCGGTGCCGGCGTCACGCCGCGACGTCGGCGACGACCGTGTCGAGCAGCGGCGCGCCCATCGGGGTGACGCGGATGCGCCCGCGGGCGTCGAGCTCGATGAAGCCGTCCTCGACGAGGCTCTTGAGCCGGTCGCGATCGATCTCGCGCCCGCTCAGCTTCTCAAAGCGCCGGGGATCGACCCCCTCGCGCAGTCTCAATCCCATCAGCAGGAACTCGTCGCCCTGCTCCTCGCGGCTCAGGGGCGTGTTCTCGACGAGGCCGTGGCCTTCGGTCTCGACCTGCGTCAGCCACATCTCGGGGTGGCGTTCGGTCTCCTGGGCGAGCCGGCCCTTGGCTGTCGCGAGCCGTCCGTGCGCGCCCGGGCCGACGCCGGCATATTCGCCATAGCGCCAGTAAATGAGGTTGTGGCGGCTCTCGCCGCCGGGGCGCGCGTGATTGGAGACCTCATAGGCCGGAAGTCCGCGCGCCTCCGTCAGCTCGCGCGTGGCCGAGAACAGGGCGAGCGCCAGGTCTTCGTCGGGGAGCTGCAATTTGCCGGCGTCCCGCAGGCGCTCGAAGATCGTGTCGGGCTCGATCGTCAGCTGATAGAGCGAGACATGGTCGCCAACGAGATCGAGCGCTCGCTTGAGCTCGGACCGCCAGTCGGCCTCGGTCTGCCCGGGCCGGGCATAGATGAGATCGAAGGTGAAGCGGGGAAAGAGCGAAGCCGCGAGCTTCACCGCCTCCAGCGCCTCCTCCACCGTGTGCTTGCGCCCGAGCGTCTTGAGAGCGGCGTCGCTCAGCGACTGCACTCCGATCGACAGGCGGTTGACTCCCGCGGCGCGATAGCCGCGAAACCGCCCCGCCTCGACGCTGGTCGGATTGGCTTCGAGGGTGATCTCCGCCGCGGGATCGAGCCGCCACTTCGCCGCGATCGCGTCGATGACCCCCTGGATGGTCTGCGGACGCATCAGCGAGGGCGTGCCGCCGCCAAAGAACACAGAGGCGACGGTTCGACCGGGCGTTAGCGCGGCGCGATGGGCGATCTCGGCCCTGAATGCCGCCAGATACCGCTCCTCGTCGATCGGCGAGCCGCGAACGTGACTGTTGAAGTCGCAATAGGGGCACTTCGACAGGCAGAACGGCCAATGCACGTAGACCCCGAACCCGGGATCGACGTCGGGCGCCGGGCGCGCAATCTGGTCCCGAATCATGCGCTCGTTATGCCAGCGAACGGCTTGTCGCGCCAGCGAGCCGACCTTCAAAAGCGCTAGAGCGCCTCTTCGCCGGTTTCGCCGGTGCGGACCCGCATGGCGCGCTCGAGCGGAAGAACGAAAATCTTCCCGTCGCCGATCTGGCCGGTGCGCGCGGCGGCCCGGATCGCTTCGACGGCGGCGTCGACCTCGTTGTCGCCGACCGCCATCTCCAGGCGCACCTTCGGCATGAAGGCCACATTGTATTCCGAGCCGCGGTAGATTTCGGTGTGGCCCTTTTGCCGGCCATAGCCGTTGGCCTCGCTGACCGTCATTCCCTTAACGCCCAGCCGATCGAGAGCCGTACGCACTTCTTCCAGTTTGAACGGTTTGACGACCGCCAGGATGAGCTTCATGATTGGTCCTTCCGGACAACGCGCTGATCTTTGCTTTCTCGCTAAGACGGAGCCGTCCCTTGCGCAAGGCCGAAATCGCAGCCATGCACCCGCGGATGCGCTAAACGCCGGGCAATAGCATCAAGCCGTCCTCCTTCTCGCCTCGAGCAACGATGCGCAGCGCGTCGTCCGGAAGCGGCCGTTGCAGCGCCAGCGCCTCGCTCGCCGGCGCGGTCATCCAGGCGTCGACCTCCTCGGGCTTCGTCAGAATCACGGGCATGGCCTTGGCGTGTATCGGCGCGATGACCGCGTTCGGCTCGGTCGTCAGGAACGCGAAGAGGTCGTTTGTCGTTTTGCCCTCCTTGACCTTGCGCACCGACGTCCACCGCGTCCAGATCCCGGCGAAGAAAGCGAGCGGCCGGCTTTCATCGAGGGCGAACCAAACCGGCGGCCGTGAGCCGTCGGGCTGCAACTCGTTCTCGGCGAAGCTCGTGAAAGGGACAACGCACCGGCTCTCGACGCCGAGCCATCGCCGCCAATGCGGCGAGGCGACGTTGCGGATGTTGGTGACGCCCGGATCGGAGTTGCGGCCCTCGATGGCGAACTTCGGCGACGGCATGCCCCAGCGGGCCATGGTAAGCTCGCGTTCGCCATCCTCGGCGTTGCGCACGATCGGCGCGGCATAATCGGGAAAGACGCCGGGAATCGGCGGCAGGTTGCCGGTCCTGTCGCGCATGGCGCGAGCGAAGTCGCGGATCGCCTGCGGGCCCTTGGTGATGCTGTAGAGGTTGCACATGGCTCTTCGATCACTTTCGAAATCCGGTCCCTCATCAAAGAGGTTCGGGCGCAGCGGGTTGCGGAGATAACCTATTTGACCTGGACCGCCGACGGGCTCTTGCGACATATGGTTTTCATTGGGCTCCGATCCGACAAGTCCGCAACCGAGGTTCGTCGGGAAAGCCCACAGAGCAACCGTAC
The DNA here is from genome assembly GCA_963806075.1 of uncultured Alphaproteobacteria bacterium. Lineage (GTDB taxonomy): Bacteria > Pseudomonadota > Alphaproteobacteria > Rhizobiales > Xanthobacteraceae > Bradyrhizobium. Next base: position 24,996 of record CAWDWT010000023.1, read on the forward strand.
GCGAGAGCGAAATCAGGCATGGAGTGGATTGACTGCCTCGTAATCGGCGCCGGAGCCCTCGGCCTGGCCGCAGCGCCGAGCGCTCGCTCGCTCGGGGCGCGAGGTGATTATTGTTGAGAGCGAAGGCGCTATCGGTTCGGGCGTCAGCTCGCGCAACAGCGAGGTGATCCACGCCGGCATCTATTACCCGACCGGCCTCGACAAGACGCGGTTGTGCATCGACGGCAAGGCGATGCTGTACGACTTTTGCCGCGACTACAGTGTTCCGCACAAGCGCTGCGGCAAGCTGCTCGTGGCGACAAGCGAAAAGGAAATCGGGCAAGCTCGCGGCGATCAAGGCCCAGGCCGAAGCCAACGGCGTCACGGATCTCGTCTGGCTCAGCGGGGCGGCAGCGCGGGCGCTCGAACCCGGCGCTGGTCGCCGAGCAGGCTTTGCTCTCGCCCTCGACCGGGATTATCGACAGCCATGCCTTCATGCTGGCGCTTCACGGCGACGCCGAGCGGCACGGGGCGATGATCGCGCTGGAGACGCCGGTCGTCGGCGGCGAAGTCGATCCGCGCGGGCTGATCATCGAGACCGGCGGCGCGAACCCGTCGCGGATCGGCGCAAAGCTCGTCGTCAATGCGGCCGGGCTCGGCGCGCAGGGTGTCGCGCGGTCGATTTCCCAAATGCCCCGCGACAGGATTCCGGCGCTGCATCTCGCCAAGGGCAACTATTTTTCGCTGGCGATGCGCTCGCCCTTCTCGCGTCTCATCTATCCGATGCCGGCGGAAGGCGGGCTCGGCGTGCATCTGACCCTCGATCTCGCGGGGCGGGCGCGCTTCGGGCCCGACGTCGAATGGATCGAGGCGATCGACTACGCCGTCGATCCGAAACGCGCCGAGAGCTTCTACGCCGCCATTCGAACCTATTGGCCAGAATTGCCGGACGGCTCGCTGCAGCCGGACTATTCCGGCATCAGGCCAAAAATCGCCCGGCCGGGCGGCTCCAACACTGACTTTCGTCATCCAGACCGAAAAAGATCACGGCGTCGCCGGGTTAATCAATCTGTTTGGGATCGAGTCGCCAGGACTGACCGCCAGCCTGGCGATTGCCGAATGGATTGCGCGGCTGACTTGAAGATCGCCTCGCCAGGGGCGAGGGATCGAGGCGAGCGGAAGCGGACGTCGACCAGCTCGAGGAGACCGTTAAACTCGTTGGCGAGGCCAGCGGCGCCGCGGCCGGACCAAGCCAGCGAACGCGCGGGGCGCGCGTTCGCCAGGGCGGAGTCTTACACGGAAAGCGCGTCTCGCGGCGAAGCGTGGCGATCCAGGGGCCACCGCCGCGGCCCTACGATCCCCTGGATCGCCGCGTCGCTCCGCTCCTCGCGATGACGTTGCCGTCAAAGCGCGACGTGCGCTAGTGCGCGCTACCGTGTAGCCGCCGCGAAATGCCGCCCTCGGGTCAAACTCTAGAAGCGAGGGCAGCCGTGTATGAGGATCTCGGTCGCCTGCGAAATGGCGCGCACCGCCGTCTCGTCGTACATGACGGCGTGACCCTGCTTGACCAGCGTCAGCAAATCCTCTCTATTGTAGTGTCCGTCCGGCTTCTTCTTGAGGTGGGCGATGTGCTCAGCCGTCGTGGTGAAGACCGAGACGGGGTGATGACTCACGAGCACCACGCTTTTCGCGCCTTCCAAAAAGGGGGCTGCGCAGACCATTGTATCCTCCCTTCGCTAAGGTTCACGATGAATGCGATTTATAGGTTCTAGCGCGTCGCAACGCATATCTGCACTCGCTGATACGACGCTGATCCTTGCTCCGGCACATTCCTTACATGCCTGAATCCGGCGCTTCGTCGCAGACACCTCAACTCGAGGAGCGAAGATTTTGTTCTTCGCGAATGCAATAGCAACCTGTCACGCAGCCGTCGACAAAGCAAGGACGTTCACGCTGGCGCCGCCCGCGGCGACCGGGCGAACCGGGAGCTGGGCGGACAGCCAATGCGGCGAAAAGCCGCCAGCGGCCTTCCGCAAGTCTCTGGCGATGCTATGCCGCGCGCGCCAAAATTACCGTCCTCAGATGCGCTCCTGTCCGCCGTCGCAGTGCCGGAGCCGCTCCGTCCGGGCGGCTCGGCGGCCGTTTCGTTTGTCGTCCTCCATAGGCCGACACAAGGGCGATACACGAGGCCGCTATCGTCCCCACGCATCACACCAACTCGGTTAGAGGAGCATTCGAGATGAAAAACTCCAAAGCTGTTGCTATGGCTATTGTCGGACTTTTTGCGGTCGCCGATATCGAATTTGCCCATGCCAAGGTCTCGACGTTCGATTGGACGCTAACCGGACCTTCCCCGAGCCTCGGCGGAGTCCCCTTCCCGGGCAGTGGCACGATCACAGCGACTGAGGCGACCGGCGGTGCCTGGGACTTGGACACGATCACGGGCGAAGTGGGCGGAAGCGCCATCACTGGGAAGACAACTTTTTTCGGTAGCGACAATTTGGTGTTCCCGGCTGGCACGACATTTGTCGACACAAGTCGCATAGCGTTCACAACCGCCGCGGGACAAAGCGTCAATATCTTCAGCTTTTTCCCGATAGGGACGCCCCGCTCGGGCAGTGCCTACGGCCAGTTCGCAACGAACGGTTTTGGCGTGGGCACGTTCACGCTGACCGCGGTTCCCGAACCGTCAACCTGGGCGATGATGGTCCTCGGCTTCGCTGTTCTCGCATTCGCGGGCTATCGGACGTCGCGAACGGTCGCCTCAATCGCCGCTTGATCGACAGCATCCCGACGATGGGATGGTCGCCGGTGAGGGCGGCCCTGTCGTCATACGGCTCGCGGACCGCTACGCAATCGTGCATACGCCGAGCCGCTTCAGCCCGAACCCTTGGGCGGGCCACCTTTCCGCTCCGCGATCCGTGCAGTGTGCGCAGTATAGCGTTCGTGATTCACCTCACGTGAGTGCTCGCGACCGCATTTTCGCGCAAACGAATATCTGGAGTTCGATATCAAGGGCCGGAACCTCTGGCTCGATACCTTTGAAGAGCAACACACCGTCGCAATGTTCGCAGTGCGGGGATGGCAGCGGTTGAACGAGGTTGCGCATGTGCTCCCTCCATTCCACGGACGTCGCAAGAACGCGGCGGGCGCTCAAAATGTTCCGTCATTTACGATTTGGACCAAAGTCCGACGCGCTCATCGTGGCGCGCATGACGGGGAAGAAAGTCGGCGTCGACGCGGCGATGCGAGTGCTCGGGCACTTGAACGAATGGCACGCCAGGCCGCCAGGCCGAGCCACTGGCTGGTCTTCGCGGGATACGTTTTGCCCTAAGGTGCGTTTGACTTAATAACCAATGCGACATGAAAAGGCCGCGCTGGCGAAGCGGCCATCTCTAAGTCGTTGCTTAAGTTCGCTTTGGATGTGGTAGCGGGACCCGGACTTCGAACCGGGGACCTACGGATTATGATTTCGCCGCTCTAACCAGCTGAGCTATCCCGCCGCATCGACCGCACGAGGCGCCGGCCTTTCGGGCGAAGCGGCGATATAGTGAGACGCTCATGAGCCTGTCAAGGCGAGCGCGGCCGCAGGGTCACTCCGCCGCCGGCGTCTCGGGGAAGATGCGGGTCACGTGGCCCATCTTGCGGTCCGGGCGGATTTCGAGCTTGCCGTAGAGATGCAGGCAGAGGTCGGGCTGGGCGAGGATGTCGCGCCATTCCTCCGCGTCCTCGCCGATCAGATTGTGCATTTCGGCCCGGCCGCGCCGCGTCGCCGCGCCGAGCGGCCAGCCGGCGATGGCGCGGATGTGCTGCTCGAACTGCGAGGTCTGCGCGCCCTCGAGCGTCCAGTGAGCCGAATTGTGGACGCGGGGCGCGATCTCGTTGACGACCAGCCCCTCGCGGCCCTGCCGGTCTCTGGTCACGAAGAGTTCGACCGCGAGCACGCCGACATAGTCGAGCGCCTCGAGGATCGTGCTCGCAATTCGCCTCGCTTCGAGCTCCGTCTCGGCGCTGACGCGCGCCGGCGCGCGGGTCCTCGCCGAGGATGTGCTTCTCGTGCTCGTTCTCGCTGAGGTCGAAGGCGACGATCTCCCCCTCGAGGCTGCGGGCGGCGACGACCGACGCCTCGCGCTCGAAGGCGACAAAACCCTCGAGGATCATCGGCGCCGAACCCAGCGCCCGGTGGACCGCGGCGACGTTCGAGCCCTCGCGGATCAGCGACTGGCCCTTGCCGTCGTAGCCGAACCGCCGGGTCTTCAAGATCGCCGGGCGGCCGAGTTCCGCGACCGCGCGGGCGAGCGCGCCGGCGTCCTCGACCCCGACGAAGGCCGCGGTTTTCATGCCCAAATCGCGCAGGAAGGTCTTTCTCGACGAGCCGGTCCTGGGTCAGCGCCAGCGCGCGCGCGCCGGGCCGGACCGGCACGCGCCCGGCCAAAAATTCGACGGTCTTGACCGGACGTTCTCGAATTCGTAGGTCACGACATCGACCGCTTCGGCGAACCGCGCCAGCGCTTCCTCGTCGTCGAAAGCCGCGACCGTTCGCGCCGCGGCGGCGTCGTAAGCCGGGGCCACGGCCTCGGGCGCAAAAATGTGGGTGCGCAGTCCCACTTTCAGCGCGGCGATCGCGAGCATGCGCCCGAGCTGGCCGGCCCCGAGGATGCCGATTGTCGCGCCCGGACCGAGTATCATTGCTTGACGGCCTCGTCGGCGGGGCGCTCGGCGACCTCGGCCGTGCGCTCGGCGCGCCAGGCCTCGAGCCGCGCCGCGAGCCCGTCGTCGGAAAGGGCGAGCACCGCGCAGGCAAGGAGCGCCGCGTTGACCGCGCCCGCGTCGCCAATCGCGAGCGTCCCGACCGGCACGCCGGCCGGCATCTGCACGATCGAGAGGAGACTGTCCTGGCCCGAGAGCGCCTTCGACGGGACCGGCACGCCGAAAACCGGCAGCGTCGTGAAAGCCGCAGTCATGCCCGGCAGATGTGCGGCCCCTCCGGCGCCGGCGATGACGACCTTGAAACCCTGGCTCTTCGCGGCCTTGGCGAAAGCGACCAGCCGGTCGGGCGTGCGGTGGGCCGAGACGATCCGGGCGTCATATCCGACGCCAAGCGCTTCGAGCGTCTCTGCGGACCGGCGCATGACCGCCCAGTCCGAGGTTGCCCTGGCGCCGCGCACCGCAGGAAGCCCGACCCACACCACCGGCACGCCCTTGGACTTGAGCACTCCGATCAGTTCTTCGATCTTCTTGGTGTAGAGTTCGACCCAGCGTTCATCGCGGAATTCATAGAGGCCGTTCGGCGTGCGCGGCTTCCCGGGCGCGGTGGTCGGCGGCGCGTCGTTGTCGGCGTCGTCCTGCGGCAATTCGGTATCGACCGCTTTGTCGTCGGGCTTTGCGGCCTCTGGCGCCTCGCCGGGCTTGCTTCCCTCCGCGGCGGGCTTGGTCCCAGCGGCAGGTTTACCTTTGGCGTCTTTTTTCTCGTCTTTTTTCTCGCCTTTTTTATCCGGTTTTTCGGCCGCCGGCTCCCGGATCGCGACGCGGTCGTTGAGGCCGAGCATCACCACGATCGCGTCGGGCTTCTCGGTGGCGAGGAAACCCTTGGCGGCAGCGGCCCAGTCGGCCGGATCGCCCTTGGGCTGATACCGGATCAGGCCCGAAGTCGCCTTGGCCCGGCGCATCACGCCCATGTCAGGCTGATCGGCATAGGCATCCTCGAGGCCATAAGCGAGCCAGTCCGCCATGCCGTCGCCGAGCACCATTATATTGCGCGCGGGCGGTGCGGCCGAGGAATCGCGCTTCTCCGGCGGCGGCGCCTTGGAGAAGTCCTCGCGGATCACCCGCTCCCGTCTGGGCTGCTGTTGCTGTTGGAATGGCGCGAACAGGTCGCCGCCGCCGAACCAGCCGCCGCCGCGCGGCTGGGCCCGCGGAGGTCCGCCGAAATTGAAAAATTGCGCCGAAGCCGGTCCGACCACCCCAAGCAACAGCGCAACCGCGACCGCGATCAGCGGGCCGGCATCGGTGAACACCCGGAGAAATGATCTTGGTCGGGCCATGTGTATCGGGCCATGCACATCGGTCGGGGACAAGAAAATCTGGCAATCGCCATACTAGCGGAATCAGGCCGCAAGCGGGCCAATTCCGCCACTATAAGTCGGGGTATCGGCCACTTCCGTCAAGGGCGGCGCGGTAATGTTCCGTCGAGGGTTACCGCGCACCGGAACAGTTCGCCGAGCGCTGGAACCGGGTGTCGGTGCCAAAACCGGCTTTAATCACCGCCCACGGAGCCGATCCAGTACGTCGGAGGAAGCAAATCCGTCCGCAGGCGCTCCGATCGAGGCCTGGAAGTTGCGCAGTGCGTTGCGGGTCTCGCCGCCGAACTGGCCGTCCGGGGTGCCGCGGTAGAAGCCGCGCTGGGCCAAAAGCTGCTGCAATTCCAGCCGTTCGGCGCGCGACAGCTCGCGTTCCTGCCGCGGCCAGGGTTGCACGAACGGCGCGCCGCCGCGAAGCCGGTCGGCGAAATGGCCGATCGCCAGCGCATACGCCTCGGCCGGGTTATACTTCATGATCACGCGGAAATTCTGCAGCATCAGGAAGCCCGGTCCCTCGGCCCCGGCCGGAGCCAGCAGGTAGGCCTTCTCGCCTGGGTGCGGAAACGGCTTGCCGTCGGCATGCTGCAGGCCGAGATGCTCCCATTGCGCCAGCGTCATCACCTTGGCGCGGTCGGCCAGCATGTAGTTGAAGCCCTGCGGCACCGTGACCTCGTAGCCCCAGGTCTGGCCAGGCTGCCAGCCGTCCTTTTTCAGATTGTTGGCGGTCGAGGCGATCAAATCGGCGGGATCGTCGACCACGTCGCGGCGTCCATCGCCATCGGCATCGACCGCATAGCGTTTGAAGGCGGTCGGCATGAACTGGGTGGGACCGAACGCGCCCGCCCAGGAGCCGCGCATCTGCTCGGGTCGCAGGTCGCCATGGTGCAGGATTTCCAGCGCGGAAAGGAACTCGTCCTTGAAATAGGCCTGGCGACGGCCGATGCAGGCCAGCGTCGCGGTCGATTGCAGTACGCTGCGATCGCCCATCTGCGTCGAATAATTGGATTCGATGCCCCAGATCGCCGCCACGATATAGCGGTCGACGCCATAGGCTTTTTCCGCCGCATCGAATTGCGGCCTGTATTTGGCGATGATTTCGCGGCCCTTGGCGAGCCTGTTGTCGTTCACCAGGATGTCGAGATAGTCCCAGATCGATTTGGTGAATTCCGGCTGCGAGTCCATCAGGTCCATGATGCGCAGATCGGGCGTCAGCCCGGCGGTGAAGCGCTGGAAACTCTCCTGCGAGATGTTACGGCGCGCCGCGTCGGGCCACATCGCCGCGACGCAATGGTCGAAATTGGCGGCCGCCTCGCGGATCGCGCTGGCCGTCATCAGGGGATGGCCGGAGGCACCGTCCTCGCCGCTCCAGGGCAGCGCTCCGCTGTTGCCTGAGGAGGCTGCGGCGCCGGGCTGTGTTGTCGGGGCGGCCTGGTTTGTCGTCTGATTTGCCTTGGGAGTCGAGCCAGTGAAAATGTTGTTGAGGAAGTTGAGCGGCCCGCCTCCGCTGGAGGACTGCGCGTGCGCCTTGCCGCCGAGCAGCAAGCGCCGCCGCCAGCATCAATGCTGCGGTTCGCTTGTTCGCCAAAAATCCGGTCCGTTCAGTCATGTTCTATCCGTCGTGCCAAAACCCCTCTTTCAGGAGGCCCTGTCGCGGTTTCCACCAGCTTAACAAAGGGCGCGTTTTGTTGGCAGAAATGTTGCTGGGCCAATCATCCCCGGGAACCACGCACATCCGCCTTTGTTCACGGCCGCAAACCGGCTACCAATTCGCCGTTCCCACCCGCTGCTTCCACCTGCCGCCAGAAGGCCTGACGACATCCCTATGAAAATCCGCAAAGCCGTTTTCCCGGTCGCCGGCCTCGGCACCCGTGTCCTGCCCGCCACCAAGGCGATGCCGAAGGAAATGCTCACCATCGTTGACAAGCCGCTGATCCAGTACGTGGTCGACGAGGCCCGGGAAGCCGGCATCGAGCATTTCATCTTCGTCACCGGCCGCAACAAGGGCGTGATCGAGGATCATTTCGATCGCATGTACGAACTTGACGCGACCCTCGCGGCGCGCGGCAAGAAGACCGAGCAAAAGATTTTGGCGCGCGATCAGCCCGAAGCCGGTGCCATGAGTTTCACCCGCCAGCAGGCGCCGCTTGGCCTTGGCCACGCGGTATGGTGCGCCCGCGACATCGTCGGAAACGAGCCGTTCGCGGTGATGCTGCCCGACGAGTTGGTGCTGAACACGCCGGGCTGTCTCAAACAGATGATCGAGGCAGCGTGCAAGCTTGGCGACAAGTCCAATCTGATCGCGGTCGAGGGCGTGCCCGAACATCTCACGCATCAATATGGAATCTGCGGGGTTGGCGCGCGTCACGGCAGCAACTTGTTCGAAGTCGATGGCATGGTGGAGAAGCCGCCCAAGGGCACCGCGCCGTCAAACCTGTCGATCACCGGGCGCTACATCCTGCAGCCGGAAATCTTCAGGATCCTCGAGACCCAGGAGCGCGGCGCCGGCGGTGAGATCCAGCTCACGGACGCGATGATCGGGCTCGCCAAAACTCAGCGCTTCTACGGCGTCGAGTTCGAGGGCGAGCGGCATGATTGCGGCTCAAGGGCTGGCTTCCTCCGTGCCAATATCGCCTACGGCATGGCGCGCGCGGACTTGCGCGATGGCCTGCGCGCGGAGATGAAACGTTATCTGGAGAAATAAGAAAGCCTCATGGTGAACAGGCGCGCTAGCGCCGTCTCGAACCAGGGGACGCGCGTGCTGTGGCCCATCCTTCGAGACGCGGCGAAGACGTCGCTACTCAGATGAGCTCATCGAGCTCCTCATGCGACCAGCGTCAGCCGTGGACCGGCCGCCAGGATGGAGCAGTTACGCCCATTGGCCTTGGCGGCATAAAGCGCCTTGTCGGCGGCGCCGACCAGATCAGCCCAGTCAGTGGCCGCGGCCGGCATCAGGCTGGCGACGCCGACGCTGACGGTGGTGACTTGCGGCTCTCCGGACCATGATTCGACCTTCAGGCGGATGGTCTCGGCGACCGACAGTGCTTCCGCGGGCGAAAGTCCCGGCAACAGCACGGCGAATTCCTCGCCGCCATAGCGCGCGATGCAATCGCCGGCCCGGTTCACCGAAGCCGAAATGCAGATCGCGACGCCGACCAGCACCTGGTCGCCGGCCTGATGGCCATGGGTGTCGTTATAGGCCTTGAAATGGTCGGCATCGATCATCAGCAGCGCCAGCGGCGTGTTCTGCCGCGCCGCGCGGCGCCACTCGAGATCGATGGTGGCGTCGAATTTGCGCCGGTTGCGCAGGCCGGTCAGCGCGTCGGTGGTCGCGAGTTCTTCGAGCTGGTCTTCGGCCTTGGCGCGGCGGCCGATTTCCCGTGCCAGGAACAGCGTCACACCGAGCACGAACGAGATCAGCGCCATCAGGATTGCGCCGATCCGGGTCGCCTCGGTGCGCCACAGGCTTAAGATGCTGGTCCAGGTCTTTCCGACCTGAACCACCAGCGGGGAGGCGCTGTTGTGCCAGACGAAAAGCCGCGTCGATGCCATCGACCACGCTCGGCCTGGAATAGGAGCCGTCGGGCTCGGACAATACCCGGTCGATACCAGGCGCATGCTTGATGTTCTTGCCGATGACGTCGAGGTCGAACGGCGTCCGCATGATGATGGTGCCATCGCGGCGCAGCACGGTGATGATGTCGTCGGCGTCGAGATGGAGACGACCGAACAGTTCGTGGAAATAGCTGAAGCGGATCGAGCCCGCGACCACGCCAAGGAAGCTGCCGTCCCGTCCCGTGATGCGCCGGCTCAGCACGATGACATAGGCGCTACGATGCAGCATCGGCCGGCTGACGAACAGGCCGGCATCGGGCTGATCGCGGTGCACCTTGAAGTACTCCTCGTCGGCGCGGTTTTCGGGCACCGGATCCAGCGTGGAGGCGTCGATGGTCAGTCGCCCTTCGGCATCGAACACCTGGATCGCCCCGAAATGCTTGGCGTTCGCGGCCTGGTCGAACAGGATCAGATTCCGCAGCGGTTTGCTGAGTTTTGCGATCTCCGGAATCACCATGTTGCTGGCGACCGCGCGCAGCGACAGGTCGTAGAGCTCGATGTTGCGGCTGATGTCGGTGTCGATGCTGGCGGCGAGATTCTCCAGGGTCTGGCGGGCCAGTTGCTCCTCGCCACGGCGCATGTCGAGCATGACGCTGGCGCAGATCGCGGAGAAGCCGAGCACCGTGACGACAGAAGAGATGATCAGCAGCTTGGCGGATAGCCGCCGAGGCTGACCGGTCTCATTGCCGTGCCGCCTGAAGATCATCGATCGCTCCCGATTGCGACCAAATGCGCACGGAATCGTTGCGGCAGGCTTAAGTAGCGACAACGATGTGATAATAAGTTAACGATCGGTTGCCGAAGCCGCGCCAATCGCGCGTTAATTTCGGATCAGGATTCAAGGGAAAGCGCCAAAGGCGCGACAGGTAGAACCGGGCATTCAAGTGAACGACTACGACGCGCTGCGTGACTATTTGAAGAAGCAGAGCCTGCCTGAATTCGTCCTGCGCTTCGACCAGATCGAGGAAATCATCGATGCCGCCCTGCCACGGGCGGCGCACCGGGCGTCCTGGTGGGAAACGCTGCGCAGCCCGCAGGAAAAGATGCCGCAGCGCGAGGCCTGCCTGGCCGGCGGCTATATCGCGACCCGGCTCGCCGACGGCAAGAGCGTGCGCTTCAAGCGGATGAAATGAGGGCAGGGAGACGCGAGCGTCTTCCCTGCCGTCATCACCCGCGAAAGCGGGTGCTCCAGTATTCCAGAGCGCTCGTGAGTGGATTCGAGAAGCTGCGACTTACTGATACCCCGCTTTCGCGGGGTATGACGGCTGTGGGTGGAGCAACGCGGGGACGACGCTGAGGGTCTCGGGCGCGCGGTGCTTATCAGCTCGCCGCTTCCAGCCGTTCTTCGGTCAGCAGCCGCATCGCGGCATCCGCATCCATCGGTTCGCCGAAGGCGAATCCTTGCGCGTATTCGCAGCCGAGCTGATAGAGCTCGACCGCGTCGGAATCGGTCTCGGCGCCTTCAGCCACCACATCCATGCCGAGATCGTGGGCGAGCGCGATGATCGATTTCAGGATCATCGGTCGGGTGCCGCGGCTGGTGGTGCGGACGAACGACTGGTCGATCTTGATGGTGTCGAACGGGAAGCGCTGCAGATAGGCCAGCGAGGAATGGCCGGTGCCGAAATCGTCCAGCGACAATCCCGTGCCGAGCTCGCGGATGCGCGTGAGCATCTGGGCGGCGTGTTCCGGATTTTCCATCACCAGCGATTCCGTCATTTCCAGTTTCAGCGTGCCGCGCGCCACCGAGGAGCGCGACAGCACGGTGCGGATGTCGTGGATCAGATCGTGCCGCAGCAATTGTCGCGAGGAAACGTTGACACTGGCGAAGATCGGCTCGCGCGAGCGCATCGCGCGCTGCCAGACCGCAAGCTGCCTGGCGGTCCGGTCCATCACGAACATGCCGAGATCGACGATCAGGCCGGTTTCTTCCGCGATCGAGATGAATTCGGAAGGCGACATCCGGCCGAGCTTGGGATGATCCCAGCGCGCCAGGGCCTCGAAGCCGGCGATCGAACGGTCTTCCAGCCGCATGATCGGCTGGTACAGGATGGTAATTTCCTCGCGTTCGATGGCGCGGCGCAATTCGGATTCCAGTGTCAGCCGGTCGGTCTTGCGGGCGCGCATCGCCGGCTTGTAGACATCGATCCGGTCGCCGCCGATGCGCTTGGAATGATACATCGCAAGCTCGGCGTCCTTGATGATTTCCTCGGACAATTGCGTCTGCGGATCGGACAGCGCGAGCCCGATCGAGGCGGTCAGGAAGATCTCGCGGTCGTTGAAGGCGATCGGCGCGCGTATGGTCTTGCGGATGGTCTCGGCGAAAGCGGTGATCCGCGCCGGATCCTGTTCCGACATCAGGATCAGGCCGAACTGGTCGCCGGCGATCCGCGCCAGCGTGTCCTGCGGTTTCAGGATCCGGATCAGCCGTCGCGCCAGAGTCAAAAGGATCGAATCGCCGACCGCGATGCCGACGGAATCGTTGACCTGCTTGAAGCGGTCGAGGTCGATCACCATCAGTGTCGGCCGCAGGTTCGGCATGGTCTTGGCGAAATTGGCCACCGCGCCGAGCCGGTCGATGAACAATTTGCGGTTCGGCAAGCCGGTGAGGTTGTCATGCACGGAATCGTGCAGCATGCGCTCTTCGGCGTTCTTGGTCTCGGTGACGTCGGTCAGCGTGCCGACCACGCGCGATACCTCGCCGTCGGAGCCGACCACCGGGCGCGCTTTCAGCGAGAACCACATGAAGTGGCCGTCGGGCGTGCGCAGGCGGAAGTCCTGCACCAGACGGCCGCGGCGCTGGTCGAGCACGCTGTCGAGCGCGGCGCGGAAACGATCCTGATCGAGCGGGTGCAGCACCTCGAGCCATTTCGCGGCGGGACCTTCCAGCGTGCCGCGCTTTAAGCCCAGCAGGCTTTCGGTTTCGGAGCTGGTGAACACCTTGTCGGCCGAGACGTCCCAGTCCCAGATCAGGTCCCCGGAGCCGGTCAGCGCCAGCGCGCGGCGTTCGACGTCGGAGACGGCCCCCGTCGTCGCGCCGCCGCCGGCGAAGGCGTGCTGCATCACGGTGAAACCGATCAGCATCACGATCAACACCAGACCGCCGAGCAAAGCGGGGCCGACGATGTCGTTGGTGACGGAACCTGCGATCGTCATGCCGGCCGCGATCACCCAGACCACCAACAGGAACCAGGTCGGAATTAGCAGGACCGCGCGGTCGAAACCATGCGTCGAGAGATAAATGATCAGGGCGAAGCCGGCGAAGGCGATCAGGACCAGCGACATCCGTGCGATGCCGGAGGCAACTGCCGGATCGAACAAGGCCAGCGCCACCAGCGAACTGAGGAAAGCGAGCCAGCCGACCGTGATGTGGAGGTAGCGCACGTGCCAGCGGCTGAGATTGAGATAGGCGACCAGGAACACCAATAGCGTCGCGGCCAGGATCGCCTCGCCCGCTGCGCGCCAGACCCGTTCGGCATTGTTCGACATGTCGAGCACTTTGCCCCAGAAGCCGAAATCAACGCCGATGTAAACCAGCACCGCCCATGCAAGCGCGGCGGCGGCCGGGAACATGATGCTGCCCTTGACCACGAACAGGATGGTCAACACCAGCGCGAGCAGGCCGGAAATGCCGATCACGATGCCCTGATACAGCGTGAAGGAGTTGACCTTGTCCTTGTAGGCGTCGGGCTCCCACAGATAGAGCTGCGGTAGTTTATCGGTACGCAATTCCGCGACGAAGGTGACGACGGCGCCCGGGTCGAGCGTGATGCGGAAGATGTCGGCGGTGGCGCTCTCCTGCCGCTCGGGCCGGTCGCCGGTCGACGGCGTGATGGTCGCGATGCGCGACAGTCCGAGGTCGGGCCACAGCAGACCCGACGACACGATGCGGTAATGCGGTGCGACGATCAGACGGTCGAGCTGGTCGTCGGTGTTGTTGGCGAGCGCGAACACCACCCAGTTCTGGCCGCCTTCGCGGGCGCGGACCTCGATGCGGCGAACGATGCCGTCGGTGCCTGGCGCGGTCGATACCTGGATGCGATCGGTGTCGCTGTGCTGGTGCTCGAGCACGCCGGTGAGATCGATCGCAGGCGCGTCGCTGCGGACGCTGACGGCGTCGAGCGCGCGCGCGGGTGTCGCGGCGGCAAAAATCATGAGGCCCAGCGCGCCGAGCGCAAGGCACCTGATCAGACGCAAAGTCCGTTCTCCGCTGTCAGCAGCCGCAGGCGTGACGAGTTGCCCAATGTTGCGCGATAAATGACATGAAAGCGAAGCGAATCAAAGAGTTTCGGTCGCCGTTTCACCGCGAGCGCTTAAGCGAGCAACACAATTTTGCCAATATGTTCGCTGCTCTCCATCCGGCGGTGCGCGTCGGCGGCTTTTTCCAGCGGGAATGAGCTGTCCATCAGGGGTTTGACGCGTCCTTCGCGCATCAGCGGCATCACCTTGATTTCGATCGCGGCGACCATGGCTGCCTTGTCCGCATTACTACGGGGGCGCAGCGTCGAACCGGTATGGTGCAGCCGTTTCACCATCAGCTTGCCGAGCGGGATGGTGGCCTTGGCGCCGCCGAGCAGGGCGATCTGAACGATCCGTCCGTCAACCGCGGCCGCGTCGTAGTTGCGCTCGACATAGTCGCCGCCGACCATGTCGAGGATGACCTCGCAGCCCTTGCCGCCGGTCGCGGCCTTGACCTCGGCGACGAAGTCCTGGGTCTTGTAGTTGATGGCGTGATCGGCGCCGAGCTTCTTGCAGGCGTCGGCCTTATCCTGCGATCCGACGGTGACGATCACCTTGGCGCCAAAGGCCTTGGCGAGCTGGATCGCCATGGTGCCGATACCCGACGAGCCGCCATGGATCAGAAGCGTCTCGCCGGCTTTCAGTCCGCCGCGCTCGAACACGTTGTGCCACACCGTCATCAGGGTTTCAGGCGATCGCGCCGGCTTCCTCGATCGACAGGCTCGAAGGCACCGCCATCGCCTGGGCATCCTGCGCGATGCAATATTGCGCATAACCCCCGCCGGCTACCAGCGACATCACCTTGTCGCCGACCTTGTGTTTTTTCGCACTGCCGCCGACCGCGACCACTTCGCCGGCGACTTCAAGTCCGGGCAGGTCGCTGGCGCCGGGCGGCGGCGGATAGCTGCCGGAACGCTGCGCCACATCGGGACGGTTGACGCCGGCGGCCGCGACCTTGATCAGGATTTCGTCCGCACCGGGCGCCGGCACCGCGCGGGTTTCGGGCACCAGCACCTCGGGACCACCGGGCCTGCTGATGCCGATGACGGTCATTTGCACGGGCAGCTTTTCCATGATTTGTCCTTGCGAGAGGCGCAAAATCGAGTGGCATGTGCTTAGCCAGCGTCGCTCCGACTGGCAACCGTTTCAAGCCCCTTCGAGCTTTGAGGAGGAAACCGCATGGCGAGCGAGGATGACGACAAGCCACGAAAGAAAGTCAGCCACGAGATCGGGCAGGATTTGTCGCTGCTGTCGGTCGAGGAGCTCGCCGAGCGCATCGCGCTGATGAATGGCGAAATCGAGCGGCTGCAGGTTGCCATGACCAAAAAGCGCGCATCGAAGGATGCAGCGAACAGCTTTTTCAAATCGTAGATCTCGGCCATTGGCGGAGTTGGCGGAGTGGGGCGCGCACCAAAGATTGCGAAGGCTCGGCACGCATTTCATTCGGCCAATGGCCGACATGGCAAACGAAACCTGAATAAATCCGTTCGTTTACGACCCGTTAAGCTTTCTCGATTATGACTTGGATTGTCCTCTTTTGGACACCGAGTGGCTCCTGTCCACTCTGTTTGACGCCTCCCTGTTATCAACTTCAAAAGCCGCCGGAAACGGCGGCTCTTTTTTTGCGCCGCATCACGACGCTGGAAACCATAAAAAGTCTTGTAGCTGGACTCTCGTCCCTGGGCGCGCAATGATTTGTTCATCATAAGCCGGCGCGTGAGGCCGGTCGCGTAAATCGTGCGTGAGGCGCTAACCATGTCGGACCGTTTGCAAGGTGAAACCGCTCTGGTGCAATTCAGCGAGCGGCTGACCAGCTCCGCGGCGTTCGGCACCTTGTTTCGGGAAGGCATGGATCTGGTCGAGGAGACCGCAAGCTATCTCGACGGCGTCGGCCGGATCGAGGCCAAAGCGCTCGATCGGGCGGTCAGCCTCACTTACGCCACCGAAAGCATGCGGCTGACCACGCGGTTGATGCAACTGGCCTCATGGCTGTTGCTGCATCGCGCGGTCAAGGAAGGCGAAATGACGCTGACCCAGGCCAATCGAGAGAAGACCAGGGTCAAGCTCTCCGCCGCCGAGCCCGGCGCGGTCGACATGATCGAAAAGCTGCCGCCGCAATTGCAGGACCTGATCACCCGCTCGATGACACTGCAGACCAAGGTTCGCCGTCTCGACGTCACCATCCATGCGCCGTCGACCGAACGCACCGCGATCGGCAATCCGCTGGCGCCGCATCTCACCCGCCTGAAGGCGGCATTCGAGAATTAAGCGCGCGTCCTGTTCCTCCCGCTTCCAAACAAAAACCCCGGCGCGAGCCGGGGCATTTTGTTGGTGGGGCGGAAGCCTGAAGGTCTCATTCTTTCTTGAGGAAACCCGAAAACTTCTTCTGGAACCGCGATACGCGACCGCCGCGGTCAAGGAGCTGCTGGGTGCCGCCAGTCCAGGCCGGGTGCGACTTGGAGTCGATATCGAGGTGCAGCTTGTCGCCGGCCTTGCCCCAGGTCGAGCGGGTCTGGTATTCGGTCCCGTCGGTCATCACGACCGTAATCATATGATAATCCGGGTGAATTTCGGTTTTCATGGCTTATCCTACGGCGCGCCGGCGCCTGCCTTTTCGATTTCAAGGGGCGGATTTGGGCCGCTCTATAACGTAGCAAGCCCTGCAAAACAAGTCAGGCCAGGCTGGCGACGGCGGGCCCGTTCCGGCTTGGCCCTCCGACCTATTTGCTAATGCCGGCGGCGGGGCCTATCTGGGGGCGACAAGTGGCGGGTCAGATCTCATGAGTGCAGTGGAACGGCTGGAAGAACCCAACGACAAAACGCGGCAGTCCGCTGCGACGCCTGCGACAGCGGCGCCTGCGGAAGCGCCCGCCATTGACGCCGTGCTGAGCGAGCGGCCTGCGAAAAACGCCCGGCTGCGGCCGCTATTGGCGCTCGCGCCTTATGTGGCGCGATATCGTTGGCGCGCCATTCTGGCGGTGATCTCGCTCACGGTCGCCGCGATCACCACGCTGGTGGTGCCGGTCGCGGTGCGGCGGATGATCGATTTCGGGTTTACCCCGAAAGGCGTCGCCATGATCAACAGCTATTTCAGCTTGATGATCGCGATCGTCGCGGTCCTCGCGCTTGCCAGCGCCTCGCGGTATTACTTTGTCATGACCATCGGCGAGCGTATCGTCGCCGATCTCAGGCGCGACGTTTTCGCGCATCTGATCTCGCTGTCGCCGTCATTCTTCGATTCCGCGCGCAGCGGCGAACTGATCTCGCGGCTCACCGCCGACACCACCCAGATCAAATCCGCCGCCGGCGCATCGGCTTCGATCGCGCTACGAAATTTGCTGCTGTTCATCGGCGCCGCCACGATGATGGTGATCACGAGTCCCAGGCTCTCGGGCCTGGTGTTGCTGGCCATTCCGCTGATCGTGCTGCCGCTGGTGGCTTTTGGCCGGTGGGTTCGCCGGCTGTCGCGCAGCGCCCAGGACACACTGGCGGAAGCATCCGCCTACGCGTCCGAACTGGTTGGCGCGATCCGTACCGTGCAGGCCTATACCAGCGAGCCGCTTGCCAATGCGCGTTTCGGCAGCGAAGTCGAGCAAGCCTATGAAGCGGCGCGCACCTCGACCCAGGCGCGCTCGGTGTTGACCGCGATCATCATCTTCATCGTCTTCACCAGCGTGGTGGTGATCCTGTGGATCGGATCGCATGACGTGCTGACCGGCGCCATTACGCCGGGCCGGCTCGGCCAGTTCGTCCTCTACGCGGCGTTCGCCGCGACCGGGCTCGGCCAGCTCAGCGAGGTCTGGGGCGAGCTGTCGGCCGCCTCCGGCGCCGCCGAGCGGCTGTTCGAAATCCTCCTGGTCAAGACCCAGATCGCAGCGCCCGCAGCACCGCGCGCACTGCCGGTGCCGGGACGCGGCGACGTCAGTTTTGAAAATGTTCGCTTCGCCTATCCGTCGCGGCCGGATACCGCGGTGGTCGATGGCGTTTCGTTCAAGATCAAGGCCGGCGAGAAGGTCGCGATCGTCGGCCCCTCCGGCGCCGGCAAGAGCACGCTGTTTCATCTGCTGCTGCGCTTCTACGATCCGGCATCCGGCGTGATTTCGGTCGACGGCGTTCCGATCAAGGCGGCCGATCCGCAGGCGGTGCGCGCACGTATCGCCCTGGTGCCGCAGGAATCGGTGGTGTTTGCCGCCAGCGCGCGCGAGAACATCCGCTTCGGCCGCCCCGAGGCCAGCGATGCCGAGGTCGAGCGGGCCTCGGATCTGGCCCATGCCACCGAATTCGTCCGCCGCCTGCCGGAAGGCTTCGCGACGCAACTGGGCGAGCGCGGCGTCACGCTGTCCGGCGGCCAGCGCCAGCGTATCGCGATCGCCCGCGCGATCCTGCGCGACGCGCCGCTGCTGCTGCTCGATGAAGCTACCTCTTCGCTCGATGCCGAAAGCGAGACGCTGGTGCAGACCGCGCTGGAAGAACTGATGCGCCATCGCACCACGCTTGTCATCGCGCATCGGCTTGCCACGGTATTGTCCTGTGACCGCATCCTGGTGATGGAGCAGGGCCGCATCGTCGAGCAGGGCACCCACACCTCGCTGGTCGCCGCCAACGGCCTCTACGCGCGGCTGGCGCGGCTGCAGTTCGAGGGGGTTTAGCGCGAAGGCCGCGGCTCTCAGCGCTCCGTCAGCTTCAGTTCGATGCGTCGGTTGCGCTTGTAGGCTTCTTCGGTCTGCGCGGTGTCGAGCGGCTGGAATTCGGCAAAGCCGGCCGCGACCAGCCGCTGAGGCGGCACGCCAAGCGACACCAGATACTGCACCACCGAGATCGCGCGGGCCGAGGACAATTCCCAGTTCGATTTGAACACCGGGCTGTTGATCGGCCTGACGTCGGTGTGGCCGTCGACCCGCAGCACCCAGGCGATTTCGCCCGGGATCTGCTTGTCGAGGTCGATCAGCGCCGTGGCGAGCTTGTCGAGTTCGGCGCGCCCTTCGGGCAGCAACAACGCCTGTCCGGTATCGAAGAACACTTCGGACTGGAACACGAAGCGGTCGCCGACGATGCGGATATCCGGCCGATTGCCGAGGATGGTGCGCAGTCGGCCGAAGAATTCCGAACGATAGCGCGACAATTCCTGCACCCGTTGCGCCAACGCCACGTTGAGCCGCTGGCCGAGATCGGCGATCCGCCCTTGCGATTGCTTGTCGCGTTTCTCCGAAGCGTCGAGCGCTTCCTCGAGCGCGGCCAACTGGCGACGCAGCGCGCTGATCTGCTGGTTCAGGACCTCGATCTGCGTCAGCGCGCGGGCGGAGACTTCCTTTTCGGAATCCAGCGCCTTGTTCAGTTCGGAGGCGCGCCCGGCGACATCGCCGGCGCTGGCCAGGCCCTCATACAGGCCCTTGACCCGATCGCGGTCGGATTCGGCGGCAGACAATCCCGCCTTGAGCCGCGAGATCTGGTCGTCGAGCGAAATCTTGCCGAGCTTTTCCAGCGACAGCAGGTCGTTGAGCTGGGCGATCTTGGCGTTGAGCTGCTCCAGCGCCTTGTCCTTGCCAGTGACCTCCTGCGACAGGAAGAATTGCACCACCAGGAATACGGACAGCAGGAACACGATCGACAGCACCAGCGTCGACAGCGCATCGACGAATCCCGGCCAGTAGTTGAAGCCGGATTCGCCGCGACGTGTACGCGCAAGGGCCATTTCGTCTTCTCTATCTCTTTGGTTGACGCCTTTTTCAGATATCAGGCCAGCGGCGAGCAACTAAACAGCTGTGATATCGTGACCTTCGCGTCTTTCAGCTCTCCTCGGGCTGACGCGCGATGCGTTCGAGCAATTTCTTGATTTCGCGGTTCTGTTCGCCCTGGCTGTCGGCCCATTCGCGGATCGTCTCCTGCTCGGTGCGCATATGCGCGACCAGTCCCTGAATAGCTTCGGCGAGGTTGGCCATGGCCGCGGTGGCGCCGCGATTGTTGCCACCTTGCTCCATGGCCGAGCGCAGCCGCTCGATCGCGTTCTGCAGGTCGCCGCCGGCGCTGGTCGCGGGTCGCCGGAATATTCGCGCACGGTGGAGGCCAGCCAGTCCTCGAGGTCGGTATAGAACCGGTTTTGCGCCTGGCTCGATTGCAGATCGAGAAAGCCCAGGATCAGCGATCCCGCAAGGCCGAACAGCGAGGATGAAAACGAGATGCCCATGCCGCCGAGCGGCGCGGCGAGGCCTTCTTTCAACGTGTCGAACAGCGCACCGGCGTCACCGCCGACCTTCAGCCCGTCGATCACCTTGCCGACCGAACCGACCGTCTCGATCAAGCCCCAGAAGGTGCCGAGCAGGCCGAGGAAGACCAACAGGCCGGTCATGTAGCGGGAAATATCGCGCGCTTCGTCGAGCCGGGTCGCGATGGAGTTGAGTAGATGCCGCATGGTCTGCTGCGAGATCGTCATCCGTCCCGAGCGCTCGCCGCCGAGGATTGCCGCCATCGGCGCCAACAGCGTCGGGCGCTGGTCGATCGCCAGGCCGGGATCGGCGATGCGGAAATTGTTGACCCAGGCGACTTCCGGATAGAGCCGGATCACCTGGCGGAACGCCAGCAGGGTGCCGATCAAGAGCACCAGCCCGATCAGCGCATTGAGGCCGGGATTGGCGAAAAACGCCACCACGATCTGCTTGTACAGCACGACGGCGACAAGCGAACATAGCACCAGGAATACCAGCATCCGCACCAGGAAAATCCGTGGCGAGGACAGCTTGGTGAGTTCGATCTCCATTGCGGAGCCGGGGGAGGCGCCTGAAGGCATTGACGGTCGTCACCCTGTTGCGAGGGAAGCGCTTACGGGCGCCAATATGGCATAGTGGAACCGGGAAAAAAGCCAGTTGCACTGCATTCGTGGCAGGAACAGGGAAATTGAGGGGTGGAAACGGGCTTGGGTATCGAGCGTATTTCATAAGGCTTTGTTGTCGCCGGCGTCCAGCCGGCATTTTGCATGAGTATCTTTATGTCGAGGCGGCTGCGGTCGCTGCGCGCCGCTGGGATCAGCTACGACACGCGCGATGCCGCCTTGCCAAGAATGGGGTCGGTTCACAGTGGTACTAGAACCGGTCCACGTCGCCGGCATTCCGCCGCTTGCAGAGGACATACGCCCGGGGGCCGTATCGTTCAGCTCACAATCTTGCGTCATCATGCGGCGATATGAACGAAAATAAGTTCGTGCTCTGCAACCTGCGACGGTTCAACGCGGCAGAAATCGCCGCGACAATTTACCTCGCCGATAAAAGCTCTTTTCCGTCAGCACGATAGCAACGCGTGTGACATTGCGCCGCCGCTGCATGCGTTGCGCTGCAACAATGTCCCCATATCCTGCTACCAAGAGCGCTTCTGTCGCTCGGGCGAATCCACTGTTCGCTGTCATCCAACCCTGCTATCCAAACTTGCCATCCAAACTTGGGGACCTGTTTTGAAATCGAGACCTCCTGCGCAGCCGTTCCGCAGATCGGCCTGCATCGCGTTCGTTATTGCCGCCTTGGCTCCGCTGCTCGCGGGCTGCGACGAACCTCGATCCGCCATCGCCGCGACGAAAGCTGCCGTTCCAGACGTCAGCATCGTCACTGTCAACCCGCAGGCGCGCGCGTTGGTGCGTGAGTTGCCGGGACGGATTTCGCCGACGCGGGTTGCCGATGTTCGTCCACGCGTGTCCGGTATTATCGTCAAGCGCTTGTTCAGCCAGGGCAGCGAGGTCGAAGGCCGGCGACCCCCTCTACGAGATTGATCCGCGGCCATTCGAAGTCGAGGTGCAGTCCAATGAGGCGGCGCTTGCGAAAGCGAAAGCCGTGCTCGAACAGGCGTCGCAGCATGCCCGCCGGGTTGCGACCCTGACCAGTCAGAAGGCCGCGCCCGAGGCCGAAAACGAAAAAGCGGTTGCTTCGCAGCGCCAGGCCGAAGCCGACGTCGAGGGCCGCAAGGCCGACGTCGCACGCGCCAGGCTCAATCTCGATTATGCGACTATCCGCGCGCCGATCGGCGGCGTGGTCGGCGCCGCTTTGGTCAGTGAGGGCGCGCTGGTGGTGCAGAACGAGACCGCCGGACTCGCGACGATCCAGCAGCTGGATCCGATCTATGCCGACTTCACCCAATCGGTCACCGAACTCAATCAACTGCGCCGGGCCTACGAAGCCGGCGATCTCGACCAGATTCCGAACGACGCCTTGAAGGTGAGGCTGGTGCTCGACGACGGCTCGGTTTATCCGCTGCCCGGACGCCTGCTGTTTTCCGAAGCCAAGGTCGATGCCCATACCGGGCAGGTGACCTTGCGCGGCGAATTCCCGAATCCGAAGCGCGAATTGCTGCCGGGCCAATATGTGCGCGTGCAAATCGAACAGGGCATCGACAGCGATGCGATCGCGGTGCCGCAGCAGGCGATCCAGCGCAACGGCGGCGGCAGCAGCGAGGTATTCGTGGTTACGGCCGATAATCGTGTGGCGATCCAGCCGGTCCGCGTCGGCTCGTTGCAGGGCGGCCAATGGTTCGTCACCGACGGCCTCAAGGCCGGCGACAAGGTCGTGGTCGAGGGCTTCCAGAAGTTCGTCCCCGGCGATGCGGTCGTGCCGCACATTTGGGTCGCGGACGCCGCAGCCGAAGTGACGGGAACGACGACCGCGCAGGCGCAACAGTAAGGCCATGCCGAGTTTCTTCATCGACAGGCCGATCTTCGCCTGGGTGGTCGCGCTGTTCATCTGCCTGGTCGGCGCGATCTCGATTCCGCTGTTGCCGGTGGCGCAATATCCGATCATCGCGCCGCCCTCGATTTCGGTCTCGACGAGCTATCCCGGCGCGTCGCCAGAGGATCTCTACAACAGCGTTACCCGGCTGATCGAGGAAGAACTCAACGGCGCGTCCGGCATCCTGAATTTCGAATCGACCAGCGACTCGCTGGGGCAGGTCGAAATCACCGCCAATTTCGTGCCCGGCACTGAGACCGGCGCGGCGTCTGTCGAGGTGCAGAACCGCCTCAAGCGCGTCGAGGCGCGGCTTCCGCGCGCGGTGATCCAGCAGGGCATCCTGGTCGAGGAAGCCTCGAGCGCGGTGTTGCAGATCATCACTTTGCGCTCGACCGACCACAGCCTCGATGAGATCGGGCTCGGCGATTTCATGATCCGCAACGTGCTTGGCGAAATCCGCCGCATTCCCGGCGTCGGCCGCGCCACGCTTTATTCGACCGAGCGAAGCCTGCGGATCTGGACCGATCCCGACAAGCTGGTTGGCTATGGTCTCACTGCTGACGACGTCACCAGGGCGATCGCCGCCCAGAACGCGCAGGTCGCCTCGGGGAGCATCGGTGCCGAGCCGAGCACGCCGGACCAGAAGATTTCCGCGCTGGTGCTCGTGAAGGGCCAGCTCGGTTCGCCCGATGAATTCGGCTCGATCATCCTGCGCGCAAATTCCGACGGTTCGACGGTGCGGCTGCGCGACGTCGCGCGGATCGAGGTCGGCGGTCTCAGCTACCAGCTCAACACGCGGCTCAACGGCCAGCCGACGGCTGGCCTGTCCGTGATGCTGTCGCCGACAGGCAATGCACTTGCGACCGCCAGCGCGGTTGAAGCCAAGATGAAGGAACTGTCGAAGTTCTTTCCGGCCAATATCACCTACGATATTCCCTACAACATCACACCGGTGGTCGAGGCTTCGATCGAGAAAGTGCTGTCGACCCTGGTCGAGGCCGTGGTGCTGGTGTTCATCGTGATGTTCCTGTTTCTGCAAAACATCCGCTACACCATCATTCCGACCATCGTGGTCCCGGTGGCATTGCTCGGCACCAGCGCGATCCTGTTGCTGGCGGGCTTTTCCATCAACATGCTGACCATGTTCGGCATGGTGCTCGCGGTTGGCATCCTCGTCGATGATGCCATCGTCGTGGTCGAGAACGTCGAACGCATCATGGCCGAGGACGGCCTGCCGCCGGTGGAAGCCACCCGAAAGGCAATGTCGCAGATCACAGGTGCTATCATCGGCATTACGCTGGTGCTGATCGCGGTGTTTGTGCCAATGGCGTTCTTTCCAGGTTCGGTCGGCATTATCTATCGGCAATTCTCGGTCACGATGGTAGCTGCGATCGCGTTCTCCGCGCTGCTGGCGTTGTCGCTGACTCCGGCGCTGTGCGCGACGCTGCTCAAACCGGTGACTGCGGGACATGGTCACGCCCGCGCGGGCCTGTTCGGCCGTTTCAATCGCGGCCTCGATGCGATCAAGGGCCGCTACGCCGGCGCGATCGGATGGTCGCTCAATCGCGCCGGCCGCCTGATGCTGATCTATGCGGTGCTGGCGACCGGGCTGGGCTTCGCGTTCGTGCGTTTGCCCGGCGGCTTCCTGCCGGTCGACGATCAGGGCTTCATCACTACCGACGTGCAGACGCCGTCCGAATCCTCTTATGCCCGCACCGGGGCGGTGGTCGAACGCGTCGAAAAATACCTGGCGCAGCGCCCTGGCGTCGATAACGTCACCTTCCTGACCGGCTTCAGCTTTGCCGGCCAGGGTATGAACACGGCACAGGCCTTCATTTCGCTAAAGGACTGGTCGGAGCGTTCGGGGAAGGATTCCGCGGCCGCGATCGTGGCTGACATCAACAAGGATCTCGCGTCGGTCCGCGATGCCAGGATATCGGCGCTGCAGCCGCCGCCGATCGACAATCTCGGCAACTCCTCCGGTTTCAGTTTCAGGCTTCAGGATCGTGGCCAGAAAGGTCTTGCCGCCCTGAACGCCGCGGCCGAGCGGCTGGTCGGCGAAGCCAACGCCGGCAACATCTTGCAAAAGGTCTATATCGAGGGCCTGCCGCCGGCGCCGCAGGTCAATCTTATGATAGATCGCGAAAAGGCCGGCGCATTCGGTGTCACCTTCGAGGACATCAACAACACGATCTCGACCAATCTCGGCTCCAATTATGTCAACGACTTCCCCAATCGCGGCCGGATGCAGCGCGTGATCGTGCAGGCCGATCGCGGCAGCCGCATGAACGCCAGCGAGATCCTCAACTACAGCGTCAAGAACAGCCGCGGGCAATTGGTGCCGTTCTCCGCCTTTGCCTCGGTCGAATGGTCTAAGGGCCCGACCCAGATCGCTGGCTTCAACTACTATCCGGCGGTGCGGATCAGCGGCGAAGCCAGGCCCGGCTATACCACCGGCGACGCCATCGCCGAGATGGAGCGCCTGGCCGGCAAACTGCCGCGCGGCTTCGGTTACGACTGGACCGGTCAATCGTTGCAGGAAAAGCTGTCGGGGTCGCAGGCACCGTTGCTGCTCGGCCTGTCGGCGCTGGTGGTGTTCCTGTGTCTGGCCGCGCTTTACGAAAGCTGGACCATTCCTCTCGCCGTGCTGCTGACGGTGCCGCTCGGCATTCTCGGCGCGGTGGCTGCCGCGATGCTGCGCGGCCTGCCCAACGATGTTTATTTCACGGTGGGCTTGATCACCATCATCGGGCTTTCGGCCAAGGATGCCATCCTGATCATCGAATTCGCCAAGGATCTACGCGCGCAAGGCAAGCCGCTGGTCGAGGCGACGATCGAGTCCTGCAAATTGCGTTTCCGCCCGATCCTGATGACCGGCGTCGCGTTCGTCTGCGGCGTGCTGCCGATGGTGGTCGCGCACGGCGCCGGCGGCGCCAGCCAGCAGGTGCTCGGCACCGGCGTGATGGGCGGCATGATCGCGGTGGTGATCCTGGCCCTGCTGATGGTGCCGGTGTTCTTTGTCAGCGTCCAGCGCGTGCTGGCGCGGGACCGGGAAACGACCGAGCGTCCGGTGAAGCAGGCGCCGGGAGCGCTGGCTGCACCAGAATCCGTGAAGGCGAGTTAGATGCTTGTCATGCCCGCGAAGCGGCTGTCCGGAATGCCGCGACCCTCACAATCAAGCATGGCGCGCGCGGAATAGTCGATCATCCGCCTTCGCGGATGACTGCTGTCAAAGCGGCCGCAGGATCTTCACCATTTCGGCATGAATGAATTCATTGCCGCAGATCACATGGCCGGTCTTGAGCGGATCGCTTTCGCCGTCGACGCAACTGACGATACCGCCGGCTTCGCGCACGATGATCGTGCCGGCCGCTACGTCCCAGGATGACAAATTGCGCTCCCAATAGCCGTCAAGACGGCCGGCCGCGACGAACGCCAGGTCGAGCGAGGCGGCGCCGAACCGGCGCAGGCCCGCCACTCGCTTCTGCATTTCCGTCATCTCGCGCCGGAACAGCTCGTGGTCGCCGCGGCCGATATGCGGCAGGCCGCAGGCGACGACGCAATCGTCGAGCTTGCGGCGCCCTGCGACGCGCAGCCGCTGATCATTGAGGAATGCGCCCTTGCCGCGCTCGGCGATGTAAAGTTCTTCATTGGCCGGATTGTAGACGAGGCCCGCAATCAAGGTGTCCTCACGCCGCAGTCCGATCGAAACTGCGAATTGCGGAATGCCGTGCAGGAAATTGGTGGTGCCGTCGAGCGGATCGACGATCCAGGTATGGCTGTTGTCGGCGCCTTCGCGGGTGCCGCCTTCCTCGCCGATGAAACCGTAGCCCGGCCGCGCCTTGTTGAGGTCTTCATACAGCATCTGCTCGGCGCGCTTGTCGGCGAGGCTGACGAAATTGGCAGGGCCTTTCAGCGACACCTGAAGGTTTTCGATCTCGCCAAGGTCGCGTTTGAGGCTGCGGCCGGCGCGCCGCGCGGCTTTGACCATCACATTGATAAGAGCTGAATGCAGCATGATCTCGTCTTTGCTCGATCCTGTAGAATGTCATTGCGACGGGCAATGCGCGCTCCTCTCCCATCGGGGGAGGGTCGGGGTGAGGGGTTACGCAGGTCAGTGAGGTAGGAAGCCCTCACCCGGCGCCAGAGCGCCGACCTCCCCGCCGGGGAGAGGTAAAGAAATCCCGGTCTGTCTCGCGAGCCTTTGGACTGGGTGCCCTGCGGGCGTGCTTGCGTCAAGGCGGATCATTTGGCGCCGAGCCATTTGCGCGCGGCGGCTTCCGCCTTGGCGCGATCGTCCGGGCTCATGTCGGCAAAGGCATCGTCGAGCATCGGATCGCCTTTGCCGGCGGTTTTCGCCACGATATGCCATTTGAGCGCTTCGACCTTGTCGACGGGCGCGCCTTTGCCACTGGATAGCGCCCAGGCCAGGCGGTTTTGCGCGATTGGGTTATTCTGCTTGGCTGCCTTGCGCAACAGCGCTACGGCGGCCGCCTGGTTTCGCGGTGTGCCGGTGCCGTTATAGAGCGCGATTGCGTATTCGACCTCAGCCTCGACATTGTCGGCAAGGGCTGCCGCTTGCAGCAGCCGTACCGACCTCTCGACGTCCTTCGGCACGCCGGTGCCTTCCTTGTAGAATGTCGCCAACGCATATTGCGCTTCCGGATTGCCGGCATCGGCGGCAACGCGCAGCAATTCCGCCGCGCGCTTGAGGTCCTGCGGCAGGACCTGACCGTTGATATAAAGCAGCGCCAGATTGTACGAGGCCTTGGCGCTGCCGAGCTTGGCTGCGGACGCCAGCAATTTCGCGGCTTCCTCGCCGCCACCGGGGCCGCCGCGACCCGAAAGCCGCAGCATCGCCAGCGCGAACATGCCTTCACGGTCGCCGCCGGCGGCGGCCCGCCGGTACCAGTCGATCGCCTTGTCGTAGTCGAGCTTGACGCCGAGCGCGTTGGCGTAGAGCTCGCCGAGCATCGTCATCGCCTTCGGGTCGCTCTTTTCCTCGACGCGCTTGGTCGCGAGATCGAACGCGGTCTTGTACTGGCCGCGCTGATAAGCGGCGTAAACGTAATCGGCATTGGGATCATCGGGGACCGGCGCGGGCGTCACCGTCGCGTCGGGCACAGGCGTTGCTGCTGGCTTGAGCGGGGCGGCAGCCGGTTTCTTGACGGCGTCTTTGACGACCTCGCGCGGCTTCGGTTTCGGCCTAGCTGCGGGCTTGCTCGGCTCCGGCGGCGGCGTTTCGCGCGCCCGGTGGTGTTAGCGACATTTGCGCCGTGGCGGCGCTCGCGGCGAGCATCGTCATGGCCGCCAGCATCGATATGGAACGCAGGCTCTTCATCTCCGGCGTTATTCCTGCTCGGCCGCGACTTTTCCAGAGGCCTCGAAGGCCTGCCTGATCGTTCGCTGCACGTCCGCCAGCGCCGCCGCGGGCCCGCGAGAATCCGTCCAGATCAAATCGCCCACCAGCACGAAATCCGCGCCGGCCGTGGCGAATTCATGCGCCTCCTGGCGCGACGCCGCAAAGCCGATGCAAGGTGGCTCGAACAGCTCGGCCCACCATTGCAGCCGCTCGGCGATGGCCGCGACCGAAGGCCGCTGTCCCTTCGCGTCGGGCTCGCCGAACAGCACATAGTCCGCGCCGGCTTCGCCGGCGGACATCGAATCATGCCGCGTGACGAGGCCGCCGACGCCGGCGACGCGATCGGGCTTCAGGCTCGACAGCGCGTCCTCCATTGCGGCGATGCCGGTCAGGTGCGCACCGTCGGCGCCCGAGCGCGCGACCAGTTCGACATTTCCATCGAGCAATACCGCGGCGCCCTTGGCCTGGATCGCAGGCGCCAGCGCCTTGACCCGCGTAATCATGGTGCGCTGGTCGACCGGCTGGAGGCGCAGCAGCACGGCTGCGATGTCGGCGGCCGCGAGCGTCTCGCCAAGGCTTGCCGCCAGCGCAGACGGATCTTCCACGACGGGCGTTGCCAGATAAAGCCTGGGCATTGGGCGCGGCGGAACCGCTTTGTTGTTGGCCATGATCGGCTAGTGCCCCCGGACTGCGGCCAAAAAAGGGGCGGGACGCCGGCCCCCACTCGCAACCTCGTGAGACTTTCGGATCGCGTTCGCCCTTGCGGCATGCTTGGCGGCTCGGGCGGCGTCAGCACCGCCTTCACGACGGAGGTGGCCCTGGCCTGAATCCCGGTCATGCAGGCGTCGGTTGCCTCCGCGCTGCGCGCGGAGCGGTGGATAGATGCGCGTGCCGGCATCGATCAGGTGCCGAAAGCACCGCGTCGTTGGCGATGCCAAATTATCTTGTTTTCAAGACCTCGACACCGGGCAGCGGCTTGCCTTCCATCCATTCGAGGAAGGCGCCGCCAGCGGTCGAAACATAGCTGAAATCGCCGGAAACGCCGGCCTGGTTGAGCGCCGCGACGGTGTCGCCGCCACCAGCGACCGAAACCAATTTTTTCGCCTTGGTCCGTTCGGCGGCGTGCTTGGCCGCCAGCACGGTACCGCGGTCGAACGGCGTCATTTCGAAAGCGCCGAGCGGGCCGTTCCAGACAACTGTTGCGGCATCGTCGATCGCCGCATGAATCCGCGCAATCGACCGTGGTCCGACGTCGAGGATCATGCCATCGGCCGGGATCGCATCGAGGCCGTAGGCGTGCGACGGCGAGTTGGCGGCGAAATGGAACGCCACCACGGCGTCGACGGGAAGGATGATCGCGCAATTGGCTGCCTCGGCCTTTTCCATGATCCGCAACGCGGTCGCAGCAAGATCCTTTTCCGCCAGCGATTTGCCGATGCCGACGCCCTGCGCATGCAGGAAGGTATTGGCCATGCCGCCGCCAATCACCAGCGCATCGACCTTGCTGACCAGGTTTTCGAGCAGGTCGATCTTGGTGGAGACCTTGGCGCCGCCGATGATCGCGACCACCGGCTTGGTCGGCGCCTCCAGCGCCTTGTCGAGCGCGTCGAGTTCGGCCTGCATGGTGCGTCCGGCATAGGCCGGCAACTTGTGGCCGAGGCCTTCGGTCGAGCCGTGCGCCCGGTGCGCGGCCGAAAACGCATCATTGACCCAGATATCGCCGAGCTTGGCCAACGAAGCAACGAAGGCCGGATCGTTCTTTTCTTCTTCCTTGTGGAAGCGGGTGTTTTCCAGGCAAAGGATGTCGCCATCCTTCATCGCCGCAACGGCCTTTTCGGCATCTTCCCCGATGCAACCTTCCGAGAAGCCGACCGGCTTCTTGAGGATACGCGCAAGCTCGGCCGCGACCGGCCGCAGCGAGTCCTTGGCGTCACGTCCCTTCGGCCGTCCGAAATGCGCCAGCAGGATTGCCCTGCCGCCTTTGTCGGAAATCTCGGCGATGGTCGGGCCGACGCGCTCGAGCCTTGTAGCGTCGGTGACGCGGCCATTTTCCATGGGAACGTTGAGGTCGACGCGCAGCAGCACGCGCTTGCCCTTCACGTCGACGTCATCGAGGGTACGAAATTTGTTCATGTGCGCTTCCTCCGTCATGCCGGCCTTGTGCCGGGCATCCACGCCTTTCTTCGTCGCAACGAAGTCGTGGATGGCCGGGACAAGCCCGGCCATGACGATCTAACTGTTAGAGCAATTTTCCCATCGCGACGGCGGTGTCGCCCATCCGGTTGGAAAAGCCCCACTCGTTGTCGTACCAGGACATTACGCGTACCAGCGTCCCGTTCTGCACCTTGGTCTGGTCTTCATGGAAGGTCGACGAGTGCGGATCGTGGTTGAAGTCGATCGAGACGTTCGGCGCCGCGGTGTAACCGAGGATGCCTTTGAGCTGCTGCTCGCTGGCGCGCTTCATCGCCGCGTTGATTTCCTTGGCGTCGGTGGCGCGCTTGGCGACGATCTTGAGGTCGACCACCGAGACGTTCGAGGTCGGCACGCGGATCGCGACGCCGTCGAGCTTGCCCTTCAATTCGGGCAACACCAGGCCGATCGCCTTGGCGGCGCCGGTCGAGGTCGGGATCATCGACATCGCCGCCGCGCGGCCGCGATAGAGGTCCTTATGCATCGTGTCCAGCGTCGGCTGGTCGCCGGTATAGGCGTGGATCGTGGTCATGAAGCCGGTCTCGATGCCGACGGTGTCGTTCAGGACCTTGGCGACCGGCGCCAGGCAATTGGTGGTGCAAGAGCCGTTGGAGACGACCAGGTGATCCCTGGTCAGGGTGTCATGGTTGACGCCGTACACGATGGTCGCATCGGCATTCTCGGCTGGTGCCGAGACCAGCACACGCTTGGCGCCCGCGGTGAGGTGTGCGGCGGCCTTGTCTCTGGCGGTGAATAGGCCGGTGCACTCCAGCGCGATATCGACGCCCAGCTCCTTCCAGGGAAGCTTGGAGGGATCGCGTTCGGCCGAGACCTTGATCTTGCCGTTGCCGAGGCTGATCAAGTCGCCGTCCACCGTCACGGTGCCGGGGAAGCGGCCATGTATCGAGTCGAAGCGCAGGAGGTGCGCGTTGGTCTCGACGGGACCGAGATCGTTGATGCCGACCACCTCGATATCCCTGCGGCCGGAACTCGGCAATTGCCCGAAGCACGTTGCGTCCGATGCGACCAAACCCGTTGATTGCAACCCGGATAGTCATCTTTGTCTCTCCTTCACGACCTTTGTCATCCCCCCGGAGGGCGACAAGCCATCCGTGAAGGCTATTGTGGTGGCCGCCCGGTTCAGCCGGGCGGGAGCGGTTAATGTAGTTCTCAGGTAGCCGCTTTTGCGGGAAATCTCAACCGTTAGTCTAGTGCCGCCGATTTGAAATTCCTGCAGCAATTGCCGCACGTTTGTCCAGGAATTTCAAATTGAAAAGCGGCACTCCAAGCCTATTTTTGGCTAGAGCCCTGTTATTTCCGAAGTTCGTATTTGGGCCCGCCGCAAGGTCCACGAACTTCGGAAATGGGCACTAGACGCGTTTCAGTGCAGCGTTAACCGCCGCCTCGGCGGTAATTCCGAAATGCTTGAAAAGGTCTTTGGCCGGCGCACTGGCTCCGAAGCCGTGCATGCCGATGAATTCGCCGTCATGGCCGATGACGGCGTCCCAGCCCCAGCGCACCGCGGCCTCGATCGCGATCTTGACCGGGGCCTTCCCGATGATCGCCTGCTGGCGGTCCTCGGGCAGCGACAGCAGCAATTCGAGCGAGGGCACGGATACCACCCGTGACATGATGCCGCGCTCGGCAAGCTGCTTCTGGGCATCGACCGCGATCTGGACCTCGGAGCCGGAGGCAAACAACGAGACCTTGGCCTCGCCCTGGGCGGCGACCAGTTCATAGGCGCCGTGGCTGCAGGGACTGTCCGTGGGCGCCGAGGTGCGCAATTGCGGCAGGTTCTGCCGGGTCAGCACCAGCACCGTCGGGCCATCGGTGCGGTTGAGCGCAAGCTCCCAGCACTCCGCTACTTCGACCGCGTCGCAGGGCCGGAATACCCGCATGTTGGGGATTGCCCGCAGCGCCGCGAGGTGCTCGACCGGCTGGTGGGTCGGTCCGTCCTCGCCCAGACCGATCGAATCGTGGGTCATGATGTAGACCACGCCGGTGCCCATCAGCGCGGACAGCCGCATCGCGGGGCGGGCGTAGTCGGTGAACACCAGGAATGTAGCGCCGCTCGGCGCGAACCCGCCATGCAGGAAGATTCCGTTCATCGCGGCCGCCATACCGTGCTCGCGGATGCCGTAATGGATGAAGCGGCCCTTCGGGGTCTTGGCTTCGAAATCGGTGGCGGATTTTGCCTTGTTGTTGGTCGATCCCGTGAGATCGGCCGAGCCGGACAGGAATTCCATCGGCATCGCGATCGCCATCGCGTCGATCGCAAGCTCGGATGATTTGCGGGTCGCGATATTCTGCGGCGTCTCCAGCAGCGACTTCTTGTGCGCCTTGAGGGCTTTGGCCAGCGAGGCCGGCCGCTCATGCCGCATTCGGCGGTCGAACTCGTCGCGCTTGCGGTTGGATAGCGTCGACATCCGCGATTCCCATTCCTTGCGCGCAGCAGCACCGCGGCTGCCGACATCGCGCCAAGCGTTCAGCACGTCGTCGGGCACCGAGAACGGCTCCAGAGAGATGCCGAGCTTTTCCTTGGCGCCCTTGAGTTCTTCGGCGCCGAGTGCTTCGCCATGGGCCTTTGCGGTGCCGGCCCTGGTCGGCGCGCCGTAGCCGATCGTGGTCTTGCACGCGATCATCGTCGGCTTGTTGGACTTCCGCGCTTTCGCGATTGCGGCCGCGATCGCTTTCTGGTCCTGGCCGTCGATCAGTTCGGAAGCCCAGCCGGCCGACTTGAAGCGTTTCACCTGGTCGACGTTGTCGGACAGTGTGGTCGGCCCGTCGATCGAGATGCCGTTGTCGTCATAGAGCACGATCAGCTTGTTGAGCTTCCAGTGCCCGGCAAGCCCGATCGCTTCCTGCGATATGCCTTCCATCAGGTCGCCGTCGGATACGAGCACGTAAGTATAATGGTCGACGGCCTTCTTGCCGTATTCGGCGGCCAGCATCTTCTCCGCGACCGCCATGCCGACCGCGGTCGCGATGCCTTGGCCGAGCGGGCCCGTCGTGGTCTCGATACCCTTGGTGTGGAAGTTTTCCGGATGACCCGGCGTCAGCGATCCCAATTGGCGGAAATGCTTGATCTGGTCGAGCGTCATGTCGGAATTGCCGGTGAGATACAGCAGCGAATAAAGCAGCATCGAACCATGGCCGGCCGACAGCACGAAGCGGTCGCGGTCCGGCCAGTTCGGCTCGGCCGCATCGAATTTCAGAAATTGCGTGAACAGCACGGTCGCGACGTCGGCGGCGCCCATCGGCAGGCCCGGGTGACCGGACTTGGCCTTCTCGACCGCATCCATCGAGAGCCCGCGGATCGCGTTGGCCATACGGGTGTGATCGACCTGCGTCATGATGAAAATCCGCCTGAAATGAGATGCTTGGTTGCGATACGAGGGTGAGAACCGAAGGGGGACCCCGGAGAGTCCGGCGCTGGATAGCATTTGTGTCCCCGGAGTCCAAGCAGTCCAAGGCGATGAAATGTCCGGAACGGCCGAAAAGTTGCTTTGCAGTGCATAGCTCAGCAGCGGCGTTGCGCTGGTCTCGCTTGCCACGTAAATTTCGCAGTCTAAACGCTTGCCGAGCCGCCGATTTCCTCGTTGTGCGGCCCGCCACGGAAGGTCCGCGTTGACGGTATGAACGATCGCCCCGCCAATAGTTTCGGTCCCCCCGAGCCGACATCGGCCGACGTCGATGCCGCCACCCGGCGGCTGATGGTGGCGCTCGACGCGCTGGAAAGCGCGGTGGAACGGCGCCGCGATGCCGACCGCGACGAGAACGAACTGGCAAGCCGGATCCAGGCGCTGGGGGCGGATCGCTCGCGGCTGGCCGACGAACTCGATGGGTCGCTGGTGAAATCGCGGCGGCTGGAACGCGCCAATCGCGAGATCGCGGAAAGGCTCGACACGGCGATCGGCACGATCCGCGCGGTGCTCGATGAAGGTGCGGCGCTCGATGAGGGGGATGAAGAACTCATGAGCCATGTCAATGTCACCATCAACGGCCGGCAATACCGCATGGCCTGCGAGGAGGGCCAGGAGAACCAGCTCATCGATCTGGCCCAAAGCTTCGAGACGCGGATCGAAGGCCTGCGGGGCAAGTTCGGCGAAATCGGCGATGCCCGTCTCACCGTGATGGCGGCGCTGACCGTGTGCGACGAACTGATCGATGCCACTGAGCGCGTCCGCAGCCTCGAGCAAGAACTCGGTGCGTTGCGCGATGTCCGCGTTGTGGCGTCGGATCGGGCGCGCGCGACGCAGGCCGCGGTTGCCAAGGCGCTGAACGCCGCCGCCGAGCGCATCGAGAAGACCACGCAAATCCTGAACCGCACCATCGGCGGCGGCGTGGCGATCGGCTGACAGCAAAGGCGGCTGTTCGATCACCCTTCCGGAAATACGCTGTAGCAAAATTATTCATCGTCAGGTCGAAATCGCTCGCGCTCCTGAGATTGATGGCGAACTCATACTTCGTCGGGGCTTGCACCGGCAGATCGCCCGACCTGGCGCCGCGAAGAATGCGATCGACGTAACCCGTGGCGCCGCGCCTCATTGCGACCGCGACCGGTCCGCAATCGGACAGTATCGCGCCGCCAGGGACGTTCACAGTTCGCCCGGGCTCAAAGTCAGGTGCGGGAAAAACCGCCTTTCCGAAACAAATGCCGTTTGTACAGCTTATCGCTGAGCGTCATAGTCAAACAAACCGGGTCTGGGTTTCTCGACAGGCCTTAAAATAACAAAGCGGGAGGTGTGCCATGGAAGACGTGGAGAAGCGTGTCATCGGCAAGGTGATGTGGCGGCTTATTCCGTTCCTGATCGTCTGCTATTTCGTCGCCTATCTCGATCGCGTCAATGTCGGCTTCGCCAAGCTGCATATGAACCAGGCGCTTGGTTTGAGCGAGGCAGCCTTCGGGCTGGGCGCGGGCCTGTTCTTCATCGGCTATTTCCTGTTTGAGGTACCGTCCAACATCTTTCTGGAAAAGGTCGGCGCGCGCGTCTGGATCGCCCGCATCATGATCACCTGGGGGATCGTCTCGGCGGCCTTCGCCTTTATCCCATGGATATCGGCCAGGACCGGAGCGCCGACTGAGGGCGTGTTCTACTTTCTGCGCCTGCTATTAGGTGCCTGCGAGGCGGGTTTCTTTCCGGGCATCATCTTTTATCTAACCCTCTGGTTCCCGGCGGTCTACCGCGCCCGGGTCATCAGCCTGTTCATGCTGGCCATCCCGATTTCATCGATCATCGGATCGCCGATCTCCGGCTTGCTGCTCGGGCTGACGGGTTGGGGGCTGGAGGGCTGGCAATGGCTCTTCATCATGGAGGCGTTGCCGTCGGTTCTGGTCGGCATCGGCGTCCTGATCTATCTGACGGATTTCCCCCGCCAGGCGCGCTGGTTGCAACAAAACGAGATCGCGTGGCTCGAGCGCGTACAGGCCACCGAGAAGAAAAACAAGGAGAAGGTCGAGCAGCTATCCCTGAGGCAGGCGCTGACGGATCCGCGCATTCTGCTGTGCGCGCTGGTGTATTTCTGTCTCAATGCCGCAAGTTATGGCGTGGCCTTCTTTCTGCCGACCATCATCAAGAACTTCGGCGTCAGCGACAGCCAAACCGGATTGCTCGCCGCGCTGCCCTTTGTGTTCGGCGCCATCGGCATGGTGCTGCTCGGCCGCCATTCCGACCGGACTATGGAACGAAAAGGCCACGTCGCCGTGGCGTTGCTGATGGCGACGTTGGGAATCGGATTGTCCGGCCTCGTTTCCAATCCGGTCATCGTGATGGCGCTGCTTTGCTTTGCACAAATCGGCGTCTCCGCGGTGCCGCCGATGTTCTGGCCGCTGCCGGCGAGCTTCCTGACGGGCGCATCGGCTGCCGCCGGGCTCGCCGCGATCAATTCGCTTGGAAACCTTTCCGGTTTCGCCGGCCCTTACGCGATGGGTTATCTGAAGGACCTGACCGGCAACTTTACGGCGGGCCTTCTGTTGCTGGCGGGTTGCTCCTTGCTGGGCGCAATCGTCGTCGTGCTGCTTCGGATTGATGTCAGGCGTGAGCAGATGTCGGGCGAGGCCGCGATGGCGCACTAGGGTTGATGAGGGGGCGGCAGCCATTTTTCTTGACCCTCCCCTTGAGAGGGAGGTCGCGTTAACGCTGGCGGTTTGGCCCGATGATGGTTACATTGGTCCTCGCGAGGCTGCGTCGCGCGTCAGGAGCCATATATCCCCGGGGCCTTATCGATCCTTTAGGGAACTGTCCCTGGCCGGGTCCGTGGATCCGGACATATGGTGCCCACCTACTTTCGTAGGTGCTCCGGGATCGAGTGCTTCAACGGCCATCGCGGCTTCGCACTTTTATTTTTTGCGCCGGCAGGTTTGTTGCCGTCAGTCCATTTCAACACAGCCGTCATACCCCGCGAATGCGGGGTATCCAGTACCCCGCAGCCTCGCGGTTAGACGACGAGCGCTCTGGAATACTGGATCATCCGCTTTCGCGGATGATGACGCCAAATCTGACGTCCCGCATGTCCGCAACGTCGAAAGCAGAACTTCGCGCCACTGCCCTCGAACGGCGCGACGCGTTGAGCGACGATGCGCGCGTTGCCGCTGCCTTTGCGGTCGCCGAACGTGGGCTGCCGTTCGAGATCAAGCCGGGCACCATCGTCTCGGGCTATGCGCCGATCCGCAGCGAAATCGACCCCGCACCGCTGATGCGGAAGATCGCTGCCCAGGGCGGGCGGCTGGCGCTGCCGGCTGTGATGGCGCGCGGCCAGTCGCTGAGATTCCGCGCCTGGTCGCCCGACGATCGAATGGTGCTCGGGCCGCTCGGCATCCTCGAGCCGTCACCCGCCGCCGCGGAGGTCACGCCCGAAATCATGCTGGTGCCGCTGGCGGCGTTCGATCGTCTTGGCCACCGTATCGGTTATGGCGCCGGCCATTACGACTACACTTTCGCGCATTTGCGGAAAACCAAAGCCGTCAAGGGGATCGGGCTCGCATTCGCCGCGCAGCAAATCAAGGCCGTACCGGCCTTGGCGCACGACGTAGCACTGGATTATGTGCTAACGGAAACCAGGACATTCGATTTCCGGAGTTCGTGACTTGCGTATTCTTTTTGTCGGCGACGTGGTCGGAAAAGCCGGGCGCACCGCCGTATCGGAACTGTTGCCGGGCATGATCCGGGACTGGGCGCTCGATCTCGTCGTCGTCAATGGCGAGAACTCGGCCGGCGGCTTTGGCATCACGGAGGCGATCTACCAGGAATTTCTCGATGTCGGCGCAGATGCGATCACGCTCGGCAACCATGCCTGGGACCAGCGCGAGGCGCTGGTGTTCATCGAACGCGCGCCGAAACTGATCCGTCCGGCCAATTTTCCCAAGGGCACGCCGGGCCGCGGCGCGGCGCTGATCGATACCAAAACCGGAAAACGTGCGCTCGTGGTCAACGCCATCGGCCGCGTTTTCATGACGCCGTTCGACGATCCGTTCGCAGCCATCGGCCGCGAACTGGAATCCTGCCCGCTGCATGAGGCGGCCGATGCGATCGTGGTGGATTTCCACGGCGAGGCGTCCAGCGAAAAGCAGGGCATCGGCTTCTTCTGCGACGGCCGTGCCAGCCTTGTCGTCGGCACCCATACCCATGTGCCGACCGCCGATCATCAGATCCTGGCCGGCGGCACCGCCTATATGACCGACGCCGGCATGACCGGCGATTATGATTCGATCATCGGCATGCAGAAGGAAGAGCCGCTGCGGCGCTTCACCTCGGGCATTCCGTCGGGGCGATTCGAGCCCGCCAACGGCACGGCGACACTGAGCGGCATCGCGGTCGAGACCGATGATTCAACCGGGCTCGCGCTCAAGGTCGCGCCGGTTCGCGCCGGCGGCCGGCTGGAGCCGGCGCTGCCCGGCTTCTGGGTGAGTTAGCCCGTAAATCCGAAAGGCGGCCGAACGGCGATGCCGTTCGCTGTGTGAACGCTCAGTCCCGGTGCGCCATCTCGAGCGTGACCAGCCGCGCCAGCAGCGTGGCCGGATAGAGCTGGCCGATGATGGCCTCCACGTTGCACAGGCTGCGCGCGATCGGGTGCACCGGAAAGACGTCGCCATAGCCCGTCGTGGTCAGCGTGACAAAACTGAAATAGATCAGGTTGCTGGCGAGCGCGGGCGTATCCTGCATCGGTAATCCCGAAAATGCATTCGGCAGCATCGATCCGACAAAGGCGAAGATCGGCACGAACGTGACGGCGATGGTCAGATAGAGCAGCACCGCGCCCATGATGCGGTGATAGGTGATCCGTCCCGGCGCAAACACCGCGCCCGACACCACGCAGCCCATCGTGACGCCCATCACCAGCCAGGCGCCCGCGAACAGATTGATGTCGAGGCCCGATGGCGAGCGGATGCGGAAGACCGCTCCGATCGTCGCCATGGCCAGCGAGACCAGCATCGCGAACACGGCGGTGCGGCTTCCCGACATGACAAAGGCGCCGGCCACCAGCACGAGGGCGAACACCAGTTCGAAGGCCTGGAAGAAGATGATCCCGGAAGCCTGCAGCGGAGCGGCCACGAACAGCATGATGACCAGCAGCGCCGTCAGCGCCGTCAGCAGCGGATCGCTCCATTGTTTCCGCAAACGATCGTTCATGGATGTGTTGCCATTGAATCCTGCCGTTCAGGACGGACGGACACCCATACGAATGCATTTCGGCGTGAAGTCACGGTTAACGATTGCCTCTTTCTGTCGGCATCGACTACCCAAGTACCACTGATCGAGCCCCGCGACTTTGCTTTCAGGTTTTTGATTTTGCCGATATCGCGGCCTATAACGCCGCGCTTCCTCCGCAGCGCCGGACGAACCTTAAGAATTCCCTAACGAGAGACCGCATGGCCGGACATTCCCAGTTCAAGAACATCATGCACCGCAAGGGGCGGCAGGACGCCCAGAAGTCGAAGCTGTTCGGCAAGCTGGCGCGCGAAATCACGGTGGCGGCTAAGCTCGGCCAGCCCGACCCCGCGATGAACGCGCGGCTGCGCGCGGCGATCATCTCGGCGCGGCAGGAGAACATGTCGAAGGATTCGATCGAGCGCGCGATCAAGAAGGCCGCCGGCAACGACGGCGAGAACTACGACGAGATCCGCTACGAAGGCTATGGCCCGGGCGGCGTTGCCGTGATCGTCGAGGCGCTGACCGACAACCGCAACCGCGCCGCCTCCGACATCCGTTCCTACTTCACCAAATCCGGCGGCAATCTCGGCGAAACCGGCTCGGTCGCCTTCATGTTCGACCGCACCGGCATCATCGAATACGACGCCAAGGTCGCCTCCGACGACGCCATGCTCGACGCCGCGATCGAGGCCGGCGCGGACGACGTCATCTCCGGCGAGATCGGCCACGAGATCTACGCCTCGCAGGAAACCTTTCGCGAAGTCGCCAAGGCGCTGGAAGCCAAATTCGGCGAGGCCCGCAAGGCGGCGCTCACCTGGAAGCCGCAAAACACCATCGCGGTCGACGACGAGACCGGCGAGAAACTGTTGAAGCTGATCGATCTGCTCAACGAGCACGACGACGTGCAGAACGTCTACGCCAATTTCGAGGTGTCGGACGCGCTCGTCGCCAAGATGGGCGGGTAAGCGTTTTTCAGCAGGGATGGCGCCTGTTTTTGTTTCGTTCTCGCGGGTCCGACGCTATCACTGGCCCATGACACCGCCGCCAATTCGCAAGCCCGTCCGTATCCTCGGCATCGATCCCGGCCTGCGCCGCACCGGCTGGGGCGTGATCGAGATCGACGGCAACCGCCTGGGCTTTGTCGGCTGCGGCTCGGTGGAACCGCCGGACGGCCTACCCTTGGCGAGCCGCCTGCTGGCGATCCATCAGGGACTTTCCGCGGTGCTGGCCGACTTCCGCCCCGAGGAGGCCGCGGTCGAGCAGACCTTTGTCAACAAGGACGGCGTGGCGACCTTGAAGCTCGGGCAGGCGAGGGGGGTCGCGATGCTGGCGCCGGCGATGTTCGGCATCATGGTCGCCGAATACGCCCCGAACCAGGTCAAGAAAACCGTGGTCGGCGCCGGCCACGCCGACAAGAACCAGATCGCGATGATGCTGAAGATCCTGCTGCCGAAGGCCGAACCCAAATCTCCCGACGCCGCCGACGCGCTCGCCATCGCCATCACCCACGCCCATCACCGCACCAGCGCGGCGCTGAAGCTGAAGGTGGTGGGGGCATGAGCGAAGTTTGTGCAGTCATCAGCGAGATTTGTGCTCGCGGCACCCCCACCCCCAGCCCCTCCCCGCAAGGGGGAGGGGAGTTTAGGAATCTGCATCACTCGTTTCTGATGCGCCGTTTGCTTTTCATGCGCCGATCGCTTCAAAACGCGCCGCTTACTTCCCCCCTCCCCCTTGCGGGGAGGGGTCGGGGGTGGGGGTACCGCGAGCACAGCGCCGATGTCTCTTCGAGGACTCCCGCATGATCGGCAAGCTCAAGGGCCTGATCGACAGTTACGGCGAGGACTACGTCATCCTCGATGTCGGCGGCGTCGGCTATCAGGTGCATTGCTCGTCACGGACGCTGCAGGCGCTGCCGTCGCCGGGCGAGGCGGCGGTGCTGTCGATCGAAACCTATGTGCGCGAGGACCAGATCAAGCTGTTCGGCTTCAAGGGCGATGTCGAACGCGAATGGTTTCGTCTGCTGCAGACCGTGCAGGGTGTCGGCGCCAAGGTCGCGCTTGCGGTACTCTCGACTTTGCCGCCGGCGGAGCTGGCGAATGCGATCGCGCTGCGCGACAAGGCCGCGGTGACGCGCACGCCGGGCGTCGGCCCCAAGGTGGCGGAGCGCATCGTCACCGAGTTAAAGGACAAGGCGCCCGCCTTCACCAATGTCGATCCGGCGGTGGTTCATCTCGCCGGCGCGATCGACGATGCGCGCGCGCCGCGTCCG
Source organism: uncultured Alphaproteobacteria bacterium (assembly GCA_963806075.1). Lineage (GTDB taxonomy): Bacteria > Pseudomonadota > Alphaproteobacteria > Rhizobiales > Xanthobacteraceae > Bradyrhizobium. The sequence goes on from CAWDWT010000023.1 coordinate 66,080, forward strand.
GTGGCAGACGCGATCTCGGCGCTGGTCAATCTCGGCTATGGCCAGCCGCAGGCGGCCGCCGCGATCGCGCAGGCCTCGCGCAGCGCTGGCGAGAATGCCGAGACCGCGCAGTTGATCCGGCTCGGGTTGAAGGAACTGGCGAAGTGAGTGTCGCATGAATACGCCGCCCTCCCGCATCGTCACTCCCGAACGCCGCGGCGACGATGTCGGCGACACCGCGCTGCGCCCGCAATTGCTGTCGGAGTTCGTCGGGCAAGCGCAGGCGCGCGCCAACTTGTCGATCTTCATCGAGGCCGCGCGCAAGCGTAACGAGGCGCTCGATCACGTGCTGTTCGTCGGCCCTCCCGGCCTCGGCAAGACCACGCTGGCGCAGATCGTGGCGCGCGAACTCGGCGTCGGTTTTCGCGCCACCTCAGGCCCGGTGATCGCCAAGGCCGGCGATCTCGCCGCGCTGCTGACCAATCTCGAAGAGCGCGACGTGCTGTTCATCGACGAGATCCATCGCCTCAGTCCCGCGGTCGAGGAGGTGCTGTATCCGGCGATGGAGGATTTCCAGCTCGACCTCATCATCGGCGAGGGACCGGCGGCGCGCTCGGTCAAGATCGAGCTTGCAAAATTCACGCTGGTCGGCGCCACCACGCGCGCGGGTCTGCTGACCAATCCGCTGCGCGACCGGTTCGGCATTCCGGTGCGGCTGAATTTCTACACCGAGGAAGAGCTGGAGAAGATCGTCAACCGCGGCGCCCGCGTGCTCAATGTCGGCATGACGCCGGACGGCGCCAACGAGATCGCGCGCCGCGCCCGCGGCACGCCGCGCATCGCCGGGCGGCTGTTGCGCCGGGTGCGCGACTTTGCCTCTGCGGCCGACGCCGCCTCGATCGACCGCAAGATCGCCGACCATGCGCTGGGCGCGCTCGAGGTCGACGCCGCCGGCCTCGATGCGATGGACCGCCGCTACCTCACCACCATTGCGATGAACTATGGCGGCGGCCCGGTCGGCGTCGAGACCATGGCGGCGGCGCTATCCGAGCCGCGCGACGCCATCGAGGACATCATCGAGCCGTATCTGATCCAGTGCGGCTATCTGCAGCGCACGCCGCGCGGCCGGCTGCTGACCTCGCACGCCTTCCGCCATCTCGGCCTCGCCGAGCCCGCGCGCGATCCCGCGCAGTTCGGACTGTTCGGCAATGACGAGAGCGACGACTGAGCTGATCCCGCCGACAAGCAGGGCAATGCGTAACACAATCTGCTGAATGCATTCAGCCGCAGCCCTGCGACGCAAATAGGAACCATTGCTCCGATACCGTCTTGTTGTGTTGTCCGGCTGAGGTCCTCCCCCGCCTCACAGTCCGGCTCAAGTGACGGCTCCAGCCGCCCCGCTGGAGCCGTTCTGTATTGCGCATCGAATTTACGGCAATTCCGAAAAATGTCGGGCATGGCCGCGCCGATTGCTGCGCAACCAAATAGCGGTCCAGCTCGCAACCTCATCCCTGAATAACGCCATGAAGCGCATGCGTGGAATCGCCCGCATGGTCGGCAAAATGCCGAGTGCAGAAGGCGCCGCCACGTCGCCGCCAGCGCCGAAATCTCGGCTGAAGTGATCTTCCGGATCGAAACGATAACAATAATTTTAGTGATCTGGTTAGTCGACCCGTTCGCAATAGTCCAAGGCGCAATTTCCGATTTACCGATGCTTCAGGCGTGAAGCTCTATCCTTGGTTGCAAGTATTGGGGACGGAAACGTGATAAAGATACTTTGCATTTTCGCTGCAATTTTCACGCTTGCCTTCGTGAATTTGAACGGCTCGCAGAAAGCTGTTCCCGCCAGCGCGCCGGTGGCCACCGGCTTGCAGCAGGCGGCTCCCGCCAAAGCCTCAACGGCCGCGCCTCTTTGCACCGTCGATATGGAAAAATTCCTGAACATGAAGGAAGGGATGTCCCGCTCCCAGATCGAGCGCGATATCGGCTGTCCTGGAGAGGTGTTATCAAGCGGCTCCGCCGGAAAGTTTCAAACGGTTTTGCTGTCCTGGAAGGGCAATAGTCCATCTTCAAAGATGCGCGCGGTGTTCCGGAACGACACCCTGATCAGCAAGGCTCAGCTCGGGTTGAAATGATGGTAGCGCTTGTCATTCGAGCTCGTAGCAGGCGCTAGGCCATGATGACCCTGTGGTTGGTCAATTTCTTCGCGATCGGCTTTTTGGTATTTCTGGCTATCGTGGTGCTTCGATTTGCGATGCGCGGTGCAATTACCCGAAAACATGTTTTCGAGGCGGTAAGAATTATCTCGGTCATGGTAGCCGTGGCTTTGGCTGTCCCGGCAAGCCGCGGTGAGATCGGTCATTGGGGATTTTGGCTGGGGAGCGGGATGGTCATGACCGCAATCCTGACCGGACTTCTTGTTTAGCACCGGTCATTCGTTTTGGTGAATTATCATGGCTGAGAACGTGCTGCGTGTCATCGGCGCTTTGGTTGGCGCATTGATTCGAGGCTTGACCGAATACTTGCTCTTAAGAACAGGTCGCTGGGTCTTGGCAGGATGGGGAATTAAGTCAAATCCGTTCGTGGAAGTTCTGTAGTGTGGCGCTGATTTAATTAGTCGGGCTGACATATTGAAAAAAAGCGCATGGCGCTCGTTTTGCTGCTTCGGCCGACGCTGGGATAACTTGAGCGGTGAAGGACGATAATGTTGAGGGCTTTTCGAGGAGTGTGCCTGATTTGCCTCTGCATCGTCGGAGTTGCCGTCATCATGACGCTCCTGGAGCTTGCTGCCTATCCCATGATATTGAAATCGACCGGCTGCCGTTCGACCGAGGTATTGTTCAGCTTCAATTGCGGGGGCGGCTGGGGCGGCCGTTCGATCGCATTGGTACTTAATTTGCCGTCACTATTCTCCTCCGCGGGGGAGTTTACCTTCTCCGTAGCCGGCGCATCGTTAAGCCGGGAATACCTGCTGTTGCTCTATTTGTTCGACGCGATCTTCACTCTCGCTCTCGCCTATCCCCTGCTGTTGCTGTTCGGTCGAAAACATGGCCGGCCGCGCAACTAACGTGAAATGCTAGTAGATTGTGTGACGACCATTCCACCGCTGAGGATCCAGCATGGGAAGGAAAACGTAATGCGGCGCGCCATCGCTAGTACATTCTTGGCTTTGATAGCGCTGGCGATGCTTGTCGGCTACTTCTATGGTTCGCCGAAATACAGAGCATTGAAGGAAGAATGTGTCGAAGCCGGGATGGATCATTCCGACTCTCCTTCGGACGATGGTCTACATCGTCTATGGACGGCGTGTCGCAAGATCGGCTATGGGCCGCCCCTTTGATGCAACGCTGTTCGTGCAGAACAGGAGCAACAAGCCTAAGTCGGCCTCCGATCATGCGAGCACGTGATGAAGTCAGTTCTGTTAAAGCTGGTGGGTCGCCTCTTGGTTGCCATTCTTCTGATCTATATCGGAGCAAGTCAGTTGCTCCAGTGGTATTCTGGCGGAGGAATTTGGGTAAACTTCAAAAGCAGAGGCGAGTCGAATAATTTTCGGTACATTACCTACGCCGACCATCCCCTGAATTTCATCGCCTCGCTGACCATTGACGCGCTGCTGGTGGTTATGGGGTGCGCTATGTTCGTGGTCTCCGTTCGAGAAATAAAAAAGCGGTTGAGTTAGATACGGGCTTTATCTTTCTTGTCCGGACCGCGCGTCACGGCGAAATCAACTTGTAAATTTCCGCTGCATGAGCGGTAAGTCATATATGAGACCCTCTCTCGACGGCTCCATCGTTGACGGCCGCCACCACATGCTCCGGCGTCGTCTATCACGCCAATTATCTGCGCCTCATGGAACGCAAACGCACCAATCATCTGCGACTGATGGGCGCCGAGCAGCATTCCCTGTTCGTTGAGACCGAACAGGAAACGCTGGGCTTTACCTTTGGTGCGTTCGATGCACTGGATTCCTAAAGCCCGCACGGTTTCCCGGACATTGTGACCTGGCCGGTCGCGGTGAAGGGCGCTTCCATCACGGTGACGGCTCCAGCCGCCCGGCTGGAGCCGTTTCTGTTGTGCTCCCCGGTTTTAAAAAAAATACTCTGAATATTTGGAGAAAGAAAGTTGGCGAGGCTGCAAACGCGCACCCGGCACATAGTCCTATTGAGCCGACGACAATCGCGCCCAACCATCCATGGTGTTGCCACCCATCGGTAGCGCCCGATGGCGGTCCACACGGTAATCATAAGAACGGCCCATACAATTTGAAATGCGATTATCAGAAACTTCACTCTGTCACTCCGATAGCGTAGGAGATCGCCGGTATTGATGTAAGTGATCTGGCCTCATAAAACATCGAGGCTTAACCAGAAAACGTAGTTAATTCACAAAGCGCAGTTGCTATTTTTGGTCTGGAACCTTGGTCAACCATGACACCCTCTCTCGACGGCTCCATCGTTGACGGCCGCCACCACATGCAGATCCGGGTCTATTACGAGGACACCGATTTCTCAGGCGTCGTCTATCACGCCAATTATCTGCGCTTCATGGAGCGCGGCCGCACCAATCATCTGCGGCTGATGGGCGCCGAGCAGCATTCCCTGTTCGCCGAGGCCGAACAGGAGACGCCGGGCTTTGCCTTCGTGGTGCGTTCGATGCACCTGGATTTCCTGAAACCCGCGCGGATGGACGATCTGCTCGACATCGTGACCTGGCCGATCGCGGTGAAGGGCGCTTCGATCACGATGGGGCAGGAGGTCCGGCGCGCCGAGGACGTGCTGGTCAAGGCCGAGGTGAGGGTGGCCTGCATCAGCGAGGGCAGGGCGCAGCCGATTCCGCACGCGTTGCGCGTCTTGATGAAAGCTGACGTGGTTTGAAAGCTATCTGAGAACCGCGATCGATAGCGCAATTGCTAACGGTGGGAAACAGTTAGACGATTGACTAAAGAGTCCACCTGAGGCGACTTCATAGTCCAAATGATGCCGCGATACTTCGGGCGACAACCATCGCCGCGTCAGCGTAGCGACCGTCAAAGAAATGCTGGTCGGCTTGCTTGAACGCGAGAGCTGCAATAACCAGTGCGGCGACGCTCTTGATCATGAGTCGGATGATAGAGCTGATCGATTTCCAAATCGTTTATTTAATAGAGCACTAACTTTTCAGGTCACGGGGTCCAAAACCGAACGGTACCGGATTGGGCCCGAACCGTTTTGATTTCGTCACCCTTCCCGGCAACCAGCCACCTCATCTCCCGGAAATTCAGCTTCGAACCCACCCGGTGGCGGTCCGGTCTCGCCGGGAGTGACCTGAATCACATGCCCGATCGAGCGCCTCGAACGTGTCCCGGGACGCCAGCAACTACTGGCGGGAACGGCATGGTGCCTTCCGGACGGCGGGAAGCGCAGGACGCGTGCGACAGGACGTCCGGGCTCGCGCAGCGTTGCTGCATCGGTTCACACAAAGGAGATTGAGATGTTCTTTAAAAAATATGCTCTCGCAACCATTCTGTTCGGCTCGCTGACAGCGGCAGCCACGGTGCCCGCGGCCGCAGGCACCTATGGCGCCCTCGCCGCAGGCTTCTGGAAAGACGACAACGGCGTCCTGCACGTGACCTCCGGGACCGCGAAAAATTACGGTTCGGCCGGCCGGGCGGAGGATGCCGCTGTCGACGCCTGTTTCCGGGACGGAAGAAACTGTCACGTGGTCAGCAGCTTCTCGAACGGCGGCTGCGGCTTCATTTCGGTCGGCAGAAACACCCACGCGACGCGCTACGGCGTCGGCGCCACGCCGCAACGGGCTTTCGAGAACTGCACCAAGGATGGCTTCGATTGCAATCCTCCCAAGGGCGGTTGCACCAACCAGTACGAGGATTGAAAGCAAGACATCCCGCGTGTCGTGCGGGGATTTTTCTTGGCCCTCTCCGTGGAGGGTGGACGTGACCCGGGCGGCGCGCAGCGTCGCCCGGTTATCCGCGGTCGGCGCGCGAGCGGCTGCTGTTGGCATAGTCCCGCACACAAACTCGGAAAGCAAGCGAGCGCCTCACACTGTCGAATGCGCCGCCGCTTGCCTGGGTGCCTCGGTCTTCGCACCAAGGGCAAGCGCCAACAAAGCGATGTTGTAGCTTTCCCAGAGAGTGTGCCCGTCGATTTCGGGAAACTGCGTATGCACCTGATCCTCGACATCTTCCATGTCGAGTTGATTGATCAGGCCGCGCACGATCAAACTGCTGACGGTGGTCGGGCGATAACGCATCGGATTCCACTCCGCTGATGAGGCGTGACGATTAGTCCTGAGTCGTCCTGCAAAAGCTATCTGGAATTGACGGGCGCCGATTTAACTTATGTCAACTAACGCCACAGTATTGCCGCGCCTTTGTTTCTGCTTACGCGGCCGAATCAGCTGGTGACCAGGATCGCAACCTCCGCGCAGGACCGGTTGCGGCGAGAAGTTCAGCTAAGATCAGGTATCTCGGATTTTGCGGCGCTGTTCTCCAGCAAGCATGACGAGGAGGTTCCAGTTCCACGCCTCCGATATGCCTGCCGGGGGAGGCAGCTGCTGTCGCATCGCAGCGAATGGAACCAAAAGCCTTGCAAGCTAAAATTTGGAAACGGAAGTAGCCTTCTTCCGAAAAAGCGGCGCGCCGAGGAAACATTGCCGCGCCAATCGCGTTTTTCCTCCTTAGCAAAGGAGAAACCAATGTCCATCGAAGGCAGAGCCAACAACAGCAACTTTACCGAAAGCGATAAAGAGTCGGGGAAAGCCGTCTATGGCGCCGACAACAAGAAAATAGGTTCGATCGAGAAGGTCATGATCGACAAGACCAGCGGGGAAATTGCCTATGCCGTGCTGAGCTTCGGCGGCTTTCTCGGCATCGGCAGCGAGCATTATCCGGTGCCCTGGAAGGTGCTGAGATACGACAGCGAACTGGGCGGGTATCGCTCCGACATAAGCGAGAGCCGATTGAAAGGTGCTCCGAAGCACGGCTCGGAGTACTATGATTGGTCGGCTCACCGCGCGACGCTCGATGACTATTACAACGATGAAGTGATCAAACCATAAGGGATGGTTCCGAAATCTTTGCGGAACGATCTTTCTCTGTCGATGTTCTGTAATCGTCGCCTTCCCCCCGGCGACATAGGCCAGATGACCCCGACGCACCCCCAGCGTCGGGGCTTCTCATAGGTGCACGGCACGATCGCGATACTCCGTCGCAGTTCCGTGATTAGGAACCTTGCTCTGGGAGAGCTATTCTCCTTCATCACCGCGTGTGATGAGGCAGTTATCGGTGATGAGAACGCCCGTTTGCGCTCCCGCCCGAGGCAAGAGGGATAGCGCCATGCAGGAACGAGGCCCATTCAAACAGCCAGATAAACAGCGGCTTTCAGAACAGGCCGCCAAGCTTCGCAAGGAAGCGCAGGGAACGCCTCCCGGCATTGAACGCGAGCGCCTCATTCGGCGGGCCCGACAGGCCGAAAGCGCCTCGGAAGTGAACGGGTGGTTGAATTCGCGCGATCTGCGACCGCCGAAATGAACCGTCAACCGGCCTTCCGAAACTCGTCCCCATGTCATGGATGATTCCGACAGCGATCACTCAGTGGTGATGTCGATGAGCCACGACCAGCGCATGGGCGAGCTCGCGCGGTCGAGCAGGAACTTGATCGCCAATTAGCCAGCGAAACAGCGCGTTGCGTACGGGCGGCCCTGATCGCCGCGTTAGCAGCCCGGCCATCAAGGCATCGAAGCCGAACCACAAGATGGCCAGTATGATAACCGTTCTTTCCATTGCAAGATAACGGCGGGAATTGACCGTTGGTTCCAGCCATCCCGCAAACCGCCCGGCCAATTCCACCCGCGCCGGGCCGAACACATCCGTGAGAATAAAATTATGAGATATCCGCCCCCGCGGACCGCGCCGCCGTGGGGTTTTTAGAGGAGCTAGCATCGGCGGCGCGGCCACGCCAGCCGCTCTGGGAGGGCGATCGGCGCTTGGACCAACCACGGCTGGCGATTCATGTTCCGTGGTTCAAGATCAAACCTGCATCGGCTGGCGATGCGACGGTCGCGGGCCGCCGCCGCGTTCGGGAAATCGGTCCGGACCGCAAGCGACCTATGGGGACAAGCGGAAGCAGCAATCGTGAGAGGCGCGATCGAGGTGATGGTGGGACCGGCGCGCAAATAATCCGTTGCGCCAAAAGCGACGAAAATGCGCGCCGCTTCAGGGTGATTTGGGCTGTCCAGCCTTCGCACGAAAAATTTTCCGCTTTGCTTTTCCGGCAAATCAGTTGCCTTTGCGGTGCGTCCTGTTCCGGAAAGAGGGACGTTGGCCATCGTCACGAACGTTGGGACGGGATGCGGTGGACGCCGGGCCACGTCGACGCGCGCTTTGCGCGCGGACGAACGGCGAGGCTGGCGTACGGCGAAGTCGTGTGGTTCTGACGCCCCGACGCTGGCGTCAAGTTCTTAAGAAGCTAACGCTTCTCAGGGGCGACGGTGACAACAAAGCCCGGTCACCGGGAAGAGCTCGAAGGAAACCGTAAAGCCATCGCGCAGGGAATGCCGGTTTGATCCCGGTGAACCTGTGGCGACTACCCGTGCATTTTTTGCACGAACCACGGGTGACATCGGACACCCGGCATTCCCCGCGCCTCTCTTGAGGTCGCCCCGCGCCTCTTTTTAGAGGTCGCGCGCGCCCTCACTATTTTTGGGGCGGACGATCTTTGCAAACCTCGGGCGCAGTGCGTCGCGAGAATGCGGACTCACGTTCTTTGTATTTTCTTTCTACCTCCATTCCTGGGGAAGACCGGGTGATGTGCAGGTCAGCGCTATAGCTGGCAACCCCTCCGCCCGGATGGGGGAGGGGTTGCAAGGTCAAACCGAATTACTTCGGCGCGGCTCCGGTCTCCTTGGCCTTCGCGTCCTTTTTGCACTGGCTCATGAACGGATGGCGCTGCTTCCTGCCGTGGAGGCCCTTGGCATCGGCTTCCTTGGAGCATTCCAGCGATGCGGCGGTCCGCGGCTTCTCGGTCTTCTTGGCGGCCGGCGCTGTTGTCGCCGCCGGTGCGGAAGCCGGCGCGCTCGTCTGCGCAAACGCCGCTGAACTCATCAGAAGCACGGAAGCAAAGGCGGTCGCGACTGCGCGGGTGGATAGGGTCATCATGGGGGCACCTCGGGTTGAAGAGACGCGCAAGGTCGGCTGGCGATGCTGAACCGTGGATGAATGAAGCCGGCAGGCCGGCGCTTCGCGGTGTGGATATTTTATGCGCGGGGCCGGGGTTAGTTCGTTGTCACTCCCGGTTGCTGGGATAGGATGGCAATCTTAGTTCGCTATGCCCCAAGGAGACCAACATGACCGTTCAAGCAAAATTCCTTTTGTGTGCCGTTGCCCTGTCGGGGCTCACGGCGTTCGCGGCGATCTCGCCGGCCAACGCGCTCAGCATGTCGGAATGCAGCGCTAAATATAAGGAGGCCAAGGAAGCCGGTACCCTCAACGGCCAGAAATGGAACGATTTCCGCAAGGCCCAATGCGGCGCCGACGCCACCGCGACGCCCGCTGCCGCGCCGGCCGCTCCGCCGCCGGCTGCGGAGGCCAAGCCGGCCGCCAAGCCGAAGACCGCGGCCGCGCCCGCAGCACCTATGGCAACCGGCAATGCGGTATTTCCGACCGCGGTGGATCCGAAATATTCCAAGGAATCCGCCGGCAAGGGCCGCATGCATACCTGCGTCGACCAGTACAACGCCAACAAGGCCAGCAACGGCAATGGCGGCATGAAATGGATCATGAAGGGCGGCGGCTATTACAGCGAATGCAACAAGAAGCTGAAGGGCGCGGCCTGAGCCAGACTTGACAGGCGCGGGCATGGCAAAATTCCGTCATGCCCGCGCCCTGATTTTGCCCATCGCGTGGGACTGATCCTGTTTGAACATGGTATCTCCGGCGTGATCATTTCCGCGATGCAGGGTTTGCTCGGACTGGCATCGGGATCGCTGGTCGGATTTTCGCTCGGCCTGATCGGCGGCGGCGGCTCGATTCTGGCGGTGCCGTTGATGGTCTATGTGGTCGGCGTGCCTGACGCCCACGTGGCGATCGGCACCAGCGCCATCGCGGTTGCCGCCAACGCGGCCGTCAACCTTTCCAACCATGCGCGTGGCGGCACGGTGCGGTGGTCCTGCGCGCTGATGTTTGCGGCGGCGGGGATCGTCGGCGCCTTCGTCGGATCGATCTTCGGCAAGATGCTCGATGGCGAGAAGCTGCTGGCGCTGTTTGCGCTGCTGATGCTGGCCGATCGCGCTGTTGATGCTCAGGACGCGCTCGCGGGACGGGCTGCCGGACGTCGACATGACGCCCGCCAACATGCCGGCCATCGTCGGCCTCGGCGTGGCGACCGGGACCTTGTCGGGTTTTTTCGGCATTGGCGGCGGCTTCCTGATCGTGCCAGCCCTGATGCTGGCGACGGGCATGTCGATCATGAATGCGGTCAGTTCCTCGCTGGTGGCGGTCACCGCCTTCGGCCTCACCACCGCGGCCAGTTACGCCTGGTCAGGGCTGGTTTCATGGCCATTGGCCGGAGTGTTCATTGCCGGCGGTATCATCGGCGGGGTGATCGGCACCCGCTCGGCGCGATCGTTGTCGGCGCGGCGCGGCGCCCTCAACGTCGTGTTCGCGGGTGTCATTATCCTGGTGGCGCTCTATATGCTGGCGCGTAACTTATCCCTATCTTGAACGCAGATAGGCTGGCTCTTCTCGCCGGCCTGGAGACCCGATAATGCCTCTATCGATCGACCCTGTCAGGCGCAGCCCCGCGACAAGCCGGCGCGCGGCGCTGGCGCTGCTCGGCGCCGGTTCGGTGGCGCTCGGGCTTGGACTAAGGCAGGCGCAGGCGCGGGCGGAGGGCGATCCCGAAAAAGTGCTGACCGAGGCGCTGGTGCTGCGCGATCCCGACATTCCGGTCGCCGGCAATCCCGACGGCGACATCACCATCGTCGAATATTTCGACTACAATTGTCCGTATTGCCGCAGGCTCGAACCCGAACTGCGGCAGGTGGTTTTCGATGACGGCAAGGTCCGGCTGATCTGGAAGGACTGGCCGATCCTCGGTCCGGTTTCGATGATGGCCAGCAGAATGGCGCTCGCCAGCAAATATCAGAATAAATATGTCAAGGCCCACGAGGCGCTGATGGGAGTGAGTTCGAAATTGACCGAGCCGCGGATCAAGGAATTGCTGTCCGGCGCAGGCATCGATATCGACCGGCTGAACAGCGACCTTGACAGCAATGCCAAAACCATCAGCGCCATTCTCGAACGCAACAACGATCAGGCGCTCGCATTCGGTTTCGATGGCACGCCGTCCTTTATTGTCGGCAAGTTCCGGGTTCCCACCGCCCTGACCATGGACCAGTTCGGTCAGGTCATCGCCGACGCGCGCAAGGCCGCCGCCGACAGGAGCAAGAAATCTCCTTAAAGCATGGCGAAGTTGGACAGGCGCAATCGCATCAAAACGCCCCCGTCGGAGACGAGGGCGTGAACCTTGGGACGGATCCGAATGCTTATTTCGACGACAGTTTTACCCAGTCCCGGTGGGCGCGCGTTTTCACGGCATCCCATTCGGTCGACGCGACATCCCAGTTGACGATGGTGCGACCGGCCTGCGCGACCTGTCCGTTGGCAACCGTCGAGGTCGACATCGAATCGTGGATATAAACGCCCGCGACCAGCAGCAACGCACCCAGGATCATTCCCAGCAAAGTCTGCATGACAGTTCCTCCAGTGACCGCCAACAACGCAATCGCAAGACGATGGTTCCGTGTCTGAAAAACGTCCAACACTGGCCCCGAGCGATTAGTGCAGCCGCGGGGCCTTGAGCAGTTTTGCGCGATCGGTCGAGGCCAGCACCACGTCAAAGGTGACACCCTCGTGGTAGACGGTCAGCGGCACGTCGACACCGGCAGTCCCCAGCGACCAGAGCTTGCGATAGAATTGCGTCTGGTTAGTGACCTTCTCGCCCTTCACCGCCAGGATGACGTCGCCGGCCTTGAGTTCGGCGCGGGCCGCCGGTCCCTTGGCGGAAATGCCGACCACCACGATCTTGTCCTCGATCTCGGCCGTATACATCCCGAGCCAGGGTCGCGCCGGCTTGTTGACGCGACCGAATTTCCGCAAGTCGTCGAGTACCGGCTTGAGCAGGTCGATCGGCACGATCATGTTGACATGCTCGCTCTTGCCCTCGTGCTCACGCTCAAGCTGAAGCGAACCAATCCCGATCAGTTCGCCGCGGTTCGAGATCAGGCCGGCGCCGCCCCAATTGGGATGCGCGGGATAGGTGAAGATCGCCTCGTTCAGCAGATACTCCCAGTAACCGGCGAATTCCTGCTTCGCGGCGATGTGGCTCGCAACCGACCGCGTGCGACCGCCGGCCCCGCCCAGTATCACCCGGTCGCCGATCTGGGCAGTGGCCGAAGATCCCAGCGGCATGGGTTCGATATCGATCCGATCCAGTGCCTGCACCAAACCAAAACCGGTTTCGGAGTCGGCGCCGAGCGCGTGACCCTGCACCACGCGGCCGTCACCAAAATGCAGCCAGACCGCGTCGGCCTCGGTGATCAGATAGCCGACGGTCAGGATCAGTCCGTCATCGATCACGACGCCATTGCCGGCGCGTTCGGTGCCCAGATTATCCGCGCTGAAAGCATCGTTGGGAATGATCGAGTGCAGGCCGACCACCGAAGCAAGCGCGCGATCGAGATCGAACGCGTAGTCGCTTGCACGCGGCTGGTTCGCCGCCGGCACTTTCCATTCAGTCAAAGAGGCCATGCAGGCTCTCCTGTTCAATCAGCGCAATCGTTGAGGTACCGGGCGCGATTCTTCGTCGGGATCCATCGCTATTTTGGCACGCGCCGCCGAGATTTCAACGGCTTGACGGCTTGTTGATTTGCAACGCGATAGACGATGCTGAGCAGAGCGTCCAGCGCCATCTCGAATCCCGAAAGGAAGACATGGGATGCCGTGTCGCACTGCGACTGATCGAGATCGTCACAAGTCGAGGTCGGAGGCTGATGGGAAAGCTTGGCGCTGCGTTGGCGAAGTTTGTCGCCGACGACCGGGTCATCGCCATGCGCCGGCGTCCGCGACTACGGATCGAGCTCAGTATCCCAGTACAGATAGTCGAGCCAGCTATCGTGCAGATAGTTCGGCGGAAACAGCCGGCCGTTGCGATGCAGCTGGTGCACCGTCGGCGCGAACGGAAGCTGCCTTGGAAACATCCGCGCCTGCTGCGGCGTCAGATTACCCTTGCGCAGATTGCACGGCGAACAGGCCGCGACCACGTTCTCCCACGTGGTCTGGCCGCCCTTGCTGCGCGGGATGATGTGATCGAACGTGAGATCGTCGTTCGCCGAGCAGTACTGGCACATGAAGCGGTCGCGCAGGAAGACGTTGAACCGGGTGAAGGCGGGATGCGTGGTCGGCTTGACGAATGATTTCAGCGACACCACGCTGGGTAGCTGGATTTCGAACGATGGGCTGCGCACGGCGCGGTCGTAATGCTCGACGATATTGACGCGGTCGAGAAACACCGCCTTGATCGCGTCCTGCCACGACCAAAGAGACAGCGGATAATAACTCAGCGGCCGGAAGTCCGCATTCAATACCAGTACCGGCCAACCACCTTGCGAGACGTGCGCGTTCAACTAACGCTCCTGACCCCCGTTTTGGCTGCGACGCAGCTTACGTTGACATACTACAGGCAGCGTGACGGGATTGTGAAGGGCGTTAACGGGCTTATCCGCCGCTGCCCGGCGCGCGCCCGGATTGCATGATCGGTGTGAACGCAGCTAAACGGGAGGGTGGACGGCGCCTTTTGGCCGTCCACGGATCCGGCGAAATGGTCACCAGCTCGCGTTATCTTGAAGCACCGCAGCGACTGCGCGCGTTCATTCGCGCGCATGAATCGAGCCTGGTTGTCCTGGCCGTGCTGATTGGCGCCACCGGCGGGTTGGTGGTGGCCGGCATGAGCGTGGCGGTCGAAGGGATGCATGTCGCGCTGTTCGACCTCGAGTGGGGCGACCGGCTGTCCAGCCAGTTCCGTATAGAGCCATTGCGCGCCTTGTTGGTGCCGAGCCTCGGGGGCCTCGTGCTCGGCGTGGCTTTCCTGCTGTTACAGCATTGGCGGCCGGCGCGTGAAATCGATCCTATCGAGGCCAACGCACTGCATGGTGGGCGCATGTCGTTTCGCGGCAGTGTGATCGTGGCGTTGCAGACGGTCTGGTCCAGTGGTGTCGGCGCTTCAGTCGGATTGGAAGCGGGATATACCCAGCTTGCCAGCGGGCTGGCGGCTTCATTGGGCCGAGGTTTTCATCTGCGCCGCGCCGATCAGCGCGTCATGGTCGGCTGCGGTGCCGCGGCCGCGATCGCGGGAGCCTTCGGCGCGCCGCTCGCCGGTTCCTTCTATGCGTTCGAGCTGGTGATCGGCGGCTATACGCCGGCGAGCCTGACACCTGTCGGCATCGCCGCGGTGGCGGGCTATTTCGTCGCCCACGCGTTTGTGCCGCTGTCGCTCGGCGTCGCCGTCGGTCCTATCGGCGATATCGTGGGACACGACCTGGCGCTTGCCGGGCTGCTCGGGATTCTGGCCGCGCTGGTCGGTATCACCATCATGCGCGGCGTGGCGCTGTGCGAGGCGCTGCTGGCAAAGACCGGAATCTGGCCGCCGTTGCGTCCGGCGCTCGGTGGTCTTGCGGTCGGGCTGCTCGCCCTGGAGACGCCGCAAGTGATGTCATCGGGGCACGGCGCGCTGCATTTCGCGGGCTTCGTTTCGATCCCGCTGACGGTGCTGGCCACCATGTTCGCGCTGAAGGCAATCGCCTCGATTCTGTCGCTCGGCAGCGGCTTTCGCGGTGGATTGTTCTTCGCCACGCTGTTCCTGGGGGCGCTGGGGGGGCATTTGTTTGCTGGCGCAGTCGACACGTTCTGGCCGGGACTGAAGCTCAGCGCCAACGTTTATGCGATCATCGGCATGAGCGCGCTATCGGCCTCGGTGATTGGCGGGCCGCTGACAATGTCGTTCATCGCGCTCGAATTGACCGGCAATCTCTGGCTCACCACCGCCGTGCTGGTCGCGGTCATGATCTCGACCCAGATCACCCGCGAACTGTTCGGCTATTCGTTCGCGACCTGGCGTTTCCATCTGCGCGGCGAAACCATCCGAAGTGCTGCCGATATCGGCTGGATCCGCGACCTGACGGTACGCAGCCTGATGCGGTCTGATCTGACCACCGTGAGCGCCAGCATGCCGCTCGAGGAATTCCGCAGCAAATTTCCGCTCGGTTCGAAGACCCAGGTGGTCGCGGTCGATGCTGAAGGCCGCTACGCCGGGATGGCGCTGGTGGCCGAAGCACACGCGCCCGATCTCGAGGCGGTGAACGGCCTGATCGACATTCTTCACTTCCAGAACGTGGTGTTGCACCCCGTGATGAATATCCAGGAGGCGATCGCGGTGTTCGACGCCGCGGAAGCCGAATCGCTTGCCGTGGTCGAGGCCGGCGGGCAGCATCGGCCGATCGGCGTTCTCAGCGAGGCTCACGCAGTACGGCGCTATGCGGAAGAATCCGAACAAAGGCGGCGCGAGGCGGTCGGCGAGGTCTGATCGATCTGGCGGAGAACAAGCCCCGATAGCGGATCGAAATAAACAGATGCGCTTAAGGCCAGTAAGTCCAGCCGCAGCGGCCTGTCATCCCGACCCCGCGAATGCGGCCGATCGCCGCGTGAGCAGTTCTATTGTCTTCGGTTTCGGCCTTTGCTGTGCGCCGATCACGCCCTCGCGCTTCTTCAGCACCCTGTAATAGCTCCACCACAGATGCGCAGCCGCGCCGCGCAACGGCCGCCAGGGTTCGGCGAGCGGCGCCATTTCCTTTGGCGTTGGTCGCGTCTTCAGCCCGAGGCCGATCTTGATGGCTTCCTGCACCGCGAGATCGCCAGCCGGCCATGCATCGCCATGCCCGAGACAGAACAGCAGATAGACGTCGGCGGTCCATGGGCCGATGCCATGCAGCGCGGTCAGCGTGTTGTGCGCGACGTCGGCGTCCTCGTTGGCAAGCACGTCGAGGTTCAGCCGTTCGGCCGCGAGCTCGCGTGCGATGCTTTTCAAGGTCTTGATCTTGGCCGCTGACAGCCCAAGCCGGCCGAGCCGGTCGGCGCGCGCCTTGCGCAGTTTTTCGGGATCGAACGGGTCGAATGCGGCGCTGACGCGCGCCCAGATCGCCGAAGCGCTCGCGGTCGAAAGCTGCTGACCGGTGACGATATGCGCAAGACCGGCGAATCCCGGCTCGCGCCGCCGCAGCGCCGGCATTCCCGTCAGTTCGAACACCGACTTGAGCCGCGGATCCTGCCTGAGCAGCGCGTGGACGGCGTCTTCGAGGTCGGCTTGGCTGTTGAGGTGGACGAGCATTGCGACTTAAACCATCATGTCCCATGAAGGAGATCAATGCCGCCACCCGTTTTCCGTTTTGCGCCGTCTCCGAACGGCTATCTCCATCTCGGCCATGCTTATTCAGCGCTGCTCAATTTCGACTTGCGCGCGTCAGGTGGGCGGCATTTCTGCTGCGCATCGAGGACATCGACACCGATCCGCTGCAAGCCGGAATTCGAGGCCGCGATCTACGATGATCTCGCCTGGCTCGGTATCGCCTGGGAACAGCCAGTGCGGCGACAGTCGGAGCATTTCGCTTTTTACCGCGAGGCGATCGAACGGCTTTCGGCCGAAGGGCTGGTTTATCCGAGCTTCGAGAGCCGCGCCGATATCGCACGTCTGGTGGCGCGACGTGAGGCCGACGGCCCGTGGCCGCGTGATCCCGACGGCGCGCCGCTCTATCCCGGCGAGGCGAAATCGATGTCTTCTGCCGCGCGGAAACGATTGCTTGAATCGGGCGAGCCGTATGCGTTGCGGCTCGACATGGCGGCGGCATGTGCGCGCACCGGCGAACTCGGCTGGATCGAGCGCGGTCATGGCGCGGGCGGCGAGACCGGTGAAATCGCTGCCCGGCCGGAAGCCTGGGGCGACGTCATCCTGGCGCGCAAGGAGACGCCGACCAGCTATCATCTCTCGGTGGTGATCGACGATGCCCTTCAGGGGGTTACGGAGGTGGTGCGAGGCTGGGATCTGTTCTGGTCGACCAGCGTGCACCGCGTGCTACAGGTGCTGCTTGGCCTTCCTCAGCCGGCCTACCGGCACCATCGGCTGGTACGAGATACCACCGGTGCGAAGCTTTCGAAATCGACCGGCGCGACCGGCTTGCGCGAACTCCACCACGGAGGCGCTCTGCCTGCCGATATCCGCCGCCTGGTCGGGCTTGCCTGACCGCCCGCGAAGCGCCGCAGATGGAACGCAAAGTGGAAAAAGACCGAGGTGACTTCGGATGGCATGCCATGGCATGCTGGGTCGGCCAGGTCGGGGGAATCATGGCGTCAAGATCGCGCTCACAGCGCTCCGCGCGACTGCCGAAACGGCGGCCGCCGAAAAAGCGCGTTGCAAAAACTGCCGTGGCCAAGGCCAAAGCGGGCAAGCGTGCCGCTGTGGCGATCGCGCCCGGCATCGTCGAAGCCGCGCTCGCCGCTTTCGCGCATGAAGTCCGCACGCCGTTGACCGGCATCCTGGCCATCAGCGATCTGCTTGCGACATCTGATCTCGACGAGCGCGAACGGCGCTGGGTCGACACCATCAAGGCCGGTGCCGAACATCTCTCGAGCCTTGCGACCTTGTTTGTCGATGCCGCCAAAAGCACGGCTACCGGAACCGCTGTCCGGCAGGATCTGTTCGATCTACGGGCGCTGGCGCGCAGCGCCGGCGATTCGCTGGCCGGTCGCGCCGCGGCGAAAGGCTTGCGGTCGGTGGTCGACATTTCGGAAAAGCTGCCGGCGCTGGTGGTCGGCGATCAGGTCCGCCTGCGCGCGGCGCTGGAAAACCTGATCGACAATGCGGTGAAGTTCACCGACCAGGGCGGCGTCGCGCTGGCGGTATCGGCGCGGCGTGCGGCCAAGGGCAGGGTCGGCGTTGCCTTTGCGGTGTCCGATAGCGGAATTGGCCTGACGCTCGCCGAGATCAAGCGCCTGTTTCGGCCATTCTCCCAGGCCAATGTCAACATCGCTTCGCGTTTCGGTGGCGCGGGGCTCGGGCTGTCCAGCGTCAAACAACTCGCGCGCGCGATGGGCGGCGACATCGTCATCACGCCACGGCGCGGCGGCGGGGCCACCTTTACGCTGACGGTGACATTGGCCCGATCGAAAGCTTCACGGGCGGCCGGCGCGGGTGCTGCCGATCTACCATCGGCATCGACGGCAGCGTTGCGGATCCTGAGCGTCGAGGACAACCCGTTCGGCCGGGTCGTGCTCAACACCGTTCTGACCGAACTCGGCCACGCCGCCGAATTCGTCGGACGCGGTGAGACGGCGGTCGAACGCATCGCGCGCGGCGATTTCGATGCGGTCTTGATGGATATGGTGTTGCCGGGCATCGACGGCATCGAGGCGATCAAGCGCATTCGCAGCCTGAATTCGCCGCTCGGCCGTATTGCGATCATCGGAGTATCGGGCCGCGGCGACGACGAGGCGGCGTCGCGCGCGGCGGGGGCCGACGCCTTTCTGGTCAAGCCCGTCAGTCCAAGGGCCTTAGCGACTGCGCTGCTTGAAGCGATACGCCGTGCGGAAGGCGCGACTTGATGATCGTTGCGTTCAATTCGCCGCCATAGACGAAGATCGCGGCGAGGAAATACAGAAACACCAGCGCGATGACGACGGAGGCGAGCCCGGCATACATCGTGACGTAGTTGTTGGCGAAACGCGCGAGATATTGCCCGAACACGGTGCCTGACACGATCGACGCGACGAAGGTGAAGACGATGCCCGGCAGGATTTGCAGAAACCGGCGGCGGCCCGCCGGAAGCCAGGTGTGCAGGATAATCAGCGCAACGATCAGCGCGGCGATGGTGATGCCGTAGCGCGCGACGTTGAGCAGCTTTTCGTTGGTTTCGATTACCACCGGAATGTGACGCCGCACTGCCTCGATGATCAGCGGACCAAGCACGATCAGGAACGCCATCGCCAGCGACGTGACGGCGGCAATCAGGGTATAGCCGATCGATTCCAGCCGCAGCCAGTACCAGCGCCGTGGCTCGGTGACCGCATAGGCGCGGTTGAGCGCCACGCGCAGCGCCTCCACGCCGTTGGAGGCAAAATACACCGCCAGCACCGCGCCGATCGTCAGCACGCCGCCGCGGGTGGTCGTCAGCACATCGTGGATTTCGCCCGTCAGCGAATCGGCGACCTGTTTCGGCCAGGTCTGGAGCAACAATTGCGCCGCCTGGTCGGCCAGCTCCTTGGAGCCGAAAAAGCCCGCCAGCGACGTCAGCACGATCAGGAATGGGAACATGGCCATCAGGGTGGACAGCGCGATGTGGCTCGCGATCGCCCAGCCGTCGTCGGCGAGAAACGTGTAAAACGCATCCAGTACGACCACATAGACGTAGCGAATTTGCCTCACATTTCACCTGATGGGGGCGACAGTTCGGCCGCTACCTTCTGATACTATTGGGCTAAAAGCCAGCCGGTTATGCACAGTTGGCGGACGGCGCCGCGCGGTGCTATGATCCCGCCATGGCTACATTCATGAGTAAACTGATTCTTCCCATCGCCGTCGGTAGCGTTGCTTTCGTATTGTTACTCGGCCTGATCAACATGATGCGGGGCGGCTCGCCGAACGTATCGCAGAAACTGATGCAATGGCGGGTTCTGCTGCAGTTCATTGCCATCGTGCTCACCATGATTGCGGTTTGGGCGATCGAGCATTAAGGGCGAACGCTGGAGCCTGAGATGGTCGTCCTCAATCGTATCTACACACGAACCGGCGACGACGGCACCACGGCACTTGGCACCGGCGAACGGCGTCCGAAATACGATCTGCGTATCGGCGCATACGGAACTGTTGACGAGACCAATGCCGCCATCGGCATCGTGCGGCTGCATCTGGCGGACGCACGGCAACTCGACGCCATGCTGGGCCTGATCCAGAACGATCTGTTCGATCTCGGCGCGGATCTTGCTGTGCCCCAGCGGGACGGCAAGGCGGAGCGCCTGAGGGTACTGGCGAGTCAGGTCGAACGGCTGGAGCGCGATATCGATACGCTCAACGCCCCGCTCGCGCCTTTGACGTCCTTCGTGCTGCCCGGCGGGACGCCGGCCGCGGCGCATCTGCATCTGGCGCGAACCATTTGCCGCCGGGCCGAACGCGTCATGGTGGAACTCGCGACACAGCCCAACGAGCCCGTCAGCGATGCCGCGATCCAGTACATGAATCGGCTGTCGGATTTCCTGTTCGTCGCCAGCCGCGCGGTCAATAATAACGGCGCCGGGGACGTGCTATGGGTACCCGGCCAGAACCGCTAGGCATAATCTCGAAAGTGGAACCGATTTTCGCAAAAAGATAACGCCTGGACAGAAAGATAGGCGACGAGGCTGATCCTTGCGAAGCTGATCAGGCCCGAAAGCCGATGTCCGGCGCAATTTTAGTCCTTCGCGCGTTGACCGGGTCAGGCCGGAGCTTTAGGTTCCGCGCCCAGCATCGTGATCAGGACCTGGATACAAGCGAAAGAGGGTCGATGAAGGTTTTGGTGCCGGTGAAGCGGGTGGTCGACTACAATGTCAAAGTCCGCGTCAAGAGCGACGGAACGGGCGTTGAACTGGCCAACGTCAAGATGTCGATGAATCCATTCGATGAAATCGCCGTCGAGGAAGCACTCCGGCTGAAAGAGGCCGGCAAGGCGACGGAGGTCGTGGTGGTATCGATCGGGCCCGCGCAGGCCTCGGAAACGATTCGGACCGGGCTAGCGATGGGAGCCGATCGCGGCATCCTGGTCAAAGCCGACGGTAATGCCGAACCGCTGGCGGTGGCGAAAATTCTCAAGGCGATCGCTGACGAAGAAAAACCCGGCCTCGTGATCCTCGGCAAGCAGGCAATCGACGACGATTCCAACCAGACCGGCCAGATGCTGGCGGCCCTGCTGGGATGGCCGCAGGCGACCTTTGCCTCCAAGCTCGAAGTCGACGGTTCTGATTTCAAGGTGACGCGCGAGGTCGATGGCGGCCTGCAGACTGTCAAGCTGAAGGGACCGGCGATCGTCACTACCGATTTGCGGCTGAACGAGCCGCGCTACGCCAGCCTTCCCAACATCATGAAGGCCAAGAAGAAGCCGATCGCCGAAAAGAGCGCGGCCGATTACAGTGTCGATCTCACCCCGCACCTCGAAATCCTCAAGACGTCGGAGCCGCCGGGCCGCAAGGGAGGCGTCAAGGTCAAGGACGTCGCCGAGCTGGTCTCCAAGCTCAAGAACGAAGCCGGGGTGCTCTAGATGACGACGCTTTTGATCGCCGAACATGAACACGCCACGTTAAAGGACGCCACCAACAAGGCCCTGACCGCGGCGACGCAAATCGGCGGTGACATCCATGTGCTGGTTGCCGGTGGTGGCGATGGCACCAAGGGCGCCGCCGAAGCCGCATCCAAGCTCGCCGGCGTCAAGAAGGTGCTGGTGGCCGAGGCAGACGCTTATGCCCACGACCTTGCCGAGCCGCTGGCAGCCCTGATCGTGGCGCTGGCGCCTGGCTACGACGCCTTCGTTGCGCCTGCCACCTCACGCTTCAAGAACGTGATGCCGCGCGTTGCAGCCCTGCTCGACGTGATGCAGATCTCCGAGATCATCAAGGTGGTTGCGCCCGATACGTTCGAGCGGCCGATCTATGCCGGCAATGCGATCCAGACCGTAAAATCGAGGGATGCCAAGAAGGTCATCACGGTGCGGACCTCGACCTTCGCCGCGACCGGCGGTGGCGGCAGCGCGGCGATCGAGAACGCCGCGTCGGCGGCTGATCCCGGCCTCTCCAGCTTTGTCGGCGAGGAAGTCGCCAAGAGCGATCGTCCCGAACTGACGTCGGCCAAGATCATCGTCTCCGGCGGCCGTGCGATGCAGAGCCGGGAGAATTTCGCCAAATATATCGAGCCGCTGGCCGACAAGCTCGGCGCCGGCGTCGGCGCCTCGCGTGCCGCGGTCGATGCCGGCTACGCACCGAACGACTGGCAGGTCGGCCAGACCGGCAAGGTGGTGGCGCCGGAACTCTATGTCGCGATCGGCATCTCCGGCGCGATCCAGCATCTCGCCGGCATGAAGGATTCCAAGGTGATCGTCGCCATCAACAAGGATGAGGACGCGCCGATCTTCCAGGTCGCCGATTACGGCCTGGTCGCGGATTTGTATCAGGCGGTGCCCGAATTGACCGAAGAACTGGGCAAGCTCGGGAAGTGACAATCGATCGCCGGCCGGATGAATGGATTCCGGCCGGTGTTATGCAAGGGACGAGCAGGCGCGATGGACGCGCGCGCAAGCCCGGTGAGATGAAAAGATGGCGATGGTGATCAAGAAGGTCGGCGTGATCGGCTCGGGCCAGATGGGCAACGGCATCGCGCATGTGGCGGCGCTGGCGGGGCTCGACGTGGCGCTCAACGATGTGTCGGCCGACCGGCTGAAGTCGGCGCTGGCGACCATCAACGGCAATCTGTCGCGCCAGGTTTCCAAGAAGATCATCACCGAGGACGCCCGCAAGCAGGCGCTCGGCCGGATCGTCCCCGCCGAGACCCTCGATGGGCTCGCCGATTGCGACCTTGTGATCGAAACCGCGGTCGAAAATGAAGAGATCAAGCGCAAGATCTTTCACGACCTCTGCGCGGTGCTGAAGCCCGAGGCGATCGTCGCCTCCGACACGTCGTCAATCTCGATCACGCGGCTGGCCGCGTCCACCGACCGCCCCGAGCGCTTCATCGGCATTCATTTCATGAATCCGGTGCCGCTGATGGAACTGGTCGAATTGATCCGCGGCATCGCCACCGACGACACCACGTTCGATGCGGCCAAGGAATTCGTCACCAAACTCGGCAAGCAAATCGCCGTATCGGAGGATTTCCCGGCCTTCATCGTCAACCGCATCCTGCTGCCGATGATCAATGAGGCGATCTACACGCTGTATGAAGGCGTCGGAAACGTCGAGGCGATCGACGCCGCCATGAAGCTCGGCGCGCATCATCCGATGGGACCGCTGGAACTGGCGGATTTCATCGGCCTCGATACCTGTCTGTCGATCATGCAGGTGCTGCATGAGGGGCTCGCCGATTCGAAATACCGGCCGTGCCCGCTGCTGGTGAAATATGTCGAGGCTGGCTGGCTCGGCCGCAAAACCCAACGCGGCTTCTACGACTACCGCGGCGAAAAGCCGGTCCCGACGCGCTAATAATCCGTCTGAAGCGAGATCACTTGACGTATTGCGCCACACCGTGGCCGAACGACCAGTTTTCCGGAAGCACCTCGACAAGATTGATGAAGATATCCTCGGGACGCAGCCCGGGGTCTGCGGTCAATTTCTCGACGATGCGCCGGTAGAGTTCCTGCTTCTGCGCGGTTGGGCGGGTGTTGCTGACCGTGAGCTGGATGTAGACGAGATCGTCACTGCGCTGGATGCCGAGATAGTTCGGGTCGTAGACGAAATCGTCCTGGTCATGTTCGGTGAGGATCATGAAGCGATCGCCGTCGGGACGTCGAAGGTCTCGCGCAACGCCTGATAGACGCCCTCAAGAATGGCCTTGCGATAGGGTGGCGGGCTTGCCCCGTCGGAGTGAAATGCGGGCGAGGGGCATAGGGATCTCCTGTCGTTGGCAGTCCTTGGCCGTGAATCTGGTCGACATCTAGGGCCGCCTTGACCATTTCAAAATCATATCTAATTATATTTCAGTGATATCGATTTGAAATGATTGGTCATGAAGACGCTCGATGTCGAAGCGGTGCAGGCCTTTGTACTGGCCGCCGATCTCAACAGTTTTACGCGCGCCGCAGAGGCGCTGGACAGCACCCAGTCGGCGGTCAGCCTGAAGATCAAACGGCTGGAAGAAGGACTCGGCCGGCGGCTGTTGGAGCGAACCCCACGGCTGGTACGGCTTTCTGTCGAAGGCAATGCGTTCCTGCCGGCCGCGCGCCATCTGGTGGCCGCGCATCAGTCGGCGGTCGACGCCTTTGCGGTCGAGCATCGCCGGCTGATCGTCGGCATCAGCCATCACATCGTCGGCGGTGAAATGCCGGCGTTGCTGAAGCGCATGCATGCGTCGGATCCGGGCCTGGTGATCGGCCTGCACATCGATACCTCGCGTCGATACTGGAAGCCTTCGACGACGGTGAACTCGATGCGGCGATTGTGCTTCGGCAGGATACGCGGCGCCGCGACGCCGAGGTGCTGTTCGAAGAGCAGTTCGGCTGGATGGCGGCGCCCGATTTCAATCGTTCGCCCGGCGAGCCGCTGCGGCTGGCGACCCAGGCCGAGCCTTGCAGCGTTCGCGCTATGGCGGTCGATGCCCTCGATCGCGCCGGCATCCCGTGGACCGAAGTGTTTGTCGGCGGCGGGGTCGCGACCATCGGCGCGGCACTGTCGGCCGGCCTCGCAGTTGCCGCCTTGGCGCGCCGGGTGGCGCCCCCGGACACCATCGATCTCGGGCCGCGGCTTGGTCTTCCACCGCTGCCGTCCCGTGAGGTGATTCTCTGTTCGAAGCCTTCCGATGCGAGGGCGCGCAGGGCGTTACGCACCCTCGGCGCGGCCTTTGCCGCGGCGGCCTGACGTTTCGAATTTAATTCGAATTTTCTTAACCATCGCCGGCTAGAGTGCGGCGGACGGAGTTTTGCGTATGGACATGATGGCAATGGTCAGCGAGCATGCTTGCGATGCAGGCTGCAAACACGCAGACTCAGGTCGCGACGTCGATCATGAAGTCCAATGCGGATGCGGAGAAAGTCCGATGGTCCAGACGCTGCTCGGCGCCGGCACCTCGCAGGCCAATCTCGGCCCCGGCGTCGGCGGCAATCTCGATATCACCGCCTAAAGTCCCGCGGCTGCCGGCTTCACGGCGGCCGAGATCAGCTTGATGGCGTCGTCGCTGGCCCATTCGGCGGGTCCTGCGATGGTCGCGATCTCGCAGCCCTTACGATCGACCAGTACCGAGGTGGGCATCCCCAGCGCCTTGCCTATACTCTTGAGATCCTGAAAAACCTTGGCTGTCTGGTCGGTAAAATAGCCAAGCCGGGTCAAATTGGCCTCTTTCAGGAAATTTTTCGGCTTGTCAGGATCGCGGGTATCGATGTTGACCGCGACCACCTCGAAATCGGGGCCGCCGAGCTTGGCCTGCAGCGCATCGAGCGCCGGCATTTCGCGGCGGCAGGGCACGCACCAGGTGGCCCACAGATTGACCAGCACGGTGCGCCCGCGCCAGTCCGAGAGCTTCCTCGGCTTGCCGTCGGCGTCGTCGAAAGCGAGATCGGGCAGCTTCAAGGGCGTCGTCGCCATGGTCAGCGCGGCCACCTCGCCATGCGCCAGCGGGGCCAGTTTTTGCGACAGCGCGACCGCCGGGCGGCAGGCGGGATCGCCGCCGGCATTGCGCCGCAGTCCGCCGATCCCGTATACCCCGGCAAATCCGATCGCCGCCCCGATCAGTACGGCCCCGATCGCAACGGGAATCCGGCGCGTGGCGGCCGGGCGGGGCGAGGGTGTCTCAGGCATATCGTTTGTCATCCTGTATCAGATACGGCTATGCAGAGCCTGTGCGGCGGCCGGCCGCAACGGGATTCGCAGCCGGCATGCCGATCTGGCGGCAGGTCAAGAGCAACAAGTCATGAGCAACAAGATGTGGGGCGGCCGGTTCACCGAGCGTCCCGATGCGATCATGGAGGAAATCAACGTCTCCATCGACGTCGACCGCCATATATATGCCCAGGACATTGCCGCGTCCAAGGCCCACGCCGCGATGCTCGCCGCGCAGGGCATTATCACCGCAAGTGATGCGAAAAATATCGGCTAGGGGTCTAGACACGATTTTGTCAGAAATCGGCAGGGGATCGTTCGATTTCAAGCGCGCGCTCGAGGACATTCACATGAATGTCGAGAGCCGGCTTGGCGAACTGATCGGACCCGCCTCGGGCCGGCTGCATACCGCACGGTCCCGTAACGACCAGGTAGCGACCGATTTCCGGCTCTACGTCCGCGACACGATCGACCAGACCGATGCGGCGCTGGCCGCGTTCCAGCACGCGCTGGTGACACGGGCACTGGAACATGCCGGCACCGTGATGCCGGGCTTCACTCATCTGCAAACGGCGCAACCGGTAACGTTCGGCCATCACCTGCTCGCCTACGTCGAAATGGCGGCGCGCGACCGCGGCCGCTTTGCCGACGCCCGCAAGCGGCTCAACGAATCGCCGCTTGGCGCCGCGGCCCTTGCCGGCACTTCATTCCCGATCGACCGCAACGCCACCGCAAAAGCGCTCGGCTTCGACCGGCCGATGGCCAATTCGCTCGACGCGGTGTCGGACCGCGACTTCGTGCTGGAAACGCTGTCGGCGGCGGCGATTGCGTCGATGCATCTGTCGCGCTTTGCCGAGGAGATCGTGATCTGGACCTCGCCGCTGGTTGGCCTGGTTCGGCTGAGCGACAAATACACCACCGGCTCCTCGATCATGCCGCAGAAGCGCAATCCGGATGCTGCCGAACTGGTTCGCGCCAAGACCGGCCGGGTAATCGGTGCGCTGACCGCGCTGCTGATCGTGATGAAGGGCCTGCCGCTCGCCTATCAAAAGGACATGCAGGAGGACAAGCACGGCGCGATGGAGGCATTCGGTGCGCTCTCGCTTGCGGTCCGGGCGATGACAGGGATGGTGCTCGACCTGGTGCCCGACCAAGCCAGGATGAAATCCGCCGCGGGCGATGGCTACGCCACTGCGACCGATCTGGCCGACTGGCTGGTGCGGACGCTGAAAATGCCATTTCGCGACGCCCATCATGTGACAGGGCGGATCGTCGCCGAGGCCTCCAAAGACGGCATCGCATTGCACGAATTGCCGTTGAAGGCGATGCAGGCGATCGAGCCGCGCATCACCAAAGAAGCGCTGTCGGTGCTGTCGGTCGAATCATCGGTGAAGAGCCGGACGAGCTTTGGCGGAACGGCGCCCAAGAACGTGCTGGCGCAGGCGAAAGCGTGGCTCAAGCGGCTGGAAAAAGAGCGAAAATTGGGCTGAGCCACGATTGCGTTGCAATTTCATCGTTGTCCGGGTCTCGCCAGAGCGGGTCAATCTTTGTATGGTGCGGTCGCTTTGGGGATATCGCCGTGAATCGTGTTGCTCGCCATTTCTCGCCGAGATGGGCCCTCGTCCTGCTCGCCGCCGCTGCGCTGGCGCTGACGGGGTGCGGCCGCAAAGGTCCGCTCGACCTGCCGCCGACCGGCTCGCCGCAGTACCAGTCCTCGGCGACCGCGCCGCCGGCGACCGATACCGAGGCCCGGCAGGCGGCGACGCCGAGTGTATTCAATCCCACCTATGGCAGCGATGCCGCGCCAGCCGCTCCCAGAGGCGCCAAGAAATCCTTCGTTCTCGATCCGATGCTGGATAGCAACTGAGTCGATTACGGTCTTCCGCCCCCGACCCGGATTTTTGCTAATCTCCGTCGGGATTCCAGCATTCGCAAAAGCGTGCGCGGCAACGGAACGCGAATGTTAGAACCGGGATATTGGCCATGAATCATTTCGACTATCGCAACGGCGTGCTGCACGCCGAGGCGGTGAACCTGATCGACTTGGCGGACGAGGTCGGCACGCCGTTTTATTGCTATTCGACTGCGACACTGGAGCGTCACTACCGGGTATTCAGCGAAGCCTTCGCCGGCGAGAAGGCGCTGGTGTGCTACGCCTTGAAGGCCAACTCCAACCAGTCGGTGCTGCGCACGCTGGCAAAGCTCGGCGCCGGCGCGGATGTGGTGTCGGGCGGTGAATTGAAGCGGGCGCTCGCTGCCGGCATTCCGCCGCAAAAGATCCTGTTCTCCGGCATCGGCAAGACCGAGCCCGAACTGCGCGCGGCACTGGCCGCCGATATCCTCTGCATCAACATCGAATCCGAGCCGGAACTCGAATTGCTGTCGAAGCTTGCGGTCGCGAGCGGCCGGACCGCGCGCATTTCGGTGCGGGTCAACCCGGACGTCGACGCCGGCACCCACGCCAAGATTTCGACCGGTAAGTCAGAGAACAAGTTCGGTATTCCCCTGGCGCGGGCGCGCGAGGTCTATGCGCGCGCAGCCAGGCTGCCGGGGATCAAGGTGACCGGCACCGACGTGCATATCGGCAGCCAGATCACCGATCTCGGCAAGATGGAAACCGCGTTCCGGATTTTGGCTGAGTTCGTCCAGACCTTGCGCGCCGACGGCCACGCCATCTCGCACATCGATTTCGGCGGCGGTCTCGGCATTCCCTACTACATGGACCGCGCACCGCCGCCGGAGCCGGCGGCCTATGCCGCGATGGTCAAGCGGGTGACGCATAATCTCGGCTGTACGCTGATGTTCGAGCCGGGCCGGATGATCGTCGGCAATGCCGGAATTCTGGTGACGCGCGTGATCTATGTGAAGCATGGCGACGCCCGCAATTTCGTCGTTATCGACGCCGCGATGAACGATTTGATCCGGCCCACGCTCTATGAGGCGCATCACGACATCCTGCCGGTGTGCGAGCCAGCAAAGAATGCACCCACCATCGTCGCCGACGTGGTCGGGCCGGTTTGCGAAAGCGGCGATTACCTTGCGCTCGACCGCATCGTGGCGGAACCGAAGTCCGGCGATCTCATGGCGGTGATGACGGCGGGCGCCTATGGCGCGGTACAGTCCGGCACCTACAACACCCGCGCGCTGATCCCGGAAGTGCTGGTCAAGGACGACCAGTATGCGGTGGTGCGGCCGCGCATTGACGCCGAGGCCCTGATTGCGATGGACCGGCCCGCGCCCTGGCTGTGACGGTCTGACTTCCCAACGATCCGGGACGATGGCGATGTCTATTTGGCGGCGTGCCGCCTGGCGCCGACCACCACGCGTCGAATACCGCAACGCAACGGATGCCTCATTGCCGCCGTCGTGCTAGGATGCTGTTCGGGCAACTACGGAGAATTGATTGAACGGCGCCACCCCCGATCTGCCAGAGCCGGCGCGTGATCCCGATGCCATTTCGAAGCTGCAGCTGACGCAGGCCCTGCAGCGGGCGAGATACGCGATCGCGTGGGAGAGAAGCTGGCCGCATCTGGCGCGATTCCTGACCGTAGCTGGCTTGTTCCTGGTGGTGTCATGGGCCGGGCTGTGGCTGTTGCTGCCGTCTGTCGCGCGCGCCGCAGGTCTCGGCCTGTTCGTGTTGCTGGCGTTGGCCGCGCTGTTTCCGCTCTCGCGGTTTCGCTGGCCGGGCCGCGAAGAGGGCTTGAGCCGGCTCGACCGCGGCACTGGCATCCGGCATCGTCCGGCGACCACGCTGACCGACACGCTGGCGACACAGGATCCCGTCGCTCGCGCGCTGTGGCTGGCCCAGCGCGAGCGCACGCTGGCGTCGATCAAACGTATCCGTGCCGGCCTGCCCTCGCCACGGCTGGCACTGCACGATCCGTGGGCGCTGCGGGCACTGGTCGCGGTGCTGCTAGCGGCGACCTATGTCGCGGCGGGTGGCGAGCACATGATGCGGACCGAAGCGGCGTTCGACTGGAACGGCGTGCTGTCGCCGGCCAATGTCAGGGTCGATGCCTGGGTGACGCCGCCGCTCTACACCAGCAAACCAGCGATCATCCTGTCGACCGCCAACAAGGAGGCCGTCGGGCCGGGCAGCGTTGCCACCACCGGACCGTTGCCGGTTCCGGCGGGCTCGACCCTGATCGTGCGTTCCAGCGGCGGCGCCCTCGACGTGGCGGTGTCCGGCAACTTGACGGAAGCCGTGCCGACCGAACAGGCGCCGCAAGGCACCAACGAGAAACATTTCATCATTGCCGGCGATGGCACTGCGCATGTCCGCGCGCCGTCCGGCCAGCCGCAATGGAAGTTCAGCGCGATCGCCGACCATGCGCCAACCATCGCGCTCGCCAAGGATCCGGAACGCCAGGCGCACGGCTCGCTGCTGATGTCCTACAAGATCGAGGACGATTACGGCGTCACCGAAGCGCAGGCGCATTTCACCGCGCATCCGGCCGAACGGCCGAAAGGCGCGGCCGAACCGCGGCCGTTGTTCGATCCGCCGCAATTCTCGCTGGGGTTGCCGAATGCGCGAACGCGTAATGGCGTCGGCCAGACCGTCAAGGATCTCAGCGAGGATCCCTATGCGGGCGCCGACGTCACGCTGACCCTGACGGCAAAGGACGAGGCCGGTAATGAGGGCAAGAGCGAGCCGTTCAACATGCGGCTGCCGGAGCGGCTGTTCACCAAGCCGTTGGCGCGGGCGTTGATCGAGCAGCGTCGGATCCTGGCGCTCGACGCCAATCAGAACGACGAGGTCTCTGCCGCGCTCGATGCACTGATGATCGCGCCGGAATTGTTCACACCGCAGACCGGCCAGTATCTCGGCCTCTACAACGTCACGCGGCAGCTTGAGGCCGCTCGTACCGACGACGCCTTGCGCGAGGTGGTGGCAAGCCTGTGGGCACTCGCCGTCACCATCGAGGACGGCAAAATCACCGATGTCGACAAGGCCTTGCGCGCTGCCCAGGATGCGTTGAAGCAAGCGCTGGAACGTGGCGCCAGCGACGAAGAGATCAAGAAGCTTACCGAGGATCTGCGTGCGGCGCTGGACAATTTCATGCGCCAGTTGACCGAGCAGTTTCGCAACGATCCGCAGGCGCTGGCGCGGCCGCTCGATCCCAATACCAAAATCCTGCGCCAGCAGGATCTCAACAACATGATCGAGCGCTTGGAGCGGCTGTCTCGCTCCGGCGACAAGGATGCCGCCAAGCAACTGCTTGAGCAACTCCAGGAGATGCTGGAAAACCTGCAAATGGCGCGACCGATGCAGCCTGGCAGCGAGGACATGGAGCGGGCATTCAACGAACTCAACGACGTGATCCGCAAGCAGCAGCAATTGCGCGACAAGACCTTCAAGCAGGGTCAGGATTCACGGCGCGACCGTATGCGCGGCAAGCGCAACGACGACGATATGAGCGATCTGCAGCAGGACCAGCAGGGCTTGCACGACCGGCTCCAGAAGCTGCAGCAGGAACTCGCCCGGCGCGGCATGACCCAAGGTCAGCAAGGCCAGCATGGCGAGCAGAGCGAGGACGACGACCAGCAGAACGGCGACAGCCTCGGCGATGCCGATACGGCCATGGGCGACGCTGACGGCAAGCTCGGCGAGCGCAACGCCGATGGAGCCGTGGATTCGCAGGGCAAGGCGCTGGATGCCCTGAAGAAAAGCCAGCAGCAGCTCGCCGAACAGATGCGACAGGGCGACGGCGATGGCCAGGATGACGGACAAGGCAACCGCATGGGGCGGCAGCAGAGTAGCGGCAATGCCGTCGATCCGCTCGGCCGTCCGCTGCGCGGGCGCGAATCCGATGACATGACGGTGAAGATTCCCGGCGACATCGATGTGCAGCGGGCGCGCCGGATCCTGGAAGAACTGCGCCGCCGTTTCGGCGATCCGGCGCGGCCGCAGGTCGAACTCGATTACCTCGAGCGACTGCTGAAGGATTACTGAGGCAATTCATTGGCGGCGGTGATTACTGGATACTCCGCTTTCGCGGAGTATGACGGCTTACAATGTTGCCGCTACGCCTTGTTCCTCGCCGCCAGCGCGTCGGCCACCGCGGTACGAATATCCGCTACCGAAAACGGCTTGGTGACGACGTCATGCACGATGGCGTTGAGGCCCGAGGCGCGTTCGCGCTGGTCGGCAAAGCCGGTCATCAGCAGGATCGTCAAATCCGGAAAATCCCGCGCGGCGGTCAGTGCCAGCGCGATCCCGTCCATCACGGGCATCTGGATATCGGTGAGCAACAGATCGAATGTGCCGGCCTCGCTGGTCAGGATCTCGAGCGCCTCGGCGCCATCTTGCGCGGTGACGGTTGAATGGCCGTCCATCGCGATGGCGCGCGCCACCAGGTTTCGCATCGAGTCTTCGTCATCGGCGATCAGCACGCGAGGCATCAGGGCACCGTGTTATCCAAGAATCCGTTGTCCAAGAATTCCGTCCAAAGGCCCGCTGTCCAGGAGGCTGCGTTCAAGCGAGATTGCGTCGTCGCGTTCAAGTGCTTCCGCCGGCAATATCCCTTTTGTTGAAGAAGCGTACGTCGATATTGCGCCCTTCCGGTGGCGGCGAGGCCAGCCGCGACTTGAACCAGGCGCGCTCGCCGGGCTTCAGCACCGCTTGTTCCAGTACCGCGTTCCAAGCATAGACCTCCGTGCCCTGTTCGTCGCGCACGCTGAAGCGCAGGCGCGGCAGTTCCACGGGTTTTCGGGTTTCACCGACGATCACGCCTTCGATCACCAGCACCGGCTTGCCTTCCACGGTCTCTCGCGTGATCTTGACGTCCTTGAACGTCAGCCCGCGCAGATTCACCTCAAGGCCGACCATTTTGTAGAACGAGGCGGTCTGCGGCATCAGCCGCACCATTTCGGCGCGCCAGATCACCAACGCCAGCACCAGCGCGCCCATCGCGGCGCAGGCAATTGGCAGTGCGGCGAAGGGCGGGCTGAGCAGCGCTTTGCCGGACAGGCGGCGCGGCGCGTCTTGCTTCGCCGCCTTCGGCCTGAAGCTGAAAACATTACGGAGCCGTGACAACCACGGTGACCGGCAGCTTGGTTGAGTTCGTCCGCCGACTGCCAATCCACCGGCACTTCGCCCTCGGTCGGCCAGTCGGCGGATATCGAGGGGCTGTCGACGACGGGTGTGTCCTGCGTCTCGCCAGCGCCTTCGGCTGCCATACGCTCCCATTCGTCCGCCGCGTTATCCTGGCTACCGGTCGACGCCGTTACGGGCGCCGCGGCCGCGACCTCGACGACATCCTCCGGCCGTGCCAGCCAGACTTCCTTGCAACGGGAACAGCGCACGCTACGCCCGGACCCGCCCAAGGTAGCCAAATCAATGGCATAGGACGTTGTACAATGAGGGCAAACGATGTGCATGGAGCTAATTTCCACAATCATGCTGCCGCGATGCTACAAGGCGACCGTTAACGAATCGGAAACCATAACCGAAGCACAAGCGCCTTTTGCGGTTGGCCGCCTGCAACCGGCTACGTGCCTTCGGTTCCCGGTTTTCGTCCCTGGCCATATCGAACGGAGCTGAGCTTGGTTCGGTTCGAAAATGTCGGATTGCGCTACGGGCTCGGCCCGGAGATTTTGCGCGACCTCAGTTTCGTGATTCCCGCGCATTCCTTCCAGTTCCTGACCGGGCCGTCCGGCGCCGGCAAGACCTCGCTGTTGCGACTGTTGTTCCTGTCGCTGCGGCCGACCCGCGGTCTCGTCAACCTGTTCGGCCACGATGTCTCGCTGCTCGGCAAGGACGAGATCGCCAGTCTGCGCAAGCGGATCGGCATCGTGCTGCAGGATTTTCGCCTGCTCGATCACATGACCACATATGAAAATGTGGCGTTGCCGTTCCGGGTGCTGGGCCGCGAGGAATCGACCTATCGGCGAGAGGTCATCGACCTCCTGAAATGGGTCGGCCTTGGCGAGCGGATGGATGCGCTGCCACCGATCCTGTCCGGCGGTGAAAAGCAGCGCGCGGCGATCGCGCGCGCGGTGATTTCGCGGCCGCATCTCTTGCTGGCGGACGAGCCCACCGGCAATGTTGATCCGACCTTGGGGCGGCGGCTGCTGCGGCTCTTCATCGAGTTGAACAAATCGGGCACTGCGGTCATCATCGCGACCCACGACATCGCGCTGATGGACCAGTATGAGGCGCGGCGCTTCGTGCTGCACCAGGGACGGCTGCATATCTATGAGTAGGATCGCCGACGAGCACGGCCCACTGATGGATCTGGGCCAGCCTGAACGCCCGCAGGTGCCAGCGCGCGCACGCAACCTGTCGCCGATCGTGCCGCGGGCCTCGATCGCCGGCCGTGCGCTGGTCGCGGTGGTCGCGATCATGACCTTCCTGGCATCGATCACGACCGGCACGGTGCTTTTGGTCAGCGCGTCAGCGGCGGAGTGGCAGTCGGATGTAGCAAGCGAAATCACCATCCAGGTGCGACCTGCCGCCGGTCGCGATCTCGACCGCGACTCGGCGGCGGCGGCGGATGCCACCCGCAACCAGCCCGGCATCATCGAGGTCAGGCCGTTCACGAAGGACGAATCGGCAAAATTGCTGGAGCCCTGGCTCGGCAGCGGCCTTTCACTGGAGGAACTGCCGGTCCCGCGCGTCATCGTGGCCCGGGTCCAGCCGGGCAGCACGCTCGACCTCGTCGCGCTGCGCAGCTCCGTCACCCAGGTGGCGCCGACCGCGAGCGTCGACGATCACCGCGCCTGGATCGAGCGGATGCGGTCGATGACCGGCGCCACGGTGTTTGCGGGGATCGGCATCCTCACGCTGGTGATCATCGCGACCATCATCTCGGTATCGTTCGCGACCCGCGGCGCGATGGCGGCCAATCGTCCGATCGTCGAGGTGCTTCACTTTGTCGGCGCGGGCGACCGCTATATCGCTAACCGCTTCCTGCGGCATTTCCTGCGGCTCGGCCTCGAAGGCGGCGTGATTGGCGGCGGCGTGGCGATGCTGGCGTTCGGATTCTCCGAATCGATCGCCGGCTGGTTCTCGGGGACTCCGGTCGGCGATCAGTTCGCGGCCCTGCTGGGAACGTTTTCGCTGCGCCCGTCCGGCTATCTGGCGCTGGCGGCGCAGACGGTGCTGATCGCGGCGATCACGGCCTGGGCCTCGCGGCGAACGCTGTTTGCCACGCTCGACGATATTGATTGATGTCGCGGCTGGAACAGGCGGATGTGAGGGACTCCATTTCGCCTGAAAACGTTCTAGTGTGACGAGAACGGCCCGGGGGCTGCGGGGCGCCTAAGGCGCGCTTTGGTTTCGCAACGTCGGACGGTTACGGCAAGATTGCAGGGGAAGACGGCTCGCATCGCATGAGTTCACAGCCCGACGATAGCGCGACCAGGGCACCAGCGGCCGCGCGCCGCGGCTTGCTGGGCACCGCCATCGTTGCGGTACCGGCGATAGCCTTTGTCGGCGCTGCGATCGGGTTTATCGGCTTTCTCTCGCAGTTGCGCGGCGCCGAAACCAAGCCGCCCCGGCACGCCGACGGCATCGTGGTCCTCACCGGCGGCTCCTCGCGCGTTTCCGATGCTCTGGAACTGCTCGCCGGCGGTTACGGCAGGCGGCTATTGATTTCCGGCGTGCATCCGACCAACGATGTCAGCGACATCTCCCGTTCGCTGCCCGACAACCAGTCGCTGCTTGGCTGTTGCGTCGATCTCGATCGCTCCGCCGTCAACACCCGCAGCAACGCGGCGGAAACGCGGCGCTGGGTGCATGAACGTGGATTCAAATCGCTGATTGTGGTGACTTCGAACTATCACATGCCGCGCGCCATTGCCGAAATGTCGCACGCGATGCCCGATATTGCGTTGATTCCGTTCGCGGTGGTTGGCGACAAGTGGCGCGACGAGCCGTGGTGGACCAGCGGCACGACGCTGCGGTTGTTGCTGTCGGAATACGTCAAATACGTTGCCGTCGAAATGCGGGTGCGGCTGGCAGATGCCGGCCTTGATCTGGCGCCCGAGGTTTCGGATCTGCCGGCCGGTTCGCCCGGCCCCGGCAAGCCGGCGACGGCACAGGCAAACTGATCGGGATTGCAATGGTTGCGATTTTCCTGCGTTCGCTCGTCTACAATCTGCTGTTCTACTTGCTACTCGTGTTCTGGATAGTTGTCGGTATCCCGACTTTCCTGATGCCGGGTCAGGCCATCCTCAATGTCGGCAAATGCTGGGCGCGCAGCAGCATCTGGCTGATGCGGGTAGTCTGCAACACAAGGGTGGAATATCGCGGACTGGAAAAAATCCCGCCCGGCCCGCTGATCGTCGCATCGAAACATCAATCGATGTGGGAAACCTTCGCGCTGCTGCAATTTTTCGAACAGCCGCTGTTCATCGTCAAGCGCGAGCTGATGTGGATTCCGTTCTTCGGCTGGTACCTGCAGAAGTTGAACATGATCGGGATCGATCGCACGGCCGGCGGCCGGGCGCTGTTGGCGATGACGCGCCAGGCCGGCGTGGCAGTCCGGGGCGGCCGCCAGCTCGTGATCTTTCCGGAGGGCACGCGGCGCCCGGTCGATGCGCCGCCGGACTACAAGAGCGGCATCGCGCAGATCTATGTCGATTGCGGCGTGACCTGCCTGCCGGTCGCGCTCAATTCCGGGCTGTTCTGGCCGCGTCGCACCTTCATGCGCTATCCCGGCACGCTGGTCGTTGAATTCCTCGATCCGCTGCCGCCGGGCCTCGGCCGCCGCGAATTCATCGGCCGCGTTTCTGCCGTGATAGAGGACGCCACCGGGCCGCTGGTCGAAGCCGCACGGCAGGAGCAGGCCCGGTTGTTCGGCCGGGTGCCGAGTTCAGCACCGGCAAAGGGGAAAGCGTAATGGGGGCTTCGGCCGCCTGGGTCACCGATGCGGCGATATGCCGTCATGCAGCATCTGCGCGAGTTGATGGAGGGGAAGATCGCGAAAGCCCGCCGCCTCGATCGCGCCGACGGTTGAGAGGACATAGTCGCGATTGTCGCCGGATTGGCCATGACCCTGCTGCACATGACGCAATTGCTCGGCGAGCGACAACCGGCCGGCATACTGCACGTGACCGCGATCGACGACAAAGGTGAGCGCACTGACGCGCCGCCGCGGCTCGTTCTCCAGCCATACCGAACGTCTCACTTCGCGATAGACCGAGGTGACCTGCTCGCGCTCGCGCAAATAGTTCACGGTGGCGGCGCAGTGTTTCTCGGCGACCTTGAACGCGACGCCGCGGCAGGCGCCGCCACGATCGAGCCCGAGCACCAGCCCGGGCTTTTCCGGCGTTCCGCGGTGCACGAAGGAATAGACGCAGAGCGCACGATGCTCGCCGATCAGCCGTGCCGGCACCCGTTCGACAAATTCGAACCCCGGCCGCCACATCAGCGAACCGTAACCGAACACCCACAGGTCGCCTTCGGTTGGTTCCGCTTCGGTTGCGATCTTGGCTGACATGACGTCGACGGCTATCAGAATCGGGCCTTGTGTCAAAATGCGTCAGATAGGAAGCTGACCCGGAAATTGCGTTGACCTGTGCGACCGGTAAGCCATCGCTTAATTGACAAAATTGCGCGTCAAAGGACACCCATGCCCGATACAACCCATGTGCCGCGCCCGCGCCCGCTTTGGCAGCTCTTCTTCATGCCTTGCCTGCTCCTGATCGCCGCGGCGGCGTGGAGCGTGTTCTGGTTCTATTCCGCCTCCCAGGTCGACGTGACCGCTGACGCCTGGCGAGCGCGGGAAGCACAATCAGGCCGGATCTACGATTGCGCCAAGCGTTCGGTCGCGGGCTATCCGTTCCGGCTGGAAGTGCTCTGCGACGGCGCGCGCGTGTCACTGGTGTCGCAGACCGCAGGACAGGCGACGCAAGCGCCGATCACCGCCAAGCTCGGCAAGATCCTGGTGATAGCGCAAGTGTACGATCCGAAATTGTTGATCGCGGAATTCACCGCACCGGCAACGATTTCCGATCCGAACAACTCCTCCTCGATGATCGTGAACTGGCGCACCGCGCGCAGCAGCATCATACGGACTTCCGGGCATTCCGCAACGGGTCTCGCTGGTGTTCGACGATCCGGCGCTCGATCGCGTCAAGGGATCGCTGCAGACGCCGTTGCTGCGCGCCAAACACATCGAACTGCACGCCCGGATCGCCCCAGGCTCGACGTCGGATCATCCGGCGATCGACACCGTCCTGCGGGTCGAAGGTGGCAGCATCCAGGAAATCCATCCTTTGCTGGCGGAGCCGTTTGACGCCGAGGTGCAGGCCAAACTCGACGGCTTGAAGGATTTTGCTCCAAAACCCTGGCCGCAGCGGTTTCGTGAAATCCAGGCGGCCGGCGGCCATGCCGAGATCGTGCAATCGCGAATTCAGCAGGGAGATCTGGTCGCAGTCGCCACCGGCAAGCTTGGCCTGACGCCGGAAGGCCGCCTCGATGGCGAATTGCAGATGACCGTTGCCGGCATGGAGAAGGTGATCCCCGCGCTCGGCCTGGAGAGGATGCTCGATGAGGGCGTACCCCAGTCAACGCTCGACCGCGTCGCGCCCGGCGTCAAAACCCAGGACGTGCGAAATCTGCTCGGCGCGCTCGACCACGCAATTCCCGGTCTCGGCAACGCGGTGAAGCAGAACGTCAACGTCGCCGCCACCGCCGGTATCAACGCGCTCGGCACCGAGGCCGAGCTGGAAGGCAAGAAGGCTCGCGCATTCCCGCTGCGCTTTGTCGACGGCACGGTGTTCCTAGGGCCGATCAAGGTGGCGCAGATTCCGCCGCTGTTTTGAGCTGGCACGATTAATGGATTCGATCACGGGTCAGCTTGTGACAACGCGTTGATCGCGGAAGAGTGATCGTTACAGCGCGCCTTGGCGCGAATGCTGAGCGCCGATCTCTATTCCGGTTCCTTGGTCAAATTGGCCAGCGGCCGGCCGAAATCGGGCGCCGCCGAATCCTGGCCGATCTCGACAATGCCGCGGCGGATGGCGCGGGTCCGGGTGAAATGCTCGAACAACGCCTCGCCGTCGCCGCGACGGATCGCGCGGGTGAGCTTCGACAGATCCTCGTTGAAGGTGCCGAGCATCTCCAGCACGGCATCCTTGTTGGCGAGGAATACGTCGCGCCACATGGTCGGGTCGGAGGCGGCGATGCGGGTGAAGTCGCGAAAGCCGCCGGCCGAGAAATTGATTACTTCCGACGACGTTACCTGGCCAAGTTCATCCGCGGTGCCGACAATGGTGTAGGCGATCAGATGCGGCAGATGGCTGGTGATCGCCAGCACCATGTCGTGATGTTCGGGCGTCATGATCGCGACCTTGGCACCGAGTCCGGTCCAGAACGCGCGCAGTTTTTCCGCCGCCGCGGGATCGGTACCCTCGGGCGGCGTGAGGATGCACCAGCGATTGATGAACAATTCAGCGAAACCGGAATCCGGACCGGAGTGCTCGGTTCCGGCGACGGGATGCGCCGGAACGAAATGCGCGCTCGCCGGCAAATGCGGCTTCATGTCCCGCACAACCGCGCCCTTGACCGAGCCGACATCGGAAACAATCGCGCCGGCCTTGAGGTGGGGCGCGATCTCCTGCGCCACCGGCCCACAGGCGCCGACCGGAATGCAGAGGATGACGAGGTCGGCATCCCCAACCGCTTCCGCATTGGTTTCCACCACGCGGTCGACGACGCCGAGCTCGGCCACGCGCGCGCGCGTCTTCGCTGAACGTGCCGTCGTGACGATCTCGCCGGCGAGGCCCTGCGCCCGCGCGGCGCGCGCGATCGAGCCGCCGATCAGCCCAAAGCCGATCAGCGCGACTTTTTTGAATATCGGGGCGGCGTTCATTTACCCGCCATGAAGTCGCGCAAGGCCTCCAGCGTCAGCCGATTGGCTTCTTCGGTGCCGATGGTCATGCGCAAGGCGTGCGGCAGCCCGTAATTGTTGAGCGCGCGCAGCACCAGACCCCGTTTGGTCAGGAAGGCGTCGGCCTCGGCCGAAGTCCTGCCTTTGTCTTGCGGGAAATGGATCAGCACGAAATTCGCCACGCTCGGCGTCACCTTGAGACCGAGTTTGCGGATCTCTTCGGTGAGCCAGTTGCGCCATTTCTCGGTGTGGGTCTTCGACATCTGCTGATGCGCCGCGTCCTCGATCGCCGCCACCGCCGCCAGCATCGCCGGGGTCGACACGTTGAAGGGCCCGCGAATCCGGTTGACCGCGTCGACGATATGCGCCGGCCCGAACATCCAGCCGACCCGCAGCGCTGCCAGCCCATGGATCTTGGAAAATGTGTGGGTCATGACCGTATTCTCGGTCGTGGCCACGAGCTCGATGCCCATCTCGTAGTCGTTGCGCGACACGTAGTCGGAATAGGCGGCATCAAGCACCAACAGCGCGTGCGGCGGCAAGCCGGCGCGCAGCCGCTTGACCTCATCGAACGGCAGATAGGTTCCGGTCGGATTGTTCGGATTGGCGAGCCACACAAGTTTGGTGCGCGGCGACACCAGCTTCAGGATCGCATCGACGTCGGCGGTAAAATCCTTTTCCGGTGCAACGACGTTGGCGGCGCCGTTCGCCATCGTTGCGATCGGATAGACCAGGAAGCCATGGGTGGTCGAAATCGCCTCGTCGCCATGGCTGAGATAGGTGTGCGCCAGCAAATTGAGCAGTTCGTCAGAGCCGGCGCCGCAGATGATGCGGTCGGGGTCGAGACCGAAAGCGCGGCCGATCGCCTCGCGCAGCACCCTGGAAGTTCCTTCCGGATAGTCCTCCAGATGCGCCGGCCACCTGTCTGTAGACGTCCATGGCCTTCGGCGACGGCCCGAACGGTGTCTCGTTGGCCGACAGCTTGAACACCTTGCGTCCGGGCTCCGGCACCGGACTTTTGCCCGGCGTGTAGGGCGCAATATCGAGAATGCCGGGATTCGGCACCGGGCGGGACATCTTTAACTCCGGATTATCGGGATCGCTCGTCAGGACTTCGCTACCCCGTTCGGGGGCACCGTATAGCGCGTTGCGTGGCTGCCGACGAGGGCCGATGCACGCACCGAGGCGCCGGCCTCGATCAGCGCCAGCTTGATCTTTTCAAGCCGGTTTGGGCCGGCAATCGACACCAGCAGCGCGGCGCCGTCGAAGGCGGTATCTGGCACCGCGACGATTTCGGCCAGCGGCGACAATGCGCGCGCGATCTCGGCATTCCAGCCGGACACCCGCACGCTCCACACCTCGATTTCGGTTACCATGGCGCTGTCAGCGACCCGCGAGACCACGAACACCGGCAGCGCCGCCGGATGGTCGGCGCGCTCGACGAACGGCAGCCGCGCGATGATCTTGGGTGCGCCATCGGCTTCGAGCGAGGTCCACCACGGCGTGTGACTGGAGGTGGCGGAAACCAGCGCCAGATCGCCTTTCGATTTGGCGACCGCCTCGACCGCGGCGGTGGCACTGAAATGCGAGATGTAGGGAACAGTAAAGCCGAAATGAAATCGCGCCGAATCCCGCATGGTGGATTCGCCGAGCGAGACATCGGCATGGATCGAAAACGGCGCCTGCACATAGGTGAAGGTCGAGATGATGACTCGCCAGATGCTCTCGACGGTATCGAGCGGCAGGATGCCGCGATGGCGCTGCACCAGCCGGCGCATCATGTCGGCCTCGCGCGCCGGACGGAATGCCGAGCCGACCTCCTGGGTCTGCTTGACCGAAATCAGCCGATCGATGATGTCGCCACGGGCCATCAGCAAGCGATGGATCTGCTCGTCGATGCTGTCGATCTCCTTGCGCAGCTCTTGCAGCGACGGCGGAGCAGGGGGCGTTTGCGACATACGAAAACCCAATGGACGGTTTCCAGACCGGATTGTCAGGAAGCATGCCTCATCCTGGAAAGCGGCGTCTTCGCCATCTCGAAGGATGATGTGTTCTCTCTCATGGTTTGCCACGGCGCAAGTGCGCCTCCTCACCATGAGGGCTGCGATAGCGGGACGGCTTGCCGAGGCCGACGCTGCCCCCTGCTCCCTTAACCCCAAGATCGCCTTGACGAAAAGCGGGCTCCTGACTATGTTTTGAGTGTTCCGTGGTCATTTGAGCCGGCCGGCTTGCAGCCACGTTAAACAACTCGCTAAACAGGCCGGGGACAATTCTGATCCCGGCCGAACCCATGTTCAGGCCGGGTTTTTTTGGGCCTGCTTTTTAGAGGCGGCGATGTCTTCGGAAGAGTTCCGTGTCACGGTGTCGAACACGCAATCGATAGCGAGCCCGGCAATCCATGCCGAGGATCGCGCGCAGGAGGCGGACCATCCAAGTTCGCCGCTAGCGAAGTTCGGCGTCGACCAGCCGCTGCAGCTCGATTGCGGCGTCGATCTCTCGCCGTTCCAGATCGCCTATCAGACCTACGGCCGGCTCAATGCCGATCGCTCCAATGCCATCCTGGTATTCCATGCGCTGACCGGCGATCAGCACGCCGCCAATATCCATCCGATGACCGGCAAGCCGGGCTGGTGGGAAACCATGATTGGTCCGGGCCGGCCGCTCGATACCGACCGTTACTTCATCATCTGCTCGAACGTGATCGGCGGCTGCATGGGCTCGACCGGCCCGGCCTCGACCAATCCCGCCACCGGCAAATTATGGGGGCTGGATTTTCCGATCATCACCATTCCCGATATGGTGCGCGCGCAGACCATGCTGATCGACCAACTCGGCATCGAGACGCTGTTCTGCGTGGTCGGCGGCTCGATGGGTGGCATGCAGGCGCTGCAATGGACCGCGGCCTATCCTAGCCGCGTGTTCTCGGCGCTGGCGGTGGCGTGCAGTACGCGGCATTCGGCGCAGAACATCGCATTCCACGAGCTCGGTCGCCAGGCCGTGATGGCCGATCCCGACTGGCATCATGGCCGCTATTTCGAGCAAGGCACTCATCCGCATCGCGGCCTCGGCGTCGCGCGGATGGCC
Source organism: uncultured Alphaproteobacteria bacterium (assembly GCA_963806075.1). Lineage (GTDB taxonomy): Bacteria > Pseudomonadota > Alphaproteobacteria > Rhizobiales > Xanthobacteraceae > Bradyrhizobium. The sequence goes on from CAWDWT010000023.1 coordinate 108,626, forward strand.
GCGCATATCACTTACCTGTCGGATGCGGCGTTGCATCGCAAGTTCGGCCGTCGGATGCAGGACCGCGATTTGCCGACCTTCTCGTTCGATGCTGATTTTCAGGTCGAGAGCTATCTGCGTCATCAAGGCTCGTCCTTTGTCGAGCGCTTCGATGCCAACAGCTATCTCTATCTGACCCGGGCGATGGATTATTTCGATATCGCAGCCGACCATGACGGCGCGCTCGCGCGGGCGTTTCGCGGCATCCAGACCCGGTTTTGCGTGGTGTCGTTCACCAGCGACTGGCTGTTCCCGACGCCGGAATCGCGCGCCTTGGTGCACGCCCTGAATGCCTCGAGCGCGCGGGTGTCCTTTGCCGAGATCGAGACCGATCGCGGCCACGACGCCTTCCTGCTCGATGTGCCCGAATTCTTCGACATCTCGCGCGCGTTCCTGCAATCGGCGGCCGCTGCGCGTGGCCTGGCAAAGGCGGGTGGCTGAGATGGCGATGCAGCAACCGACACCGCCGCTGAACGGCCTCGCGCAGGACGCCACCGTCCACTATCGCGGCGACCATCTGCTGGTGGCGGAAATGGTCGAACGCGGCTCCAAGGTGCTCGACGTCGGCTGCGGCGAGGGCGATCTGTTGCGGCTGTTGGAGACCCGCGGCATCGACGGGCGCGGCATCGAACTTTCGCGCGAGGGCGTCAACCACTGCGTCGCCAAGGGGCTTGCGGTGGTTCAGGGCGACGCCGACACCGACCTCGTCAACTATCCCGACGACGCCTTCGATTACGTGATCCTGTCGCAAACGCTGCAGGCGACGCGGCAGCCCCGCGTGGTGCTGGAGAACCTGCTGCGGATCGGGCACCGCGCCATCGTCTCGTTCCCCAATTTCGGTTTCTGGAAAATGCGGCTGCAGCTATTGATCGGCGGTCACATGCCGCGCACCGAAAACCTGCCGGCGACCTGGTACGATACGGCGAACATCCATTTCTGTACCATCAAGGATTTCGTGGAGCTCTGCGACGAGATCAACGTCAAGATGGAGCGCGCGGTCGCGCTCGATCTCCATGGCCGTCCGTTGCGGGTCAATTTGCCCTGGTGGTTCTGGAACCTGTTCGGCGAGCAGGGCGTGTTTTTGCTCAGCCGGGCGGGGAAGACGAAATAAGCTGTTGGTTATTGCGAGCCAACGGGTCGAGCGAACGCACTTCCTCCCCCTCCGTAAGGGGGAGGGAGCGCCATTGCGAGCGAAGCGAAGCAATCCAGACCAGCAAGGAAAGACTGGATTATTTCGTCGCAAGTTCGCGCAGGAAGATGAACGGCGTTCCGCTGCCGGCCTCCCTCGTAATAAAGCCGAACTTTGTCGCTGGTGACGGCGTAGGGCATTTGCGGTTCCTCTTTTTAATTAAACCCGCGCTCCGGACTGCCTAAAATCGCAGTCAAGGCTCAGGGCTGCAATGAGGCGTGCGGTTTGGGCCGACTTGCCCGCTTGGACGATCCTGGCAGGGCACCGGAATGTTCACGGCGACAGTCGTTCGGCGATGCGGTCGCCAACCCGGAGCGCATTGGCGATAATCGTCAGCGTCGGATTGACCGCGCCGATCGACGGGAAGAAGCTTGCATCGGTCACGTACAAATTGTCGATCCCATGCGCCTTGCAGTTGAGATCGAGAACCGATTGTTTCGGATTGGTTCCGAACCGCAGCGTGCCGGCCTGATGGGCCGTACCTCCGATCGGTACATCCTTGCCGAGATAGAGCGACCGCTCAAACAGATGCGGGTGAACATTCAGCTTGCCGGATAGATCGCGCAGTTTCTGTTTCAGGCGGCGGTGCGCTTCCAGATTGGTGGGCGTCAGATCGAGATTGACGCGATCGCCGTCATAGAAAATCCGGTTCTGCGGAAGCGGCAGGTCTTCCGAGGTAAGCCAGAAATCGATCGAATGTTGGGCAAGCCACTCAAACGGCTTGTTCGGAAACCACTGCAGGAAATCCGGCAATCCTTCGCCGTGAATCTGGGTGCCGTCTGATTTGCCCACCATCTGGATGTGACCCAACGGGAAATTCCAGTCGTCGGCGCCGAAATAGAAGTCGTTCAATCCGAGCGTCTTCTGGAATCTGGTCGGGTTCGGCGTCTGCGAGATCGCAAGGATCGTGGTGTTGTTGTGCCGCATGTAATTGCGGCCCACCAGCCCCGAATTGTTGGCAAGTCCATTGGGGTGATCGTCATTTCCGGATCGAAGCATCAACAATGCCGATGACAACGCACCGCAGGCCACCACGACGATATCCGCCGTGAAGGTCGTGGTGCGGTCATCGCTCAGGACCTCGACGCCGGAGATTCGAGCACCATTCGAGTCGGTGGTAAGCCGCATCACCTTGCTGTTGGTCCGCAGCGTCAGATTGTCATGCGCCTTTAGCGCGGGATCGACACAAATGATCTGCGCATCGGCCTTGCCGTTGGTCAGGCAGGGATAGCCGTCAAAAGCGTTGCACCTGATGCAGGGAGAATGCGGCAATGCGTGGCCGTCGTGTTCATCGAGCAGGATACCGACCGGCAGGTGAAAGGGGTGATGGCCTTCGCGTTTGAGATCGTCGAACAGTTCCTGGATGCGCGGTTCGTGCGTCAGCGGCGGATATGCATAAGGTTTTTTCGAAGGTGGCTCAGTAGGGTCTTCCCCGCGCAGCCCATGGACGTGATAGAGTTCTTCGGCGGCCTGGTAGTATGGCTCGAAAGCATCGTATTTCACGGGCCACGCCGGTGAAATTCCGTCCGGATGACGGATTTCGTCGAAATCCTGCGCGCGCAGCCGCAGCAGCACGCCGCCGTAAACCTTGCTGTTGCCGCCGACAAAATAGTGAAGCCCGGGATGGAAGCTGTTGCCGTCCGAGCTGTACCAAAGCTCCTTTGCCTGGTACCGCGCATCCATGAACACGGCCTGGGTATCCCAGTTCTCGCGCTCGCGCGGCAGGTAGTCGCCGCGTTCAAGCAAAAGAATGCGCTTGCCGGTTTGGGCGAGCCGCCAGGCCATGGTGCCGCCGCCCGGTCCCGAGCCGACGATGATAACGTCATAGTGTTCGTCATTCACGGTCGGTTTTGCCTTCCAGGACGTTTATGACTAACTCTTTCGAGGCGGACTTGTGCCCGCTCGGCCATAATGGCGCGCGAAGTTCGTGCCGAACGACCCCCGGTGACATCGCATGATCAGTTTGGGCATGGTTCTGACGTTGGCCATCCGCGTGGTTCTGGTCCTTCTGTTCTTACCATTCAGCGCGCTCGACAAGCTGCTCAACTTCAGGGGAGCTGTCGCTCAAGCGCAAGAGGTTGCTCCGAACCGGACGATCGCGGCCGGACTGATTGTGGCGGGTCTTTGCGTCGAACTTTTCATGTCGCTGGGCGTCGTGACCGGAATCGCGGACCGTGCCTGCGCCTTCGTGTTGGCGGGCTATTGCGTTGTCACAGCGCTGCTATGGAAACCATTCTGGAAGCCGGGGGATTTCTGGAGGTCAAGCACCGGGCAGGGAAGAACCTTGTTCTGGGATTTTCTCAAGAATTTTGCACTTGGCGCCGGGTTTCTGCTGATCGCATTTGGAACCGATGCGGCTTCGGTCAGCCAATTCATTGCGCACCCAACGGTTTCCTCACATCCCTATGGGACGGCAGGGCAACCGATACGGCGATGAAACGTGCTCCGACCCGGTGCCTTGCGCGAATCGAAATGGTTTCCGCCGATCCGGAGGCCCTGGCCGAGTTCTATATGACCGCGCTTGGATTTCTGGGATGTGGCCGCAGTTCTTCCCCCGCCTTGGGCGATGGCGTCGAACTTCGGCTGGGTCGCCAGACGATCAGACTTATCCGCGCCGGACCGGGCGGACGGCTTTATCCCGCGGATGTCGCGGGCTGGAGCCCATTGTTCCAGCACATCGCGATTGTCGTGGCGGATATGGCGCGTGCCTACGCGCATCTCCGCACCATTCCCGGATGGCAACCGATCTCAACATCGGGACCCCAGCTTTTGCCGGTTGCATCCGGCGGTGTCAGCGCATTCAAATTTCGCGATCCCGAAGGTCATCCGCTGGAATTGATAGCGTTTCCGCCCAATGCTGTTCCGGAGCCATGGCATGCGCCGGCGCAGGATATTTATCTGGGCATCGATCATTCCGCGATCTCGGTTTCCAACACGGCGATCAGCGTCGATTTCTATGAAAGCCTCGGCTTGAGCCGCAGTGGTGGCTCACTCAATGTTGGCCAGGAGCAAGCCATGCTTGACGGCGTATCCGACCCGATGGTCGAAGTCACGTCGCTGACGCCCGCGCAGACGACACCGCATGTCGAGTTGTTGTGCTACCGTGGCGATTTCGACCGGCGCGTGCGCGCCCAGGACCCCGATGATGCGACCGCCAGCCGGCTGGTGCTCGCGATCGAAAATCGCGCCATTCTCGAAGCCCTCTGCACGACACATTCCGCTGCGCTGTTGTGCGGGCCCGTATCGCGGGAAAAACACCTGCATTGTGCCCTGATGCGCGATCCCGACGGGCACTTGATTTGCCTTGAGGCTCCGGCTTGAGGAGAGGGCGGAGCGGACGCCACCGGCTCAACTGCGCCTAAAATTTTGCGATCAGAGCCACGCCCGCGATCATCAGCACGCATCCCGCCAAACGCGGCAGGCTGGCGGAATGCTGTGCAAAGCCGATCCAGCCGAAATGGTCGAGGAGAACCGAGAAAATGAGCTGGCCCGCGACGACGAGGCCGATCAACTCGCCGGCGCCCAGACGCGGGGCAAGAAGAATGTTTCCGGTGAGGTAGATCGTTCCCATCAAGCCGCCGGCAAACCAGACATACCACGGCGCAGCGCGCACCATTTCGCGGGACGGCCATTCCGGGGTCAGCGACCATGTCAGGACCGCTGTGGCAATAAGGCCGATCGCCATGTTGACGGCAGCCGGGATGTAGTTGTTGCCGAGTGCTTTCCCCAGCAGCGCATTGGTCGCAACTTGTGTCGTCAGGACGACGCCGAGAAGGACTGCGAAAGGTGCAAAAAGCCAGCTCATGATGTGTTGCGCTCCGGACCTGCGGGATACGATCGCGCCCTCGCACTGTCACCTTCGTGCAGCGCGGGCGGATTGCGGTCAACCCGGACTTTAATATTGAGGTTGCGACAAGCGCTGCTGTGCCAATGCGGCCGGAGGGTTCCGGTCCGCAGATCACTCATCCCCATCATGGGACGTGCGAGTTACCAGTGCTGCAGATGCGCGGCGATGTCGATGGCGCCGGCCAGGATAAAGCCGATCAGCAGGAGCGGCCAAAGCGAGCCGCGATACTCTCGCCTGATCTGTTGAGGCATTCCAAAATTTCGAGCCATTGGTTCCCCCGCCTTGCTGCCAGTCCGCATCCCCGCGCGAATCCGTGCAGCGCCCAGCTTGCGTCGTTGTCGAATGGGCGGACAGGTGTGATCGGCAGTGTTCCCGTTTTTATCCCCAAGCGAAAGTCTTCTCGACCAGACAACAGGGAACCGCGCGCTTTTTCCGGAACTGCGTTGGGATATGCGCACGTTCAAAAGCGCGCCGGAGCAAATGGCCTCGAATGGTGCGTAAAACCGTTGCGCGTAAAGCGAAAGTTGTCGAGCGATTCCAGGCTGATTTGCCCTGTCCAGACCTGAAGCGAAAGATATTTCACTTCGCATTCGACCCAAATCACCGCTTTGGTTCATGCCGTCTCGTTCCGGCAGAGGGGCGGATCGCGCGTCGTCACGAACGCGGGACGGGATGCGGTGGACGCGAGAGCGTCGGCGCGTCCTCGGGGTCGCAGGGCGGGATAACCCGTGAGCGATTCCATGGCGCGCAAGACGAACGACGCTCAGCGTACGGCAAAACCGTGTGGTCCCGACACCCGTTGCTGGTGCCAAGCCCGCGGAGGTTTTGTTGGCCCGACCGGGTCTGGCAAAACCTAATCCGTTGGCGACGGTGACAAGACGAATTCGTCGCCGAGGAGAGCGCGGCATAAGCCGTAAGACCATTGCGCAGGGAATGCCGGATTGCTCCGTCTGTACCTGTTTTTCTCGTGTGCGTTCTTCCCACTATTTGCACACGAGGCCGCGGGTGCAGAACGCACCCGGCATTCCCTGCACCCTCCTTTTTCGGGGTGAGGCCGATGCAAAACCCGGACGCAACGCGCCGCGGGAACGCGGAATGATGCCTTCCCCGCATCGCAAGCGGAGGCTGGCGAAGGTCCGCGCCCCGGGGGAGGAGATCCTCAGCCGACAGGCGTAATTGCCGGCGCTCGGCCGACCGGGCCCGAGACATCCGGTCCTTAAGGGAAATCGTTAAGAGGCACCTCGCCAAAATTGCAATTCCGCCTCTTTCGCTTTTGCCGGCGATGCCCCACATTTGCGCCAAGCCTCTCAAATGATGGCGACGAGCGCCGGCTGGTTGAGGAAACGTCAATGCGGCCGGCGGAAACCCCAATGAAGATGCCGTGTCCGTGCTTCGGGCGGGAGCGGCAGGCTGAGGGAATAACCTGATGAATATTGAAAAATACACCGAGCGGGCGCGTGGCTTTATCCAGTCGGCGCAATCGCTGGCAATGCGCGACGGCCACCAGCAGTTTTCGCCATTGCATGTGCTGAAAGTCCTGCTGGACGACAGCGAGGGGCTCGCCGGCGGTCTGATCGACCGCGCCGGAGGCAATTCGCGCGCAATTCTCAAAGCAACCGAGGACACGCTCAACAAACTCCCAAAAGTTTCCGGAAGGGGCGCGGGCCAGGTTTATCTCGCGCCCGAACTGGCGCGCGCGTTCGACGCCGCGGAAAAAGCTGCCGAGAAGGCGGGCGACAGCTTTGTCACCGTCGAGCGGCTGCTGTTGGGGTTGGCGCTGGAGAAGGACGGCGAGGCCGGCAGTATCCTGCGCAAGGGCGGCATCACGCCGCAAAACCTCAATGCCGCGATCGAAAGCTTGCGCAAGGGCCGCACCGCGGATTCCGCGACGGCCGAGAACGCCTATGACGCGCTGAAGAAATATGCCCGCGACCTGACCCAGGCCGCGCGCGACGGCAAGCTCGATCCCGTGATCGGCCGCGACGAGGAAATCCGCCGCACCATCCAGGTGCTGTCGCGTCGCACCAAGAACAATCCGGTGCTGATCGGCGAACCCGGCGTCGGCAAAACCGCGATCGTCGAGGGCCTGGCGCTGCGCATTCTCAATGGCGACGTGCCGGAAAGCCTGAAAGACAAGAAACTGCTGTCGCTCGATCTCGGTGCGCTGATCGCGGGCGCGAAATACCGCGGCGAGTTCGAGGAGCGGCTGAAAGCCGTGCTGCAGGAGGTCACCGACCGCCGAAGGCAGCATCATCCTGTTCATCGACGAGATGCACACGCTGATCGGCGCCGGCAAGGCCGACGGCGCGATGGATGCGTCCAACCTGCTCAAGCCCGCGCTGGCGCGCGGCGAACTGCACTGCATCGGCGCCACCACGCTCGACGAGTACCGCAAGCACGTCGAAAAGGATGCGGCGCTGGCGCGGCGCTTCCAGCCGATCTTTGTCAGACGAACCTTCGGTCGAGGACACCATCTCGATCCTGCGCGGCCTGAAGGACAAATACGAACAGCACCACGGCGTGCGTATCACCGACTCGGCGCTGGTGGCGGCGACCACGCTGTCGAACCGCTACATCACCGACCGCTTCCTGCCCGACAAGGCCATCGACCTGATGGACGAGGCGGCGGCACGGCTGAAGATGCAGGTCGATTCCAAGCCGGAAGAACTCGATTCGATGGATCGGGAAATCGTCCGGCTGAAGATCGAGCAGGAAGCGCTTAAAAAGGAAAGCGACGCGGGCTCCAAGAGCCGGCTGCAGTCGCTGGAAAAGGAACTCGCCGCGCTTGAGGATAAATCCGCGGCGCTGACCTCTCGCTGGAGCGCGGAGAAGAACAAGCTCTCCAACGCCCAGAAGCTCAAGAGCGAGCTCGATGGCTTGCGGATTGAACTCGCCAACGCCCAACGCCGCGGCGAATACCAGCGTGCCGGCGAACTGGCCTATGGCCGGATCCCCGAACTTGAGAAGCAGCTTTCCGACATCGAGGCCAAGGAGAACGCCGGCGAGATGATGGAGGAGGCCGTCACGGCCAACCACATTGCGCAGGTGGTCTCGCGCTGGACCGGTGTTCCCGTCGACAAGATGCTGGAGGGCGAAAAGGACAAGCTGCTGCGGATGGAGGATAGCCTCGGCAACCGCGTGGTCGGTCAGGCCGAAGCCGTGCGTGCGGTCGCAACCGCCGTGCGCCGTTCGCGCGCGGGCCTGCAGGACCCGAACCGGCCGATGGGCTCGTTCATGTTCTTAGGGCCCACGGGCGTTGGCAAGACCGAACTGACGAAAGCGCTCGCCGAATATCTGTTCAACGACGAGACCGCGATGGTCCGCCTCGACATGTCCGAATTCATGGAAAAGCATTCGGTGTCGCGGCTGATCGGCGCGCCTCCAGGCTATGTCGGTTATGACGAGGGCGGTGCGCTGACCGAAGCGGTGCGGCGGCGGCCCTATCAGGTGGTGCTGTTCGACGAGATCGAGAAGGCGCATCCCGATGTGTTCAACGTGCTGCTGCAGGTGCTCGACGATGGCCGCCTGACCGACGGCCAGGGCCGCACCGTCGATTTCCGCAACACCTTGATCATCATGACTTCCAACCTCGGCTCGGAGTTCCTGGTCAACCAGCCGGAAGGCGAGGACACTTCGGCCGTGCGCGAGCAGGTGATGGGCACGGTGCGGGCGCATTTCCGTCCCGAGTTCCTCAACCGCGTCGACGAGATCATCCTGTTCCACCGTCTGCAGAAGAGCGAGATGGGCAAGATCGTGGAAATCCAGTTCGCGCGGCTGACCAGGCTTCTGGAAGAGCGCAAGATCGTGCTCACGCTCGATGCCGCAGCGCGCGATTGGCTCGCCGGCAAGGGCTGGGATCCCGCCTATGGCGCAAGGCCGCTGAAGCGGGTGATCCAGCGCAATCTGCAGGATCCGCTGGCCGAGATGATTCTCGCCGGTGAGGTCAAGGACGGCGACCATGTCGCGATCTCGGCGAAAGGCAATGTGCTGACCTTCAACGGCAAGGTGGCACAGACCGCCGAGATCGCGTCGTTCGAAGCACCGGTATCAAAGCGCAAATTGAACTGAGGCGAAGCAAAGCGAGCTTTTCCGCAGATGCGGGAAGGCTCGCTGCGACTTGCAGCGGTTAGTGGAGAGCTGAACTTTAGAAATTGGACTTGCCGGACTCAGCGATTGCTGACCCGCAACGGGCCGCCCGATGCATCGGAGATCCGGGCGCCGCGATTGGCCATCATGGCATCGAGCCGGTCGCGTTCCTTTTCGAAGCTCGTCAGCATCGGACCATCGAGCGAGCGGCCGCGGGGCAGTTTGATGCGCATCGGGTCGACGAAGCGGCCGTTGACAAGGATTTCGTAATGCACGTGGGCGCCGGTCGATTGCCCGGTCGATCCGACGAAGCCGATCACCTGGCCCTGTCGGACCCGCTTGCCGACCTCCAGACCCTTGGCGAAGGCGGACATATGACCGTAGGCGGTCTCATAGCCGTTATTGTGTTTCAGCTTGACGTATTTGCCATAGCCGCCTTCCCAACCGGCCACCTCGACGACGCCATTGCCGGACGCGAAAATCGGCGTGCCATAGGCGGTGGCCCAGTCGACGCCGGTGTGCATCTTGACGTAGCCGAGGATCGGATGGCGGCGGCTGCCGAAGCCTGATCGCATGATGGCGTTGTTGACCGGCTTGCGCACCAGAAACTTTTTCGCGCTTTTGCCGGTCTCGTCGTAGTAGTCGACCACGGAATCGTCGGCGGTCTGGAAGCGGTAATATTTCTTGGTCTCCCCACCGACGGTTAGCGAGGCGAACAGCACTTCATTCTTTTCGCTGGTGGTCGAGCCTTCGTCCTCGCCGGCATAAAACACGTCGAAGGAATCGCCGGGCTGCACCTTGCGCTGGAAGTCGACGTCGTAGGAGTAGATCCGCACCATGTCGTCGATCACGCTCGGCGGCACCTTGTTGCGCAGCGCCGTCTCGTAGATGCTCTGGTAGAGCCGAACCCCCGAGCCGTCGTCGTCATCGTCATCGCTGCCGTTGTCGGCGGTCTCGGTGACGGTGTTGATGCTCTGCACGTCGACGGCGACATATCTGCCGAGATCGGACAGTGCGGCGACGGCCTCGACTGCGGAATCGTTGGCGACAATTACCCGATACGGCTGCAGCCGTTCTCCGGGGCCGCCGCTTGCCATCAGGATGCGCAGCTTCTCGCCTTCCTTCAGCCCACCGTCGCGGCCGCGGGGGCCGAGCGTAGCGGCGATCGCCTTGGCGTCTTCAGCCGTGGCGCCCTGGTCGTGCAGGATCGAGAGGACGTTATCGCCCTTCTTGACGATGTGGACGCGTTCGCCGGACGGATTGCCGCCGGTGATCTGTTCCTTGGTCTTCGGCAGCAGCGTGACGTTTTCCGGGACGACGCGCGTCTCGAAGCCGGCATAGGGATCGTTGTTGCCCTCGGTGGCATAGGCCAGTTTCATATCCGATTGCGCGCCACTGGCATCGGCTACGGCGCTGGCAAGTGCTGCGTAACGTACGCCGCCAGTATTAGTGTGCCAGTTGGAGGCATCGCGCACCCGCATCAGGACGTCGTCGAGTGCGACCACGGCGGCAATCTTCGCCTTGGGCAGCACTGGTGCCAGATCCTTGGTCACGAACGAAACCTCGGCATCGGGTTCGGCGGCGTCGGCGGCATTCGGATCGTCGGTGGCGGTGGGCGCTGCATCGCCGACATCGGCCAGCAGGCGCTGGGCGTTGAACGGCGGAATCTTGGCGCTAAGGTCGCTGGTCGTCAGCGACAGATTGCCGGAAATCCGCACGAACGGCCGTACCCGCATCACGTCGCGATTGCCGACCCGCGTCACCGTGGAAACGCGGGTGACATTGCGGGCGGCGGTCGACTCGCCGGGCGGCGGCAGGCGATCGCTCTTGTGCAGGCTGGCAGTCCGGTCATTGGCGCCGAAAGCTCCACGCAACGTACCCTCGACACGCTCGGGCACCTTGGCGAAGGTCATTTCGCCATCCAGTGACGCGAAAACGGCGCCGCCGATGAGAGCCGCGCCGCACAGACCGGTAAGGATGGTGCCGCTGAACCATTGCACGGAGACGCGGCGGCGATCGATCACCGCGGCTTCAGAGCCATCGACTGAAAGCGGAGGCTCGTGACCAAGATCAATGATCCCGGTTTCGCGCCCGTAGCCGCCACCGCGTGACGTCCTGTGGTTCAAACCACCGTCCCCCAATTCCATCCGCGTCCGACGAGACCCCGGTCAACCGGACCCGCATTCGTCCGCTGAAGGAACGACTCGGGGAGCATGGCATGCCGAATGAGTGTCCCGGAAGCAAAGGCCAAGGCTGTAAAAGCAAAGGCACGGGCCGGAATCACAGACGACGATGTGCGTGCAGGTCTCTCGATGTTTCCAGGCCGCAAGAGAAGGCGAAGGGTATGGAAGATCGCCGTCCCCTGGTAGATTGTCGCCGGCAACCCCCACTGGCGCCCGGCGATTCGATGCTTCAGTACCGTCAGAACGTCGCAGGATTGTGGCTCAAGTACGGCGTAAGGTCCTTTAAAATAGAGGCTTCTTTGCAGTGCAAGATTCTCTGGGGCGATGCGACGATTTGTTGATGACGGGCGTTGACAACTTCGATCCGGCGGGCTTATAAACCGCCAACTGAGCGCGGCGCTGTCTTGGCCTTTGGCCAACGCATGTTTTCGCGCCCGTGAAGCTCCTCACTAAGATGAGTGAATCAACAGCCGATGACAATCGGTTGTCATTTGCCGTCGAATGAGGGTCTTCGCGATGCTCCCAGCGATGGGAGAGGGATTCTTGGGTCCCGGGCTGTTTGACAAGTGAAGATGAAGAAAGAGAAACGTGGACGGCGGAGTCCTTGCGAGTCTCGAATACTTGAAAACTTCGGTTTTCATCTTTCGAGACTGGACGAAAGACTTCGGCGGTACACGTTTTAAAGGTTACACCATCGTTGTCCGCGATGTGAATCGCAGACAGCTTGTCGGCTTCGGCCGGCAAAGAATGGTGGGACCTCGTCAAACGTTGTGATCAGCCGGTTTGAAGTTTCAAGTCCAACTTGAGAGTTTGATCCTGGCTCAGAGCGAACGCTGGCGGCAGGCTTAACACATGCAAGTCGAGCGGGCGTAGCAATACGTCAGCGGCAGACGGGTGAGTAACGCGTGGGAACGTACCTTTTGGTTCGGAACAACACAGGGAAACTTGTGCTAATACCGGATAAGCCCTTACGGGGAAAGATTTATCGCCGAAAGATCGGCCCGCGTCTGATTAGCTAGTTGGTGAGGTAATGGCTCACCAAGGCGACGATCAGTAGCTGGTCTGAGAGGATGATCAGCCACATTGGGACTGAGACACGGCCCAAACTCCTACGGGAGGCAGCAGTGGGGAATATTGGACAATGGGCGCAAGCCTGATCCAGCCATGCCGCGTGAGTGATGAAGGCCCTAGGGTTGTAAAGCTCTTTTGTGCGGGAAGATAATGACGGTACCGCAAGAATAAGCCCCGGCTAACTTCGTGCCAGCAGCCGCGGTAATACGAAGGGGGCTAGCGTTGCTCGGAATCACTGGGCGTAAAGGGTGCGTAGGCGGGTCTTTAAGTCAGGGGTGAAATCCTGGAGCTCAACTCCAGAACTGCCTTTGATACTGAGGATCTTGAGTTCGGGAGAGGTGAGTGGAACTGCGAGTGTAGAGGTGAAATTCGTAGATATTCGCAAGAACACCAGTGGCGAAGGCGGCTCACTGGCCCGATACTGACGCTGAGGCACGAAAGCGTGGGGAGCAAACAGGATTAGATACCCTGGTAGTCCACGCCGTAAACGATGAATGCCAGCCGTTAGTGGGTTTACTCACTAGTGGCGCAGCTAACGCTTTAAGCATTCCGCCTGGGGAGTACGGTCGCAAGATTAAAACTCAAAGGAATTGACGGGGGCCCGCACAAGCGGTGGAGCATGTGGTTTAATTCGACGCAACGCGCAGAACCTTACCAGCCCTTGACATCCCGGTCGCGGACTCCAGAGATGGAGTTCTTCAGTTCGGCTGGACCGGAGACAGGTGCTGCATGGCTGTCGTCAGCTCGTGTCGTGAGATGTTGGGTTAAGTCCCGCAACGAGCGCAACCCCCGTCCTTAGTTGCTACCATTTAGTTGAGCACTCTAAGGAGACTGCCGGTGATAAGCCGCGAGGAAGGTGGGGATGACGTCAAGTCCTCATGGCCCTTACGGGCTGGGCTACACACGTGCTACAATGGCGGTGACAATGGGACGCTAAGGGGCAACCCTTCGCAAATCTCAAAAAGCCGTCTCAGTTCGGATTGGGCTCTGCAACTCGAGCCCATGAAGTTGGAATCGCTAGTAATCGTGGATCAGCATGCCACGGTGAATACGTTCCCGGGCCTTGTACACACCGCCCGTCACACCATGGGAGTTGGTTTTACCTGAAGACGGTGCGCTAACCGCAAGGGGGCAGCCGGCCACGGTAGGGTCAGCGACTGGGGTGAAGTCGTAACAAGGTAGCCGTAGGGGAACCTGCGGCTGGATCACCTCCTTTCTAAGGATGATCCTTCAGACAGCTTGCTGTCTATCGGATCGTTTTAGAAACATCAGCGGCCAGCGATCGTCAGGATCGTTGAGCTGCATTGGCGGGATTTCGCCGTCTACGTTTCTCTTTCTTCGCGGACGAACACGCGCCAGGGGCTTAGCGCTTGTGCTGACATCGGGCGCTTGCCGGGTGCGGCGAGCGATGCTCCGATCCTTTTCAAGGAAATTGGTCGTTAGGGGCTTGTAGCTCAGTT
>CAWDWT010000023.1:127500-148703 GCA_963806075.1 uncultured Alphaproteobacteria bacterium
GGTCGCCGGCGTGCTGGCTCCGCGGCACCAGCATCAGCGGTCCGTTGATCGGCATTACTTCGTCGAGAAAGATCGCGATGTTCATCGCCCGCGACTGCGGCATGCCGTCGTCGCGCTTCCAGGTGCCGTAATCCTGGTGCCATTGCCAGACGTCGCCGGTGAAGGCCGATTTGGCGTTGATCTTGTATTGATGCATGTAGACCTTCTCGCCGAAGATCTGCTCTACCGGTTCGATCATGCGCGGATGAGCGCCAAGCAGGCCGAACGCCTCGTTGTAGAGGTGCGCTGCAAAGGCGGTACGCGGCGCGCCGCTTTTTTCGCGCCACACTTCGGGACGCTTGGTGTCGTAGATGCTCTCGGCCTCGCGCGCCAGCAGGGCCACTTCCTCGATGCTGAACAATTCCGGCAGGAACAGCCAGCCTTCGCTGTTGAAGTCCTCGATCTGTTGCTGGGTCAGCTTCATGGTGGTTCCTCCTGCTTGTATCGATTTGCAATTTCCTTTGTGTGTCTGCCGGGAATTTACGCCGTTTCCTGCTGTGCATACCATCGGATAATCGTTGCCGACGACCGCTCCCGTGTCGGGAAAAAAGCGCCGCAGCCTGACCGAAATCACGCGGCGAGTTTCGACTGCGGCTCCAGCACCGCCGCAGACCAGCCGGTGGAGTTTTGAGACGCTGTTGCCGGGCAATTGCTTCGGAATCCGGGTGGACCGCAAAAGCTTTGATACCTACATTCGGTGCCACGCATTTTTCTTCAGATTTTGGAGCCAGCCATGAGCGGCTACCGCTTTGCCATTTTCGACACCGCGATCGGCGCTTGCGGCATCGCGTGGGGCGATCGCGGCATCCATGCGGTGCAACTGCCGATGGGCCGCGAGGAGAAGACGCGCAATCGCATTCGCCAGCGCTACGGTGATATCGAGGAAGCGGCGCCCACCACCGAGGTGCAGGCGGCGATCGACGGCATGGTCGAACTGCTCGCGGGCAAGCCGAATGACCTAAGGGACGTCGTGCTCGATCTTGAGGACGTTCCGGCGTTCAGCCGCGGCGTCTACGACATCGCGCGCGCGATCCCGCCGGGCAAGACGCTGACCTATGGCGACATCGCCAAAAAACTCGGCGGCGTCGAACTTTCGCGCGACGTCGGCCAGGCGCTTGGGCGCAATCCATGTCCGATCGTGGTGCCTTGCCACCGCGTGCTCGCGGCCGGCGACAAGCCGGGCGGCTTTTCCGCCAATGGCGGCGTGGTGACCAAGCTGAAGATGCTGGAGATCGAGGGCACGGTTGTGAATTATACCCCGAGCCTGTTCGACTAATTGTCCCGGCGCGACTTCAGCTCACCGCTTCGCAGAAAAATCCGCTGCCATGGCGACGGATCTTTCCCGTCGATGGCGAGGGGAAATGCGCGGTGCAGCATAGCGTATCGGTGTCGCAATAGCGCTCCAGGAAGCTCCGCCGCGTCGCCGCGGATTGCACCGGATCGATATCGAATTTCGGCGACAGGTCCGGATAACGTAACTGCAGCGGCGTATGCATCAAATCGCCGGCGAATACCGCCTCGTCCTTGCTCCGGCCCAGGGTGAAGGCGACATGGCCCGGCGTATGCCCCGGCGTTGGCAGGATGCGAAGATGGTCGCCGATCGAGAAATCGTTCCGAACGATCTGTGCCTTGTTGGCCTCGACCACCGGCAGCACGCTGTCGGCGAACGGCCCGACCTCGGCCTTGGCGTTCTCCCTGGTCCAGTAATCGAATTCGTCCTGGCCGAACACGTAGCGCGCCTTTGGAAAGGTCGGCACCCAGCGGCCGTTCTCCAGCCGGGTGTTCCAGCCGACGTGATCGACATGGAGATGCGTGCACATCACGAAGTCGATGTCGCCAACCGAAAATCCGCTCGCGGCCAGCGCACGCATGTAGTTGTCGTCCGTCTTCATATTCCATTTCGGGCGCAGCGGTCGCGGCTTGTCGTTGCCGATGCAGGTGTCGATTAGAATGGTGTGATGCGGCGTCTTCACGATGTAGGACTGGAAGCAGATCACGAGCACATCATTGGCGTCGAGCGTGCCCGCTTGTCGCATCCAGTCGCGGTTTTCCGCCAGCAGCTCGGGCGTCAGCGTCGGCAGCATCTCACGCGCTGGCAGAAAGGGTGCTTCCTGCTCGATGACGCGATAGATCGTGAAATCGCCGACGCTGAAATTCAAGCTCATGACGCGCACTTCCGTTACGCGGCGGCCGGTACCGAGATCTTGACCGAGGGCCGCTCCAGCATCTTCTGATGGAAAGCATTGAGCTTGGGAAAGGCCTTCTGCCAGCCGCAATCGGCAAAACGGAAATCGAGATAGCCGAGCATGCAGACCAGCGCGATCTGCGAGACGTCGAAAGGCCGCGACAGCACATCCGGATGGTTCTCGAAATGCGCCATGCCTTTCCACGCGCGGCTCCAGTAGTCGTCGGCCCATGCGTCCCATTGCAGCTCCTTTGGCCGCACCGTGCGCTCGTAGCGGGACGCCAGCATGGAATCCACCATGCCCTGCACCAGCGAATGATCGCTCTTGACCTTCCAGCGCGTCGCGCCAGAGGCCGGAATGATTTTTCCACCGCCGGCAAGTTCGTCGAGATATTCGACGATGACATAGGAATCGAGGATCACGTCGCCATTGTCGAGGATCAGGACCGGTAGCTTTCTCACCGGGTTGATCTTCGAATATTCGTCATCAGGCTTGGTCGGCGTCACGGTTGTCGGCACCAACTCGATCTTGTCGATCAGCCCAAGTTCGAGAGCGGCGATCCGTACCTTGCGGGCATAAGGCGAGGTGGGGGAAAATGTGAGTTTCATTATGATGTCCTTGTTCGTTCCCTTTCGTCATGCAGGTAAAAAGCGGGCATGACAAGTGTTGGAAATCGAGAGGCTACCTCATGCCGCGATGATTTCCTGGCGCTGTTCACCGAGACCTTCGATGCCGAGCGTGACCACGTCGCCGACATTGAGGAAAGTCGGGGGCTTCATTCCGGTGCCGACGCCGGGCGGGGTACCCGTCGT
The DNA here is from genome assembly GCA_963806075.1 of uncultured Alphaproteobacteria bacterium. Classification (GTDB taxonomy): domain Bacteria; phylum Pseudomonadota; class Alphaproteobacteria; order Rhizobiales; family Xanthobacteraceae; genus Bradyrhizobium. The sequence continues at coordinate 130,538 of CAWDWT010000023.1, forward strand.
GAGGATGTCACCGGGCAGCAACGTCATGAATTGCGAGACGTAGGAAACGCACTTTGCCATGCTGAAGATCATGTTCGAGGTCGATCCGGTCTGGCGCCGCTTGCCGTTGACGTCGAGCCACAACGATAGCTTCTGGACGTCGGCGATCTCGTCCTTGGTGACGAGCCACGGGCCGACCGGGCCGAAAGTATCGTGCGACTTGCCCTTGGTCCACTGGCCGAGGCGCTCGATCTGGAAATGTCGCTCGGAGACGTCGTTGCAGACGCAATAGCCGGCAACGTGATTGAGCGCGTCGGCTTCCGATACGTATTTGGCGCGGGTGCCGATAATGGCAGCGATCTCGACTTCCCAATCGAGTTTGATGGAGCCCCGCGGTTTCTCCACCGCATCGCTTGGACCCGAGAGCGCGCTGTTGGCCTTCAGGAAGAAGACCGGCTCGGCCGGGACCGGATTGCCGGTTTCCCTGGCATGGTCGATATAGTTCAAGCCGATCGCGACGAATTTCGAAATGCCGGTGACCGGCGCGCCGAGCCGCGGCTTGCCGTTGACGGCAGGAAGTTCGGATGGATCCAGGCCAGCGAGCTTGGCCAGTGAGGCCGGTGAACAGGCCTCGCCATCGAAGTCCTTCACATGCGCGGACAGGTCGCGCAACTGACCGGATTTGTCGATCAGGCCGGGCTTTTCCTGGCCTTTGGCCCCGTAACGAACAAGCTTCATATCTCATCGCTCCCTTGATTTTGCTTAGCTTGAGCGTTTCTTGACCCGTTTCATGGAGTAGTGCGGCGCGAAATTCAACTGCCCGCGCTGCATCGCAGCCACCCGGGGGTCGAGGATCGATTGTTGTGCAGCGTATCCCCGCATCGGGTCTCGGATCACGTGGCGCGATGGATCATCCGGCAGCATCGGGCGTTATCGCGGGATTGCAAGTGAGGAGCGCACGATGCCTGAATTGCTGATTTCGTCCGAAAAAGTCGGCTTTTTGATCGAGAAGGCGAGGGAATTTGACGTCAAGCAGGCGTCTTCCGATCCGGATTCCGGATCTAACGGCGCCGATGACGACATGATCGATGTGCTGGAAGATAACGGTCGTGATCCTGTGGTGCGCGAGATCACGGGCTTCATCGACGCGTTGACCGAGGACGAGCAGATCGATCTGATCGCCTTGATGCGGCTTGGCCGTGGCGACGCTAGCATTGAGGAATGGAAGGATTTGCGCCGCGAGGCGGCGGAGGGACGGGACGGCAGGACCGCCCGCTACCTCCTGGGCGAGCCGATGCTGGGCGATCTTTTGGCCGAAGGGCTCGGTGAATTCGGCCTTTCCTGGAGCGACGAGCGAACCACGCCTGTTCAGTAGCTGTATGATTTCGCGCGAACTCGCTCCGGTTCGCATAAGAAAAGCGATGGCCGTCTGGGGCGTCTGCTCACATCGTGCCGGGATAGGCGCCGCCATCGAGCAGGATGTTCTGGCCGGTGATGAAGCCGGACTTGGCGCCGCACAGGAACGCGCAGGCCAGCCCAAATTCCTCGGGATCGCCGACACGTCCGGCCGGGTTGTTCTTGCCGCGCTCGGCGATCAGCTGATCCACCGTGATGCCCTTCTTGGCGGCTTCCGCCTCGGCGACCGGGCCGCGCAGGCGGTCAGTGTCGAACGGGCCCGGCAGCAGGCCGTTGATGGTAACGTTGTTGATCACGGTCTTGCGCGCGATGCCGGCGACGAAGCCGGTGAGGCCGCTTCGCGCGCCGTTCGACAGGCCCAGCACCTCGATCGGCGCCTTCACCGCGGCCGAGGTGATGTTGACGATGCGGCCGAACTTGCGGGCCATCATGCCGTCGACCGTGGCCTTGATCAGTTCGATCGGCGTCAGCATGTTGGCGTCGATTGCCTTGATCCAGTCGTCGCGGGTCCAGTTACGGAAATCGCCGGGCGGCGGGCCGCCGGCATTATTGATCAGGATGTCGGGATCGGGACAGGCTTTCAGCGCGGCTTCGCGGCCGGCGGGCGTGGTGATGTCGCCGGCGACTTCCGTCACGGTGACGCTGGGACTCAGTTTGCGGATCTCTGCCGCCGTCTTCGCCAGCGCCTCGGCGCCGCGTGCGGTCAGCGTGACATGTACGCCCTCGGCGGCCAGCGCGATCGCGCAGGCGCGTCCCAGTCCCTTGCTGGAGGCACATACGATGGCGCGGCGGCCTTTGATTCCAAGATCCACGGTTCGCTCCCGGTTATATCGGATGATTTTTTGAAAGCCCGATGCGCTACTTTAGCGAACCTGGGAAACGCCGAGTAGGGGAGGCGTACCGCGCCAAACGCATGGCAGCGCAGGCCAGCGTGCGCGGCGACTCTCGCGCCCCGTCAAATTCGCCGGTCGCGCTGCAGCCGATCGATATAGGCGGTGACTTCAGGCGGCAGCGACCGGAAGCCCTTTTGTCCCGCTATCGACAGCCATGGCCGCAATTGCGAACCCGTGAGGTAGGCCGGTTGCCGGTCGGCCGGGACCAACTGATCGAAAATCAGTACCAGCGTGATCGCAACCAGGCCGACGCGCGCCGCGCCAAGGATAGCGCCGCCGAGCCGATCGCCGATACCGGTTTCGGGCCCGATGGCGTCGTCCAGCGCCATCCGCGCCAGCCAGCCGAGCGCCATGCCGGCGACCAGGAAAATCGCAAAGAACAGTACCGAGTTCTGGGTCAGCGGCGCGTCGCCGTTGCCGATAGCAGGGGTAATCAGCGACATGATCCAGACCGCGATCGGCATCGCGACCAGATAGGCGAGGATCGTGATCGCGCTGCGCAATAGCCCGGCCCGAAAGCCGGCGGCCACGGCAACAGCCAACGTGAGATAGACAACAATGTCGAAGCTGTTCATGAGTGCCCGCCGCGGTCCGTTAGTCCCGTATCTCCGCCTTGATCGGATCTGTGTGGCTTCTCGCCGACCATGATCGGTGGCGCCTTCGTGTTGCCGCGCCGATCAGCGTCGGCATGATCGAGGCATCGACGATCCGCAGCCCTTCCATGCCATATATCCTGAGCTTCGAAATCAACCTCGACATGCGAATCGTTGACACCCATCTTGCAGGTGGCGACCCACTCGGTCGAGTCGTCTCGGCCAGCGTCGGCGCCGATTTTCGCTCGCAGCACCTCGTGCATGCGCTCGAACGCGACCTCCACGCCACGCCGCGCACGGCTTTTGACGGATGTCGGTTCATGATGTCGCTTCCGGTGTTTTCGGCGGGTTCCGGCGCTGATATGGCGAAGGCCGAGTATTGCCTTTGGTCTGGCAAGACCCTCCAGCAACATCGATTTAAGCGGGATAAGGGACGGATTTGGCACCATAATTTAGGGAAAGATCGCCCTCGGCCCTTTCCAAAGCCATCATGCATTGATACATACCGCTCGCAGCCCAAGGGCTCGTGCCCGGGTTTGCCTTCTCAGGAGCCTCCAGACGGGATTGATCGACGCCCTCAGGCGTTGGCGGCTCGTTTCGGCAGCGACTTTTGAAAAGGCGGCGCAACGGTTTATCGCGGGGTGGAGCAGCCCGGTAGCTCGTCAGGCTCATAACCTGAAGGTCGCAAGTTCAAATCTTGCCCCCGCAACCAAACACCGGCAGGCGCGACCAGCCTCGAGGCCAGGGCCTTGCATCGCCACGCAAACATCTGCGATGGATCGAGCCAGTGAGAGCGTGCAATCTCCGAAACGTTTGCTCGCGACGCAGACGTTTCCGCGACGGTTGGGTCTTTTTCCGGCGTGACCAGGTGCGATAGCTCCGCCCCGGACTGGCTGAAGCCCTCCAGCTGAGGCCGTGACAATTTCGAAATTCTTGCTCAGACATATGTTCGCTCTCATGAAACCTCCTGGGACAAATCACCAGGAGATTTTCTGACATCAAATATTATCCGTTACGCGGACGACTTACGCGCTTAGTCAAGACCACGCTTACTGTTCGCTTGTCGCGTTGACCACCCGCCAGGCCACCTATGGGCTTCTGCTAGGCGTTCAGTCGCGGGTCCGCTGCGATGAGCGCTACCTCACCGGGGCCCGGGCCACCGCTGGATGGACTATTCGTCCTCCGACAGTTCGGCGTCCCAGCCACGCGTCTTGGCGCGGGCGATAACTTCGGCATAGACGCGGTTGTGGCGGCTCGGCCATCTCCGGCGGTAGGGCGCCGGGCAGGTTGCCAGAGCTGCTCTCCCTTGCTCATCAGCACCTGCATCTGGCGCCGTCCCTGGGTCTCGGGGATGAGACCGAACACGCGCGCATCAAGCACGATGCGACCGAGCTGGCTGATGCCGTGACTGTCCTGATCGAGTCCGACATATTTGTTCATGGAAGAACTCTTGATGAAAACGCGTTGCAGAGCGAATGTTGGCTGCCGCCGGCGGCGACCGATGCAAGTGTGCGAAGCTGAAAAGTGACATCTCGAAGATTCGAGATTATAAGAAAAAGTTTTAATTGATGAAAGATATTGAAATTGTACTTATTTCCAGCGGGGTGTCAATCTTGCGAGCGAGGTGAGGCAACTGAGGCAACTGAGGCAACTGAGGCAACTGAGGCAACTGAATGAGCCGAGGGCTACTGCCGGAAAGGCCTCAAAGATTCAGGGTGATCCCATTGTCTGAAATGGCCAAGCTCTATCGCTCGGGTAAACTAGATCCGCGTATCGGTAAAACGGCCGTTGCTGCGGAGTAAAGTGCGATCTGAAAACTATCACAAGAGAAGGAGACTATCATGAACGAACTCAGCGGCAAGGAACGCTACAAGTCCGGTGTCATCCCCTATAAGCAAATGGGCTATTGGGACGCCGGCTATGTGCCCAAGGACACCGACGTTATTGCGCTGTTCCGCATCACGCCGCAGCCGGGCGTCGATCATGAAGAGGCCGCGGCCGCCGTCGCAGGCGAGTCCTCGACCGCAACCTGGACCGTGGTGTGGACCGACCGCCTCACCGCCTGTGAGCTGTATCGCGCCAAGGCCTATCGCAGCGAGCTGGTGCCCAATACCGGCCCCGGCACCAAGACCGAGGCGCAGTATTTCGCCTATATCGCCTATGACATGGACCTGTTCGAGCCTGGCTCGATCGCTAACCTTACCGCTTCGATCATTGGTAACGTCTTTGGCTTCAAGGCCGTCAAGGCGCTGCGCCTTGAAGACATGCGCATTCCCGTGGCGTATCTGAAAACCTTCCAAGGGCCGGCGACGGGCGTCATCGTCGAGCGCGAGCGCCTCGACAAATTCGGCCGTCCGCTGCTGGGGGCGACCACCAAGCCCAAGCTCGGCCTTTCCGGCCGCAATTACGGCCGCGTGGTCTATGAGGCGCTCAAGGGCGGACTCGACTTCGTCAAGGACGACGAGAACATCAACTCGCAGCCCTTCATGCATTGGCGCGACCGCTTCCTCTACTGCATGGAGGGCGTCAACAAGGCCCAGGCCGAAACCGGCGAGGTGAAGGGGCACTACCTTAACGTCACCGCCGGTACTATGGAGGAGATGTATGAGCGCGCCGAGTTCGCCAAGGAGCTCGGCTCGGTCATCATCATGATCGATCTGGTGATCGGTTACACCGCGATCCAGTCGATGGCGAAGTGGGCGCGCAAGAACGACATGATCCTGCATCTGCACCGCGCTGGCAACTCGACCTATTCGCGCCAGAAGAACCACGGCATGAACTTCCGCGTCATCTGCAAGTGGATGCGCATGGCGGGCGTGGACCACATCCATGCCGGCACGGTGGTCGGCAAGCTCGAAGGCGATCCGCTGATGATCCGCGGCTTCTACGACACGCTGCTGGACACTCATACCGAGCAGAAGCTGGAGCAAGGCCTGTTTTTCGAGCAGGACTGGGCCTCGCTGAACAAGGTCATGCCGGTAGCCTCCGGTGGCATCCATGCTGGGCAGATGCACCAGCTCGTCCACTATCTGGGCGAGGACGTGGTGCTCCAGTTCGGCGGCGGCACCATCGGCCATCCGATGGGCATCCAGGCCGGCGCGATCGCCAACCGGGTGGCGTTGGAAACCATGATCTTGGCCCGCAATGAAGGCCGCGATTATATGCGCGAAGGCCCGAAAATTCTCGAGGATGCGGCCAAGTGGTGCAGCCCGCTGAAGGCGGCGCTCGAAACTTGGAAAGACATCACCTTCAACTACGATTCCACCGACACGGCCGACTTCGTGCCCGTCGCAACGCCCGCCATCTGAGGGATACCCTAAGGAGATTTACGCCTATGATGACTAATCACGGCAACCGCATCACGCAGGGACAGTTTTCATTCCTGCCTGATCTCACCGACGCGCAAATCACCGCGCAGATCGAGTATGCGCTCAAGAACAATTTTGCGATCAGCGTCGAATACACCGACGATCCGCATCCGCGGAACACCTATTGGGAAATGTTCGGCATGCCGATGTTCGACTTGAAGGATGCCGCTGGCATCATGATGGAGATCAACAATTGCCGGAAAACCTTTCCCGGCTACTATATCCGCGTCACGGCGTTCAATTCCGTGCGCGGCGTCGAGAGCCCGGCAATGTCTTATATCGTGAACCGTCCGAAGAACGAGCCAGGTTTCATGTTGCAGCGCACCGAGATCCGCGGCCGGCAGATCCAATACACCACGCGAGCCTATGTCACTGACAAGCCCGCCGGCGAACGCTACAAGTAGTGCCATAAGTCCTCCTTCTGCCCTCTCCCCCTGTGGGAGAGGGCTCCCGTCCTTTAGGCGGGTGGGTGAGGGGGATCGACGGATCAAGGATTGACATGGAAGAGCCCGTGCAGAAGCCAGACGAACCCGCGCAGACCATCAATCTGGCGGAGGAGTATAAAAGTTCCGGCGTCGCCGAAGTGCTGGACGAGCTCGACCGCGAGCTGGTTGGCTTGAAACCGGTCAAGCAGCGCATTCGCGACATCGCGGCGCTGCTCATCGTTGAACGCGCCCGCAAGAGCCTTGGCCTGTCGCACGCTCCGCCAACGCTGCATATGAGCTTCACCGGCAATCCCGGTACCGGCAAGACGACGGTCGCGCTGCGGATGGCGAATATCCTGCACCGGCTTGGCTATATCCGCAAAGGGCACCTCATCTCGGTGACGCGCGATGACCTCGTCGGCCAGTATATCGGCCACACCGCGCCCAAGACCCGCGAGGTGCTGAAGCGCGCCATGGGCGGTGTGCTGTTCATCGATGAAGCCTATTACCTCTACCGCCCCGACAACGAGCGCGACTACGGCCAGGAGGCGATCGAGATTCTGCTGCAGGTGATGGAAAACAATCGCGAAGATCTGGTCGTAATTCTGGCCGGCTATGCCGACCGGATGGACCGCTTCTTTGGGAGCAATCCCGGCTTCCGCTCGCGCATTGCGCATCACATCGACTTCCCCGACTACTCCGACGAGGAACTTCTCGCGATCGCAGAAGTCATGCTGCACCACATGAACTATAAGTTCACCTCTGACGCTCGCGATGCGTTTGTACGCTACATCGCCTTGCGCAAGGCGCAGTCCTTGTTCTCCAATGCGCGTTCGATCCGCAACGCGCTGGACCGTATTCGTTTGCGTCAGGCCAATCGCTTGGTCGCGGACGAGAACGCCATTCTGTCTGTCGACGATGTCCAGTCGATGGTAGCGTCTGACGTTCTTGCCAGTCGCGTGTTTGAGACATCGCAGCCTGCCGTCGTTGAGCAGTTGAAGGACAAGAGAAAGCGATAGCCGTTCCGGGACCGGCCGCCGCGTCCCGTCCTGCCGCGGATTTCGCGCTCGCGCAACGCGGTGCGCAAGATCCTTCGGTCCGGCGTGACGGTTTTCGGCTATCAGCGGGCTCGGCAGCCGAAGCCGCGGATAGATCCCCTGGCTTGAGCAAATCGACGGGGTCCTGAGCGCCAACCGCGTGAAGCCGCAGCGAGAACGGCTGATGCTGATCCGCATGCATCTTCGGGGAGCTGCGCGGCCGGGGCCATGAGAGCAGCTACGATGGCGGTGCGGCGCTACGTCAAGAGCTGGGCGAAGGCACAGCTACGCTGTCAGTATATCACAAACAATCCAAAAACAGCTTTGATCCCGCATCAGGCATGCTAAACGGCCAAAGAAAGCAACGGAAACATTTTGCCGCGGAGCCGCATCAACGAATGGCGGACCGGCATGGGTGATCATATGCTCAATGACTTGTTGGATAACAATCGCCGGTGGTCCGAGGAACGTCGGCGTGACGATCCCGGCTATTTTGACCGGCTTTCTAACCTTCAGCGGCCGCAATATCTGTGGATCGGTTGTTCGGACAGCAGGGTTCCCGCAAACATAATAACCGGCCTGGATCCGGGAGAGGTGTTCGTGCATCGCAATATGGCCAACTTGATGCACCCAAGCGACCTCAACCTCTTGTCCGTCCTCGAATATGCCATTGAGGTTCTCGAGGTCTCTCACGTCATAGTTTGCGGCCACTATGGCTGCGGCGGAATCCGTACCGCGCTTGATGGGCAACGTCATGGTGTCATCGATCACTGGCTGCAACCAATTCGCGACGTTGCCGAGCGCAACAAAGAGGCCCTGGAGAGTGTTCCTGATGAGACGAGACGGCTCAATCTTCTTTGCGAAATCAGCACGCGCGATCAAGTAACGCGGCTTGAGAGGACGCCGATCATGCAGTCGGCATGGGCGCGGGGCAAGCATGTACGTATTCACGGTTGGATTTACGGGTTGAAAGATGGACTGATCTCCGATCTGAATTGCAGCGTTCCCAACCCGGTCGCGGCTTCGACGGGGGCAAGATAACTGACGGCTTATTCGACTCGCCGTGCCCTGGTATATGGTAGATGATGGGACTGTCGGATATGTCGTGCTTGAGGCCTGTTTCCGTCATTGGCTGACGAACCGCTCACCGAAGACGACGGCGAACTGTGTCTTGGCCTCGAACCATTCGCGCGGCCGGCGTTTCCATTCCTCAGCTCAATATCGAGGACTTCCCGGCGGCGTGGTTCGCCATCCCGATCCCGAGGTCGATCTGGCCGTCGTCCCGCTGCGACCGCTCGAGCGCGCGGCGCGCGATCTCGGCGTGCAGCTGTATTACCATGCGATCGACAGGCAGCGCATTCCCGATGCCGCCGCGGTGCGAGGGTTCGACGCGCTCGAGGACGTGCTGTTCGTCGGCTATCCCAGCGGAGTTTGGGATCAGGTCAACCTGATGCCAATCCTCCGCCGCGGCACCACGGCCACGCCGCTCGAACTCGACTTCGAGGGGCACAAGCAATTCTTGATCGACGCCGCCGTGTATCCCGGATCGAGCGGCAGCCCGGTATTCGTGGTGCGGGACGATCCGCTCCGTCCACGCGGCGACGCGGCGCGCACCATCTGGTTCGCTGGAGTCATAGCGGCGGTGTTTTTCCGCGAAGAGGCCAACCAGCTCGTGCCTGGGCCGGTGCCGGCGCAGACCCAGGCTCAGTCCATCGGTGCCGAGATGATCGACCTCGGCCTGGTGATCAAGTCCGAATCCGTACGCGAGCTCATCGACGCATACGTACACAAATGGCTGTCCCATTGAAACCGCGGCGCGACTGAGACGTCGGGCGTGAACGCACTACCTGAATGGTCAATCGTGCCGATGTAGACCTGGTCTTCCGCTGGTAAGGCGTGCGACCCAATATTGTCCAAGCCGAGTGTGGGATTGCAGCTGGTTCTGGTCGATGCAGCGCCGGCGCTTTCGCACGAGCGGATCACAGGTCTTGTCAATTTCGCAGGAAAATTGCGCGAGGAGTGACCGCGGTCCGCCACGCTCTGCATAAAAAGCCGGACCGATCAGCCTACATTGAGCCTCGTGGTCCGGCTTGAATTTGCTGATAGCGAACCACATCAAGTCGCGGCGATATAGGATGGCGACGCCAAATTCGCGAACGCGCCTTGATGTGTTTCAGCAAAGGTATGGAGAAGCCTTACTTCTTTTTCTTCTTACCGGTCTTCTTTTTTGCCTTCTTTGCTTTCTTGGCCATATCACCCTCCGTGATCCCATTGTTGAGTTCAATGCAGTCGACATCGACATGCATAAATATAAAGTACACCACATTTGCAAAATTGATACTGCGCGCTTCGAACAAGGTAAACGGCAGTCCAATCGCAGTGCGTCACCGATAGCGTGACTTCTTAGTTTGCGTCGACTCGATAACTGGGTGAGGTCGTCGAGCCGGAAAAAACAGCAACGCGATATGCGGTGAGCAGGACGAGTCAGGCCCCGCAATGGCAAGGGGAGCGCTGGGACGAAAGCGCAATCGCCGCAGCTCGAAGCTGCGAACTCAATTCGTTTAACTCTGGTTGAGTTGCGAGATGTCGGCGACCCGTGGCTTCACGTTGCGGCTTCGGCCGTCACGTTGTTCCGGAATGGTGGGGCGAGGCGCCGACCGATCCATTTCGACCAGCTCAGACACTGGCGCTTCGAACGATCAAGGTCCGGCAAACGGCGACCACGCTGGAGAGGGTGTACGCACCCTACCAGTGTGGGGGATAGACAGCACTGCTCCGGCAGTCTAGCGCGCGTCTTCAGCCGGGTTTCAGGCTCCCGAAATCGGCAATCTGTGCCGCTCGGTGCTTCGTCGAGAAGGGTTTTAGGACCTAATTGTCACCTTCCGCGTTGTCATGACGGGCTGAGGCCGCCATGGAAACTGTCGAAGCATATCTAGCGAGAAAGAGCGAAGAACTTGATCTGCTGAACGGCTTTCTCGCCAACCCATTGACGATTCGGTATCCCAAGTCGGTAACCGAGGTGATCGAGCAAAAGTTTCATCTCGCTGCGGCGCTTAAGGCCGAACACCAGCTCCACGATTGGGCAACGACGGAAACGGCCTGGACGCATTCGTTCCGTCCGCGCTCGGGACCGTTCGAGTTCAAATACGATTATCAGCGTGCCGATCTGGAGGTGCGAGGGCCGTCCTTTTATTCATTGGAAAATGGTGCGCACAGCGAAACGATTTACACAGCTTCGGGAATGGCGGCGATTTCTGCGGTGCTTATGGCTGCGGCACCGGTTCTTTCCGAAGCAGATATTTTCATCGGACCTAACTCTTATGGAGAGACTATTGAGCTGATAGATGGCCATGCCAGGCATTTAAGGAGGGTAGGGCTCGACCGATTGATCAGCAAGGTCGCGCGTCCCCGGAGTTCGCGCAGCCGGATTCTACTGCTCAACTCCTGCACATCCGCAGCCGGGTTCGAGGCTGGGCTTCAAAGCGCTCGGCCGTGTATCGATTTAATAGTTTTTGACACGACCTGTTTCGCTGGCGGTTCCAGGCGGATTGGTCGTGTTTTGCGTTGGGCCAGAAAGGCAATGATTCCGATCATTATGGTTCGCAGCCACAACAAGCTTGACTCGCTGGGGGTGGAATACGGTCGGCTCGGATCGGCAGTGTTTATTGAAAACGCAAGTCAGCGTGATGCCGCCAAGCAGCAATTGCTGCAAAGATTTCTCACAGAGACGCGCAACGTCGTTCGTCTGTTTGGCGGCGCGGCGCTCCCGGCGCATTTTCCGCCCTATGTAGGAGGAACTGGTTATCGTCGTTTGACGGATCATCGCGTCGCGCGAATGCTGCAAAATGGCATGCGGACGAAACATCATTTCTCAAAATGCCTGGCCGACCTGACCAACGAATTACATTTCGCTCATGGTCTCTACGTGACCTTAGCGCCGGCTGGCAGGCTTGATGAAAAGCAGACGCGGGAGCTAACCTCGGAGTTGTGTGACGACTTGGGGCGCGCGCATTTACCGTTGCGTCATGCAGGTAGTTTTGGCTTCGATTTCGCGGGGGCGGAGTGGTGTCGGGACAGAACCCGAGACCGTTACGTCGTTCGGCTGGCAATTCCGGACCTTCCGACCTCTCTATGGGATGAGGTGACAAGCGCCGTCGCGGATTGGTGGATGGCGCGCGAACGAAGTCGGATTCGGGGCTCTCCTGATTCGACAAGTGCGATAGGGCATTCCTCCGACCTGAACGTGGTCCCGGACGGGTAAATAGACCTGAAGGCAGGGAATGCCGCCGAGCCTGGCATCCAGGGCGGCTATAGGCCAACAGAGAGGGTGCTTGCGGTTTTCGTTGTCAGATAGAAATGACGCAGCGATGGAACGGCGGGAGATCGGATATCGTCTCGAGGACGATGGATATCTGGAACCCGGCTCTCCAGGCCGCGTTACTTTTCGATCATGCTTCGCCTCTCAAAACGCCGTGCACCGCATTTCCCGATCACAGTTCGGCCGACGGACGGCGACGTCACGATTGCTCGGACCATCGCCCGCAACACCACCCCGCAGACCGAGGACGTGGCCGAATTTCTTACCTGGGGCGCCAACGAGCACGTCCTGTGTGCGCTCGCGGCCGGATGGTGGATATGGGCGCGTTCCAAATCGCCGGAAACACGTCTGGCCAGTGATCATATCCTGCTGACCACGGTTGCCGTCACCGCGTTGCCGCATCTCCTCAAGACGATGTTTAACCAGGAACGGCCAGATCGGCTCACGCTCCGTGGCCACCTGCGGGGGATTCCACTTTCCGGCAAGCGCCTCGATGCCTTTCCAAGCGGCCACGCCATCCATGTGGGGGCGCTCGCATCGGCGGCGACGCAGTTGTCGCCAGCCAAGCGCAATCTGGTGTGGAGCGCGGGGGCGGCTCTCGTCGCCACCCGGATCGTGCTACTCGCGCACTGGACGACAGATGTCCTGGCAGGACTCGCCATGGGGGCGACGGTCGAGCGGCTGTTGCGCCTGGCGACAGGTTTCGGCCGCCGGCGGGTCGGATAGCCATGGGCAAAGCACTTGCTCCGCCTGGCGCCCATGCCCTGATTGATCCCGACGTCTGTCGTTTGATGCCGTGCTGAAAGTGCGTGCCATCCAGCTTTTGCCACGTCGATGCCTTCTTCGGGCGAACGATTGTGCCGCCAAGCGAAGCGTAGCCATTCCGGCGTACGCAAATGGTTCCGTCTGATAACCCCCGGGAAGCGGAAATAGTTTTGACCTATATCAGAAGAAACGCGCTACCGTTTGTTGAGCGAGGCGAGCCCAAGGAATCTCAACATGAGTAAAATGCCGCCGATCCCACCAGGTAATCAAAGCACCAAAGGCCCCCAGCTCGATGCGGAGGCAGAGCGCGACACCACGAAAGAAAATCACGGGGTACAGAATACAGCCGAGCAAGGCGACACCGCCAACATCAAGCAGAACACCACCAATGCCGGCTTCTTCAAGGGACGGCGGGTCAAATAGCCCTGCCTCCGCTTCGCGGCGGCTTCCGATACTTGCTAAATACACCAGATAACTTCATCTTTTCTGGTATACTCGTATTCTGGTATCGCAACTTGCCGGCGGCGGACCCCGATGCGATTGACAAACTTTTTCGACTACACGCTTCGCCTGTTGATGTATGCGTCCACCCATAGTGATCGGTTGATCACTGTGGAAGAGACCGCGGGCGTTTATGGCATCTCCCGCACCCATCTCATGAAAGTTGCAAACCAACTCACGCGCGAGGGCTATCTCAAGGCCGTGCGTGGCAGATCGGGCGGGCTTAAGCTCGCCAAACGGCCGAACCGGATCAAGCTCGGCGATGTCTTGTGCGCGACCGAGCCGGATTTCGCGCTTGTGGAATGCTTTTCAGCGAACAACCATTGCCCGATCTCGTCGCGCTGTCGCCTGCGAGCACCGTTGAGGGAAGCGCTGGCGGCGTTCACAGCGACTCTTGACCGCTATACGCTCGCCGATCTTAGCCTCAGCCCGAAAGACTTCAGGATACCGCCGGCCGCATGAGCCGCCCGCGATCCGGTATTGCCGCACGATGTATCGATACGACAATAGCATGACGGCCTCGCTCGACGTTTGATCGAGCGTATGGAGAGCGCTGTTTTTTAGCTTGAACCATATCGGAAGCGTGCTGTTCTCCGCGCATCGTTCCTTCGGATGCGGCTGGGTAACGCGCTTCGGGCCTGTTGTCGGCACGTCAGCCTTGCACACAAATTTTGCTTTCGCCAAATTTTGCTCTGTACAAACATGCATTTCAAGTGCATGTTTATACCTCGTTGCACAATAGCTCGGAAAACTTGATCAATTCGCTGCGTGGGGCATGAGGGAAGCACTTATCGATCAAAAGCCTCATTCCAGAGGCGGACTAAAGCCCTACATCGCTTCTTGCGCCGCCGGAGTTGCGGTCGGTATAGCCGCCGCGATTTGGTTGACACATTTGTCGCCGCTCACCACGCACCACGTCATTGTGCCGCTGAATAGCGCGGCTACGACCCCGCCGGTACCGCTCGAAGGTGTGCTCGATTTGCCGAAGCTCATGGTTGCGGAGAATGCGAGCGAACGCTGGGCGATCGTGGGTGGCGCATTGTTGCAGGCAGGCCTGACCCGTCTCAGTATTCCCGTGCTCGAGCGCGCGATCGAGAGTGACCCGAACAATAGCGTGCTGCATGTCGCGTTGGGAGAAGCGCTCACGCTGACGGCTGGCGGTCTGATTTCAGAACGAGCCAGGGTGGAATTCGAGTTTGCGCTCCGGACCGACCCCAACGATCTGGTCGCGCGATTTTATATGGGGCATTGGCTGCTGCAGAACGGCAAGCCCAAGCCGGCACTGGTCAAATGGGTGGGCTTGATGCGGACGGTCGGAAACGATCGTACCTGGTATGACCGGCTATGGAGGGTGATGCCGATCGCGGCACAGGAGGTCGGCGTCAGCCAACTCGCGCTGCAAGCTCTCTGCATCGCGGGGATGTAACCAAGCTGCACGATGATGAGCTTCGTCATTCAACTCTGGCGCGAGATATCTGGAAAACACGGGCGTAACTAACGTCGTGGTTTTATCTCAAAAATTTTGCGCATCTCATCTTCCTAAAAGATACATTTTAAATGTTGCTTTATTGAGTCAAACATGACACGAAGCGACTTCTGTTAGTTTGCGAATTGGGGTTTCGCTTCATGATCACCAGGACTGTTCAATGCGATCGGCCTCCAGCACCCAACTGGACGCCTGACGGATAGACAGGCCCTTCTTCGCATCTCGCGCGATAGTGATTTACTCAAAAACATCGATATAGAATACATGTTATGTCCATGATCTTGGAATGCTGTGCGCTGCGCGCACGTCTCGTGAAATTCGGCTTTGCCGCAAGTGCCGCATTGTGCGTCCTCGGTCCGGCTATGGCACTGGCGGAGACCCGTCATTTCTCAATGACTGTCGAGGATACGATCCTCAGGCTGGTCGACAAACAGACCTTTCACACCTTTTCCTTCAACGGCCAGACTCCCGGTCCGCTGATCCATGTCCAGGAGGGCGATGACGTCGAGATTGAGATCGAAAATCAGACGACGTTGCCGCACACGATTCACTGGCACGGCATGTTTCAACGCGGCAGCTGGAAGAACGACGGCGTTCCCGATACGACGCAACCGGCAATTCCGCCCGGCGAGACCTTCACCTATCGCTTCAAGGCCGAGCCGTCCGGCACCATGTGGTACCACTGTCATGTCAACGTCAACGAGCATGTCGCGATGCGTGGCATGTGGGGCCCTTTGATCGTCGATCCCAAGGATCCGCCGCCGGTCGAAAAGGAAGTCACAAAAGACTACATCATGATGTTCTCCAGCTGGGCCTCCGCCTGGGCAAAGAAACCCGGCTATGGCGGCATCCCCGGTGACGTGCAGGATTTCTTCACCATCAACGGCAAGGCCTATCCCGACACCCAGCCGTTGCGGATCAAGAAGGGCGATGTCGTCCGCATTCGCCTGATCGGCGCCGGCGATGAAATGCATTCCATCCATATCCACGGCCATGACTTCGAAGTCTACGCCAAGGATGGCAGGCCTCTCGCGAATCCTTACCTCGCCGACACAATTCTGTTCGGACCTGGCGAGCGCTACGATTTGATTCTGCGCGCCGACAATCCCGGCATCTGGATGGTCCACGATCACATCGACAAGCACACCGTGAATGGCACTTCGACCATGGGCGGCATGATGACCACTATCGAATACGAGGAAATCCCGGTGAAGGACCAGGCCTTCTACAAATGGAAAAACAAAGAGTTTGCGCCCGATTTTTATTACGAGGAGTCGATGAAAAAGCCGTTCGGCATGTACGAGAGCCCTGCACTCAAAGGCGTTCCCGCGCCCTAATTGCATCGAAAGGAGAGAAAGACATGAAACGGCTTTTATTCGCCGTCGCGGGCCTGACCGCGGCATTTCTGAGCAGCGCAAGCGCGGCCGACAAACTGGATCCGAGTTGTTCCGGTTGTCACGCGCTGGTCAAGCCGACCGACACCTCGCTGGATCGGCTGCTGACGCGCAAAGGTCCCGATCTTTGGTTTGCCGGCAGCAAGTTCAATAAGGATTGGCTGGCTTCCTGGTTGCAGGACCCAAAACCCATACGTCCTGCCGGTTATCCGTATTTCAAGACGATTAAGAAGGGCGATCAGCATGATGTGCCCGATCCGTCCAAGATCACGGCGCATCCGAAGCTGAGCAAGGCGGACGCCGAAGCCGCTGCGGAGGCGTTGATGGCCTTGAAAGCCCCCGCTGATCTCGTTCCGGCAGATACTTTCAAAGGCGATATGAAGGGTGCACGCATGGGTGCGCTCGCGTTCGTCAAGTTTCGCGGCTGTGTTGCGTGTCATCAGGGTGAAAGCGGCGAGGGCGGTCTTTCCGGACCGGAATTGACCGATGCCGGAGCACGACTGCAGCCTGATTTCATCGCCGCTTACGTCGCCGATCCGCAGCGCTTCGATCCGCATATCTGGATGCCGACATCGAACTTGAAAGATCTGGATATCCAGCGACTGACCGCGTTTCTGGTGCAACTGGGTCAAGGAGGCAAGTGATGAAAACGCAAATGGTGGCGGCTTTCGCCGCTCTGGTCCTGCTGCTCACGTCATCGACAAGCCATGCCGAGCAGTCGATCGAGCAGATCTACGGAGTTTATTGCGTGCAGTGCCACGGCCTGCAGCGCAACGGGACGGGCATCAACGTGCCCAGCCTTTCAGTGAAGCCGCGCGATCACACCGATGCCAAGAGCATGGGCGATTCCTCCGATGAAGAACTGACCAAAGCCATCACGGAAGGCGGGTTGGCCGTCAACAAGTCGGTGCTGATGCCGACTTGGGGACACGTCCTGTCGGAAGAGCAGATCAACGGCTTGGTCAAGTATCTGAGGCAGGTCTGCAAATGCGGGACCTGAATTGCAGCAACAAAGTCATATCAAACCACGAAGCGAGGTCGATTGTGAAGCGGAGATCAATTTTAATGACGACTGCACGTTTGAAGAACAGCGCCATGGTGGCGGGCGTCGCATCGGCCCTGATTTCTGGCCGGTGCCGCGATCACCGCGGCCCAAGCCAAGACCGTCAAGGTCGAATTGACGGCCAAAGAAGTCACTGTGCCGTCCGATAACGAGGGCCACACCGTGCTCGCGTGGACCTACAACGGTCAGGTCCCCGGCCCGCTCATCCGGGCGACCGAAGGGCGACACCATCGAATTCACCTTGAAGAACGATGCCGCCAACAAGAAATCGCATTCGATCGACATGCATTCCATGCGAACGGACGTTCTGACGAATTTTGCTTCGATCAAACCCGGCGAGACCAAGACCTTCTCGTATGTTCCGGACCATGCCGGCGTGTTCTTCTATCATTGTGGCTCTGATCCGATGATCCAGCACATTTCCCGCGGCATGATCGGAGCGGTCATCGTCGATCCGAAGGATCCCGATGCGATGCCCAAGGCAGACCGCGAATATGTCCTGATCGAGCATCAGATGTTCGACAATCCTGAAGACGTCGACAGCATGATGGCGAACAAGTGGAAGCACGATGCCTTCAACGCCGTTCCGTTCCAGTATGACCCGGTGCATGACGAACACGCCACACAGATTTCGAGGCCAAGCCCGGAGAGCGCGTGCGCATCTATCTGGTCAATGCCGGTCCCAACGAGTTTTCCGGATTTCATCCGATCGCTGGCATTTGGGACAGGGTTTATCCCTCTGGCAACCCGAAGAACGTAATGGTGGGAATGCAGAATTACACCTTGGCGCCGGGCGATGCCGCGACGTTCGACCTCATCTCGCCGACCGAAGGCGCCAATGCGTTGGTGAACCATTCCATGCGCGCCGCACTTTCCGGTGCGATCGCGATTGTCATGTTCAGCAACAAGGCCGATCCCTCGATGGGGC
>CAWDWT010000024.1:0-141242 GCA_963806075.1 uncultured Alphaproteobacteria bacterium
GCTGACAGAGCGGATACAAGATCCGTCCTTCAGCAAGCGACGCGTGAGCATCAAAACCCGGCTCGCGGCGAATACCGCCCGCATGAATGCGCTGGTCGGCAAGTTGAACCATCCGACGGTCAAGTGCGATGCCGCGACCGGAGACGATTTGGCTGGCTGCACCGAGCGCGCCCAGCAGGAAAAGCAAGCCATCGAAGCGCAGATCGCCACCACGACAAAGGAAGCTGCGGCCCTCGCCAGGGAAAACGAGGCGATCCAGAAGGAGGTCGCTGAGATCAACACCGAGCTCGCCGCGATCCGCGCCGAAATGGAAGCTAACCGGGGCGAGATGGTGACCAACGGGGAGCTCAAGCCGTCTCGTTCGCTGAATTAGAGTGCGTCGCTTGGATCCACTTCGCCTGAAAACGCTTTAATGTTCCCCCGCGACCTGGATCGGGGCCTCGTCCGATATTCCGACGCGGTACCATACAAACACCGCCAGCAGCGCGATCGGGATACCGATGAGCGAGGTCCAGATGAAGAACCAGACGAAGCCGGTATACTCGATCACAAAGCCCGAGAACCCGGCGAGAATGCTGCCCGGAAATGCGCAGAGCGAGGTCAAGAGGCCGAACTGGCTCGCCGCATGCTCCACTGACGCGAGCGTCGACATGTAAGTGATCAGCACGATCGATGCGAAGGCATAAGCAAAGCCCTCGACGCCGACCGCCAGCGTGAAGGTCCAGAACGCCTTGCCGCCATCTCCGCCATGCGCCGCAAGAAGCGCGAGCGCCAGATGCGAGGCCGAGCCCGCGACCGTGCCGATGAGCAGACTCGACATCATGCCGATGCGCGGGATCAGCCACCCGGCCATGAAGGTGCCGCCAAGCGCGATCCAGAAGCCGAACACCTTGGTGACGGTCGCGATGTCGGTGTTGGTGAAGCCCTGGTGCTTGAAAAGCGGCACAGCCATCGCGTTTGCGATGTAGCCCGGCATGCGAAAGCCCGCGACGAGCAGCAGGATCGCGACCGCCATCGGGCCGAGCCGCGTGAGGAGGTCGCGGATCGGCGCCCAGATCGTCTTGACGAAGCCGGCATGCGGCGTGTGGGGCTCCAGGTCGGAGGCCGGTTCGGGCGCGAGCAGCGTCGCGACGATCCCGACCAGCATCAGGGCCGCCATGCACAGATAGGCGCCTTTCCAGCCGACACGATCAGCGAGGTAGAGCGCGCCGGCGCCGGCCGCGAGATTGCCAACGCGCCAGCCGATCTCGGTCCATGAGGACAGCACCGCCTGTTTCTCCGGCGGGCGCACGCTCGTGATGCGCCAGCCGTCGAGCACGAGATCGAGCGTTGCGCCCGCGATCCCTAGCGCCAGGGAGAATCCGACCGTCCACCAGATCCAGTGGCCTGGATCGCCGAAGGCAATCGTGGCCAACATGGCCATGACGGCGAGAATGGCAACGAGCAACCAGCCGCGCCGCCGCCCGAGCACACGCCCGATCAACGGCGGATCGTATTGATCGAGAAAAGGCGCCCAGACAAACTTGAACTTGTAGGCCAGGGTCAGTTCGCTGAGCAGGCCGATCGTCGCGAGCGGTACGCCCGCATCGGTCAGCCAGGCCGATTGCGTCGAATAGGTCAGCAGAAATGGCATGCCGGACGTAAAGCCGAGGCCCACGGCTGGGGCAATTCGCCTGTCCGTTATGAGGGCCGACCAAAAGGGGACGGGTTCGGCGTCGGTCGAAGGATGGAAATTCACTGGTTTTCCGCTATTTTGTGTTGAGCCGCAGTTCTGTAGCGGCGATCTCGCAACGAGGTTCGCCATGACTTCCAGGTCCTCGATCAGGCGGCTCAGCGCACCGCTCGTTGCTTTTTTTCTCACCATCTGGCCGTTGGTTTCGCCGGTACATGCTGTTGACGCCGCAAAGGTCGGCGTGGTGGCCTTTGGCCTGTTCGGGGATCAAGGCGTATTTAGATCGGAGGCGACCGGCGCGGCTGAGGTCGTGGCCGGCCGTTTCGAGACGACTGGCCCGATCGACGTGGAGTACAATTCCAAGGAAGGCGGAAGTGCAACGATCGAAACTCTGACCACGTCGTTGCAGGCGGCAGCCAAACGCATGGATGCCGAGAAAGATGTGCTCTTTTTGATTCTCACCTCGCATGGCTCTCCTAGTGGCCTTGCAATCAAAGCGGGGCAGCTCACGGAAACGCTCACGCCAACCCGTCTCCGCTACATGCTCGCGAAGACAGGTGTGCGACACAAGGTGGTTGTCATCTCGGCTTGCTATTCCGGGGTTTTTATCCCGTATTTGGCAAATCCCGATGTGCTGGTCATCACCGCGGCCGATGCCAAGCATCCGTCGTTCGGCTGCCAAGACAGCGCCAAGTGGACCTATTTTGGCGACGCCTTTTTCAACGTCGCGCTCCGGAACGCCGTCAACCTGAGTGATGCGTTTCTCGATGCGCGTTCACTCGTCCGGAAGCGAGAATTGCAGGAACATTTCGACCCGTCGAACCCGCTGATCTCGGGCGGAGCAGACGTGCTGCCACTGCTTGTCGCACACCCCTGAATAACCGGCCGCGAGCGCAGGTGTTATTGCTCGCGGGCGCACCGCGGATTCCGTTCTCTCCAAAAGGCCAAGTGTTTGGCGCCGAGCAACGGCCACACCGAGACCGGGGCTGCCAAACACCGCCGTGCAGCGCCGCAGCTGACGCCGGTTCCGCCCAATAGCCGCCTTTGATGCCCCAACCTCTCCACCCCATCGCCTTGCTTTGGTCAAACCCGGCTGGCGTTTGGGCCTCGGGCTTTGGAATCATCGGGAGTGCATCCATCCGCCGGCCGCCCTGATGAGGGCGACATTGGAGTTGAGGGACCGCCAATGCCATCCACGCCGACACCTGACGAAGCCGATCCGCACGATATCTTCGCGATCGAACCCGACGTGGTGTTCGCCTCGCGCGCGGAGCAACCGATTACGGCGAAACCACCCGTCGCACAGGCATCGCAGGACACGCCGCAGGCCAGCGTGGCTCAGGACATCATGGGAGATATTCTGAGGCGGCCTTCCACGCCGAAGGGACGCGTGGCTCCCGATATTTCCGTTGCCGTGCCGGTGCCTCCAACCATGCCGCCGGTCGACACGACGTTTCGCGCCACCGCCGCCACCGCGGATATTATCGCTGGCGACATCAAGGCATCCCATTCCGCCCACACGCCCGATGCCATCCAGGTGCCACCCGACATCCGCCTCGACGGCGCCCACTCGTCGGGCAGCCGTTGGGCGAAGCGCGCCGCTGTGGCCTTCCTGTTCGCGCTCGGCAGCGTTGCCGCCGCCGAGGCTTGGGATCACTACGGCGATACGGCAACGCAGATGACAAGGCAGATGATGGCGGACTGGGCGCCGCAGCTCGCACTCAATTCATCGCAGCCAGCGGAAAAGCCGTCGCCGGAAAACACCGTCGCCAGCGCGCCACCAGCCGCTACCGCGCCACCGGCCGAGCCAGCGGTGATTACGGATCAGACCGCATCGCCACCGGCGCCTCCCGCGATTCAGCCCGCAGCGGTTCAGCCCCCGGCGGACGCGCCAGCAACGGCAGCCGCCGCCCCGTCCCAGCCTGCGCAGGCACAGCCGTCGTCGCCGGATATCGCGGCGATGGGACAGCAGATCGAAGCGCTCAAGGCCACGATCGCCCAGCTCAAGGCCGGCCAGGAACAGATGGCGACGCAGATCTCCCAGCAAGCGTCGCATGACACGAGCCGCAACGCGGTCGCCAGAACCTCGGAAGCGCGAGCCTCCATTTCCGAGCCCCGTGCCCGCCTGTCGTCGGCGGCGCCGCATCCGGCACCCGCGCTAGTGCGCAAGCCGCCGCGCCCGGCCTACTCGTCGGCGCAAGCTTCCGCGGCCCTCAATCGGTCGCCGCAACCCGCGCCCCCATTGCCGCCCCCACCGGTTGCGGCTACATCAATGCAGGCTCAACCGCAGATGCAGGTCGTCACCGAGGACGGTGATCTCGTGGTGCGCCCGCCGATGCCGGTGCGCTAGCGGCGGGCCGAAGGCGGATTTTCGAAGGCAGGTATTTTTAGAAGGCACGTATTTTTAAAAAGGCACGTGGCGTCGATGGGGATGCACAGGGGGCTGAGGGCGCTGGTCGCCGGTATCACAATCGCGATGCTGGTCTGTACCGCGGCACGCGCGCAAAATCTCGATCAGGGAAAATCGGCCGCGCAACTGTTCGCGAATGGCTGCGCCGCGTGCCATCACAGCCCGCGCGGACTGGCCAAGGGCCGCATCAAGCTGCAACTCTTCATGTTCCTGAAAGACCACTACGTGACCAATTCCAGCGAGGCCTGGGCGCTCGCCGCCTATCTGCAGTCGACCGAAGGTCCCGCGCGTGGCCGGCCGCGAACCGGCGCCGCAAAGCCATCGCATGCGCCGCGGCACAACGACGATTCCAAAACGCGACCGCCGATGCCGGTGCAGTAGTCGCGTTTGCCTCGCGGCCCACACCCTCGTCATGCCGGAATACGCCCACTTGGCGCAGCCCCGGAATCCATAGCCCCTGTGATTGAGTTCTGCTGCTGAACGCAGACACAGGGGGCTATGGCTTCCAGGCTCGTTCGCTTCGCTCGCGCCCCGGAATGAGGGGCTCATGGTATTCGGTACGGAGCTTGGGTTTCGCATTGTGACGCAGATCACAGCCCACATGAACGGATTTTCAGGTCGCAACGTCCACCTGCATGAGGGGATGGCCCCTCCTAGGAACAGGAGAGAGACAATGACCAAGCTGGACAACGAAGTTTGCGAACTGACGACGAGCGAGTTGAACGAAGTCAGCGGAGGCGGCGGAATCTCGATCGACTTCGGCTACGCCACGGTCACCATGGCTTGGGGTGCTGGTGGTTGCAAGATGGCCGGCGTCACGACCAACGACGGACACACGACCTGGGTCGACAACGGCAAGTGCTAACGCGGATTCTTTCTCCGCTCAGGCTGGCCCGAAACGCGCATAACGGAATATTTCGGGCCTGCCTCGCTTGGCGGCTTCTTTAGTACAACGCACAACGGTGATGAATTCAGACATGGGGCGCGCATAACGCGAGCCAAGACGCGCAATCGTGCATCAAGCCACCCTGCCGGCTATCCTGGAGTGACGGTAGAAAAGAAAATTCTCTTTCAGGTTCAGACTGTTTCTGCCTGTCCAGCCCTTCGCCGAAAAAATTTCGCTTTTCTTTCGAGGCAAATCAGTTGCCCTTAGCGTGCGTCCTGTCCCGCAAGAGGGGCGTTTCGCGATCGTCACGAACGTTGGGTCAGGATGCGGTGGACGCGGCAGCGTCGTCACGCGCATTTGTGCGTGGACGAACGACGCAATCGCGGACGGCGAAGTCGTGTGGTCCGGACGCCCCGACGCTGGCGTCAAGTCGGCGATGATGTCTGGAGTTTTTCTTGGCATCACGCTGGCGACGGTGACAATAAAGCCCGGTCACCGCGGAGAGCACGAAGGAAACCGTTAAAACCGCCGCGCAGGGAATGCCGGTTGATCCCGGTGAACCTGTGGCAACTACCGGTGCATTTTTTTGCACCAACCACGGGTGCCATCGGACACCCGGCATTCCCGGCGCCTCTCTTGAGGTCGCCCTGCGCTCTTCTCTTTGGGCGAAATGATTTGCAAAGCTCGGACGTATGTCGTCGCGAGAACGCGGAGCCGTGTGTCAACTGCGCAGGCCCGGTGCCTCTTGTCCCGTGCGCGCGACATATTCGGTGTAGCCGCCGCCATATTGGTGAATGCCTTCCGGAGTCAGCTCCAAGAGCCGGTTCGACAGCGCGGCGAGAAAATGCCGGTCATGCGAGACGAACAGCATGGTGCCCTCGAATTCCGACAGCGCCGCGATCAGCATCTGCTTGGTCGCGATGTCCAGATGGTTGGTCGGCTCGTCCAGCACCAGGAAATTCGGCGGATCGAACAACATCTGCGCCATCACAAGGCGCGCCTTCTCGCCGCCCGACAATACGCGGCAGCGCTTTTCGACATCGTCGCCGGAGAATCCGAAACAGCCGGCGAGCGCTCGTAGCGACCCCTGCCCGGCTTGCGGAAAGCAATCCTCCAGCCATTCGAACACGGTGCGCTCGCCGTCGAGCAGGTCCATCGCATGCTGCGCGAAATAGCCCATCTTGACGCTGCCGCCGAGCGCCACGGTGCCGTCGTCGGGTTCGGTCGAGCCGGCGACGAGCTTCAACAGCGTCGACTTGCCGGCGCCATTAACGCCCATCACGCACCAGCGCTCCCGGCGACGGATCATGAAGTCGAGGCCCTGATAGATGGTGCGGCTGCCATAGCCCTTGTGGACGTTCTTCAGGCTGACGACGTCCTCGCCCGAGCGCGGCGCCGGCAGGAAATCGAACGCCACGGTCTGGCGGCGTTTTGGCGGTTCGACCCGCTCGATCTTTTCCAGCTTTTTGACCCGGCTCTGCACCTGCGCCGCGTGCGACGCCCGCGCCTTGAAGCGCTCGATGAACTTTATTTCCTTGGCCAGCATCGCCTGCTGGCGTTCGAACTGGGCCTGCTGCTGCTTTTCGTTCATGGCGCGCTGCGCCACGTAAAACTCGTAATTGCCGGAATAGGTCGTCAGCGTGTCCGCCGTCGATCTCGACGATCTTGTTGACGATGCGGTTCATGAACTCGCGGTCGTGCGAGGTCATCAGCAGCGCGCCTTCGTATCCTCTAAGGAACTGCTCCAGCCAGATCAGGCTTTCGAGATCGAGGTGGTTGCTCGGCTCGTCCAGCAACATCACGTCGGGCCGCATCAGGAGAATGCGCGCCAGCGCCACCCGCATCTTCCAGCCGCCGGACAGCGCGCCGACATCGCCGTCCATCATTTCCTGACTAAAGCCGAGGCCGGCGAGTGCCTCGCGGGCGCGGCCATCCAGCGCGTAGCCATCGAGTTCTTCGAAGCGATGCTGCACTTCGCCGTAACGCGCAATGATCTCGTCCATGTCGTCGGCGCGCGCGGGATCGGCCATCGCGGCCTCCAGCTCTTTCAATTCGGCCGCGACCACCGACACCGGACCCGCGCCGTCCATCACCTCGGACACGGCGCTGCGGCCGGACATCTCGCCGACGTCCTGGCTGAAATAGCCGATCGACATGCCGCGATCGACCGCGACCTGGCCCTCGTCGGGCAATTCCTCGCCCGCGATCATCCGGAACAGCGTGGTCTTGCCGGCGCCATTGGGCCCGACCAGCCCGATCTTCTCGCCCTTGAGAAGCGCCGCGGAGGCTTCGATGAACAGAATCTGGTGGCCGACTTGCTTGCTGACGTTATCGAGACGAATCATGGGCGCCTGAGTGTGCGGAAAGCGAAACGATTGAGCCGCTCTCTAGGCTATCTCGGGCGTGCACGGAAGCGAGAAACGCAGGCAAACGCGCCTCGAACCCGTCTTGGCCGGTCAATGCCGCTTGAAATATTGTACGTCGCGCTCGTGCTTTTCGGCCGCCGCGCGCGACTTGAACGTGCCGAGATTGCGCCGCTTGC
Organism: uncultured Alphaproteobacteria bacterium; assembly: GCA_963806075.1. Taxonomy (GTDB): domain Bacteria; phylum Pseudomonadota; class Alphaproteobacteria; order Rhizobiales; family Xanthobacteraceae; genus Bradyrhizobium. Next base: position 7,511 of record CAWDWT010000024.1, read on the forward strand.
CGGTCTTCGGATTGACTTTGCGGGAATAGAGCCGGTATTCGCCGGATTGCAGTTTGCGGATCATGAGGGTGCCCTCGCTCGATCATCCTCTCGTGTTAATGGAGAAGATGGCCGGGTGTTCCCACGCGATGCGTTCCCATGCGATTTGTTCCGATTATGTAAATTCGGTGGCGATACGAACCGGGCTCCCGATCACACGAAAACGCTGTAGAATGGCTCGATGAAAGATACCCCTATCCGGCATTTCAACCTGATCGGCGCCAGCAATTTTCGCGATCTTGGCGGCTATATCGGCAAGGATGGCCGCGCGGTGCGCTGGCGGCACATCTTCCGCTCCAATCATCTCGGCCACCTGACGAAGGCCGATGTCGCGGTATTGCGTGGCCTCGGCCTGAGAACCGCGTTCGATTTCCGCGGATCAGAAGAGCGCGGCGAAGCTGTGTGCGCGTTCGAGGAAATCACGGTGCATTCGCTTCCCGTCGAGCCGACGGTGGTGGCGACGCTGCGCGCGCGTCTCGCCAGTGGCAGGGCGCTTTCGCCGATCGACGGCGTCGAAGTCATGCGCGAGTCCTACATCGGTTATGTACGGCAAAATACCCAGCGCTATCGCAGCCTGTTCGTTCATCTGCTTGGGGATAGCGCGCCGCTGGTGATCCACTGCACCGCCGGCAAGGACCGAACCGGGTTTGCCTGCGCATTGATCCTGCATGCGCTCGGTGTATCCGAAGACGTGATCTCAGAGGATTATCTGCTCACCAACCGCTTTTACCGGCGCGATCCTTCAGCCACCAACGATCTTCCATCTGATGTCAGGCAAGTGCTGGGCTCGGTGGAATCTTCGTTCCTCGACGCCGCGTTCGACGCCATCCGTTTCGATTACGGCGACCTTCAGCGATATCTCAGCGACGGGTTAGGGTTGGGTGCAACCGAACGCGCCACACTCCAGACGCGTTACCTGGAGGCTTGATGACGGCGCCCGCAACAGCTCGCGGCGCGCCCGGCAGCCCTCAGGCCGCGGCTTCTATTTCGGCGTCGAGATCGGCGATGACGTCCTCGAATGCAGAGATCGCCTGCTGTACGGCGGCAATCTGCATCAATTCCCAACCGTTGACCGGGCCGTTGCGCTTTTGCAACGCGACGACCAGATCCCGCCGCTGCTCCTTGAGCTGGATCAGCGGCAACCCGTGATCAGGCAAATGTTTCATGATGGTGTCCCCGCCCTTCGCCTTCGCTACCCCTTTGATCGGGCAGCATCGAGCTATAGCGCACCAGTTCTGCCATCCCTTTACAAAACTCGGGCAAATTTTACCGATCGATGCAGGCAGACCTGTCCTGTCGCTATGGCGGAGCGTTAACAATCGGTGAAACGGACTGATAGTCTGCGTTGCCTTGTCGCTCGCGTTGGAGACACCTGATGGACGGAAAAGTCATTCTCGTGACCGGCGCGCTCGGTGCGCTCGGCCGGGTCTTTATGGACGAATCTCTCGCGCGCGGCGCGCGGGTCGCAGCTGTCGACCATGCGCCGACGCTAGTGCCGGCAACTGCAAAAAAGCTCGAACTTGGCGGTGTCGATTTGACCGACGCAGCTCAGGCCAGAAAGGCGGTCGACGCCGCCATTTCGCATTTCGGCAGGCTCGATGCACTGGTCAATATTGCCGGCGGGTTCGCGTATGAGACGGTCGCGGAGGGCGACCTGAAAACCTGGGAGCGCATGTATGCGCTGAACGTGCTCACGACGTTGAACGCATCGCAATCAGCGATCCCGCATCTGGCCGCTTCCGGCGCCGGACGCATCGTCAATATCGGCGCAATGGGCGCGGTGCAGGCCGGTCCGGGCATGGCGGCGTACGCTGCCTCCAAAGCCGGCGTGCATCGCCTCACCGAGGCGCTCGCTGCCGAATGGAAGGGCAAGATCACCGTCAACGCTGTCCTGCCTTCGACCATCGACACTCCCACCAATCGTGCCAGCATGCCGAACGCGGACTTCGCCAAATGGGTAAGGCCGCAGGAGCTCTCCGAGGTGATCCTGTTCCTGGTCAGCGATGCCGCAAGTGGAGTGACCGGCGCACTGCTGCCGGTGAGCGGCCGGATATGATCCTCAGACGTCGGCGAACTCCTTCAAACCGCGCTGAACGGGGCGCGGTTTGATCAATCAGCCGCCGCAATCCGGGTTAGACTTGAGCACTGAGTTCGCCGACGCGACATTGGAGTTCCATTGGAAACCGCGCTCTATTTGCCCGTCAAACGCTTTCTCGAAAGCCTCGGCTTCACGGTCAAGGGCGAGATCGGCGGCTGCGATCTCGTGGCGTTGAGTGGCGATGATCCGCCTATCGTTGTAATCGGCGAACTGAAACTGTCTTTCAATCTCGAACTGTTGCTGCAGGCGGTCGATCGCGCGACCGCCTGCGACGAGGTGTGGCTCGCCGCGAAAATGTCCCTGCGCGGCAAAGGACGCGAAGCCGATTCCCGTTACCGCAATCTTTGCCGAAGGCTCGGCTTCGGCATGCTCGCGGTCACCAGCACCGGCGACGTCGAGGTAATCGTCAAGCCGACGACAATGCCACGACGCGATCCGAAGAAGCGTTCCCGGCTCGTCGCCGAACACCAGCGCCGCAAGGGCGACCCGGCACTCGGCGGCAGCACCCGCGCACCAATCATGACGGCCTATCGTCAGCAGGCCTTGCTTTGCGCGCTGGCGCTGTCGCAGGGCCCCCGCCGCGTACGCGACCTGCGGCCGGAGATTCCGGACGCTCCGAAAATCCTGCTGCACAACGTCTATGGCTGGTTCGACCGCGCCGAGCGCGGCGTTTATATGTTGACGGATGCAGGCCGTACGGCGTTGAAGCGTTGGCCGCAACGCCCGGCCGACTCCGCCGCTGCGGCCGAAGGATCCGTGCCTTGGCAATCGACGACGCCGCCGGGCTAGCGAAATTGTAGTACATAGCTGTGCTTGCCACGCCGATTACATATTGCAATGCAACATTAGGGGCCCTAGGTAGTGCCATATCAAAGGTGAGAGCCTCGATGAGCCAAGACTGGAACACGAAGTACGGAACAAGACGGGTACGACGCGATCCTCCCACGCTGGACGAGGCCATCTTCGCCGCCATCGGCATCACCGACGACCAGGAGGCGCAGGCCGAAATCGCCGCATCCCTGATGGGGATGCCGTTAGAGGTGGTGCTGGCCGAGGTGAAGAAGGTCGCGCGTAGCTCGGCGCGGTCGGCCACGCGCGTGATCGCGGGCGAGCAAGGCGCGCAACGCTCGGTCGTGGTCGAACGCCGGGTTGTCCGGAAATTCGGTAACGACAAGCGCGTTTGATATCCTCCCCCGGAGATCTTCGGATCAGGCTTGATTGTCCGCGCGCCAGCCTATTGGCTAATTCCGTCAGAGCACCAGTTGGGTTTGCGTGGCGACGGCGACAAGTTTGCCCTCCTCCGTCTCCAGCCGCGTCTGCCAAACCTGGGTACGGCGTCCCCGATGCACCGGGGTCGCAGTGGCAACGACCGTCATACCTTCCTTCGCGCCGCTGATGAAATTGGTCTTGCTCTCGAGCGTGGCAGTACCGTTGGCATCGGCGGGCAGATTGACCACCGCCGCGGCGGCCCCGACCGAATCGGCAAAGGCCATCAAGGCGCCGCCATGAATTGTGTTGCGGACGGTACAAAGATCGGGCCGCACCAGCATCCGCGCCACTATGCGATCCATGGTGGCCTCGACGAAGGTAACGCCTTTCAGGCCGGCGAACGGCATCTTCACCGACTGGATTTTCTCTAGCGGCGTCATGCGGCCTGATCCTCCCGGTTCTCATTCCCATTCAAAGGGTTGTCGCCATCATGAAGTGCCGGATCACGTCCGGCAATGACGTTGTGGTACTAACCACCATGCGCCAGTTCCCTCCCCGCCGGATCGTATGTCTCACCGAAGAGACCGTCGAAACGCTGTATCTGCTCGGTGAGCAGGATCGCATTGTCGGCGTCTCCGGCTATGCGGTGCGGCCGCCACGGGTCCGCCGCGAAAAGCCGCGGGTGTCCGCGTTTGTCTCGGCGGACATTCCGAAAATCATGGCGCTGGAGCCGGATCTGGTACTCGCGTTTTCCGACCTGCAGGCCGATATCGCGGCCGAACTGGTCCGCGCCGGAATAGCCATTCATGTATTCAACCAACGCGACGTCGCGGGCATCCTGGCGATGATCCGCACCGTGGGCGCGCTGGTCGGCGCAGGTGCTCGCGCAGATCAGCTCGCCCAAGATTACGACAAACGCCTGGCAGACATCGCGGCAAACGCCCGTCCCGCGTGCAAACCCAAGGTCTATTTCGAGGAATGGGACGATCCGCTGATCAGCGGTATCGGCTGGGTATCCGAATTGATCGAGATTGCCGGCGGCGTGGACATTTTTGGAGATTTGCGATCTCAAAAAGCAGCGAAAGACCGCATCGTCGCGCCGGATGCCATGTGCGCGGCCGCGCCCGACGTGATCCTGGCCTCCTGGTGCGGGAAGAAGGTGATTGCGGATAGAATTCGGCAACGGCCGGGATGGAACGGGATTCCGGCGGTGCGCAACGATCGCATCGTCGAAATAAAATCGCCGCTGATCCTGCAACCCGGTCCCGCCGCGCTGACGGACGGGCTCGACGCGATTATCGCCGCGTTGTGGCCGGATTACGCGTTGTTGTAGTTCAGTCCGTAAAATGTTTAGTGAGTGATAATCAAAAAAGTTTGGCACTTTCGCTGCGCGATCGGACCGGTGACAACAAGATGATGAAGACCTCACGCATCGAGTTTTTTTCGATTCTGCTGCTTGGCACCCTCATCCTGTTGTCAGTGACGGGTGTCGCCGCCGCGGAAGAGGTGGGACGCGAACAGGACATCGTCAATTTGCGGCTGGGTCAGCGCATCAAGGTCGACGACGGAACCTGCCCGGCCGGCCAGATCAAGGAAGTGTCCGGCTCCAAAATGACGTCGACGGGAGTGGAGCGGACACGGAAATGCATTCCGCGACTGGGGCCCAAGACCAAATAGGAATGAACAAAGACGAGGGAGGTCTTCGGGACCAATGGCCGCCAATATGAAACGGCGCGCGGCGATTGGCGTGGAGGTTCAGATCAGAACATCAAGCGGCGGAACCGGCTGAAAGGTATTCAGCTCGACGGCGCGAACATGCATTGCAACGTCGGCTTGGCGATCTTGGTGAAGGTCGCGCCGATCTCGGATCGTTTCGATGGGGGCACCCAATCGGTCTCAATGGTGGGTACGCCAGTTTCGCTGATGCCGCGTAGCACGGCTTGGCGAAGATCGTTGTCTTCGACACCTGCTACGGCACGGTCATGCAGGCAACCGCAAACCATTTCCGGATGCGCCCAGCGCCCCACCATATGCGGCACGCATTGATGCACGAATTCATCGCGTAGATCAGAAATATTCAGCGAGTGAACCTCGGCTCGAGCCGACCCGGCCAGGATAACGAACGCAACCGTTGCAACCGCGCTGATACGAAAAGACATAATGATCTCGGATACTCTTGTTGGTGTCGGCCGCGCTCTAGCGATCCGCGACGAGGATGGCTTGCGGGCTCGAGACGGCAATCGGGGAGCCGTTGTAAGAAAAGGTGCCGATGCCCTTTGGACCGATATCGGAACTGCCCGCCAGCGCCGGACAAGCCAGACCGAAAGCGAGGGCAAGCATAAAGCTGAGGGTTTTCATTTGACTGTCTCCAGATTCGGCTGCCGGCCTTATTCGCCACTTTCTTACTCGCTTGATAACGACCTGCTGTTTCCGGATGTCTGCGCCAAAGCAGGAAATGGTTTCGAGAACCGCCGGAATTATTTCGTCGCACCAACCTTGATGAAACAATCGCCGGAAAAACCCACAAATTGCGGGCCTGTGAGCCGGGGCGGTCAATGACCTATTGCTCGGTCAGTGACCGACATCTATCGCGGCCATCGTAGGAGGTATTTGGATAGGGGGAAGCGATCCGATGTAACTGAAGGTTCCTATTCCTGGCAGATCCTGATCGGCCGAACCGGCCATCGAAGGTCCGGACAAGAGCAGGATAGCAGCAACAATGTGGCTAAGGCCTCGCATGGGACTTCGCCGCTTAACGTCCACGGATGAGACGCCTGCGAAGCCGCGCCGGTTCGAGTCGCGCGCGAAATTTTAACCTTTGCCTGCTGAGAGAGCGGTCGCCAGGCCGTCTGCTGTGAACCGAAACACCGGTGCGGCCGAACTCGAAACTCGAGCGGCATGCAACTTTCCTGAGCAACAACGCGTTGAGGTAACCCCGAACGGAGGGATAGCGGTCGTGGGCAATGACAACATCGACGTTGGCAATGAAACCCCGACCCGCAAGACTGGCCAGCCGAGTGCAGAGCGTTTGTTTGGCGGCAGCGGCTTACCCGAACTGCGGATCGATCAACAAAATTCTTCGCGGGCAGTACGTCCGGATATCTGCGGTGCGATGACACAACAACATGGCGACAGCGGTCGAGGCAATCAATCGGTCCCACAGGGATTGCTTCATCTAGTCGGATGCCGTGAGAGAGGCCGAGAGCGGCTGCCGGAAGATCCGGCCAAACGATAGGCCGGATTTCTGACAATGGCCTGTCGTGGCTACTGCACGAAGTCGCCGCACTTCTCGATCGTGGCATTGCCGGTGCCCCAGGGCATGACTGGCACCGATGACGTCGAGTTCTTCGGCGAGCCCTCAATTAGTCTGTCCGAATAGACCATGTAGACCAGCACGTTCCGCTTGGCGTCGCAGCCGCGTACAATCTGCATCTTCTTGAAGAACATTGAACGGCGTTGCCGGAACATATCGCCCCCCTGTTCCATCTTGTCCTTGAAATGGATCGGGCCGATCTGACGGCAGGCGAGCGAGATGTCCGAGACCTCCTCGGCAAGCCCCAGCCAGCCCTTAATACCGCCCTTCTCCGGTACTGTGAAATGGCAAGCCACGCCGTCGACTTCGGGATCGTCGATGCCATAGGTCGCGAGCTTGTCGTTCGGAGTGAGCAATTTGAATACCGTCGAGCGGCGGAAGATCAGATCCGGCTCATCGGCTGCCAATGCCGCCGAAAACGACCACAACATCAGCGCTAGCGCCACCAACGGTCGGCGGCTCGGTTGGGCGACATATTGTCTTAAGAAGGGCAGTATCATGATGAACTCCGTCGGTGGGTCAGCGGCGATTCAGGAATCCGCCAAGCAATGTTCGGCTTTAACCGAATGTGAGGCTTTTTTGCTACGCTTGGGGCGAAAACCGCAGGGTTGCAAGCCTTGTGCTGGCGAACCGGTCCACCGTCTGCAACACTTGAAATCAAGATTTGGAAGTGGGAATTCGAGTAATGACGTGCGTAAGCGCGGATCGCGCAAAAAAACATCTTATCTCTCCATCAGCGTCGAACCGGTTTTGGCAAATTGCCGCTCTGACGGTGGCAGGAACGATCGGTGTCGCCGCGCGGGCCGACGCCGCAGTGTTCTGGTTGGATTCTGATTCCGGATACTCGCAGCCGGAGCTCGTGCCCGCGCCGCGCGTGCAGCAGGCGCGCCGCCATAAGCAGAAACAGCTCGGAACAAAAGTCAACCAGGCAGCCAAGCCCCAGGCTCCGCTGATCATCGCCGTCTCGATCAGCAAGCAGAACGTCAAAGTCTATGACGCCAACGGACTCTTTGCTTCAGCACCAGTCTCCACGGGCATGGCCGGCCACGCCACGCCAATGGGCGCGTTCAGCGTGATCCAGAAGCAGAAGATGCATCACTCCAATATCTATAGCGGCGCTCCGATGCCATTCATGCAGCGGATCACCTGGTCAGGCGTTGCGATGCATGCCGGAGTGCTTCCCGGCTACCGTGCATCGCATGGCTGTATCCGCATGCCGACGGCATTCGCCATCAAGATGTACGGCTGGACCAAGTTGGGTGCGCGCGTCATCGTCACTCCCGGCGAGTTGACGCCAGCGCCTTTCTCGCATCCGCTGCTAATCACACGGAAGGTCGCGCCGCAACCGGTGGCCGCTAACGTCTCTAATCCGGATACGTCAACGAATGGCGGCAAAGTAGCCAACGTCGACTCGAAACCGGCGACGCTAGAATCGAACCTCGAATTGCGATCGACCGTCGGGCACGATAGTCATCTGACCGCCATGACGGGCGAACAGCCAACGCCCGCGTCTTTGAACGAACGAACTCATACCGCGGACGCCAGCCCTTCGCCTGGTGCGACCGCGACCGGCACGATGTCCGATGTGACGACATTCGCGTCGCGGACTGCTGATGACACCGGGCCGGGCGAACGCGGCGCACCGGCCGTCGAACGTGCTGGCAATGCCGACACCATCTTCGAAACGAAATCTGCCAATGTAAAAATGGAAGCTGAACTGATCGTCGCCAAGGTCACCGACAAGTCCGCGTCCTTTGCCGACAAACCCGTTGAGACCAAGGCAACGGAAACCATCACGCCCGAACAGAAAATTGCCGAGGCCGCCGCAGCAGAACCGGCCGCGCTGGCCGCGCCAGCGAAGCCCAATGACACCAAGGCCAGCGCAAAGCCCGATATTATGGCGGCAACCAATACGCTGGCGGACGCCGCTGATCCGAAAAGAAACCAGGACCGCGACCCGGTTGCCGCACCCGAACCCGCTTTGGCGATGGCAAAGGGCACCGGCCCGATTTCGGTATTCATCAGCGGCAAGGATCGGAAGTTGTATGTGCGGCAGAATTTCGCGCCGCTGTTCAACGTGCCAGTGACGATCGCGCCAAGCGACCGACCGCTCGGAACTCATATCTTTACTGCCGAGGCCGACAAGACCGACCCCAATATCCTGCGCTGGTCAGTCGTCACGCTACCTTCGAGCCAAAGGGCTGAACGACGGGACGAGGATGAGCGCAGCACGCGTCGTCGCCGAATCGCAGGTGCCGAGATCACCAGACCAGAGCCCGATAGCCCGGCTGAGGCGTTGGATCGCCTCACCGTCCCTGCGGATGCCATGGCTCGTGTCACTGAAGCGCTTTCGACCGGCGGCTCGATCATCGTTTCCGACCAGGGCATCGCTGCCGGTGAAACCGGCGAAGGAACGGATTTCATCGTTTCGCTGCGCTAGGCGGCTCGATGGACTCCCGTTACTATCGCTGGTCGGGAGGGTCGTTCATGATCGACCGCAGGGTAGTTGTCACGGCAGCGCTCGCAGCCATCGCAAGTCCGGCCGCGATGCGGACCGCCGTGGCGCAGGCCGCCATGAGCCGGATCACCGCCTACGCGTTTTCATTTCCTGCGCTTGCGGGCGGCAACGTCAAACTCGCCGATTACGCCGGCCAGCCGCTGATACTCGTCAACACCGCGTCGCTGTGCGGCTTCACACCGCAATATGCGGGATTGCAGCAATTGTGGACCGAGTTTCACGATCGTGGGCTGATGATTATTGGCGTGCCCTCGAACGATTTCGGCAGTCAGGAACCGGGTGGGACTACCGAGATCACCGAGACGGCACAGCATCAATATGGCGTTACCTTTCCGATCACCGCCAAGTCCGTGGTGAAGGGACCGAACGCGCATCCCTTCTACAAATGGGCGGCCGATATCAGACCAAAGGACGTACCCCGCTGGAACTTTCACAAATACCTGATTGGCCGTGACGGCAGCATCGCCGAAGCGTTTCCCGCGACGGTCGACCCGACAGATACGCGGGTGAAAACAGCCATTGCGCGGGCGTTGGCCAAGGCCTGATAAAGTCGTTGCACGCCAGAATTAACCTATTGGACCGGCAATCCTGCGGGGGACGAGAAAGTCGTTGCCGTGGCGGTGGCCGCCTAACTAAGCTATTGTGATTCCAAGGACAGCAATTGCTCGGGCGAAGGCTCGAAGAGCTACGGCCGAACACGGGATCAAGGTAAGGGGATTAAGATGCGGTCTGCGGCACGTTTGATCTTGGCCAGCATAGTTTCACTTTGTGTGTCGGGCAGTGCATGGTCTCAAACGGCGGCCAAGCCGACGGCCGCACCACCGGCGGCACCTCAGGCAGCGCCGGTCGCCGCTCCCCCACCCGCGCCGACAACAACCCCCGCTCCCCTGTCCAAAGCCGCCTGCACCAATCCGGACGCGCTCGGCATCGCGCGCGTCGTCGAGATCGACACAACAGGTGGCCCCGGATTCGGCTTCGAGCATTTCAAGCAGCTCGATTTCCTGCGGGACCATGAAGTGGTCCTGACGTTCGACGATGGTCCATGGGTCGGTAATACCCCTGCCGTGCTGAAAGCCTTGGCGGACGAATGCACGACCGGCATTTTCTTCTCGATCGGCAAGCATGCCACTTATTATCCGGAGATCCTTCGTCAGGTTCTCGCCGCCGGTCATACCATCGGATCCCACACCTGGTCGCACGCGACCCTGACAAACAAAAAGCTGACCGAAGACCAGCGCAAGGAGGAAATCGAAAAAGGCTTTAGCGCGGTCAAATGGGCCTTGGACGGCGTGTCGCCAGCGCCGTTTTTCCGCTTCCCGGCGTTGCAACACCCGCCGGAAATGGTCACCTATCTCGGTACCCGCAATATCGCGATGTTCTCCTGCGATCTCGACTCCTTCGACTTCAAGGCACGCAATGCCCAGCAGGTGATCGACGTTACGATGAAGAAACTCGACAAACTGGGCAAGGGCATCATCCTGATGCACGATTTCCACAAACACACCGCCGAAGCGCTACCCGCGTTGCTGCGCAAGTTAAAGGCCGGCGGTTACAAGGTAGTGAGGATGGTTCCCAAAGCCCCGGTGCAAACATTGCCGCAGTATGACGAGGAAGTCCTGAAGGACACCAAACTGCCGACGGTCAGCGACCGCCCGGTTTCCAGTGTCGTCCAGACCATCTCCGAATAAGCTCTCGCCGGCTGCGACAAGATCAATGGCACTAAGTTTTGAAGGCTACGTGATCGTGTCGGCGGACGGGATGCTCGCGAATGCCGCTCACGTCATGCCCGACGAATTGAAGTTCGAGGGCGACAAGCAATTCTTCACAGCAGCGCTCGACCGTGCCGACCTCATCGTGCACGGCCGCCACTCCTTCGAAGGCCAGCCCAATTCGCCCCGGCGAAAGCGGATCGTCTTGACCCGGACGATTACCTCGCTCGCACCCGATCCATCCAATCCCAAATCGACCTTGTGGAATCCCGCAGGTGCGCCATTCGAAGCGGCCTGCGAACGGGCTGGTGTCGGCCACGGCACCGTCGCGATCATCGGTGGCCCTGACGTCTTTGAAATGTTTATGGACCGCTACGACACATTCTGGCTCTCACTGGCACCGCTCGTGCGGATACCAAATGGTGAGGGCTGCTTTCCCGGCGTGCCTGCGCAATCCCCTCAAGAGATCATGGCCGCGCATGGATTGAAACCTGGTCAAGCCCGGATGCTCGACGCCGCCCATCAGGTGAGTGTCACGCCATGGCGACGGTAAGTGAGGCGTAGTCGCCCCCCAGCGGCGGATCGCCTTCTATCGACAATGCAATCAGCGCGCTATCCGACCAATCGTTTTTCGCGGCCGCTTTTTTCGTCCGACCAGATTCGAATCGTTTGTTGAGCGGTGGATAGTACCAGCGTTTCGAACATCTCCCGGGCGCGTTCAACTTGCAGCTTGGAGGCCGATGAACAACCGGGGCGATTGTGGATGATCATCGTTGTCGTCGACCAGTTTAGCCTCGAGGCCTTGCAAGCCACGATCAATCCATCCAGTTGAGCGTTGCCGATCAAGGACTCGATCGCTTCGATTGGCACCGTCGTAAGGAGCGCAAGCGCCGCCACCACATTGTGGTACTCGCCCTGGACCGCAAATCGATTCACGGACTGATCGTTCAGCTTGCCCTTGCGGTTAAGCTCGAGCACCGTGCGTTGGGCTTCCGCATAGTCGACAGGCTTCGCGTGCGGCGTAGCAGTCCGTTCAGTCTCTTTTGCGACCGCAGCTCTAACAATCTCCTGCATATCGGACGGCGCCGCTTGCAAGAGTCGCGCGCGCGCTTTGGCGCTGGCTTTTGCAACAAGCTCTTGCAGCAACCGGACCGGAATATCCTGTCGCCGTGCAAGTTTCTCGGTCAGGCCGTCGTCACGTTCCGCATCTCGAACGAGCGACACATAAGCGGCCTCAGAGAAGCGAGCCCCCGAATTCTGGGCGAGCGTGCTGCGAACGACCGAATCTCCGCGCGTTACCAGCAAATCACTCAGGGACTCGCTCAGCGCCTCTCGCCCTGAGATTGCCAGTAAATGCTCCTGGCCACGAACGTTGGCTATTTCAACCAGGTCGTCGTCCGACAAGCGGCCGGACTTTCTCAAAACCGGCGCGGCAACCGACGCATCCTCGTGCAATGCCAGCTTGCGCAAGGCATCTCTCGGCGCAAGCATCAAGCCCGACAGGTTGCTGCTGAGCTGGGCCAACGTTCGCACCTCTGCCTGTTCGATCAGTCGAACGAGAACGTCGTCGAACACCCCGACCTGTACAGCGCTGAGACGATCGGCGTCAGCCAGAAACAGGTTCGTTACCTGACGCAGAATCTCGACCCGTCGCGACGGCGATCGATCATTGATGGCGTCGTCCAGTTCCGCCAATAACGCCGCTGATGCCGTCGCAGTCATTGTCGGTTTCCTTCCCCAGGGAAACAGGAGCAGATGGGCTAAAATGCTACGCCAACGCGCAGTCCATTTTTCCAGACCATCCGGCAACGTTTTCTGCTGAGGCCGTGCAGTAATTCGAACCGGGGCGGAAGTGCAATCTTGCTGGCCAGTTGCAAACAGGCTCCCCCTGCCGAATAGTCGATAATCGTGCAATCCACCGCAGGTGTTTTCTGATCGATAATGATTTTGGCCGTGCTGGAAACCCTGCCCGAAGGCCGAACGCGGGCAAATCGTCGCGGATACATAATCAGAATCCTTGCAGTTCATGGCTCAACGGCCGTACTGGCCAGCCATCTCGCGCCACGCTCTTTGCCCTCGCCGCCGAATTCGTTGCGCTTTTTGCGGGCCCAAACGAGCGCGGCACGGCCACCGACCTAACGAAGCCTATTGCCATTCGAAAACAGCCTATCTCGGGCTCAAAATCCGGTAAGCGAGCAGGCTCGATGTACGAACGACCCCTCGGCGCGAGCAGACGCATCGAATCCTGCCTGTAAGCGAAACTCCAAAAATGATTGCAACGCAAAGGCACTTAAGAATCCTCTTATATTTCTGCCGACGGCCACCTCTGGGACAAATAATCGCGGCTCCTAAGGTAACAGAATGCCTTTTCCCTCGCGCGATGGCCGGCTTACTTACGTAATAAATTAATTTTGTTCGCAGATAGTTACCAATGACGCAGGTGCTTCAGCGGGTCAAACGCCCCCCGAAGGATTTGCGACAATTCGTTTTCTTGTTCAGGGACGACTGACATACGGGACGATGCTATTTTTTGTTCTATCGGTGAGGGCGCAAGTCGCCGGAGCAATTTCGCGCGAATGCGAACGATTGGCCGCTCAATTTTTTAGGGTATGCATTGACTATTCTGTGGGCTTTGGGGGGAAGCGAGCGCAGAGAAATGTTCTGGTCGGGTATCCCAGTCGATTTGGAAATACGGAGGTAAGCTGATGACCTTCGGCATGCGGAAGAGCGAGCGCGTCAATTTCGAACGCGGCATTGACGTTTTCATGATGGGCATCGATGGAACGTGGCGCCGTAACTGCGTCATGTTCGACGTGTCGCAAACCGGCGCTCGATTGCACGTCGAAGACTCGATCGAGGGATTGGACCTGAAGGAGTTTTTCCTGCTGTTGTCGTCGACAGGCCTTGCCTATCGGCGATGCAAACTCGTCCGGGTCGCCGGCGACCAGATCGGGATCGAATTTCTGGCGCCGCCGAGCAAATCCAGCAAGAAGCAGTCTGCCAAATGACCGGTATCCGATGCGAGTGTTCAGCATCCGACGCCGGCAACGGCGTCACTGTCAACAGAGGGCTGCATTTTCATGCGCATCCTCGTTGCCGGTGACGACGTCAGCCAATTGTCGACGGTGCGTGCGATGCTGGCGCAGCAATGCACGGTCACGTTGGAGTTGCTCGCCAGCATGGAGCTTCGGGAAAACGAAGTCGACGCCGTCGTCGTTGCAGCGGACCTTCGTCTTGTCGAAAACATCTCGGCGCTGAAACGAGTAGCTGAACAATTGGGCCGGATACGCAAACGCGTGTTCCTGATCGACCGAAAAAATCGGCTCTCCGTCATTCAGGCCCATGCGCTCGGCGCAACCCACGTCCTGTCAAATCGTGTCAGCAAGCCTTTGCTGCTGGCTAAACTGATCGACCAAACCCGTCCGGACTTTTCTTCTGGCGAAGTCTTGTCCGACGCATTGGACGCAGCCCAGGCTGGCGCGGCCAGCATCGCGTCGATGTTCCTGGCTGTATCGACCGGCACGGAAGTCGATGTCCGCGACGCAAAAAGCGCGGGGAGCAAGATCGCAGACGCCGTTGCGGAAGACGGCTTGTCCGATTGGCTCACAACGGTTCGTCAACACCATGAAGGGACCTATCAGCACTGCCTGCTGGTTACCGGAATAGCCGTTGATTTCGGCTTGAGTCTCGGGTTGGGTACGCTCGATCTGGAGAGACTGCATTCGGCTGCCATGTTTCACGATATTGGCAAGGCCAAAATTCCGCTCGCGATTCTGGACAAGCCCGGCCGCCTTGAAGTGGAGGAACGCGCGCTGATCGAAACCCATCCGGCGGCGGGATGGGAAGCGCTGAAAGAAAATCCCAATATCTCGCTGGAGGTACTCGATGCAGTTCGGCATCACCATGAGTACCTTGACGGTAGCGGATATCCCGACGCCCTCGGCGCCGAAAGCATATCCGACGTCGTGCGAATCCTGACCATTTCCGACATCTTTGCGGCGTTGATTGAACGTCGAAACTACAAACCCCCAATGTCGCGCGAACAGGCTTACGAAATCATCCAGGGCATGCACGGAAAGCTCGAAGTGCCGCTCGTCGCCGCATTCCGCGAGGTCGCCCTGAACCGTTGAGGCGGTTAGACCTCCGTTGAGCGACGGGTCGGATCGCGCCATACTTCTAGACGTCGCCATAAACCGGTTCGTTGGTTCGCGACCTCCGGCCGGTTCCCGCGATGACGAACAATGCGCCGATGAGCGACAGGTTTTTCAACGCATCCACCACCGACTTGGCGTTTTCCGGCGGCGACTGGTTCCAGAAATCGTGGAAATAGAAGGTCGTCACGGCGATGAATAAAATCAGCAGAATAGCGAAGAACCTCGTCGCCAGATTGAACGCGATCATCAACCCAGCAATGACCTCGAAGGAGCCCACCGCAATCGCCAGCATCTGCGGCGTCGACATCCCCGTGACCCCCTCGAGCTGGGTCGTATAGGGCAGCAACAGCGCCGGGATGGTCACCTTGGCGCTGATGAAGTCTGCCGTCGCGGCAAGGCCGAGCAACTTGCTGACGCCCGAATACAGAAACAGCACGGCGAACAGTATTCTTCCGAAAGTAATGAAGGCTGGCATGGTTGGCCTCGCTGGAGTGCTGCAACGATCAGGTCGCTAAACGACGAAACAATTATGGGCGTTTCGCCCCGGATTTTCAAACGCTCAAATCAATTCAACCGCGCCCGCGTCCTTCAAGACTTCACGATCTAGCCGTACAGGCCGGATTGCTGACGGCCCGCGCGTTCCTGGGCTTCAACCGCTGCCACAGCCGTCATGTTGAGAACGCCGCGCGCGGTCACCGACGGCGTCAGGATATGGGCCGGGCGGGACGGGCCGACCAGGATCGGGCCGACGGGAAGCGCATCCGCCAGCGACTTGATCATCTGATAGGCGACATTGGCAGTGTCGAGGTTCGGCATGATCAGGATGTTGGCGACGCCTTTCAGATCCGAATGCGGCAATATCAGCGCCCGCGCCGCTTCCGACAGCGCCGTGTCGCCCTGCATTTCGCCGTCCGCCTCGATCTCCGGATGGTTCTGTTTCAGGAGGGCGGTGGCGCGGCGCATCTTCCGGGACGATTCCGTGTCATAGCTGCCGAAGTCGGAATGTGACACGAACGCGACCTTGGGCTTGATATTGAAACGCTGGACGTGAATCGCGGCAAGCGCTGCCATTTCCGCCAGTTCCTCGGCGTTCGGATGCGGTCGCACCTGGGTGTCCGCGATGAAGTAGGCTCCCTTGCTGGTGATCATCAGCGAAAGCGCCGCGAAGTCGGTGATTCCCGGCAGGAAGCCGATGATCTCACGCACATGGCGCAGATGGCTCATGTAGCGGCCTTCGACGCCGCAGATCATGGCGTCGGCCTCACCCCGCATCACCGCGAGCGCCGCAATCACGGTCGCGTTGGTGCGCACCACTGTGCGCGCGGCATCGGGCGTGACACCGTGGCGGCCGGCAACGTCGATGTAGGATTGGACATAGGAACGATAGCGCGGATCGTCCTCGGGATTGATCAGGTCGAAATCCCGGCCGGCCTTGATGGCGAGACCATAGCGCTTGATTCGCGCCTCGACTACCGTGGGACGCCCGACCAGGATCGGCCGCGCCAGCTTCTCCTCGAGCACGACCTGTGTCGCATGCAGCACGCGCTCGTCCTCGCCTTCGGCATAGATCACGCGAACCGGCTGGGTCTTGGCCTTGGCGAACATCGGCTTCATCACGAGGCCCGAGCGGAACGCGAAGCGTTCCAGTTGCGCGGCATAGTCCTCGAAGTTTGCGAGCGGCCGTGAGGCAACGCCCGACGTCATGGCTGCCCTGGCAACCGCCGGCGCAATCCGCAGAATGAGCCGCGGATCGAACGGGCTCGGAATCAGCGAGCCCGGACCGAACCCTTGCGTCTCGCCGCTGTCGAAGCCCGGTGCGATCGCATCCGAAGGCGGGTCGCGCGCGAGCTGCGCGATGGCTTCGACCGCGGCATGCTTCATTTCCTCGTTGATCGCGGTCGCACCGACATCGAGTGCGCCGCGGAAGATGAAAGGAAAGCACAAGACGTTGTTGACCTGGTTGGGAAAGTCCGAACGTCCGGTGCAGATCATGGCGTCGGGTCGGGCTTTGCGCGCCTCGTCCGGCATGATCTCCGGATTGGGATTGGCGAGCGCCATCACCAGCGGCTGATCCGCCATCTGCCTGACCATGTCGGGCGTCAGCACGTTAGGCGCTGACAGGCCGAGAAAGATGTCGGCGCCGCCAATCACTTCGGCCAGCACCCGCTTGTCGGTCTTCTGCGCATAGGCCGACTTCCAGCGATCCATTAGCGTATCGCGACCTTCATGCACGACCCCATCAATATCGCAGACCCATATGTTCTTGCGCTGCGCGCCGAGCGACACCAAAAGGTTGAGGCAGGCGATCGCCGCCGCCCCAGCGCCCGAGGCGACGATCTTGACGTCGCCAAACTTTTTGCCGTTCAGCAGCAGCGCATTGGTGATGGCGGCGCCGACAATGATCGCAGTGCCATGCTGGTCGTCATGGAACACCGGGATCTTCATGCGCTCCTTGAGCCGCGCCTCGATCTCGAAACATTCCGGACCCCGGATGTCCTCGAGGTTGATGCCGCCGAAGGTCGGCTCCAGCGCCGCCACGGTCTCCACCACGCGCTCGATGGTGTCGGCGGCGATCTCGATATCGAACACGTCAATGCCGGCGAATTTCTTGAACAGGACCGCCTTGCCCTCCATCACGGGCTTCGCCGCCAGCGGGCCGATATTGCCGAGGCCAAGCACGGCCGTGCCGTTGGTAACCACCGCGACCAGATTGGAACGGGCGGTCAGCGAGGCTGCCTCTGCCGGGTTGTTGGCGATCTCGGTGCAGGCGGCCGCGACGCCTGGCGTATAGGCCAGCGCGAGATCGCGCTGATTGGCAAGCGGCTTGGTCGCCTGGATCTCGAGCTTGCCGGGTCGGGGCAGCCGATGGTAGGCGAGTGCTGCCGAATGGAGATCTTCAGAATAGGACGACATACTTACTCCCCCGCGCTTCCGACCCGATTTTTATTTCCTTGGTGCCTTCAGAACTGATCGGATTTCGAGCAGATTGGACCCGATGTGAAGCACGCGCAACCGCTTGGGCGCAACATCGGGTTGTACTCCCGCCAACACGGCTCTATCGATAGAGATCGCCGAAACGCACCCGCATACGCCTTCTCTACCCGCCCTATCAATTGACAATATGACAATTTGCTTATCGCGCAATCGGCAACCGGAGCTGAGTAAATGACAAGGATCCTGATCGGCCTCATCGCCGCATCCGTCATCGCGGCTGGTGGTTACTTCGGCTTTGAGTTCTACACGCAACATCGAATCGCTGGCGAGATCGACGCCGCGTTCGATCAAATTCGCGCCGCGGGCGGCAAGGTGAGCCACGGCAAGGTATCGTTCGACCTGTGGAGCCGCACTGTCGGCGTTGCCGACATCGCCACGGAATCGGCCGTACAGCCGGCCGTCGCGGTGAAGATCGCCAATCTGACGGTTTTGGGAGCCAGCCAGCCGGCACCGGAGCGGTTCTCGGCCGATCGCATCGAAGCCGCCGACGTCGAGATCGACGCCAGAACGCCCAGCCCGGCGCATTGGCAAGTCAGCTACAAAGCGCCGCGGATCGTCATCAAGAATTATTCGGGCCCCGCTAACTTGCCACAGCCGCCGGCTTCCGCCTCGGCGATCGAAATGTACCGCTTCATCCTCGAGCGGTTCGCCACTATTTCCGCCTCGTCGGTCGAGGCTCCCAGCATTGCCGGCACCATGAATATGGCTCCCGCGATGGCCGCCAATTTCACCTATTCGGGTTTCGCCCTGCGCGACATCAAGAACGGCAAGATCGCCACCATGCAGGTCGAGCGAGCCAATTTCACTTCCAACATGCAGCAAGCCGGCAAGTCCAATAAAGTGACGGGCGATATCGCAAATATCGTCTCGCATGATTTCGACGCCGCCGCAGCCGCGGCCATGTTCGACCCGCAGAAGGCCAACGACGACCGGTATTACCGGGTTTACGGCCAAACGACGGCCGGCCCCTATACCGTCAACTCCGATCAAGGCGTGCAAATGCGGATCGACCGAATGACCATCGATGATGTCGCGATGCGGCCGTCGGGACTGCAACTGCCGGCGCTGCTCGCCACGATTCCGGCGGCCGGAACTCCGCCGCCGACCCCGGAGCAGGCGCGCGCGCTGATCGACAAGATCGCCCGCATCTATGGATCGATACGCATCGGAGAGGCCGAAATGAGTGGCTTGTCGATCGGCACGCCGCAAGGGCCGTTCAAGCTCGCGGCGATCCGGTTCAATCTGCAAGACGGCAAGGTCGGCGAATTCGCGATGGAGGGCCTCTACGGGCGTTCGCCGAAAGGACCGTTCGCGGTCGGGCGCTTCGCTCTCAAATCGCTCGATATCGCCAACCTCCTGCACGTATCGGCGCAGTTCTCGAACCCGGCGCAGAAACCCATGCCCGATCAGCTTCTCGGGCTGCTCGCGCTGCTTCAGGGCGTTGAGGTCAAGGGCGTCGTGGCGCCGTTCATGGACACCGGCAAGTCGGTCAATCTCGACAATTTCAGCCTGAACTGGGGCGAGTTTGCCGGATCGATCCCGAGCCGGGCGCGCCTGACCGTGAAAATGACGACACCGGTCGATGCGAGAAATCCGTCGACGGCCGCGCTGATCGGAGCCGGCATCGACACCATATCCACCGATGACGAAATCGGCGCAGCCTGGACCGAGGCATCGGGGGCCTTCGTACTCGACCCCGTGAAGATCCAGATCGGCGGCATCCTGGAAGCCTCCGCCCGCGTCTCGCTCGGCCATGTACAGCGCCAGGTGTTTTCGTTCAACCCGCAGCAGGCCACCGCGATGGCGGCGCAAATCGAGGCCGGCACGATCGAGATCACCGTGCATGACATCGGCGGCGTCGATCTCGGGATCAAGCAATACGCCCGCACGCAGAACCTCAGCGCGGACGCGGCGCGCCAAGCCATCGTCGCGGCCATCAGGACCAACAGTACGGGCGTTACGGAGGCCAATCCCGACGCCGCCATCATCGTCGACGCATTGGTCGGCTTCATCGAGAAGCCGGGAACTACGCTGACGCTGAAACTTACGCCGCGCGGAGATGTGCCGGCGATGCTGCTGATCCAGCAAGCTGAAGGCGGACCCGCTCGGCGCGCTGGCGCAGTTTCAGGTCGAGGCTTCGACGCGACAATGAACCACCAACCCTGGAAGGCGCTCACGCCTTGTCGGGCAAATTGAGCCGGATGTGAAGCTCGCGCAACTGCTTGGTGGTGACGTCGGACGGCGCGCCCATCATCAGGTCCTCGGCGCGCTGGTTCATCGGGAACAGCACGACCTCGCGCAGGTTCTCCTCGCCGCACAGCAGCATCACGATGCGGTCGATACCGGGTGCGATGCCGCCATGCGGCGGCGCGCCGAGCGACAGCGCACGCAGCATGCCGCCGAACTTTGCCTCAAGCACATCTTCCGGATAGCCCGCGATCGCAAACGCCTTCTTCATCACGTCGGGACGATGGTTGCGGATCGCACCCGATGACAATTCGGTGCCGTTGCAGACGATATCGTACTGGATTGCCTTGAGACCGAGCAGCGCGTCGTTGTCGTTCGGATCGAGCGCGAGGAACGCCTGCGGCTCCATGTTCGGCATCGAGAACGGGTTGTGGGAGAAATCGATCTTCTTCTCTTCCTCGTTCCATTCATACATCGGAAAATCGACGATCCAGCAGAACTCGAAACGCCCTTCGGCGATCAGCTTCAACTCCTGACCGAGCTTGGTGCGGGCGAGACCGGCAAATTTCCAGAATTTCTGGGGATCACCAGCGACAAAGAACGCGGCATCGCCCTCCTTCAATCCAAGCGCAAAACGGATCGCGGCGGTTCGCTCGGGCCCGATGTTGTTGGCGAGGGGACCTGCGCCCTCGCCGCCCTCGCGCCACATGATGTAGCCTAGTCCCGGCTGACCCTCACCCTGCGCCCATGAATTCATCCGGTCGCAGAATGCACGGGAACCGCCTCCGGGTGCGGGGATTGCCCAAACCTGGTTCTTCGGATCTTCCAGCATCCGCGCGAACACCTTGAAGCCGGAACCGCGGAAATGCTCGGAGACCTCCTGCATGATGATCGGATTGCGCAGGTCCGGCTTGTCGCTGCCGTATTTCGCGATCGCATCCTTGTAGGGGATCAGCGGAAACTTTTGCGTCACCTGCTTGTCGCCGGCAAATTCCTCGAACACGCCGCGCATCACCGGCTCGACGGCGTTGAACACGTCGTCCTGCGTCACAAAACTCATCTCGACATCGAGCTGATAAAACTCGCCGGGCGAACGGTCGGCGCGCGCGTCCTCGTCGCGGAAGCACGGCGCGATCTGGAAATAGCGATCGAAGCCCGCCACCATGGTGAGCTGCTTGAACTGCTGCGGGGCCTGCGGCAGCGCGTAAAACTTGCCGGGGTGCAGGCGCGACGGCACCAGGAAGTCGCGCGCGCCCTCCGGCGACGACGCGGTCAGGATCGGGGTCTGGAACTCGAAGAACCCCTGCTCCTTCATCCGCTTGCGGATCGAATTGATGATCTGCCCGCGCTTGATGATGTTCCGATGCAGCTTGTCGCGACGAAGGTCGAGGAAACGGTACTTAAGCCTTATGTCCTCAGGATATTCCTGCTCACCCGCCACCGGCATCGGCAACTCGGCGGCCGGACCGAGGACCTCGATCTCACTGACATAAATCTCGACCTTTCCGGTCGGCAGTTCCGGATTGACGGTGCCTTCCGGACGGTGACGGACCTTGCCGTCGATCCGCACCACCCATTCCGAGCGCAGTTTTTCCGCCGTGTTGAACGCCGGGGAATCCGGGTCGGCTACGCATTGGGTCAGGCCATAATGGTCGCGCAGATCGATGAACAGCACGCCGCCATGGTCGCGGATACGATGGCACCAGCCGGAAAGACGGACGGTCTGGCCGATGTCGCTGTCGCGGAGCGCGCCGCAAGTGTGGGACCGGTAACGATGCATGAATATCCTGAAAACTGATGTCGGAGGCTCGAATCGGGCGGCCGGAGGCCGGGCCCGGCGAAGCGCGTCAGGGTTTACCCGAGGCTTTCCGGCGCGGCAACCGAATGCGGGACCGTTTTCGGCCTCAAAACCGGCCTCCCACCGATTAAATTGATTGTCTATTCGCCGCATCTGCCTATGTTGACGGCCATGACAGTCCATTTCCCCTTCCAGAACACGTACGTCGCGCTGCCGCCGAACTTCTTCGCCCGCGTAGTGCCCACGCCGGTGAATTCGCCACGCCTGGTCAAATTGAACCGCGCGCTGGCGATCCATCTGGGCCTTGATCCGGAACTGCTGGCGAGCCCGGAAGGCGCCGAAATCCTCGCCGGTACACGGCTGCCCGATGGCGCCGACCCAATCGCGATGGCCTATGCCGGTCACCAGTTCGGTAGTTTCGTGCCGCAGCTCGGCGACGGTCGCGCCATCCTGCTCGGCGAGGTGATCGATGCCGATGGCGTCCGTCGCGACATCCAGCTCAAAGGCTCGGGCCCGACGCCGTTTTCGCGCGACGGCGACGGGCGCGCCGCGCTCGGTCCGGTGCTCCGGGAATACATCGTGAGCGAAGCGATGGCCGCGCTCGGCATCCCGACCACGCGATCGCTGGCTGCGGTGGTCACCGGCGAAAGCGTGATGCGCGAGACCGTGCTGCCCGGCGCGGTGCTGACCCGCGTCGCGTCGAGCCACATCCGTGTCGGCACGTTCCAGTTTTTGGCTACCCGCGGTGATATCGGGGGTTTGCGGCGGCTGGCCGATCACGTCATCGCCCGGCATTATCCGCATGCCGCGAACGCCGAACGCCCCTATCACGCGCTTATCGAGGGCGTAATCGACCGTCAGGCTGAACTGGTCGCGCGCTGGATGCTGATCGGTTTCATTCATGGCGTCATGAACACCGACAACACCTCGATCTCGGGCGAGACTATCGATTACGGCCCCTGCGCATTCATGGATCAGTACGACCCGGGGACGGTGTTCTCGTCGGTCGACCACAAAGGCCGCTACGCCTACGCCAATCAGCCGCCGATCGCGCTGTGGAACCTGGTGCGGTTCGCGGAATGCCTGCTGCCGCTGCTTGCCGATGAGCAGCAAAAAGCGGTCGCCGAGTCGAAGGATCTGCTTGATACCTTTGTGAAGAAATTCAGCACGATTCATCAGGCAGGGCTGCACAAGAAGATCGGCCTGTTCACGACGCGCGACGGCGATCAGGCCCTGGTGCAGGAGCTGCTGGACGCGATGGCGAAGAACCAGGCCGACTTTACCCTCACCTTCCGGCGACTGGCCGATGCGGCGCTCGATAGCGCAAACGATGGCGCGGTCAGGCAATTGTTCGCCGATCCCGCCGCCTTCGACGATTGGGCCGTGCGCTGGCGGCAACGCACCGGCAGCGAGGCGCAATCCGGCGAAGAACGACGCAACGCGATGCGTGCGGTCAATCCGGCGTTCATTCCGCGCAATCATCGCATCGAAGCCATCATCGAAGCCGCGGTCAGTCGCGACGACTACGCGCCGTTCGAGGAACTGCTGACCGTGCTGTCGAAACCGTTCGAGGACCAGCCGCAATTCGCGGCCTATGCCGAACCACCGCAGCCCGAGCAGCGGGTGCTGCAGACATTCTGCGGGACGTGAGGCAGGGCCGTCGTCAGGAGCAACCGTCATTGCGACCGTAAGCGAAGCAATCCAGGGCAACAAAGGAAGACTGGATTGCTTCGTCGCGAGTGCTCCTCGCAATGACGGTGAGGCATAATTCTGCGTTCTCGCGACACGAACCGCCCGAGGTTTGCAATTTCGTTCGCCTCACAAGAGAGGCGCGGACGCGACCTCTAAGAAGAGGCGCGGGGCGACCTCAAGAGAGGCGCCGGGAATGCCGGGTGTCCGATGCACCCATGGTTTCGGGCAAAAAAATGCCCGGGATAGCGCCACAGGTTCACCGGGATCAAACCGGCATTCCCTGCTCGATGGTTTTACGGTTTCCTTCGCGCTCTCCCGGGTGACCGGGCTTTCTTGCCACCCTCGCCCTGAGAAGCGTTAGCTTCTTGAGAACTTGACGCCAGCGTCGGGGCGTCAGGACCACACGACTTCGCCGTACGCCAGCCCCGCCATTCGTCCGCGCGCAAAAAGCGCGCGACGGCGTGGCCCAGCGTCCACCGCATCCTGTCCCAACGTTCGTGACGATGGCCAACGTCCCTCTTTCCGGAACAGGACGCACCGCAAAGGCAACTGATTTGCTTTTGGGGTCAAGCGATCGGGTCGTGATCGGCTGCAGATATTCCCGTTGACGAAGCACTGGTGTAGTCGCGGTGCTCCCGGCCGCTATGGCTGGTGGTGATGGATGAACCGCAGGTCAGCTTTTGATCAAAGCGGATCCGCAACTCCTGGCTGTCGCGCTCCACAAATTTTGGAATATCTGTTTGGCGCCGGGGTTGGAGTGGCACGAGGACATCCGCTATCCGGAGCGGAAGGAACCTTACACGGAGGCTTCGCGTCTTTGCTGTAGAGCCAGCATGCACGCCGTTATTATGGGAGAAACGCTATGGGCGCTCGGTTCGCTTTCATATTTGCAGCCGTAGTGGCGCTCGGCGCTCCGACGGGCGCAACTTTTTCAAAAGCAGTCGCCTCCGATATCCTCGACGAGTGGGCAAACGTGAAGATTCCCGCTGCCCCCGACGTCAAGACCGTGACCGTTGAGCCAAAGACCACGGCGCTAATTATGGGCGATCTAATGAACCAGACTTGCGGCAAGCGGCCGCGCTGCGTGGCCGCGCTTCCCGCGATCAAGAAGCTCCTCGGCGAAGCGCGTGCGGCGAAGGTCGCGGTCATCTACAGCCTGCCACCTAACACGACGACCGCGGATTTCATCGCAGATGTTGCGCCGGCCGCCGATGAGCCGTCGGTGCAGTCTGGCGTGGATAAGTTTTTCAAGACCGATCTGGAACAGATCTTAAAGGACAGGGGTATCCAGACTGTCATTCTGGTCGGCACCTCGGCGGAGGGCCTCGTGGTTTATACTGGCGGCGGAGCCGCCTTGCGCGGACTCAATGTTATTATTCCCGCGGACGGAATGGCGTCGGTGGAAGCATTTGCGGAGCAATATGTGGCTTGGCACATGACCCACGCACCAACCATCTCGCTCAAGGTGACGCTGACAAGGACCGACATGATAAAGTTCTAGTCGCCGCTTATGGCGCCTTTAGCTAGCGTCCATCGCATCCCTCTCCGGGTCCTAATATAATCTTGTTCGTAGCGTCTAGTAGACTGAAACAGATACGCTTGGATCGAAGTCAGTCAGACTGATCTCCAATATTTGAAATAATAATAAACGTACAATGATCCTCCGGCCAAACCTTCGGCAAAAAAAAGAATGCCGAGATAGAAAAGGAGCAGCACAGTAAACATTGAGCTCGAGACAGCCAAAGCTACTGGGGCACCAATGAGCCCCACCCCACAACAAAGATCATTATTCGTATTTGTTTCGGCCACAGCTTCCGCAGAGGAACAGGCGGCGGGCTCTGATAAGAATATTTTGCAACGTTCTTTTTGAAAAAGAGAACGAAAGTACAAAAAATGATCAGCACCAAACAGACAAAGAGAAAAATCGCGTTATCGATCTGGTTTTCCGACCAGGCGTGTCTGTTGAGGATTTGGAACAGCGCGGTGGCTTTTATAAACCCCATGGGGACAGGACTGCCCCATCTATCCCACAAAACCACGAACGGAGAAAAAAACGCAATGGCCCAGCTGAGCGAGCCCCATGGACCATCGCCAAGCTGAGGAGATTTTAAAACGCCGTCCTTGGTATATTCGAGACCGTCGGCGGCAGTTGTGCATTCGCTATCCGACATCATGGCTAGCCTTCCAACGCACATGAGAGTGACGGACCATCCGCAGATACATCTCCAGAACTGCTTCGCCTGTTGAAGCTGAATATTAGCGGAGCGGTATCCCAAACAAGTATTTTCGACTGTATAGACCAATGTCCGGGTCCGCGCGGCCCTTCACCCCATACTGCAAGCCATACGACGACAGGCAAGAAATGCTGCCACGGACGCAAGGGAGATCACGTCGATAATTTTCTTGATCATCTCTATTGCGCTTTGTGGACGATAGGCATCGTTGATGCGAAGATTAATCTCATTTTCTACAGTTGGCGTGTATCACACAAGGCTATCAATTTTCAGGTGCAGTGACGATTGATGTCGGGCGAACCGACAGCGCCGAAATCCGCCCGGGGTGGTGTAAATCATTAACCTTCCGCCCAGCATCCCTCGCCCGCGCGACCGCCCGACGCTAGAAATTAACACGCGGTCAATGGCTTCCCGACAAGTCTGGCGTTTTCAATCGGGAGAATTGCCGTGGACGCTTTGGTGTTTGAATTCATGGGAATGGCGATGATCGGGCTTTGCATCATCGTGCTGGCCGTTCCCACGCGCCGGCCCTCGGCCCGCCGCCTCGGCGATTCCTGATCGCCGTTCCCGTCCGACGGTCTGCTCCAGCACCGGACCGGCTCCTGCCCGCGCCGATCGCCTCGTTTCGGCCCGCGAAAATCCACCGTCCGACCGAAATGCAGGGCTCGAATTCACCGCACGACCCTTGACATATCAGCGCTTTCGGCAGAACGCCCTGTGTGGGGCGTGATGGACTGTTCATGGATCTGATTACCACCACTTCGGAACTCGCGGCCGTATGCGACCGGCTCGCCCGGCACCGGGTCATCACAGTCGATACTGAATTCCTGCGAGAGACGACCTACTACCCCCTGCTCTGTGTCGTGCAGATGGCCAGCCCCGACGAAGCGGTCGTGATCGACACGCTGGCCGAGGGCATCGACTTGAAGCCGTTCTTCGAGTTGATGGCCAATGAGGCGGTCCTCAAGGTATTCCACGCCGCCCGCCAGGACATCGAGATTGTCTGGCACCAATCGGGGACCATCCCGCACCCGATCTTCGACACGCAAGTCGCGGCCATGGTGCTCGGTTATGGCGACAGCATCGCCTACGATCAGTTGGTCGAGCGCATCACCGGCCATCGCCCCGACAAGACGCACCGCTTCACCGACTGGTCGCGCCGGCCGCTGAGCAAGGAGCAGATGCACTACGCGGTCTCCGACGTCACCCATCTGCGCGACGTGTTCGCCGCGCTCGACGCCGATCTCAAAAAACGCGGCCGCAGCGACTGGGTCAGCGAGGAAATGGAGGTTCTGACCTCACCCCGGACCTACGACTTCCACCCCGAACGGGCTTGGGAGCGGCTGAAGACCCGGGTTCGCAAGCCAAAGGAATTGGCGGTGCTGATGGAAGTGGCGGCCTGGCGCGAACAGGAAGCGCAAAGCCGCGACGTGCCGCGCAGCCGCGTGCTGAAGGACGATGCGGTCGGCGACATCGCCACCCATGCGCCGACCAGTCTCGAGCGGCTGGCCGGTTTACGCTCGCTGCCAAAAGGCTTCGACCGCTCGAAATGGGGCGCCGATATCGTCGCCGCCGTGCAGCGCGGCCTCGCACGCGACGCCGCTACGTTGCCGAAGATCGAAAAGCCGCGCGGCAATTCCAACGGGGCTGCGACGGTCGAGCTTCTGAAGGTGCTGCTGCGGATGACGTCCGAGCGCCATGCGGTCGCCAGCAAGGTGATCGCGACGGTGGACGATCTCGAGCAGATCGCGGCCGACGACAATGCCGATGTCGGCGCGCTGCACGGCTGGCGCCGCGAACTGTTTGGCGAAGCGGCGCTTGCATTAAAGCACGGCAAGCTCGCGCTCGCCGTCGAAAAAGGCCGCGTGATCGGGGTCGATCGGGGCTGATTTCCTGGCCGCTAAAAGACGGCGAAAGTATTTCCCGCTACCATTTGTACTCGACGCCAACAGTGCCCTGATGCGACTGCATCGCGGCGCGGAGCTTGCCGTCATAGTTCAGATACAGGCGGGTCCGGTCGGTCAGGCTGAGGGAAGCCGCCGCACCGACATCGGCGCCATACTGGCTTTCGCCGATGCCTTGCAAGGTGATGCTCTCCGGGCCGAGGCTGACCAGGATCGAACCGTAATTCTGCGCGACGTTGTCGACGAATTTGCCATAGGCGGACAGATCGAGAATCTTCTGGTCGAAGATCCAGTAGTGTCCGATCTCGGCGCCCAGCAGAATCTGTGAGCGTTCGATCGTGGTGCCACCCGCCATCACCGGATCGAGACCACCCATTTCCTGAAACGCGCCGGTCGATGAGTGCACATATTCGAACGCGGCCTTCGGCACGATGCGGCTCTGATCCATATTCCAGTAATAGCTGAGTTCGGTGAGCGCGCCGTCGATGTGACCGTTGTAGCCGGCGGTCGCCAGGCCAAAGCCGGTGTCGCGGCTGGAATTGATCTTGCCGACGCCATGGACCAGCGCCACGGCCCAGGTCCAAGGCCCCTTGTCCACCGAGGCGTTGAAGCCAAGTTGAGTGAGGTCAAGCGACGCCGACTGCAGCGCCAGCGGAACGTCGATGGCGGTTCGGCTCTGGTCGACCGAAAGACCGACATTGACGCCGGGCGCAACCGTCGCGCCAAGACCTGCAACGCCGCCATAGGTCCGGCGGTGATCGCCGACGAATGCACCTTGCGCTGACGTCGTGGTCGAAATGCCGTAGGCCTCGCCCCAGGTCCGGAAACGCAGCGGCGTGTCGGTCGCTTCCGAGGCGCCACCGCCGCCTGGATTGTTGCGCAGCGTGTTGCCGAAGTCGTGCGAGGCCTGGTTTCCGAGCCGCTCAAGGAAACTGCTGCCGAGATTGGTTACCGCTGCTCCGGCCGCCAGCGTGGAATCGACCGAGTTCGCGGCCGGCATTGGAGGTGGGGGCGGCGGGGGAGCCACGACCTGGGCATGAGCCGCGGTCGACGCCACGACGAACATGACGCCGAGCGTGACAGCGACCATCAGCGTCGCGCTACGCCGTCGGCCGTTACCGGTTTTTCCCGTTCGTGAAGGTCGCAATGAGCAGCGCATCAATATCATTCCTGCAAAGAGCGCAGCCACCAAGAAAATTCAGCAAAATATCCATCGAACGCGGCGGATTTGCCCCTAGTTCTTGCGGAGCGTCAATCGGTGCCGCCTCGGACGGCAGGTTGATTGCCGCGCATTGTTGTTCCGCTGCCACAGTTCGAATGAAGGCGGACCTTATTACCGGACGATTGTCGAACCTGCGCCAAAAGCTTGCTAACGAGCAAAATTTGTGTTGCAATATCGGGCACAATCGGATTCAGGCCGTTCGACTGTGCGTTTCGCGACCAGGAAATTAGCAGACCTCGGGGAAGCCCGTTTGTGGCGTGGCACGTGGAAAACGTGGCCGCGTCTTTTTTACGTCTAGAAAACTTTGGGAGACAGGCGATGCAGAAGGGCACCGTCAAGTGG
Source organism: uncultured Alphaproteobacteria bacterium (assembly GCA_963806075.1). GTDB lineage: Bacteria > Pseudomonadota > Alphaproteobacteria > Rhizobiales > Xanthobacteraceae > Bradyrhizobium. The sequence goes on from CAWDWT010000024.1 coordinate 36,924, forward strand.
TTCAACCCGACCAAGGGTTACGGGTTCATCAAGCCCGCCGTCGGCGATAAGGACGTCTTTGTTCATATCACCGCCGTCGAGCGTGCGGGACTCTCGACCCTCAACGAAAATCAGGTCGTGGAATATGACCTTGTGGAAAATCGCGGCAAGAGCTCCGCGGAAAACCTGAAGGTATCCTAACTTCCTCACGATCCGCGCAAGCCAAACGTAATCCCCGGCTCGCGCCGGGGATTTTCTTTGGCTGAATGGATCAGCCGCCGGCCGAAAATGTTTGCTCTATCGCAACGCCGGCGAGATCAGGCGGTCGCCGCGCTCAATACTGCCCGTGGTTTTGCAGAAATTGCCTGCGAGGCGGATGCCACCGCCCGCAAGCAGTCTCAACGCATCGGGATAGATGCGGTGCTCAACCTCGAGGATCCGCGCGGCAAGCGTCTCCGGCGTGTCGTCATCGGTAACCGGAACGGCGCCCTGCATCACGATCGGCCCGGCGTCGGTTTCCGGAATGACGAAATGCACGGTGGCGCCGGAAATTTTCACGCCGGCTTCCAAAGCCTGACGCGCAGGATCAATTCCAGGAAATGAAGGCAGCAAGGAGGGATGGATGTTGAGCATCCGGCCGTACCAGCGCTGCACGAATTCGGCGGTCAACAGCCGCATGAAACCGCCCAGGCAAATCAGCTCGACCTGGTGCTCGTCCAGCGCCGACTGCACCCGCGCCTCGAACGCGGCGCGATCCTGACCGAACGGCTTGCTCTCGATGATGGCGGTGGCAACGCCGTTCTGGACTGCGAGCGCCAGCCCGCCAGCGTCGGCGCGGTTGGAAATCACGACGACGATTTCGGCCGGGAAATCCTGCGCCTTGGCGGCCTGGATCAGCGCAGCCATGTTCGATCCACGTCCCGAAATCAGAATGGCGACCCGGCGTTTCATCGCTTCACTGCGCCAGATCGAGATGGCCGTTATAGACGACGCGGTGTTCGCCTTCGGCCTTGATCACCTCGCCCAACGGCGCAACGGTCTCGCCGCTTTGCTTGAAAACGTCGGTGACCTGGTCGACGGCGTCCGGTTTCACGATCGCGATCATGCCGATGCCGCAATTGAAGGTGCGCAGCAATTCGAGTTCGGCGATGCCGCCCTGCTCCGCCAGCCATTTGAACACCGGCAGCACCGGCAGCCGCGCCAGATCGATGCCGACGCCGAGATGCTTTGGCAGCACGCGCGGGATGTTGTCGGTGAAGCCGCCGCCGGTGATGTGGGCGAGCCCCTTGACCGCGCCGGTCTCGCGGATCGCACGCAGGCAGGAGCGCACATAAAGCCGCGTCGGCGTCAGCAGCGCGCCGCCCAAGGTCATGATCGGCGAGAACGGCGCCGGCGCGTCGTAGGCCAACCCGCGACTGTTCGACGATCTTGCGCACCAGCGAGAAGCCGTTGGAATGCACGCCCGACGAGGCGAGCCCGATCACCGCGTCGCCGGCCTCGATATCGTGCCGCGGCAACAACGTGCCGCGTTCGGCGGCGCCGACCGCAAAGCCGCCGAGGTCGTAATCGCCGTCCTTGTACAGTCCGGGCATTTCGGCGGTCTCGCCGCCGATCAGCGCACAGCCGGATTCCCGGCAGCCTTCGGCGATGCCGGCCACGATGGCAGCCGCCGCCTCCGGATCGAGCTTGCCGCAGGCGAAATAGTCCAGGAAGAAAAGCGGCTCGGCGCCCTGCACGACGAGATCATTGACCGACATCGCCACCAGGTCGATGCCGATGCCGTCATGCAGGCCGGTCTCGACCGCGATCTTGAGCTTGGTGCCGACGCCATCGGTGGCCGCGACCAGCACCGGATCGGTAAAGCCGGCGGCCTTGAGGTCGAACAGGCCGCCGAACCCGCCGATCTCGGCAGTCGGCGCCGGGGCGCGCGGTGGCGCGAACCAGCGGCTTGATCATGTCGACCAGGCGATTGCCCGCATCGATGTCGACACCCGAATCCGCGTAAGTGAGGCCGTTTTTACCGTCGGTCATGCCCGATTCCAGATGATGGCGGCTGGTTACGTCGGAATCCGCCGCCGTGCAATGGCTCGCCAGCCGCCGCCGCCTGTACTATGTACAACAGGAACCAGCCTGACCAAAGGGCAGTATCTTTAGCGAAATCAGGCCCGTAGTAGCCGGGAAGCGCCGCGTGAGTATACCGAATATCATTACGCTGGGCCGCATCCTCTTGGTCCCGTTCATTGTCTGGGCGATCGCCTCCAACCAGATGGAGATCGCGTTCGCGATCTTCGTCGTCGCGGGCGTCAGCGACGCGGTCGACGGCTTTCTGGCAAAACGCTTCAACATGACCAGCGAGCTGGGCGCCCTGCTCGATCCGCTGGCCGACAAGGCGCTTCTGGTGTCGATCTATGTGGCGCTCGGGATCTGGGGCGCGTTGCCGCGCTGGATCGTCATCCTGGTGGTTTCGCGCGACATCATGATCGTCGGCGCCGTGATCGTGTCATGGCTGTTCGGCAAGCCGGTCCCGATGAAACCGCTGATGGTGTCGAAGCTCAACACCGCCTCCCAGGTGGCATTCGCCGCACTGGTGCTGGGCTCGGTCGGGTTCGGCTTCAATATCGCGCCCTACGACCTGGTGCTGATGGGCCTCATTACGATCTTTACATTGCTGTCGGTCTCCTTCTATCTCGTGGAATGGGCGCGGCACATGAGCACGATCGAAACCCTAGAGCTTCCTGACCGCTAGCAGCGCCCGCGGTGTCCGGCATGGAGTGATTGCGTGGCAGGCCGCGTTCAACCTCGTCAGCTTGCATTCGCGTTGCCGCACGCCGAAAGCCTTTCCCGCGACAATTTTCTCGAAGGGCCTGCCAATGCCGCGGCGCTGGCGCTGGTCGATAGCTGGCCCGATTGGCCCAACCGGGTGATGCTGCTGGTCGGCCCCGAAGGCTCCGGCAAGAGCCACCTCGCCGCAATCTGGGCCGAACAGACCGGCGCCCGCTCCACCAGCGCGCACCTGCGCTCACCGCCGCAGAAGTGCCGGGCCAGCTCGCCACCGGAGCGCTGGTGGTCGAGGATCTGAAACCTGCGGAATTCGACGAACGCGCGCTTTTCCATCTGTTGAACCTGGCGCGCGAAGACGCCGCATCGGTGCTGATCACCGCGCGCGTGCCGATCGCTTCCCTCAAGATCGAACTGCGCGATCTCAAGTCTCGGCTTCGCGCGATACCGGCGGTCGACGCTGTTGCCGCCCGACGATCAGCTGTTCCGCGCGCTGATCGTCAAATTCTGCGCCGACCGCCAGATGACGGTCGACGAGACGCGTGGTCGGCTTTCTCGCCACCCGGATCGAGCGGTCGGTTGTCGCCGCGCGGCAGGCGGTGGAACTGCTGGATAGCGAGGCGCTGCGGCTGGGCCGACCCGTGACCCGGACGCTGGCGGCCGAATTGCTGCGTCAAGACAGAGCTCAGGCGGCCTCGAAGCTGAGCTTAAGACCAAATCAAGACTAATAGTTGCCATTCGCGCGGCCGCTCCCGCCTTGACGGCGGCCGCGCCCGGAACATCAATGTCATTGAAACGTCATCGCGATAACACATGCTTTGCGGAGCGCTGCCGCAAATCGCCGGGCCTCTCCGTTTCGAGATGGATCGAATTCTTATGGACTCCTCGCAAGCCATTGTAACTAAAGAAAAAGATGAGCCAGCCGAGACCACGCTCGTCGATGGCCCAGAGCCCCGAGCGCTTCATCAACCGCGAGCTTTCCTGGCTGCATTTCAACCGCCGGGTGCTCGAGGAATTGGTCAATCCCCGGCCATCCCGCGCTGGAGCGGGTCCGGTTTCTGTCGATTTCCGCCAACAACCTTGACGAGTTCTTCATGGTCCGGGTCGCCGGCATCAAGGCCCAGGTCCGCGAAGGCATTACCGAGCGCAGCCCCGATGGGCTGACGCCGTCGGAACAGCTGGTGCTGATCAACGAAACGGTTTCGACGCTCGCCAACGACCAGCAGGCGATCTGGCGCGATCTGCGCGAGCTGCTCGCCGGCTTCGGCATCGTGCTGGTCGACGGCCGCGACGTCACCAAGTCCGAGCGCGCCTGGATCGAGGATCACTTCCTCCACAACATCTTCCCGCTGCTCACGCCGCTCGCGATCGATCCGGCGCATCCCTTCCCGTTCATCCCGAGCCTCGGCTTCACGGTCGCGCTGCATCTGGCGCGGGTGTCCGACGGCAAGCCGATGAACGCGCTCATTCGCATGCCCGGCAAGATCGACCGCTTCATCCGCATGCCCGCCGGCAAGGACGGCGCGGTGCGGCTGATTACGCTGGAGGAGGCCACCGGCCTGTTCATCGGCCGGCTGTTCCCCGGCTACACCGTCAAGGGCCAGGGCGCCTTCCGCATCATCCGCGACTCCGAACTCGAAATCGAGGAAGAGGCCGAGGATCTGGTGCGCCTGTTCGAAACCGCCTTGAAGCGGCGGCGGCGCGGATCGGTGATCCGGCTCGAGATCGAAGCCAAGATGCCCGAGGAGTTGCGCGCCTTCGTGCAGCATGCGCTGTCGACCGCGCCCGACGAGGTGTTGCTGGTCGACGGCGTGCTGGCGATGAACGAATTGTCGCAACTGACGCGGCTCGACCGTCCCGATCTCGAATTCGTGCCTTACGTGCCGCGCCATCCCGAGCGCGTGCGCGACCATGGCGGCGATATCTTCGCCGCGATCCGGCAGAAGGATCTGATCGTCCACCACCCCTACGAATCGTTCGACGTCGTGGTGCAGTTCCTGCAACAGGCGGCGCGCGATCCCGATGTCGTCGCCATCAAGCAGACGCTCTACCGCACCTCGAACAACTCGCCGATCGTGCGCGCGCTGGCGGAAGCCGCCGAAGCCGGCAAGTCGGTGACCGCGCTGATCGAACTCAAGGCGCGGTTCGACGAGGAAGCCAACATCCGCTGGGCGCGCGACCTCGAGCGCGCCGGCGTGCAGGTGGTCTACGGCTTCATCGAGCTGAAGACCCACGCCAAGCTGTCGTTGATCGTGCGCCGCGAGGGCGGCAGCCTCACCACCTATGTCCACACCGGCACCGGCAACTATCATCCGGTGACCGCGCGCATCTATACCGATCTGTCCTACTTCACGTCCGATCCGATCATCGGCCGCGATGCCGCGCGGGTGTTCAACTACATCACCGGTTACGCCGAGCCGAGCGACATCGAGAAGATGGCGGTATCGCCGCTGACCCTGCGCAAGCGCATCCTCGAACATATTCGCGGCGAGACCAACTACGCCCGTCACGGCAAGCCGGCGGCGATCTGGATGAAGATGAACTCGCTGGTCGACCCCGACATCATCGACGCGCTGTACGAGGCCTCGCAGGCCGGCGTCTCGATCGAACTGGTGGTGCGCGGCATCTGCTGCCTGCGGCCCGGGCATTCGCCGGTCTTTCGGAAAACATCCGCGTCAAATCGGTGATCGGCCGGTTCCTGGAACACGGCCGAATTTACTGCTTCGGCATGGGACAGGGCCTGCCCAGCGCAAAAGCGGCTGTGTATATCTCGTCCGCCGACATGATGCCGCGCAACCTCGACCGCCGCGTCGAAGTGCTCTGCCCGCTGCAAAATCCCACGGTGCATCAGCAGGTTCTCGAACAGATCATGGTCGCCAATCTGAAGGATACCGAGCAAAGCTGGCAATTGTTGCCGGACGGGTCGTCAACGCGTATGAAGGCCGCGAAAGGCGAGGAGCCGTTCAACCTGCATAATTACTTCATGACGAATCCGAGTCTGTCTGGCCGTGGAAAGTCGCTCAAGGAATCTTCGCCACGGCGCCTCACGCGCCGCAACGAACGTCAGCAATCGCCATCGTCATAAGGGATTTTCGAGGTGAAGCGGCCGCGCAAACGCACTTCCAGCGTCGCGGTCATCGACATCGGCTCCAACTCGGTGCGTCTCGTCGTCTACGCGTCGATGGCGCGCAGCCTGGTGACGGTCTTCAACGAGAAGACGCTGTGCGGCCTCGGCCGCGAAGTCCAGAGCACCGGCCTGCTGGCGCCGGATGCGGTGGCGAAAGCGCTGACCTCGCTGCGGCGGTTTCGCGCGTTGTGCCGGGTGCAGAAGGTCGGCCGCGTCTATGCGATCGCCACCGCCGCCTGCCGCGACGCCACCAACGGACCCGACTTCATCGCCAAGGCCGAGCGCATCTGCGGCGTCACGATCAATATTCTGTCGGGACCGCGCGAGGCGCGATTGTCGGCGCTCGGCGTGGTTTCCGGCGTGCACCATCCGGACGGCATCGTCGGCGATCTCGGCGGCGGCTCGCTGGAACTGATCGACGTGCGCGGCAATCGCCTGCACAGCGGCGTGACGCTGCCGCTCGGAAGCCTGGCGCTGCAGGACTCCTCGGATAAATCGCTAAAGCGCGCCGAGCGCATCGTGCGGACCGATCTGTCCGGCGGTCGACGCAGTTGAAGGCCGGTCGCGGCCGCACCTTCTATGCGGTCGGCGGCACCTGGCGCGCGCTGGCGCGCATCCACATCATCCAGAGCGGCTATCCGTTGCGGGTGATGCACGGCTATTCGATTCCGGCGCCGGCCGCGCTCGATTTCGCTGCAGCGGCTGCGCCGGCTCGCCGCCGCCAATATGCTGGCCAATATCGAGGTCGTCGCCGACGCGCGGCGGCCGCTGTTGACCTATGCGGCGTTGGTGCTCGAATACATCATCCGCGTCGCCAGACCGAAGACCATCGTGTTTTCGACCTTCGGCGTGCGCGAGGGCCTGCTCTACGAGTTGCTGCCGCAGGCGGCACGCGCGCAGGACGGATTGACTCTGCGCCGCGCAGGACCTCAACGAGCTATTGTCGCGTTCGGCACGCCATGCGCAGGAACTGATCGGATGGACCGATCGCCTGATCCGGGTGGCGAAGTTGCGCGAAACCGAGGAAGACCGGCGGCTGCGCCACGCCGCCTGCCTGCTGTCGGACATCGGATGGCGGGTGCATCCGGACTACCGCGGCGAGCAGACGCTCAATCTCATCACCAACGGCAATTTCGGCGCGGTCAGCCATGTCGGCCGGGCGTTCATCGCGCTTTCGGTGTTTTATCGCTATGCTGGTCTCAGCGAAGAAAACGAACCGCCGGCGCTGATCCGCGAACTGGTGCCGCCGAACATGGACGAGCGGGCGCGCATTCTCGGCGCGGCATTCCGTGTCGCCCATCTGGTATCGGCGGCCCGGCCCGGCGTGTTGCCCGCAACCCATTTCCGCACCGGCGGCCGCAAGCTGATGCTGGTGTTCGAACATCGAACTGGTCGATCTCGTCGCCGATCGCGTCGGCAGTCGTTTCAAGCAACTCGCCCGTCTGCTCGGCCGCTCGGGATCGATCGTCCGGCGGTAAGCAACGATGCGCAATCCGGCCTAATTCGCCAGAGCGGCCGCGATGTTTGTCGGCCTGAGTTCAAAATGGCTAATAAAACTCCTGGTCATTCTAACGGCTCTTAGCGGCTTTGATAACGCCGAACTGCCGATGAGGAGATGGACTTCGACGGACAGGCCTCGAAATGCGCCGTCGGCTCACTAGATATATGTCATGCCGGGAGCGCGGCCCTAGCTCGTTCGCAACGACGCATGACAGGAGAATTTGACATGGCCGACTACAGCGCCCTATCGCTGGCCGAGCTTGATGATCGCATTGCCGTCGTTCGCGATAATATCAGGCAATTGATCGAGCAAGCCGCCGCTGCTTCAGGTGCACGCAACGAAGAGCGTACATCGGACCGCCTGACACAACAAAACGCTGAACTTGAAGCGCTGTCCAAAGCGCGCGATGCGCTTTCAGTCAGGCGTTAGAACATTGCGGTCGTGTTGAATCCGCGTGCCGGCGCGTGGTTCAGCGCTTACGCCGGACCTGTCGGCTGAGCCGGCTCGTCCGCAACCGGCTTCACAAGCTGATCAATGCGTCGAAGCGCGCGTCGCCGCCAGATCGACCCTGCCACCAGCACGGCGACCGCACCCAGCACCGAGCAGATATATTCGTCGATATCGCCGTTGAGGCCGATATGCGGCGCCCAGCCGAAGATCGCCGAGCTGGCGTCGAGACCCAGCGCGATCTTGCCCTCGATCGCTCGGTCGAGGATCGGCCGAATGGCGGGGTCGGTTTCGATCACATCGCCCGCGATCCAGCCGAGCAATGCCGCACCGAGCCAGATCAGGATGGGAAACCGGTCCAGCACCAGCATGATCAGAGCAGCGCCCGCGATGATCATGGGTATGCTGATGGCCAGGCCCAGCACCAGCAATGCAATCTCTCCGTTGGCGGCAGCGGCGACAGCAATGACGTTATCGAGACTCATGATGATGTCGGCAATCACCACGATCCTGATTGCATGCCAAAGGCTGGTTGCCGCGGTGACATCGCCGCCGTTCTCGTCCGGCACCAGCAGCTTGGCCGCGATCAAAAGCAACGCCAACCCGCCGACCAGCTTGAGATAAGGCAGGCTTATCAGGGTCGCGACGATGCCGGTGAAGGAGATCAGCAGCACCACGGCGATGCCGGCGCCGATGGTCATCCCCCACAGCCTTTGCCGCGGCGCCAGGCCACGGCATGCCATCGCGATCACCAGCGCGTTGTCGCCGGACAGCAGCACGTTGATCCAGATGATCTTGCCGACCGCGAACCAGAACGACGGCTTGACGAGATCCGCCTGGAATTGCGTCAGAAACGCTCCGACATCGGCGGGATCGACGTGTAGCCAGTTCACAGTCCGCCCCTGTTGGCCCGGCGGCCCTTGCGGCTAGAGCCTTTGCGTTCCGATGGAATCGGAACGCGGCTCTAGATTCTTGTTTTGACGCGTTTCCGTTACGCGAACCGGTATCCACTTCGCTCGAAAACGCTCTGGAATGTCGCGCGAAATTTCGCGTCAATCAACCGACGATTTCGTTGCCCGAGAAAAACTGCGCGATTTCGATCGCCGCGGTTTCGGAAGCGTCAGAACCATGCACCGAGTTCTCACCGATCGAATTGGCGTGCAGCTTGCGGATAGTGCCTTCGGCCGCCTTGGAGGGATCGGTCGCGCCCATGACGTCACGATGCCGGAGCACGGCGCCCTCGCCTTCGAGCACCTGAACAACTACCGGACCGGAGATCATGAAATCCACCAGTTCGCCGAAGAAGGGCCGCGCCTTATGAACGGCGTAGAACGTTTCGGCCTGTTCGCGGGTCATGCGGATGCGCTTTTGCGCCACGATGCGAAGGCCCGCCTTCTCGATCAGCGCGTTGATTGCGCCGGTGAGATTACGCTTGGTCGCGTCCGGCTTGATGATCGAAAAGGTGCGTTCAATCGCCATGATCTCGTCCTTGAATACAGCTGATGGGAGTTGCGGCGCTTATATCGACGCCGTGATGGGACGGCAAGCCAAGCGGGCCGACAATGCCGCCAAGGTCCAAATTAACGCGATTTCACCAAGGTGAACCCAATCTGAAACGCGCATCCCGGTCCGGTTCATACTCTGCGGGATAGTCTCGCAGACAACCGGATGTCCACCGCAGGCAAAAAGCATCCGGGACCCGCGATTTGACCTGCGGCGCAAGACTTGCGCCGAAGCTTCGAAGGAGATGATCCATGTTGTTACGCAAACTTTCGCTTGTTGCAGTTGCCGCGGCATCGCTGGGTGCGGCGGCACTGGCGCCCACCTCGGCCTCGGCCTGGGTCGGTCACGGCTGGCACGGAGGCTGGCATGGTGGTTGGCGCGGCGGTTACGCCTGGGGCGCTCCGCGCTTCTACGTCGGCGGCCCCGCCTACTATGGCTATGGGTACGGTTACGGCGGCTGCTATGTGCGGCGATTGGTTCCGACCCCCTGGGGTCCGCGCTGGCGTCTGATCAACCGCTGCTACTGATCCCGCGCAAAGCGATTCGTCGAACGAGTTTCCTTGCGAACGAGCTCCGGCCATAACGGCCGGAGCTTTTTTGTTCCGGACGTGTTTTTGCAATTTCGGCGGGAACCACTCTGCGACCCTTCATTCCATTTTTACTAAAAATTCATCGGCCCGTCGGACCGGCGAAACAATTTTTGGCCGGACGACTTGACCCCACATCACCAGACGGCAACGCCATCAGCGGAACTGACAATGCCCAGCCGAATCAACGAAATCAGCCAGACCATTGATCACGCCACGAGCCGAACCATCTGCGACGCCGTTGGCGAACGGCTGCAACAGAGCCTGCGCCCGGAAGATCTGGAGCCATCCTCTCAACTTGAACATTTAATTGACGAATTGCGCCGGCGCGACGACGAAGGTCTCGTGCAGAGCTAGCCAAAAAAGTCACCGGACGGCATTTCGGGTTACCCACGGGGCCGACATTTCACGCACAAGCGGGTTGCCTTTGGTCGCGGCTCCGGTGACAAGGCCGCATGCTTTCCATGTCAGACATATCGATCCGGATCGCCGGACGACTCCTGATCGACAACAGCTCCGTGCAAATCGTGCCCGGCGCACGTGTCGGGTTTGTCGGTCGCAATGGCGTTGGTAAATCCACGTTGTTCCACGCGATACGAGGTGATCTGCCTTTGGAGAGCGGCAGTATCTCGATCCCTCCGCGCTGGCGCGTCGGCAGCCTGGCGCAGGAAGCGCCCGATGGGCCGGAAAGCTTGCTCAACGTCGTATTGAAAGCCGATCTCGAGCGTGAAGCGCTGCTCCATGAAGCCGAAACCGCCCACGATCCGCTGCGGATCGCCGACATCCAGACCCGGCTGGTCGATATCGACGCGCATTCGGCGCCGGCGCGCGCCGCCGCGATCCTCTCCGGGCTCGGATTTTCCACCACGGACCAGGCGCGTTCCTGCTCGGAATTTTCCGGCGGCTGGCGGATGCGCGTGGCGCTCGCTGCAACCCTGTTCGCCGCGCCCGACCTGCTGCTACTCGACGAGCCGACCAACTATCTCGATCTCGAAGGTACATTATGGCTGGAAGACCATCTGGCGAATTATCCGCGCACCGTGATCGTGATTAGCCATGACCGCGACCTGCTGGATACTTCGGTCGACCAGATCCTGCACCTCGATCGCGGAAAACTGACGCTCTACAAGGGCACCTATTCCTCGTTCGAGGAACAGCGCGCCACACGCGAGATGCTGGACGCCAGGCACGCCAAGCGTCAGGCCGACGAGCGCCAGCGGCTGCAGGCCTTTGTCAATCGCTTCAAGGCCAAAGCCTCGAAGGCGCGCCAGGCGCAGTCGCGCGTCAAGATGCTCGAGCGAATGAAGCCGGTCACCGCGCTGGTGACGCAGGACGTTCACGAAATCTCATTTCCGACGCCGGACAAGATGCTGTCGCCGCCGATCATCGCGGTCGACAACGTCTCGGTCGGCTATGACCCTAAAAAGCCGGTGCTCAATCGCGTCACCTTGCGCATCGATACTGATGACCGCATCGCCCTGCTCGGCTCCAACGGCAACGGCAAATCGACCTTGGTAAAGCTGCTCGCCAACAAGCTGCCGCCGTTCTCCGGCCGTGTCACCCGTGCTGAAAAACTCTCGATCGGCTATTTCGCGCAGCACCAGGTCGACGAGCTCGATCTTGATGGCTCGGCTTACGATCATGTCCGCCGGCTGATGCCCAACGCGCCCGAAACCAAGGTACGTGGCCGCACCGGCGCAATCGGCTTTTCCGGCAAGGCCGGCGATACCCTGGTCAGGAGCCTGTCGGGCGGTGAAAAGGCGCGGCTGTTGCTGGGGCTGGCGACTTTCTTCGGTCCCAACATGATCATCCTGGACGAGCCGACCAACCACCTCGACATCGACAGCCGCGCGGCATTGGCTGAGGCGATCAACGAGTTTCCCGGGGCGGTGATCATGGTTTCGCATGACCGCTATCTGATCGAGGCCTGCGCCGATCAATTGTGGGTAGTGGCCGACCATGCGGTCAAAATCTATGATGGCGATCTCGACGATTACCGGCGCATGGTGCTGTCGGCACGCGGCACGCTGACCAATTCACGCGACAGCGCGGGCAACGAGCGCAGCGGTCGCGACAAGCCAAAGCGCGCCAACAGCGGGAAATCGCTGAAGCAGCGCATTTCCGAGGCCGAAGCTGAGATCACCCGCATCACCGAAATCATTGCCAAGATCGACACCGCGCTCGCGCTGCCCGATTTGTTCACGCGCGATCCGAAACAGGCCGCCCAGCTCGGCAAGGCGCGGGCCGGTGCGGCGAGCGCGTTGGCGCGCGCCGAAGAGCAATGGCTGGAGGCGAGCTCGCAATATGACGAGGCGACCGGCTGATTCGATTTTCGAAATGATCAGAAAAAAACGAGCGATCAGGTCGCAGCCGGTTTTTTCTTCGCGACCTTTTTGGCTTTTGCAGGCTTGGCCTGCTCCACCTCCGGCCGCGCGCTCGACCGAGGTCAGCCGTCCGGCGGTAAAGGTGTAGATTCCGGCACGCGAACCCTGCAACCAGGTGACGACCGCGACGCGTCCCCCGCGTGGATCGTTCGACAGGTTGACGCTTGTCGGCGCCCCGATGCCGCGGACCACGTCGCATTCGGTATGACCCAGCGCCACGGTGCCGGTTCCCGCCGGCGGCGGCGCACCGGCAGGGCCGTCGGTCAGCGCGTTGGCGTCCGCGGCGCCCGCCGGAGGCGCCATGCCCGGACAAGAACCTTCGGCGCTGACCAGATCGTCCGCCCCAACCGGCTTGTTCGGGGTCAGCGGCGGCGTCTCAATCGAAACATTGCCGATCGCCAGGCGACCGGCTCGCGAAAACCATTGCGCGTCTTTCGACAGCAGATCGGACTGGAACATATCGCTCGCCCCGCCCGCGCAGCCCGCCATGACGGGCGCGACCAGCAGCAACGCCAGCAGCGGTTTTCGATGAGCGATGTTGTCTCGCACGATGAACTGAGTTCCTGGCCCCACCCTAAACGGCTGTGTCCCACCACCACTTTGCGGCATGACCGTGGCTGCCGGCAAGCGCGACAGCGCAAACCCCAGATTATCATTAACCGCGACGGACGGCTATTGGCGCCGCTGCCAGCGGCCGCGCTCGTCGGCCTGCCAATATGTGACCTCGAAGCCACGCGTTTTGCAATCGGTCCAGACACTGCGTGCGGCGGCAAGCGCATCGCCGTCGTCGCCGTTGAAAACCAGCACGAGTCGCTGATAGACGTCACAATCGGCAGGCAAAGCCGCCGAATCGACCAAAAACCGCACATTGGCGTTGTTCGGATTATCTTCGCCCGCGATCAGCACGATCGGCTGCTCGCTGGCATCGCCGACGCGCCAGGTCGCATGCGGCAGAAACGAATCGTCGCTATAGGTCCATAAATGGGCATCGAGCGCGTCGGCGCGTTCCTCAGAGGTCGCCTGCACAACGACGCGCCAGCCGCGCGCGAGCGACTTTTCCAAAAGCGGCGGCAGGACGTTTTCCAGCGTCATGCCCTGCAAATGGTAGAACAGAACTTCGGTCATCCGGCTTCAGCTATTTCGTCTCGTAATAGTCGGCGACCAGCCGATCCAGCAGCCGCACCCCGTAACCTGAACCCCAACTATGATTGATTTCGGTTTTCGGCGCACCCATCGCCGTTCCCGCGATGTCCAGATGCGCCCATGGCGTGTCGTCGACGAATCGCTGCAGGAATTGCGCCGCCGTGATCGAACCGCCATTGCGGCCGCCGGTGTTCTTCATGTCGGCGAATTGCGAATCGATCTGCTTGTCGTATTCCGCGCCGAGCGGCATGCGCCAGACCTTTTCTCCGGTCGCAAGTCCCACCTTCGTCAGCCGGTCGGCCAATTCGTCATTGTTGGAAAACAAGCCGGCATGCTCGGTGCCGAGCGCAACCATGATCGCGCCGGTCAGGGTGGCGAGATCGACCATGAATTTCGGCTTGCATTTCTTCGCGACGTACCAGAGCACGTCGGCCAGCACCAGGCGGCCCTCGGCGTCTGTGTTGATGATCTCGATGGTCTGGCCCGACATCGAAGTGACGATGTCGCCGGGGCGCTGCGCATTGCCGTCGGGCATGTTTTCGACAAGGCCGATGGCGCCGACCGCGTTGACGCGCGCCTTGCGGGCTGCCAGCGCATGCATCAGCCCGACCACGCAGGCCGCACCTCCCATGTCGCCCTTCATGTCCTCCATGCCGGATGCACCCTTGATCGAGATGCCGCCGGTGTCGAAGCAAACGCCCTTGCCGACGAAAGCCACCGGCTGATCGCCCTTCTTGCCGCCGTTCCAGCGCATGATCACGGTGCGGCTGGGCTGCGTCGAGCCCTGGCCGACGCCGAGCAGCGCGCCCATTCCGAGCTTCGTCATGGCCTTGACGTCGAGCACCTCGACATCGACACCAAGCTTGCGCAATTGGCCGGCGCGGCGGGCGAACTCGACGGGAAAAAGCACGTTCGGCGGTTCGTTGACGAGTTCGCGGGCGATGATCACGCCATCGACGATGTGCCCGTCAGGCTCGAAGGCTTTTCGCGCGGCGTTGACGTCGTCCACCGCGACCGAGACCTCGGCCTGCAAGGCTGCGTCGTCGCCGTCCTTCTTTTTGGTCTTGTAGCGATCGAATTTGTAGGCGCGCAGCCGCACACCCGATGCCAGCGCGGCCGCCTGCGCCGGCTTCATCGGCGCCATCGGGCAAATCCGCGACAATCGTGACGGAATCGCTACCGGCGCGCAATTTGCCGGCGACTCGCGCCACCCCATTTGAGAAAATCATGCTCCTTGATCGCGGAGAGCTTGCCGACGCCGAACACGATCAGCCGCGAGGCCTTCAGGCCCTGCGGAGCCAGAATATCGAGTGTCGGAGCCGCTTTTGCCCTTGAACTGGTTCGCCGCCGCCACCCGTCCGACCAGACCGGCGGCGGATCCCAGCGCCTTGCGAGTCGCCGCGCCGAACTTCAACGCGTCGTCGCAGAAAACCACCAGAAGGCCGCGTGAGGCGGCAGAAAACGGGACGAAGCCGACTTTGACGGCGTCGGACATGAAAAATCCTCCAAGAATCAGGTTTTAGTCGAGTCAGGGACCCGTCGAGATGGATTGGCCACGTGCGCGGCGGTCAGGAGTTGCTTCAGGATCACTATGGCCTGCCCGCGTTCGCAAAGCCAAGGGGCCAACGTGGCGCACGGGCCACAGGGATGAATTATTAACCATATCCTAAGGGTGCCTTGGCGCAGCCATTTTGTTGACGGATCAAAGGGATGCTACAGAGAATTGTGGGGCTTTCCGGAGTGATGGCAGCGCGACCGAAGGGGATCCTGATGTCAGGATTGGTCGGCAGTTGCAGTTCCGGTTTGCGAGGCGGGATCGTACGGTAACGATGGGGTCGATCGACAGGTACATCTTTCGCACGACTCTGGGGTCGTTTGCGGTGGTTCTGGTCAGCCTGACGGGCGTGATCTGGATTACGCAGGCGTTGCGCGGCATCGACCTGATGACCAGCCAGGGTCAGACCATCCTGACCTTTCTCGGCATCACCAGCCTGGTGATTCCGGCGCTGGTGCTGATCATCGCGCCGATCGCGCTGATGATCGCGATCTCCCACACCCTGAACAAGCTCGCCACCGATTCCGAGATCATCGTGATGAACGCCGCCGGCCTGTCGCCGTACCGGCTGTTCCGCCCGTTCGTCTATGCCACCTGCGTGGTGGCAGCGATGGTCGCCTTTATCGCCGCCTATCTGGCACCGGACGGCATGCGCCGAATCAAGCAATGGGACGCCGACATCACCGCCGACGTGCTGACCAACATCCTGCAGCCAGGCCGTTTCGCACAGCTCGAACAGAATCTGACCGTCCGCATTCGAGAACGAAAACCAGGCGGCCTGCTCGCCGGCGTCTTTATCGACGATCGCCGCGATCCCAAGGAGCGCGTCAGCATCATCGCCGACCACGGAACCGTGCTGAAGAACGACAGCGGTTCGTTCCTGATCCTCGAGGACGGCAATCTCGAGCGCTTCGAGGTCGGCAAGCGCGATCCGGCGCTGGTGGCGTTCGGCCGTTACGCCTTCGACATGTCGAAATTCAACCAGAGTCACGATGTCGCACTCGGCATTCGCGAACGGTATCTCTGGGAGCTGATGTATCCGGACGCGAACGATCCGATCTACAAGCAATTGCCCGGTCAGTTCCGCGCCGAGCTTCATGACCGCTTCTTGTCGCCGATCTATCCCTTCGCATTCGCCGCCCTCACCTTCGCTTTTTTGGGTACGCCGCGCACCACGCGCCAGAGCCGCAATTTTTCGATCGGCAGCTCGATCTTCGCCGTGTTCGGGCTGCGCATGGCCGGCTTCGCCTGTTCGGTGATGGCGGTAAAGTCGCCGCTGGCGCCGCTGGTCCAGTATCTGATGCTGCTGGCAGCGATCAGCACGGGGTTGTGGATCATCGTCGCGGGCATCGTGATCGAACCGCCGGCGGCGCTGATGGAAACCATCAACAACTTCAACACCCGCCTGCTTCGGCTGCTGGGACGACCGGCCACCGCATGAGCATGCTGACCAACACGCTTGGACGCTATTTCGCCGGTCGGTTCGTGATCTCGGCAATTGGCGTGTTCGCCAGCATCTTCATGCTGCTGGTGCTGGTCGATTACATCGAGATGGTACGCAAGACATCGGGGCTGGCTTCGGCATCCGCTATCATGGTCGCCGAAACATCGTTGTTCCGGGTGCCGCAACTGCTCGAGAAGATGACGCCGTTCTGCATCCTGATCGGGGCGATGACCTGCTATCTGGCGCTGTCGCGGCGCCTCGAACTCGTGGTCGCCCGCGCCGCGGGTGTTTCCGCCTGGCAGTTCATCTCGCCAGCGCTGGCAAGCGCGATCGGGCTCGGCGTGCTGGCGACCATCGCTTACAACCCGATGTCCGCCAATTTGCGTGAAGTCTCCAAACAAATGGAAGCCCAGTTGTTCGGTTCGGCGCCTGGAGGCGGCATCCAGGATGCGGCCGGCTTCTGGATCAATCAGGTGACCGACGATGGCCAAGCCATCATCAATGCCGCCCGCAGCGAGCGACAGGGCGTACGGCTGACCGGACTGACGGTGTTCGCGTTCGACAACGACAACCAGTTCAAGGAGCGAATCGAGGCACGGGAAGCGA
Source organism: uncultured Alphaproteobacteria bacterium (assembly GCA_963806075.1). GTDB lineage: Bacteria > Pseudomonadota > Alphaproteobacteria > Rhizobiales > Xanthobacteraceae > Bradyrhizobium. The sequence goes on from CAWDWT010000024.1 coordinate 53,978, forward strand.
CGCTGGAAGAAGGGTATTGGCTGTTCAAATCGGTGCGGCGATACACGCTCAACGCACCCCCGGTCGACCAGGATAGTTTCACCCTGCCGACCAGCCTGACAGCAGCCCAGGTTCGGAATAGTTTCTCCACGCCGGAAACTGTGTCTTTTTGGCAACTCCCGAGCTATATCCGGTCTTCGGAAAGCTCGGGATTCGCGACCGCCGGCTATCGGTTGCAATACCACAAGCTCCTCGCACAGCCGTTTCTGCTGGCCGCCATGGTCATGGTAGCGGCCTCGGTAAGCCTGCGGTTCTTCCGCTTCGGCGGGGTGCAAAAGATGGTTTTAAGTGGCGTGGGCGCAGGCTTTCTGCTCTACGTTCTATCGAAAGTAACCGAGGATTTGAGCAAGGCCGAATTGATGCATCCGATCGCTGCGGCGTGGCTGCCCGTCTGCGTGGGCGGCCTCACCGGCTTTTTGGCCTTGCTGTATCAGGAGGACGGGTAGTGGCCGCTGTCGCCACCCGCCAAGGCAGGTCGTCCGCATCCGGGCGGCGCACCCTCGTGCGCCGTTATTGCAGCCGCTTAGCCGCCGTCCAGAGACCCCTTGCCTTCGTTCTTGGGCTGATGGTGGCGAGCGCGCTCAGCATCCCGTTGAGCACGCCCGCTTCCGCGCAATTCAGCTACAACGCGGGTCCGAAGCGAGTAGTGCCGCCGCGGCCGCCGAGCGACGGACAGATGCTCGTGCAGGCGGTCGAGGTCGATTACGACTACAACAATTCGCGGGTATCGGCGGTCGGCAACGTGCAGATGTTCTACAACGGCACCAGCGTCGAGGCCGACAAGGTCATCTACGATCAGAAGACCAAGCGCCTGCATGCCGAGGGTAACATCCGCATGACCGATGCGGACGGCAAGATCACCTATGCCAACATCATGGATCTCAGCGACGACTACCGCGACGGTTTCGTCAATTCGCTGCGGGTCGACACCGCCGACAACACACGGATGGCGGCGACGCGCTCCGATCGCTCCAGCGGCAACTACACGGTGTTCGAAAACGGCGTCTACACCGCCTGCGCGCCCTGTAAGGACGATCCGAAGAAGCCGCCGCTATGGCAGGTCAAGGGTGCGCGCATCATTCACGACCAGAACGAGAAGATGCTCTATTTCGAGAACGCCCAGCTCGAATTCTTCGGCGTTCCGATGGCGTATATGCCCTATTTCTCGACGCCCGATCCGACTGTGAAGCGCAAGACCGGCTTCCTGATGCCGGTCCTTCACGTCCTACACGCCGTTCGGCTATGGCCTCGACGTCCCGTTCTACTGGGCGATCGCGCCCGATTACGACGCGACCTTCACGCCGCGCATCACCACCAGGCAGGGCGTGCTGATGCAGGCCGAATTCCGCCAGCGCCTGATCAACGGATCGTACCAGATCCGCGCCTATGGCATCGACCAGCTCGATCCGGGCGCTTTCGCCGGCCAGCCCGGCGACCGTGATTTCCGCTGGGGCGTCGACACCAAGGGGCAATTCGCGCTCAACGACAAATGGGTTTGGGGCTGGGACGGCGTCGTGCTGTCGGATTACTATTTCATGTCCGACTATCGGCTGGCCCAGTACAGGGATCCGCTCGGCTCGTTCCTGAACTTGCCGACCGACGCGATCTCGCAGCTCTATCTGACCGGCGTCGGCAACCGCAGCTATTTCGACGCGCGAACGATCTATTACCTGAGCTTCTCGGGTAACCAGAGCCAGGTGCCGGTGGTCGCGCCGGTGATCGATTACTCGAACGTGGTCAACCATAACGTGCTGGGCGGCGAGTTCAGCTACAAGGGCAATTTCACCAGCCTGACGCGGGACACCGCGGCATTTGATGCCACCAATGCGACCGCCTTGGCCAACGGCAGCTGCCTGCCGACGACGGCCGATCCCGCCCAGAACATCACCCACGCCAACTGTCTGCTGCGCGGCATGCCCGGCACCTATACGCGGGCGACGGGCGAAGCGGATTGGCGGCGTTCGTTTACGGACTCCGCGGGCGAAATCTGGACGCCGTTCGCGAGCCTCCGCGCCGACGCGATCGACACTTCGGTGGCGAACCAGCCGGGCGTTTCGAACTTCCTGCCGACCGGCGAGAGCCAGGCGTTGCGGGCGATGCCGACGGTCGGTCTCGAATATCGCTACCCCTTCATCAACGTTCAGCCGTGGGGAACCACGACGCTCGAGCCGATCGCGCAGGTCATCGCCCGTCCCAACGAAACCTATGCCGGCAAGCTTCCCAACGAAGATGCGCAGAGCTTCGATGTTCGATACCAGCAACCTGTTCAGTGTCGACAAGTTCTCCGGCTATGACCGCGTCGAGGGCGGCGGTCGCGCCAATGCCGGCGTGCAGGCAACCACGCAATTCGATCATGGCGGAACGGTCACTGCCGTGTTCGGGCAGTCCTACCAGCTGTTCGGCCTGAATTCGTTTGCGGTTGCCGACGCTACCAACACGGGACTGGAGTCCGGCCTCGACAAGCCGGTGTCGGACTATGTCGGCAGCCTGTCGTATTCGCCCAACCGGACGTACACGTTCGCCACCCGTGCGCGGGTCGACGAAGCCACCGGCGAGCTCAACCGCTTCGAGGCCGAAGGCAAGGCCAATTTCGATCGCTGGTCGGTCAGCATGCTGTATGGCGATTATGCCGCCCAGCCGGAACTGGGATATTTGACGCGCCGCGAAGGCATCCTTACCACCGGCTCGGTAAAGGTAGCGGCTAACTGGGTGATGACCGGCGCCGCCCGCTGGGATCTCGTCGCCAACCAGATCAACCAATATGTGATCGGCGCGGGCTATGTCGACGACTGCTTTATACTGGCGGCTAACTACGTCACGGCCTATTCCTACGCCGCCGGTGCGACGCCGCCAACACTCAGCCACGCGTTCATGCTGCAGATCGGTCTGCGGACGATCGCCCAGATCCTCGTCGGCGGGCGGCGGGCAGATTCAGTAGAATCGACGTCGGCACATCGGCGGCAAACGGGCGCGCCCCGGACACGAACTAATCGATCGACAAACGACCATGAACATGAGGACCATCTTGCTCAAACGTCTTCCGGTTCGCGTCTCACCCTGGATCGTGACCCTGGCGCTAGCCTTGATGGGTTGCGCAACGCCATCCTATGCACAAACCGTCGCGGTCATGGTCAATGGCGAGCCAATCACCAACTTCGATATCGAGCAGCGCACCAAGCTGGATTTCCTCTCGACCCACAAGCCGGCGCCACGGCAGCAAGTCATCGAAGAACTAATCGACGAAAAATTGAAGATCAAGGAAGCGAAGCAATACAGTGTCGATCCGACCTCTTCCGACATTGATGCTTCGTTCGCCGAAATGAGTTCGCGCATGCACCTTACAGCCGACCAGCTTGCCAAAAGTCTCGAGAGCCAGGGTATTCGTCCGGACACGCTCAAGCAGCGTATCAGGGCCGATATGGTGTGGACTTCGCTGGTTCGCGGTCGATTCAAGGAAAGCCTCCAGGTCAGTGAAAAGGACGTCGCTGCTACGGCCCGGACCGGAGGCGACAAGGACGAAAAAGGCGATAAAGCGGATACTGAAAGCTTCGAATACAAGATGCAGCCGATCGTCTTGATTGTGCCGCGCGGATCGCCGCCGACCACGATGGAGCTGAGGCGCAAGGAAGCCGAAACCCTGCGCGGCCGCATCCAGACCTGCGACGAGGCCAATGCGCTGTTCAAGAGCATGCAAAATGCCGCGATACGCAATTCGGTAGTCAGGACCTCCGCTGACTTGCCGGCCGTGCTGCGTGCAGTCCTCGACAAGACACCGATCGGCCATCTGACTGAGCCCGAAGTGACGAAACAGGGCGTCGAGATGGTCGCGCTCTGCAGCAGAACGCCGACCACGGTCGACACGCCGCGGAAAAAGGAAATCCGCGAAAAGATGTATGCCGGCAAGTTCGAGGCGAAGTCGAAAGCGTACCTGCAACAGGTCCGGAAGGCTGCAATGATCGAATATCGTTGATGTATGGCACAGCCTCTCGCGCTCACATCAGGCGAACCCGCGGGCATCGGGCCGGACATCACCCTCAAGGCATGGCTGCGCCGCTCTGAGTTCAATCTTCCTGCGTTCTATCTGCTGGGCGATTGCGACCTGCTCCGCGGTCGCGCCAAGGCGCTCGGACTGGAGGTCCGGTTCGCCGACATTCGTCCCGAAGATGCGCTTGCGACATTCGCGGACGCGTTGCCAGTCGTGGAGACGGGCGTCAGGGCCACGGCCCGTCCCGGACATCCGGACGACAGCAGCGCCGACGCCGCGATCGCCGCGATCCGCCAGGCAGTGAGCGACGTCGCAGCGGGGCGGGCGGCCGCGATCGTCACCAATCCGATCGCCAAGAGTGTGCTCTACGGAGCCGGATTTCAGCATCCCGGTCATACCGAATTCCTCGCCGAACTGGCCGCAGCCGGCGGCCATGCGCCGCAACCGGTGATGATGTTGTGGTCGCCTGCCCTCGCCGTCGTTCCCGTGACCATCCATCTTTCGCTGCGTGATGCGATCTCGCAGCTCTCGGCTGACCTGATCATCTCGACCGCGCGCATCGTGGCGGCCAGCCTGAAAACCCGCTTCGGGATCGCCCGTCCGCGTCTGGCGTTGTCCGGCCTCAATCCTCACGCTGGCGAAGACGGCTCGCTCGGCACCGAGGAGCAGTGCATCGTAACCCCGGCGATCGATACCCTGCGCAAGGAAGGCATCGACGTTCGGGGGCCATTGCCGGCCGACACCATGTTTCACGAGGCAGCGCGCCAAACCTATGACTGCGCGATCTGCATGTATCACGACCAGGCGTTGATCCCGATCAAGACGCTGGCGTTCGATGAAGGGGTCAACGTCACCCTTGGACTGCCGTTCATTCGCACCTCGCCGGACCACGGCACCGCATTCGATATCGCCGGAACCGGTCGCGCCAATCCGTCGAGCCTGATTGCGGCATTGCGGCTCGCCGCCCGCATGGCGGCGCAGCCGGCATGAGCGCGATCGATGACCTGCCGCCGCTTCGCGAGGTCATTCGTCAGCATGCGCTTTCCGCCCGCAAATCGCTCGGGCAAAATTTCCTGCTCGACCTCAATCTCACGGCGCGGATCGCGCGCGCAGCAGGACCGCTCGAAGACGCAACGATCATCGAGATTGGACCAGGGCCCCGGCGGGCTGACCCGCGCTTTGCTCGCGCTCGGCGCGCGGCACGTGATCGCGGTGGAACGCGACGAACGCGCCCTGGGGGCGCTGGAGGATATTTCGAATCACTATCCCGGACGGCTCGAGATCGTTTGCGCCGATGCGCAGCGCTTTGATCCCAGGCCATTCCTCGGTGACGCCAAAGCCAGGATCGTCGCCAACCTTCCCTACAACATTGCCACCGCGCTGCTGATCGACTGGCTGTCGGTCGAGCCATGGCCGCCCTGGTACGACATGATGGTGCTGATGTTTCAACGCGAGGTCGCCGAACGCATCGTCGCCCACGAGAACGCCGAGGCTTATGGCCGGCTCGGCGTGCTGGCGAACTGGCGCACTGAGACCAAGATCCTGTTCGATATTTCTGCCGCAGCTTTCGTACCGCAGCCCAAGGTCACCTCGTCGGTGGTGCGGCTGGTGCCGCGCGCAGCACCCGAGCCGTGCGACCGCAAGGCGCTGGAACAGGTCGCCGCGGCGGCGTTCGGCCAGCGGCGCAAGATGTTGCGACAGAGCCTGAAGTCGCTTGCCGTCGATCCCGTCAGGCTGGCGGCCGCGGCCGGGGTCGATATGACCCGGCGCGCCGAGACCATTCCGGTGTCAGGCTTTGTTGCCATGGCCCGCGAACTAATCACGATGCGGAACGAAAAAAGCAATGCGGTTTGAAGAGAATACCCATTGAAGAGAATACCCATGGCGCTGATGCGATTGCCAATCGCTCGTCAAATTCGATGCCCCGCTCTGCGAAGCCATCGTCGAAATTCCAAAACCGCAAGGCCGGTAGGTCGTGGTCCGTGTCGGGTGCTGCGGCCTGTGCCAGCGCCGGAATTGATGGCACTCGCGCGTTCCGACAAGATCAGGCCGAACCGATGGGCGACGTCCAGCAATGGATGAGCAATTGCGCGCCGGAAAGGTGGTTGGAGTATCGTTCTGAAAAACTGAGGCGGCAAGCAACGAAAGGAGAACCGCGCACCAATTCAACCGGAAACGAAAAGGGATCAACGGATCGCCTCACATGCCGGCTCTTGCAGGTTCGCGAGTATGATGCCCCGCACTTTTCGAGACATCTGGTAGCTGTTAATCTGGCCGCAATCTGTCGTGACGTCGAGCTTGCAGGCTCGACCGGGCAAGAAGCATTGAGAATGCGCCAGACGATCATCAAACGCAAAACATGGATCGTTGCGGGACTGATCGTCCTGCTTTCGCTGGCGTGGCCCGATCCGGCGGCAGCGGAGCGGCGCGTGGCGCTTGTGATCGGCAACTCCGCCTATCAAAACGTGGCGCGCCTCGACAATCCCCGTAACGACGCCAGGTTGATGGCCGAAACACTCGCCGAACTTGGCTTCTCGCTGGTCGGTGGCGGCGCGCAGCTCGACCTCGACAAGGCGTCGCTGGACAAGGTCGTACAGAGTTTCGGCCAGCAAATTCAGGGAGCCGATGTCACGCTTTTCTACTACGCCGGTCACGGTGTGCAGGTAAACGGCGCCAACTATCTGGTGCCGGTCGACGCCAACGCGACGCGCGAGGCCGACGTCGATTTTCAGATGCTGGAAATCGGCAAGGTTCTGAATCAGATGCAAGGCTCGGGCACCCGCCTCAACATGGTCATTCTCGATGCCTGCCGTAACAATCCGTTCGGCGGACGCGGCCTGCGATCGGCGGATGGCGGATTGGCGCAGATGCGGGCACCGGATGGCACGCTGATCTCCTATGCGACCCAGCCTGGCAGCGTCGCGCAGGACGGTGCAAACGGACACAGCCCCTTTACCCGAAGCATTGGCAAAGACCATTCGCGAACCCGGGCTCGACATTTTCCAGACCTTCAACGAAGTCGGCCTGATCGTGAAGCGCGCAACAGGCGGATCGCAACAGCCCTGGGTGTCGTCCTCGCCGATCGACGGCAAGTTCTATTTCGTGGCACCTGCGGCGTTACCCGGACCGCAGGCGGCCGTAACGCCGCCGCCGGTCGCCGAAACGCTGCGGCCGGACCCCGACCGGGTCCCGATCAAGGATCCTGTGCTGCTGCGCGAACTGAGTGACCGGCTGTATGAACACAATTTCGATCCTGAGCCGCTCGACAGCAAGAACGGCATGAAGCTCGCCGTTTCCGAATTCCAGACCAAGAGCAACATGACGCCCACCGGCGAGGCCACCGAAGGCCTGTTGATGCGGCTGCGAAAGTTGAACGACCTCGAACCATGGGGATCGATCGTCTACGGGCCGGACAACGAAAAATATGGAATATCCTGGGACTACGCGACGCGTCGCGAGGCCGTTGCGGCGGCGCGGGCCAATTGCGATCCAGCGAAGTGCGCAAAGGAGCTCAGTTTCTACGGCACGAAATGCGGGGCCTTTGCGATTTCCGCAAAATCATGGTCGCTGATCCAGCGAGATACGATCCAAAGGGCCAAGGATACCGCCCTTGCCGAATGCGCCAAGGCTGGCAAGGCTTGCCGGATTGTCGCCGCGGTATGTGCTGACGGCGCCGGCCGTTGAAATTGCGGCCTTTTCTCTCCGATTCACGCCACATTGACGCCTCCGAAGCGGGCCCGAATTAAGCCTCATGCTGTCCGAAATTGCGGCGCATTACGACGCTAGTCTTTTGCGGAGATTAGGCCTGCGACGCGTATCGTATCATCGCCGGAGTAGTATATGCGTAACCGAACCGCAAAATTTGTATCAATCATTATCGCCGGACTTTTCGCCGGTGTCACTTTGACCGCATCCCTTACTGCAACACCAGCATCTGCAGCCGACGAATGCCTCGCCGCGCCGAAAGATCAGACCCCCCAAGGTAGCCATTGGCGCTACCACATCGAACATCCCTCCAACCGCCATTGCTGGTATCTCCGCGAGGATGAGCCGCAGGCGCAAACCGCACAGCCAAAATCATTCGCCTCCGCCAAGCCGGTTGCGCCGAAGGCAGAAGCGGCGATGCCAGGCACGGTCGCCAATGCCCGAGCCGAACTTCCCTCGCCGCGAGCGTCTCTTGATATGGAGAAGGCCACCGGAGCGGCACAATTGCCGGCTGCAGCCAACGCCGCCAATGCGGCAGACACCGACAATACCACGCGCAGCAATCCTGCCGCTGCCAATATGCTGAGTTCGGTCGTTGCGTCGCGCTGGCCGGAACAACTGAGTGCAAATTCGCCACCGCCGCCGACGGCGCCGGTCAGCGCGCCAGTCAGTGCGCCCGCGGAGCCGCAGGCGGATGAAATAGCGCAGGCGCAGCCTGTTTCCGTTCCGCTCGCCGCTGCGGACGCGCCCATGACAAAAAAGTCCAACTCGGCGCTGATGCTGTTGATTGTCATTGTCGGCGCGCTGTCGTTTGCGGGCCTGGTAGCGAGCGCCATCGTCAGATTTGGTGGCAAACGCCAGCAAGGCCGCAAGCGAGTCCGACGCGGCCATCGCTGGGCCTGGGATCAGGAGCGCAGCGGTCGTAGACGACCTTTACCCTTCCCGCTGGATGCCGTGCGTCGGCCGAACATCGGCTTACCGCGCGAATTGCAGGTCGCCGAAGATACGAATGAAGGTGACAGGATTACGCAAATGATGGCGCGGCTCGCAAGAAGCGTCCAGCATAGCTGAATGGCTCGGACTATTTTTCGAGCTGCTGCTGCAGCTTGCGCACGAATGTCGTGAGGCCAGTACGGCGTTCGCGCTTGAGCCGCTCGGCCTTCAGGATCGATTGCACCTCGGCAAAGGCGTCGTCGATATCGTGATTGATCACGATATAGTCGTATTCCGCCCAATGGCTCATTTCATGGCTGGCGCGGTCCATCCGTCCCCGGATCACCTCGTCGGAATCCTGGGCCCTGGAATGCAGACGCTTTTCCAGATCCGCAGCCGAAGGCGGGAGGATGAACACCGACACGACGTCGGCCCGGGCTTTTTCCCTCAATTGCTGGGTGCCCTGCCAGTCGATATCGAACAGCACGTCCTGCCCCGCTGCCAATGCGGCTTCCACCGGCGCCCGTGGCGTGCCGTAGCGATTGTCGAAGACCGTCGCCGACTCCAGCAATTCGCTTCGTTTCGACATCTCGTCGAACCTGGCCTTGTCGATGAAATGATAGTCGCGGCCGTCGACTTCACCCGGCCGCATCAGCCGCGTGGTGGCGGATACCGACATCTTCAGACCTGGCATCCTGTCGATCAGCATGCGCGACAGCGTGGTCTTTCCCGCGCCCGACGGCGATGACAGCACGAACATCAGTCCGCGACGCTCAACGCCGTCCAGGCCGTGGTCTCCGGAAGTCATGGTTCACTCCAGATTCTGGACCTGTTCGCGGAATTGCTCGACCACGTTCTTCATCTCCAGGCCGGTATTGGTCAGCTCGAGATCGTTGGATTTGGAACAGCAGGTGTTGACCTCGCGGTTGAATTCCTGCGCCAGGAAATCGAGCCGCCGTCCGACCGGGCCGCCTTTGCCGATCATTTCGCGCGCTTGCAAGATGTGCGAGGCGATACGATCGAGTTCTTCGCGGATGTCAGCCTTGGTGGCGATCAACAACGCTTCCTGGTTGAGGCGGTCGGAATCAAAACGGTCGGATGCCTCCAGCAACGCCGCGACCTGTTCGGCGAGACGCGCCCTGATTGCCTCCGGCTTGCGGCCAGGAGCGGCTTCCGCCTTCTTGGCCAGCCGCTCGATCTCGTCCATGCGCTGGATCAGGATTTGCCCGAGCGTCTCGCCCTCGCGCTGTCGCATCTGCACCAGTTCGGTGAGCGCCTGTTCGAAGGCTATGGCCGCGGCTGCCTTGGCCGCCTTGTCTTCAGCTTCGTCGCTTTCGGGTTCGACCAGCTCGATCACACCCTTGATTCCCAATAGGCCATCGATACTGGGCGCCACCGCATCAATCCGGCCGGCAAGCTCGCCGGCGACCCTGACGATCGAGGCCAGAACATCCTCATTGATGCGAACGACCGAGGCGGCATTGGCGCGCCTGACGTTCAGGTTGGCATAGATGGTACCGCGCGACAGCAACTCGCCGGCACGCTTCTTGGCCGAAGCTTCGAGGTCATCCCAGCCCGGCGGCAGCCGCATGCGCAGGTCGAAGCCCTTGGCGTTGACCGATTTCAATTCCCATTCGAACGCGTACGGTCCGCTGGCGCCGTGGCTTCGCGCAAAACCCGTCATGCTCGAAAGCGCCATCGCGTCAAATTCTCCTGAGGATACGGCCGTGAGATTCGCGGAAACGGAGGCTTGCGATTTTAAATCGTTTTCAGCCAAAACGGAATTCGGTTCCGGCGAGCCGTCGGGCAATCCCGCTTATTGCTGAACGGCCGGCGGCGACGCGGTCGATTGCGCGGCGCCCTGTCGAGCCGGCGCCGCGTGGGCGGGCTTTTTCGGCGCCGCCGGCTTCGCTGGCGGCGGTACTGCCGCGGGAGCGGTCTCGCCTGTGGCCCCGGTGGCGCCCGTCGCGAGTGGTGCCGGATCGTCGGCAGGCTCCGCCGTGTCGTTCTGGATCTGCTTTTCCATCGCCCGCAATTTGGCGACGTTCTTCTGATGCTGATCATAGGTTTCGGTAAAGGTATGGCCGCCGGTTCCGTCAGCAACGAAGAACAAATCGCGCGTGCGGGCCGGATTGGCTGCGGCCTCCAGCGAAGCGCGGCCGGGATTGGCGATCGGGCCGGGCGGAAGGCCGTCGACGACATAGGTATTGTATGGCGACGGCTGCATGATTTCGCTGCGTTTGATCGGCCGCCCCAGCGTCCCTTTGCCTCCGACCAGCCCGTAGATGATGGTCGGATCGGATTGCAGCTTCATCTTTTGGCGCAGCCGGTTGACATAGACGGCGGCGACCCGGCTGCGCTCGTCCGCCTTGCCGGTTTCCTTCTCCACGATCGAAGCCAGCGTCACCAATTGCTCCGGCGTCTTGACCGGAATATCGGCACTGCGGTGCTCCCAGATTTCCGCAACCACGCGTTTTTGCGCCTGCTGCATTCGCGCGATCACCTGATCGCGGGTGGTGCCGCGCGGGAACTTGTAGGTTTCCGGTAGCAGCGTGCCCTCGCGCGGGATTTCGTGGACGGTGCCCGCAAAGATATCGTTGTCGCTCAACCGCGCCACGATCTGCTCGGAGGTGAGGCCTTCGGGAATCGTGACGGCGTGCTGCACCACCTTACCGTCGACCATGGTGCCGATGACCTCGTGCAGGCTGGCGTTCTTCTGGAACTGATATTCGCCGGGCTTGAGGCCGGAGCGCGCCTTCAGCGCAAAGACGCTACCGATGAATGCCCAGCGATTGTTGTCTATCACGCCCTCCCTCTGCAGGATCTCCGCGATGTCGGTCATGCCCGCGCGCGGCGGAATATTGACGACCTTGTCCTCCGGCAACGGGCCGGGAGCCTCAAGCTTGCGCTTGCCATAATAATAGGCGCTGCCGGCGCCGAGCATCGCGATCAACAGTATGGTGATGATGGCATTGCCGACGACGACGAACGGATTGCGGGCCCGCTCGGACCTTTTCGGCGGCGGCGGCACCTGTTCGGGCTCCAGCGCGGCGCGCGGGGACCGTGGTGAAATGGGCGGCCTTTCACTCATCGATACAACCTGAGTCCTGTCGGTTCAATCGCGGCCTCGCGAATCGTGGCATCGGCCGGTGGTCTTCGCCCAAGGTTAGGATTTATCACCGAATACGGCGAAACGGTGGACTCACTCTCGATATGACACTTTAGCCGGCTACGCGCTGCATGAGCACGGAAGCATTCGTGCCTCCGAAACCGAACGAATTGGATAACACGACATTGATCTCACGCTTGCGCGGCATTCGGGGCACCAGATCTATTGCGGTTGCGACCGACGGGTTATCGAGATTGATAGTCGGCGGCGCCACGTTATCGCGAATCGCAAGAATGCTGAAGATCGCCTCGATCGCGCCGGCGGCGCCGAGCAAATGCCCGGTCGACGATTTGGTCGACGACATCGATACATTGGAGACGGCATTGCCGAGCAGCCGCTCCACGGCGCCGAGTTCGATTTCATCGCCGACCTGCGTCGACGTTCCATGCGCGTTGATGTAGTCGATGTCGGAAGCGGCGATTCCACCGCGCTTGATCGCCGCATTCATGCTGCGGAATGCGCCGTCGCCGTCGGGAGTCGGCGAGGTGATGTGATAGGCATCCCCCGACAGCCCGTAGCCGATCACTTCCGCATAAATCTTCGCGCCGCGCCGTTTGGCGTGTTCATATTCCTCAAGCACCACGATACCGGCGCCCTCTCCCATCACGAATCCGTCGCGATCCCTGTCGTAAGGTCGCGATGCCTTCTCCGGCGTATCGTTGAATGCCGTGGACAACGCGCGAGCCGCGCTGAAGCCCGCCATCGCCAGCCGGCAGATCGGCGATTCGGTGCCACCCGCCACCATCACATCGGCATCGCCGAGCGCGATCAGTCGGCCCGCGTCGCCGATTGCATGCGCGCCGGTCGAACAGGCGGTGACCACCGCATGGTTGGGACCCTTGAGGCCGTGCTCGATCGAGACATAACCCGACGCCAGATTGATCAGGCGGCCCGGAATGAAAAATGGTGACACCTTGCGGGGGCCGCGCTCCTTGAGCACCAGAGCGGTATCGGCGATGCCGGACAGGCCGCCGATCCCCGAGCCGATCATGGTGCCGGTGGCGCAACGTTCCTCTTCGGTGGAGGGATGCCAGTTGGCGTCGTCGAGCGCCTGGCGCGCCGCGCACATCGCGAAGATGATGAAGTCGTCGACCTTGCGCTGATCCTTCGGCTCCATCCACTGGTCGGGATTGAACGTGCCGTCACTGCCGTCGCCGCGCGGAATAATGCAGGCAATGCGGCTGGTCAGGTCCGAGACGTCAAACGTCTCGATCTGCCTGGCGCCGCTCTCGCTGTTGAGGATTCGCTTCCAGGTCGGCTCGACACCACAGCCGAGTGGCGACACCATGCCGAGGCCCGTGACGACAACCCGCCTCATATGCATCACTCCAGCCCCGGATTTGCGGTCCATAACAAGAAGCCGGTGGACCGCGCGATCGCGGCCCGTCCGGCTTTGTCAGTACCGCGCGGGGGCGTCAGCTTTTCGCGTTCTTTTCGAGGAATTTGGTGGCGTCGCCCACCGTCAGGATCGTCTCCGCCGCATCGTCGGGAATTTCGCAGCCAAATTCTTCTTCAAACGCCATCACCAGCTCGACGGTATCGAGACTGTCGGCGCCGAGGTCGTCAATGAAGCTCGCGTTGTCGACCACTTTCTCGGGTTCGACACCGAGGTGTTCGACCACGATCTTTTTAACCCGCTCGCCAATCTCACTCATCGTTCACCCTCGTGCTTGTTCCGTTGGACCCGTCCCTGAGACGATACGAGCCATCATGATCGTTAGCTTTCTTCGCAGTCGCACATCGACCTGATTTGGCTCCGTCGCACCCAACACAGGCCGGCGCACGACGGCAGGATTCGCCCCGCCAATATACAGGGTTTCAAAATCCTGCAATGGCCTTCTTCGCCCGTCCGGTGGTTCGGTTATCATACTTCCCCAGACTTGACTACAAGCCTTGATCGCCTTCGGAATCAGGCTTTTGGCCGGCTCTGCGAGGGCCGCCGACCGGCTCAGATCATGGCTAACCCACCGTTGACGTGGATGGTCTGTCCGGTGACATAGCCGGCTTCGTTCGAACTGAGATAGACCGCTGCAGCCGCGATGTCTTCGGGCGATCCGAGCCGGGCGGCCGGAACTTTCGACAGCACGGCTTCGCGTTGCTTCTCGTTGAGTACGTCGGTCATCGGCGTTGCGATAAAGCCGGGCGCGATGCAGTTGGCGGTGACGTTGCGCTTGGCATATTCGGCACCCAGCGTCTTTATCATGCCGATCAATCCAGCCTTCGAGGCGGTGTAATTGCCTTGCCCGGGATTGCCGGTAACGCCGACCACGGAGGTGATGGCAATGATACGGCCGAAGCGCTTGCGCATCATCAACTTGGTCGCGGCCCGGGCCAACCGGAAGGTCGCGGTCAGATTGACCCGGATCACCTCATCCCAGTCCTCGTCGCGCAGTTGTACGAACAGGTTGTCCTTGGTGATGCCGGCGTTGGCGACCAAGATATTGAGCTGCCCCATGGCCGTTTCGGCCGACGGTACCAGCGCCTCGACCTCGGCGCTATCAGACAAATTGCAAGGCAGCACGTGGACGCGCTCGCCGAGCTTGCCGGCCAGCGCATCCAGCACCTCGCGCCTGGTGCCCGAAATGGCAACGGTAGCGCCTTGCGCGTGCAGCGCCTGCGCGATCGCGCTTCCAATGCCGCCGGTCGCGCCGGTGACAAGCGCTGTCCTGCCCGTCAGATCGAACATCCCCAATCTCCTCCCGACCGCCTAGGCCGAATGCGCCGCCGCCAATGCGTCTTTTGCCGCGGCTATATCGCCGGGACCACCGACGGAAATCCCGACCGCGCCCTCCGCAATACGCTTGACCAATCCGCTCAGCACCTTGCCGGAACCAATCTCGAAAAACCGCGTCACGCCCTGGCTTGCCATGAAGGCCACCGACTCACGCCACCGCACGGTTCCGGTAACCTGCTCGACGAGCCTGCGGCGAATCTCGTCGGGATCGCCGATCGGCGCGGCCAGCACGTTGGCCACCAAGGGTGAAGCGGGCGCCCGGATGGTCACGTCGGCAAGCGCGGTGGCCATTGCGTCGGCCGCAGGCTGCATCAGCCGGCAATGGAACGGCGCGGATACCGGCAGCAGCATGGCGCGCCTGGCGCCCTTGGTCTTGGCTATTTCGAGCGCGCGTTCGACCGCGGCCTTGTCGCCAGACACGACGACCTGGCCGCCGCCATTGTCGTTGGCGGCCTGGCAGACCTGGCCTTGCGCGGCTTCGCTTGCGACCGCCACGGCCGTCTCGTAGTCGAGGCCAAGCAACGCGGCCATGGCGCCGACACCGACCGGCACCGCCTTCTGCATGGCAAGTCCCCGGATACGCAGCAGGCGTGCGGTATCGCCGATCGTGAGGCTGCCGGCGGCGGCCAGTGCGGAATATTCGCCGAGCGAGTGCCCGGCCACGAAGGCGGCATCTCGTCCCGACCGAGAAACCCGCCTCGGTTTCCAGCACGCGCAAGGCAGCAAGCGAGACGGCCATCAGGGCCGGCTGGGCGTTTTCGGTGAGCTGGAGGGTCTCCGGCGGGCCATCCCAGATAATGCTGGTCAGGTTCTCGCCCAGCGCCGAATCGACCTCGTCGAATACGGCCCGGGCGAGT
This sequence comes from uncultured Alphaproteobacteria bacterium, assembly GCA_963806075.1. Taxonomy (GTDB): domain Bacteria; phylum Pseudomonadota; class Alphaproteobacteria; order Rhizobiales; family Xanthobacteraceae; genus Bradyrhizobium. The sequence continues at coordinate 69,400 of CAWDWT010000024.1, forward strand.
GGAAACGCATCGGCGAGCGCCTTTCCCATGCCGACCGCCTGCGAGCCCTGCCCCGGAAAGGTAAATGCTGCGGTCATGCTGCCCCTGAACGTCGCCATTCTCTGAGATTGGCGCCGTAAGTCACCGCTGGGGCCGCTGATGTCAAGCCGCCGTTGGTTCCGGGCCCGCCGCCGAGCGGAAGGAATTTGGGGCCGCTTTCCCTTGCCATCCCGGCCAAAATCCGTATAAAGCGCGCGATCCGTGGATCCCGGCCGGGAGCTGAACGGACGGTCTCAGCAATCTCACCTTTGGGCGATGTTGATGTGGCAGGACCAGTCGGTCCGTCGTCCCGTGCTTCCGCCTTCTGAGCATATCGAGTCCTTTCCGAAGGGTTCGAAGGGCTTGCCGCCGGCGACCGCGCCAACACTGGAAAGGACACCCGTGCCTCTTTATGAGCATGTTTTTCTCGCGCGTCAGGACGCGAGCACCCAGCAGGTCGAGGAATTGACCACCCAGATGACCGGCATCGTCGAGCAGCTCGGCGGTAAGGTGGTCAAGACGGAAAGCTGGGGCATACGTTCCCTCACCTACCGCATGAACAAGAATCGCAAGGCGCATTTCGTGCTCCTGAACATCGACGGCCCGTCGGCCGCGATCTCCGAGATCGAGCGGCAGGAGCGGATCAGCGAAGACGTGATCCGCTACCTCAGCGTTCGCGTCGACGAACACGAGGAAGGCCCGTCGGCGATGATGCGCAAGGCCGATCGCGACCGTGATCGCGACGACCGAGGCGGTGGCGGCTTCCGCGGCGACCGCGAAGGCGGTTTCCGCGGCGATCGCGACGGTGGCGGTTATCGCGGCGACCGTGGTCCGCGTCGTGGCCGTGATGAAGCCGATGCAGCGGAAAAGGGTTAGGAATCATGGCTGAAGCTGGTGCACGCCGTCCGTTTTTCCGCCGCCGCAAGACCTGCCCGTTCACGGGTCCGAACGCGCCGAAGATCGACTACAAGGATTCCAAGCTCTTGATGCGTTACGTCTCCGAGCGCGGCAAGATCGTGCCGAGCCGTATCACGGCCGTCTCCGCCAAGAAGCAGCGCGAGCTCGCGCGCGCCATCAAGCGCTCGCGTTTTCTCGGGTTGCTGCCTTACGTCATTCGATAACGACGACCTCGCTCCGCTGCTCTTTGTACGGCGGAGCGATTATCTTCATAAGGCTTCCGGGTCGTCCGGTCGCCGATGGTTGGGGTTTTAGCGAACCTCTAACCGCTCGAAAGGAGCGGGACAGCTGATGATCGCAATCATTCCCATTGCTCTTGTGGCCGGCGTAGCGTCGGCGCTGATGTTCGCCTCGATGATCTCGGGCGCGTTGATTTCAGTGCTGCTGCTTTATCTCGCGCCGTTGCCGCTAATGACGGCGGCGCTCGGATGGGGCCCGCTTTGCGCTGCGATCGGCGGCATCATTGCCGCGACCGGCTTCGGCATCATCTTCAGCTCCTCCTATTGCACGGCTTTTGCGGTGGGGATCGCCCTGCCCGCCTGGTGGCTCGGATATCTTTCGCTGCTCGGACGACCGGCCGCGGCGAACCTCCCGCCGGCCGCCGCTTCGGCTGTGCTGGAGTGGTACCCGGCTGGCCGGATTCTGCTCTGGATCGGGCTTTTTGCCGTCATCACCACAACTGGCGCGTTGCTCACACTGGGGCCAGACGCTCCAACCATAACTGAAACAATGCGCGCGTCGGTAACGACCCTGCTGCAGGCAGCCGACGCCGTTCCCAGCGAACGCGGGATCGAAGCCTTGATCACCATCGCTCCCGTCGCCGCCGCAATCGTCACGATGATGACGTTGACGCTCAATCTCTGGCTCGCCGCGAAAATCACGGCGACCTCGGGACGGTTGCACCGTCCCTGGCCCGACCTGAAAAACACGGCGTTGCCACCGACGACGTTGGTTGCGCTGTGCGTTGCCATCGCGTTCTGTTTCAGCGGCGGCTTGCCGGCGATCGTGGCGCGGATCATCGCTGCCGCCTTGATGGTCGCATATGCATTTACCGGCTTTGCGGTCCTGCACACGCTGACATTGGCGCTGAAGCACCGGATCCTTTGGCTGAGCTGCGCCTACGCCGTGGTGCTGATATTCAGCTGGCCCTTGCTTGTCATTGCGATCCTCGGCCTTGTCGACGCTATTTTCGGCATGCGTCAGCGCTATCTGCAGAGGAGGCCGCCGCCGCTCCCGGCATCCTGAAATCCGCATTCAACTCAAACCCGATCCTGATCCTCACATTTCATCACTCCCAAGGAGATACGAACATGGAAGTCATTTTGCTGGAACGTGTCGCCAAGCTCGGCCAGATGGGCGAAGTCGTCCGCGTCAAGGACGGGTTTGCGCGCAATTTCCTGTTGAAGCGCGGCAAGGCGCTGCGCGCCACCTCAGACAATCGCGCCAGGTTCGAAGGCATGAAGGTCGAACTGGAAGCCCGCAACCTCAAGGCCAAGGGTGAAGCGACCACGGTCGCGGAAAAGATCGACGGCCGCAACGTCGTGGTGTTGCGTCAGGCCTCCGAAACCGGCCAGTTGTTCGGTTCGGTCAGCGTGCGCGACATTATTGCGTCGTTCGAATCCGATGGCGTCACCATCTCCCGCAGTCAGGTTATGCTGGATGCCCCGATCAAGACGATTGGCAAGCATTCGATCAATATCGCGGTGCATCCCGAAGTCGAGGCTGCTGTGACCGTGACGGTGGCGCGCAGCGCCGATGAGGCCGAGCGCATCAACCGCGGCGAGGATATCTCGACCCGCCAGGAAGACCAGGATGCGGCCGCCGAGGCACTCGCCGCCGCCGGCGAATTCTTCGACCCGGAAGCACGGCGGGACGAGGAACCGCAGGAGGAGCCGGCCGCGGAAAAATAAGCCGCTGGCATTGGCCACGATCAGGCGGCCCGATCAGGCCGGCCTGGGATTTATGCTCGCCTCCGTCAAGCGGCATACTCGACCACGCCGCGAGGAGTGGAAAAATCCGCCTTGCAAAATCCTATTGGGAGGCCGGCGGCGCCGGGGAGCCTGCAGGTGCAATCGGTGGCAGGGGTGGCGCAGGCGGAGTGCTGACGGCAGGGGGCGCAGTCTCCACGGCCGCTGATTGGGCGGCGGGTGCCGTCGATGGCATGGCCAGGGTGCTAGGTTGCATCGACGGCGCCGCCGTGGCGCCCGCCGATTCCGGCGTCGTTGCGGGAGCCGCTGCAGACGGCGCCGCGGTAACCGGGGGCGCCGACGTCACGGGCGAGGCTGGATCAGCCCGTAATGCCGGGGCCTGAGCGGCCGGCTCCTTGGGCGCCTCTTCCTTGGGGGATTCGGTCTTTGCAGACGGACCGTCACCGCTCGGCTTTGCGCTCTCGGGTTTGGCGGCTTCTTCCTTGGCGGCCTCGCCCGCAGGCTTGTCCTCGGCGGGTCCGGCCGTCGCGGGTTCTTCCTTGTTGGTATCGGTCCTGACGTCAGTCTTGGCATCGGTCTTGGCGGTGTCGGCCTTGCCCGTATCCTTTTCAGTTTCGTCCGTTGGCTCGTCAAGACCGTGCCTGCCGCGTTTGCTCACCCGCCGCTTGAGCTTGCGACCATCCGGGCCGCGCTCGCTGGCTTCGCGCCCGGCAGCCTCGACGGGTCTTGCGCCCTCTTCCGCCGGCCGCGCCAGCCGCTTGCCGTTGCGGCCCCTGCGCTCCGGTTCGCCTTGCGGGTTGACGTTATCGGCGTCGGGTCTGGCAGCCTGACGCGGCTCTTCCGCCTCGGGCCTCGCCGGCTCCGGCGTAGCGGTATGCAGCCGATGGCCCTGACGGTCGAGCTGTTCAACCGGGACGTCTGGCTTGCCTTCAGGCCTGCCGCCCAACCGGGCGTCCTTATCCGGCTTGGTCTGGCTGCCATAGCGGGTGTCGGTTGCGCCATTGGAAATCAGGTAGGAGCTGAGCAGCCGGGCCATCTCGGGACTGGTCGTGTAATGCTGGCGCAGGAAGCTTGGCAGTGACCCTGCCGGCACCGTCCTCAGCAGTCCGCGCGGGCTTTTGTGGCATGCGGTACAGGTGCCTGCGAAGATCTGGGAGGGACTTTTGCCGGCCTCGAGATTGGTCACCTGCGCATGCGCAGGGCCCGCCGTCAAATCGCCGATCAGAAGCGTCACCGTCGCTAAAATGAGCGCTCGGCTAAACATTCACTGTTCTCCAAAGGGGAAATCGCTTTCAACGGCACTGAACGCGGCGGTCACCTTTTAGACGATTATGCCGCGAATGGAAGCAGGCAGATAACGCAACCACGTGAACGTCACATTTCGGAATATCCGCTTTGTGCCCAACGCACTAGCACCTACCAAAGTGCAATATTATATTGTGATCTTCTTGAGGCGCTGGCAGGAACTATCGGGTTCCACCCGCGTCGGTGTGGCACCGGGCAGGCCAGCTTCTACGGGACCGCTTCTTGCGGTGGTTTCGATGGATCGTTTGTTGCGGCATTTTCTGGCGCAGTTCATTCGTCGCGGGACGATGAAATTCACGACCGCGAACGGTAGCCGCTTCACCTGCGGCGATGGCACTGGCGAGCCGGTCGCCGTCAGATTCCTCACCACCGATGCCGAACGGCGAATTCTGCTCGACCCCGAGCTCGCGCTGGGCGAGATCTTCACGGACGGCTCGTTCGTCGTTGAGCAGGGTTCGATCGCCGACGTGCTGGCGATTCTCATGGATCAACCCGACGCCATGCCGCGCTGGGCCAAGCTGCAATGGTGGCTGCGGTATCTGGTCCGGCATGCCCAACAGTTCAACCTACGCGGCCGTTCGCGGAATAATGTCGCCCGCCATTACGATCTTGACGGCCGTCTTTATTCGCTCTTCCTCGATACCGACAAGCAGTATAGCTGCGCCTATTTCGAGACCCCGGATGCAAGTCTCGAGGAGGCCCAGCTTGCCAAGAAGCGCCATCTCGCCGCCAAGCTTTTGGTCGATCCCGGCGACCGCGTGCTCGACATCGGCTCCGGCTGGGGCGGGCTTGGCCTATATCTGGCCGAAATGACCGGCGCCGACGTCACCGGCGTGACGCTTTCGACGGAACAATTGCAGGTGTCGAACGCCCGAGCCGCCGAGAAAAATCTGACGCAGTCGGCAAAATTCCTGCTCAAGGATTATCGCGACATTCCCGGGCCATTCGACCGCATCGTGTCGGTCGGCATGTTCGAACATGTCGGGGTCGATTTCTACGAGAGCTATTTCCGGCATTGCGCCGAACTGCTGGCCGATGATGGCGTGATGGTGCTGCATTCGATTGGACGTTCCGATCCGCCCGACGTCACCAATCCCTGGATTGCGAAATATATCTTTCCCGGCGGCTACATCCCGGCACTGTCCGAGATAGTCCCGGTGATCGAGAAGGTCGGGCTACTGGTATGCGACATCGAAATCCTGCGGCTGCATTACGCCGAAACCCTGAAAGCCTGGCGAGAACGGTTCATGACGCGGTGGGGTGACGCGGTGCGTCTTTACGACGAGCGCTTCGCGCGGATGTGGGAATTTTACCTGGCGATCTCGGAAATGTCGTTCCGCAAACAGAATATGATGAATTTACAGATTCAGATCACTAAGCGCCAAGGCGTGACGCCAATGACGCGAGACTATATTGCGCGCGAAGAGGCAAAATTACGCGGCCGCGAGCGCGGAAACTGGCCCCGGCTGCAGATCGCCGGAGGATAAGGATCGCACAAGGCTTCCGCCCTATTGGCGCAGGTCGATACGGGACGCGCCAGGTGCAGTCTCAAATCGGATAAAACCACGCTATCGTACGGCGCCGCTCGGGCATCCCGGCAGGATATCTTCTCCATGGTGTCGATCAACCCCAACAGCCATCGCCGTTCGCTGTCTGTTGTTCGCCAACCAATAACTTGCCGAGCCATCGTCTGTTTTCCGTTCGCCAAGCCGCGTCGACTTTAATTCCGGCCGCTGCAATCTGTTCCTGAGCCGATAAAGAAAACTGCGGGATGTGATTTGCTTCACAGAAGGTCGGGCGCACCGGCCCTAGACCTTTAGAATGACGCAGAAATCCCCCCAACCTTCGCTGGATCCAGGCCGCGATATCCGCACCGACTACGTGCTGATGGCCACCGGCGTTGGAACCGCCTTGATCGCGCTGATTTATCTCCTGCTGATTTAATTTTAGCTTCTTAATTTCATTCAGATTTTTTAATTCATTCAGATTTTTCGATTCGACCTCGCAGATCGCGGCTCGCGCCCGCAATTTGCTCCTTGGTGATAGGTGTAGCCAGGGTCGCCAAAGGTTCAGCGGCTGCGACGGCAGCGTCCTGTTGGCCGCATTTTTTGGAAAACTGGCCTGGCACCGCCAAATTTTCGCGCAGAACCCGTCAAGCGGCAAATCCATGGCTCCGCCGGGATTCACACCTCGCATTGTGTGAATCGGGCATAAGGCATGTTCCCGCTTCCGCCGCAGCCAGTGGCGGCGCTTTATCGCCGCCCCATATCCGAAACCCCAACAACGACAAAAACAGAGAACAATCCGGACCCATGGCCTTGACTGATTCGAACGTTCTCAAGCTCGCCCCCGATGCGCCAAATCCGGCCTATCGCAGCGCACCCCACAATATCGAGGCGGAACAGAGCTTGCTGGGCGCGATCCTGGTCAATAACGACGCGTTCTATCGGGTGTCGGATTTTCTCGAACCCAAGCATTTTTTCGAACAAATCCATCAGGTCATTTTCGATACCGCCGGCAGCCTGATCCGAATGGGAAAGGTCGCGACCCCGGTAACCCTCAAGACCTTCCTACCCGCCGAAACCGATATCGGAGGCATGACGGTCGGCCAATACCTCGCCCGCCTCGCCGCAGAAGCCACCACCATCATCAACGCCCAGGACTATGGGCGAACGATCTACGACATGGCATTGCGCCGCGACCTGATCCGGATCGGTGAGGACATGGTCAATGTCGCCTTCGACGCGCCGGTGGATTTCGCGCCGCGCGCGCAGATCGAGGATGTCGAACGACAGCTTTACGAGCTGGCCGAGACCGGCCGCTACGATGGCGGATTTCAGCGGTTTTCCCAGGCACTCACCGTGGCCGTCGACATGGCCGCCAACGCCTACAAGCGCGACGGCAAATTGTCTGGCATCGCAACCGGCTTGCGCGACCTCGACATCAAAATGGGCGGCTTGCAGTCCTCCGATCTGATCATCGTCGCGGGCCGTCCTGGCATGGGCAAGACGGCACTTGCAACCAACATCGCCTATAACGTGGCCAAGGCACATCGCGCCGAGATACAGGCCGATGGCACCATGAAATCGGTCAATGGCGGCGTGGTCGGCTTCTTCTCCTGCGAAATGTCCGCCGAACAGCTTGCCACCCGTATTCTCGCCGAGCAGACCGGCATTGCCTCAAGCACGATCCGCCGCGGCGGTATCACCGAAACCGACTTCGAGAAAATCCGTAACTACTCAATCGAACTGCAATCGCTACCGCTTTATGTCGACGAGACCGGCGGCCTGTCGATTTCACAATTGACCGCGCGCGCGCGCCGGCTGAAGCGGCAGAAAGGCCTCGACCTGATCGTGGTCGACTACATCCAGCTGCTTGCAGGGATCCGGCAAGCGTTCCGACAATCGGGTGCAGGAAGTCACCGAGATCACCACCAGCCTGAAAGCGCTGGCCAAGGAATTGAACGTTCCGATCATCGCGCTGTCGCAACTGTCGCGTCAGGTCGAAGCACGCGACGACAAGCGCCCGCAATTGTCGGACCTGCGTGAGTCCGGCTCGATCGAACAGGACGCCGATGTCGTGATGTTCGTGTTCCGCGAGGAATACTACCTCGCCAACAAGGAGCCGCGTATCGGCACGCCGGAATATGAAAAGTGGCAGCTCGACATGTCGCTGGTGCACGGCAAGGCCGAAGTCATCATCGGCAAACAGCGTCACGGCCCCACCGGCACCGTCGAACTGCAGTTCGAAGGCCAGTTCACCCGCTTCAGCGATCTGGTGCGGGATAGTCATTTGCCGGAGCGGACTTATTAGCTTCCGCCGGCGGTATTCTTTTGTCCGGTTGAACCGCGCGGTGGCAGCGCGTAAAACCGCGCCATGAACATTGCCTCCGATCCAACGTCGCTCCACAACGCCGCGCTCGCCCCGGAAGCCAACCAGGCGGCGGCGCCCGCGGACGCAAACGGCGTGCTCACGGTCGATCTCGACGCGATCGTCGCCAACTGGCGCAAGCTGGAGAAGACCGCAGTGCCGGCCGAATGCGCCGGCGTCATCAAGGCGAACGCCTATGGCTGCGGCGCCGAGCCGGTGGCACGCGCACTCGCCGCCGCCGGCTGCAAGACGTTTTTTGTCGCCACGCTGGATGAAGCGCGCGTTGTCCGCGCCGCCCTGCCGTCAGCGGCGATCTATGTGCTCAACGGTTTCTTCCAGAATTGCGGCGACGGCTACGCCAAAATCGATGTCCGGCCCGTGATCGGCGATCTCAACGAACTCGCCGAATGGGATGTGTTTTGCCGCCGCTCCGGCTGGTCAGGCGGCGGCGCCATCCACATCGACACCGGCATGAACCGGCTCGGCCTGACCCTGACCGAAGCGCAGGGCATCGTGCCCCGGATCAATGCCGGTGATCACGGCATCACGCTGGTGATGAGCCACCTCGCCTGCGCCGAAAGCCTCAATCATCCACTCAACGCCAAACAGGTCGCGACCTTCCGCGAGATCGCGAGCCTTTACGCCGGTGTGCCGGCCTCGCTCTCGAATTCCTCCGGCATTTACCTGGGCGCGCAATATCAGTTCGACATGGTGCGGCCGGGAGCTGCGCTCTACGGGGTCAATCCGACGCCGGAGGCCGACAATCCGATGCAGCCGGTTGTCGAACTGAAGGCCCGCATCGTCCAGACCCGCAGTGTCGAGCGCGGCGAAGGCGTCGGCTACGGCGGCACGTGGACCGCGCGGCGTCCGACCAAACTCGCGATCGTTTCGGCCGGGTACGCCGACGGTTATTTCCGCGCCGCCGGTTCTAATGATGGCACGCGCGGCGCTGAAGTGGTGGTCGCGGGCAAGCGCTGCCCGATCGCCGGCCGGGTATCGATGGACCTGATCGCGATCGACGTCACCGACCTGCCGCACAACGCTGCGCGGCGCGGCCACATGGTGACGCTGATCGGTGAAGGCATCACGGTCGACGAACTCGCGCACCATTTCGGCACCATCGGCTACGAGGTGCTGACCAACCTCGGCCGCCGCTATGCGCGCGTCTATAAGGGCGGCGCGACCGGAGGACCACCGGTGGCTGCTCCGCCTCCCGGCTAGAGCCTTTTCCGTTCCGATGGAATCGGAACGGGGGCTCTAGATTCTCGTTTTGACGAGTTTTCTTTACGCGAACCGGTATCCACCCACGGATCAAGTCCGAGGGCATGCTTCGCTCGAAAACGCTCTAGCCAGGTTTTTGTGACTTCTTTCTGGTGTCGATGGCATTCTGGCAGGCGGCAGCTAGCTTGTCGTGGTGCTTGTTGAGACACGCAACGATACGGCCGCCGCCCGGTTCGGTGCCGGCGCAATATTTCTCGTAATCCTGCTTGCAGGCGCTGCGCTGATCGGGCGTTGGCGTTTGCGCCAACACCTGGCTCGAAAGCAAGACCGCACCCGAAAGTCCGATGGCGCAAACGAGGGCAGCGGCGTGTAGCTTCGACATGAGACCTCCGATGACCGGGGCGCAGAAAGCGCGGCTCGAAAGCTGTACATGAAGATTGCGACATTCAATATCAACAATATCAACCGCCGCCTGCCGCAATTGCTGCGCTGGCTGCGCGCGGCGAAGCCAGACGTCGTCTGCCTGCAGGAGCTGAAGTCAACCGATGCCGATTTTCCGCTCTCTGCGATCGAGAAGGCCGGCTACGGCGCGGTGTGGCGCGGACAAAAGACCTGGAATGGCGTCGCCATCCTGGCCCGCAAGGCAGAACCGGTGCTGATCCGCAGCGATCTGCCAGGCGATCGAAGCGATCATGATGCGCGCTATATCGAAGCCGCCATCGGCGGCATTCTCGTCGGCTGCCTCTATCTGCCGAACGGCAACCCGCAACCCGGACCGAAATTCGACGCCAAGCTCAAATGGTTCAAGCGACTGCAGAGGCACTCCGCGCAGTTTCTCAAGGCGAACATCCCCGCCGTGCTGGCCGGCGACTACAACGTCGCGCCCACCGCGCTCGACATCTATCCGACGCACTCATGGGACAAGGATGCGCTGATCCAGCCGAAAAGCCGCGCCGCATTCCAGGCGCTGCTGGCGAAGGGCTGGCTTGACGCGATCCGCAGCCGCCATCCGGCAAAGCCGATGTTCACGTTCTGGGATTACAAGCGTAACCGCTGGCCGCGCGACGCCGGATTGCGGCTCGATCATCTGTTGCTGAGCCCGGCTCTCGTGCCACGCCTGATCAAGGCCGGTGTCGATCGCAAGATCCGCGGCGAGCAAGGCGCCAGCGATCACGCGCCGGCATGGATCGTGCTGCGCTGATGCTTTCGGTCATCGCCACGAATTCTTGCCATCGATGACCGCCACCGGCTTTGCATAATTTGCTACGCTGGCCGTTCTCGCTGCAGCAATCGCGGAGACCGCAGGTCTTGAATTTCCTTTTTGTCCTCGCGGTCGGCCTGGTCGCCGGCACCATCAGCGGCATCGTCGGCACCGGATCCTCGATCATGCTGATGCCAGTGCTGGTCTATCAATACGGACCGAAGCAGGCAGTGCCGATCATGGCGATCGCGGCTGTGATGTCCAATTTCTCGCGCATCCTGGCCTGGTGGCGCGAGGTCGACTGGCGGGCCTGCGCCGCCTACTCCATCACGGGCATTCCGGCCGCGGCGCTCGGCGCTCGCACCCTGCTGACGCTGCCCTCGCACGCCGTCGACATTTCGATCGGCCTGTTCCTGATCGCGATGGTGCCGGTGCGACACTGGCTGGCGCGGCACGAATTCAAACTATCGCTCTGGCATGTCGCGCTCGGCGGCGCCGTGATCGGCTACCTCACCGGTATCGTGGTTTCGACCGGCCCGTTGAGCGTGCCGCTGTTCCTGTTCTACGGCCTGTCCAAGGGCGCGTTCCTGGCCACCGAAGCGGCGAGTTCGCTTGGCCTCTACGTCAGCAAATCAGTGACCTTCCAGCGCTTCGGCGCGCTGACGCCTGACGTGGCGATACAAGGCCTTATCGCCGGCTCCTCGCTGATGGCCGGAGCCTTCATCGCCAAGCCGCTGCTGCTCAGGCTAAATCCCGATGTGTTCCGGCTGGTGATGGACGCCATCATGCTGATGGCGGGGGCATCGATGCTGATCAACGCGGTCTGGGGAGCGCCATGAAATCGTGGACAGGGGCCGGTTGACAGCTAGAACAAAATAGGAACTCTTTAGGATTTCGTGCTATGCAGCTCCTGCCCTCGTAACCGCAATTCATCCCTGCCATGGCCAAGAACACCCTTTCCTTTATCTGCCAGAATTGCGGCGCGGCCTTTAACCGCTGGCAGGGCAAGTGCGAATCCTGCGGCGAGTGGAATACGCTGGCCGAGGAGGACACCACCGGCGCGACCTCGATGCCGGTCTCGATCCGCTCAAAGCGCAGGGGCCGGACGTTCGCGCTGGAGACGCTCACCGGCAAGAGCAACGATGCCCCTCGCCTGCCCTCCGGCATGACCGAGCTCGATCGCGTCACCGGCGGCGGGTTTCGTCCGCGGCTCGGTGCTGCTGCTCGGCGGCGATCCCGGCATCGGCAAGTCGACGCTTCTGACGCAGGCCACCAGCCTCTTGGCGCGGGCCGGTCATCGCGCCGTCTATATCTCGGGCGAGGAAGCCGTGGCACAGGTGCGGCTGCGTGCCGAGCGCTTGGGCCTTGCGGATACGCCGGTACAGCTCGCGGCCGAAACCTCGGTCGAGGATATCGTCTCCACCCTGTCCGAAGGCGCCGCGCCGCGCCTGATCGTAATTGACTCAATCCAGACCATGTGGACCGACACGGTGGAATCCGCGCCCGGCACGGTCACGCAGGTGCGCGCCTCGGCACAGGCGCTGATCCGATTCGCCAAGAAATCGGGCGCCGCGATCATCCTGGTCGGCCATGTCACCAAGGACGGCCAGATCGCCGGCCCGCGCGTCGTTGAGCACATGGTCGATGCGGTGTTGTCGTTCGAAGGCGAAGGCTCACAGCAATTCCGGATCTTGCGTGCGGCGAAGAATCGCTTTGGCCCGACTGACGAAATCGGCGTGTTCGAGATGACCGGTCTCGGCCTGCGCGAAGTCTCCAACCCGTCGGAACTATTCCTGTCGGAACGCGATCTCGGCAGCCCCGGGACCGCCGTGTTTGCGGGGATCGAAGGCACTCGGCCGGTGCTGGTGGAATTGCAGGCGCTGGTGGCGCCGACGACCTTGGGCACGCCGCGCCGGGCGGTGGTGGGTTGGGATCCGAGCCGGCTCTCGATGGTGCTGGCGGTGCTGGAAGCGCATTGCGGGGTCAAGCTGTCGGGCTATGACGTCTACCTGAATGTCGCCGGAGGCCTGCGTATCCAGGAACCCGCAGCCGACCTCGCCGCCGCCGCGGCTCTGGTGTCGTCACTGGTTAATGCGCCGCTGCCGACGGATGCGGTCTATTTCGGTGAGATTTCGCTGTCGGGCGCGGTTCGACCCGTGGCGCAGACCTCAGCCCGGCTGAAGGAAGCTGCCAAACTCGGATTCGGTCGCGCTGTGCTGCCCGAATCGGCACGCAGCGAAACCGGCGGCGATTCAGGACTGGTTCTCAATACCGTGAGCGGATTGACCAACCTGGTCGCGGAAATCGCCGCACGGGGCAATCCAAGGGGAAAACGACAGGCCAATCCAGACGAGAATCGCGAACACTTGCCTGAGAAAGAACACTTGTCTGAGAAAAATGCCACACCTGCCAGATTCCGACGCGAGGGGCGCTAGAGGCGCGTGACCTGGCCGAGCCTCGCCGGTATACAACCCGCGCGGGGCGGACCGGCGTGAGCTCCGGCCTTGCGAACATGCCATATGCCCTCGTAGAGCCGACACCGACGAGGGCGGCACCGACTAGCCGATTCGCGGTTTTGGATATACGAGCGGACCTGACCACCCGATGCCGATAACGATACTCGATCTCGTCCTGCTCGGCGTCATGCTGATCTCCGGCCTGCTCGCGATGGTTCGCGGCTTCATGCGGGAGATCCTGTCGATCGCAGCCTGGGGCACCGCCGCTCTGGTCACGCTCTACGCCTATGGCAAGCTGCTGCCGACCGCCAAGGCCTATTTCAACAACGATACGGTCGCCAGCCTCGTCGTCATCGCCGGCGTGTTCGTTGGTACCCTGATTGTGGTTTCCATTATCACGGTCAGGATTTCGGACATGATCCTGGATTCCCGGATCGGCGCGCTTGATCGCACCCTGGGCTTCCTGTTCGGGCTCGCCCGCGGCCTCCTGATAATGGTGGTCGCCTTCATGTTCTTCAGCTGGCTGGTTCCGGACAAGCAACGGCCGGATTGGGTGACCGGGGCGAAGTCTCGCACGGTACTCGATGGAACCGGGGAATGGCTGCTGTCGCTCTTGCCGGACGACCCGGAGAACACCATTTTAAAGAGATTCAAGAAGAATAAACCTGACGACGAACAAACTGACACCGACCCGGCGGCGTCGGCTACGGGTGATGGCTACAGCAGACCTGCCCGCGACAGCCTGAAAAAGCTGATCGAGAAACCCGCGGATCATTGATAGCGAGGCCAGAGAGAGGCGCGATGGACGAGATACAGAGCCGCTCCGACGACGCCGGCCAGTTCGGCCTAAATCCCGGCCAAAGTCCTGGGATGCCAAGTCCTGGGATCGAAGTGCAGGACGATCTCGAGGGCGACACGTTACGCGAGGAATGTGGGGTGTTCGGCATCTTCGGCCATCCGGAAGCCGCCGCGATCACCGCGCTGGGATTGCATGCCCTGCAGCATCGCGGCCAGGAGGCGGCCGGCATCGTTTCCTTTGATGGCGCCCGCTTTCACAGCGAGCGCCGGCTTGGCCTGGTCGGCGATACGTTCTCCCGCCGCGATGTGATCGAACGCCTGCCCGGCAACGCCGCGATCGGCCATGTCCGCTATTCGACCACGGGCGCGACGATCCTGCGCAACGTGCAGCCTCTGTTCGCCGAACTCAACGCCGGCGGCTTCGCCGTCGGTCATAACGGCAATCTTACCAATGGCCTGACACTTCGCCGCGAGCTGGTGCGAAACGGCGCCATGATGCAGTCGACCACCGACACTGAAGTCATCCTGCATCTGGTCGCGCAGTCCAGGCGCAACCGCTTCATCGACCGCTTCATCGAAGCCTTGTTCAAAATCGAGGGCGCCTATTCGCTGGTGTCGCTAACCAACAAGAAACTGATCGGCGCGCGCGATCCGCTCGGCATCCGTCCGCTGGTGCTGGGCGAACTCGATGGCTGCCCGATCCTGGCGTCGGAGACCTGCGCCCTCGACATCATCGGCGCAAAATACGTCCGCGACATCGATCCCGGCGAAGTCATCGTGTTCGACGAGCGCGGCACGCGAAGCCAAAAGCCGTTCCCGCCGATGCCGCCGCGACCCTGCATTTTCGAATACATCTATTTCGCCCGCCCGGATTCCATTGTTGGCGGACGCTCGGTGTATGAGGTCCGCAAGGCCTTCGGCGCGCAGCTTGCGCGCGAAAGCCATGCCGATATTGACGTGGTGGTGCCGGTGCCGGATTCCGGCGTGCCCGCCGCGGTCGGTTACAGCCAGCATTCCGGCGTGCCATTCGAACTCGGCATCATCCGCAACCATTATGTCGGCCGCACCTTCATTCAGCCGACCCAAAACGTGCGTGAACTCGGCGTGCGCATGAAGCATTCGGCCAACCGCGCCGCGATCGAAGGCAAGCGGATCATCCTGATCGATGATTCATTGGTGCGCGGCACCACATCGAAGAAGATCGTTCGCATGATGCGCGACGCCGGCGCCCGCGAAGTGCATTTCCGCCTGGCCTCGCCGCCTATTCTCTATCCCGACTATTATGGCATCGATCTGCCCGACCGCGACGGATTGCTGGCGGCGACCCATTCGCTCGAAGAGATGCGCGAGATCATCGGCGCCGATTCGCTGGCGTTCCTGTCGATCGATGGGATGTACCGTGCAATGGGCGAGTCGAGCCGCGATCCCGCCAATCCGAAATTCGCGGATCATTGTTTTACCGGCAACTATCCGACCTACCTGACCGACCAGACCCAGACCGAGCAACAGCCCCGGCAATTGTCGCTGCTGGCGGAAGCAAGTTAGACAGGTCCTTGTGTCGTCCCTGCGAACGCAGGGACCCATAGCCCCTGGCGCCAGTGGCTCGAAACTAAACTAGTCACAGCCTCCTTCTTCCATCATTACCCTCGCGGCGTATGGGTCCCTGCGTTCGCAGGGACGACGACCACCGAGAGTTATTTCCATGACTAAACTGCTCGCCTCCCGCATTGCTCTCGTTACCGGTGCCTCGCGCGGCATTGGCCACGCCACGGCGCGCGCGCTGGCAAAGGCCGGCGCGCACATCGTCGCCGTGGCGCGCACGCAAGGCGGGCTTGAAGAACTGGATGACGAGATCCGCAAGGAGGGCGGCAGCGCGACGCTGGTGCCGCTCAGCCTGACCGATTTCGAAGGCATCGCCCGGCTCGGCGCGGCGCTGCACGAGCGGCACGGCAGGCTCGACATCCTCGTCGGCAATGCCGGCATTGCCGGCCCCTCGTCGCCGCTCGGACATATCGAATTGAAGCCGTGGAGCGACGTGATGGCGGTCAACGCGACCGCCAACTTCCAGTTGATCCGTTGCATGGAGCCGCTGCTCCGGCAATCCGATGCCGGCCGCGCGGTGTTCGTCACCTCGGGCGCTTCCCATAAGGCACCGGCCTATATCGGCCCCTATTCAGCCTCCAAGGCAGCGCTCGAAGCGCTGGTGCGGGTATGGGCGCATGAGACGGCATCGACGCCGATTCGCGTCAATTTGTTCGACCCCGGCCCGATACGCACGCGCATGCGCGCAGCCGTATTCCCTGGCGAGGACCCGATGACGCTCGACACCCCGGAACAGGCCGCGGAATTCATCATTCCGATGTGCGCGCCGTCATGGGCCGAGACCGGCAAATTGTACGATTACAAAACCCGCGAACTGATGAGCTTTCGGCCACCGGCGTAGCGATGGGCGATCGCATCCTGTGGCCTTGCAGCACCGTTTCGGCAGTTTGCTCCACCGCAGTCCGATGTCTCCCATCGGCAACAGAATTACTCAATTGTGCGACGGTAGCGCTCAGTCCAAGGCGAGTGACGTCCAGTCCAAGCCGATTTTGCCCAGCCCACTAAAACTACAGCCCAGATTCCAGAGAGCGGCTGTACCATGAAACTCGTTGTTGCGGTTTTGGCGGGGGCGCTTGGCGCTACTTCGGCTTTGGCGGCCGACCTTCCGGCACGGACCTACACCAAGGCGCCCGTCATGGTGGATCCGGGCTACAACTGGAGCGGGTTCTATATCGGTGGCAACGTGGGCTATAGCTGGGGCAGGTCCAACGACACCTCCACATTGACCAACACCGCGGGTACGACGCTGTTCACCACCGCCGGCAGCTCCAACCTGGACGGCGTCGTCGGGGGCGGCCAGATTGGCTACAACTGGCAGATTCAGAACTGGGTGTGGGGTTTGGAGGCTGACATCCAGGGTACCGACGAGCGCGGAAGCCGGGACCTGACCTGCCCGATCGGGACTTGTACGCCGCCGATAGTCGGCGCGGCGGTTGTACCTGGCGCGGCGGTCCCGATTTCGCTGGACCAGAAAATCGACTGGTTCGGCACAGTTCGCGGCCGGGTCGGTGTTCTGGCGACACCGAGAAGTCCTGTTCTATGCAACGGGTGGTTTGGCTTACGGTGAAGTCAGCTCCAACGAGACGATCGCAACCACTTCGTTCTCCAACTCCGAGACCCTCGTCGGTTACACCGTGGGCGCCGGCATCGAAGGTGCGATCGGCGGTAACTGGACCGCGAAGCTCGAATATCTCTATGTCGATCTCGGCCGAACAACCGGGCCGTTCGCACCCGATCCCGGCCCTCGGCGGCGGTACGCTCACGAGTTCTTACAGCTCGCATGTCACCGACAACATCCTGCGGGTCGGCCTGAACTACCGGTTCAATAGCGGTCCGGTGGTCGCGAGATACTGACGTCGAGAGCGGCTTCATCTGACTCGGCGGATCGCGGATGCATCGGCGCGGCGGGTTCAAGCCCGTCGCGCCGCCGTCGTTTGATATCGATATATCGTTGTGCGTTCCGGCAATACCGAAGCAATCCAATCCATCGATGGAAGAGCCGCCATTTATCTTTGATATCGCTTGTTTTCTTCCGACGGCAAGACTGAATCGAGGACCGCGTTAGCGACCCGGGCGACCTACCCATTGCATCCAGCGTCAATCGTGAACCGTATCACGATCCCCTGCGACAAACTGGTACTGAGGTGATCGGCGGCCAAGGTCCACCGAATGACGGACGACGAACGGTCGCGCTCGACATCTTTCGTGAAGTTTTCGGCCGCGAGATCCTCGGCATCGAAATCGATCCGCTCGATGGTCATCCGCTCGATATCGATCTAACGCTGCGATCCCTGCCGGGATTCGCGATGGCCTCGGGCACGTTGTCACCGATGCGCACCCGGCACACACCCGGGCTGCGTGACAATGACGATCTCGTCCTGCTGGTGCTGCAAAGCGGTGTCAGCGAGGTTAGTCAGTACGGCCGCGTTGCGACGATCAACGAAGGAGAAGCCATCCTCACCGCCAATGACGCCGAAGCCATATTCATTGGACGAACGGCGACGCGTGTCATCAATTTCCGGTTCAGCCGAAGCCTGCTGGCGCCATATGTCGCCGACATCGACGCCATGGTGGCACGACCGATCCCGCGGGATAACCGCATCCTGCAGCTCCTGGTGGCTTACGCCAAGATGATCAACGATCAGCAGGAGCTGGCGACGCCGGACCTGCGGCGCATGGTCGCCACGCATATGCATAGTCTGGCGGCCGCGCTGCTTGGCGGTGACGGCGATCTGGGCTTGCAAGACCAGGGCTTGCGTGCCGCGCGGCTAAGGGCGATCAAGGATGAAATTCGCGACAGGATGGGACATCACGATCTGACGATCGCCGATGTCGCGCGCAGCCAGCAGATTTCGGAAAGCTATATTCGCCAGTTGCTTGCGGAGAACGGCACGACCTTCACCGATTTCGTGCTCTGCGGAAGATTGGCGCGCGCCCACCGTATGCTAGTCGATCCCCGTTATGCCGACCACAGCATCAGCGCGGTGGCCTATGAAGCTGGCTTCAGCGACCTGTCCTATTTCAACCGCACCTTCCGTCGTCGCTATGGCGCCACCCCGTCGGGGATCAGGCAGGGCGCGCGGCAGGCAGGAGACGAATAGCCCCGAAAGATTATTCGCTTCGCGCAGCGGCGGTCGTCTGCACCGCGATTGCCAATGCGACCAGCAACAGCAGAGATGCGAGCAGGAACGGCGCACCCGGCAATGTCAGCGGCGTTTGCGGTCCGATGAAATAGGCGAAAGTCCACGTAAACAGAAGCGGCCCCAACAGTTGGGACACGCTCTGCACGCTGCTGGTCGCACCCTGCAGCTGGCCCTGCTGGTCTGAAGCAACGAGCCGCGTCGTCAGAGCCTGTGTCGCCGAGCGCGCAACGCCCCACAACGCCATCACGGGTATGCCAACCCAGAATAAGGGGCCGCTCGGCGCCGCCCCGAAAATCAAGAAGCCGATGATGCCGCAACCGAGCGCCGAGCAATAGCGCCCTATGTTCTCCGAAACGCGTAACGATCGGGCCAATCGCCAGCCCCTGCACAGCCATCGCGCAGATGCCTACCAACGCCAGCGTCAGCCCGACGGTCGCCGTGGTCCAGCCATAGCGATAGGTCGCATACAACACGAACGTCGACGGCAGCACCTCATGGGCGAGCTGGCCGATGAAGGTCACCACCGACAAGCGCGCCAGCATCGGGTTGGAGCGCAGCAAACGCAGCGCGCCGAGCGGATTGGCGCTCTTCCAGCGGAATGGGGAGCGGCGATCCCGAGTCAGCGATTCCGGCAAGATCAACAATCCATACAGCGCATTGGCGAAGCTCAAGGCGGCGGCGACCCAGAACGGCAGTCTCGGATCGAGACCGCCAAGCAGGCCGCCTACCGCTGGACCGATAATGAAGCCGGCGCCGAACGCCGCGCCGACCTTGCCGAACATGGCCGCGCGCCGTTCGGCCGGCGTGATGTCCGCGATATAGGCGAACGCGGTCGATACACTTGCGGATGTGATGCCAGAGATCACCCGGCCGACGAACAGCCAGGACAACGATGGCGCCAGCGCCATCAGGACATAGTCGGCCCCGAGGCCGAAGTTCGATAGCAACACCACCGGCCGCCGCCCGAACCGGTCCGACAGGCTGCCCAGGATCGGCGAGAAGATAAATTGCATCAGCGCCCAGGCGGTGCCGAACAGGCCGAAGATCCGCGACGCGCTCGCCGTATCGTTGTCGACGAAGCTTTCGACGAGCTTCGGGAGGATCGGCATGATCAGCCCGAGCGCGAACATGTCCAGGAGAATGGTGACAAAGATGAAGGCGACGGCGCCGCCGCGCGCAGGCGCCGTCCGGGTCACGCTCGCGGGTTCAGTCGCCTCGCTCACGAAGGCCGCCTGCGCTTGTGGGCGAACGGATTGGCCTTTTCACGCAGCGATATCCGCATCGGCGTGCCCGGCAGTTCGAAATATTCACGCATGGAGTTGACGAGGTAGCGAAGGTAGGATTGCGGCACGGCATCGGTCCGCGAGCAGAACAGGACAAAGCTCGGCGGCCGCGCCTTGGCCTGGGTGATGTAGTTCAGCTTCAGTCTCCGGCCCGACACCGCCGGCGGCGGATTGGCGTCAATCGCCTGCTCGAACCAGCGATTGAGCGAGGCGGTAGGCACCCGCTTGTTCCACACCGCATAGGCCTGCTCGATCGCGCTCATCAGCCGGTCGATGCCCTGCCCCATCAGGCCGGATACCGCGACCACAGGCGCTCCCTTGATCTGCGGCAGGAGATGGTCGAGGTCGGTGCGCAGCGCGGAAACCTGGCTCGGCTGCGGTCCCATCAGATCCCACTTGTTGGCGGCGACCACGATCGCCCGCCCCTCACGCTCGATCAGGTCGGCGATCCGCAGATCCTGTTCCTCGAACTTGTTTTGCGAGTCCATCACCAGCACCACAACTTCGGCGAAGCGCACCGCGCGCAACGCATCGGCCACCGACAGTTTTTCCAGCTTCTCCTCGATCCGGGAGCGGCGCCTGAGCCCGGCGGTATCGAAGACGCGAAATTCGCGGCCCTGCCAGATGATCTCGACGGAAATGGAATCGCGGGTCGTGCCGGCCTCGGCGCTGGTCAACAGCCGCTCTTCGCCGAGCAAATGATTGATCAGCGTCGACTTGCCAGCGTTCGGGCGACCGACGATGGCAACGCGAATGGGTCGATTGGCAAGCTCCTCATCGGTGTCGATGACTTCGTCATCGTCGTTCTGCTCGGACTCGTCGACCGGTTCCGGCATCAACGGGCGCAGTGCGTCATAGAGATCGCTGAGGCCTTCGCCGTGCTCGGCCGAAATCTGGATCGGCTCACCGAGGCCTAACGCGTAGGACTCCATCGCGCCGATTTCGCCGTGCCTACCTTCAGCCTTGTTGGCGACCAGCACCACCGGCTTGTTGGCGCGGCGTGCGAAATCGGCGAACGCGCGGTCATTCGGCGTCAAACCTGCCCGCGCGTCAATCACGAACATCAGCGCATCGGCAAGTCCGATCGCGGTCTCAGTCTGCTCCTGCATCCGCTCGGTCAGCGAGCCTCTAGCGCCCTCATCGAGACCGGCGGTATCGATCACGGTGAATTCGAGATCGCCCAGGCGTCCCTCGCCCTCACGACGGTCACGGGTCACGCCGGGTTCGTTGTCAACCAGCGCCAGTTTTTGCCCAACCAGACGATTAAACAGCGTCGATTTCCCGACATTCGGCCGGCCGATGATAGCGATCGTGAAAGACATAAAGAATCCCGGCGCACTTCAAACGCGCATCTCGCAAAAGTGTGGTGCGGTTTGCCCGCAACAAAGTTGGCGGCCTGTCCGCGCTCGATGCCTACCGACTAGCGGATTGCCGCGCCTCAACGCGATCGAACCGGATCAACGCTGAAAGCTGGTGCTCGGCAGCGGCGCCGGGAATGGCGGCGCCGATTGCTGTTGCGCCGTCGCTGCCGGCTGCTGCGCCGGTTGTGCGGCCTGCTGATCCGGTGGCGGCGCGGTCGTACGCTTGCGGACGATTTTCTTGGGCTTCGGAGGCGGCGGAGCCGCGGCGACGGTGCCCTCTTCCTCCGACGCCGCATTGGGATCAGGCGCCGCGTTCGGATCGGCTGCTGCTGCAGGTTCCTGCGCTGCATCCGGAGCCGTGCCGGTGGCAGGCGCCTGTTTTTTAGGCTTCTTGCCCTTGGATTTCTTCGCCTTGGGTTCTTCAGCCGCAGGCGGCGGGGCAGCGGTCGCGGTCTGGGCGTTCTGTTGATCGAGTTGCTGCTGTTCCTCGACCGAGCCCTTGTACAACTCCTTGGGAACACCCTGCTCGAGACCGGGCACGCCCTCCGGGAAAACCGGTTTGCGTTCGCCCGCCAGCTTTTTCTTGGTGTCAAGGAAATCCAGCAAATCGCTCGGATCAAAATTGCCGCCGAGATTGCCGGAGCAGCCACCGAGCACAGCCGACAGCGCAATGAAAACAGTGGCAGCGATCAGACGTTGCGACAGGCGCATGGGCGATTTCCCGGTCAACTCTTCCGCCGTCAGCTTTTGGCAACCGGCGGCAGCAAGGCCTGCAACGCTTCGGCGCGTGAGCGCAGACCCGGCGGCGTCTCGCCGTCATTGGCAATCATATCCAGCCATTTGCGGGCTGACGTCATGTCATTGGCGCGCCAGGCTGACAAAGCCAGTAATTCGCGCGCGGTATGCCGAAAGGTTGCCGCCGGCGCAGTCTCCGACTCAATCCGCGCCAGCAGGTTCGGATAGGTCGAGGTTTCCACCAGCAACTGCGCCGCGCGGATCTTGGCGAGTTCCTGATCGAGCGCCGAGACGCCGCGGTCGGCTGCGATGTCGTCGTAGAGTTTCACGGCGGCTTGCGGATCGCGGATTGCGACTTCGCCGGCGACGCGCAGCCGCGCCAACAGGCGATAGCCGGACGGCGCGGTTGCGGCCAGATTGTTGAAGGCCGCCTCAGCCTCGGAATGCTTGCTCTGCTCGGAGAGTTCCACGGCCTTGTCGAAGGCCGTGCCGGCCTCGGCCGCCTTCTTGGCTTCCAGATATTGATAGCCACGCCAGCCACCCACGGCCGCGATGATCAGGAACGCCGCGCCGACGATATAGATCGAGTACTGGTCCCACAGCTTTTTGAGCTGTTCGCGACGTACGTCCTCGTCGACTTCATCAAATAATTCAGACACTTAAGGCTATCCAATCCCCGCTGGACGGCTCGGAATCCATAAATCCCGCAAATCCCGATCCCCAGACTGGCGGCGGCGATACTCTAGCGATATGGCGGTGGCAAGGCAAAGCCGCATGCCCGCAGTTTCAATATTTTCTCGTTAATTCAAGGCGATGCGAGTACCGAAACGCCGGCAGCATCGCCGGGTTCGGCGGGTTTCTTAGCCTGCAACTCGGTGGCGAGCCGAGTTCATGAGGCGCGTGCCAGGGCGTCGCGCAGTTGCCGCGGGCCTGCAATTGTAGCGCCGGAATTGGGAACCGCGACCAATCAATTGTCGTGTTTCGTCCCGGCTTTTTTCGGTGCTGCAGCCGACTTTTTGCCAACCGTCGCCGCTACGTCTTGGCTTTCATTCCGTAGACATGCTCCGGACCTGGAAATTTGCGGGCGCGCACATCGGCTGCATAGCCCTCGATGGCGGCTTCGATCATCGGGCCGAGATTGCCGTAGCGACGAACGAACTTCGGTGTCCGCGGCGACAGCCCCAGCATGTCTTCCAGCACCAGGACCTGACCGTCGCAGGCGGCGCTGGCACCGATGCCGATCGTGGGAATTTCAATGGTTTCGGTGATCTTGCGCGCCAAGGGCTCCGCAACGGCCTCGACCACGACGGAGAATGCGCCGGCTTGTGCGATCGCGCGGGCATCGTTCTCGATCGGCTGCCAGCTACTTTCCTCACGACCCTGCGCACGAAAGGAGCCAAGCGTATTGATCGATTGCGGCGTCAGCCCGATATGACCCATCACGGGAATGCCGCGCTCGGAGAGAAAGGCCACGGTCTCCGCCATGCGTTCGCCGCCCTCGAGCTTCACTGCTCCGCAATGGGTCTCCTTGAGGATTCGCGCGGCCGAATGGAACGCCTGTTCTTTCGAGGCCTCGTAGGAACCGAACGGCATGTCCACCACGACCAGCGCATGTTGCGAGCCGCGCATGACCGCGTGACCCTGCAGGATCATCATTTCGAGCGTTACCGGCACCGTGGTCTCGAAGCCGTGCATCACATTGCCGAGGGAATCCCCGACCAGGATGACGTCGCAATAGCGGTCGACCAACGCTGCGGTATGAGCGTGGTACGATGTCAGCATGACGATCGGTTCGCCGTTCTTGCGGGCGCGAATTTCGGGCGCGGTCTTGCGTTTGACGGTTGATTGAACAGACACCTTAAGCTCCGAACACGGCAACGCCGATCACAACAGGATGAAACACCAAACCAAGCGCAAGATAGACGAGGACACCTGCCACGACCGCGATCGCATCATTGCTGACGCCACCGACCGGTATCGGCGGAGCGCCGCGGTCGGCGCGGCTTTTCAGCGAGATGCGATCGAACACAGCCCAGCCCAGGAATGAACCGAACAGGATGATCGAACCGAGATCGCCATTGGCGATGAGATGCGCCGCGGCCCACAGTTTAATGCCGGCCAGCATCGGATGTTTCAACACTGTATAGATCCGGCCCCGAATATATGAAGCCACCACCAGGATCACGGCCGGCAGCATCAACGCCTCCGTGACATACTTGAACGCGGCCGGCGGTTGCCAGATCTGGATCTGCCCGGAGGCACGATAGTCGGCAAAACCCCAGGCGATCAACGCAAGGCCCGCCAGCGAGACCAACGCATAGCAGACCTTGTAGCCGCCCTCGCCGATCGACGCGATCAGGCGCGCGCGCAGCTCGCGCCGGGTGGTCAGCGCATGGACGCCGAGGAACAGCACGAGTCCCAGGATCATTATCGTCAGTCCCAAGGTATCCTCCGTGGCAAGGCCAGCTTTTGTTCAGTCTCGCGTATCACTTTAAGCGACCACACCGCAATCGGCCAAAGGTGCGCCGATTTCGGCTTTTACCAGTCATTTCGCGTCTCACGGCTTGCCCGATTGTTGCTCCGGCTCCCGATTGTCGACGTAGCGGATCGCAATCGGACGGCCAGCAAGCGCGCCGGCAAGACCACCGGTGAATTTCAACGGCACGCAGGTATCGAGCGAAGTGCTGATTGCTTTGAGATAGGTATCGCGGATCTCAGCCGAAATCCCCGCGGTGGCAAAAGTCAGGCGCGGCGTGGCGATGATGCCGCCATCGCGCCTGAAGCTGAAGCGTACCGTCATCTGCATGCCCGGCCGCGCGGCGTCGACCGGCGGCGGCGACCAGCAGGAGCGCAATTCAGCGAACAGATCGGCGATGCTGTCGAGGTCGTGGTCAGGCCGGACATATTTTGGCTTGTCGCCTTCCGACGGCACGGTTTCGACGGTGAGCTGCAGGTTCTCACCGTAGGGATATTCGATTTCGGGAATGCATGGCCCGTGGCTCAGCACGCTGCAGAATGATGGCGTGCAGGGCCGTCCGCGCAGCACGCTGCAGGGCGAATGGAAAAATGGCGTGGCGTTGATCTGATGGCGCCAGCGCCATGCCTCGGCCGGCCCGGACGCGGTCATCCCGGCAACGGCAGCACCCAGAAAGATGGCAAAACGCCGGAGCATCCATTGGGCCCTCGACAGCGACGCGACGAGAATGGCGTGTGCAGCGAACCGGTACAACCCGCGCTTCGTTCACATCCGCGCGCTCTGACCATCGCCGGTCCTGAAACCGCGGCTTTACGCTTCTTTTCTTCACGTCCTTGATGCTGGAAAAGACGATGCCTTCGGCGCGTTCCTTGGTATAGCCGAGATAGAACTCGTTCTTGGCGAGAAACACCGGATCGCCATCGACATCGTCGGCGACGCCGGAGCCGTTGGCAGCGATAAAGGCATCGAGCTTCTTGCGGTCGTCGGAGGAAATCCAGCGCGCCAGCTGAAACTCGCTGACCTCGAATTCCACCGGCAGCGAATATTCGGCATCGAGGCGGGCCTTGAGCACGTCGAGTTGCAACGGGCCGACCACGCCGACCAGCGCCGGTGCGCCGTCGCGCGGCCGGAATACCTGCACGACGCCCTCCTCCGACATCTGCTGCAAGGCTTCCTTGAGCTTTTTTGCCTTCATCGCATCGGTCAGCCGGACCCGGCGGACAATTTCCGGCGCGAAGCTGGGTACTCCGACAAAAGCAATGTCCTCGCCTTCGGTCAGCGTGTCGCCGATGCGCAGGGTACCGTGATTGGGAATGCCGACGACATCACCGGCAAAAGCCTCATCTGCCAGCGCGCGGTCCTGCGCGAAAAAGAATTGCGGACTGGAGAGTGACATATTCTTGCCGGTGCGCACCAGCTTCGCCTTCATGCCGCGCGTCAGCTTGCCGGAGCACAACCGCGCAAAGGCGATGCGGTCGCGATGGTTCGGATCCATGTTGGCCTGGATCTTGAACACGAAGGCGCTCATGCGGGGCTCGGCAGCTTCCACCTTGCGCACATTGCTTTCCTGCGCGCGCGGCGGTGGCGCGAAGCGGCCGAGACCCTCGAGCAGATCGCCGACGCCAAAATTGCGCAGCGCACTGCCGAAATAAACCGGCGTCAGATGACCCTCGCGAAACGCCGCGAGATCGAACGGCTGGCAGGCCTCCGAGACCAACGCCAGTTCGTCCTTGATGGCGGTGACGTCGAGATTGGCGTTATGCTTTGCGAGATCGGCAATGTCGATCTGTTGGGCGGCGCCGGTCTTGGCGCCACCGCCCTCGAGCAGCCGCACACCGCCATTGGTGACGTCATAGGTGCCGAGGAAATCGCGACCGCGGCCGACCGGCCAGGTCATCGGCGTGGTGTCGAGCGCCAGCGTTTTTTCGATTTCGTCGAGGAGTTCGAACGTGTCGCGGCTCTCGCGGTCCATCTTGTTGATGAAAGTGATGATGGGAATATCGCGCAGGCGGCAGACCTCGAATAGTTTTCGGGTCCGCGCCTCGATACCCTTGGCGGCGTCGATCACCATCACGGCGGAATCGACCGCGGTCAGCGTGCGGTAGGTGTCTTCGGAAAAGTCTTCGTGGCCCGGCGTGTCCAGCAGGTTGAAAACGAGGCCTTCGAATTCAAACGTCATCACCGAGGTGACGACCGAGATGCCGCGCTCACGCTCGATTTTCATCCAGTCGGAACGGGTGTTGCGCCGCTCGCCCTTGGCCTTGACCTGGCCCGCGAGGTTGATCGCGCCGCCGAACAGCAGCAGCTTTTCCGTCAGCGTGGTCTTGCCGGCGTCAGGATGGGAGATGATCGCAAAGGTCCGCCGCCGTCCGACCTCGGTCGTGAACGGCGGCTGGATGAGCTTTTCGGTCGAAAGGGCAAGGTCAGACATCAACGAGCCTGTGGCAGGGAAACCCGGTCGGATCAAGGAGGATCAAGGTATGCGAACTCAATATAAGAATTGCGCGGCCGAACTCCAATCGAAGGAAGTGCCTAACGAAGCGCCGATACCAGCCAATACGCCAGCGCCGCAACGATCGCGGCGGCCGGAATGGTGATGATCCAGGCATAGACGATCGAACTCGCCACGTTCCAGCGCACCGCCGAGAGCCGCCGCGCCGCGCCGACGCCGACAATGGCGCCGGTGATGGTGTGTGTCGTCGACACCGGAACCCCGAGAAAGGTCGCGATGAACAGTGTCGCCGCGCCGCCGGTCTCAGCGCAAAAACCCTGCATCGGCGTCAGCTTGGTAATCCGCAATCCCATGGTGCGGACGATCCGCCAGCCGCCCATCAAGGTGCCCAGCGCCATCGATGCCTGGCAGGCCAGCACCACCCAGAACGGCACCGAAAATTTTTCACCCAGATGTCCCTGTGAGTAGAGCAGCACCGCGATGATGCCCATGGTCTTTTGCGCGTCGTTGCCGCCATGCCCTAGCGAGTACAGCGAGGCGGAGGCGAATTGCAGAATCCGGAACGCACGATCAACCGCGAACGGCGTCGAGCGCACCGAGGCCCAGGACACGATCGCGACCAGCACCAGCGCCAGCAGGAATCCGACCAGCGGCGACAGCACGATAGCGAGCAGGGTTTTCGACAGGCCACTCCAGACCGCGGCCGAAATTCCCGCCTTGGCCATGCCGCCGCCGACCAGACCGCCGATCAGCGCGTGCGAGCTGGACGACGGAATCCCCAATCCCCAGGTAATCAGGTTCCAGACGATCGCGCCGGCCAGGGCGGCGAAGATCACCTGCGGATCGACCACGCCGGGATCGATGATTCCGGTGCCGATGGTATGGGCGACGTTAAGGCCGAACACGCCAAAGGCGACGAAGTTGAAGAATGCCGCCCACAGCACCGCATATTGCGGCCGCAGCACGCGCGTCGAGACGATCGTCGCGATCGAATTGGCCGCGTCATGCAATCCGTTGAGGAAATCGAACAGCAACGCGACTGCGATCAATCCTGAAAGGATGGGAAGACCAAGCGTGGCATCCACGGCGCGGCCCTGCCCTATACCTGTTCGATCACGATGCTATTGATCTCGTTGGCAACGTCGTCGAACCGGTCGGCGACTTTCTCAAGATGGTCGTAGATTTCAGCGCCGACGATGAAGTCCATCGTGTTGGCGTCGCGGTGCTTGAGGAACAGTTCCTTCAGCCCGATATCGTGGAGATCGTCGACCCGGCCTTCCAGCTTGGTCAATTCCTCGGTGATCGCCGTCAGCATCG
Organism: uncultured Alphaproteobacteria bacterium; assembly: GCA_963806075.1. Classification (GTDB taxonomy): domain Bacteria; phylum Pseudomonadota; class Alphaproteobacteria; order Rhizobiales; family Xanthobacteraceae; genus Bradyrhizobium. Next base: position 97,523 of record CAWDWT010000024.1, read on the forward strand.
CGACGTTCTCGCCAATCGACTGCATCAGCGGTAGCGCGCGGCCGACCAGATTGGAGCACTCAACCAGGAGCACCCCTATTTCACGCATCGGCGGTTCGAAGATGCGGACCTCGAACAGCACCACGGCCTTGGCGGTCTGCTGCATCTGATCGATCGCATCGTCCATCGCGGTGATCAGGTTCTTGATGTCGACGCGATCGAACGGCGTGATAAAGGTACGGCGCACCGCGGTCAGAACCTCGCGGGTGATGTTGTCGGCGTCATTCTCGAACTGATTGACGCGCTGGCAATGCACCGCTGTTTCATCGCCGCCACGCAGCATCTCCTGCAGGGCCAGGGCGCCCTGCGCCACCGCCTGCGAATGCCGGGCGAACAGGTCGAAAAACCGCTCCTCCCTGGGCAGAAAGGTACGAAACCAGCGCAGCATTGACCTATCCATGTCTCAAGGAAATAGCGGCCAGAACGGCCTGTCACGCCATTGTCATAAACGATTTAACGGGAAAGCGCAGCGCTCAGACCTGCGGAAACCGGTCATCCACCGCTTTGTAGCGACCGGAAATGTCCCGGGAACCGGCCGCCTAAAGCGACCGGCGGAGATAATGGGCGATTTCGCCGACGATCCCGCGGCGGAACGTCAGCACGCAGGTCACGAAGACCGCGCCCTGGATCACCGTCACCCATTGCCCGAGACCGGACAAATATTGCTGCATGGCGACAATGATGAAAGCGCCGACCACCGGACCGAACACCGTGCCGAGACCGCCGACCAGCGTCATCAGCACGATCAGCCCGGACATGCTCACTTCAACGTCCGTCAGTGACGCATTTTGCGCAACAAACACCTTTAAAGCGCCGGCCAAACCCGCGAGCGTTCCGGACAGGATATAGGCGAGCAGCTTGTAGTGGTCGGTCTTGTAGCCGAGCGATATCGCGCGCGGCTCGTTCTCGCGAATGGCTTTCAGCACCTCGCCGAACGGCGAGTTGATCGTGCGAAAAATCAGCAGGAAACCGAACAGGAAAACCGCGACGACAACGTAATAAAGAGTCGTCGAATTCGAAAGATTGAAGAATCCGAACAGGTAGCCTTGTGGGATTCCCTGGATACCGTCCTCGCCGTGGGTGAACGGGGTCTGCAAATAGATGAAATACAACAGCTGCGACAGCGCCAGCGTGATCATCGCGAAGTAGATGCCCTGGCGGCGGATCGAGACATACCCGGTGATGACGGCTAGTACCAAGGAAGCCGCGGTGCCGCCAAGGATCGCCAACTCGGGTGAGAACGGAGGAAATGGAATCGTGAACCACAAACCCTTCCAGTACGGCAACGAGATCGCGCCGACTTTCAGAAGGTGGGCCGTGACGTAACCGCCGGTGCCGAGGAACATCGCGTGACCGAACGACAGCAGGCCGCCATAACCGATCAGGAGGTTGAAGGCGCAGGCGAGCAGCGCAAAGCACAGCGCCTGCATGACGAAGAATGGATAGATGCCGGTCAGCGGCACGATCAAAAGCAACCCGGCCATAATCACAAAGACGATCATCTCGTCGCGGATGGCGCGGCGGGTCCCTGTAATTGAAGCCTCGGTCGTTGCCGTCATGTTAGGCCGCCCGTCCTGTCAGTCCTGTCGGCTTCACCAGCAGCACCAGCACCATGAGAACAAACACCACGGTATTGGACGCCTCCGGATAGAAGTATTTCGTCAATCCCTCGATCACGCCCAGTGCAAAGCCGGTGATGATCGATCCCATGATCGAACCCATTCCGCCGATCACCACCACGGCGAACACCACAATGATAACATTTTCGCCCATCAGCGGCCGCACCTGATTGATCGGCGCCGACAACACGCCGGCCAGCGCCGCAAGCCCGACACCAAGCCCGTAGGTCAGCGTGATCATCCGGGGCACGTTGATGCCGAAAGCACGCACCAGGGTCGGATTTTCGGTGGCGGCGCGAAGGTTCGAGCCGAGCCGGGTCCGCTCGATCAGGTACCAGGTGAGCAGGCATACCACGAGCGAGAACACCACCACCCAGCCGCGATAGATCGGCAGATACATAAAGCCCAGATTGGCGCCGCCCTTGAGTTCGTCGGGGATCGAATAAGGCAGGCCGGAAGAGCCGAAAGAAGTTCTGAAACACACCCTGAATGATCAGCGCCAGTCCGAAGGTCAGCAGCAAGCCGTAGAGATGATCGAGGCCGGCGAGCCATTTCAGCATCGTCCGTTCGAGGATCATACCGAAGATCCCGACCACGATCGGTGCAATAATCAGCGCCGGCCAATAGCCGATATTGAGGAGGTTCAGCAGGAAATACGCAACGAACGCGCCCATCATGTAGAGCGCGCCGTGGGCGAAATTGATGATGTTGAGCATGCCGAAGATCACGGCCAGCCCAAGGCTGAGCAGCGCGTAGAACGAGCCGTTGATCAGTCCGACCAGCAGTTGGGCGTAAAGGGCCTGCATATCTCTATCTCGTGCTCATCGTTCGAAGCAGCCGCTCGGCGGCTGGTTGCCGCCGAGCGCCACGGGATCATTTCTTCAGCAACGGACAGGTGCTCTTGTCCAGCGGGGTAAAGGCTTCGTTGGCGGGAATGGTGGCAACGAGCTTGTAATAATCCCACGGGCCCTTGGACTCCGACGGCTTCTTGACTTCGAACAGATAGGCCGGGTGAATAGTGCGGCCGTTGGGCTCGATGCTGCCTTTGCCGAACAGCGGATCGTCGGTCGGAATCTCCTTCATCTTGGCGACGACCTTGGCGCCATCATGCGGATTGCCGCCGAGTGCTTCCAGCGCCTTGAAGTAGTGTAGCAGGCTCGCATAGACGCCGGCATGCACCATGCTCGGCATACTGTGATTTTTCATGCGCTCCTGGTAGCGCTTGGCGAACGCGCGGGTCCCGTCGTTCAGATCCCAATAGAACGTTTCGGTGAAATTGAGGCCTTGCGCGGTATTGAGGCCGAGCGAGTTGACGTCGGTGATGAACAGCAGAAGCGCAGCGAGCTTCTGGCCACTTGCGGTAATACCGAACTCGGCTGCCTGCTTGATCGAGTTGGTGGTGTCGGCGCCGGCGTTGGCCAGACCAATGACCTTGGCCTTCGAGGCCTGCGCCTGCAGCAGAAAAGACGAGAAGTCGGAGGTGCTGAGCGGATGCTTGACGGTGCCAAGCACCTTGCCGCCCGCTGCCTGCACTGCAGCGGTGGTGTCGCGCTCAAGAGCGGCACCGAAGGCATAGTCGGCGGTCAGGAAGAACCAGGTGTCGCCGCCGGCCTTCGCCAGCGCCGTACCGGTGCCATGGGCCAGCGTATAGGTATCGTAGCTCCAGTGGATTGTGTTCGGAGTACACTGAGCATTGGTCAGGTCGGACGATCCCGCGCCGGAATCGAGCAGGATGCCGTTTTTCTCCTTCACAATATTGCTGACCGCAAGCGCCACGCCGGAGTTCGGAACGTCGACGATGACATCGACCTTGTCGACATCGAACCATTGGCGCGCGACATTGACGCCGACATCCGGCTTGTTGAGATGATCGCCGGAGATGACGTCGATCTTCCAGCCCTTGGCGGTCAGACCAGAATCCTCTACTGCCATCTGGGCCGCCAGTGTCGAACCGGGACCGCCGAGATCGGCGTAGAGACCGGACTGGTCACTCAGTGATCCAATCTTGATGGTCTTGTCCTGGGCAAACGCCGCGCTACCGGCGGAGAGTGCCAGCGCCGTTCCAAGCAACAGCGCCGAAACCTTGTTTCTCATCTTCATAGTCATCGTCTGTCGTCTCCTGTTTCGATTTTCTTCTCGTTTTCCTCAAACGCCGAGATAGGTGTGAAGCTTGTCCATGTTGGCTTGCAGTTCCGAATTGGCGAAACCGTCGATGATCTTGCCGTGCTCCACGATGTAGAAGCGGTCGGCGAGTGTGGATGCAAAGCGGAAATTCTGCTCAACCAGAAGAATGGTAAAACCTTCCGACTTCAACCGCCCAATGGTTTGGCCAATCTGCTGGATGATGACGGGCGCAAGGCCTTCGGTCGGCTCGTCCAGCATCAGGAAGCGTGCGCCAGTGCGCAGGATCCGCCCGATCGCCAGCATTTGTTGCTCACCGCCGGACAATTTGGTGCCCTGGCTGTTGAGCCGTTCCTTGAGGTTCGGGAACAGGTCGAAGATCTGATCGAGCGACAATCCACCCTTGCTCACCACCGGCGGCAACATCAGATTTTCGCGAACGTCGAGGCTTGCGAAAATACCGCGCTCCTCCGGGCAGATTGCTATGCCCATACGCGCGATCTTGTCCGATGACGCCCGGATGGTTTCCTTGTCGTTGAAACGCACCGAGCCTGTGCGCTTGCCGATAATGCCCATCACGGATTTCAGCGTCGTCGTCTTGCCGGCGCCGTTGCGACCGAGCAGAGTGACCACCTCGCCGGCATTTACGTTGAAATCGATGCCATGAAGAATATGGGACTCGCCATACCAGGCTTGCAGGTTCTGAACCGACAGCACCGGTGAGGCCGCGGCCGGCGCGGGCTTTCCCGCCGTGGTTTCGGTCACTTTCAAATCAGCCATGACCGGCCCCCAGATAGGCTTCCTTGACGCGTTCGTCCTTGGTGAGGTCGGCATAGTTGCCTTCCGCCAGCACGCGCCCGCGGGTCAGCACGGTGATGATATCGGAAAGGTTGGCGACAACGTTTAGATTATGTTCGACCATCAAGATGGTGTATTTCGCGGAGATGCGTTTGATCAGCGCCGCGATCTTGTCGATATCCTCATGGCCCATGCCTGCCATCGGTTCGTCGAGCAGCATCATTTCCGGATCGAGCGCCAACGTCGTTGCGATTTCCAGCGCACGCTTGCGTCCATAGGCCATTTCGACCGCCGGTGTGTTGGCGAATTCACTCAAGCCCACATCGCCGAGCAGTTCGTGGGCACGGTCATTGTACCGGTTGAGCACCGCTTTCGAGCGCCAGAAATCAAAGGACTGTCCGTGCTGTCGCTGCAACGCGACCCGCACATTCTCGAGCGCCGTCAGATGCGGAAATACCGCTGAAATCTGGAACGAGCGGACCAGGCCGAGGCGCGCCACGTCGGCTGGCGCGGTCGCGGTGATATCCTGTCCTTTATATAGAATCTGCCCAGCGGACGGGCTCAGGAACTTGGTCAGAAGGTTGAAGCACGTAGTTTTTCCGGCCCCGTTGGGACCGATCAAGGCATGGATACTGCCGCGCCGGACCTTGAGGTCGACGCCGCGAACAGCAAAAAAACCCGCGAATTCCTTGGTTAATCCGTGAGTTTCAAGAATGAAATCGTCGGCCAATCGATTTCCCCCATCAGCCGCCAACGCGAGGTCCTTTCGCGCGCTACTGAATTTTTTTCTAACCGGCGGGTTACCCGAAACGCTTGGATGCACCCTGGAATGCACCGAGAAATCACATCGCGAAACCGCCGCCTCCAGGCTGGAATATGCCGTCAATGACGCGGTTTAGGCAAGGTCGAATGCTTGGCGCGGTGCTTGGACGCAGCCGGGCAGTTCCGCCATTAGTTGAACTACCGCAGGGTCCTGGACGACGGGCTTGCCGAAACTGCTGAAGCCTGTGGCCAAGTGGCCGCAAATATCCGTTAACGATATTTCCGTGGCAGTTTCTCCTTTTCATTAAAAATTTGCCGTCACGCGCAATGATAGGGGTATTTAGATCAGAACGGATTTCAGCCTTGGATTTCGAGAGCGCGAACCCCACGGTCATTAAATCGATCAAGCAGCGAGATTTGCTCAATACCTGGTTGCGGCTCTATGCCCGCGATCAGCAGGCGCCGCGCATGGAAGAGTACCACCCTTCGCGGCTCGCCGACGAACTGCCCGAGATCAGCTACATGATCCTGGATCACTCGCAACAGCCCCCGATCGTGGTGATCGAGAGCGACGGCACGCGCATGTGGAGCGTCTACGGCACCACCGGCAAGGGCCGGCGTCTTGACGAGTATCTCGGACCGCGGCTCGCGCCGATCATCATGCCGGTCTATTATGAGTGCGCGAGGCGCGCACTTCCGGTCTACACCGTCGCCCATATCGACGACATTTACGGGCGAACTGTCGCTTATGAACGCCTGCTGTTGCCCTTTTTGGATGGTGGCAAGGTGACCCGTATCATGGGGTCGCTGAAGGCCATCAGCGAGGAAGGAGGTTTCGAGATCAAGAACTTAATGCGGGGAAACGACACGTTGCCGACATCCAAGTTCCGCGCCGTGATCGATCGCGACCTGTTCCATAGCGTGCCGGGCCGCATTCCGGCCAGCGACGTGATCGAGTTCGGCTAACTCAAATCCCGATCGAAGGCGACAAATCTTTCATACGCGTGGCGCATGCCAGTGCTTTCATTCATCTGATCGAACGAAATCAGCTGCTGGATCATTTCGTGGATTTACCCTTGGTCTTCACCTCCCCGGCATAGATTTCCGGCTTGAACCCGACCAACAATTTGCCTCCGAGATCAAGCACCGGCCGCTTGATCATGGAGGGCTGCGCCTGCATCAACGCCAACGCCTTGCGCTCGTTGAGACCTTCCTTGTCGGCATCGGGCAATTTGCGAAACGTCGTGCCGGCGCGATTGAGCAGCGCCTCCCAGCCGACATCATCCGACCAATGCTGGAGCTTGTCCTTGGTTATTCCCGCGGTTTTGTAATCGTGGAATTCATAGGCGACACCATGGCTGTCGAGCCAGGCACGAGCCTTCTTCATCGTATCGCAGTTCTTGATGCCGTAGATGATATTAGGCAATGGTCATTCCCTCAGTCACACGTCGCCTTGGCATCATACACCAAGCCGCCAGCGCGCAAGGTGCGCGTGACCGTGCAGGCTGTGGATCAGCACAAATTCGTTCACGATCCAGCCGAACGGAACGACCGGATATTCATCCACCTCATGCTCGCCGTATAGCAGCGTCAGATGCGGTGTGAATTCCCGGTGCGCAAACCCCTTCAATCCCTTCCGTGTCAACGCGGTGCCAAGACTCTGGCGAAGCGAGTTCACCCGGCGCTTGAGCTCTTCATTCCCAACCAGGACCAGCGGCCGATTGCCCGGGCTGCCCCGGAAGCTGGCGGTGCGATCGAACGACATCTCAAACCGCGGAGTCCGCACGTCCGAAGCAGCTTCGCGCGCCGTCTGCAGCAACGGTTGAGAAAAACCCCCGAGAAAAAGCAGCGTGACATGGAGGCGGCCCGGCTCGATCGGCTGTCCGCCAAACCGATGCGCATATTTCAGAACCTTGGCCAGCCGATGGATTTGCGTCGCCGTGCGGCGGCTCCAGCACTGGCAGCCGCTGGACAAGGAACAGCGGGCCGTTGCATGGCATCGCAGGGGGGCTCGGTCGCGCAGGCGCGCGCAGGCACGGCGTCAGCGGCGGTGCAGGTTGGATACGCCAGGATCAGGTGATGCTACGAACTCCCAAGCTCGTATTCCGCGTCTCACGGCCGCTTCGGAATATTGAGGCCGCGTTGCACCGCCGGACGCGCCAGGCCGCGTTGCAGCCACGCGGCGACATGACCAAACCCATCGAATGCGACCAGGTCACGCGCCTCATAGAAACCGATCAGATTCCGAACCCAGCCGAACATGGAAATATCGGCGATGGTGTATTCGTCGTCCATGATCCATTGCCGGCCGTCGAGCCTCGTCTCCATGACGCCAAGCAGGCGCTTGCACTCCGCGACATAGCGCTGCAGCGGCCGCTTGTCGGCGATCTCCTTGCCGGCGAATTTGTTGAAATAGCCGAGCTGGCCGAACATCGGCCCGATCCCACCCATCTGGAAATGCAACCATTGAAGGGTTTGGTATCGCCGCGCCGCATCGCCAGGCAGCAGCTTGCCGGTCTTGTCGGCGAGATATTGCAGGATTGCGCCTGATTCAAACAGGCCGAGCGGCTTGCCGCCGGGTCCATCGGGATCGATGATCGCGGGGATCTTGCCGTTCGGATTGAGCGACAGGAATTCCGGCGTCTTCTGGTCGTCTTTATTGAAGTCTATGAGATGTACCTCATACGGCAGGCCGATTTCTTCCAGCATGATCGAAACCTTGACGCCGTTCGGCGTCGGCAACGAATAGAGCTGAAGCCGGTCGGGATGCCGGGCCGGCCAGCGCTGTGTAATCGGGAATGCGGAGAGGTCTGACATCAATCGTTCCTAGAGAAATGGTTGTTGGTGTTTCTGTTTTGGTACCGTCGCTTGCGAGAACTACCGTGGCGAGACCTCGCTCTGTGACAATAACAATCCAAGGCTGTTCGTGTTTCCCGCTATGCGATTCCGATATTTGCCGGGTTGGAAAATTCATTTCATCAGTGGGTTGGAGGTGTGCCGTGGCAAAATTGCTGTTTGAACATTTTATCGTGCTCATGCTGGAAAACCGCTCGTTCGATCATCTGTTTGGTTATCTGGGCAAGGGCGATGGCCTGCCCAAGGGCGGCGCAACCAATTACCTGAAGCCGACGAACAGCAAAAGCGAGGCGTTTTCGTCGCGCAAGGGCGGCGACTACACTGCCATCGGCCAAGGTCCGTCGCACAGTTTGAAGCAGACCAACGAGCAATTGTTCGGCCAGACCAAGCCGACCCCCGCCGTCTCCGCCCAGACCCCGCCATTGAATGGCTTCGTGGCCTCCTTCAAGGAGGCCCTCACCTATGACCTCAAACGGCAGCCGACCTCCAGCGAATTGCAGCAGGTGATGAACTGCTTCGATCCGGTTCAGCTTCCCGTCCTGTCGACGCTGGCGCAGAGTTTTGTGCTGTGCGACCGCTGGTTCGCCGACGTGCCGGGCCCGACCATGCCGAACCGCGCATTCGTGCACGCCGCGACCTCGCAGGGCTATACCTACAACGCCGACTGGAAGCCGAAATTCAACTGCAAGACGCTCTACGACCGCATCAACGCCAACAAGTCGCTTTCCTGGCGCAGTTACTATCACGACCAGGACGACATCCTCGAGCTTTATCCCTATCTGGAAAAGGACGAGACCAATCACGTCCAGTTCGAGGGCAATTTCGTCAGCGACGTCGCCGGCGACAAGCTTGCGACCTATTCGTTCATCACGCCGGCCTTCCTCAATTCGCCGCAGCATCCGACCAACAGCATGCATGCGCCAGCCGATGTACGGCCGGCCGAGAAACTGGTTGCCGACGTCTATGGCGCGCTGCGCTCCCAGCCCGACGTCTGGAAGAAGACGCTTCTGATCGTGGTGTTCGACGAGCACGGCGGCTATTACGACCACGTGCCGCCGCCGGCAACGGTCTCGCCCGACGGCATCGCCGGGCGCATGGACCAAAGCTTTCTCGTACCGTTCGATTTCACGCGGCTTGGGCTGCGCGTGCCCGCGATCCTGATCTCGCCCTGGTTCAAGGCCGGCGTGGATTCGACCGTTTACAGCCACTCGACCATTCCCGGCTCGATCATCGACGCCCTGAAACTGCCGGGCGGCTTTCTTACCAAACGCGACGCCAAGGCCAACAAGCTGACCGCGAAATACCTGATCGACGACGGCAAGCGGACTTGGCGCACCGATGCGCCCGACGTCGACGCGCCGGTGCAGCCGCAGCCGCTCGATCCGATGGCGCGGGAGGTATTGGACGGGACGGTGCATCTCGATCCGCATCCAGACCAGCGCAACACGCTGCGAACCAAGGATATCCAGGACCCGGCGCAGGCCAAGCAGTTCATGCGCACGCAAATCGCAAAACATCTCGAGCACTACTTCGCCTCGAAAGGACAGCCCAAGGTCGCTAACCAGCTCTCGACCCAGAATCAACCGGCATCGACATCGGTCAGCCCGTCACGCATCGCGGAACTGAAGCGTTCCTCGAAGCGGCCGAAACAAGGCGTGCGTCCCTGACAACGGGGCCTTGAGGCACCTGACCGGTCATTGTCCGCGATGACTGCGTCAAGTCTCGCTTGATCGCACGAATTCGCGATCTCGCGGCACGATGCGCCCGAGTTTTGCAGTGGGTGTTCGCCCAAACAATAAAGGGCGCAGGCGACCTTCAAGAGAAGGCGCAGGAAATGCCGGGCGCTCAGTGCACCCGAGCCGCGCGTGTAGTGTAAAAGCACGCGCGTTAGTCACCACAGGTCCACCGGAAACATCCGGCATTTCCTGCGCGATGGTTTTAACGGTTTCCTTCGTGCTCTCCGCGGCGACCGGGCTTTGTTGTCACCGTCGCCGGCGCGATGCCAAGAAAAACTCCAGACATCATCGCCAACTTGACGCCAGCGTCGGGGCGTCCGGACCACACGACTTCGCCGTCCGCTTCAACGTCGTTCGTCCGCACGCATCAAGCGCGCGACGACGTTGCCGCGTCCACCGCATCCCGTTCCAACGTTCGTGACGATGGCCAACGCCCCTCTCCGGAACGGAACGGCCGAGATAAGCCGCTGATTTGCGTCGGATGAAAACCGGAATATTTTTGGGACGCGCTCTGGACAGGCCAAATCAGCTTGAACCGGCAAAGATTTTTCGATTTCAGGCGCAACGCCATCGTTGGCCAGAGGTGCCCGATGGCGAATTCGCCTCGTCAGGTCATGCCGGCACGGGCTCACCCTGCACGACGCTTTTCGGGAACGGCCTGAACGTCATGGCAATAAAGAACGCGCCCATGCCGAACGCCCAGGAGCCGATATAGAGCCAAGCGTAGCTCGCAAAGGTATCGTAGATCAAACCGCCGGCCAGCGGCCCGGTCGCCATGCCGAGGCTGCCGGCCATCGCCGTGCCGCCGATAACCGTACCCAGCATCCGCAGCGGAAAGTTTTCGCGCACCAGCACGGCATAGAGCGGCATGGTGCCGGCATAGATGAAACCGAACAGCGCCGCGACCGCATAGAACCCGGCAAGCTCGCGCACGAAGACGTAAGCCAGCGCGCCGAACGCCTGCGCCAGCAACCCCGAGACAAGCACGCGCTTGGCGCCGAAACGGTCACCAAGCAGGCCGAACGCGATGCGACCGCCCATCCCCGCCAGCCCCTCGACGCTGTAAATCGTCACGGCTGCGATCATCGGTATGCCGCAGGTGATGGCATAGCTGACGGTATGGATGATCGGGCCGGAATGGGTCGCGCAACAAAAGAAATTGGTCAGCATCAGGACGATGAATTGCGGCGAGCGCAACGCCTGCGCAAGCGACATCTCCGGCTGCGTGGTCGTGCCGGCGGCCGCCGCAGGCGCGACCTCGAGCGCCGGCGGCCGGCGTACCAGGAGCGCGACCGGAATCATGATCGCGGCCACGACAAGCGCCACGATTTGCATCGACGTCCGCCAGTCATGGTTCGAGACCAGCCAGGCCGCCAACGGCGACATGGTCATCGGCGCCATGCCCATGCCGGCCGAAACCAGCGAAACCGCAAGGCTGCGATGCGTATCGAACCAGCCGGTGACGGTCGCCATCATCGGGCGCGAAGATCGCGGAGATGGAGCCGCCGACCATCAGGCCGAACATCAGTTGAAAGGCGATCAGCGATGTCGCCCGGCTCGCCAGCGCAAGGCTCGACGCGAGCACGATCGACCCCGGTCAGCACCACCGGCAGCGGCCCCACCCGGTCGGACAAGGTGCCCCACGCCATGCTGGTGCAGGCCATGGCGAGGAAGCCGATCGTCATGGCGCTCGATATGCCCGTCACCGACCAGCCGGTTTCCCGCGCGATCGGTTGCAGGAACACCGGCAACGAGAACATGCCACCGGCCGCGACGCAGCCAAGCACGCCACCGGCGGCGACGATCACCCAGCGATAGCGGGAATTGCCCATTTCGGTCCTCTCCAAACAGTCTTCTGCATGCTAGACGAACGGAACCGGCCTGATCCGACAGCCAAGGTGGCATGCCCCGACTATTTTTTGAACATCGGTCTTGGGCCATCACCTTGGGGCGCCTACAACGACGATCCATGCCGATCCGACCGATCCTGCGTTACCCCGACCCGCGGCTCGCGCTTGCGGCACAGGCCGTGACCGCGTTCGACGACACACTGCGCGACCTGGCGACCGACCTGCTCGATACCATGCGCGCGGCGCCCGGCATCGGGATCACCGCGCCCCATATCGGCATCGCGCTGCGGGTCGTGGTGCTCGAACTCGACCCCGACGACGGCGCGCAAACCTATGTCAATCCGGAGATCGTCTGGACCTCATCCGACATGATCGTGCACCGTGAAGGCAGCGTCTCGATGCCCGGCGTCAGCGACGAGGTCGAACGTCATGCACGGGTTAGGATCAGCTACCAGGATGTGGGCGGTAAAACCCATACCGAGGAATCCGATGGCCTGCGCGCGGTCTGCCATCAGCATGAGATCGATCAACTTGATGGCCTGTTCTGGATCAAGCGGCTGTCCCGCCTCAAGCGCGAGCGGGCGATCAAGCGTTTCGAGAAAATATCACGCGGTTAAGCGCCGCGCGACGCATCTATTCATGAGCCGGTCTTTTTCCGGAACGCGGCTTCGCCGGCATCAGACACCGCGACCCATTTCGGATCGGGCGCGGCGTTCGGCACATAGCTGTCGTTCCAGTTCCACCATTTATACGGCCGCTCCTGCGGATAACCCTCGGGGGAATTCTTCCCAGATCTCCTGACGGCCGAGCGCGGTCATGTCCAGATAGCTCCAGATCGTGCCCATCGCTTCGTCGCCGCGGCCATTGATCATGTAGGTGCGAAAGATGCGCTCGCCGTCGCGAAAGAAAGCGTTGTGGCCGTGCCATTGGTCGACGCCGAAATCGGCATCGAAACTGTCGGTGATGGTAACCCACGGAATCCTCTCCCAGCCCATCTTCGCCTTAAGCCGCGCAATGTCGGCCTGCGGCGCGCGCGAGGCATAGACCAGCGTGGTGTCGCGCGCGTTGAGATGAACGGGGTTGGAAACCTGGTCGGCGCCGAGCGAACAGCCGATGCAGGCGTGTTCCGGCCAACCATGCACACCGGGCTCGAAGAAGGCACGGTAGACGATCAGCTGACGTCGGCCCTCGAACAAGTCCAACAAACTCGCCTTGCCCGCCGGTCCCTCGAACACATATTGCTTCTCGACCGCCATCCACGGTATCCGCCGCCGTTCGGCGGCAAGCGCGTCACGGGCGCGGGTCAACTCCTTTTCCCGGACCAGCATTTTTTCGCGCGCGGCCTGCCACTTCTCCGCGGATACGATCGGCGGCGTTTTCATGGCGTGCTGTTCTTGCCGGGCATTGCCGGCTGGTGTCATCGTGCTCATCGCTATCTCCTTGGCTGGAGCGATCGTAGGTAACGCGCGGGAACTCAAAATCGTTCACGGCCGATCGCTTGCCTGCTCGGATCAGATCCAGACGCAAGTAATCGATGCAGGGCTGACGCTACGCCTGGTTTGCGTCCACAAGGCGGCTCCGCCGTCCGATCCGAACCAGCAGACGGTCCGGACCGTTGATGGCGAATTCATACATGCCCCATGACTTGTGCTCCGGCGCCCTGCCCGGCTCGATGATGGCTTCGCGCGCGATGGCGGCCAGTTCATCGACGCGCGTCGTGTAGAGATAAATGCCGAACGGATTTCGTCCCGGCACCAGCCACCCGGCCGGCGCGCGCTGAAGATGCACCTCGGCACCGTGACCATCGGACAGCATGCGATAATCCGCATGGTTCTGGTCGGCAGGCCGGCTGAAGCCGAGTCTGTTCCACCAGCGCTCGGCGGCGTCGACGTCATTGCACGGAACGAATCGCGATCGCGGTGGAAGATGTTCGCTCGGTCATGATGATGTGCAACGCGGTTGAGGCCGATCAATTAATACGCTATGCGTATTATTATGGCAAAACCGGGGAAGCCGCCGAACGACGAAACGATCGTGCTGCGCGCCGTGCTGCGACTGGCGCGGCGGCTGCGTCATGCCGCTGATAATTCCGAACTGACCGACGGCGCGCTGGCGCTGCTCGCATCTCTGCATCGCGAGGGGCCGATGAGTGCCATCGATCTGGCGCGCTGCGAGGGCCTGCAACCGCAGTCGCTGAGCCGACTGCTAGCCCGCCTGGACGCGGACCGCCTGATTACGCGCACCGCGGACGCCACCGACCGCCGCCGGCAGGTGATCGCGGCGACGCCACGGGGCATTACGACATTGCGGCGCTCGATGAAGCTGCGCCGCGACTGGCTGGCCGATACCATGGCCGCACGGCTGAATGCGGCAGAGCGCAGGATGTTGCTGCGCGCGGCAGCGCTGATGCTTCGGATCGCCGAACGATAGGGTGACCCGGCGTTGGCCCGCTTGGTCAGGCTGGCTTCTTCAATACCGTGATGTGAAGACGGCGGCGCGTTTCCATGCCTTGCCGCCGATACAGCGCGACGGCTGAGACATTGCTGGAAAACACGTGCAGGAAAGGAATTTCGCCGCGCGCCACGATCCGCTTTGAGACCGTGGATAGCAGCATCTGGCCGTAGCCGCGGCCGCGATAGGACGGGTGCACGCAGAGCGCCGTGATCTCGCTGTAGTTGGCGGGCTTCATCCGTTCGCCAGCCATCGCGACAAGCTGGTCTGCGACGCGTATCCCGAGGAAGATGCCGAGTTCATGCGTCCGCACGCCGAACGGACCGGGTTTTGTCAGCTCAGTCAATTCCATCATCGCCGGGACATCGTCGATGCCAAGGGTGGCAATCTCGACGCCGCGCACCGGAACATCCACGGGCGTTCCGATCATCTGCTCCCCTGTTTCGGCGAGGCGAACCTTGAATGTATCAGGCGCGGATACCGCATCGGGCGTAAACAACACCGCGATGTCGCGCGGCGCCATCAGCGCGTCAAGCGCTGCAAAACACTCAGCCGACATCTGCGCCAGCGCCGCGAACGGCGCGGCCGCCACCGGATAGCGCCGTGCCAATACACCGCCTTCCGCAAGAGCGCGCTGCGTCGTGGTCAGCGCGGTCCAGACAGGGTAATCGAGCGGATGGGCGACATGAGTAGACATCTGATTGCCTTGCAAGAGCCGAGGCGATCTTCACCTTCGCGATTGCGACCTGCAACCTCATCCAGATTCCCAAACTGCTCGCAGAGGCCAGTGCCTGAGCCGCGATTATATCCTTCTTTGCGGACTCCAGTCTGGAAGTACCCCGAATTCGTTCGGATCTGCCGGCGTGACGGACAGCACCGGGTAATCCAGACATTCATTTCGCCGCAATCTGTACGACAAGCGGAGAATTGAACATGGCGACGGGGGATATCACCGGTTCGTCCATTGGCACCGCCTCGCCGTAGCGCTGCTTCATCAATTTCGCGACTGTGGGGTCGATCAGGTTGAAATCCCGCACGTTCTGCAGTTTTCCGATATCGATGCCGAGGGCGCGGTCGTAGGTCTTCCAAACCAGCTCGGAACAATACACCCGGTCGTCAGACCATTCGAAGGTGAGATCATAGCGTCGCCCGAGAAAGCCGGCCCCGACACTATCGAGCTTGGCAAGGGCCGCTGACGTCAACAGGCTGTCTGCCTGAGCGAGCCGCTTAACGACAAAATGGCGGCCGACGCCATGGCTAACCCAACGGACAAGGGGTGTGTAACGCACCGTAGCAGAAGCCTCAAGGACGTAAGGCTGGCCATTCCGCAGCGTAATAATTCCCATGTGGCTCCAAATTGAGCCGGTAGCATGCTGGAAGGCCAAGCTTTGCGACGAGCGCGAAGTCTGAAAAATCAAATCGCCATCATGAAGTTGCAGACCAGAAGCTGCAGCTGAGGCCAGCCAAAGCTGGGCCGCCACGGCAGCCTTGTGCCTGAGCAGGAAGCCGGACGCGAGAACCCCAACCAAAACCGCGAGCAGTCCATATTTAACGAAGGGACGCCGAAGCATTAATCACCTTGGCTTGCTGGCTAGCTGCATTGCCAGTTGCTGCCGATTTGACCACACCCAGATATTCTTGTCTCGCTGGCGCCAACGAAAAACGACGCGCTTTGGCCCGGACATGGGCTTGAGGCCGGCGCGTTGCCCTTGAACGAAATCGCGATTATCGACCCAGAACGATATGCGTGGCGTGCTCGGTCGCCTGATGTTCGGTGACGCGATAGCCGAGCGACGGTAGATCGATTCCGGCGAAGATCGCCTCGCCCTGTCCCAGCACCACCGGAGACAAGGCGAAATGAAGCTCGTCGATCGACCCGGCGCGCAGATATTGGCGCACGGTCGAAACGCCGCCGCCGATCTTGACGTCGCGTTCCCCGGCGGCACGCTTGGCCTGATCGAGCGCGGCCCCGATCCCTTCGGTGACGAAGATGAACGTGGTACCGCCTTCCATCTCGATCGGCGCCCGGGCGTGGCGGGTGAGGATGAAGGTCGGTGCGTGATACGGTGGATTGTCGCCCCACCAGCCCTTCCAGTCAGGCCCACCCCAATCGTTGCCGGCCGGCCCGAACATGTTTCGGCCGAGAATGAAGGCGCCGAAGCCGTCCATCGACCGATGCGCATAGCGCTCGTCGAGGCCGTCCGAGCCGCCGCCCTGCCCGATCATCGCCCGGAAGCTGCGGGTGCCGCAGAACCATCGATGCAGCTCCATCCCACGTTTGCCTAACGGGTTCTCGAGGCTTTGTTCAGGGCCGGCGCCGAACCCATCGAGCGAGATCGAAAAACCTGCCACGCGCACCTTGGTCATACGGAACTCCTCCTTGAACTTGTTCTTGCCGGCACTTGCGTCCGCCGTTTGGCGATCCTCCGAGAGGACGAACGGGCTTGCCGGCAACCGACAGCGTGTTGCAGATATTTTCGAAGTTCGAAGCGCGCGATGAGGACCCGTCGAACGGATAGAAATCGCGATCCTGCCGTCGGTCGAGGTCATCTCGCGCCGACAGATTGATGCCCGTTCGCCCGATCAGGCACCCCTCAAGCGCGCATTCCAATCGCAGGTCAAAACGATGGGGGATGACCGGTATAGTTCGGCGGCGCTTCCGCGTAATGATCGAACTTCATAGTGAAGGTCGCGCGGCCGTGGCTGATCGAGCGCAGGCTATTGACGTAGCCGAACATGTTCATCAGCGGCACCATTGCATTGATGACGCTGGCGTTGCCGCGCACGTCTTGACCCTGGATCTGGCCGCGTCGCAAATTCAGGTCGTCGATGACGGAGCCGGTGTAGTCTTCTGGAGTCACCACTTCGACCTTCATGATCGGCTCGATCAGAACCGACTTGCCCTTGGTCAGCACCTCGCGGAATGCCGCCCGCGAGGCTATTTCGAACGCCAGCGCCGAGGAGTCGACGTCGTGGTACTTGCCGTCGACCAGCTGAACCTTGACGTCTACTACCGGGAAGCCCGCCACTACGCCCGAACCCATCACGCTGTTAAGGCCTTTTTCGACACCGGGGATGTATTCCTTCGGCACCGCGCCGGCAACGATCTTGGAATCGAACTCGTAGCCCTTGCCGGCTTCGTTCGGCTCGACGATGATCGTCACCGCTGCGAACTGACCGGTACGGCCGGTCTGCCTCTTGTGGGTGTAAGAATGCTCGACCCGCTCGGTGACACGCTCGCGGAATGCCACCTGCGGCGCACCGATATTGGCGTCGACCTTGTAAACCTACTTCAGAAGCTCAACCTTGGCAGCGAGATGAGACTCGTCCATGCCCTTCAGGATGGTCTGGCCCCACTCCAGATCGGTCGAAAAGTGGAAGGACGGATCCTCGGCACGGAGTGTGGCCAATGCCGCGCTCAACCTTTCCTGATCGGCCCTCGACTTTGGTTCAACTGCGATTTCGATCAGCCATTGAGGCGGGCCGCCATAAGATGAATTCATGCCGTCCTCGCAGCCCTACTCCAACTCGATTATTTGAAATGACCGTAGCACACTGATTTCCTAAGTGATCGGATAGAAGGTCAAATCCCGTTACCTTCCAAGCCGAGGAAGATACAACCGCAGCCGCTGATGAAATGAGCGCGAAAGTTGGCTCAGCCGCGAACTTGATGCACGGCTACTTGGTGGGCTATGCGCTGGACCAAGTCGGCGGCGCTCTTCTCGGTGGCGTCGAATCGGCCGCAAGCGATGCGGCCGTCAATCCAGAGAGGATCGCGCAGCTTACGGAGCAGATAAATCAGCAGAAAGCAGCAATCGCCCAACACCAGGCTGAACTCAACAAATGGGTGGGCACAACTGCACAAGTAGACGCCTCCCACTATGCCGCCGCTACGGCGATAGCCTCCGAAACGAGAAGGCTACCGAGCTGGAGCAACAGTTGCAACCCTTATTGGCTGCCCAGCAGGCCGCTGCGAACTGACCGGTACCCGGTCCTTCTTGTGGGTGTAAGAATGCTCGACCCGCTCGGTGACACGCTCACGGAACCGCACCTGCGGCGCGCCGATATTGGCGTCGACCTTGTAAGCCTGCTTCAGAAGCTCAACCTTGGCAGCGAGATGAAGCTCGCTCATGCCCTTCAGGATGGTCTGGCCGGACTCCTGGTCGGTCGAGATGTGGAAGGACGGATTCCCGGCACCGAGTTCTGGCTAGTGCCCCGCTCAGCCTTTCCTGATCGGCCCTCGAATTCGATCTGTCTCCTGATATTGCAGAAGACATCGTTTGATATTCCCGTGTTTAAGGCGTCACACCAACCTTCTTCCAGGTCTGATCCGGATCGAACAAGGTGATACGGCTTGCAATGATTTCGGTCCGCCTCCCGAGGTCCTTCTGGTAGACGGTCCCGGCATGATTGACCATGAAGGTCATGACGCCGGAATTTCCGTATTCGGCGGGATATGCGACCAGAGCGAAGCCTCCGATCATCTTCCCCTTGACGACATAGTAGAGGGCACCGCCCGGCGCGTCAGGTCCTTGCCCCTTCAAAATTCGAAAATAGTATCCATGATAGGGCGAAGCCTGCTCTCCTGCCTTGTATCCTTCGGCTGATGCTTGCGCCGCCAATTCGCCGAGCGGGCTCGGGTCGCGATCGTCGCGCCAGAACAGTCCATCCTTCTTGCCTGGGCTACTCACAACGCGTTGCGCGTAGACTCCCGCGCCATCGCCAGTGCGGTCCTTTTCGGCATATTCGTTCTGGGCATCCACGAAGGCCAGACAGGTTTGAATCGCGTCCAGTTCATTGCGCCCAATACGCCGATACAGAATTTCGATACGCCCCGCATCCGCGTCGAACTCCCAGCCACCCTTGTTGTTCACCAGGGGAATCGGGAAGGGAAAATCGTCAGCACCGAGAATAAGCGTGGCCTTCTTGTTTCCCTCGGCCCGGATAGAATGCTGCGCATCGTAGGCCGCGAGGAAACGTTGGCGCGTCCCGGCGTCGGCGACATCGTCACCGGATTCGACGATGTCTCCCGCGCGACTGCCAAGCACCGTCAGAATAGCTCTCTTTGTGCCGGTCTTGACCGCGCTGGCCAGCCCCGCCGCAGCATCCTCTGGCGAGGGATAGGCTTGCTGGGCCTGGGCTATCGAGATCGACAGCGCCAATGTCACAATGGCGGCGACGGTCGCCGAGGCACGATGAAATCGGAGTGGCTGAAACACGATCATGGCGACACCTCCGACGACGTGGGGATCTTGGCGCCGCCAGCGAGCCAGTCGCCGTAGGTGCGAAACTTCAATCCGAGCTTTTCGTAATAGACCCGAAGATAGCCGTCACTGCCGCGCGTCACAGCGTCCGGCCTGATCGTCTGCACCTCCTGTGCGATCACACCTACATAGGCCTTGTCGCCGCCGAGATAGCTGAAGCGATAATAGCCGAGGCCGTTGTCGAGATGGCCGAGCAGCACAACGTCGTGCTTCAGCGCGAGGTCGGAACGCCGGCCACCCCCACCGCCGCCACGGAAGCCGCCACCTCCGCCACCGCGGAAACCGCCGCCTCCTCCTCCGCCATGGAATCCGCCGCCCCCGGCGCTGACACGAGCAGCACCGCCGCCGGAACTGGCAAAGCTCGCCCGGCCACGCGCGGATGCAGCACTGGCGGCCCGACCCGACGACACATTGAGAGCGCCTCCGGCGCGCGCCTGGTTCGCCGCGGCACGATTGCCTCCACCGCCCTGCTTGGCGCGGTTGCCGGTGCTACCACGATTGCCGGCATTACCCTTGCGATCGGCCGTGCCGGGACGATTGGTGCCGGCACGATCGCCGCGGTTGGCGGCGCGATCTCCACCACGATTTCCACCGCGATCTCCTGCGCGATCGCCCCGATCTCCCGCCCGATCGCCACCACCCGGACGGTCCTTTCCAGGATTGAGCACCTGCTGGCCGCCTTTGCCGCGGAAATCCATGCGATCGCTGGCGCCGGCGCGGATGTTGTTGTTGCCGAAGCGCTGCTGAACATTGGCGTTGTTGTAGCGGACGCCCTGCCGATGCGCCGCATTGTGTTGCCAAATGTTGGTGGTGCGGTGGTTGATATAGACGTTGCGGTTGCCCCAGTTGCAGCCGCCGCCCCAGAAATTTCCCCAGCGGCCGATCGCCCAGGCGGAGCCGAAGGCAATGCCTGCCGCGACCACGCCGGCGCCGATATAGGACGGATAACCGAAATAATAGGGCGGATAGTCCGCATAGGGCCACTCACCATAGACCGTCGCGGGCTCATAATAGGGAACATACATCGTGTCCGGGTCAGTCTGCTCGATCACAATTACCTGCTTGCTTTCCTGTTGCTTGACCGTGACCTTCTGCTGCTTGTTCGACGACAGCTTGTTGTTGGCCCGCGCCTTTTCACGCAGCCGTTGGATCGCGTCCATCAGGTCGGCCTGCTGCGCGAGCATTGCGTCGCCGAGACTCTTGCTCCAGTCGAGCTTGTCGCTCATCATGTCGAGTACCGAGGGCGTCGCGGTCAGCGCCTTGACACTGTCGTCCCAGGACTTCTTGTCGATTGCGGCCTTGAGCGTATCGCCCTTGAGATTCTTGTTCTCCTTCACAAAGCGATCGGCTTCCACGACCTCGAGCGGATAGGTCGCGGCCGCCAGCATGTTCGCGAGCAACGCATCGGGATAGAGCGCGATCGGCGCAACCAGCGCCTCGAGCTGCTCCGGCTTCAGCAGCGTCTGGTCAGGCGGTGATGATCCCGCTGGCGATGTCGCAGCGGGCTGTTGCGCCACCGCGCTCACGGCTGTCGCGACCACAATTGCCAATGCCAATAGCAGCCTTCCGCTACGCAGCATGAGTATTCTCCCTCAAGATAGGTCACGGCAGCGAACATCAACGGAAGGGCTGAGCTTTGATTGAAATCAAAGGTCGAGCGTGGCGGAGCCTCTTGTATGAAGCCGCCGCTAGACCAATGGCCATCTTCGATAAGCTCTGCGTCGAGGGCGCCCTACACGCGCCTACGCGCCGTGATCGGCTTCGACGTTACCGGAGGACTAGACATCGCGCCTGGCTTTTCGCCTTCGCCGCCGGCGGGCAAACCACGACGCCGCCAGGTAGCGAAATCAATTGGCGGCGCCTGATTATCCGTCTCGGTTGTTCAGATCCCGAAATCACTTCCCTTTTAGCACCTGGTAATGACCTCGCCATACGCGTTCGGCACGGTGGCCCTCAGAACCTTTCGAACACCCGTCATATCCCTTTTGCATCCTTTTGAAACGAATGCGTCAGTGACCGCTCAACACCAGCGTCTTGATCGGCAGCAACAGCGCCTGGATTCGCAGCAGCATGGCGTGGACCAAGCCAACGGCATCGACCGCATGCAGCACAAAGCCCTTCAACGCGCCGGTATCCTTTGAGGCGATCACTTCGTGATTGCTGGTATAGGCGTTGACGATACAGCTGCTGCCCGCCGTCACGTCGGCCAGACCGTCTTTCTCGATGGGCTCCAGGAAGGCCATGATCGTGCCCGGCTTCGCCGCGCTGGCATCGATGAGCTGCTCGCCGCCGCGGAACTGGCCGGCCGCGATATAGTCCTGCACATTGGTAATGACCATCGGGATGATGGTCCATGGCAGCGACGTGCATGCCGCTTCGGCGACCATTCCGGGTTTCAACACCTGCGCCTCGATCTGCCCAAAACCGGCCTGCAGCCCACGCTGGCCCGCGCCCTCCGGGATCAACACGCCGGCGGGCCGTATCAACGGGTTCACGACGTCGCCCGTCCGCAGAAAAAACTGCTCGACCCGCCCGTCGACGCCGGCTCGGATCACCGTCTTGTCCAGATCAACCTGGGCCTGCGCCAATTCGGCCTCCGCGCTCGCCTTTGACGCCGGCAGCAATGTTGATACCTGGACTTCCGCGGATTGTCGGGTGGCGGTCGCGACATCGACGGCAGCCTGCCGGCCGTCGACAAGGACCTGCAGCTTCTCGATGTCGCGCTGCGGAACGATGCCGGGATTGCGCCGCTGCAATTCGCTCTTCACGTCCAGTTCGTCCTTGGCTTGCTTCAAGTCACTGTTGGCCTGCTGGATCTGGGCTTCCGCCTTGACCACATCGACCTTCGCGTTGACGAGCTGGGCATCGACCTCGGCAATCTTGCGCGTGGCGGTTTCGACGGCGGCTTTCTGCTTCGAACTGTCGAGCGTGAACAGCACATCGCCTTTCTTGACCGGCGCGCTGTAGCCGACCCTGACCTCTGCGACGCGGCCCGGAACCTCCGGCACGATCGGCACTGTCCTGAAGAACAGGGCCGCCGATGTCGTCGAGGGGTGGAAGTAGAAGATCATGGTGATCAGCAGCACCGTGAGCATCACGCATCCGGTGATGCCCCAGCGAAGCTCGTACCACATGGAGAACAACGTGATCTCCTGACCGATACGCTTACCTTGGCCATAGCGGCGGTACAGATAATCAGGCACCAGCGTGAACAGCGAACACAGCATCAGCTCAAACATGACTGCCGACCTCCTTCGCCGGAGCGCTCGTCTGCTTGGCAGGGGTCGGCGCAGCCTGGTCCAATGCCGGCGCCGCTTGAACGGCTGTTGCTTGATCCGCAGCCGTGCCGGCTGCCGCATCTTCGGAATCGGCGATCTTCTCGACCGATCCGGCGATACGGGCCAGCGGCGTGCCGAAGTCGGGCAGATCGATCATCGCCAGCAGCAGGCCGGCGATCCAGAAGATGTGGATGTGGGTGAAGAGCGAGATCAGGCCAAGGACGGCGACGATCTCGAACTGCAGCTTCTGCGACTTATGCGCCATTCGCTCCGGCAGTGAGTGCAACCGCAAATAGACGTTGCCGACGCCGAGGACTGCCGCGATCAGGAAGATGCCCATCGCGATCATCAGGACATCCGTCTCGCCCGGTTTGACGACGTAGAACGGGAGGTGATGCGGCGTCAGTGGATGAAGCTGATCGGTCACGAGTTTCCTTTCAGCGGCTGCGGAGCCGCGGTGCTGACAGTGCCCGCCTTGACGCGACCGAAGCTTGATCTGGATCAAGGGGAAAGTTCGGGCCCAGCCATAGCACGGAACCAGGGCCGGCGGATGGCCAAAAAGGAAGGACTTGCCATGCCCCAGAACATCGACGACCTATTGCCCACGGCGAAAGAAATCCAGAAGCAGGCCGCCATCAAGGAAGCGGAAAAGGCCGCGGATTACGCCAAGAAGCTGGCTGTCATCGAGGCGGAAAAGCGCGCCCTGATCGACAAGCTCAGCAAGCCGTCCGGCCTGTCGGAAGACGAAAAGGTCAAGCTCGCTTCAACCGTCATCCAGCGCGCTGTGCGGCAAGGCCTCAGCGAGGTGCGGGTGTATCGCTTCCCCAATTCGCTCTGCACCGATCGTGGCCGCGCCATCAATCTGCAGGAGCCGGGCTGGGAAAAGACCCTCACGGGCATCCCGCTCGAGATCTTCCAACTCTGGACGGACTATTTGAAACCCCGCGGCTATCGCATCCTCTATCAAATTGTCGATTTCCCGGACGGCATGCCGGGAGACATCGGCATCGACCTTGCCTGGGGCGACTGATGGCTGACGAGGATGGCGTTCCGTCGCGGATGAAGCGAAAAGCTTACGAAAAGGAGCTCCGCAAGCTCCAGGTCGGACTCTGTCATCTGCAGGAGTGGGTGAAGGAGAAGAAGCTGCGGGTGATTATCCTGTTCGAAGGCCGCGATGCCGCCGGCAAAGGCGGCACCATCAAGGCGATCACCGAGAAGGTCAGCCCGCGTGTGTTCCGCGTCGTCGCCCTGCCCTGCGCCTTCGGATCGGGAAAAATCCCAGATGTTCGTACAGCGCTACATGCAGCATTTCCCCGCTGCCGGCGAAATCACTATCTTCGACCGCAGCTGGTACAACCGCGCCGGCGTCGAATATGTCATGGGCTTTTGTTCACCGGCCGAGCATCGCCGCTTCCTTTCGCTGTGCCCGCAGATCGAGAAATATATCGTCGACGCCGGCATCATCCTGATCAAGCTCTGGCTCGAGGTCGGGATGGAAGAACAGGAGCAGCGCTTCAGGGCACGGATCGACGACCCCTTGAGGCAATGGAAGCTGAGCCCGATGGACACCGAATCCTACCGGCGCTGGTACGACTATTCGCGCGCCCGCGATCTCATGCTCAAGGCCACGAATTCAAAACATGCGCCGTGGATCGTCATCCGTTCCGATGACAAGCGGCGGGCGCGACTCAACTGCATCGCGCATCTGTTGAAGACAATTCCGCACCGGAAGATCTCTCGCGACAAGATCCGGTTGCCGAGGCGTTCCGACAAGCACCGCTACAACGACCAGGCCAGCATGCGCAGAATGACTTTCGTCACCGAGCGATACTGACCTGGTCGCGCCACGGTCAGGTCGCGCTCATTGCAGCGCGACGGTGACTCCACCGACCGCCGCCGACAACTCAACGCCAACTTTGCCACCGGCGAGCTGCAGGATCACACCTTTCTCATTCTGCAATTGCACGCCGCCAGCACCGGCCGCCAGCGCTCCACCAGCGCCGATCGCGCTGTAAGTTCCCTGGATATCCCCCGGACTGCGCAGGTTCAGGGCGTGCCCGGACAACTGGGAGGTCGATGCGCCGATCGTGAAGCCGACGCTCATCCCGGAGACCTGGAACGGATAACGATGGCCATGGAAGTACAAAACGCCGTGACCGCCGCCGACGCCGACGATGAAACCACCCTTGGTGAAGACCACCCGGACCGTGCCGGTATCTGCCTTCGACGGCGACGCAAGGCCGCATGCGAGCAGCACGGTCAAGGCGGCTCCGAATAATTGGAAACGGTAACTTTTCATAGGCTCTTCTCCAATGTTGTCATGTTAGTCCGGTGTCGAACGGGATTGATCCAGGATGATCACCACCTTGGTGATGTTGGCAGATACTTCGACGCCTCCCTTGAGGCCTTGCAACGTGAGTGTGACGCCCTTTTCGTTCCTTAGCTGTACGCCACCGACGCCACCGACCAAGGCGCCGCCGGCGCCGACCGCCGAATAGGTGCCGGCAAAGTCAGAGAGCTCGTTGATGTAATCGGCGCGCCCGACCAGCTTGTTGATCGAGGCGCCCGCCGTGAGGCCCACGCTCAAGCCCTGCACCGTGAAGGGATAGTTGCGGTGGCGAAAGGTAAGAACCCCGTTGCCTCCCCCGGCGCCGACTATAAATCCCGCTTTGGCAACCGTAACCCGAACCGTTCCGGTGATGGCGTGCGAAGGCGTGGCCGCGCCAACCGCTATGGCGAGTGCGCTCGCCGCGATCCAGTTAGATCGATGTTTCCTCATGTTGCGGTCCTACTGCGCAAGGATCATGACGAAAATAACCGAACACGGTGAGCGGACGCCGGATACGGCGTAGCGGACCGGGACTCCGGGCGTCCGTTCCGGGATTCGCTTCGTGACCATCGTTCGTTCACTTCGCGGGTACAAGGCGTGATGCCTCATACATGTCCCTGTAGCCGCGGGCGATCGCCCGAACGCCTCGACCAATGTCTTCGTAAGCCTCGTCAGGCAGATTCGCGAGCGACACGCGCATCGACCAGTTAGGCGCTTCAAATCCGCCACCGTTCAGCAGCACGATCCCGTGTGCCTCGGCCAGCCGAAAGGCAAGATCGAGCGGGTGGACGTTCTTTTTGAGGTATTCAACGGCTTCATCGCCGATGTTCTTCCGGGCCCAGAACTCGAAATCGATGAGGCCGTAATAGGCGTCGTAGTTCGGGTTCGGGCTTAGCTCAAGCGCCATGCCGTCGATCAGGGCCTTGGCGCGCCGGTGCACGATGTCCATACAGGCCTTCTGGTAATCCTTCTTTTCGTCCATCAATTCGTAGAGTGAGAACACCGTCATCATCACCTGCTGCGGCAGCGAAAGCCCGGCGGTGTGGTTGAGGCCGATGTCGCGACTGTCGGCTACGATGCGGTCGATGAATTTTAATTTTCGCGGTTCAAGCGTGATTGGGCCGTAGCGCTTGTCGAGCGCCTGCACGTGCTGGTCCGGCAATTTGGCGATCATCCTGTCGAAAATGTTGTCCTCATGGATGGCTATGACGCCAAGTCTCCATCCGGTGCAGCCGAAATACTTGGAGTAGGAATAGACGCCGATCGTGTTCTGCGGCAGCTCGCCAAGCAGAGAGCGGAAATCGTCCACGAATGTTCCGTAGACGTCATCCGTCAGTAAGATCAGATCGGGGCGCTTGGTCTTAACGAGCTTCACGATCATGGCGATCGTCTCCCTGCTCATCCCCATGCCACTGGGATTGCCGGGATTGACGATGAAGAATGCCTTGATTTTCGGGTCTTCCAGCTTCTTGATTTCCTCCTCCGTATATTGAAAGCGGTTCTCTTGCGGCGCTCTGATTGGTACCATTTTCAGATCGTAATCCTCGAGGTGCGTCATCTCGAGGTAGGGCGTGAAGATCGGGGTGCCGAGCGCGATCGAGTCGCCGGGAAACAGCAATCGGTTGGCCTTCAGCGATTTGAAGATGTAGCACATCGCGGCGGTGCCGCCTTCGACCGCGTAAAGGTCGAACTTGCCGGAAGGGCGTGGCTTTCCGCACATCGCCCACATTAAATACTCGTGCACGATGCGCTCGTTGTGGACCAGCATCCGATCGGGTACCGGATAACGGTCGCCAATGATCGAATCGACGAGCTCGTGGACGAATGCATCGGGATCGAACCCGAAAGTCTTGATCGCGAACTTCACCATAGAGGGCAGAAAGTCTGCACCGGGCATATCCATGTGCTTCGCGAGCCATGCGTCGAGGCGAGCGGCGATGCCTTTGGCCTGTGGCATGCCACCGATCCCGGGAGATTCCTCCATCGTCCGTTTGCTTTCGGTGATGGCAAACTGGCCGAGTAGGAAGAACCCTTCGCGCGGCGTGGTGGCGACCCAGTTCGGATTGCCGCGGCCAGCGTCCAGGAAAGCGGACTGCGTCGTCTTCGATGTCGCTTTTGCGAGATTGATCAGCTCGTTCTTGATCTCGAATGGACTCAGAGCCTCGAACTTCTTGAGCGTCATCAGGTCGGCCATGGCTTTCTCCTTTTTTGCCAAAATCCGTCGACGGAATCTTCATAAGGGGAGCCGATGAGCATGGCCTCACGGGCACATGCTTACCGGGATTTCTCGCCGCTAGGTCAGCAGCATTACCAGCACCATTCCCCAGACGGTCAGGAGCGTGTTGCCGACCGCATAGGTCACCGTGTAACCGAGGCCGGGAATCTGGCTCTTGGCACGATCATTGATCATGCCGAGCGAGGCCGTTGTGGTGCGTGCACCGGAGCAGGCTCCGAGCAGGATGGCATCGTCGAACCGAAACAGATATTTGCCCACGTACATTGCGAGTATCAGCGGCACCGTTGTGACAGCGACGCCCCAGAAAAACAGGCTGAACCCGAGTTGTTGCAGCCCGGCGACAAAGCTTGGTCCGGACGAAAGGCCGACGACCGCGATGAACACATTCAGGCCGACCGAGTTCATGAACCAGACGGTGGATGACGGGATCCGCCCGAAGGTCGGATGCACGGAACGCAACCATCCGAAGAAAAGGCCGGCGATCAATACGCCACCGGAGGTCGAGAGCGTGAGTGGCACGCTGCCGACCTTGTAGACAAACGCACCGAGCAGCGCGCCGATCGTGATCGCCCCGCCAATGAATGCCACATCCGCCACGTCGGTCACGCGATCCGGAAAGCCCAACATCTTCGTCCCGGCTGTCACGTCCTGGGTGCGTCCGACGAGGGTGACGATGTCGCCCCGCTGCAATTGCGTGTCGGCCAGAATCGGGATCTCGGTTGCGGTCGCGCCCCGGACGATCCTGCGCAGGAACACGCCGCGCGCTCCTGGCAGATTTGCCAGTTGAGCCAGCGTTTTTCCATTGACCTCCTTGTTGGTCACATAGACATCGACGCCTTCGATCGGCACTGCCAGCAGTTCGCGATCATTGACCTCATCCGCGGCCGAGCCGATCAAATTCACCAGCACTTCGCGCCGGCCGGCGACGGCCACGATGTCCCCGGCGTGGATCACGGTGTCTCCCGTGGCATCGATGATCTTGCCATCCCGCCGAATGCTCTGGACGAACACACGCTGGTCGGGAATTAGCGCCTCGGCTTCTTGCGTCGTCTTGCCGACAACCGGCCCGCGTTCCTTGACGCGAAACGCCCGCAATTCGAACTGGTGCCAGGCCGTGCCAGGGCCGCCGGCTTCCTTCTTGCCGCCGTGCTTCTCTTCATACCGCTTGCATGCTGCCTCAAGGTCGATGCCAAGGAGCGCCGGACCAAGCAGCGCCAGAACGAGGGCGGATCCGATGGTTCCGAAAATGTACGTGACCGCGTAGGCCACCGGCATCGCATCTAATGTTTTCTTGGCCTCCTCGGGCGACAGACCGAGGCGGTTGATCGCGTCGGTCGCGAGGCCCATTGACGCGGAGATCGTCTGCGATCCGGCATACAGCCCCGCAGCCGAGCCGACGCTATAACCCGCCAGTTTCGCACCCAGATAGGCCGCTCCCAGACAGAAAAAGCACACGACGACGGCAAACAGTGCTTGGGGAATTCCGTCCTTGGCGATGCCGCGCACGAATTGTGGTCCGACGCCATAACCGATGGCGAACAGGAACATCAGAAAAAAGGTCGGCTTGAGCGGGCTGCCTATCTTGATTTCAAGCTGTCCGATGATGACCGCCGCGATCAGTGTCGCGGTCACCGCTCCAAGACCAAGGCCCTTGTAGGTGAACGATCCGAAGTAATACCCAAAGGCCAGGGACAGGAAGATAGCGATCTCCGGATAGCTGCGAAGCGTCTGCACGAGCCAATCAATCATGATGTCATCTCCCCATTGACGATGCCGCTATTCCGCCGCGGCTTTGGTGCCGTGTGTTCGCGAATAGTTGTCGCGGAGCTTCGTCAATGCTTCCGGGCGCACAAGTTTCAGGCCCTGTACGTTGTTGTAGCCATGGATCTCCTTGACATCGAGCTTGCGCATGAAGTCGATCGCTCCCTGGGTGATCACCTGCCCGGGCACCATGATCGGGAAGCCGGGCGGATAGGGAATGACGAAGTTGGCCGAGACGAGATCCGGACCGCTCTTCAGCCGGCGATCGAGTTCAGGATCGTTCAGGCGGAGATATTCGCAACCCGCGGCGTCGTAGGCAGCAAAGAACCCACTACGAATATCGCCTTCATTGGTTTTGTCGCCGGCATCGCCGCGAAAGCCTTCGTGAAAGTGCGAGAAGTTCGGCAAGTCGGGGACATCGGTCATCAGACTCTTCACGCGCGCATCGAAGGACTTGATGGCGCTGGCGCCGCCTTGCGCGAGGTCGCGTTCGATCTCGCTGGAGATCTCGGCGAGTACCCGGATCAAGTGCGCCACGTCGCTGCGGGTGTTGTTGATGTTGGACTGGATCAGCACTGAATTACGCGAGGTCTTGTTGACCTGGATTCCGTAGCGGTTGGCAAGGATGCCTTTGAACTGGGTGCCGTCGAAGCCGGCCCTGCCGCACACCAGTGTGAGGCGGGTCGGATCGAGGAAGAATTCGTCTTCCTTCAGGCTATTCAGGATGTCTCCCCAATTGACGCTCGACGCCAGGAAATCGGTGAAGCCGCTGGCGCGGTATTCGGCCGGCACCATCTTGTCCGCGCCGAGCACGCTGAAATATTTCGAGATCAGCGGATTGGCAGCGATCGCCCTGCGGATGGCGAGGGCGATCTCGATCGCGTTGGCGACCAATCCGTATCCCTCCAGCTCCATCTGTCGGCGCGCGACGTCGAGACTCGCGATGAGCTGCTGGTTCGGACTGGTCGAGGCGTGAGTAAAAACCGCCTCCTTGAACTGCGCCTCCACAGTGTGGAAGTCGACGTCCTTGACGATCAGCATCGAACCCTGCCTAATTGCCGACATCGATTTGTGGGTGGAATTGGTCTGGTAGACGCGCAGCCGAATCTGCCGCGGATCCGGCAGCAGCCTTGTGTTCAGCAGGCTGTCGTCGGACGGATTGTCGCCGAGCGAAGCGCGATGCTTTTCATAGGCTTCGATCGATTTGGGATCATGCATCCACGCCTCGATGTCGTTGGCGGCGCCCATCGCGGTACGCGGACGCAGGAACGGCGAGAAGCGCGCGAAGGCGAACCAGGCTTCATCCCACAGGAAGATCAGGTCGGGCTTGATCGCGAGGCATTCCTCCATGACCCGGCGCGTGTTGTAGACGTGGCCGTCGAAGGTGCAGTTGGTCAGGTCCAGCATCTTGACCCGGTCGCAGCCGGTCGTCCGACCTTCAGAGTTCAACAGCGCCTGCTTGATGGTCTTGAGCGGTACCGCGCCATACATCGAATATTCCGTCATCGGGAACGCTTCGACGTAGAGCGGCTGCGCGCCCGACAGCACCATGCCGTAGTGATGCGACTTGTGGCAGTTGCGGTCGACGATGGCGATGTCGCCCGGGCGAGCAGCGCCTGCACCGCCATCTTGTTGGACGTCGAGGTGCCGTTGGTGACGAAGAACACCTGATCGCCGCCGAAGGCGCGCGCGGCCTTTTCCTGGGCTTTCTTGATGTTGCCGGTCGGCTCGAGCAAGCTGTCGAGACCGCCCGTGGTCGCGCTGCTTTCCGCAAGGAAAAGGTTTGGACCGTAGAACTCGCCCATGTCGCGGATCCAGTCAGACCTGAAGACGGACTTGCCGCGCGCGATCGGGAGCGCATGGAACGTTCCGATCGGGCGCTGGGCGTATTTCTTGAGGTTGTCGAAGAAGGGCGTCTCGAAACGATCCTGAACGCCTTCGAGGATCGCGAGATGCAGCTCGAGCAAGCTCTTCCACGGAGTAGAAAATGCGGCGAACGACATCGGCCTCGGGATTGCCGGCCAACACCTCGACATTCCGGTTGGAGACCAGATAGTACGTCGAGCTCGGGACGAATTCGCTTCAACGTGCTTCGCCAGCGCCAGCGCCGAGTCGCGACATCTCCTGTCGATCCATCGATGCCATCAGCGAACGCAGCACCGGCGCGTTATGCCGGGACTGCTGCGCAAATCCTTCGTTGACAATGACGGCGGCGAGGTCCGGATTGAGCATGGCGGCACAGAATGCGTCCTCGAAGCTGGCGGCAAAGACCGGCTCGTAGATGAAAGCATCCACCGGACGGCGCAGCTTCCGCCACTCGGCGCCAAGGTGGGACCAGTTCGTAGCGGGGATGCCTGTGACCATCAGGGTTTCGAAATAGGGGCGCCGCGCGCTGGTCTCGCCAAATCCTGGCGGCAGCAAATCCGGCATTTCAGTGTCGACGTCCGCATGCGCATCCCAATCGCCGGCATGCTGACGGAATGACCGCGTCTGCAACGACTGCGTGATGCGCATCAAGAGCGCGAGCGTACCTGCCGCATCACCCGCGGCCGCGCGCTCGGTCAGGGCCGTCATCAGGCGAGGACCGGGATATGCATGATATTCTTCCGTTATCGCAAGCTGAGACATTTTTTCCTCGAAACCGGCGCGGTCTCCCGATCCGCTTGACCACGCTTTCGCCGCCTCGACTAACCCGCGCCATTCGTCCGCCCGCGCTCCGGGGCCGGAGAAAAACTGATCTATCCGACGTTCCTGAGCTTGCTGCGCCATAGGGGTTCTCCAACCTGCGGTCTACAGTTTGCCAATCTGCTCAGCTGCACTCGGATCCAGGCTTGATTTAAATCAAGACCCACACATGCACGGCGACCATTACTTCCTGGCGGCCATTAGATTCTGAAGATTCTGATCGCAAAGCAACAACACGATCACGAGCAGTATCACGGGAGTGGCGAGGCTGTAGGCGCGCGTCACTTCCGTCATGACCGCGCCGATGGCGGCTCCCATTCCGAAAGCGATACACATTGCGCCGAATACATAGGGCCGGCGAAATGGCCGCGCCTCCGGGCTTCCAGCGAAGGCGGCGAACAGGCCTTCGATGGTGTAGCGAAAGTTACTCGTCGCCATCACGGAGCTAGAGCTCCATCCCTCCACTTTCGGGAAGGTCGTCGTCTGGAAGGCGGCCACGAAGGAAACGCCAAGCGTGCCCGCGACTTGCGGCAGCCTATTATGCAGAATCGTAACGAACAGGAACACGACCTCGGTCAGGACACTGATCTCCGGGGCCCTGCCCGGCGCAACTTTCCGTACGTAACCACGACGCCATGACCCCCGCTGAGCACAAAGGCCAATAAGGCGCCACATAAGTGCCTTGGCCCACTCTCCTCCGGTCATATAGACCCACAGAAACACCAGATTGGCGGTCTGCGCATTGGCAAAAGCCCTGTGAACGATCCAGGTATAGGCATCGAGATATCCGCCGGTCAGCGCCGGCAGGCTAGCGATCGAAAGCGCCTCCTCACGGGGAAACGGTTTGGCGGCGGCCTGCGGCATCGACACGATAAACTCCCTTGGGCGACGGTTTTGCACGGACAAGCAGGCCGAGCGTCGGAAAATCGATCCCGGCGGAAGTTGTTGGCTTGACCTGAATCAATGAGCTTGAATTGGGTCGATCCGAACTGCACGTGTCTGGGCTTGAGGATCGCACTTATGGATATTATCAAGTGGATCGTTTCGACCGCGCCGGAGATTTTCCTGCTTCTCGCAATCGCAATCGGAACGTTTTTTGGACGGCTCCAGTTCAGGGGATTTTCGGTAGGCGCTACGGCCTGCACGCTGGTCGCGGCCGTACTGCTTGGGCTACTCGGAAACTTCGTGATCCCTCCGTTGTTCAAGTCGATATTCTTCAGCTTTTTCGTCTTCACGATCGGGTATAAATCAGGACCTGAATTCTTCGCTTCGCTGAGCCTGCGCACGCTGTCACAGGTTGGCGTTGCCCTGGTTGTCGCAGTCACTGGCCTCTCCCTGGTCCTGGTTTTCGCCTTTTCCCTTCATCTGGATCCCGGCACGGCTGCCGGTCTTGCGTCCGGCAGTCTCACCCAGTCATCCATGATCGGCACGGCGACGGGTGCGCTGGCACAACTCGGGCTTGCCGACGACGTCTTGCGACAGGAGCAAGCCAATATCGCCGCGGGTTATGCCGTCACCTACATCCTTGGTTACATTCTGACGCTGCTGTTCGTGCCCTTTGTCGCGCCCTGGTTGATGGGCATTGACCTCAAGGAAGAAGCTACCAAGCTGGAGGCGACTCTTTCCGGAGGCAAAGGCAAAGCCCGCAAGGCTGGAAGCCTGGGTTACCAGAAGTTCAAGGCACGGGCCTATCGGGTCGCCGTCGCCGCCGGGCAGACGGTCGACGCAATCGAAGATCGTGTCGGCCATCGCGTCGTCTTCGGACGCATTGTCCGCAACGGCAGCGACGTCGAATTCGAAACGGCAAACGGTCCTCGAAAGCGGCGATGAGGTCGTTCTCGCCGGACCAGCCCTAGCATTACAGTTGCATTTTTTGTTTGAGGTGAGCGCGGCGAGCGTGGGCCTGGTGGGCTCGCCGCCAGAGCGACCATGCGAGAACGCGGTCGATCGAGATACGCCGTTGAGCGAGCTTGATAGCGATACGACGGATTTCCTGGATCGACCAGCGGATCACGAACGACGTTTGGTGTGCCGGCGTGGCGGTGTTTTTTTGGGTGCTGGTTCAGCATTGGCCCGATGGCGAATGACAGCCATCATGGCGAAGGCGAGCATGACGAGGGAGACGTGGCGGTGCCAGCCATGCCAGGAGCGGGTCTCGTTATGATCGAGGCCGAATTCATTCTTGGCAGTCTCAAAACTATCCTCGATAGCCCAGCGATGACCTTCCACCGCCACCAGCTTTGTGATCGGCGTGCCCTTGGGACACCAAGTGGAGAAGAAGGCCAGATCATCACTGGCGATGTTGCGGCGGATCAAGAGGCCTCGTGTCCATTCCTCGGCAACAATGCCGGTCTCAAGATCTGCCAGTTCGACGTAAGCCCAATCGTGCCGACGCGGCCCCTTGGTTCCTTCGCCGGACGGCAAGCGGCGCCAGGCCTTTTTGGGAAGGCTCTGGGCGATCGCGGAGGCGGTGCCGCTGACAAGCTGCGGCTTGCCCCAGGAATGGAAGACGCGATTGGAAGCAACACCCAGAACATAGCCTTTGCCCTCGTTGCGAAGCAGCGCTTCGATCATTCCCGTGCCATATACGGTGTCGGTCGCGACGAAGGAGAACGGCACCTTCGCGGCGATCGCGCGGGTAATCATCCGACGAGCGATCTGAGGTTTGGTGGCAAAGTATACATTGTTCGGCACATGCGCCGCCTTCAGCCGGCGACGATCATCCGTCCATTCCTTTGGCAAATAGAGCGCCCGGTCGATCAAGGCATGACCGTGCCGCGACACATAGCAGGCGAACACCCCAATCTGGCAGTTGGTGATCTTACCCGCCGAGCCGGTGTACTGGCGCGCCACTCCACACGATGCCTTGCCCTGCTTCAGAAAGCCGGTTTCGTCGACGACAAGAACCGCCTCTCCATCGGACAGCGTTTCCAGCGCATACTCACGCATAACATCGCCCAGAGCATCGGCATCCCATCGTCCTCGGCCCAGGATCGCCTGCTGACGCCACGGGCCTGGATCGCCGGCCGCTTCCGCCCGCATCCAACCCGTCTTGCGCGGTTCGCTACCCAACACTCCATCGAGAAATTCTCCCGCCGACGCCGCTACTCGCCGTTGCGTAAACAGCGGTTGAATACGTTGTTTGACATCTCGCAGCGACGATGCCCACAGCGTCAGCGTGTCTTCAACTGACGCGCCACCAATCATCAGGTCCCGAATTATGGTTGCCCATGGATTCAGAACTCATCAAAAATAGCAACTGTAATGCTAGCCCTCATCAAGGTCGGTACTGCGATCGGCCCCGAGATCGAAGGCGCGGAGGTGTTGCGGGAGATCTCGGGCGACGCACTTGGCGTCCTCGTCACCAACAACGAGTTGCACGGCCGCACGTTGAGCGACATCGCCGATCGGGTCGGCGATGCCGCGCGCGGCGTGTTTCTGCGGGATTTGACCCGCAGAGGACAGGAAGTTCCGCTCACGCCGGAAACAACGATCTATGTCGGCGACGTCATGACATTGGTGGGTGCGACGCGCGACGTCGAGCGCGCCGCGGCAAAGGTCGGTCAGGTGCTGCGCTATGGTGACCGGACCGATATCGCCTTCCTCGCGACGGGAATTGCGGCGGGCCTGCTGATAGGATTGCTTAGTTTCAAGGTCGGGTCTTTCGCCGTGACGCTGGGCGGTGCCGGCGGCACGCTGGTCCTGGGACTGATCTGCGGCTGGCTGCGTACCCGGCGGCCGAACGTCGGAAGCTACCCGCCGGCCGCGCAGCAAACGCTAAGCGACCTCGGCCTTGGTGGATTCATCGCGGCCATCGGGCTCGCAAACGGCCCGGCGGCGATTGCGGCCATTCAATCCCACGGCCTGCTGCTCCTCTCTTTGGGCATCGTCGTTACGCTCGTTCCGCTGACCATCGCGACCATCGTGGCGCATCGCATCCTGCACCTGAATCCGGTGATCATTTGTGGCGCGCTCGCGGGAGCGATGACGGTGGATGCGGCCGTCGCAGGAAGCTGCGAACGGGCCGACAGTCAAACCCCGGTACTCGGGGTCGCGGTGCCCTATGCGGTCGGCAATGTGCTCCTGACGATCCTCGGGCCCGTCATCGTCTCGCTCACCTATTCCGGATAACGACCCCTCCGTTTGATCCAGATCAACGCCCCAGACGCGCCACACGTAAGACGTTCAGTTTCTAGATGGTGATGAGCGCTGCAAGATATACTGGACGAACGCCATGCTTCGAAATCTGTTGCGTGCACTCGTCTTTTACACGATCGTTAGCCTGATCCTGGCCGCCGCGGCTTTTGCTGAGGAGCGGCCCGCGGGTCCGGCGATCCAGGAAGAGGTGTGGGCGATCCCAGTGACGTTGCCCACGATCGCCTACGTGGTTCGTCCCGCAGGCCACGGCCCGTTCCCGCTCGTGGTCATGAACCATGGGGTTTCGCTCGATCAGCGGGAACGCAGTTTCTTTCCAATCGTTGAATTCAGAGACGCAGCGATGTGGTTTGCGCGGAGGGGCTACATGGTTGTCGCGCCCTCGGGTAGTGGCTATGGCGCAGCCGCGCTCGATGAACCGGAGCGCGGACTTTACTCGTCGTTCTATTCGAAGATCGGTAGTTGCGACAATCCGAACTTCCGCGACGCCGGACTTGCGGTCGCCCTGCTCGACAAGTGGATCATCGACTACATGGCCGATCAGAAATTGATCGTGCCCAACAACGTTATTGTGGTCGGGCAGTCAGCTGGCGGCTGGGCCGCGATAGCGCTGTCGAGCCGGAATGTGCCCGGCGTCCGTGCCATTATCACGTTTGCAGCGGGTCGCGGCGGACGCGTCGGCGGCAAGCCCAGCAATAATTGCGCACCGGACAAACTCGTTGCGGCAACCAGCGAATTTGGACGCACCGCGCGCACACCCATGCTGTGGATCTACGTCGAGAACGACACGTTCTTCGGTCCGGCCTTATCGAAGAGAATGCACCAGGCTTATACTGGGGCTGGCGGCACCGCCGAATATCACCTGCTTGCTCCGTTCGGTAGCGACGGGCATTTCCTGATCAATTCCCCGGATGCCATTCCGCTGTGGGCACCGTTGGTAAACCAATTCCTTGAAAGTCGCCGGTGACGGCAGTCATGATGGAGACAGGACATGATCGTGCAGCCCGTCAGCCGATCTTCATCACTCTTTCTCCCGACAACATGGCTGGTCCTCCTGATGGCCGGCGGTTCGGGACCGAGCCATGGACAGCAGCCGCCGCCGACCGACGGTTCTCAGGCGAGTGATAGGCCTGTAGGCCAGGAATTCGCCCCACGCGGACAGCGAATGGCGAGAACGATCAAATATTCGGATTGGAGCAAATCCTGCTTCAAGACGCCAGGAACCAACACGGTGTGCCGGACATCGATCAGCGGGAAATTTGAGACGGGCCAGTCTGCGGTCCGTATCGACCTGATCGAGCGTGAGGGCGACAAGGCGGCGCGGCTGCAATTGTTTCTTCCCGTCGGCCTCTACCTGCAGGCTGGCGTCAAAATCACCATCGATCAGGGAACACCGCATCAAGTCCCCTATGTCTGGTGTCTGACCAATACATGCATCGCGGCAGATCTGGCCGAGCCGAGGTTGCTCAAGGAAATGGAGACCGGCAACACCCTTCTGCTTGAAATCGTTGATTCCAGCGTTCTAACGGTCAGCACCTCGTTGCCGCTCGAGCAATTCGCAGCAGTTCGACACGGCATACCATCGCAGGTCTTCAAACAGGCGATCGAGGAGTGATGACATGTCGTGCCATCTGGCGATCTCAGGTCTGTACCAATCCTGTCGAGGCCTGCTCAAGCGGCCCGATCAGCGACTTTGCCGAGAACGGCTTTGTCAGGTAGGCGATACACCCGGATTCCAAAGCGGCCCTGCGCACCGCAAGGTTGTCGTTGGCGGTAATATAAATGATCGGGACGGAAATTCCGGCGGCCTTGAGGCGTCGCCTTACATCGATGCCGAACTCGTTATCCAGGTTGATGTCGAGCATGATGCACAGCGCCTGGTCGATGTCGCTGCAATTTTGAAAGGCCTCCGCCGATTCGAACAGCACGCTGTCGTAGCCGTGCTGCCTCAACAGCCGTTTCACCCCTCGTAAGGTGCCCGGATCATCATCCACGACAAAAACAGCCTTGCGGTGTGGCACGATCTATAATCCTTCTGTTGATCTCACACGATCCCGACACGGCACTAAACAGTAGGTTCCCGGAAACCGACGCCGCGGCAAACCTCAGGCAACTCGCAGCAGGTACACCTTCGTGGAATCAGATGAGTTCAATTGGGTACACTCCGTGCATCTATCGATCAGACGCTGCTTCTACCGCCGAATGTGCGGGACTTCGTGCCGAAAGGCCATGTCTCGCGCTTTATCGTTGCACTGGTGCGGGAGAGCCTCGACCTCAGGCAGATCACGGGGAGCTATGTGAGCGGGCTCGGGCAGCCGCCGTTTGACCCGCGGATGATGGTGGCGCTTCTGCTGCACGGCTATGCGAGTGGGCTGTATTCATCGCGGCGGATCGCGAAGGCCCGCCACGAACGAAATGATTTTGTGATGATCGTGGCGCTCGATCCGCCGGATTTTCGCACGATCAGCGATTTCCGCAAGCGGCATTTGAAGGCGCTCAGCGCGCTGTTCCTGCAGGTTCTGAAGCTGTGCGAGACAGCAGGGCTGGTCAAACTCGGCCATGTCGCGCTGGATGGCACGAAGATCAAGGCGAACGCGGCGAAACATAAAGCGATGAGTTATTAGCGCATGAAGAAACGCGAGGCGGAATTGAAAGCCGAGGTCGCCCGCATGCTGGCGGCCGCCGAGGCGGCGGATGCCGAAGAGGACGAGACGTTCGGCAAAGACAAGCGCGGCGACGAGATGCCGGATTGGGCCGGCGACAAGCAGAAGCGGCTGGCGAAGATCCAGCAGGCGATGGCGGCGCTGGAGGCCGAGGCCAAGCTGGCGGCGCAGGAAGAGCGTCGCATCGAGACCGAAAAGGAACAGCAGCGTCAAGCCGAAGGCCGCAAGAAGCCGGGCAAACCGGCGGCGCCGCCATCGGAGGAGCCCGATCCCAAGTCGCAACGCAACTTCACCGATCCGGAAAGCCGCATCATGAAGTCGAAGGATGGCTTCGTTCAGGCCTATAATGCACAGGCCGCCGTCGACGCAGGCGCCCAGATCATTGTCGCGCACGAACTGACGCAGTGCGGCAACGATCAGGGCCAGCTGGTGCCCCTGATCGAGGCCACCTGGAACAATCTCGGCCGCAAGCCGGAGCAGGCCTCAGCGGACTCCGGCTACTGCAGCGAATCCAATCTCGAAGCGCTCGAAGCATACGGCGTCGACGGCTATGTCGCCCCCGGACGCGCCAAGCACCCGACAGCAGCGAACAGAAAAATCGGCGGACCGCTGACCCAACGGATGCGAAAGAAGATCGAATGCTTCTGGCGATGGCCGAGCGGCGTCTCGGCTTGGCCGACAATTTGGCCCGGGTGTTCCCGGATCGGCGCGACCCGACGCGGGTCGTGCACAGCCTTGTCGATATGTTCCGCGCTCGCATGTTCGCGATCTGCTGCGGCTACGAGGACGCCGACGACCTTGATCATTTGCGCTCCGATCCAGCGTTCAAGCTCGCCTGCGGTCGCCTGCCGGATACGGGCCGGGATTTGTGTTCCCAACCGACGCTGTCGCGGCTGGAGAATTCGCCGCAACTGCGCGACGTGATCCGCCTGACCTACACTTTGGTCGACGCATGGATGGATAGCTATCCGTGCGAGCCGGCATCCGTCACGCTCGACATCGATGATACCTGCGACGTCGTCCACGGCCATCAGCAGCTCTCGCTGTTCAACGCTCATTATGACGAACGCTGCTTCCTGCCGATCCACGTCTACGACATGGAGAAGAGCCGGCCTGTGGCGGTCGTGCTGCGGCCCGGCAAGACGCCGGGCGGCGTCGAGGTGCGTGCCCATCTGCGCCGCCTGATACGGCATATTCGGACGCGGTGGCACAAGACGCGAATTACGTTCCGTGGCGACGGGCACTATGCCCGGCCGGAGGCGATGACGTGGTGCGAGAACAACGGCATCGACTACATCTTCGGTCTGTCCGGAACCAAGCCTCTCGCCAAAAAAGTCGACGAAGTCGCCGACGACATCCGCACGCGACGCGCCATCGATAACCTGCCGGTTCTGCGCGGCTATACCGAGACGCGCCACAAGGCAAAGTCCTGGGATCGCGAACGGCGCGCCGTCGCCCGTATTGAGGCGACGATGCTCGGCCTCGACATCCGCTTCGTCGTCACCAGCCTCGATGTCGGCTCGGCCGAGTGGATCTATGACAGCCTGTATTGCGCGCGCGGCCAAGCCGAGAATCTGATCAAGCTGCATAAGACACAGCTCGCCTCCGATCGCACCAGCTGCCGTTCGGCGCTCGCCAACCAGGTCCGCCTCGTGCTCCACACCGCCGCTTATTGGCTGATGCTGACCGTGCGCGATGCCATTCCCAAAGTCCGGGAATTGGCCACTGCCGAGTTCGCGACGCTGCGTCTTCGTCTCTTGAAAATCGCCGCCCGTGTCGTCGAGACCACGAGCCGCATTCGCCTTGCGTTCGCCGCGGCATGTCCCGAAGCCGATCTCTTCCGCAGCTTGCCCGGCGCGCTGCTTCCGCTCGGTCCTTGACCGCTGGGGCATGCGCCCCCGTTCGCCCAACCCATCCCTCAAGCGCGTTGCAAAGTCCCGGTCGTCACAGGCGGTGAAAAGCCGAAGGCAATCCTGTGCGCCTCGTCAGAGGAAACCTGCGGCCGCGTCATTCGGACCAAAAAAACCGTACCCTCACGAATAGAACGGGCTAGATCAATCATCAGGCCATTTCGGCCACCATGATGATGGGCAGGGATCCAATCTCCATACTGAGATCATCCCGTACACGCCAGCGCGCCTTCGATGAGGCTGCTTCGCTCCGGCCCAGTCCTCCCAGGGGAGCGAGGCAGCCTTGTCGGGTGCCGCGAGTAACGAACATCCAGGCGACCCGACTTCCGGGAATGTCCATGCGGAGTCGCTTTGCCTTTCATCCTTGACGGAACAGCACAATCATGGCTCAAATCAGGAAACTCTCCGTTGAGAACGCGCTCGATAAATTGCGGGCCGGCAATGCAAAGCAATCGAGGGATACGCTGTTCAACAACAAGATCGACGTACTCGATGAACGGATAGAGCGCATACGAATGCAGAGACTGCGTCTCGAGCGGCGCCAACGTGAGCGCAACAAAGGCAATCGTTGAAGCGTCTGTCCGTGCGAACCCCGCACTGTCCGGACAGGTGCGCGCGCCTCTTTCAGCATCTACGGCCGCCGCCGGTGAGACACGTGATGCGATCCGCCGGGCTTCTTGCTATCTTGTCCGAGGCGAGGGTTCGGAGCAAGGGCGCGACGGACGTCGGGATATAGATCGCCCAGCGTTGTATCACCTCAACAAGCCGCGTCGATCTGGCAAGCACTCGGGAATCTCGGTCGCGGTCGAACGACCGCCCGCTGGGCCGGTTAAAACCGGCCGGCGGCAACTGTCGATTTCTAACATTGTGTCGTCTCTCGGCTTATTCATACCGGGCGCAGACGCCGGCGTGCCAACGCACGCACCTGCGGACAGCGCGCCGCGTCTGGCGTACGGTCGTCCGCGCGACGCACACACAACCCGAGCTACCATATCGTTCGACAAAGCAAGCGGCGCGGCGACATGGCATGCGCCGATGTTACGACCGTCAGGGCGAAGCCAGTAATAGCGATCAACCTTAGCATTGTTCTCCTCCTGTGGGCTATAATGTCGACTCGGGGCGGCTATCGGCCGCCCCTGGATGTCAGATGTTCATTGGCAGACGTGCATCAGGCCATCGCTGAGTTTGACCAAGGTGCCGGGTATGCATGTGATGCCGTTGCGTGCGGCGTAGTCATCCCACCCGCTGTAGCCGTACCACGGCCTACCGGCATAGCAGGCCGCCAGCGCGTAGTGTGGGCGGGCCACGACAGGGGCTTCGGGAGCATACGGGGCACCACGATGGTAGGCCGCGTGGGCTTCCCGAACCGTGCCGCCATAGTAGGAACTATCCTCGTGATAACCTGCACCCCACGCGGCAGCGCCGGCGACGGCAGCCGTGCCGATGGCGGCGCGCTGATAGTGCCGGCGTGCGACGCCGCAACGCTCACGGGTGTGAGCGGGCGACCGATCCGCGCCTCGGCTTTCTCGACTGATAGCAAGGCGCCGTTCTGCACCGACCAGTCTAATGAAAACAGCGTTGCGACCAGCAATGTGGAAGCGGCAACAGTAAATTTTCTGATATTCCGATTCATGGATTGTCTCCATCTGCGTGGAACATGGCAGCGATGTATGTCGTTACGTTTCGGCTTGGCGCGGCTTGACACCGATTAAGGGAGACGCGGCAGTTGCGATTTGGAAATTGTCACGGTGATCGTTGTCCGGCCAGCAGCAGTCACTCGCGAGAGCGACATGCCCAATGGGACAATGGCCATCGGAGCAATAGTTCCGCGCACGCACCTGTCGTAGTTTCCTGCACAATTCGCTCAGCAGGGGGAAGCAAATGGTCAATCAGTCGGAACTCAATTCGCGTGCTGAACTGTGCAGAAAGCTGGCACAGCGCGAGCCGGCCAACCGAACGTTCTGGATGGCGGA
Organism: uncultured Alphaproteobacteria bacterium; assembly: GCA_963806075.1. GTDB lineage: Bacteria > Pseudomonadota > Alphaproteobacteria > Rhizobiales > Xanthobacteraceae > Bradyrhizobium. The sequence goes on from CAWDWT010000024.1 coordinate 140,009, forward strand.
GGCGGAAAATTGGTCGCGCCTGTCGAGAGAGAAACCTCGCGCAGACACTCGCGCAGAGAACAGCAAAAAAATCGATTCCGGGAATTCTGGCGGGTTCGCGCTCGCAATCGGCAAAATTCCAGGGTTGATCTTGACGTAGCAGACGTTACATGAAAAACGAAGTCGTGAAATGTACATAGGGCAGCCCGTCAAGCGGGCATCTCTCGAACAGGAGGTACTGTACGGCAAGCGATCGGGAATCGATGCGGCGCCGGCTCCGGGCCGGTTAACGGCCGATCATCCACATCCCATGTCTCGCGCCGACGGCACAGTCCAAGCAAAGGGTAAACGCTGTTTTAGCGATAGCGTTTAGTGAGCATCGTGCTTGCTAAATCGCTCGGTCAATCGGCGATTATCATGGATCTCGTCGGCGGTGATCAGCTTGCGGTACTCTAGATCATCGATCGACCGATCGTCAGTCGGACTATAGCGCAGAGCATCCGCAATTTCCTTTTCGAGCGCGGTGTATCGTCGCTGCAAATAGACCATGGGTTTTAGCGCCATGGTTCTCTCCAGGGCAGTTGCAGCTGAGCGCAAAAGAGCAAATCTCTTTGATGTGGGTCAAGGGACGAGTGAGGCGAGGAAGCACAATCCGCGCCGTACCAATATTGATGAAGTAGCTCAGAGCGGTTCCGATGACCGAATACGTCATTTTCATCGTCATGGTCGTCTTCATCACCGGTTTTGCGTGGCTGTGGCTCATCGAGCAACGAAAGAGGCGAGCGAAAAAAGAAGGCCGCTCGAAAAAGGCGATTGAGCGATAGCGGTGCAAGCCGCATCCGAGAGACGCCAACTGAAGGTCCGAATCCGCGCGACGTCGCAAGAAATAGAATCAACTCGCTAGGCTGTTTGTTCGTTAGCCGCGACAGACGCCGGCCCGTTCGGCAACGGATACAAGCTCCGCCAAGGATCGGACTTGCATTTTCTCCATCACCCGGTGACGGTGGGCTTTGACGGTGCGCTCGGTCGCGCCCAACGTGTTGCCGACTTGCTTGTTGGTATGACCACGAATGACAAGCTCGAAGACCTCCCGCTCGCGCCGCGTCAGCGACGCAAGATGCCCGCGGACGACATCGAGCGGTTCCTTGTGTCGCGCGACGCTTCATGATGCGTGATCGCCCTCTGGATGGCACCAAGCAGTTGATCGGTCGATACCGGCTTGGTCAGAACATCGTCGGCACCCGCCTTGATTGCC
>CAWDWT010000025.1:0-196402 GCA_963806075.1 uncultured Alphaproteobacteria bacterium
CCGTCGCTTCGAAGCTTCAGTGCAGCGATCGATCTGCACTCGTTGCCCACGCAGCAACAGACGACTTAGGCGGTGTTGGCTTGACCTAAATCAAAGGTCGGTTAATCGATGCCTGCGCGTCATGCGTAAGCGGACCAGGTACTCCTGCTCCGGATTCGGAACCCAATCCGGTGGCCGAGGCCGATGAACTGGCGTTAGCGAGAGCCGGGAGCATCTGCTCGGTAGCGAGGACGAGTGCTGAACGCGTAGCGCAAGCAATCCATACTGACATGAAGAGATCTGAACGGGCTTCGCTTCGCGAGCGCCAAGCGAACGCCGCTCGAGCTCGCCAAGAAACGTCAGAAGCTTCTTATCGTGCGGCCCTTCGCCACGTCGGCGAGTTCTGTATGGCCGCAAACGACATCGAAACATCGAGGATGCTGGTGCAGGGCATCCAGGCCCAAGCGGCCGCAAAGAGGTCTTTCTCGCGTATCTGTCGATATTCGTTAATCCCGTAACAGGCGTCGCCAGTCTTGATCTTGATCAATGCATCCCGCACGCGTCAAGGTGTTCTTGCCAAAGGGGAGTCTGGAGCAACGAATGCCCCTGAAGCAATATTTTACCTTCGTTGGAGGAGTGCTGCTCGTGCTATTGTTCATTTTCGATGCGTATCTTCCAAAACTCCCGGTCTTGCATAGGGCGCCCGACAATTTGCCTGTCATCCGCATCCATTCCGATCGCAAATGGCCTGAGCGCATCGTGTACGATACCAGCCATCCCACGATCGTTCCGGCATCGATGGCGAGTTCGGTCGTCATCACTCCAGCGCCTGAAATGATAACCGAAACTTCTGTGGGTCCGAGAAAATGGGAAGCCTTTGCAATGCTGCCGCCTTCCGGCGCGCAATTGCAGGCATCAAGCACAAAAATGCAAAGACCAAGGACACGGCACCAAGGTAAAATCATCAGAAGACGCGCGACGATTCCCAGAGTCGCGATGGCAAGCCGGCTGCAATTTAGCCAATCTCATCAAATTGGATGGTTTGGCAGGAGCTTTTGGTGAGAGCGGCAATTCGTTCTTATGCAACATAGATGATGTTTCATGCCGAAGTGAGCCAAGCTGGGTCGCGGGCAACATCTTCACCTGATCTGCCCCAATGCTCGCCGCATTGGAAGAGATGGAAATTCCGTTCTGTCATCTGGCGACAGACCCCGCAGGTGGGGTCATCGCAACCTGTATGTTGCTGCGGCAACCGAAACGGTTCGGCAGGGTACTCGCGCTAGATCCCGTCACGCCGCTCGGCATGACCTTCAACAACGAGCAGATCGGCCTGTTTCGCGCCTTGATGAAGAGCCGCGAACTCACTCGTGCAATGATGGCGACCGCGGCGTCGTCGCTATTTGCTCCGGAAAGTCTGGTTCCGAACACAGCACCGCAATTCCGCGTTGGTCTGGGTGAGCTGCAGGCGCTGTTTGAGCGGGTCTTGATGCAGACGTCCAGCGTTTCCGAAGGAATTCTGATGCGCCGGCAACCGTACGGGCAATCAAGGCGGGTGCCGACGATGTTCTGACCAAGCCGGTATCGACCGATCAACTGCTTGGTGCTGTCCAGAGGGCGATCACGCATCATGAAGCGTCGCGCGAGACAAGGAACCGGCTCGATGTCGTCCGCGGGCATCTTGCGTCGCTGACGCCGCGCGAGCGGGAGGTCTTCGAGCTTGTCATTCGCGGTCATACCAACAAGCAAGTCAGCAACGCGTTGGGCGCGACCGAGCGCACCATCAAAGCCCACCGTCACCGGGTGATGGAAAAAATGCAAGTCCGATCCTTGGCGGAGCTTGTATCCGTTGCCGAACGGGTCGGCGTCTTGTCGCCGGCTAACGAACAGACAGCCTAGCAAGTTGTTCTATTTTCTTGGGACGTGGCGCTGATTCGGACCTTCAGTTGGCGTCTCTCGGATGCTGCTTGCACCTCTTTCGCTCAATCGCCTTTTTCGAGCGGGCTTCTTTTTTCACTCGCCTCTTTCGTTCGCCTCTTTCGTTGCTCGATGAGCCACAGCCACGCAAAACCAGTGACGAAGACGACCATGACGATGAAAATGACGTATTCGGTCATCGGAACCGCTCTGAGCTACTTCATCAATATTGGTCACGGCGCGGATTGTGCTTTCGCGCCTCGCTTGACCATTGATCCACATCAAAGAGATTTTCCCTTTTGCGCCCAGCTGCTGCAACTGCACTGGAGAGAACCATGGCGTTAAAAACCATGGTCTATTTGGAGCGACGATACACTGCTCTCGAAAAGGAAATTGCGGATGCTCTGCACTGTAGTCCGACTGACGATCGGTCGATCGATGATCTGGAGTACCGCAAGCTGATCACCGCCGACGAGATCCATGATAATCGTCGATTGACCGAGCGATTCAGAAAACACGATGCTCACTAAACGCTATCGCTAAAACAGCGTTTGCCCTTTGCTTGGACTTGCCATCGCCGCGGGACACGGGACGTGGATGATCGGCCGTTACCCGGCCCGGAGCCGGCGTCGTATTTCGAATTTGGATTCCCGATCACTTGCCGTACAGCACCTCCTGTTCGAGAGATGCTGCTCATTTGACGGGCTGCCCCACGTACATTTCACGACTTCGTTTTTCATGTAACGTCTGCTACGTCAGGATCAACCCTGGAATTTTCCCGATTGCGCGCGCGAACCCGCCAGAATTCCCGGAATCGATTTTTTTGCTGTTCTCGGCGCGAGGTTTCTCTCTCGACAGGCGCGACCAATTTTCCGCCTCCGCCATCCAGAACGTTCGGTTGGCCGGCTCGCGCTGTGCCAGCTTTCTGCACAGTTCAGCACGCGAATTGAGCTCCGACTGATTGACCATTTGCTTCCCCTGCTGAGCGAATTGTGCAGGAACCTACGACAGGTGCGTGCACGGAACTATTGCTCCGATGGCCATTGTCCTATCGGACATGTCGCTCTCGCGCGTGACTGCTGCTGGCCAGTCCGACGATCACCGTGACGATTTCCAAATCGCAACTGCTGCGTCTCCCTTGATCTGTGTCAAGCCTCGCCAAGCCGAAACGTAACGACATGCATCGCTACCATGTTCCACGCAGGTGGAGACAATCCATGAATCGGAATATCAGAAAATTTACTGTTGCCGCTTCCACGTTGCTGGTCGCAACGCTGTTTTCATTAGACTGGTCGGTGCAGAACGGCGCCTCGCTATCAGTCGCGAAAGCCGAGGCGCGGATCGGTCGTCCGCTCACACCCGTGAGCGTTGCGGGCGTCGCACGCCGGCACTATCGGCGCGCCGCCATCGGCACGGCTGCCGTCGGCGCTGCCACGTGGGGGGCAGGTTATCACGAGGATAGTTCCTACTATGGCAGCACGGTTCGGGAAGCCCACGCGGCCTACCATCGTGGTGCCCCGTACGCTTCCGAAGCCCCTGTCGTGGCCCGCCCACACTACGCGCTGGCGGCCTACTATGCCGGTGGGCCGTGGTACGGCTACAGCGGGTGGGATGACTACGCCGCACGCAACGGCATCACATGCACACCCGGCACCTTGGTCAAACTCAACGATGGCCTGATGCACGTCTGCCAATGAACATCTGACATTCAGGGCCGGCAGATAAGCCGCCCCTGAGCCGACACTATAGCCCCATAGGAGGAGAACAATGCTAAGGTTGATCGCTATTACTGGCTTCGCCCTGACGGTTGCAACATCGGTACATGGCATGTCGCCTGCGCCGCTTGCTTTGTCGAACGATATGGTAACTCGGGTTGCCGTCGGATGCGGTATAGGAAGGACAAGAATTAACGGTGTGTGCGTCGCGCGGACGACCGTACGCCAGACGCGGCGCGCTGTCCGCAGGTGTGTGCGTTGGCACGCCGGCGTCTGCGCCCGGTACGAATAGGCCGAGAGACGACACAATGTTAGAAATCGTCACGTTGCTGCCGGCCGGTTTTAACCGGCCCAGCGGGCGGTCGTTCGAGCGCGACCTGATCCCGATCTTGTTGGTGAACCGCGTATCCCTCGATTGCTTTGCATTGCCGCACGAAAAAACTCGACAACGATCTGGCCGGCGGTCTGACGGAGGCGTTGATGAAGGCACGAAGGATCTGCTAGGCGAATTGCCGATACTGGGACAGATGACCGCGGCGAGCACCGACTCCGACGCCTATCTGCCGGTTCATCCAGGCGCTGCCGCCACAATGGCACCCAGCAGAGTTTCCTCGACAAATTGGGGCAACGCGATCTTTCTGGCGCCGATGATCTTCGGAGGGCTTGTCTCGGTACTGGCTGCAGCCTGGAAATTCCTGCGGACGGGTGAAACCCGCAACGGCGGGCAGGCGCTGGACGTGCTCTATACACTCGGAAATCGCACACGGAACACGGAGGAAGCGACGGAGCTGGTCGATATCGAGCGAGAGATCGACAAAGTGCTTCAGGCCCAGCGGGCCAGGAGCGCGGCAGGAGAGGGAAAATGCGCTCGACGTCACGACCCTGAACGTTGCCGCCCATCGCCTGCAGAGCCTGATCCACGATCGCCGGATTCTCTTGACCGAGCAGCTCCCCGAAAAAACCCGGGCGTAAGGGCCGCGATGACGCATCGCGGTAGCGATTGACCTGGATCAATGCGACCGGCGCGGACGTTTGGCACGTAGACACCCTATCCACCCATAACGATTGTCTCGCGCAATGCTCCTGAAGCCGGCGATCTTATTCAAGCTTGTTTGGCTGCTCGCGCCGATCGTGTTTCTCGAGCCCGCCAGTGCGTTTCGCATAAGGCGCGTGGAGACCGATTCGGGGGCTGTTCTCAGATTGCTTGGTGACGTGAGAGAGGGAGATTACGGCCGATTGAAATCGGGTCTGCAAAACCAACCGGTTGTTGGCCTGGAGATCAGATCGGACGGCGGTTCCCTTGAAGAGGGCGTCGACATCGCTCGGGTGGTTCGCGACAAGAACCTCATCGTGTTTGCGTCCGGGGAGTGCGATTCGGCGTGCGCTCTCATCTTCTTTGCTGCCAGGGAAAGGTACATGGACCGAGAGTCCAAAATCGGAGTGCATTCCGTGTCCAATGATCGCGGCAAGGAAGACGCCGACAGCGCCCGTGTTACGCTCCGGATCTCGCGGCTGCTGGTCGGATTCGGTGTGCCGCATTCCGTAATAGGCAAGATGGTTGCGACGCCTCCGGCCAGGATCACCTTTCTGGATAACCGCGATCTCGTCGGGCTAAATGTGCACCGAGCCAATCCGTTCCGGAGGAACGATAGCACCGCGAGTATGTCTCGAGGCGGGGATACCGCTGCGACTTGCGACACCGCCGTTGACGTTGAGCCCGAAGCGACCGCCTCCGCCCGGCAGGAGTTCCTGCCGGACATCGACCGCGCACGCTTCCAAAGAGCCGTGATTTTCAATCGGCAGAAGTACAAGGGGGTCCCGTGGCGAAACCTTGATCTTGATCAAGGCTTCGAGAGAGGCCCTGGTATTTCTTGCGCAGGCGAAAGACAACAGGGGCATCCATTGGCAAAAAGCGCCGGCGGCCAGGCCGCAGCGAAATCCGGAGTGCTGCTGTTTCCGCAGCCGGCGCTGCAGCTCATCTACGACACGGCGCCGATCGGGCTTGCCTGCCTGTCGCCGGATTGCCGCTATCTTCAGATCAATCAGCGTCTCACCGAGATATGCGGCATCTCCGTCGAAGATCATCTCGGGCGGTCGGTCCGGGACTGCGTGCCTGCTCTGGCCGGCGCGGTGGAACAGATTGTTCACTCGATCATGGTAACCGGTGAGCCGGTCACCGGGATCGAGGTGGCCGGGCAGCGCGCCGACCAGGCGGAAGAACGGGCCTGGATCACCTATTGGCATCCGCTCCGGGCACCAAGCGGCGAGATCGTCGCCGTCAATGTCGCGGCGGAGGAAATCACCGAGCGCAAGCGCAGCGAGCAGGCGATGCGGCGCGCGCGGGAAACCGCGGAAGCCACGCTGGAACATTTGCGTGAAACGCAGGCCTCCCTGATCGAGGCGGAAAAGCTCGCGGCGCTCGGCCGCCTGGTCGCCGGAGTCGCCCACGAAATCAATACGCCGGTCGGCATCAGCCTTACGGTTGCCTCGTCATTACAGCGCCGGTACGAAGTCTTCGCTGCCGAAATCGCACGCGGCGAGATCCGGCGATCGACCTTGAACGACTTTCTCGACGGGGTCAGCGCCGCGTCGGCGCAACTCGTTGCGAATCTCAACCGTGCTTCCGAGTTGGTGCAGTCCTTCAAGCAGGTGGCCACCGATCGCGGCGGTCTTGAACGGCGGCGTTTCGAGGTCCGCGAGCTGACCGAGCAGGCTCTGGTCGGATTGCGGCCGGAACTGCATAACCGGGGACTGACGCTCGATGTCGTCTGCGAGCCCGATCTCTGTATGGAAAGCCTGCCGGGACCTTACGGGCTGGTACTGAGCAACCTCGTGCTCAATTCGATCATGCATGCGTTTCCGCATGGCAAGCAGGGCAAGATCAGCTTCAAGGCGCGGTTGTTCGGCAATGACGCGATCGAGATCGTGCTTTCGGACGATGGCTGCGGCATGAGCCCGCAAATCCGGCGGCAGGCGTTCGATCCGTTTTTCACCACGCGCCGCCACGAAGGCGCTACGGGTCTTGGTCTGCACATCGTCCACAGCATGGTGGTGGATCGGCTTGAGGGGCAATTGGCGCTAACCACCAAGCCAGGCAGCGGAACGACTGTGAGGTTGATCTTGCCGCGATCGATCAGGTTCGAACCGGACTCTGCGGTCTCCGAAGTTTGACGCGATGGCGCACCCTGCTGTTGGCCTATTGCCAACCCGGAACGCCGCGCATGTCCGGCAGATGATGCGCGATGCCCTTGTGGCAATCGATGCAGGTCTTTTCGTTGGTGAACAGAAAGCGCTGATGCGCGGCGGCGGCGCGTGGCGATTGCCGGGTAATGTCCATCGATTCGGCGCTATGACAATTGCGGCACTCCAGCGAATCGTTGGCCTTGAAACGGGCCCATTCATTTAGCGCCAGTTCAAGCCGATGGTCGACGAACTTCTCGCGGGTATCGATGGCGCCGAACAGATGCGCCCAGACCTCGTTCGAGGCCTGCATCTTGCGCGCAATCTTGTCGGTCCAGTTGTGGGGGACGTGACAATCCGGGCAACTGGCGCGCACCCCGGAGCGATTGGAGAAATGAATTGTCGATTTCAGCTCCGCGAACACATTGTCGCGCATTTCATGACATCCGGTGCAGAACTTTTCGGTGTTGGTCAACTCAAGCGCGGTATTGAAGCCGCCCCAGAACACGACACCAGCCACGAAGCCGGCTAACACCAACACGCCGAGCCCGAAAACCGAACTTGGCCGCCGCAGGACGCCCCACAGGTCCAGGACAAAGATCCTGACTCGCATAAACCAGGATCGATCAGGCGCGTCCTGGTCTGCCGCGCTCATCGGCGCCCTCCAGGCGCGGCGTGACCGAGTACGGTGTCGATATCGACAAAGTCGTTATCGACCGGTGGTGTCACCACGTGCTGCGGTACATGGCATTCAGTGCAGAAAAAGCGGCGTGGCGACACCGAGGCGAGGAACTGGCCGTCGCGGTCCATGAAGTGGGTGATGCTGACCATCGGAGCCCGCGACTCCCCCGTCCGGGCGCGGGCATGACAGGAAAGGCATTTGTTGCCGTTCATGTCGATCTGATAGCCCTCGATGGTGTGCGGAATCACGGGCGGCTGCTCCGGATAGTTCCGCACCTCCCGCTCGATCGTGTTGCGCGGCGGCGTCATCGGCGCCGCGGGCCCTACCTCATTGAGCGGCGTCGGGCCGCGGAGCTTGGAACTCATGGTCTGCGCGACCAGCGATGTCGAGGCGGCGGAGGTGAGAACGGCCAGCGCCAGAACCGTGCGTCTTGCAATCATGTGCTTTGCACCCGTTCGATACGTACCGCGCATTTCTTGAAATCGGTCTGTAGCGAGATCGGATCGGTGGCATCCAACGTCACCTTGTTGATCAGCTGCGCCTCGTCAAACCACGGCACGAACACCAGCCCGCGCGGCGTCTTGTTGCGGCCGCGTGTTTCGACGCGGGTGCGGATGTAGCCGCGTCGCGATTGCACCTTCACCTCGTCGCCCCGCCTGAGCTTGAGCTGGGCGGCGTCATCCGGATGCATGAAGCACACCGCTTCGGGAAATGCCCTGTACAGCTCGGGTACGCGTCGCGTCATGGTGCCGGAATGCCAATGTTCCAGCACACGACCGGTGGCGAGCCAGAACGGATATTGGCTGTCTGGGGCCTCAGGCGGCGGCTCGTAAGGCAGTGCGAAGATGCGCGCCTTGCCGTCCGGGAAGCCGTAGAATTCAACGCTCCTGCCGTTCTTCACGTAGGGATCCCGGCCCTCGCGAAAGCGCCATTTGGTTTCTTGGCCGTTGACCACTGGCCAGCGTAAGCCGCGGACCTGATGATAGGTTTCGAAAGGTGCGAGGTCGTGGCCGTGACCCCGACCGAAGGCGGCGTATTCCTCGAACAGGCCCTTTTGGGCATAGAAGCCAAACGCCTTAAACTCATCGTTCAGATAACCGTCTTCGATATCGGTCACGGGAAATATGTCGGCCTGTCCATTCCGGTAGAGCACGTCGAACAACGTCTTGCCGCGGTACTCGGGCTTCTTTGCGATCAATTCCTCTGTCCAGACTTCCTCTATCCTGAAGCGTTTGGAGAATTCCATCAGTTGCCAGAGATCGGAACGTGACTCGCCGGGAGCGGTAACCATCTGGTGCCAGAACTGGGTGCGCCGCTCGGCGTTGCCGTAGGCGCCTTCCTTCTCAACCCACATCGCGGTCGGCAGGATTAGGTCGGCCGCGAGCGCCGTCACCGACGGATAGGCGTCGCTGACCACGATGAAGTTTTCCGGATTGCGGAATCCGGGATAGGTTTCCTCGTTGATGTTGGGGCCGGCCTGCAGATTATTGTTGACCTGGACCCAATAGGCGTTGAGCAGGCCATCCTTCAGCATCCGGCTTTGCAGGACCGCATGGTAACCGGGCTTGTCGGGAATGGTGCCTTCGGGCAGCTTCCAGATCCGTTCGGCGATGTCGCGATGCGCCTTGTTGTTCACCACCATGTCGGCGGGCAGGCGGTGCGAGAAGGTACCCACTTCACGAGCGGTGCCGCAGGCGGAGGGCTGGCCGGTGAGGGAGAACGGGCTGTTGCCAGGCTCGGAGATCTTTCCGGTCAGCAAATGGATGTTATAGATGAGGTTGTTGCACCAAACGCCGCGGGTGTGCTGGTTGAAGCCCATGGTCCAGAAGCTGACGACCTTGATCTTCGGATCGGCGTATAGTTCGGCCAACGCCTCGACGCGGTTGAGCGGCACGCCCGACATCTCGGCCGCCTTCTCCAGCGTGTATTCGGAGACGAACTTTGCATATTCGTCGAAGCTCATGTCGGTGGAGTCGTTGGCCTTGGCCGCGCCCGCCGCTTTCTTCTGCAGGGGACGTTCGGGCCGCAGGCCGTAACCGATGTCGGTCTGGCCACGCCTGAACAGCGTGTGATTTGCGACAAAGTCCTTGTTGACCCGGCTGGACTTGATGATGTGATTGGCGATGGCGTTGAGCAGATAGAGGTCGGTCTGCGGCTTGAACACCATCCCGATATCGGCAAGGTCGAACGAGCGATGCTCGAACGTCGACAGCACCGCGACGCGGACATGTGGTGCGCTCAGTCGCCGGTCCGCGACGCGAGTCCACAGGATCGGATGCATCTCGGCCATATTGGAGCCCCACAGCACGAACGCATCCGCGGCCTCGATATCGTCATAGCAGCCCATCGGCTCGTCGATGCCGAAGGTGCGCATCATTCCGGCCACCGCCGACGCCATGCAGTGCCGGGCGTTGGGATCGATATTGTTGCTGCGGAATCCGGCCTTGAACAGTTTGGACGCGGCATAACCTTCCCAGATCGTCCATTGCCCCGAGCCGAACATGCCGACGCCGCTCGGGCCGCGCGTCTTTAGGGCGTTCTTGAACTTCTCCGCCATGATGTCGAAGGCGTCATCCCACGATATCGGCGTGAACTCGCCGTCCTTATCGTACTTGCCGCCGCTCTTGCGCAGCATTGGTTTGGTAAGGCGATCATGGCCGTACATGATTTTTGAAAGGAAATAGCCCTTTACGCAATTCAGTCCGCGATTGACTTCTGATTTGATGTCGCCGTGTGTCGCGACCACGCGATTGTCCTTGGTCGCTACCATGACGCTGCAGCCGGTGCCGCAAAATCTGCACGGCGCTTTTTCCCACGTCAGTTCGCTTGCGTCCCGGTCGGTCACGAGGTTCGCCGCGCCGACGACAGACGATATCCCTCCGGCGAGGGCCGCCATCGCGGCCGCCTCGAGCTTGAGGACCTGACGGCGATCGAGCTTGGGTCCGGCCATGAGAATACTCCAAAGTCAGGTGCTCGCTTCGACGGCGTGGAAAACAAGCGAAGCGGAATAGACGTTAGGCAACAGCGCGATGCTGTTGAGCGTCGTTCCGAGCCTGCCTGCGTCCGGCACATCGACGATGACCACGAGTTTGCCCTTGGGATCGCGGGCATAAACCTCGCATCCGGCGAGCGTCATGATGGCGGTTTCCACGTCATCGAGGCGTTCCGGCCGCGCCTGGACCAATACGCTGGCGATTTCGCTGGCTGGAGGCGCCACCAGGCGGTCCGGATTAGCGAGGCGGCCCCTGATGAGGTCTCGACGATCGATTGTGTGATGAGGAATGGCCATGATGCTTCCAATATAAAACCTGCGGTTACCGCTGAGGCGGCCCGGGCGGACCGGCCATCATCTGGTAGATCCACACGGCGAGTCCGTAGCCACCGACGGTGGCCACGGTTAAGGCCGGCAGCAGCAGGGCTGTCAGAAAGAGAAACGCAAAGATTTCCATGCGCCTGCGGCGTGACTTGCCGTGCCCGTTGTCGCTCGTGACGTACATGCTGGGTCCAGTTCCGACCTGATTATTGGATCATTGGCGGCGCCAAGCCCGCCGCTTAGCTGAAGGATCGGGGATGAGCTGCCAGCCGTCTTGATCCAGATCAAGGCAGAACCGGCAGATGCTCTCGCGACACCTACTGGCAGGGGCGGCGTTGGGACATGCAGGCGCAACGTACCAATGTCTCTTGGCTCGCGGTAAGGTGGACCGGGATTGATTGACGTCGCAATATTACTTTTGCGGACCCGACAAATTCAGTTCACGCTCCGCCCGGAAGACATTGCCATAGAGATTGGCGATCCATTGACGACCGCGCGAGGTCACGTTGAGGTAACGTATCGCGGTCTGTATCTGCGGCGCGACGATGGTCCAGTAGAATTGCGGGAACTTGTAGACGATGTCGGCGGGCGTCTCGTAACCCAACGTCTTGTTCAAACCGATTTCCTCGAATTCGTAAAACAGGGCGTTCGACTTCCTCATATAATTCGGGTCGCCAAGCTGCCCGATCAGATCGGCCGCGCGCAGCAGAAATCCTTCCTCTTCGTTCAGGTCGTCGTCGGAAGACGGCACCTTGTAGAGAACGCGGGTATACTCGATCGCTCTGGCGATCCGGGGCGTCGAGATTCTCGTTGGAGTGGAGACGATCCAGTGCAAACAGCTTGGAGCGATCGACATTATAAATCGGCTCGAGGACCCAAACCGGCCCCGTGTTTCCGTAGCTAGAAAGGACCCAAGCGCTTGCGCCGTTAGTTGCGGGATGGTGATCATGGCGAAAGTACAAGCGCTGAGCCTAACGCTTGCCTTGACCTGGATCAAGCCACCGATCCCGTGCTGCTCCAGCAGATGCGCTTCATACGCACAGTTCGACCCAGACCCGGAAATCGAAGTCCGGACCGTTCGCCTCATAGGAGTCCTTTCCGGCCAAGCTTGTTGAAGAGCAATGAGAGATTAGGACAAAACTCATTGCGCAAAGCTTGCACTCTACGCAGCCATCGACATCGTCTGATATCTGATTTTTGATTCAGTCTGATCGGCAGTCTCCTCGACCTTCGCGTTTCCGAGCCATCGCGCTAACGAAGGATCACGCTTCACCTCGAGGCCATGGACAGCCAACTCTGATATCCTTTGCTGTTGTTGACGCAGGTGATCCCTTAGCAAACGATCGCGGGTGATGTACCCGGCGTTCACTCCGGGAAGCGAATGGTTCATCAACAGATGAATGTCGAGCTCTGAAACACCTGCCGCTTGCGCGAGCGTGCGATAGCTCTGCCGCAGATCATTACCCCATTTGGAAAGGACATTTCGCTCTTCCTTGTGCTCCACGAGATGTCCTGGTTCGCTGTCGGCCGGAAACAACCACGATTTCCCTTGCTCGGGATACATGATCCGCCCCCACCTGACTGCGCGGATGATGCAGCGGATCATCGGTCGCGATAGCGGGATGTCGAATGCCTTCCCCTCTCCACCCTTGGGCTTCGGGATATGGATAAGTCTTCCTCGTAGATCGATGTGCTCGATGCGGACTTTTTTGAGAGCTGCTGGTCGTGATCCACTGAGAAGTGTCAAAAGGTGAAATTCCCGCCTTAGCGGGTTGCCCATTGCGCAAAGCTCCTTCAACCAACCGCTGATATCGTTTGCTCCCATCCCGGTGTTGCGTCGACGCTCCTTATTCCAATCGATCGCGGAAACCGGGTTTACGGCCGGCAGATCGGTATCGCTCTTCCGCGCGTGGTTGTACACTGCCCGCAGAGTGCGCATTGATCCATTTGCAATGTAAGGACCGTTTTCTGTTGAGATTTTCTCGTGACGTTCAACAACAAGATGCGGTTGTCGCCCAAGTCGAGCGAGCGGATTGTCGAGCCAATCTGTGAACAGCCGTTCCATGTGATCTCGATAGCCTTCAATGGTCCCTGAGTTTCGCTCCTTACGTTTCATGTGCGCATCCCGATAGCGCTCCCAGGCTTGCCGAAGCGTTGTTGAGCCTGGCTTGATTTTCGGATCCTCGCCAGGACGCTGGCCTTTCGCTATCGACCCAAGCGCTTCCTTGGCTTTGCCGCGCGCTTGGCGCGTGGTCATCTCACCAAAGTCGCCGAGCTTTACCTGGGCTGTGAATTCACGGACGCCATCCCGCCAGTACTCGCCTTGGGCCATGAAAGTCTTCCGGCGCTTGCCGATGAGCACGAAAAAGCCCGGCAGTTCGCTATCGCGTACCTTGTATTGCTTCTCTCCCGCACAAAGAAACGCGATGTTCTTGTCCGTGAGAGCGTGGCCCTGATCAGCCATAAACGCCTCCACTCTATTTTAGTCCGGGTTTAGTCTGGGGAAGTCCTCATGAGAGTTATCGAGGTGCAGCTACTCTATGATGCGCAAGAACGCGAAATTACTTGATCAATCAGTAGCTTCGCTGGATGGCGAGAGTGTGGCAACGTGGACATGGACGCCGCCGAAAAGGTCCTAATTCAGACTAGGAATCTGGGGGTCAGGAGTTCGAATCTCTTCGGGCGCGCCACTTCGGTTCTACTGAGCGGCCGATGTCTATGCTACGCTGGAGCGGAGAGTTCCCCCCGCTATTCAAGGCAGGATGGAGGCCGCAAGGTGCGGCCGGTTGGTCTGGCGAGATGCAGCAGCAATTTCAATCACGAGCCAAACATTGCGAATATCCGACACAACTTGGCGTTGGGGCAATGCGCTGCTCTTGCAATGCTTTCGAGACTACGGACATCGTGCGCGAGATAAATGCGTCGGGAGAGCTCAAAGTCTCATTGGCGCAGATCGCGACATTGCCATATAAAAAGGAGCACTAATGTCATCCCATCCAACCGACTTCCAGGGTTCCGTCATCGACGCGCTGCGCGAGGCCATCGAGCAGCAGATTCACAATTCACGGGCCACAGTCGACGGCGGCGGGGGACACTTCAGCATCGAAGTGACATCGCCCGTGTTCGCCGGCATGAGCATGCTCGAGAGCCAGCGGTTGGTGTACGGCGCAATCGCCCACTTGATGCGGGGTAACGCGCCCCCGGTGCACGCCGTCGACAGTCTGAAAATTCGAACGCCCGCTGCGTCTTGAGCCGGATTTAGCAGGCCTGCTTCCACCGGAACAGAACGCGCGCAATGTGACGTGACGTCTGCTTTTGACCCGATTTCGTTGAAGAAGTCCGCCTGCGACCGGGGCGCTCCCAAACCGCAGTGCGAACGCTTCGGGGTTGCCCTCGAGCACCGCCTTAAACGGCTGCTGGTCCTTCCATTCCGGGTGCTGCGGCGCCATCGCCTTGATACGGTCGAGGGCGAAGGCGCCCTGCACCGGCAGTGGCTTCTCGCACCACAACGTGCCGTCGTTGTCGAACGTGGCGATGCGCTCGGCCGGCGCCACATAGTCGGGGCCGCCCTCGCGTGTGACGCGGCCGACGAAGTCAACGATAGATTGCCTCGTGCGGTCACTCCACGACGGCAGCAGGCCGGGTACCTGCGCAAAAGCGCTGCCGCGATAGAGCCCCGCGGCAGCAAGCGTAGTCAGCAAGGCTCGACGGTTGATGGCGATCATGGGACGCTCCGTGTTCCTGAGCCGACCTTCGTGAGAACACGACTTCTCTGAGGCGATAAAATCTATGGGCATCCTGGAGGATGCCCGTAGATCAAAGGGTATCCGGCTAGTCCCTCGCTTTTTCAAGCGCGTGGCGCATGAGCTTTTGATCATCGCTGGTCAGTTGCGTTGGCCCGAGGTTGAATGTCAGCTTGTCGATCTTCCCGGTAAATTGGAACGGCAGCTTATAGCTGTCATCCACCCCCACGCCCGCGCGGGTATGGATGCCAATATCGAAGGACTCGTCGATTGCCATGAGGAATGCAATCGAGTGCGGGATCGATTTCCGGGCGTACTCTTTGCCATCCACCGAGAGCGCCCCGGTGCCGCCACCGTTACCGGATCGTTACCGTAAGGGTTACCGTAACGATCGAAGGCCCAAATCGGTGAAGCACTGAAGCGAGACCCTAAGGGTCTTTTGGACAATGCCGGCATCGCGTATCTGCGATGCCGGCATCATCATCACGGCGAACGCTGCTTCGCGCGTCCGGCGATCACTGCGTTAAGCCGCGCCGTTGGTGCGGCGCGCCGCCTTCGGCGCTTCGTCCTTCAGCTTGTCGAGCGCAGCCGGCATCATCTGACCGAACATCGAGCTGAGCATCGCGGTCGGGATCAGACCCGCGCTGTTGGTTTCGCTGCCATGCCCGCCCGACATCAGGAATTGCGGTACGAGTGGCTGGTTGATCCGGGTCAAGGCCTCCGCGAACTTTGCGAAGTTCTGCTCGGCAAGACGAAATTCCGGACCACCATACGCGTCGACCGACAGTTTGGTCGCCTGTGCGTTGGCGGCACCGACCGCCAGCACGCGATCGGCCTCGCCCTGGCCTTCGAGCCGCGACTGCTCGCCGACAGCGGCTGCTGTCACCTTGCGCGTCTCGGCATCCTTTTGCGCGCGCGCCAGCGCCGCGGCGCCTTCGTTCTCGTTCACCTTGACCTGGATAAGCGATTGCGTCAGCGCGGACTGCGCCGCGGCCGTGGCTTTCGCTTCATTCAGCGCGCGTTCCTGGATCGCCGCCTTTTCCTGCTCCTGATAGGTCTCGATCTGCTCGCGCGCGACCTGGCGCGAGCGAAGCTGGATCAGGATGTTCTCGATCGTGTGGTCACCCGCGGGTGCGCGCGGCGTGCCGATCAGAACCTCCTGCAGGTCCAGTGAATAGCCCTCGAACTTCGCTTTCATCTGCGCAGCCGATTCCTCCTGAATTGCCGCACGGTTCTGCAGGAGCTCGATCAGCGTCATCTTCTGCGCGATGTTCTTGAAGAACGCGCTGACCATCGGGTCCAGCGTCTGCTCGACCAGCTTCTTCACGTCGCCGAAACGCTGAATGATCATCGGTGCCTTCTTGTAGTCGATGTGCATGACCACCGAGAGCGGCAGCGTCGGTTCGAACGCGTCCTTGGTGATCAGCGAGATCTCCGACAGGTTCTCGTCGAGCTTCATCGCGCCGACTTCGCCGCGCACCCATTTCAGGATGAAGTTGACGGTCGGGATAATCTCGATCTTGCCGGCATAGGTGTTGAACGCGTATTTGCCGGGCAAGAGCGGATCCTTCCAGACGCCGCGGCTGCCGTTGAGCACGAGTTCGCCGTGGCGATATTGCTCACCTGAGACGTCGTCGGTCCGTGGGCCAGTATAGAAGATGACGACGCCGACATTGCCGACCGGGATCACGGTCTTCGGCACGGCCTCGACCGTTGCGAACAGGCAGTTGATGTACCAGGTGCCCTCGACGACGACCTGGAGCTGACGGCCACGATAGCCACCGGCCGCCAGGAATTTCTCCGGCTCCTGGAAGTTGTTGTGGAAAGTCTCTTCATAGCGCAGATCGGTGCCGACCTCGGGCGCAATGATTTCGCCTGGAGGCAGCGACGGGCCGTCATGCACGGTGACGACGCCGACGAGATCCTGGTTGGCCGCGAGCACGACCGGCGCGAATCCCCACCGCTCCGAGATCGTGAGCTGCATGCTTTCGAGCACGCCGCGCTCGCGCTCGGAGAGCGCATGGCCGTAAACGCGCTCATCGGTGATGATCGCGAACTGCGTCGTGTTGATCGCATAAGTACCCTCGCGCAGGACCTTACGCTGCGGCCCCTTCTGGCCGCCGCCGAGCAGGAAGCGCCGCGCATCCTCAAAATCCGACTTATCGTCGGTATCGTTGGCGCCGAGCACCTGCGACGGTCCAAGCGGCGCGCCATCACGCGCGAAGACATAGGCGATCTTGCCCTGTCCCACCGTGACCAGATCCGACTTATGGATCCGGTACATGAACGGGAAGAATACGTGCAGACCACCGCGCAATACTTCAGGCTCGAAGCCGGCCTCGCCGTTGAGCGCGATGAAGCCATCCTTGATCGAGCCTTTGGTCGTCCAGAGCTTCTCGACGATGCCGACCTGGTTGTTCGGGATATAGCGAAAGACATTGGAAACACGCAGTAGAACAATCAAAACAACGACTACTGAGGCCCAAATGGCCGGCTGTATCAGAGCCGAGCCGTTAATAAACCCGGTGAAGTCCATATTCCATCTCCACAATTCGCAACTGGGCGGTCCGGTAATCCGAACCTGCACCCTCAGATTGCGGAGCGGAAATGTGGGTGGGCGCAGCCCCCTACAAGGCGCCTATGACGCAGTACGACGCCGATCTTTTTTTGAAGTGCCATATTGACTTTGGTCAACTGGCATCGCGCGAATAGGACCGCTAGCGATCGTTATCTTGTTACATGCGCGAGCATCCTCGCGCGCCGCGTTGTGAGCATTCCGATTTCTGCGGAGCATGCGGAACAATCGTCGTACCGACGAGCTTTCGCTCGATCGCCTGACGAAATCGCTATCTGCCGGAGCTCGCTGAGCTCGATCGGCTGATCGACCAGGGCTATCGCGACGTCGCGGTCCGGATAGCGCGGCGCAGTCAGCGATGCAACAGAGTCAGTCGACGGAAAAATCCTTCGCGACGGGGCACCTCGGCGACCGCTGGGGCGACGTCGCCGAAGCAGCCTCTTAACCTGATGATTCTCCAGATCATCGGGTGCCAATCCCGCCACACCGCTTCGGCCTCCTCGCGCATCACCGCGCCAGCGATCTCAGGGACCCGGCCGAAAACTTCCGGGATGACGCCAGAGATCTCCTTGTCCTGTAAAACCTTCCATTTCGAGTGTCCGCCCATGATGGGCGAGCGGATTGCATAGACGACCTTGCGCATCCGAGTCTCGCGAATGCAGTAGCAGCACATCGCGCAGGGCTCGACATTCGTATAAAGCGTGCACCGCGACAGCCGCCTGGTTCCGAGGACGCACTGCGCTTCCGACATCGCAACCATTTCGGCGTGACGGGTCACGTCGCCGTCGCGTACCACGCGGTTGGTGGCTTCCGACACGATCTCTTCGTCGTGACAGATCACGCAGCCGAAAGGAAGTTCGCCCGCCGCAATGGAGTCGCGTGAGAGCTCGATGCACCGCGCCATCATGCGCAAATCCAGATCGTTCGGCACTTGAGCCCGCCTTCGCTCTATTAGCCTTCCGAAACGATCGACATTCCAGCCGAAACGACCATTTCGCGCTATGCGATTCCGGCACGCAACCTACTCATGAGATATGAAGCAAGCTTCCCGGCTTCGACTTCGAAGGAAAGGTCTGCTCACGGTCAAACGCGTCGTTTGACCGTAGCACCGGTCACTTCCGGTCTACCCGAACACGAGACATCATCCGAGCGGCGGCCCGGTTTAATTGACCAAAGAGCGCTTAAGCAATTTTAGCCCAACCATCCACAACACGGCAAAGTTCTCCGGCGACGCTCCGAAGCGAACCGAAGAATGAAGACTTCCGCTGTTGGCCCATCGCGTCGATCCCGGGATCGATTAGGAAGGCCGCTATCGAAGGGTAACCGGACCATCATGCGAAATTGGGAAGACATCTGCTTATGAGATATAGCGAAGAATCGCACGGCATCGCAGACTATGCGGCCGGAGCGCTTGGCCGGCCGCTCTTCATAACGGTACGGCGAAACAATAGTACCCATCTTCATCAGCCGTGGCGCACCATTTCCAAGCAAACGGTCAGTACCCATTTGCAAAGTCAGACCGGTCTATTTGAACTGAGCGGCGATCTCGGCGCAGCGCAACATGCGCTTGTTGGCGTCTGAACTTTCCGCTGTGTTGTTGCAGGATACTTTGCACGATGCGTCATTAGGTGCGCATCCACGAAGGCAAGTCCGATAGGCGGTCTGAACGGCTTGTTGCAAGGGCGTTGCCGTCCGACTCGCGCCGGAGGGGGGCGCGTTCTTGAAACGTACCTGCGCCTCGGGTGCCTTTGCTTACGCTTCAGTTTCAAGGGAGCAACAACAACTTCCCTAATACGAATTGCAGCAGGAAATAGCCGCGTCATCGCCGCAATGCAGCCATTGCTTAGCCGAAAATCGTTAGCTATGGTTTGGCGTTTTACTTCCGCGACCGCGCGAGTAATACGAAGTCGAAGGTGTGAGCAATTTTGATGCACCTGGGAGCTGTTAGCGGCCTCGAACTAAATAACGCCCCGGTTTTTGAAATTAGTTTCGGCACGCACGCTTGAAGTCGTATTCGCCGCTCACAAGGGCGGCCCGGTTGCCGGGACGGGGGCGATGTACGTAGCACCTTCAGCGCGGTTTAGCGTTTTATCTGGCCGGATCTGGCCGGTCCCAATCTGGCGCCTGTCGCGCTGTTGAAACCGTACCGCTGAGATCGCACCGGTCATTCGGGTTAAAATTTTCGCATTCGCTTGCGCGTGATCGCGGATTTTTTCGCGTGTTGCACGTCGCCGGAACCTTTAGTCCGGCAAATCCAAAATGCTCACCGGTCGGTGCCACGGTCGAAAGCCGGCCGCCACGGTGCAAATCCTAGCGTGAGGCGAAGTAGCGTATGAGCACCCCGAGTGAACAAGATCATCTCGACCCCAGCAATCCGATTTACTATGCGCCGCGCTCTTTGCGAGAAGGAACCAAGTTCCGGATAGCCCGCTCCAATGACGCCGAGCCGGAGCTGCCCAAGAACAGCGTGTCTTCGCCGTCTTCCTTCGAGAACCTGCTCATGGAAGCGGTCAGGAAGTCCACGGGTATTCCGCTCGATGCCGATGGCGTTAACGAGCCGCACCGATACGACAACGGACCCGGCCGATGGATGGCACGGACCCGCGTCGCCTGGTGGTCCGCCGCCGCGGCGGTCGGCGGCTTGGCTCTGGTCGCCCTGGTCTTCGTCATCATAATTCCAGCGTCGAGAAGTCATGCCCCGGACAGCAATGTTTCCGGCGCCATGGAATCGCTAAAAACGGCGTTGGGGCAGGCCCCGCCGGAGGACCCGTCGAAGCCTGCCAATACGCACCAGCAATCCGAAGCACTGCTTCACCGGTTCCTTCAGTGGCAGCAGAAGCTCGACTCGGCTGATTCCCGCCTCGTCAGCGGATCGGGAGGTCAAGGGGAGAGCGAAAGTGTCAAATAACGGAGCCGATTTGATATTGGCGCGGAGTTCACAATGACGCCCCGTTGGATGGCTATTTTGTTTAGTGTGTTGCTTATCGGCGTCTCGGCTGAGGCGCACGCTGCCAGGCTGGACAGCGTTCGCGACCTTGCCGGCCGCGTCGGGCCGATCATCGGTTCGGCCTCAGCGTGCCGGGATATCGCCCGCCCCCGAATTGAGTCCATCGTCGAAAAATTCAACGTCGTGATTCAGGAAGCCGCATCCAGTGACGCGGAGCGCGACGATCTCACACGACTGCTGGATCGCAACGTGACGGACGGTCGGCTGGCCGTAACAACCGGCAAGATCGACTGCGCGACGGCAGGACGCCAGCTTGCCGCCCTTGAGCAATCTCTCAACGCGCCGGCGCCGGCACCAGCGTCATCAGGCCCTACCGCTTCGGCGGCCGCTGCCGCGGCTCCCGTGGTTGCGTCGTCCGGCGGCCCTGTCCGCGGCGTTACCGATCACGAAGTTCTCTTTGGAATGGCAGGCCCCTTCTCGGGCGCCGCCAAGGAGCTCGGGCGGCAGATGAAACTTGGGATCGATACCGCATTCAGCCGGGTCAACGAGGCCGGCGGCGTCGAGGGTCGCATGCTCAAATTGATTGCGGCCGACGACGGCTACGAGCCGACGCGGACCCTCGACGCCATGAAACAGCTCTACGAGAAAGACCAGGTGTTCGGTTTCATCGGAAATGTCGGAACGCCGACCGCCACCGTCGCGGTGCCTTACGCGCTCGAGCGGCGGGCGCTGTTCTTCGGCGCCTTCACCGGATCGAATGTCCTGCGCCACGATCCTCCCGACCGCTACGTATTCAATTATCGCGCGAGCTATGCCGAGGAAACCGACTCCGTCGTGCACTATTTGTTGAAATTGCGCCGGATACCGCCGAGGCAGATCGCGGTTTTCGCCCAGCAGGATTCCTATGGCGATGCGGGTTTTGCCGGCGTCTCAAAGGCATTCCGTTCGCTTGGCATCGGTGACAGCTCGATCCTGCGGCTTAACTACAAACGAAACACCGTGGATGTGGACGATGCGATCAATCAGCTGAAAGCCCATAAACCGCCGATCAAGGCGGTGGTCATGGTGGCCACCTATCGGGCCGCGGCCAAGTTCATCGAGAAGACGCACGACCTGCTCCCCGGCATGATCTACACCAACGTATCGTTCGTAGGCAGCACGGAGCTTGCCGAGGAACTGATGCTGTTGGGGCCGCGCTTCGCCAAGGGGGCGATCGTCACCCAGGTGGTGCCAGCCGTTGCCGGCTATTCGAGCGTGGTGCTCGAATACAAGAATGCCCTTGCCAAGTATTTTCCCGGCGAAGAACCGGACTACGTGTCGCTTGAGGGCTACGTCGCCGCCAACGTCCTGATCCAGGCCATGAAGCGTGTCGGGCGCCAGCTCGATACCGAAAAGCTGGTCGACGCCCTGGAAAATCTTCATAATCTCGATATGGGTCTCGGAACCACGCTCAATTTCGGCCGCTCTGAGCACCAGGCTTCGCACAAGATCTGGGGAACGGAGCTCGACGAAACCGGCAAGTTCCAGCCGATCGAACTTGAATAGCTATGGCTCCATCCACCTGACGACGCGATAGCGGCTCTGGAAAGGAATGGCGGGCCGAGGTTCCACCCCGCCTGCCTTCGATGACCGGTCCCGCTTCATATCGGTGGATCGATCTCAAACGCGGCAACTGCCACAAGCCTGAAATCATGCCTGTGCGCGCAACAACGATATACCGTTAACAACCCCTGAAGCGTTGCTAACGGCCGCAAACTCAGAGGCAATTTCCAAACAGTATCGTGGCACCATTATAGACGCGCGCCGCTCCCCGTTGCGGCCGGCCTGCTGGATCGGAAGCTGCGATATGTCGCGCAAGCCCGGGTCGGTCGTAAATCTTGGTAAATGCCACCTCAACGGGAGACAGGGGATCGATACCGTTTTCCAATCTCCTAATGTCATCGGAAAATAGATCTTAAGACGTTGTCACCTAGTGTGCTGTCGGGGCCGCTAAAGCCCTGGAGCGTGGATAACCAATCGGTTGGCCTGGCGCCACCATTCCGGCGTCAGGATATCGCGGCCGTTAGAGGTCGGGGGCGGCGACGTGCTGGTCGCTATCCCGGATTCTGATGCGGTGCTGCATGATTTGGCTCCCCACACTCCCGAAGTAAACGAGTGCCAGGGTGTGTGCGATGAAAGGTGTCATCTTCAACGTATTTGAAGATTGCGTCTCACGAGAGTTCGGTCCCGATGCATGGGAGGAACTGCTTGATGAGGCCGATCTCGTGGGCGCCTATACTTCCCTCGGCAATTATTCCGACGACGAAATCAACGCCCTGCTCGGCGCGGTCGCGGCGAAGCAGGGCAATACCAACGAGGACGCGCTACGCTGGTTTGGCGAGAGTGCGATGCCAATTCTGAAGGAGCGCTATCCGGGGCTGTTTGCGAATTATGCCTCGTCCCGCAACTTCGTCCTGGCGGTCAACACCATCATTCATCCCGAGGTTCGCAAGCTCTACTCAGGGGCCAACTGCCCCTATTTCCAGTTCAAGGAAACCGAGAACGGCTCGTTGTTCATGGGTTACAAGTCGTCGCGCAAGATGTGCGATCTTGCCCACGGCTTCATTGTCGGCGCCTCGAAAATCTGGTGTGAAGACGTGAACATCACGCATCACACCTGCATGAACCGTGACGACGACAAGTGCCTGATGGAAATTCAATGGCAGCGTTGAACCTCCAGGGCGCCGATCCCGGATTGGAAATCGATCTGAACCTTCGGCTTCTGAAGGCGCAGAATCGTTTTCAGCGTGAGCGCACCGCGCGATTGGAAGCGGAGTCGATCGCCGAAAACGGACTGAGCGAACTTTACGAGAAGCAACGCCAGCTCGAACTTCTCGGCACCGTCGCGACGCAGGCAAATCAGAGCCATTCCGTCGAGGAGATTCTGCGCTTTACGCTCGGAGCGATCTGCCAGCATACGGGGTGGGGATTTGGCCATGTCTTCCGCATCAACCCCGACAATCCTGATATGCTGGTGTCCACTTTAATCTGGCACGCTGAATCGGGAACCAATGTCAGCGCTTTCGCCGCAGAGGCGTGCGCGCGCAATCTTCCGAAGGGCATTGGCTTGCCCGGTCGCGTGCTGGAAACCGGCAACGCCCTTTGGATCGCGGACGTCACCAAGGATCCCAATTTTCCGCGCCGGAAAGCCGCCGAGCGCTCACGTTTGCACGCGGGCTTCGCCTTCCCGGTTTCGGTGAGCAACGACATCGTTGCCGTGATGGAGTTTTTCTTTCGTGATGCCGTTGAGCCCAACGAGTCCATGCTCTCGATCATGAGCCAGATCGGCACGCAGGTTGGTCGCGTTGTCGAGCGTCAGCAGCTCGAGGACAAGCTGGTCTACGACGCGACGCATGATCCATTGACGAAGATGCCGAACCGGCTGTTCTTCATGGGCAGGCTCGAATGCGCCGTTGCCCTGCGTCGTCTGCGGCCGGACTCCCGTTTCGCCGTCCTGTTCATCGATCTCGATCGTTTCAAGCTGGTCAATGATAGCCTCGGCCACGCGGCCGGGGACATCTTGCTGCGGGAAATCAGTGCGCGGCTGATGGCCGTTCTCGACGACGAAGCCGTGAAATCGGCCGCCGTCGTAACGCTGGCCCGGCTCGGCGGTGACGAGTTTACGGTGCTGCTGGAAGAGATGCAGCATGATCTCGTCGCCACCGACGTCGCCGATCGGGTGCAGGAGGAGCTGAAGCGCGTCATCGAGATCGACGGGCAGGAGGTCTACACCTCGGCCAGTATCGGCATCGCGTCAAGTGAGACAACGCATGAAAGCGCCGCCGACCTCATGCGGGACGCTGATCTTGCCATGTATCGCGCCAAGACCGAAGGGCGGGCGCGCGTGGAGATATTCGACGCCAGCTTGCACGAGGCGGCGATGCGGCGACTGGGCCTGGAAACCGATCTGCGCGGCGCGCTGCGCCGGGGTGATTTCATTTTGCACTACCAGCCGATCGTCGATCTTCACTCGAACGAAATCGTGGGATTTGAGGCGCTGATCCGCTGGCGCCGCAATGGTGGTGAGCTTGTTTCTCCCCTGGAGTTTGTCGGCCTTGCGGAAGAGACCGGCCTGATCGTCTTCATCGGCGCCTGGGTCATGCGGGAAGCGCTCGCCACGCTGGCGAAATGGCAAGGGGAGGGGCCCGAGAACGCGAACCTGACCATGAGTATCAATGTCTCGTTCAAGCAGTTTCACCAGCCAGACTTTCTGGAAAACGTCGTGATGGCGATCACCGCGAGCGGCGTGCACCCCAGCACGGTCCGCCTCGAAATTACCGAATCCGTGACCGTCCGCGACGCTGACAAGGCCGTTGAAATTCTCAAGAGCTTGCGAGCCATCGGCGTGCGCGTCAGCATGGACGATTTTGGCACCGGCTATTCGTCGCTCAGCTATCTCCACAAACTGCCCTTCGACACCTTGAAGATCGATCGCTCGTTCGTAATGGCGCTTCAACAGAAGTCCGGGGGGCGCGAGATCATCCGCACCATTCTGGCCCTGGCCCAGAGCCTGCGAATGGAGGTAGTTGCCGAAGGGGCCGAGACGATCGCTCACGTCGACGAGCTTCGCGAAATGGGGTGCGGCTACGCGCAAGGGTATTTCTTCTCACGGCCGTTGGACGAGCGAGACGCCCTGCGGCTGCTGAACGGCCGGCGGCTTTCGTCGCGAGGCCCAGCGCGGTTCGAGGCGAGCCGGGCCTGAACTCGCGGCGTCGTCCGGAAATCACTCTGGCGGTCATCGACGCGATA
This sequence comes from uncultured Alphaproteobacteria bacterium, assembly GCA_963806075.1. GTDB lineage: Bacteria > Pseudomonadota > Alphaproteobacteria > Rhizobiales > Xanthobacteraceae > Bradyrhizobium. The sequence goes on from CAWDWT010000025.1 coordinate 24,837, forward strand.
GCTCGTGACGGCATCTCAGATCATCGAGACACTTTCAGACGGTTGCAGTCGCCAATAACTATTGCGCTAGCTGCGCCGGGCTTTGCAACGCGGCGGAGTAACTCCGGGATTCAGGCTCCGATTGTGCACGAGCTTGAAAGCCGAGCCAGGTTTTCAAGTGAGCCGATTGAAGACCGAAAAACACGACGAAGAACCATGAGATCCCGAGAGCCGCGGCGACGATAACGAGAGCCCAGCCCGCCTCGGTTTGCTGATCGATTCTGTAATAAGCACATAGACGAACCGGTGCGGCGAGGTAGAGTCCTCCGATGGCTCCGAGTTTTGGAATGAAGTTCGCCCAAATGAACGCGCGTCCAAGTGGCGGCATCCGGCGCCAACTCAATCCCAGAGGCAGACCGGCCGCGAGCGGCAGCGTTACGAACTTGGCCGCATCTGTCAGAGGATCGGATAGGGCGCTGTCCAGGGCGCGAGGTATCATCCAAAACGAGGTGACAAGGACGACCGCGACCATGCCGGGGATACCCAGCCAATCCGCTTCAACCAGCCAGGGTGGCTCGCGGCCGCGGACAAGCGGAGCCAGCAGCAGGCCAATTCCGATCAGGAGCGGTATCTGCACCGTCATGTGCAGTGCCATGTCGCTCTCCAGGGAATAGCGCAGCGGCCACCACCACAACATCAGCCAAACGGCCGCGATGACGATTAAGCGCCTTCTCATGGGCGGCTTCCGCTCAATGCATTGACAAATATCGGCTGAGCCGTATCGGGATCGAAGGCGCGAGCCAAACGGCCGTCGGCGTCGATCAGATATACATCGCCATTGTGGATGAAGCCGCCCGTCCCGTCGGGGATCACGATCAGTCCGAAGGCCTGACGCAGCACGTCGAGTCCGCTCCGCTGCAACGGAGCTGCGATGCGCCATTGCGGCGCACGGGCGCCATAGCGATCCCCGTACAGCCGCAATGCTTCTCGATTGTCATTCTCCGGATCGAAACTGATACTGACCAGTTTTACGTGCCGCTCCGGATGCGAGTTCTGCCATTCCATCACGTTGTGAAACTCGTCTCCCATGGGCCTGCAGATCGCCGGACACCGGGTGTAGATGAAATCGACAAAAACCGGATCGCCTTTATAATCCGCCAGGGAAAATAGCTGTCCATCCTGATCCATGAGCTGAACGTCGGGCAGGGATCGCGGTCTGCGCGCGATATCGAGCTGACGCGCGCCGTTCATGGTGACGACGTTGAATCCCTCGGTCTCCCAGGCCAAGGCTCCAATCCCGGCCGTAGCCACCAGCGCCAGCAGTGGAACGAAGCCGCGACCGATCATGCATCGGACTCCGACGCGGAGGCCGCCGACGGAAGCCGCGCAAGAAAGCCCAGCACGAAGATCAACGTCCCCGCTATCACCAATGTTGCGCCGATCGACCCGGCTCGATCATAGGGCAGCCATTCGGGCAGATGAACCGCATAGCGGCGCGGAACGCTGACAGCCCCACCGGAAAGGAATGCGACAACGAACACCGAGCCGCCCACAACGTAAAGCCAGAACGCGACCGATGCCAGCGCGCTCGATCCGGTTGCGCCGATATAAGTCACGAAGCTGAGAAACATCGCGACCATGCCCAGCAACAAGTAGGTATGGAAGTGGCCGGGCACCCATTGGGTGTTATGCATGACGGTATTGATCTCGATCGTTCCATCGGCGATTGCCGGGATCACCCCGATCGCCCAGCCCGCCACGCCAAGAAATGCCAGACCCGGCCGTGGCATTCCATTTGATGCCCGAGCGATAAACATTGGTGAGAGTGCCGAACGCGGTCACCAGCAGCACGGGCAAGCCGCTCATCCACGATATGATCTGACCTGCGACCAGAGCCCAGGTCGGCATCGCGAAATCCATAAGCAGATGGTGCGGATAAACGGTGAGCACCATCAGCGTCGAGAGCACCCAGGCGAAGTAGAACGCTCGATTGGTTTTCCAGGCGCGATGCGTAAAGACCGGGAGTATCTCATAGACCCCGATGACCGCCATATAGATCGTTGCGTTGATGAAGACGTGGCCGAAAAAGTAGATCAGATTTTTCGCGAGCAGGGCGTTGAAGGTAAAGCTCGGGACGTAGAGGTTGACAAGAGAAACAACAAGCACTCCGGCGCCCAGGACGATGCCTAGTATGTTGACGATCGACACCATCGTTGATGCCGTTACGGCGGGCGGTGGACCGTATTTTTCGGGAGCCAAACCGAACGCTTGTTCAACGCCGAGGGCGGAGGCGAGGCCGCCGTAAACGGTCAGGATGCCACGGGCGATGTCGAGATGAAGCAACAAAAAGCCGGTACCAATGATCAACAGGCCGATCATGTACGAAGCCGCCGCGTTGGCGGACCACAATTGTCCGGAGTGTGCCGGTAATGGGAACAGGAAGGTCCAGCCGCCGGCGAATCCGCCGATGAATCCCGCCCCCAGAATGAAGGCCGCGCCGATGAGGAAGAAAGCCAGATTGGTGACGAACACGCCGGTCGAGACCGGCACGTACCGACGTACGAAGTGCCACATCACGGCAGCGCCAGCCAGACCTGTTATGCCGACCATGCCGGCGCCGTGCATCGTCATCACAACGTAGAAGAAGTTGGGTGGAACGGTGATCCACTGCGCCTGCGCCAGGCGCATGGTCAGGCCGAGCAGCATCATCAGCAGCAAAACCAATCCGCATACGGCCAGATATGCCAGAACGGCAACGCGTGGGCTTACGAAGCTGCGGCCTTCATTCGCCCGGATCGTCACTTCATCGGCTTGGATCGTCATGGCATCCTCCCAAAGCGGACTTAGCGTGCGGCGACGGTGATATCGGCGGCCATTTCATGATGGGCGACGCCGCAATATTCCAGGCAGAGGACCCGGTAGGTGCCGGGTGTCGTGAAGGTGTAACGGAGCTTGTTGATGTAGCCAGGCATCGCCTGGGTCTGAGCGACGATGCGCATTTCCGGATCGTAGACAGCGAAACCATGATTTACGTCAGTACTCGTGACGTGAAATTCCGCAGTCTGTCCGACCTTCAGGTTGCTGGGCGTGATCGTCCAGGACCACTGTTCCGCAACAACTTCTACCGGTTGCACCGCGGCTCCGGATCCCTGTGTAACGACGGTTGAAACATAGGGAAGATGGGGAAGGGTCTCGTAGTTGGCCCAGATCAATACCGCCATGGCGATGCCGAACAACCACGTTCGTTTCCGATAGGCCGAGGCAATCGCCGGTCCATAATCGGGCAGTTCGATCCTGGCTTGGAAAGCAACCCAAATAAAAACAAGGGCAAGCATCGACATCAACGTCAGTGATGTGGCCCAAACGAGCTCCTGGATCACGGTCCCCTCCCTTGCGCTCCATTGGATCTCGGCGCTGGATTCGCCGGGATCAGCCCATGCCGGTAGATCCGGCGGGATGCGAATGCTTCGCCCAGCAACAACTATTTCAGCGAATTTTATTTAGCGGATTTTCTTATGCAGCTAGTCGACGATTGACGCGGTCAATTCTTCTCGAATCTCGTGCCGGGCTGCTGATAACGGCGGCCATCGCTAACGCAATGACAGCCAAATAGCGTGCCCTCATCAGCTTCCGTCTATCCCTTGTCGGCATCACAGACCGCAAGGCCGTCTCTTAACATCTACGCGTAATATATCTTTAAGATCGATGCAAGACTTAAATAGGCCGATGCCGCACGCAAAAAGCTATATAGAAAATATTTCTTTTTCGTGCCAAAAACGGCTAAGGCTCTTCTTGTTTAAAGGCATGGGGGCTTGGCGGCCCGGATGTCTGAAAGGCTGGATGATGACTCACGTCGTCACCGAGAACTGCATCAAATGCAAATACATGGATTGCGTCGAGGTTTGTCCCGTGGACTGCTTCTACATCGGGGAAAACATGCTGGTCATTCATCCCGACGAGTGCATCGATTGTGGCGTTTGCGTGCCGGAGTGTCCCGCCGAAGCGATCTTCCCCGACAGCGATCCGGCTGCCGAGCCGCACTGGATCGAATTCAATCGCCGCTACGCCGAACTCTGGCCGAACGTCGTGGCAAAGGGTGCCCCACCTGCAGACGCCGATTCTTGGAACGGTATACCGAACAAATTGGGCGAACACTTCAGCCCCAAGCCGGGCGAGGGCTAAGGCACCCGGCGAGCTGCTATCTTTCGATCGTCGTCATGATCGCCACGACGATCGGGTGGAGCGTGGTGCGACCGCGGGAGAACCCGAATGTCCAATACGAACGGAGATGAAGCCGTCATCGATGTGCGCGAGCTTCCGCCCCCGCATCGGCACCAGAAGATCTTTCGTCTCGTCGATGCACCAGCGCCTGGGCGCTCGTTCATCAACTCCACAGCGAAGCAATACCTCGGGGCTCGCTGATGGCGCGAGAACTGGCTGGTACGGGTTTCGACTACTCGACACTGGATCCGATCGTATCGCCGCAGGAACAGATCATCGGGTTGCTTCTCGATGGTTTGCAGAAGCTTGCGGACGCTGGCGAGACGGATGCGGCCTGCCATATCGCGGGAAGGGCCTGCGTCATCCTTCGGCGTACCTCTCCGAGGGATGAGCGCCGCTTCAATGCGTTGCTGCTTCGGCTCGGGCGGCGACCCTGAAACGAAAGAGCGGAGTGAAATGAATGAATAAACAATCGGAGTCCTGGAAGGCGTTGCCACCGGAGCTACCGGCTGACGTCGTCTCTTATAGTCGGACGCCGGACTTTACGCCGGAGACTCTCCCGGAGGCGTTCAAGTCCGCGCATACGACCAAGTCCGGAGTGTGGGGTTTGATCCACGTGCTCGACGGTCGCTTGTCCTATCACCTGGAGCCGCCGCACGAGGGTTCGAAACTGGTGTCGGCCGGAGAAACGGCGTTGATTCCGCCGGACATTCCGCACCGGGTCGCGTTTGTCGAAGGCGGCCGCTTTTTCGTGGAATTCTTCAAGAAACCAAACCCATGAGGAACGACAATGGCGCGCCAGTTCGGCGGCGCGTCCCTTACGTCAATGCGCCGGGCATTGCCGTGGGAATCGAAGAGGAGTTGATCCGCGCCGTGGTCGAAGCCTTTTACGCCCGCGTGCGCACCGACGCGGATCTAGGCCCGATTTTTCAGAAGGTTCTGGACTGGCCGGCACACCTCGCCCGCATGTGCGATTTCTGGTCTTCGGTCATACTGATCACCGGGGCTTACAAGGGGGACGTGATCGGCCAGCATCTGCCGCTGGCTGGTCTCACCGACCGCCATTTCGGCAGATGGATCGAACTTTTCGAAGCCACGACGGGAGAGCTTTGCACGCCCCAACAGGCTGCCGTGTTCTCGCTGCGCGCGGCGAAAATCGCGGAAGCCATCAAGGCTGCCCGAAGAAGACCGGCATAGGCTTGACCCGGACGTTACAAAACGTCGTTGACGCCGTTGCAAACGATGAACCCTCGGATATTTTCGGCTCTAACGCCGATTCGTTCATGCGATGGCAGACAAAATCAACCGCCGATCGTCGCGACTGAGTCCTTGCAACTTGCAAAATATACACCCTGGCTATATCTTTCTGCCGTCAGGACTCTCATAATCGCGGCGACGTCACCGTTTAGGATTTTTCATGCGGCTTACCAACTTTACTGATTACGCGCTGCGACTTTTGATGTTCGCCGCCGCCCACGAAGACAGGTTGATCACCATCGAGGAGGTTTCCGAGGTTTACAAGATTTCGCGGGGGCACCTTATGAAGGTGACCAATAGCCTGACACGTGCAGGCTATCTGACGGCGGTACGTGGCCGCTCCGGCGGCCTAAAGTTGGCGAAACCCCCTCGCAAGATAGGGCTCGGGGACGTCGTGCGGACGACCGAGCCTGATTTCGCGCTGGTCGAATGTTTCGGCGCGGAAGGCCAGTGCTGCATAACGCGCCGCTGTCGATTGGCCTCCATTCTGAGAGAGGGGCTAGGCGCGTTCAACACGGTCCTGGACAAGTATACGCTCGCCGATCTCATGCTCCGGCCAAGGGATTTTGGGTTGCGCTCCGCAGCCTGACCCGTATTGCGTTTCCGCGAAAAAAATCCCACGGCAGGGTCCTCAAGACGAGGGCACACCGTGGGATCAAGCTCGCGCATAGGATGGGAGGAACCCTAAACGCGGAAATCCATCCAAGATTGGAACATGTAAACTAATACATCTTTACAGGATTCGGCAACGGCAATCGTGCTTCGATGCTGGAAGAGAAATATGACGGTCCTCACGAACAGAGCAGACAGCATTGCGACTGATGAGGCGTCTCGCGACCGATGGAGCTAGCGCTCGCGGCTGCAGTGACCATGCGAGAATTGCTGGCTGAATCTGTATCCGTGAGCAGATCGCTGTCGTGAGCGGACCTCAATTAATTTCGTCGACATGACCGCGGCAGCCAAGCGGCCGTGCGTGATTGGCCAAGGTGCTGCCTACGTAGCGATTTCCCGAACGAGAAATGACAACGCATGGTTCGTGGGTCCACTGGTGCGCCGGGCTTGATAAAGGGTTTTCTGAGCGAAACGCATCAAGATCGTCGATCGTGGCTTCTCAAAATGGGACATACCAGCCCGTTTGCGACAGGATCGGAGCCAAAATGCCCAAGTTTTCGAGCGCAACATGGCGTAGTTCCACAGTAGCGCGCCGGGACCGGCGTTGCACCGCAAATCGGGTACCAGCCGGAGCTTCAAAAAAATTGACCTCATATTCAAAAAGTCGAAAGGACGCGCCAAAAAAATATCCTCGAAAGAGGTCCGCGCCCAATAGCGTCGTTCCAAGTTTCCAACGAACGGCGGCATGAACCATTTGTTTGCACTTCATAGCAAAAAAGATGCACACATCATCCCGCATCATTCGTTTGTGCCTGGAGATGTTGCGATGCATGAAATCAAGCGGCACTTTTTTGTACTTTTACCAAGCGTTTGAACCGGCTGCGAGGCAGGACTTAACCCTGCGCCCTCCGGTGGGATTCCGAAAACGATGACGAGACCGGAACTGACAGGGCCCAGCCTATCGACCGACCAATGGCGTCAAATCAGCGAATTGGCGACGTCGCTCACGCCTGAACAGGCCATTTGGATCAGCGGATACTTCGCTGGCATCGGGCATCAACTGCGCACATCGACGATCGGGATCGGCAATCTACCTCTTGCGAATCTTCCGCCGACGACACGACCGCAGGCAACGTCGTCGCGCCAGCTGACCGTACTGTTCGCTACGGAAACGGGTAACAGTTCCGGGCTTGCCACGTCGGTCGTCGATGCGGCCCAGGCGCTCGGCATCAACGTGCGGCGTTCCGACGTCGCTGAATACAAGCCTCGAAATCTTGCCGAAGAGCAAGACCTGTTGGTGATCACCAGCACCCACGGAGAGGGCGACCCGCCGCAAACGGCACTTACGTTTTTCGAGTTCGTCGAAAGCCGCAGGGCACCGAAGCTTCCGAACCTGCGCTTTGCGGTGCTGGCCCTCGGCGACTCCAGTTACGAGCGCTTCTGCGAGGCCGGCAAGCGGCTGGATCGGCGGTTCCAGGAACTGGGCGGACAGCGCCTGACAGACCGTATCGATTGCGACGTCGATTTCGAGGAGCCTGCGGCAGCCTGGATCCAGGACGTGCTTGGCAAGCTTGCGCCAACCGCACAGGTCCAGGCGCCGGCATTCGAGGCAAAAGGCCAGATCGCAAGCGGTGATGGCCGGCCCGTCAGCTTCGACAAGAAGCATCCGTTTCCAGCCCCGGTTCTCGACAACATCGTTCTCACGGGCCGCGGCTCGACCAAAGAGACACGACATATCGAATTGTCGCTGGCAGATTCCGGACTGGTTTATCGTCCCGGAGACGCCCTGGGTGTGCAAGCGCGGAACGAGCCTGTGCTCGCCGCCGCGCTGATCGAACGCCTGGCCCTTTCAGGCGACGCTCTGGTCAACGTCAAGAAGGCGTCGATCACGCTTACCGACGCGCTCGAACGAGTCTTCGAGATCACGACCGCGACGCCACGCTTTCTGGACCATTGGGCCGATATTACCAACGCCGGGGAACTGCTCGAACTGCGCAAGCCCGAAAATAGCGAGGCGCGCACGGCGTTCCTGCGCGGACATCATGTGCTGGACATCATCGAGCGCTTTCCGGCTCCCGGTATCGATGCCGACACGCTGCTGGCCGGCTTGCGGCCGTTGCAGCCGCGACTTTACTCGATAGCATCCAGCCTCTCGGCCATGCCCGAGGAGGCACATCTGACGGTCAGTACGGTACGATACGAACTCTTCGATCGGTCACGCACCGGGGTCGCATCCGGATATCTCGCGATGCAGACCGAGGAAGGCGCGCATGTTCCGGTCTACATCCAATCCAACGATCACTTTCATCTCCCGGACGACGACGTGTCGATCCTGATGATTGGAGCCGGCACCGGCGTCGCGCCATATCGCGCCTTCATGCAGGAAAGGGAAGCGCGCGGCGCCACCGGCGAAGCTTGGCTGGTGTTTGGTGAACGTAATTTCCGCTCCGATTTTCTCTATCAGGTCGAATGGCAGGCGTTGCTGAAGAACAAGGTCCTGACTCGCATGGATGTCGCGTTCTCGCGCGATTCCTCTCCGAAGACGTACGTTCAGGATCGGCTGCGTCAGCAGGGCCGAGACGTGTACGCATGGCTTGAAGAAGGCGCCCACCTGTACGTCTGCGGAGATGCCGCGCACATGGCGCCGGACGTGCATGCGGCGCTCATTGAAATCCTCGAGCAGCATGGCGGTCTCGACCGGGAAGCCGCCAGCGAATATCTCGCCGCCATGACCCGCGATCGCCGCTATCGGCGTGACGTCTACTGAGGCCGGCAGCATTGGACACGACATCACATTCGGACCGAAGCCGGGATCTCTCACAGCCGCTCGAAAAGTTAGGGCCGGACGAGACCCTCAAGGCGAACAGCAACTATCTGCGCGGTACGATCGAGAAAAGTCTCGTCGACGATATCACCGCCTCGGTGACGCCGAACGACGCCAAGCTGATGAAATTCTTCGGAATCTATCAGCAGGATGATCGCGACATCCGGGATGAACGGCGTCGGCAAAAGCTTGAATCGGCCTTCTCCTTCATGGCGCGGCTGCGCCTTCCGGGCGGCGTATGCAGCCCGGCTCAATGGCTCAAGCTGGACGCGCTCGCACGCGCCTATGCCGGCGACACGTTGCGGCTTACCACGCGTCAGACGTTCCAGCTTCATCGGGTAATGAAGCACGACCTTCGCACCGTCATCAGCGGCCTGCGCGACGTTCTGATCGACACCAGGGCGGCCTGCGGCGACGACACCCGGGGCGTGATGTGCGGCGTCAATCCACTGCTGTCCAGGCTGCACAGCGAGGTTTACGCGCTCGCCAAGCAGGCCAGCGATCATGCTACCCACAAGACGCGCGCCTACCCGGAAATCTGGTACGGAGCGGAACGGGAGAGCAGCGACGCACCGGAAGAGCCGTTCTACGGCCGCACCTATATGCCGCGGAAGTTCAAGATCGGTTTTGCCATCCCGCCCAGCAACGACATCGACGTCTATTCCCAGGACCTCGGCTTCATCGTGATTGCCGAACGCGGCAAACTCAAGGGGTTCAACGTTGCAATCGGCGGCGGTCTTGGTCGCACCGATCAGGATCCGAAAACCTATCCACGGCTCGCCGACGTGATCGGTTACGTCGATGCCGGACGATTGATAGAGACCATCGACGCCATCATGTCCGTGCAGCGCGATTATGGCGACCGGGTCGATCGTCAGCATGCGCGCTTCAAATACACGATCGACGAAAAGGGGATCGACTGGATCAAGAGCGAGATCGAGCAGCGGCTTGGCTTCCCGCTCGGTCGAGCGCGATCCTGCAAATTTACGACAAACGGCGACCTGCTGGGCTGGTCGAAGGGCGAGGATGGCCGCGAGCATCGAACCCTCTTCGTCGAAAACGGTCGGATTGCGAATAGCGAAACCCATCCCGCACTGGATGGATTGCGCGAGATTGCCCGCGCCCATAAGGGATCCTTCCGCCTGACGCCAAACCAGAACCTGATCATCTCCGATGTCGCACCCGAAGACAGGGCCGGTATCGAGGCGATGATCGAGACGTATCATCTCGATCAACCGGAAAAGCGCAGCGGTCTGCGGCTGAACGCGATGGCGTGCGTGGCGCTACCGACCTGTGGTCTCGCCATGGCCGAAAGCGAGCGTTACCTGCCCGATCTGATCAGCAAGATCGAGATCATGCTTGCGACGCACGGTTTAACCGATGATCCCATCACCCTCCGCATGACGGGGTGTCCGAACGGTTGTGCGAGGCCTTATATCGCCGAAATCGGCCTTACCGGCCGCGCGCCCGGCAAGTACAACCTCTATCTTGGCGGCGGCTTTCCACGGCGAGCGTCTCAACAAGATGTATCTCGAGAACGCCGGGGAGCAGGCCATCCTGGCGGCGCTCGACAAGGTCCTCGAGCACTACGCACGCGACCGGAAAAAGGGCGAGCCTTTCGGAGATTTCGCGATCCGCGCCGGTTACGTCGCGGAGGTCAAGGAAGGACGCCACTTCAACGACTGACTCGACGTCAGCCGTTTGAACTCCGTCGACGGGAAAGCAACCTTCCCGTACCAATCCCGATGCCAGTCAGCAGGCCGTTGATGTCCGAACAGAACAAGCCGGAGACAATAGCAGCCGCCCATGGTGTCGTCGCTGACTCCGATTTCCGTTCGGTCACGCCGCCGATCTATCTGTCCAGCACGTTCGCCTTTTCGGGCTTCGCGCAAAGCGGGCGGCACGAGTATTCCCGGACATCGAATCCAAGCCGGGACATGCTGGCGGAGGCACTGGCCAAGCTGGAAGAAGGCGCCGGCGCGGTGATAACGTCGTCGGGCATGGCAGCGATCGACCTCGTGCTGTCAACCGTCCGGCGGGGCGATCTCGTGCTCGCACCGCATGATTGCTACGGAGGCACCTATCGCCTCCTCTGTGCCCGGCGGGACCGCGATCAGTTCGATGTCGCTTTCATCGACCAGGGTGATACGTCAGCCCTGGCATCGGCTTTCGCGCGTGGGCCCAAGCTCGTCCTTGTCGAAACGCCGAGCAATCCACTCATGCGGGTCGTCGATATACGCGAGATAGCCTTGCGCGCCAAGGCAGCGGGCGCCAAAACCGCGGTCGACAACACGTTTCTCTCGCCAGCCCTGCAGCGGCCGCTCGTCCATGGCGCGGACTTCGTCATTCACTCGACCACGAAATATCTCAATGGACATTCCGACGTGGTCGGGGGTGCCGTCATCGCCGCGAATCCCGCCGATGTCGAAGAACTATCGGCCTGGGCGAATATCACCGGCGCGATCGGCGCTCCGTTCGACGCATATCTGACGCTTCGCGGATTGCGGACCTTGTTTCCCCGTATCCAGCGACAGCAAGAAAACGCAATGAGCGTAGCGCGTTTCCTGGCAAAATCGCCGGCCGTGGCTGTCGTTCACTATCCCGGTCTCGAAACACATTCGAACCACGCGCTTGCCGCTTCCCAGCAGCAAGGTTTCGGCGCGATGCTGAGCTTTGAACTGCGGGGTGGAATCGATTCCGTGCGGCGCTTCGTCGAGGCCGTCAGGCTCTTCACACTTGCGGAGTCGCTGGGCGGCGTCGAAAGTTTGGTCGCGCATCCGGCCACGATGACGCATTCCGGCATGGGAGAGGAAGCGCGCCGCGCCGCCGGCATCAGCGACAGCCTGCTGCGACTCTCGATCGGGCTTGAGGCTGAGGCCGACCTGATCGCAGGTCTGGCGTGCGGGCTTGCCGCCGTTGAACGGATCTCGCAATAGGGCAAGGTCGTGATATGGACCTGGATGCGCGCTTCCAGCGCCGCGCCGGGCAATGCTTGCGGCGCCGCCATTGACGAACATTGCTGATGGTGCGGCTTGCTTCGAGACCTGTTATCCCGGAAGGAATTGGTCCTGGTCGAGGCCGGTGTGGCGAGGCCTGACTTTCCTCGTCATCGGACACTGGCCTCCGTTGCGATCAGACGCCATTCGTCCTTGGGCGACGACAGAATCCGGGCAAACGTCCAGATATCGACGCTGTGGCGTTTTTCCGGTTTTGCTATCACCGATTGACCCGAACAATCGCACGGCAACTCGAAATATTCGGCCGCGAACCGGATGGAAATCTCCATGCGGTCGTCGTCGAGGTGACCGTCCAGAATTTTGGGCAAATCGATCCGTGAGAATATCGTCCTGGTTCTCTCCTGCCGTGCCTCGATCGCGTCGGAAAAGGTATCGTAAATTTCGGAAGAGACGAGCTTGCGTAGCGTCTCTCGGTCGCCGGAGCCATAAGCGGCAACGATCAATTCATAGGCGGCCAGTCTTTCGCCAAGGAAGTCTGTGACGGCCACGTCTCCATCGCGCCGAAGAATTCTGGATACGAGCGGTTCGAGGTTCGGGGATATCGCCATAAGGTTCGAGTCTCTGGCACGGACGGGCAGGTCGATGAGGCGATTGCGCTGTGCGTGTATCACCTTCGTGACTTCGTAGATCCAGAGTGCGCACGCTAACGCCAGAACCAGCGCGGAGCCCTCGCTAATCTGGGACATCTCAGCCTCCAGACGCCGGTTCGTGTGGGAACGGACGGAGGTCCATTCGCCGACCGGCATTGACGTTCCCGCCTGCGGCGATCTCATCTGGACCGACGTCGACGATCTGCGGGCCTTCGGTTTCCAGGATTTCAATTGTCGCCGGAGCGATGGTCGATCCGGCGGGTCCTCTTCGAACCCAGCCGCGCAAGACCGCGTCCTCTACGTCGAAAGTGGTCTTGCTACTGACGGATGTCGACGCGAAGCCTCTTGCTTCGACAACGGTGCTCGGTACAAAAGGTTCTCCCGCTGCGGCCCGTTCCGAAGCCCGGCTCAGAACACCCTTGCCAGCGAAATCGCCGGTTCGTTTGGTCATTGCTGTATCAGTCCGACTGGCCCCAACCCTCGGGGTTCGCATTTTTTCCCGAGGTCTGGCATTAGCTCTCCATGCCATTGCTCAATCTTTGCTCGCAGGCTTGAAGCAAGCAAACGAATTTAATAGCTTCTTTAATGCAACAAAAGTGCTATATAGACGTTTTGGAGGTGCTGCATGGATGTCGAGCTGGCGCGAACCTTTCTGGAGATCGTTAGGGCACGTAGTTTTGCGCGCGCCGCCGAACAGCTCAATTTGAGCCAGACGGCCGTCAGTGCCCGCATCCGGACGCTGGAACAGCGACTCGGTCGACCCTTGTTTATCCGCAACAAGAACGGAGCATCACTTACCGGGGCCGGAGAGCAGTTTCTGCGTTACGCGCCAATGCTGGTGCAGTTGTGGCAACGAGCTCGACATCAGGTCGCTGTGCCGGCAGGCCGCCGCGCAGTTCTGACCATCGGCGGCGAGTTGAATTTGTGGCGTCCGTGGCTCATCGAATGGCTGCACTGGATGCGCCGCTCTGCGCCTGATGTCGCGCTTCGCGTTCAGCTCGAGGTGCCGGACAGCCTGTCCGACCAGGTTTCGACGGGCGCGCTCGATGTGGCGGTGATGTATGCCCCGCAGTACAGGCCAGGCGCGCGGGTCGAGTTGCTTCTGGAGGAAAAACTGGTTCTGGTTACGACCAACCCGGATGCAAAGCAGGTCGACCCCGACAGCTACGTCTACGTGGATTGGGGATCCGAGTTTGCCCACCATCATGAGCTTAGTTTTCCGATCGACAATCATCCCGGTCTGTTCGTCAGCCACGGCCCCCTGGCGCTAACCTATATTCTCGAAGCGGGCGGGGCGGGTTATTTCCGACAGCGCGTCGTGGCGCCATACGTCGCGGCGGGAAAGCTGCACCTTGTCGCGGGAGCTCCCAGCTTTTTCTATCCGGTCTACGCCGTCTGTTCTGCGCAAGCCGACGATGAACTGATCAAGCTGGCACTTGACGGGCTGCGCAGCGTTGCCGCCGTCGACCAGGGCGAACGGATATTGGCGAGCGTGGCTTCCGCCCTGGTATGAACCCCTCCGGCAGGCGGCGAGTCCTCCGCCTTTTCGCCAAACGTAACGACGTAAGTTCGCGAAGATGCGCCAGGCAGCCGTTCTGTCAGGCTATCGGAAACCAATCGCGCGGGCTGACGCTGTCAGGGATCGGCGACTGATCGTGAGCGCGGCGCATGTCCGCCACGAAACAATACTGCAACAACTCAGCCAAGACCGGCTTTTCGCCTTATATCGGTCGACCGTACCATCCGATTGCGTCCGAATGGAGCCGACCGTGCGTAGGACAAAGACTCCGCCGCTGGCGATGGCGGCAGGATAGCATCACCCTGCACCATGTCGCATCCCAATTTCCTCAGAATGCCAATCTCCTCCGTCGACTCCACGCCCTTTACTGAAGTCTTCATTCCGAGGTCATGTCCAAGCGCAATGATGCCACGCAGAAGCTTTTGCGCCCGGCCGGAATTGGTCGCTTCGTCCTTGAATATCCGGTCAATCCTGATTCTGTCGAACGGCAGTTCAAGTAGATAGTTCAGCGAAGAGTATTTGGTGCCAAAATCATCGAGCACTAATGTTACGCCCAGCCGCTTCAATTCCGGGAGAACCGTGCGGATGCGATCCGCCGCATTGTCGATCAGCACGGTCACTTCCAGGCAGAGACATTGAGGAGGTAAATGCATCTCGTTCAGGACGAGTGCGACGTCAGCCACAAAATCGCGATGGCAGATCTGCATTGCGGAGACGATCACGGCGATCTCCCGCGGCGTCTCGCCGGCATCGATCCACGCCCTGGCCTGGAGCGCCGCTTCGCGCAGGGTCCACAATCCGACATCGCGGATCAGATGCGAATTTCTTGCAACCGGCATGAATTCGTTCGACGAAACGTAACCGAGATCCGGGTGCTCCCAGCGCAGATGTGCTTCGAAGCCGTTCACCCGTTCCGTTGCAAGATCTATCTGGGGTTCATACCACAGCTCGAGACCCTTGCCGGAGCTGAGTGCATGTCGCAAGTCGCGCGACAGCACCATCTTTTTATGAACCGACGCGTTCATATCGGGCTCAAAGAATTTGAAACAGCCTCTGCCATTCTCCTTTGCACGGTAAAGAGCGACGTCGGCGCTGCGCAGAATA
This sequence comes from uncultured Alphaproteobacteria bacterium, assembly GCA_963806075.1. Taxonomy (GTDB): domain Bacteria; phylum Pseudomonadota; class Alphaproteobacteria; order Rhizobiales; family Xanthobacteraceae; genus Bradyrhizobium. The sequence continues at coordinate 39,960 of CAWDWT010000025.1, forward strand.
TCTACGAGATTCGATCCATCATCCGGCGCCACGGCAATTCCGATGCTCGCTCCAATCCTCACTTCTCCGCGATTAAGCGCTATCGGAGCGGAAAGCGTCGCAATGACTTCCGTTGCGATGCGTGCCACGGACTCGCGGTCCGCCGAGTCCATGACGGCAATGGCGAACTCATCGCCGCCGAGGCGAAAGCCGAAATTGTCCCCTCCCAGAACGCGCGAAATCAGCCGGGCGATCGTCGCAAGCAGCTCATCTCCGGAGTCATGCCCAAGCGTGTCGTTGACCTCTTTGAAGCGATCAAGGTCAACCAGAAGAAGTGCCATCTGGGCGCCGGATTCCGCGCAACGGGCCAGGGCATCGCTTACCTTGTGCTGAAACAGCGCGCGGTTGGCCAGCCCGGTGAGCGTATCGTAGTAGGCCAGACTCTCAAGGGCTCGCTCGGCGGCCTTGCGTTCGGAGATATCCTGAATTGTTCCCGAAAAGCCAATGATCCGATCGTTCCGGCCAAGCATGAGCTTGCTGGTCACGACGAACTCGCCGATGGATCCGTCAGCTTTCCTGATTTGAACGTCGACGCTTTTATCGCCGCGTGTCCGTACGATCTCGGCTTGAGCCTGGAGCACCCGTTTGGCTCCATCACCTACATACATCGACATCACGGCTTCCCGCTTCGGACTGAAGGAGTTAGCCGCAAAACCCAGCAGCTTGAATACCTCCGCGGACCAGCGAACATGCGCCGCGCCGAGCTCGTAGGTCCAGTCTCCGATCTTGCCCATCCGCTGGGCTTCGGTGAGCTGTTCCGAGCGTTCCTTCAGCGACTCTTCGCGGTGTTTCAAGTCGGTGATATCGACGTGAATTCCGATGCTTCCGCCGTCAGCGGTGCATCGTTCGTCAACGCGCAGCCATCGATCTCCGCTGATGCGCTGTTCGGTGCGGTAGTGTTCCTGCCGCGGGCCGGATAGCCGTTCTGCGAGCCATGCCCCTTCCTTTCCTGCTGCGTCTGGATAGTAATTTCTGCGTAGAGCCGCGCGAATTGTATCGGAAAAGTCGGCGCCGACCCGGATCGTGTCGCGCATCGGATCGTACAACTCGACAAAACGCTGATTGTAGAGGACGTACTTACCTTCGGCGTTCAGCAGGACGAGCCCTTCGGGGACAATGGTGAAGGCATCGAGCAGCCGCGCATTAGTTTGATGCACTTCCTCGATCATCAGCGATATGGCGCGATCGGTTCGTTGGCGATCTCGTTCGGCCTCGTCGTAGGCCGAGGTCACGAGGTTGGCGAGTAGATTGACGTCCAGCTCCCCCGAGGGGCCGGTTGCTTTCGCCAACTGCCTTTCGAACAACTTGCGCATATATCGAAATCACACGACCGATGTCTCGGCAATCGTGGTTATGGTCATCGTTTGATTGTGCAGTTCGCAAATCCCTGAACCGGCTTGCGGCGCAATCTCACCGTAGGAGTAGAACCCGAACGGAGCGAAATCGTCTCCCAGTTCGGTCAGCGCTGCTTCGATCTCTTCGGTAATGCGCTGCCCCATCAATACGCGTCGGCCGATGCAACTGACGAGCAGGGCGAGACGTCCTCCATTGAAGCTCTCGACAGTGCCGCATTTGGCCTGACGGGCTGCTTCCTTGGCTCCTAAAACCAGGTGATCAAAAGCGCCGCGCATCAGGCGTGCGTGCCAGCCCTCCGGAACGTCGCCGGCGAAAGTTAGCGATCGCTGATCCCGGTCAATTGACAATATTGTCCGGATGATCTTGCGGTCGGGGTTCTCGGGATCCATCACCTGAAGCGGAAACCTGAGGCCTGTGCCAGGCAGACTTTTTGCTTCATCGCCGAGATAGCGTTCATAGAGGTCGAGCGCGGGCTCGCCGTCGAGCTGAAAGAGCACGTTTTTCCGCGAGTGGGTGATCGTGCGCCAGGAGCCGAACACGTCCCAGCCGCCGGCGCTCCCGTGTCCAAAGCGCACTGCGTCGCCATAGAAGCCGATGGCCGCCACCAGTTTGGTTTGTGGCGCGCCATCCGCCCCGACAAGCGTTTCCACAAAATCCGCGCCATCCCCTGCGAGGCCGCCGATCAGCGGGATCTCCGGTCCGACGACGCTCGTGATGCCGGCGACGAGGTCACCGCCGTTCACGTTCAGGCCGTCGGCAAGAACCAGGATTCCCGCCAGGCCCGCGCTCTTGAGCCTCTCGCCGATCCGGCAACCGCACTGCCGGGATTCTTCAGCAGAGGCGAGCACCTCGCTCGCGAGGCCGATCCTGGTGCTTTCGAACGACATCGCGACGACTTCGATATCGTCATCGATCAGTTCATCGCCCCGGATTTGTCCGCCGGTGCTGCAGCCAACGATGGTCGCATCCGGAAACGCGGTTTTAAGCCTGGCAAAAGGCTTTTCCGACGTAATGCCAGCGCGGGAGCCAAAGTACAGGACCAGCTCAGCTGCTGGTCGAGCAGCGCAAACGTTCAATTTGCTCAAGTCAGAGCGCGCCAAAGAAAACCTTTGTAGCCGCATTTGATGTCCCTCCCGTCGCGCTATCTCTTGGGATTAGCGTCTGTTCTGGACAACAAGCCTACCGAGCAACACAGAATGTCAGGTTACAAATGATAGCTAACAAACGCAAAAAGGCGGCGCCGGGCGGGCGCCGCATTGGCAGAACTGGCGCTTGAAATGGGTAAATCAGGTCCGGGATAACTTCCCGGGGATATCCCGGAGCCGGTCCGTTGATGCTCGGAGGAGGGAAAGGCGTTAACGATAGCAAACCAGTGCGAAGATGCCGGGCGAAACAATGGCTTCACCCGGCATCCATTTATCTCTAGGCGGCCCGGACGGTCTCCAGGAACTTCTCCACCTCACGCTTCAGACGATCGGTATCGCCGGCCAGGGATTTCGCCGCGCCCAGGACCTGGGTCGTCGCGCTGCCCGTTTCCGACGCTCCGGTGCTCACCTCGGTGATATTGGAAGCGACTTCCGACGTTCCGCTGGCGGCCTGCTGGACATTGCGCGATATCTCCTGCGTCGCGGCGGCTTGCTGCTCCACTGCGGCTGCGATCGTCGCCGAGATTTCCGCAATTCTGCCGATGACGAGACCGATTTCCTTCATGTTGGCCACCGATTCGCCCGTTGCGGACTGGATGCTCGTGACTTGCTGGCCGATTTCGGCGGTCGCCTTCGCGGTCTGCTCCGCCAAAGCCTTCACTTCGGACGCCACCACGGCGAAGCCGCGGCCGGCCTCGCCAGCGCGGGCAGCCTCGATGGTCGCGTTGAGCGCCAGGAGGTTTGTCTGGCTGGCGATCGTGTTGATCAGCTCGATCACGTCGCCGATCTTGGCAGATGCTTGAGATAGCGAAGTGATCCGCCGGTCGGCGCTTTGCGCCTTTTGCACCGCATCGCCCGCGATGCTCGAGGCTTCTTGGACTTGCCTGCTGATTTCATTTACCGACGCAGCCAGCTCCTCGCTGGCGGAGGCCACGGATTGCACATTGACCGTCGCTTCCTCCGAAGCCGAGGCCACGACGTTGGTGAGCCGTTGCGTCCGTTCCGCTGTTTGGGTCAATGAGGTCGCCGAAGCTTCGAGCTCGGTCGCAGCCGACGACACCGTTTGGATCACTTCGCCGACGGCTGTCTCGAAATTATCGGCAAGCTTATGCATGTCCGCCTTGCGCTGCTCGGCGGCGATGCGATCCTGTTGCATTTTGGCGTCGGCTTCTTCGCGGGCTTTCTCCTCGTTCTTGACCTTGAAGGTTCCGACCGCGCGCGCCATGTCACCGATTTCGTCCTTGCGGTCCAATCCAGGCAGCACCACTTCGAAATTGCCCTTGGCAAGTTCGCCCATCGCTCCGGTCAGCGCTGACAACGGCCGCACGATCCGCGAGATCACGACCCAGAAACTGAACAGCGCCAGACCGAGACAGGCCAGCAATATCGAGCTCGCGACAATCAGGTGCGAACTGCTGTCGGATGCTTCGGTGGTGGCCTGCTGATCGGCTGCCTCGCCCACGGCATCCGCGAGCCGAAGAATCGAGTTGATCGCGGTGGTTGCGCGCGCAACGTATTCGTTGCCGCTGATCTTGTACTCTGCGGTCTCGCCCGCCGCGAGCACGGCATCACGCGTTTCGCCATAGACCTGGAAATAATCCTTTTCGACGCCCGCGATCGCGTCTCCGACCTTTTTCGACAAATCCGCGCGCTTGCGGATCGGAGAGATCGTGTCCCATGCGAGGTCTACTTTCCCGCGATATCCGGCGATGTTCTGGACGCCGGCGGTATTGATCCTGGTTTGTGAGCCAATGATTCCTCCGAGCAAGGCCCGCTCTCTTCCGGCGTTCTCGGCCATCTGCGCTGTCAGGTTGCGCAGGCTGACCAATTGGCCAAGAGCCGCGGTCGGCGCACGCGTAACCGTCTCCAGAGTAAGCCGCAGCGAATTGCCGGAAACGTCGATCAGCTTGGTGATTGACGGTGAGAAGCCTTCAACCACCGCGGGTTCCCGCTCGGAACCGTGCTTGGGAAGATTTTGATCGAGCCGGCTCCGAAAGCCGATGAACGCCTGGAAGGCGGCTTCCGCCTCACTGATCTGAGCTTCTGCGGGCATCATTTCAGGGATGACATGCAACTGCGCGGCTGCTTCGGTAAATGACTGATCCGCAACTCGCCGTGCGTTTTCAACCTTTCCGCGAAGCTCGATCGACAGCGGGTCCGGCGACTTCAAAGGCGCGTTTGTCAGGCCCCGTTCGACCGCCCATTGTCCGGCACTTTGCAGCAACAGCTTTGAGACGTGGTTCACGTTGAGGAAAGCTTCGGAATCCTGCCGCTGCCGGTATGCCTGGTGAGCCGCGATGCCCGCGGATATGGCGCCGATCAAGCTCAGGACCGACACAACCGTTGGTAGTAACTACACTGATTTTCGCTTTCATTTTATCCTCTAATGCTTCCATCTAGCAAAGGTTGAACAACGGGATTCGGATCAACTTTGAGGGTCTGACCGGGACTGGACGCGAACTGCGCAAGACCTCACTGCTGCTTGAACTCCAGGCAATCGCGACACGGCACGCCCACGCCTGATTTAATTTTGAGCAATCTGATTAAAAATAATCCTACTTCGGCTACGTGAAACTACGGGAAAATGGTAGTCGAGTAGATATCTGCAGTATTTTTGTATCGAATATGCAACTTTTTGGGTGCTAACAAAGCAGCCTACTCGGATTTGGATAGGACCGAATCCTGCACTTCGGAACAGCGATGAAGCGACATTTGGAATCGGAAATTTGACAACTCTGAGTAGCAATAAAAGCTAGCCTCATTTTGGGGTAATCAGGCCGGCTGCTGCTCGCTGCAGATGAGGTCGCTTTCCTTTTCGCTCAAAGGTTCGTCGATTAGCGCGCAATGATGCTTACGGCGCCCCGAAGCGTTCTTGCGGAAATATCGGCAGCTCTGACAAACCCCGAACGGACGACTGTCGTTGCACTGCAGCGCCCGGCGCAAGGCGTCGCGCAAGACCGCGACCGTTGCTTTGCGTAAGCGACGTCTTCAAGATTGGATCGGGCGATCTCTCGCTTCCGGGCAAGGCAACGCCGGCCGCGAAGTGAACGCCTCCGGCGAAGTCATCCCGTCGAACGCGGGCCGGTTGACGACAGGTCCAATGTCGCGCAATTTCCGGTCGAAAGGGTAAGTGCGGCGATGATTGACGCGGTGCATCGCGCAGGCCTTCGGCGATCGACTTCCTCGTTGGAGAATTGTTGATGGAGCAAAAGTCAGAACACGTTCTCGCGCCGGAGCTCGAGGTCTCGCGTTGGTTCAATACGAAAGAACCTTTGACGCTTGCCGCCCTGCGCGGCCGTCCCATACTGTTGCATACCTTCCAGATGCTTTGTCCTGGCTGCGTGGCTCACGCGATTCCACAGGCCGAAAAGATCCACGGCATGCTGCGCAACACCGATCTTGCCGTTGTCGGTTTGCACACCGTCTTCGAGCATCATGACGCAATGACACCCGTGTCGCTGGAAGCCTTCATTCACGAATACCGCATCACTTTCCCGGTCGGCGTTGACATGGCGAGCGAGCCGGGACCGATCCCGAAGACAATGGCGGCCTACGGACTGCGCGGCACACCGTCAACGGTTCTCATCGACCGGCAAGGCTTCATCCGCCATCATGGCTTCGGACAGGAGGACGACGTCGCCTTGGGCTTCAGACTCGGTTTGCTGCTGGCGGAACGACCGGAGGAACTCCAGACACCGGAAGACAAGCGCGAAGCGACAGGCTGCGACGACGATGGATGTTCCATTTCGGCTTGAGCGGTCTCGGTTCGCGGATAGTCAAATCGCAAGCGCGCCATTCCCAATAGCGATGCGGGCACGTCACGGCACGCCGGTTTCGCCCACCACGATCCTCTCGTTCAGTTTTTGATCGACGATCTGGACCGTGCGGTCGATCTCGGCGTTAGGCATGCCGATCTGGGATGAAATCAATTTCACGAGCAGGTCGACCCGCTCGATGAAGGGTGCTCCGTTGGCCACCGCCCGCGCGGCCGACGACGGCTTGAGAAGGCTTTCCGCTGCCTTGGCGTATTTCGCGAACGGCACCTGATCTTTCGGGTCCGCCCCCAAACGCCGGGCGACGGCGTCGACATGGTCGTAGATCGACTGCGAGAGTTTCAGGTCGTCGTGTACCGCGTCGCGGATCGGCTTCGGCCCGTGCAACGTGATGCAGCGATAATTTCCGGTCAGCAGCATCGACCATTTGGCCAGCGGGACGAACAGCGAATCGAACACCTTGAGTTTTACCGGAACGTCCATGCCATCGAGCGTCACCGCCTCGATATCGGCTTCCAACTCCCGAAGCAGCCGGTTATGCGCCTCGTCGGCGAAGGCCGCAGCCTTGAAGTTTGTCGGCAGGCCGACATGAAGGACGTTTGGAGCTTCTTCCGGCGGACGAAACGCTTGCGGATCGGGCGAGCAGAGCGACACCAGGCCGGGTTTGAATCGTTGCCAGATCTGGGCGTTGGTGTAGGCCTCTTCCAGCTCCATTCCCGCCAGTGCCGGGATTCGCTTCAGATAAGGCAATGGCGGCATGTTCATGATCGACAGGCAAGGCAGCTCCGCCTCGGCAATCCTGATCATCAAAACCCGGAGCGTGTGGTTGGTGTATTGCGGCTCCTGCATCGCAAGGCAGACCAGGTCGTAACGCGACAGGTCGACGTCGGCGGGCGTGGTCGCATCTAGTCTGCCCGGCAGATCGCGCGAGAAGATCGAGCGGTGCGTCGCTTCATCGCGCAGCTTGATGCGAACTTCGGTTCCCTCGCGATTGATGAGTTCCGCCGTCTTCTCGCGGCAAACCAGCGTCACGTTGTGACCTGCCATCAAAAGCTTTGTCGCCAGCAAGGAGCCATATGAGGCTCCAAGGATCAGGACATTGCGCGCCATACTGTCTCTTCCACGGATCAATGCCGGACCGTTCCTGAGCGTCCAGGCCAGGACTCCATTCCGTCAGGCGGAGAAACGGAGCGGCGCAGCCGTTGCAAGAACGGCTCCTTCAGGAAAGGAGTACCCGTGTCTATCGCAAACGGGTTGCCATTACAATTACACGGCAGCGCGCAGCACGCGTAGTTCGTCTCGCGCGCATGAGGGCAGAACTCGTTGACCGAGCCAAAAGATAATTGTTGCCGCCGTGCGGATCGCGCTGAACAATGTGGACGCAGCAGAAGCGCATTGAGATCCGCCGCCGGTCTTTAATCTCGCGAGCCTCACGATGACCATCACCATTACCGCCTTTGAACGGTCCCCCGATGGCGGCAGGGGACTGGCGCGTGATACGCGCATTCGCTGGGCGCTCGAGGAAGTGAGCCAACCCTACGAGGTTCGCCTCGTTTCGTTTCGTGCGATGAAGGAACCCGCGCATCTGGCGCTTCATCCCTTCGGCCAGGTTCCGACGTATGAGGAAGGCGAACTCGCGCTGTTCGAGACAGGGGCGATCGTCTTCCATATTGCGCAGCGCCATGCGGGCCTTCTGCCTGATGACGCCGATGCCCGGGCACGCGCGATCACCTGGATGTTTGCCGCACTCAACACGGTTGAGCCGCCGATCCTTGAGCTTGGAACCGCCAGACTCCTGGAGAGCGACAAGCCGTGGTACAACGAGCGCTTGCCTCTGGTGGAGGATCGCGTGCGCAACCGTCTGAGGCAACTTTCAGCTCGGCTGGGTGATGCCGGCTGGCTTGATGGTGCGTTCAGTGCGGGCGATCTGATGATGGTGTCAGTGCTGCTCAGGCTGAGACCATCGGGTATTCTGGACGAATACCCAAACCTGGCTGCCTATCTCGCCCGCGGTGAAGCGCGGCCGGCCTACAGACGGGCTTTCGCCGCTCAGTTGGCGATCAATACCGGCAAGCCGCCGACCGGTTGAAACCTGTGTCCGGAATGGTGGCTATGATGATAGGCTGGAAGCCACAGGCGATTACCGAAGGAGGATTGCGATGGTATCAGCCGTACCCTCTGTTGCGGCCGTGGTCGGGGCAGACAGCCAGTACGTGCAGACCCTGTTCGCCACCGCGGTAGCTGATTGGAAGGCCGCGGGCGTCAAGGTCGTCGGCGTGATCGCGGAAACCCACGACCTTGCCGATCGCAGTTGCAGTGCCGGATTCCTGCGCGATATCGCGACCGGAAAACCATTTTCGATCTATCTGGAAACAGCACCGAGCGATACGTCATGTCATCTCGATGCGAACGGCGTCAACGCGGCCTCGGACAGTCTGATGCTTCAGATCCAGACCGGTGATCTCGTTGTTCTCAGCAAGTTCGGCAAGCTCGAAGCGATGCGATCGGGGCTAACAGGTGCATTCGAGGCCGCGATCGCGGCCGGCAAGCCGGTATTGACGACGGTTTCAGAAAAGCACCGCGACGCCTGGCGGGCGTTTGCGCCGGATGCGACTTTCCTGCCGGCTGACAAGACCGCGCTCCAGGCATGGTGGCGCGATCTCGGCGTGTCATCTCACGCAGCGGCTTGAGAGGATCCACGATCGGATTGCCGTTTAGATCGGCGGGTCGAGACCTTGTCGAAAACAGCACGGCCGCCATGCAGGGATTATCGATCGCGATTTGAGCCAAGCTCTTCATTACCGACTTGGCCCGTCTAATGCGCGGCGCTGCTACCGCCGCTCGACTTCGCCTTGCGTGTAAAGACGACAGCCAAAGCGGCGATCGCAAGCACGACACCGATTACCGCGAAGGTATCGCTGAAGCTCATCACCAGCGCCTGGTGCTTGACGGTATTGCCGAGGGCAATGATGGCCTGTTGATGCGCGGCCGCCGGATCGCTCACGCCGTGCGCCAGGAAATAATCCGTCATATGTGCGATGCGGTCGCGCACTTCTTCGCGGCCGGGCGTGACCGACTGGCCGATGATATTGGAATGGAACTGTTCGCGCTTGGTGACGACGGTCGCAAGCACGGCAGTGCCGATCGCACCGCCGAGGTTGCGCAGCATGTTACTGATGCCCGAGGCCGCGGCGGCATCCTGCGGCGCGGTCTCGCTGGTGGTGACCGAGGTCAGCGGCGTCAGCACCATGGCCTGGCCGATCGCGCGGACGATGTTCGGGATCCAGAGCTGATCGCCGGCATAATCCGGCGACATTGACGTGTTCATGAAGCAGCTATAGGCGAAGATCATCAGACCGGTGAACGCGATGTATCGGGCGTCGAGGCGCTGCATCAACTTCGGCACCAGCGGAATCAGGACGAGTTGCGGCAGACCGGTCCACGCCAGCACCGAGCCGATCTGCTCGGCATTGTACCCCTGTGCCTGGCCGAGATAGGCCGGCAGGATGTAGACCGATCCGAACAGCGCAAAACCCAGCATCGTTACCGCGATAGTGCCGAAGCCGAAATTGCGGCTCTTGAGCAGCCGCAGCCGGATCAGCGGCTTTTCGGTCGTCAGCTCGATCCAGATGAACAGCGACAGGCTGACCAATGCGATCGCCGCAAGGCGCAGGATGAAGGGCGAAGCGAACCAGTCGTCCTTGTTGCCTTCCTCGAGCACGGTCTGCAGCGCCGACAAGCCGATCGCCATGGTGACGATGCCGGCCCAGTCGCCTTCCTTCAGCAGCTTGAGCTGCATCGGCTGCCGCTCCAGCGTCAAATAGAGCGCGCTCACCATCACGACCGTCGGGATCACATTGACGAAGAAAATGGTCCGCCAGCCGTAATTCTCGGTGAGATAGCCGCCGATGGTCGGCCCGATCGCGGGCGCGAAGGTCACCGACAGCGCGAAGATCGCTAGCCCGACCGGCTGCTGGGATTTCGGCAGCTTGGTCAGCACCAGCGTGAACGCCATCGGGATCAAAACGCCGCCGGCAAAGCCCTGCAGGCCACGCATCGCGATCATCGAGGACAGATCGTGGGTGAAGGCGCAGGCGACCGAGAAGGCCGCGAACAGCGCCGCGCTCGCCAGCATATAGCGGCGGAACGAGAACACGCGACTGAGAAAATCGGTCAGCGGAATCACGACGATCTCGCCGATCAGATACGAAGTCGAAATCCAGGAGCCGTTGTCGACGCCGGTGCCGATGCCGCCTTCGATGTTGAGCAGCGACGCGTTGGTGATCTGGATATTCAGGATTGCCATGAACGAGCCGATCATGGCGGCCAGAACCGTGATCCAAACGGTGACGCTGGCGCGATTGGGATCGGTCACCGCCGATGCAGGTGGAACGAGGGGAGCGGGAAACGCAGCAACGGAGGTGGAAGCATTGAACGGGGACATGACACGACCTTCCAGAAACCGTGTTCAGGATTTGGGCGATTCCGATGATGCGGCCGTGGCCGCGCGGCGTGGCGCCGGCGCCCGGGTCTCGATGGTCGGAATCACCGACATGCCCGGCCGCAGCGCGATGTCGGCGCGGTCGAGCGCGATCTTGACCGGGATGCGCTGCACGATCTTGGTGAAATTTCCGGTGGCATTGTCCGGCGGCAGCAATGCGAATTCCTGGCCGCTGGCGGGCGCGATGCTGTCGACATGACCATGCACCGGCTTGCCGGGGAACATGTCCACGGCGATGTTGACCGCCTGGCCCTGGCGCACGTCGGTGAGCTGGGTTTCCTTGAAATTCGCCACGATATAGGCGCCGCTCGCCGGCACCAGCGACATCAATTGCGTGCCGGCCTGCACGAACTGGCCGGTGCGCAGGGTGCGGTTGCCGACCACGCCGTCGATCGGTGCGACGATCGTGGCGTAGGTGAGGTTAAGTTCGGCCTGGTTCTGCAGCGCTTGCGCGCGTACCAGCGCGGCTTGTGATTGAACGATCTCGGCCTCGAGCAGGTCGACCTGCTTGACGGCGGAAACAAGGTTGGCGGTGTCGCGCTGGATCGTGGCTTGCGCGCTGGCGATGCGCGAATGCGCCTGCTGCGCGTTCTGCACACTGCCATAACCGGTCGAGGCGAGGTCGGTGTAGCGCTTGTTTTCCTGGGCGGCGAAAGTCGCGGTTGCCTCATCGACCTCGACGGTTGCCTTCGCGGCGTTGATCGTCGCTTGTTGAACGTCGAGCTGGGCCTGCTTGCTGGTGATCGCGGCCTGCGCCGCGGCGACATCCGCCTTGGCCTGGTCGAGCGCGACCTTGAAGTCGCGGTCGTCGATCCGAGCCAGGGTCTGGCCGGCCCTGACGGGCTCGTTGTCGCCGACCAGCACCTGATGCAGGTAGCCCGAAACCTTCGGCGCGATCGTGGTATTGTCGGCCTTCACATAGGCGTCGTCGGTCGACACCAGATATTGTCCAACGGTCCAGTAATCCCAGCCATACCAGACCGCGGCAGCGAGCGCGGCCAGCGCTGCGCCGGTCAGCAACATCTTGCGAAAATTGAGCTTTTTGGCCGTCGCCCGGGCCGCCGTCACGCCAGGCAGGGGGACGGCGATGGCTTCAGTGGCGGAAACCGGACGTTCGATTTCCAAGGTCGAGAAATGGTGGGTCATGGCCGGCTCCTGCCGAGGAGAATTAGGAAACTTGATATTTTCCAAAATATAGTCCATATTTCGAACTGTCAATGGAATGACAGGCATCATTTAAAAGCATGGCTGAGACCGACCGCCCCCAGGACCCGAGTTGCGATCAGAGCGAGGACCGGCGCTGCCGGGGCCGCCCGCAACTGCGTCCGGATGATGAGACGCGCCAGATCATCTATGAGGCCGCGCGGCACCAATTCGCCGAGAGTGGTTATGCCGCGACCAGCATGGAAACGGTGGCGCGCCGCGCCGGGGTCTCGACCAAGACGCTCTACCGGTTGGTGCCGAACAAGGCGGCGCTGTTCGAGGGCATGGTGATCGATCGTCTCGATCGCTTCCTGTCCGAGGTCAATTTGCGCGCGATCGATTGCGCCGAGATCGACGAGGCGCTGTATGCGGCGCTGCTCGCCTGCGCGAGCCTTTCGCTCGACCCGGAAGTCATCGCGCTACAGCGCATGGTATTGCAGGAGACCGGAAAGGCGGACCTGGCGCGGACATTTTACCAGAACGGAATGGCGCGAAACGTCGCGGCGCTGGCCGACTGGCTGCGCAGGCAGCAGACGCGCGGCCTGATTGCGCTCGACAGTGCCGACGAGGCCGCGGGTTTCCTGCTCGGTATGGTCGCCTTCGCGCCGCTGCGCGCCGCCGTATTCGGCGGCCTGCCGCCGCTGTCGAAACGGCAGATCGAAGCGCGGGTTCGAAGCTGCGTAGCGTTGTTTCTGAGGGGATGTCAGGCCGGAGCGCGAGGTTAGGCCGCCGCTTCCGATCGATTCGATTTTTTAACGATATCGAATCGCGTTGCCCGCTCCGAGCGCGTGAGATGTCTCTCACATCTATTTGTGCCGCGGCGGAGCGGCGGTTGTGAAGCATCTCACAGCCGGCCTTTGCCTTGGCAGTCATATTGCGGGCATGAAAAATGGAATTCGTTCATGACACACGCAAAATCAATCGGGATGCGCAGCGTCGCCGCGGGTGACGACGCATCCGCTCGGCCAGTCAGGCGCAAAGGCCTGTTCGCACGCTTCCTCGAAGCACTTCATGCGTCGCGCCGCCGTCAGGCGCGGCGTTACATTCACTCTTATCGTCATTTGCTCGCCGAAGAATACCGGGATCGGCCGCAGATTGTCGCCATCGATCCGGGCAAAACAGAGCAAGGTCAAACCGATGCCAACAGCGACAAAACGTCCCTCCGCGACAATCATCGGATGCTCGAGGGCGCATAGAGCCAATCGGGGGCGTCAATCCCTTGATGATCGCGGTGATCGCGGGGTTCGCGGCGCTTCATCTTGTCAGCGGCTACATGATCGAGCAGTCGCATGCGAGCCCTTCGATGGAGCCTTCGGAATTTGCCGCCGTGGACGATGAAGCAAAGTGCTCGCCGGAAGCGCCGCAGCCGCAGCCGCTCCCTTACGACTAGGCCGCTTGGCGGCAGGAGCTAAAAGCACGGTACATGCTGTTCCGCCTTCGCAGGGTCGGTCCTTGGCATTGTCGCGTTCCGGAATCTCAACGAGGTCGGGTTCCGCTGACTATTCTCGTGGTATTGCTGTTTTCCGGCGCCTCGCTCGCTTTTGCTTGATCGGCCGGCCTTCACCGAAGCTTGCCGATACCGATTGATTTGGACTAACAGTGCTTCCAGCCAAGCAATGACTGTCTGGAAGATCATGACCGCACACCAACGCCACATTTCGACGCCGGTTGATCCCGTCAAGCTGGACCGGCTGGCGGAGGTCGCGGTGAAGGTCGGCTTGCAATTGCAGGAGGGCCAGGATCTGCTGGTGACAGCGCCGACCGTCGCGCTGCCGCTGGTGCGCCGGATCGCCGAGCATGCCTACAAGGTCGGCGCGGGGCTTGTGACGCCGATCTTCTCCGACGAGGCGATCACGCTTGTCGCGCTACCGCTTCGGCCACGATGGCAGCTTCGATCGCGCCGCCAACTGGCTCTATGACGGCATGTCGAAAGCCTTTGCCGCCAACACCGCGCGGCTCGCCATTGTCGGCGACGACCCGATGCTGCTCTCGAGCGAGGATCCGGCGAAGGTCGCGCGCGCCAGCAAGGCCAATTCGATTGCCTACAAGCCGGCGCTGGAGCGGATCGTCACTTTCGACATCAACTGGAATATCGTCGCCTATCCGAGCCCGTCCTGGGCCAAGCAGGTTTTCCCGGATGACGAAGAAGACGTTGCGGTGGCAAAGCTGGCGGACGCGATCTTCGCGGCCTCGCGTGTTGACAAAGATGGCGCGGTCGAAGCCTGGAACAAGCATAACGCCACCCTGCGCAGCGCGTACCGAATGGCTGAATGGCCAGCGCTTCAGCGCGCTGAAATATTCGGGACCCGGCACCGATCTCACGATCGGGCTCGCTGACGGTCACGAATGGGAAGGCGGCGCTTCGACCGCGAACAACGGCATCACCTGCAACGCCAATATCCCGACCGAGGAAGTCTTCACCACGCCGCATGCGCGGCGGGTTGAAGGCCATGTCGTCAGTTCCAAGCCGCTGTCCTATCAGGGTTCGCTGATCGACAATATCGCGGTCAAGTTCGAGGGCGGCCGCATCGTCGAGGCAAGGGCCTCGAAAGGCGAGGAGGTGCTGAACAAGGTGCTCGATACTGACGAAGGCGCGCGCCGGCTCGGCGAGGTGGCGCTGGTGCCGCATTCCTCGCCGATCTCGAAGAGCGGGCTGTTGTTCTTCAACACCCTGTTCGACGAGAACGCCGCCTGCCATATCGCGCTCGGTCAGTGCTATTCAAAATGCTTCGTCAACGGCAACAAGCTGACGCCGGAGCAGATCGCGGCACAAGGCGGCAACAAGAGCCTGATCCATATCGATTGGATGATCGGCTCCGACCAGATCGACATCGATGGCATTCACGCCGACGGCCGGGTCGTGCCGGTATTCCGCAAGGGCGAGTGGGCCTGACGCGCTCCCGATTGCCGCATCACCACGCTGACCGTCGGCTTATGCGGTCGAACCGGTTCGCGGGCAAACCGGATTTCAGTTTAACCGGCCATTAGCCAGCAGGTGTTGGTGGGGGTGGCGATCGCTCGCGACGCGACCGCCATCTGCGACAACTTTACGCGCGGATTGCTATGTCTGCCGTAAGGAAAGCTTAAACCGTTGCGACTACCTTGGCGCGGCTGCATCCTATTGATTAACAAGCAGATTTTAGTATCTCCATTGAGGTTCCGCAATGATGTCCCCTGCATTGATTGAGACCGCCAAGCTCGACGTCAATCTGACGCCGCGCCCGATCGAACCGTCGTGGATCATCGAGGGCAATCCGGTCGCGCAATGGCATGTGTTGTCGAGGAGCGCGGATGGGCTGGCATCGACCATGGTCTGGGAATGCAGCGAAGGCCGCTTCAACTGGTATTACGATTTCGACGAGACCGTGCTGATCCTCGAAGGCTCGATCGTGCTCGAGAGCGACGGCATCCCGCCGACCCGGTACACGGCGGGCGATGTCATCTTTTTCAAGGACGGCGCGCACGCCAAATGGCATGTCGAGGGTCGCGTCCGCAAGCTGGCGTTCTGCCGCAAGACCCAACCGGTCTGGCTCGGCTTCGCGCTACGGGTCTTCCTGAAACTGAAGAAGATCGTTCTGCCGCCCGACGAACGCCAGGCCGCGAGCCTCGCGTCCTGATTGCGGCGTAGCGCGGCCGGGGCGACGGCTGCCTTGAGTTCTTTAGCCGGCAATCAATCGAGCTCAGGCTGATGTCGATTTCCGTCAAGAGTGTGCAAACACTCATTCGCCCATGCAAAGCCGTGACAACGACCTCGCCAGGGAGCCTTGGATCTAGCTTTGATCCTCTTCGTTCAACCGTTCCAGGATGTCCGCTATGGACGAATTGTCCTTCGGAAGCGATTGATCGAACCCGGGGCTTCCGACAGCGTAGGATCTCGACATCTGAAACCTTATCGCTCCATTGACGAGGGCGAATAAGCCCATCGCCATTGCAACCGAGCCGACGATCGCCAGCCAAAGGCGAGGCATCATCCCCGAAGTCGACCGCCGTGGGGTTCGCGGTCAGAGAATTGTCGGTGCGCGCGGGTGATTGAATGTCGGGCGGAATGGCTGGTGCGACCTTCGATAGAGCGACCGACTGATTGGCCGGTGGCGATGCCAACCAGCGTGCATCGAAATTCGGCGGAGGTGCTTCGTTCAAGCTACCTTCGCTTTGGTCTGTTCGGCCGGCATTCGGGATATCTCGAGGTGAGGCCGGGATATCTCGAGGTGAAGCGCTGTTGCTGGCGAGCAAACTGTCGTTCGTATTTGCAACCGACCGCAATTGTTTTAGATCGTTCTTCTTGCGTTGGTTCTCTTCCTTCTTGGGCCGGTTCGATTTATTCGACAGGCTGGTTCGTGTCCGTGTCGCTGGCGATCGCTTGGAAGACAAACCGGCCAGGTACCAGCACCTTTGACCAGCCTTTTCGAGACGATAGCGCCAGTGAGTATTGCGCGGCGATGGACCGTTAGGAGACGCGAGGCAACGCGACGTTTGCGATTGCATGAGCCCGCTTCCTGTCCCGTTATAGGCAAGGATCAGGATTCGCTGTTCGTGCGGCCGGCTTCTCCTGCTCATCGGCACCAACAAACCAGCATTTTTGGCCTGTTGCCCGCATCGTTCGATACATCCACCGCCCCTCTGAACGAGAGACGCTTATCGGGTGGGCATCGCAGCTCGCATCCAGATTTTCAACTGCAATGCCACGAGCCGATGCCGAGCCACCAGCGATTGCAATCAACAAACTCAGCAACAGCGTGGTTGAGCTGAAATTCATGAGGTTCTCGTGAACGCGATTGAAGGTCGAAGCAGCATCCGTTCCGCGGATAGAACACGGAGTTATTTACTGGGTGGAACAGGATCGCGGCTGGAGCAATCGCGTTTCCAGTTTAAGGTAAGTCGGCAAGGTTACCGGGAGCGCCGAAGGACACGCGATCGCCGCCGCGGGAAGCTGCCATCCAACCGGGAAATTAACGTTACCGTTGCTGCGCAGCCCAAAGGGTCATGCGAGCTTCCGGAACTCGCTGCACCCACCTGAAAGCACCGCACATGAAAGGCCGTCGCCGCACCAATGACAGATTGGGATGCGAAATTCATGTGGTTGCGCGTGACGAGAACGCCAAGTTTCCGCTTCACCAGCCGCGCCGGTATTAATCTAAATTGAAAAGCTTAACCGGCAAATTGGATTGTAAGTTCGCGTGAGATGACGGACGTTTAGAGCGCATTTTAGTCGGTTTCAAAACGATCGGATAACACCATGACAAAGTCCACACCGAGTGATTCCCTTGTGGTCATTGAGCGCGCGATTCAGGCGGGTAGGAGTGGGTCAAGCAATCGCACCTCTCGTCCGACCCAAGCTGACCAAACGGATCCCACCATGCCGGACTATGTGGAGCACCGCGAAGGTGTCACGGAAATCGGAAAACTGTCGGCGGAGGCGGTAGTCCGCGAATATGAAGCGACCGCGAAAGAAATCGAATCCATGGGCGTCGATCTGGTTGAGCGCGTCAAGGCTTGCGAAGCCATGACTCGCGATACCTTGCTCGTAACCAATGAATTGAACGAGATCGCAGCCCGCTATCGCAAGGAAGCAAAGCGCGTCTTCGAACATATCGAAAACTGCTCGCTGCTCGTCGCTGCAGCCCGAGAGACTTGCAACGAATTGAAAGACAAGCTCGCGATCCCGACACGACTGGGGCGCTCAGGAGCGGATCGCTCCGACGACAATAACGAACTTCAGCCGCGCGACTGACTGCAATGACGGAGCGGGCCAGAAACGCGCCGCAGGGCATGCGGGCGCGCAAGATCGAGGATGCCATCCTGGAGATTATGCCGGGGAGAGAGTGGCTGAGCTGTACGTCGATTTCACGGCTTATCCGAGCGAACGACACCCGAAAGACGCGTGCGCGGCTTGATCGCCTGGCGAGAGACGGCAAAATCGAACGCAAACGCGAACAAGGCACGCACGGTGCCGTCTATCTCTACCGCCAATTGCCTGAGCGGAGCGGCGGGCGCTTTCGACATCGCAGCCCCGGCGATCAGGACTGACCTCAGCAAGGCACCTGGCTGCGTCGCGGGCTGATCCTCCAGGTTCCGGCGAGGATGATCATTGTCATCAGCGCTGTGATGATCGCGGCGAGTGGAACGGTCAGCGCCAGCACCGCGGTCGCGGCCCATCCGATCGATGAAAACGCTTCTGCGAACGTTGCCAGCCGTGACGAGGTCTGGCGGCGACGAAACTGGCTGCGCTTCGCCTGCACCCGGAACCAGAGCTGGATTGCGGTCGCCGAGACGGTTGCGATCGCGACGCCGAGCGCGGTGACGACGGCCTGTAGTGGCGAGGCAAAGGCCAGCGCGGCGATCAGCGGTGCGAACATCGCGCCGATCGCGATCAGTACCACCTCGATCTTGGCCCTCGTCACGCGAGACGGCGTAAGCGGCGCGGTCGCCACCAGATCGGCGGCATCCTCACCCGAGATCGTCAGCCACGCGAGACCGCCGGCGAGTTGCCCCGCCGCCATCACGATCACGGGCGTGATCAGCACGATCGCGGTGGAGCTATCGGAAAAGCTGCGCCACAACATCAACGCGGGCGGCACGAGGTACAACAGCTGCATCAGCGTCTGCGACACCAGCCACGGATCGCGCCGCAACAACGCGAATTCCTTCCAGCGCAGCGCCTGCTGGCGCGAGCCGGTGCGAAATGAAGTCTTGCGCGAGGCCAGGCTGGTTCGCACCGCATTCGCCGAGGCGCGCGCGGCGGTGTCGGCGAATTGGTTGGAGAACAGCGCCATCACCATGCCCAGCAGCGTCAGACCAAATGCCAGCAGCAACAGCAGTATCTCGCCGTCGCCGAGCGCCGCGCGGGCCGGCCACCAGACGATACTGTCTGAATCGGGTGCGAATGCCGCGGCTGCGTCCGAGGTCAGCACGGCAAAGCGCGAGAGCGTGCCGTAGGACAGGATCGCAGCGATCTGCAACGCGATGACAAAGCCGGCGCCGATGACGGCTGCGACGATCTGCGCCACCAGGCGTGTCCGGCTCGGGCCGATCAGCCGAAACAGCATCACCGTTATCGCGATCGCAACGGCCGAGGCCGATAGCCCGATGGCGATCACGACGCCGAAAGCCGACAGCCATCGCGCGCCGCCGCCGATCACCAGCACGTCGACAAACGGCGTCGACAGCAACATCGCCATCGCGGTGACCGACAATGCGATGGCGACGATGCGCACCGCAAATATATTGGTGAGCCGGACCGGCGACGACATGATCAGATCGAGATCGTCGCGCGCGTAGAATACCCGCGTCACCAACTCGATCGCCTGTGACAGCATCAAGGCCCAGGCCAGGAAGATGCTTGCCGACAGCACGATGAGCGAGGATTTGTCGAGCGGCATCCGCAAATCCGCAAAGCGGCCGATCACGGCATAGGCCGGCAAATGCAGGACCATCGCGAAGACGACGAGCCCGATCACGCGCGCGTTTGCGCTTGCGCCGGCCGCCCGTCATCATCGCCAGCCATTCCCGCCACGCAAGACGGAATTCGTGTCGGGCAAACCAGTTCAGCGACGCGGCCGAACTCATGCGGCAGCGTCCTCGATGTCGACCAGCGCGATGAACATGTCTTCCAGGCTGGTGTCGTTCTTGCCGCTCTGCTGGCGCAACTCGGTGAGCGTGCCTTCGGCGACCAGTCTGCCCGACGCGATGACGCCGATCCGGTCGGCCATCCGTTCGGCGACTTCGAGAATATGCGTCGTCATGATCACGGTGCAGCCGGATCGCACGCGTTCGCCGAGCAATCCCTTGACGTGGCGCGCCGACAGGGCGTCGAGGCCGGTGAGCGGCTCGTCGAGAATGATCAGGCGGGGATCGTGCACCAGCGCGCCAGCGAGCGCGACCTTCTGGCGCATTCCCTTGGAAAATCCCTCGCAACGTTCGTGCAGATGCGGCTCCAAGCCCAGCGAAACCAGAAGCGCGCGCGCGGAGGATTCCGACGTCCGGGGATCGATGCCCCAGAGCCCGGCGACGAAAGCCAGATATTCCAGCGGCGTCAGCTTGTCATAGATCATCGGTTCGTCGGAAACCCAGGCGGTGATCTGCTTGGCGGCGACCGGGTCATTCAGCGCATCGATCCCGAGTATCGATACCGATCCGGCGTCGGGCCGCAACAGCCCTGCCACCATGCGCAAGGTCGTGGTCTTGCCGGCACCGTTCGGCCCGAGCAGCGCATAGAATTCGCCGCGGCGAACGGTGAGATCGAGCGCGTCGACCGCGAGGCGGTCAAAACGCTTTGTTAACCCTCGCACCTGCAGGGCGGATGGTTGTTCGGCGGGTTGCATGACGTCGGGACCATCCTTGGGTTCGGAACAGCCGATTTTTCAGCCGGACCATGAACCCAGGACCTTGAACATAAGAGATTTCGGCGCGGTGAACGCCAGCCGGCAAATCCCGTCAATGCGGCTGCGCGTCGCCAGGATTTGCAAGCTTGTGCCGCCGGTGAATAACCGGCTCACGTTTCAGCGTCGCACAGGAACTGTTTTCAGCCTCTTCCCTGGTGGATTCGGAGCTCGTCCACACCTGCTGGATGCCGGTAAAGAACAGATAGCGACAATGCTTCTTGTAGAACGGCACTGGATAATCGTCGCTCAGTTTGGCGGTTTCGATTTTCGATCCGACCAGCACGCCCCGATTCAACGCGTAGCAGGCCAGCACAACCACCGCCAAGGCGAGCAGGGACCAACCGATCGTTCGTATTCGCATGGTTTTGTCCGTTATTCGTCCATACACTGAAGAATGAATTCCGTGCGGTCTCTGGGCAGAACGCCCTGGGCGTCCGCTTTTTGCCGGCATTTGATCTGCTCGATATGCGCGGCGAGCGCCTTGGCGCGACGTTCATCGGCTTCCGGATCGACCGCCCTGACCATCATCACCCTGATCGGTGAGCCGTCCGACTCGAACTGAAATTCGTATTTCACGCCGTTCGCATCGGTCGCCGCGCAGGAGACGCTCGACACCCGCTGTGTGGCGAAATTCCCGACCTGCTTGCACGCGCCGCTCGCGAGTACGACCGACGGCACCGGCAGTCCGTCGAGCTTGGGCCGATCCTTGGATTTCAGCAGCATCCGGTCGACGGTCAGTTCGTAGACATCCTGGTCTCTCCTGGCCTTGTCGCCGGAGAACGTGACGATGTGGCTGTCGTCATCGGGATCGTTGAGCGGCACGGTGAAGCTGGATCGGCCGCCGGGGCTGTGGAAGAAGGCGACCGAGGTGCACATGAAATCGCGCTCTGCGACTTTCACCGCAGGGCATTTGCCGGCCATCGAGGCGAACATGTCGACGTCGGGTTCGTGGCGCTCGCTCTCGTCGGCAACGAGTGCGCTTGACGCCGTCACAAGGCAAATGAACGCAACAGCGATCGCTCGCCAGCAGATGCGCATGAAAGTACCTCCAGCCGAGGTGCAGCCTAAACCCAGTGGATACAAAGATAAACACGCAATGCTCGCCGGAGCGTGGCGCCGGCGGCCAACGGTTGGCTTGCAACGAACCCGGATTTCGTTGCGTGCGTGGAAGCTAATTCCGGTTGGACGACGAGGCTGACGCCGGTTGTCCCGCCAGATTCAGCGCCACCAGCGCAGGATCCGGATTTGGTGCGCCGGCCAGCAACGGCGCATCGATGTATCGCATGGCGCCGCGCTCATCGAGCACGAACAGCGGCCGGTAGTTGCGCATATTGACATCCTCGACCATCGCCATGCGGTTGTTGTCCAGCGTCAGCCAGTGCCCGTCCAGCCGCGCGGCGGCGACCGCGTGGTCCTCGCCGCGAATGGCATCGTGCATGACCACCAGCCGCAGATCATCGGCATCGACGCCGGCGAGGCGCAAGGCGACATATTTGGCGATCGCATAGTCCTCGCAATCGCCGGCGCCATGCGCGAAGGTGACGAGCGGCGAACTCCACACATCGATCTGGCCATATTGCGCCAGATCGCTCATCGGCCGGATCGCCAGATTGATCGCGCGATTGATCTCGCCGAGCCGGGCGCGGCCCTCGCGCGCGCGCGCGTTGTCGACGATGGCAAGAAGCCGCAACGCGGCCGGAGAGACGCAGCGCTCGCGGTCGCCGTCGCATAGCGCAAGCTGCACCCGCTCGTCGTCGAGCCTGCGCTCGACGCCCAACCATTTTTGCCGCAAGCCGCCCTCGGACAGGAGCGATGTGAACAGCCCGAACGGCTCGTTCGAGCGGCCGGAACCTACTGATGGTTCCACCAAATCCGGCGTGCCGGCCGTGAGCTCCGCCGCTGACCCGAACCAGACTAGGCATGTGAAGATCACGCATACGAAGATGATGGCGCGCCAAACGCGCGCGCGACCGAAGAACCCCATCTGACGCCCCTTGTCCGGGCATCGGCGGGGCCAGTTGGCCTGCTCGTGACCGGATCATTCGCGGGCGAGAGGATGAGTGGCGGGGGCTTTTATTCGGCTTAATGGCGGCCGGTTGAACCTGGAAACCGCCGAAGACACTAAAAGCCGTGTGGCGAGTTTGCTGAAAGTTTTACGGATTTGCTCTCGTGGGGCCGGGCAGATCACGATGGGCCGAAGGGTGGAAATTTCGCTGTATTTGCGACGATTTTGGCCAACTATGGCTAATTGGCCGACGACAGCCTGTTTTGTAGGCTAGATCGCAGATTTGCCTCAAAAATCGGCGCGTTATTTTGCAAGGAAACGCAAGCAGAAGAATATCGAAGTATAGACTTCAACTTCTATACTTTTTAATTCTATGGAGATATTTTAAAATGGCACCGGTTTGGTGGTTTGATACTTATGGATTGGGCGCTTGATACTTTTCTTTTTAAAAATGTACCCGAATTGTTCCGTCGCTCCGGCTCTGTGGCCAAGGGTAGGCAACATTCCGGCGGGCAGGAGATGGTTTCGCGGCACATCCGCTAATGATATGCAGGACATAGACTGAGAAATTATACAAGAATTAACCTTTTCGCGGTGGCCCATTGAATTTCGTTGGCAAATTCGACGCACAGCTACCCGCTGACGGCCTGTCTGGGCATGCCCATGTCCAGACCTATTCGCCGACGGCGCACGCTCCGGCGGACGCCATCATCGTTCCTGATGCTCATCTGTTGTTCGGCGCGGACTTCAAGCGGTCCGGCGTCGACCTGATCCTTTCCAACGCCGACCGCGAACTGGTCGTGCACGACTACTTCAAGGGCGAGCATCGCCATCCATTGGCGTCGCCCGACGGCGCCCATCTCACCGGCGACATCGTCAATGCGCTGACCGGCCAGGTGCAGTACGCGCAGGCCGGCGCCCCTGATGCGGCCGCCCATGTCATCGGCCATGTCACCAAGCTCTCCGGCAGCGCGACCGCGATCCGCAACGGCGTCTCGGTCATCCTCAATAACGGCGACAACGTCGAGAAGGGCGATGTCGTCGCCACCGGCTCCGACTCGACGCTTGGCGTCACCTTCATCGACGGCACCGTGTTCGGCCTGTCGTCGAACGCCAGGATGGTGCTCAACGAGATGGTCTATGACCCCAACGGGTCGAACAATTCGTCGCTGATCAGCCTGGTGGCCGGCACCATCTCCTTTGTCGCCGGCGAGACCGCGAAACACGGCGACATGAAGGTCGACACGCCGGTCGCGACCATGGGCATTCGCGGCACCGCGGTGCTGGTCGAGATCGATTTCAACGTTCCCAACGCGAACGGTCTGCCCGATGCGAAGTTCCAGGTTCTGGTCGAGCCGGACGGCAGCACCGGTTCCTACATCCTGTTCGACAAGACGACGCTGGATCCGATCGCAACCGTCAACAAGGCCGGCCAGCAGGTCAACATCAATCAGAACGGCATCAGCTACACAAACAGTCCGCTGTCGCCCGAACTGCAGAAACTCATCAGCGATGTGTTCTCGCAGAAATTCACCGACCTCAACAATTCCAACACCAAGAACTTCGATCATTTCACCGATTCGGTCGTCCCGCAGTTGTTCCAGCCGATCAAGGGGCTGGACGGCATCATCCCTCTGCAGACCGTGCTGCTGGTGACCCCGCTGGGCAGCTCGACCCCTCCTCCGTCGACTCAGTCCAACCCCCATCCGCACATTGATCAGCCGCCGAAGGCCGGGACCACAGCCGGCCAGTTCATCGAACTGAAGAATATTACCGGAAGCAATGCGGCCGACGCTGCGAGCGGCAACATCACTTTCACCGACATCAACGACGCCGACCAGCCGACGGCGAGCACGAAGTTCGATTCGGTCGTCTACCAGAACGCCCAGCACCAGGACATCAGCCACAGCTTGACGCCGACGGAGCTGGCGGCGGTTCAGGCGGTGGAAGTCGCGCTGAATGTGGTCCAGGATCCGGCGAACAAGAACAACGGCACGGCGACCTGGTCCTATAGCGTTCCCGATGGTTCGTTCGACTTTCTCGGCGCCGGCGAGACGCTGACGCTGACCTATATTGCGACTGTCAACAACAATTTCGCGCCGAACATCGCAACCGCCACGGCGCCGATCACGATCACGGTCACCGGCAGCAATGACGTCCCGGTGATCACCTCCGCGGTGCCGCACACCATCACGTTCAACAGCGGCACCAGCGTGCCGGGCGGTAACCTGACCACGAAGGTAGCGACATCGGGCACGATCTCATTCGACGATCCCGATCTCACCGACACCCACACGGTTTCGGTCTCGACGCCGACGGCGACGCTGACCGACCCGACCACCGGCGCGACAACCGCTTTCACCTTGCCGCCGACTCCGCAGGCGGTTTTCGATCAGGCGCTGACCGCCTATATCGTGAACTCCACGACCGGAGTTTCGACCGACAGCACCGGTACGGGTTTGGGGACGGTCAACTGGAATCTCGCCGACCTCCCGGTCTGGCTCGGCGACTTTGTGCCCAAGGGGGATACCCTCACGCTCACTTACGTGGTGACCGTGACGGATTTGCAAGGCGCAACCGCCCAGCAGGATATCACGGTCACCATCACCGGTACCGATGCCGCCGCGGAGGTCTGGATCGCCACGACCGGAACGGGCCCGGCGCCCGACGGATTGTGGAGCACGGGTAGCAACTGGGAAACCGGGAACGCGCCGACGGCCAGCGACGATGCGATCATCATCACCGATCAGTTGGAAGGTCTGACGCCGACCTACCCGGTGACGATCACCAGCGCGGCCGAGGCCCATAGCCTGAAGATGGACAATTACGGCGGCAACGCTCCGGTGCTGATCAACCAGAGCACGCTGACGATCGGAACCGATTTCAACATCAACGATCACTCGACCGACAATCCGGACGGCTACACCGGGCCGGAGCTGGACAACCAGGGCACACTGACTGTCGGCGGCGCGTTCAACCTCAACGCGGATTCCATCGTCGACAATTCGGGCACCATCACCGTCGACGGCAAGATGGAAGTGCTTGATCAGAGCACGGTGAACAACTCCGGCACAATCAAGCTTGCCGGGGGAGGGGACTTCAGCGACGAGAGCACGATCTCGAACACTACGACTGACGCCATCATCGAGGTTTCCGGCGGCACGCTCAATGTCGAAGTCGACATTTCCAATCAGGGCACGGTCAAGGTCGACTCCACCGCCGCGCTGACGCTTAGCTCCGCGACGGTCGATGGCGGCGCCGTCACCGTCACCAACAACGGCACGCTGACGCTCAATGGCGGCGCCGTGGTGAAAAACGGCACGCTCGGCAATGCCGGCCAGATCAACGCCAGTGGCACCGGCAACGCGCTCGACAACGAGCAGGTCACCAACACCGGCGGCATCGAGATCGCGGCGCTCGGCGCGCTGACGCTCGATCTGCTTACCACGGTCACCAACACCAGCCACACGATCACGGTCGACGACACCGGCACGCTGACGCTGCAGGGCGGCGCTTCGATCACTGGCGGCTCGCTTTCCAATTCCGGCACGGTCGACATCGAGGGAACGGGCGCGACGCTCGATGGCGTGGCGGTCACCGGATCGGGCGCCATCAATGTCGATGCTGCCTCGGCGCTGACGACCCTGGTTTTGAAGGATGCCGCGAGCATCACGAATGGCACGCTGACGGTCGGGCCAACCGGGATTCTCTCAATCGCCGGCGACGTCACGCTGGACGATGTCGGCGTCACCAACCAGAACTCCATCGAGGTCACCGCGGGCAATGCGCTGACGCTCGATGATGCAACGACGCTCGACAATAGCGCCGGCACGGTCACGATCGACGGCACCGGCAAGCTGACGCTGAACGATGCCGAGATCACCGGCGGCACCATCACCGACAACGGCACGATCGATATCACCGGCTCCAGCAAGATCGACGGCGATGCGGCGCTGAACGGCGGCCATGTGACCATCGAGGCCCATCAGGCCCTGACGCTGGATGGCGTCACGGTCACCGGCACCTCGTTCGACGACGCCGCCAGCGGCGCGACAATCCAGGTTGATGGCGCCACCGGTGATACATTGAAGCTCGGCGGCGTCAGCATCACTGGCGGCGGCTTCAACGTCGCGGCGAACGGCCTGGTGCAGACCAGCGGCGACGTCACGTTGACGAACGTCGGCGTCACCAATGACGGGACGATCGAGGTTACCGGCGGCAAGTTGACCATCACCGGCACCGGCTCTGTCGCGGACAGCGTCGCGAACGATGGCGGAACGATCCAGATCGACGGCGGCGCGGTGCTCGATCTGAACGTGTCGGACACGCAAAATATTTCGTTCGCCGGCACCGGCGGCAAATTGCAGATCGACACCGGCAGCTTCGATGGAAGCATCGTCAGCCTGGCTGCGACCGACCAGATCGACCTGACCACCATCGGCTATGGGCCCGGCACCACCGGCACCTATGTCAGCAATGCCGACAATACCGGCGGCACGCTGACCATCACCGACGGCACCCATTCGATCGCCTTGCAGCTCGTCGGCGACTACCGAAACGCGCATTTCGCCGGCTCCGCCGACAGCAACGGCGACACCCTGGTCACGCTGAATGCCAATGACGACGCGCCGGTCATCGCCTCGGGCGACACCGCGCAAAGCGCCACGGTAGCGGAACTGACTGATATCACGGGATCGTCGGCGATGGACGACTCCACGCCGGCCGGCGGCACCATTCACTTCACCGATATCGACCTGACCGATCGGCCGACAGCTACCGTGACGTTGCAGACCGTCACCTGGAGCGGCGACACGCTGACGGACGCGGAGACGAGCGCACTCGAAAGCGGCTTCCAGCTGACACCGGTTACCAATACCAATAACGGCCAGATCGCCTGGACCTACGCGATCACCGACGGTTCGCTGGACTTCCTCGGTGCGGGCCAGACCGCGACGGTGACGTCGACGGTGACGCTGGACGATCATCAAGGCGGACACGACACCGCGACCGTCACCGTCACGATCGATGGCAGCAACGATGCACCCGTCCTGGCTGCGGATACCTCCGGTCCCAATGGCACCGGTCTGCATGCGATCACCGAACGCGCCGGTGAGACCGGCGACACCGCGGACACCGACTCCGCTTCGAGTACGCTGTCCTTTACCGATGTCGACCTCACCGACACCCATACGGCAACCAAGGGCGATCCGAGCTATGTCTGGTCTGGCGGCAGCCTGACCACGGCGCAGATCAGTGCGTTGACCGCTGCGTCCACGCTGGCGCTGACCGAGACCGACAGCACCCACAGCGGTGCCGGGTCGGTCGGCCTCACCTACAGCGCCGCCGACAAGACCTTTGATTTCCTCGCCGCCGGCGAGACGCTGACGGTGACCTACGACGTCACCGTCACGGACAATAGCGGCGTCAATTCCTCGCAGCCGGTGACCTTTACCATCACCGGCAGCAACGACGCCCCCGTGCTGGCTGCGGATACGTCCGGCACCAATGGCACCGGCCTGCATGCGATCACCGAACGCGCCGGTAAGACCGGCGACGCCGCGGACATCGACTCCGCTTCCGGCACGCTGTCCTTTACCGATGTCGATCTCGACGATACGCACACGGCAACCAAGGGCGACCCGACCTATGTCTGGTCCGGTGGCAGCCTGACCACAGCGCAGATCGCTGCATTGACTGCCGCGGGCACCTTGGCGCTGACCGAGACCGACAGCACCCACAGCGGCACCGGCTCGATCGGCTTCACCTACAGCGCCGCCGACAATACCTTTGATTTCCTCGCTGCCGGCCAGACACTGACCGTGACGTATGACGTCACCGTCACGGACAATAGCGGCGTCAGTTCCTCGCAGCCGGTGACCTTCACCATCACCGGCACCAACGACGCGCCAACGCTTGTGAGCGAGACCGACCCGGCGACACAGACGATCATTCTGACAAAATCGCCGATTGTCTTGAGTGGGGGAACAACAACCAATTCGCTCGGACTAGCTACCGAAAACTTCGATAAGGTTAGTGCCGGCTCGGCATCGAACAACGGCGATGGCCATGGCAATTTCACGAGCACCGCTCTCGGTGCTACGTTTAGCGGGTCGGGTCATGCCGGCGTCGTGAACGGCTCATCCTCGGTCACGGCGGCTCCGTTCATCGGGCCTTCTCCGGGCCATGCGGACACTACGAACTACCTGAGTATTGGTGCGAACGGTTCGGAAACCATCACTTTTGCGACCGAACAGGACCAATTCGGCCTGTATTGGGGGTCGGTCGACTCGTTCAATACGATCAAGTTCTACGATGGAAGCACGCTGGTTGCTTCCTACTCGGGCGCTGACATTGCGCCGCTGCTTGCCAATGGTAGTCAGGGGTCGTTTTCGTCGAACGGCTATGTCGAATTCTCTGATCTGCCGGCGTTTACCAAGGTGGTGCTGGCAAGCGGCAGTTCAAATGCGTTCGAGATCGATAATATCTCCGCAGGCGATTCTCATATCCATCTTGCCGCTCCGATCACTGGCACCATTACCGTCAACGACGCCGACATCGGCGATACCCTGACGGGGTCCGTGACCGGCAACGCCGTCGCCGAGTACAACGGCTCGACGACCCTGCCGTCCGGCGTGGATGTTTCTGCGCTGATCGCTTCGGGTGCGATCACGTTTGACACCGTCAAAACGGCCGGCGGACAGGATGTGCTCGATTGGACCTACAATCCCGCCAACGCCGATCTCGATTTCCTGCAGCCGGGCGACAAGCTGACTCTGACCTTCAACGCAACCGTCAGCGACGGGCATGCCACCACCGCCAACCAGCCACTCACCATCACGCTGGTCGGAAACGGTTCGTCTGTCGTGAGCGGAACAGCTCAAAACGATACGTTTACCGATGTCAGCGGTGGCGCGGTTAAGATTTCCGGCGATGGCGGCCATGACGTCTACAATTTCAACGCGCATTTCGGCAGCGCGACGATTACCGATTTCGACGTCAGCAACGACGTCATCGATATCAGCAGCACATCGTTTAGCAGCGTTACGGCGCTTCTGAACAGCGCGGTTGCCTCCGGCGCCAACACCGTGATCACCGACAGCACCGGCGACACGATCACGCTGGACAACGTCAGCGTTGCCCAGCTCAAGGCGCATCCCGGCGACTTCCAGTTAACGATCGCCAATGGCGGCACGTTCGAGGCCTCGACCAGCGAGAATGTGGTGTTCGAGGGTTCGACCGGAAAGCTGACGATCGACACGCCGTCGAGCTTCAGCGGCGTCATCTCCGGCTTTACCGGTGACGGTACGCTGGCCGGGTCGGACCAGATCGATCTAAAGGGGATTGATCAAACGTCGGCTTCGTTCACCGAGAGCTTCGACGCGGCCACTGACACGCTGCTCGTAAGCGACGGAACCCACAGCGCAACCCTGCATTTCAACGGCACCTATCAAGCCGAGAATTTCAGCTTCACGACCGACAACAATGGCGGCACGATCGTTTATGATCCGCCGGTCGCCGCTGGCACCACGCCAGGTCCCAACACCACGACGCAAGCCGTGACCTGCGACCGGCCAAGGCTTCGTGTTCAACTTTGCCGATAGCGAAAATGCGAACGGCGCCGGTTCGGCTGCGGACACCCATCAGTTCGATGGCCAGACCTTGGTGAACGGGGAGGCGGACCCGAACAAGCCGCATGACGACGGCCATGGCCAGGTAACTCCGGTGCCCGACAGCATGGATGCCGGAACGAGCGCCATCGTGAAGGCGCAGTTGCACGTCCACGACTTCCATTTCGTTTAAACCGCCGATGTTAATGGCCGCCGACGGAAGTCGGACATCGAGGCGACGGTCGTCCCGTCGTTTCATCACAGTGTTCTTGTCACAATACCCTCGGAATCCCGAGCTACTCGACTTCCCGCAACACGCTCTCGATGCTTTACCGGCCGGCGCCGAAATGGTTTTTTGGATCGGGTAGCGGTCGCGTGTCGACGCCGTCGAGCCGCTAATATTTGTCATGCACGAGGCAGTGCTTGATCAGCGGCCGCAGCACATCATCGTTCCAGGGTCTCGCGCAAAAAGAATTGCAGAACCTGGCTGGCGACGACAAGATGAATGGCCGGACCTGCCGGGCACGAGGTGAATCTCCCGCTGCGGCGCCAGCCTGATATGCCTTTCCCCGTTAACAATCCCGGCTTGATTGCCCCCGCCAACATGATCCAATCGCCCAAACCTGATATCCAAACCGCATGAAGCGCCTCAGGATATTGCGACGCTGGTTCGCACGGACGTTCGGCTTTGCGAGGCTGATGGGTCTCGCCATCCTGGTCGGATTCGCGGTGCTGCGTGTCTGGGATCCGCAGCCGATCGAGGAACTTCGGATCAGGGTGTTCGACGGATTCCAGCGCATCGCGCCGAGGGTCAAGACACAACGGCCGGTCACCATCGTCGATATCGACGAAAAGAGCCTGGCCAAATTCGGCCAATGGCCGTGGCCGCGGACGCGGATTGCCGACATGATCGTCAATCTCACGAACCTCGGCGCGCTCGCGATCGGCTTCGACATGGTGTTCTCGGAGCCTGACCGACTCAATCCGGATGTTGTCGCCGGCACCATGCGGTATCTGGACGACGTGACCAAGAACAAGTTGCGGGAATTGCCGACCAACGATCAGATCCTGGCCGATGCAATCCGGCGTTCGCGCGTGATCCTGGGCGAAACCGCTCTTGAGCAAGTCAACCCGAATCTCGACAAGAGCCTTCCACAAACCGGGATTGCAACGCGCGGTGGAGATCCGGAGCATTACTTCCTCAATTTCAATGGGCTTTTGCGTAACATCAGCGTGCTGGAGACGGCGGCGGCGGGCCGCGGCCTGTTCACCATCGAACCCGAGCGCGATGGCATCGTCCGACGCGTGCCGATGATGTTGCGGGCCCAGGGCATGACGCTGCCATCGCTGAGTTTTGAGATATTGCGGGTGCTGACCGGCACGCCGACCATCATGATCACGGCCGAACCGACCGGACCGGTCAAGAGCGTCGTGCTGCGAGGTGCAAACATCCCCACCGACTACAACGGCCAGCTTTGGATACATTTCGCGAAGCACGATCCTTCGATCTATGTTTCCGCCTCCGATGTGATCGATGGCAATGTCGCGCCCGAGAAGATCAACCGCAAGATCGTGCTGATCGGCACCTCTGCCGTTGGATTGAACGACAACAAGACGACGCCGGCGGAGCGGCGTCAGATGCCTGGCGTCGAAATCCATGCCCAGGTGATCGAGGCCAATTTCGAAAAGGCGCTGTTGTCCGAGCCGGTCTGGGGTTCCGCTCTCGAAGCTGCCGCAGCGCTGGTGCTGGGTCTGCTGGTGGTGATTTTCGCGCCGATGTTCGGACCGGTAGCTCTCGTTCTGGGCGGCGGCCTGTTCGCTTCGCTGTTGATCGGCACGTCCTGGTATTTCTACACCCAACAGAATCTTCTGATCGATTTTACCTATCCGCTGCTGTCGACCACGGCGATTTATCTCAGCATGATCTTCTCCAGTTTCGTCCGCGAGCAGGCGCAGCGGCGTCAGATCCGCTCGGCGTTCGGCCAGTATCTGTCGCCGGCACTGGTCGAGCAACTGGCGCAATCGCCGGAAAAGCTCGTGCTCGGCGGCGAGGAGCGCGAGATGACGTCATGTTCTCCGATGTCCGCGGCTTCACCACGATCTCGGAATCCTACAAGAACGATCCGCAAGGCTTGACCGCGCTGATGAACCGGTTCCTGACGCCGCTGACCAACGCGATCCTGGCGCGCAAGGGCACCGTCGACAAATATATGGGCGATGCCATCATGGCGTTCTGGAACGCGCCGCTGGACGATGCGCAACACCAGCTCAATGCCTGCGAAGCCGCGGTCGACATGCTGGAGCGGATCGACGTGCTGAACAAGCAGCGCGAGATCGAGGCGCAGGACGGCGGCGCCCGCCTACATTCCGCTCAATGTCGGTGTCGGCCTGAACACCGGAACATGCGTGGTCGGCAACATGGGGTCCGACCTGCGGTTCGACTATTCGGTGCTCGGCGACAGCGTCAATCTGGCGTCGCGGCTGGAAGGCCAATCCAAGGAATATGGCTTTCCGATCATCGTCGGCTCGAAGACCGCGCTGGCGGTCAAGGACAAGTTCGCGATCCTCGAGCTCGATTTCATCATGGTCAAGGGCAAGAAAGAGCCCGAGGTGATCTACGCGATCGCCGGTCGCGAGGACACCGCGCAATCCGGCCGCTTCCAGCGCCTGCGCAATCTGACCATCGAGATGCTGGCTTGCTACCGCAGCCGCGATTGGGACGGCGCGTTGGAGGCGATCGAGCGCGGTCGCAAGACCGACGCCGCCCGTTCGCTCGAATTGCTCTACCATCTGTATGAAGCGCGGATCCGCAACTACCAGAAGGATCCACCGCCGGAAGACTGGAACGGGGCGTTCGCGCTGTTGACGAAATAGCCGCAGCCGGCGGCTTGCGGGCTGATCCCGCGAGCCGCTTGAACAGCCGGCGCGTAGCAGAGGCGCGTCGTCATCGTCGCGGTGCTCGCAGCAACGACTTGCGTAACGACCTGGTGATGTGGGGACGTTTCGATGAAGGGTGCTAGCCGCCGAGGCTGGCCCAGCGTTCTACATCGGCGGGGCCGACCACCCGCTTGGGCTGATGCGGATTGAGCGTGCCGGCGCTGGCGGTCCAACCCTTCGCCAGGATTTGCGTGGCGAACAGTTTGGCGTCGACTTCCGTCTTGAACGTCCGGGTCGATCGCACCGCGCTTGTACTGGCGCAGTCGTCCGTTTTGACCGCCTTGTCGGGCCCGAAGGTGACGTACCAGATATCGGGTTGAGCCATATCAATATAACGTCATCGTCCGACGAAAGTTGCGTCACATTCCGGCCGCTCTTGTTCATATTTCGCGGGCCGCAGCGCGTGGCGCGAATACATTGAAGTCGTCAGGTCAGGCAATTGCAGTTAGGCTCGTTTCCAGCGCGCGAGACGGAGCCGCGCGGCAACCGAGGAAATTCCATGCATTTGTCAGGTGAAAGCCTTCTTGTCATCCTGTTCGTCGGCCTGATTGCGGGCTGGCTTGCCGGAAAGATCGTTCGAGGCACCGGCTTTGGCATCGTCGGCGATATTCTGATCGGCATCGCCGGTGCGTTCGTCGCAAGCTGGCTGTTTCCGAAGCTGGGTTTCCGGCTTGGCGTCGGTCTGACGCGGCGAGATCATCGATTCCGCGATCGGTGCGATTATCCTGTTGTTGGTCGTGCGCCTCATTCGCACGGGTGGCCGCTTCTGATGCGACATTTTGGCTTTGCGCGAAAGAGGGGCCGCCCGAAAGGACGACCCCTTTCCGGAGGGGCGGATTTTTAGAACTCGCCTTTCGATCTATTCGACAACCTCGACGATCCGGCGGGTGCGCGGCTCGACCAGAACCGTGCGACCGTTTACGACCGTGTAGCGATAATCGTGGACGCCATATTCCGGCGGCACATCGTAATAGGTGACGCCCTCCTCGGGCAGGACAGTGCCGATCCGGACTTCCTCGGCATAGCGATAAGAGGGGCGGTGCTGCTCGACCACATAGCTGCGAAAGCGCGGGCGTTCGTCGACGCCCAGCACTCCGGCAACGCCTCCGACCACGCCGCCAACGACGCCGCCGACCACACCCCCGACAGGTCCGGCGGCACGTTCGCCGTCCCGCGCGCCTCGCTCAATCCCACCTGGTACCCCCTGGGCCTGTGCCAGCGAGGGAAGCGCCAGGGCGGCGACAAGGGCGGTCATTCCGATGAAACGGTGAATCATGATGGCTCCCGAAGTGTCCGTTAAGGTCGCAAATACAAGTGACTGGACGCCGATAGGTTCCGCATGGAACGGTGGGCAGGGAAACTGGGCCGGCCCGCGGTATTTAGGTTAACGCCACTTAAATGGACGATCGGCCGAAACATCGGTAAAACAGGGTTCCCGCATCCAGCTGGCAGAGATCAGGGTTAATGGCAGGCGCTCCCGCCGTCCGGCGTTCCGAACTCGGCGATGCGTTGCGCGCGTGCCGCCACGCCTTCATCGGCGTCGGTATTATGAGCTGCGCGATCAACGTCCTCTATCTGACCGGCTCGATCTTCATGCTGGAGATTTACGATCGCGTGCTGCCGAGCCGCAGCGTGCCGACCCTGATCGGCCTCGCGATCCTCGCGGCTGGAATGTATCTCTCCCAGGGCATCCTTGATCTCATTCGCGGACGAATTCTCGGGCGTATCGGCACCGCCCTCGATGAATCGCTCAACCGCCGGGTATTCGACGCCATGGTGCGCCTGCCGCTGGTGATGGGCGCGCGCAACGAAGGCCTGCAGCCGCTGCGCGACCTCGATGCGGTGCGCTCTTTTCTCTCCGGCATGGGCCCCGGCGCCTTTTTCGACTTACCCTGGCTGCCGTTCTATCTGGCGATCTGTTTCGCCTTCCATTTCGTGATCGGGCTGACCGCGCTGGTGGGCGCCATCATTCTTGTCGGTCTTACCGTTGTCACGGAATATTTGTCGCGCGCACCGGCACGCGAGGCGACGGGGCTTGCGGCGCGCCGCAACGATCTGGCCGCCACCAGCCGGCGCAACGCCGAGGTTCTGGTGGCGATGGGAATGTCCGGGCGATTGACCAATCGCTGGATCGCGGCCAACGAAAAATATCTGACAGGCAATCAATATGCCAGCGACGTCGCGGGCGGCCTTGGTGCGATCTCCAAGGTGCTTCGCATGACGTTGCAATCGGCGGTGCTTGCTGTCGGCGCCTACCTGGTGATCTATCAGCAAGCCACCGCAGGCATCATCATTGCGGGATCGATCCTGAGCGCGCGGGCATTGGCTCCTGTCGATCTGGCAATCGCTCACTGGAGAAGCTTCGTTGCCGCCCGGCAAAGTTGGCACCGACTCAATCGCCTGCTCGAACAATTGCCGCCGCGAACCGAACAGACCGTGCTGCAGGAGCCGTCGAGCCGGCTTTCGGTCGAGGCCGTCAGCATGGTGCCGCCGGGCGATCAGAAGGTCATCGTGCAGGACATCACCTTCGTACTCGAGGCCGGACGCGGGCTTGGCATCATCGGGCCGAGCGGATCCGGAAAATCATCGCTGGTGCGCGCGCTGGTCGGCGTATGGCAGCCGTTCCGCGGCAAGGTCCGGCTTGATGGCGCCGCGCTCGACCAATGGTCGCCTGACGTGCTTGGCCGTCACATCGGCTATCTGCCGCAGGATGTCGAATTGTTCGCCGGCACCGTGGCGCAGAACATCTGCCGTTTCGATCCTGATGCCAGTTCCGACGGTATCATTGCCGCCGCCAAGGAAGCCGGCGTGCACCAGCTCATCATCAAGATGCGCGACGGCTACGATACCGAGGTCGGCGAGCAGGGCCATGCATTGTCGGCCGGCCAGGCGCAGCGGGTGGCGCTGGCGCGGGCGCTGTACGGAAATCCCTTCCTGATCGTGCTCGACGAACCGAATTCCAATCTCGATACCGAGGGCGACGAAGCGCTGACGCGGGCGATCCGTGCCGCGCGGGAGCGCGGCGCCATCGTGGTGGTGGTGGCGCACCGGCCGGTCGGGATCGAAGGCGTTGACCAGCTTTTGGTGCTGAAGGACGGCCGCATGCAGGCCTTCGGATCCAAGGAAA
Source organism: uncultured Alphaproteobacteria bacterium (assembly GCA_963806075.1). Taxonomy (GTDB): domain Bacteria; phylum Pseudomonadota; class Alphaproteobacteria; order Rhizobiales; family Xanthobacteraceae; genus Bradyrhizobium. Next base: position 76,034 of record CAWDWT010000025.1, read on the forward strand.
CGGTGCTCGGGCAGGTAATCCAGCGGGTCGCGCCGCCCACGCCGATCAAGATCGTCAGCGAAGGCGGGATCAAGAAATGATCGTCCAGGGAATGATCAGTCAGGGAATGATCGGCCAAAAGATCGGCCTTGCCGAAGCAAAGACAGGCCTTGCCGAGACAAAGGGCGCGCTATCCTCGATCCGGCTGCATCTGGTTGTCGGCCTGTCGGTGGTCGTGCTGCTGGTCGGCGGGCTCGGCGTCTGGGCCTCGACCGCCGAAATCTCCGGCGCGCTGATCGCGCCGGGATCGATCGTGGTCGAATCCAGCGTCAAGAAGGTCCAGCATCCGACCGGCGGCGTCGTTGGCGAAGTGCGCGCGCATGACGGCGACCACGTCAAGACCGGCGATATCGTGGTGCGGCTCGATGACACCATCACCAAGGCGAACCTCGCGATCGTCACCAAGAACCTCAACGGTCTGCTGGCGCGCGGCGCGCGGCTGGAGGCCGAGCAGCAGGGCCTCGACAAGATCGTGTTTCCGCAGGCATTGCTCGATCAACGCGGACGATCCCGATGTCAAGGACGTGATGGCAAGCGAGACCAAGCTGTTCGACGTCCGCACCACCGGGCGGAGCGGACAGAAGGCGCAATTGCGCGAGCGAATCACGCAGTTGAAGGAAGAGATCGCGGGCCTCACCGCGCAGGCGCAGGCCAAGGACCAGGAAATAGCGCTGGTCAACAAGGAACTGGTCGGCGTCCGCCAGCTCTACGACCAGCATCTCGTGCAGTTGACGCGGCTGACCACGCTGGAGCGCGACGCGGCCCGGCTCGCCGGCGAAAAGGCGCAATACGTCGCCTCGACGGCGCAGGCCAAGGGCAAGATCACCGAGACCGAATTGCAGATCATCCAGATTGACAAGGACATGGTCAGCGACGTCTCCAAGGATCTGCGCGAGACCAATGACAAGATCGGCGAATATATCGAGCGCAAGGTCACTGCCGAGGACCAGTTGCGCCGGGTCGATATCCGTGCGCCGCAGGACGGCGTCGTCGAGCAATCGACCGTGCATACCGTCGGCGGGGTAATCCAGGCGGGCGACGCCATCATGCTGGTCGTGCCGCAGGCCGACGACCTTCAGGTCGAGGCCAAGGTCAATCCGCAGGACATCGACAAATTGCAGATCGGCGAAAAGACGCTGCTGCGGCTATCGGCCTTCAACCAGCGCACGACGCCGGAATTGACCGGCGAGGTGATCCGCGTATCGCCCGACGTCAATACCGACCAGCGCAGCGGACAATCCTACTACACCATTCGTGTCTCGCTGCCGCCGGACGAAGTCGCAAAGCTCGGCGAAGCGAAGCTGATCCCGGGCATGCCGGTGGAAGCCTTCGTCCAGACCGGCGACCGCACCATGATGTCCTATCTGGTCAAGCCGCTGAAGGACCAGTTGATGCGTGCCTTCCGCGAGCGGTGAGGCCGCCTCGCGGACCTGGTTTGTCGTTCATGGCCCGGCTGGTCATGCTCGCGGCCGGTGCTTTTCGGACCTGCCGAACACGCGATCCCCTTCCTTGAATAGGCGTTCCGCTTTTGGGACGCCGTTCGCTGAGGTAGAATGCTTTCAAGGCCTGGAGCGGTCTCGAAGTTGTGCGGGCGCTGTTGCCTTGCGCAGACCATCCTGGCGACGATTGCTCGCGCGCTGACACGTGGAAGCGCGGGGAGTTCACTGAACTTGCCGACGATGCAACGCTGCTTTGCAGGAAGGGCGTTCGGCCTGTGAACCAGATGACAGAACGCTCCGCTCGCATCTGCGACCATGACGACATTGCACCTTGAAACATAAGAGCTGACGGAGATCGACGATGACCGGACTTCGACGAGATCAAACGCGACCGTTTGCGCAATCGACGCTGGCTTCTCCGCAATGGAGCGCTGGCACTTCCGTTCATTCTCGCCCTCAGACCGGCGCGTGCAGTCGAGCGGGTCGGCTCGGTCGAAGAGGTCAAGGGCGAGGCATTCGCCGAGCTCGAGTCGGTCCGCCGTGCGCTTGATCGGGCCGCGCCAGTTTTTCTCGGCGAGGAAGTCGTGACCGGCGTCGCGTCGCGGCTGGGAATGCAGCTAGGCCGCGAATACGACGGTGAAGCTCGGCGAACAAGCGCGGCTGAAGATCGATCGGTTTCTTGTCGATGCCGGCGGCGAGATGACACTGCGCTCAGGGCCGTTGCTGTTCGATGGACATCGCACAGCGCGCCGCGGGAGTGCAAAGTTCTCAGCCCCTTCGCGCTGATCGCGGTACGCGGTACGCAATTCTTCGCCGGACCGAGCAACGACCGTTTCGGCGTGTTCGTTGAGCGCGGCTCGGTGATGGTGACGCTGCGGCGGGTCAGCAAGTGATCCTGCGCGAGGGCGAAGGTACGGACATTGTCTCGCCCGGTACGCCGCCGACGCCGGTCAAGCGATGGGCGCCTGAACGCATCCGCGCCGCGCTCGCAAGCGTCAGCTGAATGTTTCCAGGCCACTCGGCTTCAAGATTGGAAAAAGGCGAGCTGGGAAACCAAGTGGGCATTTCACTGTTGTCCGCAAGCAAGTTGGTTGGAGTGACCGCACGGCAGTATCTCGATGGGTAGAATACGTCGAGCATTGCAGCAGCACCGACCGGTCTCGGCGGGTACTCGTGACGCTGACCGTTTTTCTGGCAGCAGCCATCCTTCTTCCGAAGACCATGAGCGAGGCATTGCGCGACAGCGCCTTCGATCTCGAGCTCGCTGGCGATCAATGGCTGCGTAGGCCCGTATGCATCCGACCTGAAGGTGATCGTTGTCGACATCGATCGTGCGTCCATCGATGCGTTGGGCACCTGGCCGTGGCCGCGGGAGACGATGGCGCGGCTCGTCGAGGCAGTGGCGAGCGGGCGGCCCGCTGCGATCGCGATCGACGTGCTGTTCGCCGAGCCCGACGACCGCTCGCCAGCGGCGCTCGCCCGACGGCTCGGATCGATGACCGGCCGCGCCGAGATCAGCACGCTGGCGAGAAAGCCTGCCGGATGGTGACAAGCGGCTGGCGCGAGCGATCGGCAGCGTGCCGGTCGCGCTCGGCTTTGTGCTCGACCCCGATCGCGACGGCACATTGCCGGGAGCCGCGATCGCGAGCCGCGGGTCTCTGCCCGTTCGACGATTTGTGGCAGGCCGGCGGGCGCGATCGGGCCGACGCCGCCGCTTGCGACCGCGGCGCGCGGGCTCGGCGCACTCTCGTTGCCTGGTAGCGCCGATGGAGCCATCCGTCAGGTTCCGGTCTTCGTTGCCGTCGGTCACGTCCTGATGCCCGGTCTGGCTGCCGAGGCGCTGCGCCTCGCATCCGGTGCCTCGAGCTATCTCATCGAGAGACGAGCCCCCGACGCTGGTGGTCGGCAGCCGACGGGTCGCGCTGTCGCGCGATGGGCTGCTCCGGCTCGCGCCGGTGGCAGCCATGGCGTCGCGTCGCCCGCACGCTATCCGCGGTCGATGTCCTCGAGGGACGGGTTGACCGCGGCCGGCTGACGGACGCACTGGTGCTGCTTGGCGGTTCCGCGCCGGAGCTCGGCGGCTTGCGCAAGACGCCCGCGGACCCGCTGACACCGTCGGTGCAAATCCAGGCCGATGCGGTCGAGCAGATGGTCGCCGGCCGCGTGCCGCGCACGCTGGCTGCCGCGCCAATCGTGCAGCCCCTCACGGTTCTGGTGATCGGTGTGCTTGCCGTCGTGCTTGGCGCCGCCTTGTCGCCGACCTCCGGCACCGCGATCTTGACTGCCGCGGTCGCGCTTCTGTGGATCGCCGCGATCGCCGTGTCGGGGCTCGCGGATCGCCTCGTCGATCCGCTGACCCCCTCCATTGCGGCCGTGCTGGTGTTCACCGTGACGGCCGGCACCGCCTACTCGGTGACGCGCCGGCGCGAAGCGTTGCGTGCGTCATCGGCTCGAACAGCATCTCGCGCCGGCGGTCGTCCGACGCATCGTCGAACAACCGGACCTGGTCAAGCTCGAGTGGCGAACGGCGTGAGGTCACCTCGCTGTTCACGGACATCGAGGGTTTCACCGCGACGATGCATCGCGCCGGCCCCGAGGATGTTGGTCGCAACGCTCGACCAGTATTTCGAGGGCGTTGCTGGCATCGTGATCAATCATGGCGGCATGATCGACAAGATCGTCGGAGACGCCGTGCATGCTCTCTTCAATGCACCACTCGACCTTGAGGATCATCCGCAACGCGCCGTCGAATGCGCGATCGCCATTCAGGCATGGAGCGAGGGCTTTCGCCGCCGCGCCCCTGCCGCCGCAATCGAGCTCGGCCGCACGCGTATCGGGATCGAGACCGGGCCCGCCATCGTCGGCGACGTCGGCATTCGATCCAAACTCGACTACACGGCTCACGGCGATGCCGTGAACATGGCGGCGCGGCTCGAAGCTTGCAACAAGGAGCTCGGCTCGGCGATCTGTGTCGGGCCGGCTGCGGCTGCGCGGTGCGACGCGACGCTGCTGCGCCCGCTTGGGCAGCTGGCGGTCCGCGGGCGCGCGGAGCCGATCACCGTCTTTGAGCCGTGGCCGAGCGACGCGCCACCCACCTGGCGCGAAGCATATCTGGCGGCCTACTCCATGCTCGACAATGATGCGGCCAACGCCGCCATGCTGTTGCAAAAGCTGATGGCCGAGCGTCCGGCGGACCTGGCAGTGCGCCGGCTCGCCGAGCTACTGACCTCAATAGGTAAATCGGGTCTTCCGTCCCCATCGCCGACGACCAGCGCACGCACCCGGAATTGACCGGCGAGGTGATCGGCGTATCGCCCGACGTCAATACCGACCAGCGCAGCGGACAATCCTACTACACCATTCGTGTCTCGCTGCCGCCGGACGAAGTCGCGAAGCTCGGCGGCGTCTTCGTGGCGCGTGATGACCGTCGCGCATGTTAACCACAAAACAGCTCTGCGGATGCAAATGGTAAAATTTGAGTTAAATTGCAATCATTAGAGAGTTCACCGACGCACTGCGTCTCGTGAGCAAGCGAGAATTGCTTCTTCTCTTCGTGTTGCCGTCGGCGGACGGCTTTGAATTTTTATAATTCACCGGCGCACGGAGACTACACATGAAGCGGCCTTGGTTGGCTGCCATCATTGCGATGGCGGCAAGCGGACCCGCATGGGCTCAATCATCGACGGCGTCGGGAACGGGGGTCGGCATTGCCGGATCCACGTCGAACTCGCAGGCAATCTCCGGGCAGGGCGGCACGGGGGTTGGCGTCGCGGCAATCACCACCAACAGCACCGTGCCGGCCGAGCAAACGGTCAAGAGCGTGCCGGGCATTGTCGCACCGGGCTTGGCCGCGGCCGGCCTCGAAACATGCCTCGGATCGGTTTCCGGCGGCGGCGCGTTTGTTGGGACCGGATTCTCCTTCGGCACCACGATCCCTGATCCCGGCTGCGCGGCGCGGCTCGATGCGCGCACCTTGTGGAGCTTCGGCCTGAAGAAGGCGGCGGTCGCCCGGCTTTGCCTCAACCCCGACATCAATCGCGCAATGCCGGAGGTTTGCGTCAAGTACCTGCCGCGGCCCACGCGCGGTTATCCCGCCCCGACGCCGATCCCCACCCGCAACGCGCACGCGGAAGCCGAAGATGAGCAGCCCTACATGGGCGGCGACATTTGGCTGGTGGAAGGGGCGACCGGCAAGACCCGTCTTTGCAGCGACTACGATGTGACCCAGCAGAGCTGCCGTGTCTGGGCTCACGTCGCTCACCATTCGACGCCGAAGAAGAAAGCGCCGGCGAGTGGTGAACCCCCCCACACGGCAGCACCGCGCCCCCCGGCACTCGCCGTGGCGGCAACCGAAAAGGAGAAGTCACAATGAAGAAGCTGTTGATGAGTATTTCGTTCGTCGCTCTGGTGGGAAGCATTTTACCGGCTGATGCCGCCTCCACGCTTGCTATCGGCGGCGGTGCCAATCTTGGCAACGTAACCACGCTCACCGGCGCTGGAGCGTTGGGTAACGCTGCGGCTGCTTCGGGAGCCAACGGTATCAATACGTCGGTGGGTAGCGGCGTTGCCGTCGCTACACCTGCGGGGAGCCTCAGCGCGGGCATCGGCACGTCCATCGGTCAGTCCGTCGGTCAGTCCGGCGCGGTGGCCGGTCCGGGTGGCGCGGCCCTGAGCGGCGCCTTCTCCAATAATGGCGGTGTCGGTGTCGGCGGAGGCTTCACCAACGTGCTGCCTTAAGGGAGGCGACAGCAGCATGGTGGCGAATCTTCGTCACCATGCTCTGTTGATCGGGTTGGAATGCGATCGTTGGTCCCGGGATAGAGCGGGGAAAGAGAACCTGCTTGTTCCTGCAGGGTTCTGTGATTTGCATAGCCCTGCAAGGATAAATTGAGAGGGCGCGATGCGACAAAATAGCTCGCCGGGCAAATCACCTCAAACCTGTCCAGTCCCTCGGTGAAAAATTTTCTAGCTTCTCGTTCGACGCAAATCAGTTCGTCTTGCGCGTGTCCTGTTCCGAAGAGGGGCGCTTGGCCATCGTCACGAACGTTGGGATCAGGATGCGGTGGACGCTTCGGCGTCGTCACGCGCTTCACGCGCGCGGACGAACGATGTTGAAGCGGACGGCGAAGTCGTGTGGTCCTGACGCCCCGACGCTGGCGTCAAGTTGGCGATGATGCTTCGCATCACGCCGGCGACAGTGACAAGAAAGCCCGATCACTGGGGAGAGCACGAAGGAAACCGTTAAAACCATTGCGCAGGAAGTGCCGGATGTTTTTCGGTGGACCTGTGGTGACTAACGCGCGTGCTTTCTACACTACACGCGCGGCTGCGGGTGCACTGAGCGCCCGGCATTTCCTGCGCCCTCTGGCTTTTTGGGCGGAGTTTTCTTGCAAAACCCGGACACAGCGTGTCGCGAGAATGTGGAGTTATGTCTTTCGTCATTCCGCGGCGTGCTCTGGCGCGAACCCGGAAATGACGAAGAAGGCGACCAGCGTCTATTCCGCCGCCGCGCCACGCACCGGCATCATCTGCCGCTCCCGCGCATACCGCACCAGCGCGACGTAGCGGTAGATACCGTGCACAAACTTGCCATAGGGCAGGGTAACGAACAGCGCGAACACCACGCCGAGATGGAGCGCCAGCAGCAGGCCCATCGCAATCGTGTCGCGCAGCAACAGCAGCGCGATCCCGGTCAGCGCGGTGAGGAACAGCATGACGATAAACGCGACATCCATGCCCATCCGCGCCTGGTCGACCAGCACCGGGTCGCGTTTCCACTTCTCGGTCAGCAGGCCGATCGGGCCGATCAGAAGTCCGATGCCGCCGAGCGTGCCGAGCACGACCGGCAAGTCCCACCACGCATACGGCGCCTCGCGCCCGAGCCAATAATGATAGAGCGTTGCTACCGACGTCGCGGCAAAGCACAACACAAAACCGTAGAAGGTCAGATGATGAAAGATCTTGCGCCGGTCGGTCGGGCGGTCGTCCTCGTTGAAACAGCCGACGCCACCGCCGTCGAGATAGCGCAATTCGCCGGCGTCGCGCATCGCCTGGAACAGCGATCCCGCGTCGGCAGTGTTGCCGACGGGCTCGCCGATGTCGCGCCAGAACGCGCGGACGCCCATCACCAGCGCAGCGATCGCGTAAAGGAACGCCGCGCCGAACAGCGCCGCCATCGCCTTGTGCGGCATCAATTGATAGAACGCGCCGGGACCGGTGTGGACGCCGTACAGCACGGCGTGGTCGTTGAGCGCGGCAAAGCCGAAGATGAACGCCGCGACACTCAAGGCCGCGATCAGGCTGATCGCGAGGCCATTGCGGGCGAACAGGCCGGAGAGGGCGCGCGGCCAGGCATAAGCGGCATAGGATTCCGCACGCGCGATCGCGAGCGTCTGCGGGACGTTGACGTTGTATTCATGCGGCGGCGAGAACTGGCAGTCGGTGTAGCAGGCGCCGCAGGCATGGCAGAGATTGGCGAGGTAGTTGAGGTCGCCGTCGGAAAACGCGCGACGCATTTCCATCGCGGGAAACACCGCGCAAAGGCCTTCGCAATAGCGGCAGGAGTTGCAGACCGTCATCAGCCGGTCGGCTTCCTCGAGGATGCTAGTTCCGTGCATTTTGCGCCGCTTCCCGTCCCGCGATCCGTCCGAACACGCTGCCGATGGTCATGCCGATGCCGGCCGCGTAGCCCTTGCCGAGCACGTTGCCGGCCATGATCTCTCCGGCCGCAAACATGTTCGCCGAAGGCCTGCCGTCCTTCATCAGCACGCGCGCCTGCTTGTTCACACGGGTGCCCAGATAAGTAAACGTGATGCCAGGCCGCACCGGATAGGCGTAGTAGGGCGGCGTCTCGATCTTTCGCGCCCAATGCGTCTTCGGCGGCGTCAGGCCTTCGGTGCGGCAGTCGTCGAGGATGGTGTGGTCGAAGGTGCCGGGACGCACGGCGGCGTTGAAATCGGCGACGGTCTTTTCCAGCACCGCTGCATCGAGCTCGAACTTGCCGGCGAGTTCGGCGATGGAGTCCGCTTTGATCGGCGGAAACAGCGTCGGCATGAAACTCGTGAGCACGCTGGCGTCGAAGATGATGTAGGCGATCTGGTCGGGCTGCGCCGCCACCAGCCGGCCCCAGATCGCATAACGCTTGGGCCAGATGTCCTCGCCCTCATCGTAGAAGCGCTCGGCGTGTTTGTTGACGACAATACCGAAGATGACCGAATCATGCCGGGTGATGATGCCGCCATCGAACTTCGGCGAACGCGCATCGATCGCGACCGCGTGGCACTGGGTCGGATCGCCGATCTCCTGCACGCCCTTGTCGAGCAGCATCTTCAGGATGGAGCCGCGGTTATAGGGCGTGCCGCGGATCAGGAAATTGTCGGCGGCCTCGCCCCAATATTGCTTGAGCCATTCGATGTTGGCCTCGAAGCCGCCGGCCGCGGCAACCAGCGCGGAAGCGCGGATTTCGGTGGTGCCAGCGATCGGCTGTTTCAGCGTCGCCGACAGGAACATGCCGTCTTCGATGGCGAGATCGGTGATCTCGGCGTCGTAGACGATTTCGACGCCGATTTGTTCGGCGGTAAGATACAGCGCGTTCAGCATCGCCCGGCCGCCGCCGAGGAAGAACGAATTGGTTCGTCCCAGGCTCAGCGTGCCGCCGAGCGACGGCTGCCAGCGCACGCCCTGCTCGACCACCCAGCCCAGGATGTCCTTGGACTCCCGGATCATGTGCTTGGCCAATTCCTCATCGGTCTGGCCGCCGGTCAGCCGCAGCAAATCGTCCCAGAATTCCTGCTCGGTATAGGGGCCGGTGAGGATGTCGGTCGCGGCGTCATGGGCGCAGCGCATGTTGCGGGTATGTCGGGTGTTGCCGCCGCGATAGAATTTCGGCGCGCCTTCCAGCACCAGCACCGACGCACCGGACCGCCGGGCGCTGATCGCGGAGCACAGCGCAGCGTTGCCGCCGCCGATCACCAGCACATCGAATTTTTGGCTCAGGTCGACCATGCGCCCTTGTTATCTTTATTGGCATGGAAGTTAAAGCTGGCGTCTGCGGAAGACGACCGATCGGGAGTCCCGCGCGGATGCTAAGCGACCTGGGTCAGCACGATCAGCACGCCCGTTACGGTAAGCGCGCCGCCGATGCGGGTTGCGATCTGCGCGAACGGCATCAGTTGCATGCGGTTGGCCGCGGTCAGGATCGCGACATCGCCCGTGCCGCCCTGTCCGCTGTGACAGGCGGTGACGATCGCGGTGTCGATCGGATACATCTTCAGCCAGCCACCGACAAAAAATCCCGTGGTTATGATCGCCAACACCGTTGCGACGATCGTGATGATGTAGGGCAACGTGAAAGCGGCCACCAGCTTGTCCCAGGGCGTCAATGCCACGCCGATCGCGAACAGCAGCGGATACGTCACGGCGGTCGAAAAGAACTTGTAGACGTGAAAGGCGCCAAGCTGAAGCGACGGCGACACCGCACGAGCGAGCTTCAGCAGCACGGCAATCAGCAGCATCACCACCGGCGCGGGAAAGCCGAACAACCGCTGCGCCAGCGCGCCGATCAGATAGAGCGTCACGGCGGTCACGACGGCGGCCGCAACGGTTGCTACATCGACATGTTCCTTCGGATCTTCTTCCTCGAATTCCAGCTCGTCATGCTCGCCCGGTTGCAGGCGTCCCTCGCCGGTCAGATGCGGATACTTCTTTCCGACATAATTGAGCGTGCCCGACAGCAGAATGGCTGTGAGGCTGCCCAGCATCACCGGCGGCAATACCTGCGCAAACAGGTCGCCCTGCGGCTGGTGAAGAATTTGCGAATAGCCGATCGAAAGCGGAATCGCTCCTTCGCCCACGCCGCCGGCCATGATCGGGACCACGACGAAGAAGAACGTGTGGTAGGCGCCGAGACCGAGCATGATGCCGACAAGTGTTCCCACCAGACCACCGACGAGCGAGCCCGCGGCCAGCGGAACGAATATCTTGAGGAATCCCTTGATCAGGACGCCGCGATCCATTCCCAGGATGCTGCCGACGATGATGCAGGAAATGAACAGGTACAGAAAGTTCGAAATCCTTGGTGAAGTCCTTGATCGAATCCAGGATCGAAGCCGGCAACAAATGATGAAATGCAAGATAGGACGGGATGAAAGTGGCGAAGATCGCCGCCGCGCCGATATTGCGGATGATCGGAATTCGTTTGCCCAGTTCGGCGCAGGTAAAGCCGCCCATCGACAGCAGGACGATCGCCATCAGGATATCGGATGGCACTTTGCCTGTGGCCGCGAATCCGGCGATCACGGCAAACAGGATCACAAAAATGGGCAGAGGAACGATGCCGATCTTGTAGTCGACGATTGCCCACCAGCGCGCAGGCCAGAACCCATGAGCTTCGGTTTGCAAACTTGTTTCGCTTTGCAAGTTTGCCTCGCTTCGCAGAGCTGGCGTCGTGCTCCCGGAGTCTTGCAATTTGTTTCTCCCGCGCGGCCATAAGGTTCTTGTCTGTTGGCCGTTGTTTTTTGAACACCCAATCTGCCATGTCCGCGCGGCGCAACCAACCGCAAAACGGCCTGCACGGGATACCGCGGCGGAGGCGGATTTTTTCAGGGCTTGTTCTGTGCCGAGGCGTGGAGCCATTGCCGGAACGCCGCGAGCTTGGGCGGATCGGCGCGCCCCTCTGGCGAAACCAGATAAAACCCGGCATCGGCCGGCAGCGTAATCTTGAAGGGGACCACGAGGCGTCCCTTGGCAATGTCGGCCTCGACATAGGACGTGCGGCCCATCGCGACCCCGATCCCGTCGATTGCGGCCTGCACGGTCACCAGGATCAGGTCAAAGGTCGGCCCCGGCTGCTTCGCGATATCGGTCGGCAGGCCAGCCGCGGTGAGCCACAGTCGCCAGTCGTCATCATAGGCGCCGCTCGTGCGCAGCAGCGTATGATGGGCGAGATCTTTGGGGCACCGCAGCGGCTTGTTGCCGGCGAGCAGCGCCGGGCTGCATACCGGAAACAATTCGTCGGCGGTCAACCAGTCGGCGCGCACGCCCGGCCAGTGGCCGCGACCATAGCGGATCGCGGCGTCGACATCGCCGCTCTTGAAATCGACCAGAGCGGTCGAGGTGGTGATGCGGACGTCGATGGCCGGGATGGGCTTCCTGGAACATCGACACCCGCGGCAGCAGCCATTTCGCCGCCAGCGAGGCCAGCGTCGAGATCGTCAACACACGATCATTGTCCTTGCGCAGCAAGCGGTCGGTCGCCAGCCGCAGATCGTTGAATGCCGCGCGGATGCCCGGCAGATAATCCTTGGCTTGCGGGGTCAATGCCAGCGCGCGGTTCTGCCGGACGAACAGCCGAATCCCCAATTCCTCCTCGAGCCGACGGATCTGATGGCTGATCGCGGTTTGCGTGACGTTCAGCTCGGTCGCTGCATTGGTGAAGCTGAGATGCCGGGCGGCGGCCTCAAAGGCGCGCAGCCCGTTCAGCGAGGGCAGCCTGCTGGTCATGCCGGAATCTCCAAATACATGACTTTATCTCATCTGAACGGGAACAAAGTGTCGTTTGCAGAAGAGCTCAATCAGCGCGGATATTCGGTCCGGAACGTTAGCTTTGGGAGATCGAAATGTCCATTCAGTCATACCGACAGATGATAAATCATCATGGCTCTGGATTATGGACCCAGGTCGAGGAGACCATCCAGATTTGGCGGGAACGCATGAGAGATCGGCGGGAACTCGCGCAGTGGACCGATCGCGACCTGCATGATGTCGGCCTTTCGCGCAGCGACGTCATTCATGAGACCGAAAAGCCGTTTTGGCGGGCTTGAACGCCGCCGGGCGGGCGCCGCCTCGATGAGGGGCGCCGGCCAGCTTCTTTTTCTAACGCGTTTTCGAACGAAGTGGATGCCGGTTCGCGTGAAGAAAACGGGTCAACTAAAATCTGGAGCGTCCAATGAGCACCCTGCGTCTCAATGATCTCAAGCAATATTCCGACGTGCTTCGCTCCACCAGGGACGCCGCCTTGATCGTGCGTTTCGTCGAGCCGCGCGACGCCGGGAAGCTGCAAGGCTATTTCCGCTCGCTCTCGGCTCGCTCACGCTACAGCCGCTTCTTCAGCGCGATGAGCGAACTGCCGCACAATGTGCTCGACCAATTCATGCATGTTGGCGAGCGCGACGAGTTCAGCGTGGTCGTGACCACGGAGATCGACGGGTTCGAAGCCATCGTCGGCGAAGCGCGCTACGCGTTTGATCCCGAGACGCGAAGCGTCGAATTCGGCCTGTCGATCGACGATCGCTGGCAGGGACAGGGCATCGGATCGGCGCTGCTGCGCAATCTGGAATGCCGCGCGGCGGCGTTCGGCGCGCAGCGTCTGCTCGGCGATACCCTGCGTTCGAACGAGGCCATGATCGGTCTGGCCCGCAAGTCCGGCTATACGTTTATTGCCAATCCCGACGATTGGAGACTGACGCGGTTCGTCAAGCAGATCGACACCGAGCCAAAGGAGATTGCCTGCGCCAGCTGGCGACTGGCTGCCACAGAGATCGCGGGTGATATTGCCGCTAATGCCTAGTTTCCCTTCAATACCGGCTTTCGCTTGCAGGGCTGCACCTAGAACTTCTCGACCCATGGCCGCACTTCCAGCTCCCAGGTCCACGCGCTGCGTGGCTGTTGCAGCACGTTCCAGTAGCTCAACGCGATGGCATCGGGGTCGAGCATCGAATCCGGGCGATCGGCGGACTCGAGCCGCGCCGCGCTGCGAATGCCGCCGTCGATGACGAAATGAGCGACGTGGATACCCTGCGGCGACAATTCGCGCGCCATGCTCTGCGCCAGGCCCCGCAGCGCGAACTTGGCCATCGCGAACGGCGCCGATTGCGGATAGCCCTTGATGCTGGCGGAGGCCCCGGTGAACAGGATCGCGCCATGCTTGTTCGGCAGCATCCGTTTCGTCGCCTGCTGCGCTACCAAGAAGCCGCCGAAGGCGCCAACGGTGATCGCCTGCGCCACTTCCGCCGGCACCAGATCGACGAACGGGCCGCGCGCGCGAGCGGAAGCGTTATAAACCACCACGTCGGGGCTGCTGATCTCGCGCTCGACCAGGCCGAACAGCCGCTCGACCTCATCGGGGTCAGTGGCATTGCAGGCAAAGGCGTGAGCGCCGGTCTCGCTGCACAGCGCGCCGAGCTTTGCGGTCTGGCGCGCGGCGAGCGCGACGCGAATGCCCTCGCGGGCAAACAGCCGCGCCAGCGATGCGCTCAGGCCTTCGCCGGCGCCGACGATAAGGGCGGTCTTGTATTTCGGCATCTCCATGGGCGCGTCCCTCGCGTTATCGCTAGATGATCGATGGCGATCAATCATCAAACATCGGCGGCGGCACGAAACCACCGAACTCGCGCTCGATCAATTCCGCCAACTTGAGCGGCGTGCGGTCTTCCAGCCACGCGCCGACGATCTGAACCCCGACCGGCAAACCTTCCGGCGACAGTCCGAGCGGTATAGCCGTGGATGGCAGGCCGGGCAGGGTGGCAATGCCGGGCCATACCAACTGGTCGGGATAGTCGTAGTCCTTGCCGTCGATATTGATGCGACGGGTTTCGTGGTCCGGCGAATGATCGTGCGGATAGGCTGGCGCCGGCGTGATTGGGCAGATCACCGCATCAAAGCTCTTGAACAGTTCGCGCCATTGCGCGCGCAGCCGCGCGCGCCCGCCGTCGGCCATCAACCAGTCGCGGTGGCTGAGCGTGATGCCGCGCAACCGCTCGGCGCGCAGGCTCGTATCGTCTGGCGAAAGCGCGCCTGCAGCGGCCTGGGCGCCTGCATAGACCTCCGGCTGGAACGAGCCGGCCAGGAATGACAACAATAACCGCATATAAAGCCGCGTGGAGGCTGCGAAGTCAGGCAGTAGCGGGCTTTGACGCGTGACCGTGACGCCGGCCTTGCGGAGATTGTCGGCGAGCTTTTCGATCGCCGTTCGCACGCCCTCGTTGGTTGGCATGAGCGGATCGGTATCGATCAGCAGCACACGGAAATCCTTCAGCGCATTGTGCCGCGAGGGCGGCAGCGCCAGCCGATAGCCCTTGCCGGCTTCCAGGGGGTCCGGCCCAGCGATCACGTCGAGCAGCAACGAAAGGTCGGCGGCCGAACGCGCCATCGGTCCGATCACCGCGAGATCGCGGTCGAACGGCAGCGGCGGTAACGGTGGCGGCGTGTGGCCGCGCGAAGGCGCCAGCGCAAAGGTCGGCTTGTGCGCGTAGACGCCGCAGTGAACCGCCGGCATCCGCAACGAGCCACCGATGTCCGAACCCAGCGAGAGCGGACCGTAGCCAGCGGCCAGCGCCGCCGCCGATCCGCCGGAAGAACCGCCGGGCGTGCGGTCGAGGTCGAAGGGATTGTTGGTGGTGCCGTAGATGGCGTTGTAGCTCTGCCAGTCGGCGAGCCCGAGCGGCACGTTGGTCTTGGCGAGGATGACGCCGCCGGCGTCCTTGACGCGCGAAATCGGCAGCGCGTCATCGGGTGGCACGAAATCCTTTTGCGCTGGAAAGCCCCATGTCGTCGGCAATCCTCCGACATTGTAGGATTCCTTCACCGTCATGGGGATGCCGAGCAGCGGTTTGCTTTCGCCGCGCTCGCGTGCCGCATCGGCGGCGCGGGCGGCATCGAGCCCGCGGGCAAAATCGCGGACGCAGACCGCGTTGATCCTGCCATCATGGCGTTCGATGCGCGCGATCACGTCCTGCGCGAGTTCGACGGCCGAGACCTTCCTTGCCGCCAGCGCCGCCGACAGTTCAGTCGCGCTTTCAAAACTCCATTGCGATTTTGCCAAGGCATTTTCTCCCTCGCGGTTCCTGTCCGGCAATGATGCTCGGTTCCGGCGCCGGCGGCAACGCGGCCTTCCGGGTGGCTCGTATCACGGAATGGCAGCCAAATGGGGAAATGGCTTCTATCCCGGCAGCATCCGCTGCATGACGCGGTTGCGGTAGACCAGAAGGTGAGTCAATGCCGCGATTACGTGCAAACCGATCAATATCAGCAACGTCCATTCGAATTTCTGGTGCCAATGGTCGATGGTGTGTAGCGCCGTGCGATTTTCCGAGGCCAGCATCGGCAACGGCGTAAGGAAGAAGAACGAGATCGACCAGCCGCGAAGCGACGCGAACAGCCAGCCCGAAATCGTCGTCACCAGCACCAGCAGATAAAGCAGCCAGTGCAATCCTTCCGAACTCACCCGCTGCCACGGCGCCAGCGAGCTTTCCGGCGCAACCGGATGCGTCAGGCGCCACGCAAACCGCAGCACGATGAGCATCAGCATCACGATGCCGATCGAAATATGCCAGGTCATCGCATCGCCGGGCTTCATGTTGCGATGAATGTCGGGCATCAGCCAGCCCAATGGATATTGCACGAGCAGCAGTGCAACGATGAGCCAGTGGAACACCTTGGTGGTGGTCCCGTATTGTAACCGATCTGTCATGATGTCTCTTGGGCTGGAAGTAGCGTTTTTCTTATGCCAGAAGCGATATCGTTTCAGCACGGCTTGGCGTTTCAGCACCTAGAAATGCTCTAAGTATCCAGCTTCAGAAACGGTATCGCCGCGCCGGCTCGCTCAGGATGCGCCAATCAAGACACCGACGGCAAGCACGATGGCGCCGCCAAGCACGATCTGGAACACTGCCCGCAGGAACGGCGTGTCCATGTATCGCGCGCGGACAAAGGCGATCGCCCACAATTCGAAGAATACGACGACGCCGGAAATCGCCGTCGCGATCCAGAATGCGTTCGGCCATGAATCCGGCACCAGATAGGGCATCGAGTGGCCGAGGCCGCCAAGCGCCGTCATGGTGCCACTGGCCGCGCCGCGCAGCCAGGGCGAACCACGCCCGGTGAGCGATCCGTCGTCAGATAACGCTTCGGCAAAGCCCATGCTGATGCCGGCGCCGATCGAGGCGGCCAATCCCACCAGAAAGGTTTGCCAGTTCTGATGCGTCGCGAATGCGGCTGCAAACAGCGGCGCCAGCGTCGATACCGAGCCATCCATCAATCCGGCGAGGCCGGGCTGGATATATTGCAGCACGAACATGCGGCGGCGGGTCTTGTCTTCATCGGCGCGGACACTCGGGCTGAGAATTCGGTCGGTCAGTTGCGCCGCGCGCTTTTCATGACCTTGCTCTGCTTCGGCGAGATCGCCGAGCAGCCGGCGGACACCGACATCTTCGGCCTGTTCGGCCGCCTTGACGTAAAAGCGCTCGGCTTCGAACTCCATGGTCTCGACTTCCTTGCGGATGGTATCGAGCGACAGATTCTTGGTCAGCCAGATCGGGCGGCGGCGCAGGAAGCCCCGCACGTTGTCGCGGCGGATCGGCGGCAAATGAGGGCCGAAACGCTGCTCATATAATTCCAGCAACCGGTGACGATGGCCGCGTTCCTCTGCGGCCATCTCCTCGAATATCTTCGCTGAATCCGGGTAGCGCCCGGCAAGGTCTTCGGCGAACGCCATGTAGATGCGGCTGTCTTCCTCTTCAGAGGAGATCGCGACCGCCAGCACCTCGCGCTCGGTCAGTTCGGCAAAGTTCTTCACGGCAAACCTTCAATTTAGAATGATTCTAAAATATAATATCTATTTCCCGCGGGTCAAACCGGGCGCTGCGATCCCGATTGATCGCTGTGATGCGCGATAGACGGCTAACCGGGTTCGGAGGGAACCGTGGCGCATCCGCCGTGTTGAGCGGCAGCGTCAGAGGCGCGACGAACGGCGCACTCATCAGCGCGACCGATCGGAATACGTCCGACCGCACCAACGCGCACCAGCTTGAGCAGCCGGAATGGATGAAGACCGCCATCGTAATCGGATTTCCAGCCGGTGGTGCGCCCATAGCCGCGCTGGTCCGGCACGATCACGTGATAGCCGGCTTCCGCCAGCGCCGGCATCACGTTGCGCCAGATAGGCAAGTTCGGGAAAGCCGTGCAGCAGCAGCACGCAAGGACGGCCTTTCGTTTCGAAACCGGCTTCCAGCACATGCATGCGCAAGCCGTTGATCTCATCGACAAAGCGCGATCGGATCGCGGAAGGAAGAGGGATATCGGGAAGATCGGTGGCTGTACTCATAGTGCGGCGCTCCTCGTCACCGCCGGGTTTATGCTGGCCAGGTGTTCTTCCAGGTGTTCTTGCACCCACGCTGTAAAGACGTGGATGCCCGGGACAAGCCGGCATCACGGAATCGGCACTACATATGTTGGCGAGTAGCGAATAACAGTAGCGAATTGGAAGTAGCGAATAGCGAATAAGGAGCAGAATAACTTTTCCCAATTCGCCATTCGCTACTCACCATTCGCAATCAATCAAGAACGAAACCTTGAAGGGAACGACCAGGGGAAAGGCAGACATCATGCAATTGAAAGACGTTGCCGTCATCATCACCGGCGGAGGATCTGGTCTCGGCGCCGCCACCGCGCGCGCCATGGCGGCCAAGGGCGCGAAAGTCGGCGTGCTCGATCAGAGCGAGGAAAACGCCGAAAAGGTCGCAGCGCAAGTGAAGGGCATTGCCCTGCACGGCGACGTTACCGACGAGGGACAGGTCAAGGCGGCGCTGGCAAAAGCGGAAGGCGCGCACGGCGTCGCGCGGGTGCTGATGAACTGCGCGGGCATCGGCGGATCGCAGCGCATCATCGGCAGGGACGGCATCCATTCGCTGGATAAGTTCGTTCGCATTATCAATGTCAATCTGATCGGCACCTTCAATGTGCTGCGCCTGTTCGCCGAGCGGCTGGCGCCCGCAGCGCCGATCGGCGAAGAGCGCGGCGTTGCCATCAACACCGCGAGCGTTGCAGCCTATGAAGGCCAGATCGGACAGATCGCCTATTCGGCCTCGAAGGGTGGTGTGGTCGGCATGACGCTGCCGGCGGCGCGCGATTTCGCCAGCCTCAAGATCCGCGTCAACACCATCGCGCCGGGCCTGTTCCTGACGCCGCTGCTGATGGGATTGAACGAGGAAGCCCGCAAGAGTCTCGGTGCGCAGGTGCCGCATCCGGCGCGGCTTGGCGACCCCTCGGAATACGGCGCCCTTGCCGTGCACATCGTCGAGAACCCGATGCTCAACGGCGAAACCATCCGTCTCGATGGCGCGATCCGCATGGCGCCGAGGTAGCATCTGCTTTTTCCGCGAGCGATCCGCGCATCATCCGAGCGCGTGCTCAGTCTCGCCGGCGACATTCGAGTCGACACGGATGTGTCGTTCAACAGGATTCCGATCAAGGGGTGATAACGATGGCGGAAACCGCAGCCAAATCAGCCGGCGCCCGGTATAGCATTCCCGAGCGCATCGGCGTGCTCGAGGAATTGCTCGGTGAACGCTACTCCGTGCGCGCGTTCCTGCCCACGGAAGTGCCACGCCAGACCATCGAACGCGTGCTGAAAGCAGCCCAACGCACGGCGTCATGGTGCAATAGCCAGCCCTGGCAGGTCGTGATCGCGAGCGGAGACGCGAAGGAGCGCTTTCGCCAGGCGATCTATGCCGAGGCCAGTTCCGGCGCACCGGAGGATGGCGATTTCCCGTTTCCACGGGAATATCTCGGCGTTTATCTCGAGCGCCGCCGCGAAAGCGGTTTTCAGCTCTACAACACGCTCGGCATTCCGCGCGGCGACAAGGCGGCTTATGCGAAACAGGCGCTGGAGAACTACAATTTCTTCGGCGCGCCGCATGTCGCGATCATTCATACCAACGAGGCGCTCGGCGTCTATGGCGCGATCGATTGCGGCGCCTATGTCAGCAATTTCATGCTGGCCGCGCAGGCGCTCGGGCTCGGCACCATTGCGCAGGCGGCGCTGGCGCGCCAGTCCGGCCTGATCCGCCGCCACTTCAATCTTGCCGAGGATCGTCGCGTGGTCTGCGGCATTTCGTTCGGCTTTGCCGACAACGCCCACAAGATCAACAGCTACCGCACCTCGCGCGCCAGCGTGGCGGATACGGCGACGTTCGTGGAGGAATAGGTCTCTCTCGGAATTTGGGCGGCAGCTTTTCGCGAATACGCTGATGCCTTGCGGTCTCCGCGGCGTCGGTCATTGCCGCCTCTATTATTTGTTTTCGAGTTCGCGCCGTCTGGCCTCGGCATCGATGGTTTCGGAGAGATCCGGATGCCGCGCCATCAGCACGCGGAAGTCGACGAGGTCGAGCACCAGTAGCTTCGATACCCGCGTGGTCGCGATATTGGCGGAACGCAGATTGTTGCCGAGCAGCGCCATCTCGCCGAAGAAGGCGCCTTCGCCGAGCCTGACCTTCTTGCCGGGCAGATCGACCTCGACCTCGCCGGTGGCGATGAAATACATGCAGTCGCCGACCTGGCCCTTGCGGATGATCATGGTGCGCGCCGGCAGGTCCATGGTGCGCAGCATATGGGTGACGTCGGCGATCGCGGCCGGACCGAGCGCCGCGAAGAACGGCACCTTGCTGACGGATTCCCAGGTCTTGAGGAAATTGTCGCGGCGGGTTTCCGCGGCGAAGCCGGTGGCGAGGATACCGGTCCACAGGCCGAACACGCCGAGGCCGCAGATCATCACGAACGCCGCGACGACGCGGCCAAGCGGCGTGATCGGCACTACGTCGCCATAGCCCGTCGTGGTCAGGGTCGCGACCGCCCACCACAGCGCGGCGGGGATGTTGCCGAACGTCGCCGGCTGCACGTCGCGCTCGAGGAAATAGACGGCGACGGACGCAAGAAACAGCACCATCAGGAAGATCACCAGCACGCTCAGCAGCGGCCCGGATTCCTGCACCAGCACCCGGCGCAATTGTCGCAGCCCGCGAATGCCCGGGATCACCTTCAAGAGCCAGAGCACACCAAGCAGCCATGCGGTCTTGGGGTTGGTGCCGAGCGCCAGCGCCAGCGGCACGGCGATTGCGCCGGCGGCGTCGACGATCCCCCGGACCGACAGCAAATAGGGCACCACCCGCTGCCCCAGGATGGCCTGGCGCAGCCGCACCACCCACTCGAAGATGAAGAAAACCAGGCAGGCGAACAGCAGCGCGTTGATCCAGAAATGCAGAGCATTGTAGGCAGAGTCGATGCTGAGCAGGATCATCAGGACGACGCCGGTAACCACCGCCACGTAGGCGGCCTTGGTCATGTTGCGGCCGGCTGTTGCGGTCACAAATTGCGCCAGGGCAGTGGTTTCGAGCGGCTTGGACATCGGCAGGCAGCGTCTCGGTAAAAGGAAAATGCGTTCGGGCCGCCCCGGCGCGACCAGTCCGACAAAGTGCCCAAGCGGGAAAAGTCCGTCAACGATCGCTGGCAAACAGAGTTAGCGCGTGGCCGGAACAGGCCCGTGGATAGGGCTTTGGACTAAGGGCTGGGAATAAGGGTTGCGATATAACGATCCTGAACAGGGCGCCCAGGCGTCATTTTGGCTGGCATTGCCGGGAATTCATGACAAAACGTCGCTTTTTCTCCGTATATCCAAAACCGGCATGAACATTATGATAGTTGGCGCGCTGGATGACGACCGGCCCTATTGCCTCAAAATTGGTTGACCCCGATGGATACCTCCCATTTAGCAGAGCATGCCGGTACCGCCGGCACCCTGTTCGCTTCGGTCTTCGTGGTTGCGACCACCACGATGCGGACCATGATCCCGTTGCGCGTCTTCGGCATTCTCACCAACATCGTACTGATCATTTCTTCGATCCCCTCCCATAACTACCCCACCGGCCTGTTGCATTGCGGGCTGTTGTTGATGAATTCATATCGGCTGCACCAGATGCTGCAGCTGGTTCGCGACGTGAAGCGATCCGTCAACAGCGATCTGTCGATGGATTGGCTGAAGCCTTTCATGACCGAGCGCAAATGCGCCGCGGGCGAGATCCTGTTCTACAAGGACGAGAAGGCCGAAGACATGTTCTACATCGTCAGCGGCCGCTTCAGGCTGGTCGAATCCGGCATCGAGTTGCCGGTCGGCGCCATCGTCGGCGAACTCGGCATGCTGTCGCCATCCAATTTGCGAACCCAGTCACTGGAATGCATCGCGGTCGGCACGATCCTCAGCGTCAGCTACCGCAAGGTTGAGGAGCTATACGTACAGAATCCAGAGTTCGGCTTCTACTTCCTCCGGCTCGCCAGCGCGCGGCTATTCCAGAATCTCGGTACGCTGGAGCAGCGCCTGATGCAGCAGAGCGCTCCGGCCGCTGCCGCGCCGAAGTCCGCCTGACGGAGCGGGGACATCAGGAGTGGCCAGTGTTCTTTCTTCGCTTCGCTATCTGCTCGCCGATATCATCGGCGACGATGACGAGCCGCCGCCCTCGCCGCCGATCAATCTGCCTGCCGTCCTGGTGGTCGAGGTCAGCGGAGCCATCGAGCGCCTGATTGACTATCAGGGCCCGAGCTACGCGCAGCTTTATGTCGATCGGCTCAAGCGCTTTGTTGGCCGGCCCGGCGTCGACGCCGCGATGCTTCAGGACATCGCCCGTCTGATGGTCATGCGCATGAGCTATGAGGATCCGATCCGGATCGCGCAGCTGAAACTGGTTGAAAGCGAGACGGCGTCTGCCCCGGCGTCCGCCCAAGCCGGCGGCGACC
Organism: uncultured Alphaproteobacteria bacterium; assembly: GCA_963806075.1. Lineage (GTDB taxonomy): Bacteria > Pseudomonadota > Alphaproteobacteria > Rhizobiales > Xanthobacteraceae > Bradyrhizobium. The sequence continues at coordinate 98,071 of CAWDWT010000025.1, forward strand.
GCAAGAAATTCCGGATCGACGAGTTGATCGGTGCGCTTCCGGCAGTGGCCGCCAGACCCGTGCTCGATGTGCTGGAATGGGTGGGCTGGACCCACGCGCCGATTTCGATCCGGTTCAGCGCGGCAGGCCGCTGGCAGGTTCGCCGCCTGAAGATCGAGGCGGCGTTGCGGCGATGGCGGTTGTTCTCGGTGCGCTATGCCACGGAGCGGATCTGGGTCGAACGTTGGCTGCACATGATCGACCGGGGGCTGACCAAGCAGCCGCACGCGGCGCCGGCGATCGTCCGGACGGCGGACATGATCCAGGGCTATGGTAGCGTCTACCGGCACGGCCTTGCCGACTGGCACGCAATCATCGACGGGCTGGTCAAGCCGACCTTTGACGGCGTGCTACCCTTGACCGATCTCGCCGCCGCCATTGCCGAGGCGCGCGCCGCCATTATGCCCGATCGACGCCAGGTCGCGCTCAAGCGCAAGATCGCGGAGATCAGGGCGCGCGCCACGTCCGACGTCTCTGTGTAGCGGTGCTGTTGCCGGCTATGCGCTTCCCGCGCGGTCTTGACGATCATCGCATGGTTGTCGTGGCTGAAACAGCGCTTGAGATGATCGTGGCGAGCGTTGCCACGAGATCGTAAATATCTACAAACGAACAATAATTCTACGCCGCGGCAATGCCCCGCTATGCGGGTATCGCAGACCGCGCCTTGGCGGCAAACATTATTCCTGTCAAGACGCACATCGACGTCACATAGCTATCGCCGTTCGGGTACACCCGGTTTTTTCGGGCTTCCCACAGGTGCATTTCGGCCCGGGAGATGTCATAAATGGGCATTCCGGTTGTGTGATCCGGATTGGAGAAGATGTTTTGCTGACGCCTTAAGTCTTTCATTCATTCCGGTGTGCGGTTTTAGTTAGTCCCAGCAAAGGGCGTCAGCTTTGTTGTTTCCTTCCCTGTCATCCTCGATTCCGGTAGGCGCGCTTGTCGGATGGATGCTCGTTCTTACCTTCAAGCACGTCATCGCCGATTTCGTCCTGCAAACTTCCTGGATGGCGCTCGGCAAGGATCAGAAGACCGGGTGGGCATTGCCGCTGCTGGCGCATTGCCTGGTGCATCTGGCGGTTGCGTTGGTATTGATCCTGATTCTCGCGCCGCGATTCTGGTTTCTCGCGTTTGTCGATTTCGCGATTCACATCACGGTGGATCGCGCCAAGGGACTTTGCGCCTCCACCTTCGACGTGAACCTGGAGCATCCCTGGTTCTGGACGTTGATCGGGGTCGATCAGGCATTGCATCACCTGACCGGATTCGGCCTGTCGATCTTTATCGCGGCCAACGGCGGCTGATTCCACCCAAGCGACGCGGATCCGGTTCACGTGACGAAAACGCGCCTCAGAACAAAATGTCACGCCAGCCGTTCTGCCGTTCTGATTCGCGATACCAATTCAAGTCCCCCGTAGACTACCGGCTGCCGTGGTTAACCTTTCGTTAGAGAATTGCACTGCATCCTCGCCGGAGGGAGAACCGCAATGTTTTCGAGCCGCGAAGCCTTTGAGAACGACTTCTGCCCGGTCCGGGACGAGTTGCTGGGCGAGATGTATCGCGCCAATGAACACGGCCTGACGAAGCTGGTGGAGAGCGTCTCCGCCGACGTCCGCGCCATGCTGGCGCTGTTCTGCTATCGCCGCAGCCATCTGCATTCGCTGGCGCTTGCGGTCGCGGCAAGTTGCAGCGAACGCGACCTGATTCAGTTAGGCGGGCGGGTCGGCTCCGCGCTTTACGCTTTGTCCCGTGAACCGGCCGGCCGACTCTTCGCCGTCAGCTTACGGTCACCGCAAGCCCATCACGCTATCGACCAAGCCGCTCAGCACGGTCTCGCCGATCGAGGACGAACTGGACGAAGATGTTGCCGAGGCCGTGCCGGCCTGAAGCTTAGCCCAACGGCGGCAGTCCGTGCCGCTTCCGCGCCATGCTGCATTCGACGTCGCCGGGCATGCAGGTCCGGCACACTTCGGGCCGCGCTGCATAGATGCCGCACGACGTCGCCACACCGATCTTGCCGATCAGCGCCGAACAGCGTTCACCGTCGCAGCGCATGCCGGACAGCCGTTCATTGACCAGGTTTGCCGGAATCAGGGCGAGCGTCGGAATCGTCCTCGGTGGTGAAGCGCGGCCAGTTCGACGAATAGGCGCAGCAGGCCCCGCAGGTTTGGCAAGGACCTACTTCAGTGGCGGCTCCGTCGGTGGCGGGATCGATTTTCTTCATGCCGCTGCTGTAGCATAGACCTGGAGCGTCACAGGCGTCGCAGATTCACGTATCCGCCGGATGTTCCCAGACCAGGCTGCGGCGCCATTTCGCCCGCAAGGCGGCCCGCCGTTCCGGATAGGGGTCGTCGAGATAGTCGGCGGCGATCACCCGGTCGGTACGAAAACTGCGAAAATCCTTCCGTAGCTCGCACCATGCGGCGAGAATTCGTACCGCTTCGTGATAGCCGATCGCGATCGGCCAGATTGTGCGCTCGCTGTCGCGGCCGTGCTCGTCGCGATAGCGCAGCATGATCTTCTTGCCTTCGTGAATTTGCGCGCGCGTCCGCGCCATGTCGATCCGGTCGGGCTCGCGTTGCCAGCTTGGCCGGGCGCGGCTGGCGGGCTCCAGCACGAACGGCCGCAGGCGTTCCGGAACGGTGTCGGCGATTTTCGCGATCAGATCCTGGGCGGCGCGCGACAATATCGGGTCGGCATGGGTCGCCACCCATTGCGCGCCCAGCACAGCCGCCTCGATTTCGTCGGGCGTCAGCATCAATGGCGGCAGGTCGAATCCCTTTTCCAGGATGTAGCCCATCCCCGCTTCGCCGCGGATCGGCACCCGCTGGCCGATCAGGGTCGCGATATCGCGATAGATGGTGCGCTTCGAGGTCTCCAGCTCGGCAGCGATCGCATCCGCCGTCAGCGGTTGGCCGGTGCGGCGGAGCACCTGGATGATCTGAAACAGCCGGTCGGCGCGTCTCATGGGAGGTCTCTTTTTTCAGGGTGCCAAGTGTTCCGATGTCTTGCGGGATGCTGACAGCATGTTGGCAGCAGGTGGCGGCTATACCGGGGACAACATTTCAACCAAGGAGAATTTGTCCATGACCGTTCTTCACATTCCGGCCGCCCGCCGAGGCCTCGGGCAGGGCTTTGCGCCGTTCTGTCGTGTCCAGGCCTTTTTACTGGCGCGGCTGAACTCGTTCAACTGTGGCGCGGACGGCGATTTGCGCGCGGCGATGCTTGTACTGGCGCTGCACGCACTCAATGCGGCCGGTTCTTTCGCGCAGCGGCAATTGGCGCGGTGGGCGCGGGGCGTGCTGCGTCGCGCCTGGCAGGGCGCCTGTTTTGCCGGCCACCAGCGCCATGCTGACAGCATGGTGGCAGCAGGGGGCCGCTAGGTTCAATCGTTGAAGCGCCATTGTTCAAGAGACCGGAGACCCGCATGATTACGCTGCATGGCTTTGGCGCCGGCTTCGGCCTGCCCGAAATCAGCCCGTTCGTGACCAAGACCGAAGTCCAGCTGAAGACTGGCGGGGCTTTCCTACCGCAAGGATCGGGCGATGCCGCCGGCTTCACCCAAGGGACAATTGCCCTATATCGACGATGACGGCGAACGCATCGCCGATTCAACCTTCATCCGCGCCCATATCGAGCGCAAATATGGCTTCGATTTCGATGCCGGCCTTGACCTGCGCGAACGCGCGCAGGCCTGGGCGTTCGAGCGGATGATCGAGCATCATGTCTATTGGGCGCTGGTCGGCGCGCGATGGGTCGATCCCGACAATTTCGCCAAGGGGCCGACGCATTTCTTCGACGGCGCGCCCGAGCATTTGCGCGACAAGCTGCGCGAGGACGCGCAATTCCGCGTCGCGGAAAACTATCTTTTAAGCGGCCTCGGCCGTCATGCGCCGGATGACGATATCGATCTCGCGGTCCGTTCGCTGCTGGCGCTGTCGGTGCAGCTTGGCGATCGTCCGTATCTGATGGGAGAGCAGCCCTGCGGCATGGACGCCACCGCGTTCGGGGTGCTGGCCGGAATCCTGACGCCGTTCTTCGATTCGAAACTGCGCGAGAAGGCGGAACGAATTCGACAATCTCACCGACTATGTCGACCGGATGATGCTGCAATATTATCCGGATTTCGCCTGGACCGCGCAGCCGCAGGCGGCCTGAATGCGACTGAACGCCAAAGCGCCGGCTCCGATAGACCGGAGCGAGCAGTTCATCCTGCGTGCACATTTCGAGCGAGGACAGGAGGACGAATGATGAGCAAGGACCTCGACGAACTCGCCGCACTGAACCGCGATTACGTCGCCTCGGTACAGAATGGCGACGTCAAGCGGTTCGACCAGATCCTGGCGCAGGATTTCTATTGCACCAACCCGGACAAATCGCTGGTTGATCGCGCGGCGTTCCTCAAGCAGACGGCTGTGCCGGTGACGATCAGGAATCTGATCGCCGACGATGTCAAGATTCGCATCCTCGGCGATTTTGCGATCATCCATGGCCGCACCAGCTACACCACCGCCGACGGCCAACAGGCCTACGGCCGCTACACCGATTGCTGGGCGAAGCAGAACGGGAGCTGGCTTGCGGTATCCGCGCATGTAGCGCGGTAAACTAATCCGGCATTGCCGGTCTAGCGCGCGGAGACCGGCTCGCCCTTCAACGCCGCCAGTTCTGCCTCCAGTTCGGCGATCCGTCCGTCGCGCACCGCCAGCGCCTGTGCCACGTCGGCGGCGTCGAATTTCTGCGGGATGTGCTGCGGGCAGTTGGTATCCCAGGCCGTCGATCTTGAACAGGATCACCTGCTCGGGCCGCGCCTTGTAGCCCTGCGGCATCAGGGATCGCGTCAGCGCCGGGTCGTCGTCGACCACGCGCGCCTCGCCCCAGATCTTGACCCGGCGGCGATGCGCGTAATCCATCACGAAGATATGCGCCTTGGGATTTTCAGAAAGATTGCCTTGGGTGATGAACTGCCGGTTGCCGCTGTAATCGGCGAACGCCAGTGTCGTCTTGTCGAGCACTTTGACAAAGCCCTTCGGGCCGCCGCGATGCTGGATATAGGGCTGCCCGTCGGCGCTGGCGGTGGCGAGAAAGAAGCTGTTGGTCCGTGCCAGGAACGCCGCGAGATTTTCGTCGACTTCGGTGCGCCACCCGCCGTTTTGCTCGACATGGGCGTAGGCTTCGCGGGATCCCTTGCGGGTCTGGATCGCTTTCACGGTCGGGGTGAATGCGACATCGCTGGAATAGGTATGAGTGTCTGACATGGAAACATCCTCCGATGCTCGCGGGCGATCACCCTTTTGCGCTCGTTCAAAAATGGGCCGTTTCGGAATTTAAACAATTGTGCGGATTGACATCTTCATTGTTGCGGAATATGAAATAATCTCGATGGACCGTCTCGATGCCATGCAGGCCTTTGTCGCGGTTGCGGATCTGCAGGGTTTTGCGCCCGCGGCCCGCAAGCTCGGCCTGTCGCCCTCGGGGGTGACCCGGTCGATCGCGGCACTGGAGGAGCGTCTCGGCGCGCGGCTGTTGCAGCGGACCACGCGCTCCGTGACCTTGACCGATGTCGGCACGCGCTATCTGGAACGGGTCCGGCGTATCCTTGCCGATGTCGAGGAGGCCGAACGCTCCACCGAGGGCGAGCGCACCCGGCCGAGCGGGCGACTGGTGGTATCGGCGCCGATCGGATTCGGCCGCCTCCATGTCAGTCCGGTGATGTCGAAATACCTGGCGCGCTATCGGGGAAGTAGCGGCCGAGTTGCGGCTGTCGGATCGCATGATCAATCTGGTGGAAGACGGCGTCGATCTCGCGGTACGGATCGGGCATTTGCCGGATTCGACGCTGGTAGCGCGCCATGTCGGCGAGATGCGGCGGATCGTGGTCGCCTCCAATGCCTATCTGAAGCGACGCGGCGAGCCGAAGACGCCAAAGGCGATTGCGTCGCATGACACCATCCAGTTCGGCGCTGCGCCGGACTGGCGCTTTGTCGAGGACGGCCGCGAAATTCGCGTCGTGCCCGACACCGCGCTTCGCTACCAACAGTTCGGACGCCGCGATTCAATATGCGGAGCAGGGCGGTGGACTGACCCGCGTGATGGCCTATCAGGCCGCCGAGGCGCTCAAACGCGGACGGATGAAAATCGTGCTGGCGAAATTCGAGCAGCCGCCCCTGCCGATCCACATCGTTTACCCGACCTCGCGGCTATTGTCCGCGAAGGTCCGCGCCTTCATCGATCTCGTGACCGAAACCGACGCCTGGCATTTTGAATAGAAAGGGCGTGGACTCATTAGCACGCAGCCAAATTCGGATTGAGGCGAGTTTGACGAACGCGAGATAGTTAGCATCTTGGTGATTGTTATCTGCGATGCAGGCACCTTGCTGGTGCACCCGCACGACCGAGGTATCGATCATCTGCACAGCCGCGTCATGACCTGCGGCCAGTGCATCCATGATCCGGTCGCAGACGCCAGCCCGCCGCCAACGGACAAAGCGATTATAGCAAGTGGTACGGGGACCATAGGACGCCGGCAGGTCGCGCTAGGGAGCGCCGGAGCGCACAACCCAAAAGATGCCGTTCAGGACGCGCCGGTCGTCAACACGGGAATGCCACGCGGCTTGTTCGGCAGAAACGACTTGATGGCAACCCATTCAAAGTCCGTGAGTGCATACCGCATGATTCGAGGCTCCCGGTTTGGACGCTTGAATCACGTCTAAGCCGATGCCTCCAACCGGCAAAACCGGAGGACCGGTACTTCCGAGATTGCCCCGTAAGATGGGGTAATCGGCCGGCCCAGCTTGTGGATAGCTGAAGATTTTAGGTGCTGCGCTTCAGGCTGATGGTGAAACGAGGTCCGTGGTGACGGCCTCAAGCATCAGAAGGAGAAGCGCAGCATGGACCATTTTGGTGGATTGGACGTATCGGTCAAGGAGACCAGCATCTGCATTGTGGATGACACGGGCAGGATCGTGAAGGAAGTGAAGGTAGCGAGCGAGCCCGAAGCCCTTCTGAAGGTTCTGGGGAACCCGGCTTACCGCTTCAAGCGGATCGGATTGGAAGCCGGACCGCTGTCGCAATGGCTGTTCAGCGCTCTCGCGGAAGCCGAGTTACCGGTGATCTGTGTCGAGACGCGGCACATGCAGGCGGTGCTAAAGGCGCAGATCAACAAGACCGACCGCAATGACGCGCGCGGCATCGCTCAGATGATCCGGGTGGGACTGTACCGTCCGGTGCATGTGAAGACGCTCCGCAGTCAGAAACTGCGAATGCTGCTGACCCATCGCAAGCTTCTGCAGTCGAAGGCCATCGCCATCGAGAACGATCTGCGAGGTACTTTGCGCAACTTCGGCCTCAAGGTCGGAATGGTTGGCAAGGTGAGGTTCGAGGCCCGCATCCAGGAGCTTGTCGAGAATATCCCCGACTTGGCGGTATTGGCGGAGCCGCTGCTCATCGTCCGGCGGGTGCTTCGTGAACAGATCGTCATCCTGCACCGCCGCTTGCTGGCTATCGTCCGGGAGGATGAGGTATGCCGGCGCCTGATGACGACCCCGGGTGTCGGCCCCGTGGTGGCGCTGACCTATCGCGCCACCGTCGATGTGCCAGCCCGGTTCCGCAAATCGAAGTCCGTCGGGGCGGTGTTTGGGCTAACGTGCTCCAGATATCAATCGGGCGAGGTCGATTGGAGCGGCAAAATATCGCGCTGTGGCGATGAGATGATGCGGACGATGCTCTACGAAGCCGCTCAGAGCATGATGCATTCAAAAAAATGGTCCTGGCTCAAGGCGTGGGCCATGCAGATCGCCAGGCGCCGCGGGATGAAGAAGGCGATCGTGGCGCTGGCTCGCCGGCTGGCCGTGATCATGCATCGTATCTGGGTTGACGGCACCGAGTTCCGGTGGACCCGGGAGCAAGTCGCGGCAGCAGCATGAAAACCGTTCAGGATCAAACCCGATAGGAGAAAGCCCGAGCTCCACCGAGCAGTGGAAGGATGTCCCTCGCGGGACGATGGACGAGGTGAGTTCGCATGTCCGCTTGGTCCTGCCGTTCAACTGACGGCAAGGCCGACCAAAAGATTGTTCCGCCTCGTCCTCGAATCCCATGATGGAAGGGCCCTGGTGCCGATTCCGAAGAGAAGCACGAGCCCGCGAGCGACATCGACATTGCAGTGGTGGATAGTCTGAAAGCGCTTGACCTCAAATGGCCGATTAGAGAAGCGGACATATCCCGGATATGCCAAAATCGACGCGAATGACCGAAGCGGACATCGGCGATGTTCTTCTGCCGCTTGGGCGTTAAATTGAATTCGGCTACTGCTCTTCCGAACCGCCCGGAGGTGATTTGCTCAAATGTGCGGCGTGCGACATGAATTCTTCAAATACAGGCGCAGCGTCTTTGATTTGATGGCATAGGAAGCTGTCGACGGACCTTCTTGTGTTATGATCGAATAGCTCTAGCCAAAACTGCGGAACGCCATTCAGATCGCCCCCCCGCCTTAGAAACATACGGACCTCGTAAATTCCGATCGAAGCGAGCGAAGCCGTTGCTTGCGAACCATCCTTCATGGTCGAAAGTTGGGCGTAGACCTTCGATATCAGGAGTTCGGCGTGCGTCCTCTCGGACATGATGAAACCCTCAAATGGTGAGTGCGCTTTGGGCACTGTGCATCCCCGCCGGCGCAATAAATTAGGGCGCGGAAAACGCTGCGCGGCAAGTCAGGCTCGGCGACGCTAAAAGTGCAGCTGGAATTAACAGACAGTTGGAAATTGCGCTTGTTATGGTGCGCCAACTAATTGTTTTTCACTGTCAAAATCGCGGGCACGGCGAACAGGCGGCAGGGGACGCGCCGTTCAAAATAACTTCAGCTCAAAATGACTTCAGCCTAGGTTGAGGCGTGCTGACCAGAACGAAACCGTCGGGGCGTCATGCCAGTCCACCGTTTGAAGGCATGTGTCAGGGAGCTGACCTCGCTGTAGCCAAGTAGCCATGCGATTTCGGAAACAGGCAATGTCTCATCATGGAGATAGCGCTTGGCGAGGGCTGGCCGTAAACGGTCCAAGATCTCTGCGAAGGAAGTACCCTCCTCGGCGAGCTTGCGCGACAAGGTTCGCGAGCTCATCCCGAGCCGCTTCGCTACCTCCGGCACCATGGCCTTGCCGTGCGGCAGCAGTTTCAGCAAAATATCCTCTGCCCTCGAACGAACCGTGAGGCGCTCTCGGGGCTTGCGCGCCAGCGCCTCTTCCGCGTAGCGCCGCAACAGTTCGTTGAGGTGTTCGTCTCGTCCGACAACAGAAAGCAACGCAACTTGTCGCGGAAAGCATATCTCGTCAGCGCGCGCGCCAAATTCGATGTCGACCCCGAAGAATTCTCTGAATTCCGCTGGCGTCCCATTTCGGAAATGTTTTGTCTTCAGCCGCGACGGCGCCAAACGACCGTTCGTCACCTGTCGGCAAATGCGCACCAACGTCACAAGCCAGAACTCTGTATGATGCCGCTCGGCATCCCGGTCGACGTTAGTGTAATCAAGCGCAATTGTCGCTGTCCTGTCCTGCATGCTGAAACGCAGACGAATGCCTTCATTGTTGATCTGGCTATACCGCTCTGCGTTTCGAAGCGCATCCGCAAGCTGGTCCGACGACGCTATCACATAGTAGACCAGGCCGATCTTGCGCAGATCGAAGCTGCGCGCCAAATGGAAACCCAGCCATTCGTCCTGTACTTCTTCGGCAGCCAGTTCCAGGAGCTTGATCTGGGTTCGTGCTTCCAGCCTGATGGCTGGATCTCTGGCCTCCTCGCGCGTCACTCCCGCCTTGGAGAGAATGCCGATCGGGTCCTTGCCCATTTCGTCCAACCAGGCACATGCCAGTCGCGCGATCCCGCCGGTGGCGCTTGGTATCCGATTAAACCCGCTCGATCTTGCGAACTTCATGGCGGAGACCCTGTCTACAGTGAACGTAGACGGTCCTCAATGGATCGCTGACCTCTACCCGGTATTGATGTATGTCAAATCCGATTGAGCCAGCCTGGAGCGCCTTTCTGGGAACAATCAGCCACTCTTCGGATGCTAAAATCGCAGCACCGCAGCGACGACGCTGTTCGCCCGCGTCGATGAGGGTGATCGAATAGGCCCAGAGTAACGTCTGTTCCTGGCCCAAACCGGCTGTTGGGGGTTGGGCAGAGCATGTCCGCTCTGCCCGAGTATTTCAGACGTCAACTTGTTCCGCTATTGCGAGGGCATCATCTACTTCGATGCCGAGATATCTCACCGTGCTTTCGATCTTGGTATGTCCGAGCAGGAGCTGGACGGCCCTGAGATTGCCAGTCCGCCGGTAGATCAGGGTAGCTTTTGTCCGTCGCAGTGATGCGTCCCGAACAGCCTTGGGTCCAGCCCGACGCTTCTGATCCACTCCGACACGAGCCGGGCATATTGGCGCGTTGTCATATTTCGGTCAGGACCGCGACGGCCGGTGAACAAGAACTCGCCGGGCCGTTTGCCGGTAGCCTTTAGGTAGTCATCGACCGCCTGGCGAGTTTGTTCGCTCAATTCAAATCTGACGGGCCGCCCAGTCTTCTTTTGTCGGACCGTTGCGCGATCGGCCGTGGAACCGCCTGCGGCGACATCCTCGACCCGAATGGCGACGACATCACAGCCGCGAAGTTTGCTGTCGATTGCCAAATTGAACATGGCCAAGTCGCGAGCGCGGCCTTCGATCTGGAGTTTCGTCCGGATCGACCAGACATGTTTGGGTCGCAGCGGCGGCTTTGCCCCCATGAGCTTACCCTTGTTCCACGGACTCGCTTGGGCGCGGGGCTCGCATTCACTTGATCCTGCATAGCCATACTCCTCGGCTCGGTTACAGAGGACGAGCAGCATGTGCCCCGATGCGGACATAGCTCAAGCGATCGATAAATTTTGAATTAAGTGCTTAAACCCGCGTAAGCGGACTCCACGTATCGGTTTGGCATGTGCTTACGTAATCCGGAGCAATGATGGCCACCGCGTCTCGCGGCACCTCGGCGACAAAACTCTCTATCGAACACAGATTTGCGCTGTGGGTTACGAAAAGCCGCGTGACCGATGGCCTTTGGATTGGAAGTGCTCAATCGGATTCGGAGCCAGCCCTGCAACGCGTTGAAGCCGCGCTTCAACTGATTAATCGTTGTGCCCCACTTCACTACCGACGCGTCAAGAATAGCCTATCTCGAATTTGGGTCACGCTGGTTCCGCATGGAGCAGGCTGCTATCTCCATTCCTTGAACGCCTGCCTGCTCGACGAACGTGTCGTCACTTCTGAAGGCACAACGGTCGAATGGATCGCATCCGCTATCGTACATGAGGCGACCCATGCAGGACTTGAGAAGCGGGGTATTCGCTACGACGAAGCGGTCCGCCTTCGAATTGAACGGATTTGTATTCGGAGAGAACTTGATTTTGTCCGGCATCTGTGCGGTGTTGACGCGTTGCAGGAAGAAATTACCCAGAGACTAGATTGGTGCCGTGACGGGAACGCACACTATACCGATCAAAACATGTGGCAGGCAATAGATCACGGCAAGGCCGATGCACTTCGTCATTTGGGAACGCCGGAATGGGTCATAGCTCTTGTGTTTAGAGCGAGAGACCTGCTCTCAAGAATCTGCCGCTTCACACGACGTATGGCTGGTGCTCCGGTGGGATGATCGCAGGCGCGGAGATTGTCTTGCGATGTCGCCTTTTTGGCTCTTTTCGGACGCGGGGCCATGTCCGACTTGAGTCCGCCATCGGCACCAAAGCGGATGTTCGCCGACCGCTCCACGTTTATGGGTTCTACGCCCTAGCTAGATCGTCGGTACCGCCCGACACATCGCATTGCCGCGCGCGATCACCGTATCGTCCGCGGTAACCAGACATTGCGCGAAGCCGATTGTGCTGCCGTCTTGATGACCTCGCTCTCGATCGCAATCAACGGCGAGTCCGACCGTCGCCAGCGACGACGCTCCGCCCATCCGACGCACGCAGCTATGGCCCATCGCGCCATCGCAAAGCGCCGCGATCAACCCGACCTCATCGATTATTGTGGGCGCTGCGCACGCCCGGGCAGAAGCTGACGCTACTTCGAATCGACCAGAATGACCCTGATATCATTGACATTGGTCAAGGTCGGCCCGGTCAGCAGCAGGTCGCCGGTCGCGGCGAAGAAAGCCGAGGCGTCGTTGTTGGCGAGGTAGGTAGCAGGGTCAAGGCCGAGCGATTTCATCCTGGCAAAGGTGGTTTGATCGATGATCGCGCCGGCCGGATCGGTCGCGCTGCCGGCGCCGCCGTCGGCGCCATCGGTATCGGCCGCCAGCGCCGAAATGTCGGATGTTGCGTTGAGCAGGTTCACCAGCGCCAGCGCATATTCCTGATTGGGGCCGCCGCGTCCCTGGCCGCGCACGGTCACGGTCAATTCGCCGCCGGACAGGATCGCGACGCGCTTGCCTTGCTCGCGCGCCTGCAGCGCGCGCTTGGCATGCTCCGCCGCGACGTCGCGCGCCTCGCCTTCGAGATCGGCGCCGAGATCGATGGTGTCGTAGCCTGCATTCTGGGCGAGCCTGATCGCGGCGTCGAGCGATTGGCGCGGCCGCGCGATCAGCTCGAACCGGGCGTGCGCGAAAGCGGCATCGCCCGGTTTGCAGCTTTCGTTTTTGTCGTCCTCGAGCGCGCGCCGCACAGCGTCATCGACCGCGAGATCGTATTTCGCGACGATGGCGCGGGCATCCGCCAACGTCGTGGGGTCCGGCACGGTCGGCCCCGAGGCGATCGCCGACGGATCGTCGCGCGGCACGTCCGATATCGCGAGCGTCACGATCTCGGCCCGTTCGCCCGCGCGCGCCAGCCGGCCTCCCTTGATCCGCGACAGATGCTTGCGCACGGTGTTGATCTCGCCGATCGGCGCGCCCGAGCGCAACAGCGCGCGCGTCACCTGCTGCTTCTGCGCGAACGACACGCCTTCGACCGGCGCGATCCAGTTCGCCGAGCCGCCGCCCGACAGCAACACCAGCAGGAGATCGCCGGCCGCGGCACTTGCGGCGAGCCGCAGGCTGTCCTCGGCGCCGTTCAGGCCCGCTTCGTCGGGGACGGGATGGCCGGCTTCGACCACCCTGATTCGCCGTGTCGGTACGCCATGGCCGTGACGGGTGGTCGCGATGCCGCACAGGCGCCGCGGTTCCAGCCCAAGCTTGTCGAGATAGTGCCGCTCGGCGGCGGCCGCCATCGCGGCCGCGCCCTTGCCGGCGGCGAGGCAGATCACCCGTCCCTTTGGCGGCGACGGCAGATGCGCTGACAGCACGACATCGGGATGGGCTGCGGCCACGGCGGCATCGAAGATGGCGCGCAGCAGGGGACGCCGGTCGGTCATCGCTTCACGTGCGCCAGGATAAGGACACATGAGATCTCGGTTATCCATCCGTTTCCGGCAAAAGAAAACCCCCGTGCCATTCGCCGGCCGAGATCGCGAATCCATGACGTGCCACGGTCTCGCCGGAACGCTCGATGCCATCGCGCATCCGTTGCCAGCGACTGCCGTCGCCAGCGCGGCATAGCCCGGCGACATGGCTGATGGCGCCAACTGATACTTCTCGAACCGCGGAACCGGTGTAAGGTAGCCCAGCTTGGTCAAAGTATAGGTCAGCCGCGAAACGGTAGGTTTGGCAAGTTGGTGCAGACCGCTATCTCTTGATTGCCAAGAAGGTCGTTCAGGGAGAGTGCCGTGAGCGAAGTGGTCAGGCTTGAACGTCATGATGCGGTTGCCATCGTCACCGTCGACAGCCCGCCCGTAAACGCCCTGAGCGCTGCGGTCCGGGGCGGTATCCTGGAATGCATGAAGGACGCCATCGCTGATTCCGGCGTGAAGGCGATCGTGCTGACCTGCGCCGGCCGCACCTTCATCGCCGGCGCCGACATCACCGAATTCGGCAAGCCGCCGAAACCGCCGGGCCTCAGCGAGGTGCTGCTTGAGATCGAAAACAGCCCGAAGCCGATCGTGGCCGCGATTCACGGCACGGCGCTTGGCGGCGGTCTCGAAGTGGCGCTGGCCTGTCACTTCCGCGTTGCGACCCGGGACGCAAAACTCGGTCTGCCCGAGGTGAAACTCGGCCTGCTGCCGGGCGCCGGCGGAACGCAGCGGCTGCCGCGCGCGGTTGGGCCCGAGCTTGCGGTCAGGATGATCGTCGGCGGCGATCCGATCAGCGCGGAGGATGCGCTGAAGAATGGCCTGATCGAGGAAATCGTCGAGGCTCCGGCGGCCGGCGGCGAAGCCTTTGCCCGCAAGGTGCTGGCCGAGACGCGCCCGCTGCGCAAGCTGCGCGACGACGACAGCAAGCTCGCGGCGGCCAAGGCCGACCGTTCGATCTTCACCAACGCGGTCGCCGCCATGACCAAGCGCGCGCGGGGGCTGGAAGCGCCGTTCGCCGCGGCGGACGCGGTTGGAGCCGCGATCGATCTGCCGTTCGACGAAGGTTTGAAGAAAGAGCGCGAAGGTTTTCTCAAGCTGGTCGCGAGCGACCAGTCCAAGGCGCAGCGCTATGCGTTCTTCAGCGAGCGTGAGGCCGCCAGGATTTCCGGCGTGCCCGAAGGGACAAAGCCGCGCAAGGTCGAGCGCGTCGCCATCATCGGCGCCGGCACCATGGGCGGCGGGATTGCGATGTCGTTCGCCAATGCCGGCATTCCGGTCACGCTGATCGAGACCGGCGAGGAGCAGCTCAAGCGCGGCATGGGCGTGATGCAGAAGAATTACGAAGCCTCGGCCGCGCGCGGCGGCATTCCGGCGGACGCGCCTGCCAGGCGCATGGGGCTGATCAATGGCGTGGTTGGCCTGGAAAACGTTGGGGATGCCGACCTCGTCATCGAAGCCGTGTTCGAGACCATGGCGGTCAAGAAGGAGGTCTTCACGGCGCTCGACAAGTTCGCCAAGCCAGGCGCGGTGCTGGCGTCCAACACCTCGTACCTCAACATCGACGAGATCGCTAAGGTGACCAAGCGGCCGCAGGACGTGCTCGGCATGCATTTCTTCTCGCCGGCCAACGTGATGAAGCTGTGCGAGATCGTCCGCGCCGCCAGGACCGCGCCGGACGTACTGGTCACCGCGGTCGCGGTGGCGCGCAAAATTGCAAAAGTGCCGGCGGTGGTCGGCGTCTGCGACGGCTTTGTCGGCAACCGCATGCTGGCGCAGCGCGGCAAGCAGGCCGAGAAGCTGTTGTTCGAAGGCGCGCTGCCGCAGCAGGTCGACGCGGTCGTGACCAAATTCGGCATGCCGATGGGCCCGTTCGCGATGGGCGATCTCGCCGGCCTCGATATCGGCTGGCGCTCGCGCAGGGATCGCGGCATCAAGGCGGAGATCGCGGACGCGCTGTGCGAAGCCGGCCGCTTCGGCCAGAAGACCGGCAAGGGCTACTACAAATATGAAGGCGGCTCGCGTTCGCCGCTGCCCGATCCGGAGGTCGAGAAGCTGATCGACGAGACGCTGCAGCGGCTCGGCCGCCAGCGCCGAGCCGTCAGCGACGAGGAAATCCTCGAACGCATGATCTATCCGATGATCAACGAGGGCGCGCGGATTCTGGAGGAGAGGATCGCGGCGCGGCCGAGCGACATCGACGTGATCTGGCTCTACGGCTATGGCTGGCCGATCTATCGCGGTGGCCCGATGTATTACGCCGACAGCGTCGGCCTCAAGCACATCGCCGACCGGCTGTCGTTCTATGCCAGGGAAACCAACGATCCCTCGCTCGAACCCGCGCCGCTGCTCAAGCATCTCGCCGCCGAAGGCAAGACGTTCGGGTCACTCGCGCAGACGGCGAAAGCGGCCTGATGAGTAGCCTTCCACGTCAAGCTCGACAGAAATCCGTCCAGCCCGAACAGCAATTCGCAACAGGAGGTCGTCGATGACTGACGCCGTTATCGTTTCCACCGCCCGCACCCCGATCGGCAAGGCCTATCGCGGCGCGCTCAACGCGACGGAAGGCGCGACGCTGCTGGGACACGCGATCGGCGAGGCGATCTTGCGCGTCAAGATCGATCCGGGGGAAGTGGAAGACGTGGTGATGGGCGTGGCGTTGCAGCAGGGCACGACCGGCGGCAACATCGCGCGCAAGGCGCTGCTGCGCGCGGGCCTGCCGGTCACCGTCGCCGGCACCACCATCGACCGGCAATGCGCTTCCGGCCTGCAGGCGATTGCGTTGGCGGCGCGCTCGGTGATCTTCGATGGCGTCGAGATCGCGGTCGGCGGCGGCGGTGAATCGATCAGCCTGGTGCAGAACGACCACGCCAACAAGTTCCACACCCAGGATCC
Source organism: uncultured Alphaproteobacteria bacterium (assembly GCA_963806075.1). Taxonomy (GTDB): domain Bacteria; phylum Pseudomonadota; class Alphaproteobacteria; order Rhizobiales; family Xanthobacteraceae; genus Bradyrhizobium. The sequence continues at coordinate 114,405 of CAWDWT010000025.1, forward strand.
GGCGCTGCTCGAGATCAAGGGCGAGGTCTACATGCCGATGATCGACACCGCCGAAGTCGTCGCAAAACGCTACGGCATTTCGCGCGAGCGCCAGGACGAATATTCGCTGGAGAGCCAGCGCCGCACCGCGGCGGCCCAGCAGGGCGGCAAGTTTCATGATGAGCTGGCGCCGATCACCACCAGGATGGGCGTTACCGACAAGGCCACCGGCGAGATTTCCTTCAAGGACATCACGCTGTCCAGAGACGAAGGCCCACGGCCCGACACCTCGGCCGAAGGCCTTGCCGGGCTCAAGCCGGTGCGCGGCGAAGGCTTCACCATCACCGCCGGCAATGCCAGCCAGCTCTCGGACGGTGCGTCGGCGTCGGTGATTATGAGCGACAAGGAAGCGTCCAGGCGCGGCTTGAAGCCGCTCGGCATCTTTCGCGGCTTTGTCGCCGCCGGCTGCGAGCCCGATGAAATGGGCATCGGCCCGGTGTTCGCGGTGCCGCGGCTGCTCAAGCGTCACGGCCTGAAGGTCGACGACATCGATCTCTGGGAATTGAACGAGGCCTTCGCGGTGCAGGTTTTGTATTGCCGCGACAGGCTCGGCATCGATCCCGAGAAGCTCAACGTCGATGGCGGCGCCATTTCAGTGGGCCATCCCTACGGCATGTCGGGCGCGCGGCTGACCGGCCACGCCTTGATCGAAGGCCGCCGCCGCAAGGCGAAGTACGCGGTCGTCACCATGTGCGTCGGCGGCGGCATGGGCGCCGCCGGTCTGTTCGAGGTGTTGCAGTAACAGCAAAACGATGGTCGTCCCCGCGAAAGCGGGGACCCATACGGCGCGGACTCTCGTCTTAGGCAATGCGTCCGCCACCTTTTATCATCTGCGAACGTCAGGGGTTATGGGTCCCCGCGCCTTGTGCGCAATTGCGCATCAGGCGGGGACGACGAAAGAGAGATACGCGCGGTTAATTTGATTTCGCTCACAGGAGCATCCGATGGATCTCGCATTCAGCAGGGAAGAGATCGCGTTCCGCGACGAAGTGCGCGCGTTCTTCCGCGACAACGTGCCGCCGGCGACGCGACAGAAATTGCAGGAAGGCCGTCATCTCTCCAAGGACGAGATGGTCACGTGGTGGCGCATCCTCAACAGCAAGGGCTGGGGCGTTTCGCATTGGCCAAAGCAATATGGCGGCACCGGCTGGACCTCGGTGCAGGACTACATCTTCAATGAAGAACTGCAGATGGCGCCGGCGCCGGCGCCGCTCGCCTTCGGCGTCAGCATGGTGGGGCCTGTGATCTACACCTTCGGCAACCAAGCGCAGAAGAAGCAGTATCTGCCGCGCATCGCCAATGTCGACGACTGGTGGTGCCAGGGATTCTCGGAACCCGGCGCCGGGTCGGATCTCGCCTCGGTGAATACCCGGGCCGAGCGCAAGGGCGACAAATACATCATCAACGGCCAGAAGACCTGGACCACGCTCGCGCAATACGCCGACATGATCTTCTGCCTGTGCCGCACCGACACCACGGCCAAGAAGCAGATGGGCATCTCCTTCATCGTGTTCGGCATGCAGTCGAAGGGTGTCACGGTGCGCCCGATCCAGACCATCGACGGCGGCTATGAGGTCAACGAGGTGTTCCTCGACGACGTCGAGGTGCCGGTCGAGAATTTGATCGGCGAGGAGAACAAGGGCTGGGACTACGCCAAGTTCCTGCTCGGCAACGAGCGCACCGGCATCGCCCGCGTCGGCGTCTCCAAGGAACGGATTCGCCGCATCAGGGAACTGGCCTCCACGGTCGAATCCGGCGGCAAGCCGGTGATGGAGGATCAGGGTTTTCGCGAAAAGCTTACGGCGGTCGAGATCGAGCTGAAGGCGCTCGAGCTGACGCAGCTCCGCGTCGTCGCCGACGAAGGCAAGCACGGCAAGGGCAAGCCCAATCCGGCCTCCTCGGTGTTGAAGATCAAGGGCTCGGAAATCCAGCAGGCCACCACCGAACTCCTGATGGAAGTGATCGGCCCGTTCGCCGCGCCCTATGACGAGCATGGCGACGACGGCAGCAACGAAGCGATGGACTGGACCGCGCAGATCGCGCCGAGCTACTTCAACCAACGCAAGGTCTCGATCTACGGCGGCTCCAACGAGATCCAGCGCAACATCATCACCAAGGCGGTGCTGGGGCTTTGATTGTTTCTCCCTCGCCCCGCACTTCGCGGGGAGAGGGGTGGGGTGAGGGGCTCTCCGGCCCACAGATGCTGATTGCGTATCGGATGCACTGCCTCGCCCCTCACCCGGCGCAAGCGCGCCGACCTCTCCCCGCAAAGAACGGGGCGAGGTGAGTAGACGGCTAGCGGCGATACTTAAAGGAACGAAGCAACATGGATTTTGATCTGACCGAGGAGCAGCGGCTGCTCAGGGAAAGCGTCGACGGGCTGTTGACCGATGCTTACGATTTCGACCAGCGCAAAAAATTCATGGCGGAGAAGGGCGGCTGGAGCAAAGCCTTCTGGGGCAAGCTCGCCGAACAGGGCCTGCTCGGCCTGCCGTTTTCGGAAGCCGATGGCGGCTTCGGCGCCGGCGGGGTCGAGACCATGATCGTGATGGAGGCGCTCGGCAAGGCGCTGGTGCTGGAGCCGTATCTGGCCACTGTGGTGCTCGGCGGCGGCTTCCTGCGCCATGGCGCATCAGTCGAGCAGAAAGCCCAGCACATTTCCGGCATCATCGACGGCAGCAAGACCTTCGCCTTTGCGCAGCTCGAGAAGAATTCGCGCTACGATCTGCACGACGTCTCGACCACCGCCAGGAAGAAGGGCGTGGCTTACGTGATCGACGGCGAGAAATTCGTCGTGCTCAACGGCGAGAGCGCCGAGATGCTGGTGGTCACCGCGCGCACCAAGGGCAGCCAGCGCGACAAGGCCGGCATCGGGGTGTTCCTGGTGCCCGGCAATGCCAAGGGCGTGGTCAAGAAAGGCTATCCGACCCAGGACGGCCTGCATGCCGCCGACATTAGCTTTACCGGCGTCGAGGTCGGCGCCGACGCCGCGATCGGCGATCCGGAAAATGGTCTGCCGCTGATCGAGCGCGTGGTCGACGAGGCGCGCACCGCGATGTGCGCGGAGGCCGTCGGCGCGATGGATGAATTGCTGAAGGCGACGATCGAATATCTCAAGACGCGAAAGCAGTTCGGCGTGCCGATCGGCAGCTTCCAGACCCTGCAGCATCGCGCCGCCGACATGTTCGTCGCGCTCGAACAGGCCCGCAGCATGTCGATGTTCGCGACCATGGCCGGCGATTTCGATAACGCGCAAGAGCGCGCCACCGCGGTCGCCGCCGCCAAGGTGCAGATCGGCAAGTCCGGCAAATTCATCGGCCAGCAATCGATCCAGCTCCACGGCGGCATCGGCATGACCCAGGAAGCGAAGATCGGCCACTACTTCAAGCGGCTGACCATGATCGAGAATACGTTTGGCGATACGGATTACCATTTGCGCCGCGTCACGGAGAGCGGCGGGCTGGTTTGATGGAGTTGCGATGAAACGCGAAGACGTATCTACGCAGTTGACGTCATGCCCGGCCTTGTGCCGGGCATCCACGTCTTGGCGACGAAGTAAAGACGTGGATGGCCGGGCTTGTCCCACGGCTGTCCGGCTCGTTTTTTGCTGGGCAAGGTGCACGGCATTGATTCTAATAGTGTCCAGAGTTTTGCGACTCAACTGGACATGAAAAGGATCAGCGCCGTGCCGCATATGAATACTGTTTTCCGCGACATTTTGAAACTGATTCCCTGGTTGGAGTTCGACAAGCTTGTGAAGCTGCACGGCAGCGACGAGCTGGCGCGTAGTTTCACAACCAAACGTCAATTGCTGGCGCTGTTGTATGGGCAATTGTCGGGCGCTTGTTCGCTTCGCGACATCGAAGCTTCGATGACCAGCCATCAGGGGCGGCTCTATCACGCGGGCTGCTACGCGCCTGCGCGCTCGACCATCGCGGATGCCAACCGCAGCCGAGATCCGACGGTTTTTTCGGGCCTTTTCATGCATATGCTGGCGATGACGACGCGCGGCCTGCGCCGCAAGCTGGGCGATGCGGTGCGCTTGATCGACTCGACCGGCCTGCATTTGGCGGGCGTCGGTGCCAATTGGGCGCGGTTTTCCGCCGAGGTCTGCGGTGCCAAGGCGCATGTCATCTACGATCCCGAACTGGGCTGCCCGATCTATCACATGATCACCGAGGCCAATGTCAACGACATCACCGCGGCCAAGGCGATGCCGATCGAGGCTGGCGCTACCTACGTCTTCGACCTCGGTTATTACGACTACGGTTGGTGGGCGGCGCTGGACGATGCTGGCTGTCGTATCGTGACGCGGTTCAAGAAAAATACATTGCTCCATTCGGTCAAATCCATGCCGATCGAGCCTGGAACGGGCATTGTCAGCGACAGCATCGGCTTTTTGCCGGGCCGTCAGGCGAAAAATCGCAAGAATCCGATGCAAGGCGCAGTGCGCGAGATCGTCGTGACCATGGGGACAGGCGGAACCCTGCGTATTTTGTCCAACGATCTGGACGCCCCGCCAGGGAAATCGCCGACCTCTACAAGCGGCGCTGGCAAATCGAACTGTTTTTCCGGGTAATGAAGCAAACACTGAAAATCGCCCATTTTATCGGCCGTTCTGAAAACGCCGTCCGCATTCAAATCGCCGTCGCGCTGATCGCTTTCCTGCTGTTGCGCATGTTGAACAAGATGTCGCAAGACAAACAAACCCTGCTTGAGACCACAAGAACTCGTGCGCATCAACCTGATGCATCGAAAAGACTTCACCAGACTGAGACAACTACATCAGCCGTCATCACCCGACCCGCGGCAGATCATGCTAAACTGGGGTTCAACATGAACCGGACAGCCGGGGACAAGCCCGGCCATGACGATGGAAAGACGTCCCTAACCAAACCAAAACAGGGAGCACGCACCATGAAATCCACCCCGTTCGATCTCACCGGCCAGGTCGCAATCATCACCGGCTCCAGCCGCGGCATCGGCCGTTCGTCGGCCGAGCTCCTCGCAAAGCTCGGCGCCAAGGTGGTGATCTCCAGCCGCAAGGCGGACGCCTGCCAGCAAGTCGCCGACGGCATCAACAAGGCCGGCGGCGACGCCCATGTCATTGCCTGCAACATCTCGCGGCGCGAGGAGGTCGAGGCGCTGATCTCGGGCGCCACCAAACAGTACGGCAAGGTCGACATCCTCGTCTGCAACGCCGCGGTCAATCCCTATTACGGCCCGCTGCTCGACATCGAGGACGAGGCCTTCGACAAGATCATGGGCTCTAACGTCAAGAGCAACATCTGGCTGTGCGCGCACGCGATCCCGCCGATGGCCGAGCGCGGCAACGGCTCGGTGGTGATCATCTCCTCGATCGCCGGCTTGCGCGGCTCGACGGTGCTCGGCGCCTACGGGATTTCCAAGGCGGCGGATTTCGCGCTGTGCCGCAGCCTCGCCGGCGAATGGGGCCCGAAGGGCGTGCGCGTCAATTGCGTCGCGCCGGGCCTGGTCAAGACCGATTTCGCCCGCGCGTTGTGGGAAGACGAAGAGCGCCTGAAGCGCCGCTGCGCCACCACGCCGCTGCGCCGCATCGGCGAGCCCGACGAAATCGCCGGCGCCGTCGCCTACCTCGCCTCCGATGCCTCCAGCTTCATGACCGGCCAGACCATCGTGGTCGACGGCGGCGTGACGACGGCGGGGTCGTAGTCTTTCTTACCCTCCCCTGGAGGGGGAGGGTCGCTCGCTTTAGCGAGCGGGGTGGGGTGGCGACGCCTCACGCCATCACTTCGCCACCCCACCCCGTTTCGCATTTCGCTTCGCTTCATGCGAACCGACCCTCCCCCTCCAGGGGAGGATGAAGCAGCGTCTCCCGCATATTGACGAACTCCCCCCAATCCCCTTTCCTCGCTGCAACACAAACGTCACTTCCGGGAAACAATGTCATGTCCTTTGTGCTGGCCATCGATCAGGGCACCACGTCCTCGCGCGCCATTGTGTTTCGCGCCGACATTTCCATCGCGGCATCCGCACAGCAGGAATTCCCGCAGCATTTCCCGGCGTCCGGCTGGGTCGAGCACGAGCCGGAGGACATCTGGACCTCGACGATTGCGACCTGCCGCGAGGCGATTAAGAAGGCCGGCGTCGGCGCCAAGGACATCGCCGCGATCGGCATCACCAACCAGCGCGAAACCGTTGTGGTGTGGGATCGCGCCACTGGTGCCGCCGTGCATCGCGCCATCGTCTGGCAGGACCGCCGCACCGCCGACATCTGCGCCAAACTCAAGAGCGAAGGCCACGAGCCCGCGATCTCGGCCAAGACCGGCCTGATCGTCGATCCCTATTTTTCCGGCACCAAAGTCGCCTGGATCCTCGATCATGTGCCCGGCGCGCGCGAGCGCGCAATGCGCGGCGAGTTGCTGTTCGGCACGGTGGACTGCTATCTGCTGTGGCGGCTGACCGGCGGCAAGGTCGCACGCCACCGACGCCACCAATGCCTCGCGCACGCTGCTGTTCAACATCCACACCGGGCAATGGGACGACGATCTGTTGAAGCTCCTGCGCGTGCCGCGCTCGATGCTGCCCGAGGTGAAGGACTCTTCCGCGAAGTTCGGCGACAGCGTGGGCGAATTGTTCGGCGCTCCCATCGCCATTGCCGGCATCGCCGGCGACCAGCAGGCCGCTACCATCGGCCAGGCCTGCTTCTCGCCCGGCATGATCAAGTCGACCTACGGCACCGGCTGCTTTGCGCTGCTCAACACCGGCGCGACGCCGGTCGCCTCGAAGAACAAGCTGCTCACCACCATCGCCTATCAGCTCGGCGGGCAAACGCACCTACGCGCTGGAAGGCTCGATCTTCGTCGCCGGCGCCGCGGTGCAGTGGCTGCGCGACGGCCTCGGAATCATCAAGCAGGCGAGCGAGACCGGCCCGCTCGCCGACCAGTCCGATTCCGCCCAAAGCGTCTATCTGGTGCCGGCCTTCGTCGGCCTCGGCGCGCCCTACTGGAATCCGCGCGTGCGCGGCGCGCTGTTCGGCCTCACCCGCAACACCGGCCCTGCCGAACTCGCCCACGCCGCGCTGGAAAGCGTCTGCTACCAGACCTTCGATCTCCGGGCCGCGATGCGCGCCGACTGGCCGGATGCGAAGGCCGCCAACGTGCTGCGCGTCGACGGCGGCATGACCGCATCCGACTGGACCATGCAGCGCCTCGCCGATCTGCTCGACGCGCCGGTCGATCGCCCGATGATCCAGGAAACCACGGCGCTCGGGGCCGCCTATCTCGCGGGGCTATCGGCCGGCGTCTATCCCGAACCGTCGAAATTCGCCGACAACTGGCGGCTGGAGCGTCGCTTCAAGCCGAACATGAGCCAGGCGACGCGCGAGCGGAAGCTGGCCGGATGGGCGAGGGCGGTGAAGGGATTGCTCGCGAGCGATGAGGGGGAGGGGTAGTTTTTCTTCCGTCATTCCGGGGCACGTAGCGCGAGCTGTGATACGCAATTGCGCATCTGAGAATCGATACTCCGTGTCAGCTAGAGATACTCGGATACATAGCAAGCCATTGCGGGTTCTGTTTTTCAATCAGCCGCGCCGCCAAGGCCAGTCTGGCTCGTTACGCCGCAATCTGTTTTTGTCCGTTCAAGGGATAGAGGGATTCAGGCCGGGCTCGGTCGTTGCCAGCTTGGTATCACGCAGCGACCCCAGGATGGCTGGCATGACGACGTGCTCGGCAAGATACCTCGATGATGAAAGCGTCAGATGGCCGTAGTCGAATGACAAGATATCTTCACGCGGGTCAGGGCCAATGTACGTTAAGCATCCGTCAGCATTGCATAGGCTGTCGATGAGTGAAATGTATCTTAGATCGGATGAGCGATCGTACCGCTGCTTGAGCACGCGATCTGTTTCAAAGAGGTCTGATCTCAACCACTTGTTCAGGCGGGCCGGAGGATTGGGCCAAAAGTGCCGTGCGAGAATGGCATGCAGCGGCAGTTGCCACTGTGGCACGGGCCCGAGCAGCAGGACTGTCCTGGCCCCGCGCGTCTTCAAAGATCGAGCAAGCTCCGTCCAATCCGTGGCATCATAGTCGCTTCGTTGGGCGATGACTACAATATCTGGTTTGGTCTTCTCAATTGTCTGAAGTGCGAATGCGTTGGAGCGGTTGCATATGTTATCCGGATCCGATCCTGGTTGTGGCAGACGGGGCAGGCATCCCGACGTGGCGATCTGCATCACGGCTAAATCGGGCGGCAGTGTCGCCTTGAGTTCGGGATCCAGATGCTGGACATGCGAGTCGCCCCACAACATCACGCTCGGCCTCGATCCGGCTGTGCAGTCAGCCGATATCGATGCTTTGCCGGTGTTGGCGGCCAGATCATAAAAATTGCATTCGTCTCGCCATAGCTTCGAGAGGTTATGCGCTCTCACATATTCGTGGGCGGGCGCCGCGTTTTCAAAGGAAGCCACGAAGGCGCTTCGATCATCCAAATGGAGACTTGCGGGGAGCGCAATTCCCATAACGCCCAAGGCAGCCAACGCCGCAGACAGTCCTGCAATCTTGAGAGTTCCAAACTCTCCGTCACGCAACGGCTTCTCGATCCCTATGTAGGTCATAGACGCCAGGACAAAACTCGCGCCGATGGCTGCCACCTTGAGCCCGAGCGATAACTCGCCCTGGTTCACAGTCATGAAGGAAAGGATGGGCCAGTGCCATAGATACAATGGATAGCTGATGAGGCCTAAAGATACGGCAGCCTTGTTGGCGAGTAACGTCCGGTTCAGCCATGCATCAGCACCAGCGGCGATAACCGCCGCGGCACCCAACGTCGGGAATAAGGCGGCCCACCCAGGAAAGGCGGTCTCCTTGTTGACGAAACACAACGAAACGGCGAGAAGGGTGAAGCCGATTGCCGAAAAGGTGTCCTGGCGTTGAGGTATCCCTGCGCGCGTACCGGCATACGCCACCAACGCACCGATCATGAATTCCCAGATACGCGTGGCGGGCAAGAAGAATGCTGCGGCGGGGTGGTTCCGGACGGTCGCGATGTTGATCGCAAATGAAATGAGAAAAGTCGCGGTGACGACCCACAGGATGCGTCGCCGCGAAATGGCAGCAAGCGCTAGTGGCCACACGATGTAAAATTGCTCCTCGACGCCTAGCGACCACAAGTGCAGAAGCGGCTTTGAAGTGGACGCAACGTCGAAGTAGCTGTCCTCGCGCCACAAGATGACGTTTGAAACAAACGTGGCTCCGGCCGCGATATGAGCGCCAAGGTGAGAAAGTTCCGTCAAAAAGTCCAAATATAGTCCGGCGACCAGCACCGCTAACAACACGATAACCAAGGAAGGCAACAGGCGCCGGATGCGGCGGCCGTAGAAGCCGCTATAGGTGAATTTGCCTGACGCGAGATCGTGAAAAATGATTGTCGAAATCAGGTAGCCCGAGATGACAAAGAAAATATCAACGCCGACGAAGCCACCAGGAATGAAATAGGGAAAGGCGTGGAAGCCCAGCACGGCCAGCACTGCGACGCCCCTCAGCCCGTCGATATCCGGCCGATAGGCGATCGCCGTCGGCGCGCTTCCACTGCCGGATCGCAATGCCATCGCGGAGTTCCAGCTGATCAAAAGATTGGGCGGGTTTGGGGATCAGCTGGGTTGGCGCGGGCGGTCTGAATCAATCCCGACTAAACGGCGCATGGGGTCGCTCCCGCATCTGCTTTTGCTTGTGGAACAAGGTAGCTACAACTCGTAAATGCATCCTAAAGATGTATGCCATCATGCAACGTTAAATTGCATGCGACGGCAGCCAGGAGGAGAAGTGAAATTTGGAGACGTCAAAGGGGGTACCGAGCGCTTCCCGCCCTTTTGCATATTTTGGAAATACAGAAATGCCCCTCGACTGATACTTTTGTTGCTGTCATGCCCGGATTTGATCCGGGCATCCATCAATCTTCGCAAGACTCCTTCGAGAGATGGATTGCCGGGTCAAGCCCGGCAATGACGCGCTTTGCCGCTATGCCCGCGCCGCCTTCTTCCGATACGCCAGATGCACCGCGCAATTGCATCCGGGCGGATGCGACGCGACATCGTTCGCGGGCTCGGCTTTCGGCGCGACCGACCGCAAGCCTGGTTGCGCTTGTGTCATATCGCAACTTAGTGCCGCTGTCGAAGAGCGTCGCCTCACGTTGTTCTGGCCGCATCGCTGATACTTTAGTCTATCGAGCATTATCTAAAACCTGTTTCAGGCGGGGGACGCGTCTGCCGGGCATTTCCGCTCCAATTTCTGATTTTCAGAAATTTTCTTGACTCCAACCCCAAATCACCTGCCTATCGCCGCCGTCCTGTTCCGAAAGAGGGACGTATCGCGATCGTCACGGAACGTTGGAGCGGGATGCGGTGGACGCAATGGCGTCGTCGCGCGCTTGAGCGCGCGGACGAGCGATGCTGATGCGGACGGCGAAGTCGTGTGGTCCTGACGCCCCGACGCTGGCGTCAAGTCGGCGATGATGCTTTCGCATCACGCTGACGACGGTGACAACAAAGCCCGGTCGCCGAGGAGAGCTCGAAGTAAGCCGTAAAACCATTGCGCAGGGAAGGCCGGACTGCTTCCGCTGAACCTGTATGCTCGTGTGCGCTTTTGCATGCATTTTTGCGCACGAGACCGCGGGTGCAGCGCGCACCCGGTCTTCCCCGCGCCCTCACTTGAGGGTCGCGTGCCCCTCTATCTTCTGAGGGACAGCGACGACGCAAGACTCGGGCGCATCGTGCCGCGAGAATGCGAAGGCGCGTCTGGCTGTTTGAAAACTGAATCGGAATAGCGCGGATGCCGCAAGTCCACGGCCGTCATGCCCGGACTTGATCCGGGCATCCATCAATCTTCGCAAGAGTCTTTTTGTCGGATGGATTGCCGGGTCAAGCCCGGCAACGACGCGTATTGGCGCGGGTGCCTCTTTCCTTCTCCCCTCGCGGGAGAAGGTGGCGCGGACGAAGTCCGTGCCGGATGAGGGGGGTCGCATAACGAGAGGCCGCGACCCCTCACCCGACTTCGCTTCGCGAAGCCACCCTCTCCTGCAAGGGGAGAGGGAAAAAGAGGCGCGGTGCTCGAAGCGACGCTTACGCTCTCGCCGCCTTCTTGCGATAGGCCAGATGCACGGCGCAATTGCAGCCGGGCGGATGCGAGGCCAATTCTTGCGCGCCGACGTCGTTGGCGGGCTCGGCCTTCGCCGCGGCCGGCGTCGCTTCCTTCGCCGCGCGGTTCTTCGATTGGTCCTGCGCCGGGATGTAGTTCAGCACCGGCGCCAGCCAGCGTTCGGTCTCTTCGACGCTCATGCCCTTGCGCGCGGCGTAGTCCTCGACCTGGTCGCGCTCGATCTTGCCGACACCGAAATAGAAGCTCTCGGGATGGCTGAAGTAAAGCCCGGAGACCGAGGAGCCCGGCCACATCGCAAAACTGTCGGTCAGCGTCACGCCGCAGTTCGCTTCCGCGTCGAGCAGGCGGAACAGCGTCGCCTTTTCGGTGTGGTCGGGCTGCGCGGGATAACCGGGCGCGGGCCGGATGCCGGCATATTGTTCGAGAATGAGTTCGTCGCAGTTGAGCTTCTCGTCGGGCGCGTAACCCCAGAATTCGCGGCGCACCCGCGCATGCATGCATTCGGCAAAGGCTTCGGCCAGGCGATCGGCCAGCGCCTTGCACAGGATCGAGGAGTAGTCGTCATTGGCGTGCTTGAAGCGGTCGGCGATCACGTCCTCGCCGATGCCGGCGGTGACCACGAAGGCGCCGATATAATCCGGCACGCCCGACGAAGCTGGCGCGATGAAATCCGACAGCGCGGTATTGAAACGGCCTTCGCGCTTATCCAGTTGCTGACGCAAGGTATGGAAGGTCGCGATCTTCTCGCTTGCGGCTCTCGTCGGCATAGACGTCGATGTCGTCGCCGTTCGCGTTGACGGGCCAGAAGCCGATCGTCGCCTGGGCCTTGAACCATTTTTCCCTGACGATCTGGCCGAGCATGTTGCGGGCGTCGTCGTAAAGCGAGCGCGCGGCCTCGCCGACCTTGGGATCGTCGAGGATCGACGGAAAGCGCCCGGTCAGCTCCCAGGTGCGGAAGAACGGCGTCCAGTCGATATGGGAAGCGATCTCGGCGAGGTCGTAATTCTTGAACGTCCGGGTGCCGAAGAAGGTCGGCTTCGTCGGCGGCAGTTTGGCAAAGTCGATCTTCATCGCGTTGGCGCGGGCGGCGGCAAGCGACAGGCGTTTCTTGTCGGCCTGGGCGCGGAAATGCGCCGCCGAGATTTTCGCGTAGTCGGCGCGCACTTCGGCGGCATAGGCCTCGCGCCGGTCCGAGAGCAGCGCCGACGCCACGCCGACCGCGCGGCTGGCGTCATTGACATGCACCACCGGCCCGCGCGTGGTAGTTCGGGTCGATCTTCACCGCCGTGTGCACCCGGCTGGTGGTGGCGCCGCCGATCATCAGCGGCACCTTCAGGCCCTGGCGTTCCAGTTCGCCGGCGAAGAAGCCCATTTCGTCGAGCGAGGGCGTGATCAGGCCGGACAGGCCGACGATGTCGGCGCTCTCGGCCTTGACGGTCTCGATGATCTTGGCGGCCGGCACCATCACGCCGAGGTCGATCACCTCGAAATTGTTACATTGCAGCACGATGCCGACGATGTTCTTGCCGATGTCGTGCACGTCGCCCTTGACGGTCGCCAGCACGATCTTGCCGGCGTTCTTGCGGCCGTCGCCGGTGATGCCGGCGGCGAGGTTGCGCGCCTTTTCCTCTTCCATGAACGGCATCAGATAGGCGACCGCCTGCTTCATCACGCGGGCGGATTTCACCACCTGCGGCAGGAACATCTTGCCGTCGCCGAAGAGATCGCCGACCACGTTCATGCCGGCCATCAGCGGGCCTTCGATCACATTGAGCGGCCGCTCCACCGTTTGGCGCGCGGCTTCGGTGTCTTGCTCGATGAATTCGGTGATGCCGTGCACCAGCGCGTGGGAGAGGCGCTTGTCGACCGGCCATTCGCGCCAGGCAAGGTCCTGCTCCTTGGTCTGCTTCTCCTTGCCGCGGAATTTCTCGGCAAGCTGCAGCAGCCGCTCGGACGCACCGGCGTCGCGGTTGAGGATGACGTCCTCGCAGGTCTGGCGCAGCTCGGGGTCGATGTCGTCATAGACGATCATCTGCCCGGCATTGACGATGCCCATGTCCATGCCGGCCTTGATGGCGTGATACAGGAACACCGAATGCATCGCCTCGCGCACCGGCTCGTTGCCGCGGAACGAGAACGACAGATTGGAGACGCCGCCGGAAATATGCGCGTGCGGCAGTTTCTGACGGATCCAGCGCGTCGCCTCGATGAAGTCGACGCCGTAATTGTTGTGCTCCTCGAGCCCGGTGGCGATGGCGAAGATGTTCGGATCGAAGATGATGTCTTCCGGCGGGAAATCCACCTGGCCGACCAGGATGTCATAGGCGCGCTTGCAGATCTCGGTCTTGCGCGCAAAGGTGTCGGCCTGCCCCGCCTCGTCGAACGCCATCACCACGACGGCGGCGCCATGGCGGCGGGCGATTTTCGCTTCGTGGATGAACTTCTCCTCGCCTTCCTTCATCGAGATCGAGTTCACCACCGGCTTGCCCTGAACGCATTTCAGGCCGGCTTCGATCACGGCGAATTTGGAGGAATCCACCATCACGGGAACGCGGGCGATGTCGGGCTCGGCGGCGACGAGGTTGAGGAACGTCACCATCGCGGCCTCGGAATCGAGCAGGCCCTCGTCCATGTTGACGTCGATGATCTGGGCGCCGTTTTCGACCTGGTCGCGCGCCACCTGCAGCGCGGCGGTATAGTCGCCGGCGGTGATCAGCTTGCGGAATCTGGCCGAGCCGGTGACGTTGGTGCGCTCGCCGACATTGACAAAGGGAATGGCCGGCGTGAGTTCGAACGGCTCGAGGCCGGAGAGCCGCAGCCGCGGTTCGATGACGGGAACGATGCGCGGCTTGTGCGGCGCGACGGCGGCGGCAATCGCTCCGATATGGTCGGGCGTGGTGCCGCAGCAGCCGCCGACGATGTTGACGAGGCCGGCTTGCGCGAATTCGCCGATCAGCCGCGCCATATATTCCGGGCTTTCGTCGTACTGGCCGAATTCGTTGGGCAGGCCGGCGTTCGGATAGGCGCACACCAGCGTATCGGCGACGCGGCCAATGTCGGCAATATGGGCGCGCAGATCCTCGGCGCCGAGCGCGCAGTTGAAGCCGATGGTGATCGGCTTGGCGTGGCGCACCGAATTCCAGAACGCCTCGGGCAATTGTCCCGACAGCAGGCGGCCGGATTTGTCGGTGATGGTGCCGGAGATCATCACGGGCACATCAATGCCGCGCTCTTCGGCGATTTCGGCGATGGCGTAGAGCGCCGCCTTGGCGTTCAGCGTGTCGAAGATGGTTTCGACCAGCAGCAGGTCGACGCCGCCGTCGAGCAGGCCCTTGATCTGGTCGCCATAGGCCGCGCGCAGATTGTCGAAGGTGACGGCGCGGAAGCCGGGGTTGGAGACGTCGGGCGAGATCGAGGCGGTGCGGTTGGTCGGGCCGATCGCGCCGGCGACAAAGCGCGGCTTGCCGTCCTCGGCGGTGATGCGGCTCGCGGCATTGCGGGCGAGCTTGGCGCCTTCGAGGTTCAGTTCATACGCCAGATCGGAGAGGTCGTAGTCGGCCTGCGCGATCGAGGTGGAAGAGAAGGTGTTGGTGGCGACGATGTCGGCGCCCGCGCGCAGATATTCGGCGTGGATGTCCTCGATCGCCTTTGGCTGCGTCAGGATCAACAGGTCGTTGTTGCCCCTGAGGTCGCGATGGAAATCCGCAAAACGCTCGCCGCGGAACGCCGCCTCGTCATATTCGAGGCCCTGGATCATGGTGCCCATGGCGCCGTCGAGCACCAGGATGCGCTCGCGGGCGGCCGCGAGCAGTGCGGTTCGCTTGGGAGAAGTCACCGTCATTGGTCAGGCGGCTTTCTGCGCGCCCTGCGGGCGAATGCCGAGCAGGTGGCTGATGGCGAACACGAGATCCGCGCGGTTCATGGTGTAGAAGTGAAAGGTGTCGACGCCGCGCTTGGCGAGCTTCTGCACCTGGCCGGCCGCGACCGTCGCCGCGACCAGCTTGCGGGTCTCCGGATCGTCGTCGAGGCCGTCGAATTTTTCCGCCAGCCAGTCCGGCACCGTGGTGCCGGCGCGGGTCACGAAACCGCGCGCCTGCTTGAAATTGTGCATTGGCATGATGCCGGGCACGACGGGAATATCGATGCCGCGTTGGCGCACGCGATCGAGGTAACGGAAGTAGAGATCGTTGTCGAAGAACACTTGCGTAATGGCACGGCTGGCGCCCGCATCGACCTTGGCCTGGAGCATGTCGATGTCGGCATCGAAATCCGCGCTCTCCGGATGCTTCTCCGGATAGGCCGATACCGAAATCTCCATGTCGGGATAACGCTTTTTGATGCTGGCCACGAGTTCGGCCGAGGTCTGGTAGCCGTCGGGATGCGCGACATAGGCGGTGCCGATTCCGGTGGTGGGATCGCCGCGCAGGGCGACGATGTGGCGGACGCCAACGTCGTGATAGCGCGCCACCACGTCGTCGATCTCGGCGCGCGGGGCGTTGACGCAGGTCAGATGCGCGGCCGGAATAAGATTAGTCTCGGCGAGAATGCGGGCGATGGTGGAATGGGTGCGCTCGCGGGTCGAGCCACCGGCGCCATAGGTCACCGAGACGAAATTGGGCCCAAGCGGCGCCAGCCGGTTGATGGTCCCCCACAGGTTCTTCTCCATCTCCTCGGTTTTCGGCGGGAAAAACTCAAAGGAGATATCGGGCGATTTTGGCGCGCCGTGCCCCTCGGTCGCGGGGGGTGTAACCTCTGTCATGACGCCGCAAACTCCACTTCCGCAAGACGAACGCCGGGTTTTAGCTGCATGACCCTAAAATATGCCAAACAACGCCGTTCAAACAGCCCATCGCTGGTGGGAAATTGCCCAATAATCGCACAGAAATGGATTTTGCATCGAATAATTACGACGGTTGGGTCTGGAATCGAGATGCGTGATTTTCCAAATATCGATATGAAACAGTATTTTATCGCCGGATGTCTAGTCGATGGTATGTAGCGGCTTGATGGGCAAAAGGTAAATATGACAATTTGTCAATGTTTATCCCACTTTTCCACCCGGATCGGCCGCGGCGCCGTATGGCTTCTGCGCGCCTGATCTGCGCGGCGTACAGCCTGCTGACAGACGCGTTCGGCCTCGAAGGAAGCGGCTTGATTTCGTCGTCCCGGCCTTGAGCCGGGACCCATACAGCGCCCATGACGAAAAGGTCGCCCCATTCGCGATTGTTCGATCTCGCGAAAACTCTGACATTGATGGCATCCCGGCTCGGAGGCCGGGACGACCAGCTAAAATCAGTCCTGCTTTTCCATGAACGTGGCGCGAAAGGGATGGCCCGGATAGACGCCGACGATGCGGAGTTCGCGCGAGAAGAATTTCAATTCCTCCAGCGCAAAAGCGAGATTTTTGTCCTCGGGGTGGCCGTCGACGTCGGCATAGAATTCGGTGGCGAAAAAATTGCCGTCGACCATGTAGCTTTCCAGCTTGGTCATGTTGACGCCGTTGGTCGCAAAACCGCCCATCGCCTTGTAGAGCGCAGCGGGCAGGTTGCGGACCCGGAATACGAACGTGGTGACCAGCGGTCCCGATCCCTGCGCTGCCCATTTCGACTCTCGCGCCAGCACCACGAAGCGGGTGGTGTTGTGGGCCTCGTCCTCGACGTTCTCCGCCAGGATATCGAGGCCGTAGATCTCGGCGGCCAGCCGCGAGGCGATCGAGGCGCAGCTTTTGTCGCCACGCTCCGCGACAATGCGGGCGCTGCCGGCGGTATCGGCCGCCACGATCGGCTTGATGCCGAGCTTGCGGACGGTGCGGCGGCATTGGCCGAGCGCCTGGACGTGGCTTTCGACGGTCTTGATGTCGGAAAGTTTGGCGCCGCGCGGCGCCATCAGCTGGTGATGGATCGGCTCGAACCATTCGCCGACGATGAAAAGGCCGGATTGCGGCAGCAGATGATGGATATCGGCGACCCGGCCGGCCACCGAGTTTTCGATCGGGATCATGCCGAGATCAGCGTCGCCCGAGGCGATCGCTGCCAGCGCGTCCTCGAAGGTCGGGCAGGGCATCGGCTCGGCGCCGGGATAGGCGTTGACGACGGCGATGTGGGAATTGGCGCCCGGCTCGCCCTGGAATGCGATTTTCATGGTCTTGGCAGGTGTCTTCGGGGGTGTCTTGCTCATGCCGCCTTGTAGCAGCCGGCTAGCTTTTCGCCAGTGGCGCCAGGATGCGGCGGGCGGTTTCCAGATCGGGCGGCGTATCGACCCCGCGCGGCACCGTGTCGACCACGGCAATGTCGATCCGCATCCCGGCCTCCAGCGCGCGAAGCTGCTCCAGTTTCTCCTGCAGTTCCAGCGGCGAGGGGGGCAATCCGACAAAACGCTCGAGCGCCGCGCGGCGATAGGCGTAGAGGCCGATATGGTGGTAGTGCGGCCCGTTGCCGTGGGGCGCTGCGGCGCGCGTAAAATACAGCGCGCGCATCCGGCCTGGCGCGATCATCGCGCCGACCGCCTTCACGACATTCGGATTGGTGTACTCCTCCTCGGTGTGGATTTCGGCGGCGAGCGTCGCGATATCGACCGCGGGGTCGGCCAGCGGGGCCAGCACGCTACGGATATTGTCGGGGCGGATGGTCGGAAAATCGCCTTGCAGATTGACGACGATTTCGGTCTCTCCACGGGGGTCGAGCCTGCCCAGCGCTTCGTAGATCCGGTCCGAGCCGGAGGGGTGGTCGGTCCGGGTCATCACCGCCTCGCCGCCGTGGGATTTCACCACATCGGCGATCTCGGCCGTGTCGGTGGCGACCGCGACGCGGCCGATTTTTGCGGCTTCGGCGCTGCGCAGGACGTGGACGATCATCGGCAGGCCGGCAATGTCCAAAAGCGGCTTGCCCGGCAGGCGGCTGGCGGCCATGCGGGCGGGGATCAGCACCAAAGTGCGGGTTTCGGGCATCGGCAAAGCGATCCGGGCCGGCTCGATATGGGCCGGAAATGAAGTGGGATGGCTCGAAAGTCGGATGCATTTATACGGATTGCCAGAGTACGGGCAAACCGATATCTGAGGCGTCCCGGGCGCGGTAGGAAAAGCCTTATCCCTTGCGTTCGCGTGCCGGCCTGAAATGACCTTTTTAAGGCTTACTGCGAGCAGCTTTACTGGACTATCCGAAATGGACTCCTTCGAACCCAATAAATTTCTCGGCGCCGTTCTGGGCGCCTGCCTTGTCCTATTGGTGACGAATTTCGCAGCCAGCGCCATCTTCGCCCCCAAGATGCCGGAAAAGCCAGGCTACAAAATCGCCGTGAAGGAAGAGGCGCCAGCGAGCGGCAAGCAGGCCGCAGCTCCAGCCGCTCGAATCGATCGAGAAGCTGTTGCAGAGCGCTTCCGTTGAGAGGGGGGCGGCCGCGGCCAAGAAGTGCGAGGCTTGCCACACTTTCGGGAAGGGCGGCCCCAACCGCGTTGGTCCTAATCTCTACGGGATCGTCGGCGACAAGAAGGGCGAGGGACGGGGGTTCAATTTCTCGGCTGCCATGAAGGCCAAGGGCGGCACCTGGACCTATGACGACCTCAATCAGTTCATCACCAATCCCAAGGGCTTCATTCCCGGCACCGCCATGGGCTTTGCCGGCATTCAGAAGGACAGCGAGCGCGCCGATGTGATCGATTATCTGCACACGCTGTCGGATAGTCCGGTTCCGCTGCCGAAGCCGCCAAAGTAGACGTTTCGGCATCGTCACATGACGTTCATGCGATCGACTGCCGGAGCTTGCCCGGCCGTTCTCTTCGCGTCAGGCTCGCGTGTTTGTTATCGGGACGTTTCGCCGCAGCGAAACCGGTCACGGGTGCTTTCATTAGCAAAAAGCAACATATTCGGTCGAACCGTTGCCTTATATTGCGCCCTGAATAGCCTTCTCTGATCCAGCAGGAATCCTCCATGGCAATTACCCGGCGACATCTTCTGCAAAGCGGCGCGATTGCCGCGATCGCTCCGGCCTTGGAAAAGGCTGCAGGAGTTCCGGCCATCGATCAGGCGCAAGCGCAGACGGGCTCCGGCGAGCCAGTCTGGCGCCACGCATTGTCGTTGTTCGGCGACGTCAAATATCCCGCCGACTTCCAACGTTTCGACTACGTCAATCCAAATGCGCCAAAAGGCGGCGTGATGCGGCAGATATCGATCGGCACCTTCGACAATTTCAACATCGCGGTCGTCGGGCGTGAAGGGCACGCTCGCGCCGGCCGTAGGACTGATCTACGAAACGCTGACTACGCGGTTCGCTCGACGAAGCCGGCGACGTATTACGGCTTGCTGGCCGAGTCCGTCGCCCATCCCGACGATTACTCCTGGGTGAAATACCGGCTGCGCAAGGAGGCGCGCTGGCACGACGGCAGTGCCGGTGACGCCGGACGACGTGATCTTCTCCCTCGAAGCACGCTGAAGAAATACAGTCCGATACTATTCCGTCCTATTACCGGCATGTCGCCAAGGCCGAAAAGACCGGCGAACGCGAGATCACCTTCACCTTCGATTCGCCCGGCAATCGCGAATTGCCGACCATCGTCGGCGAACTCACGGTGCTGCCGAAGCATTGGTGGGAAGGCACCGACAGCGACGGCAAGAAGCGCGACATTTCCGCGACCACGCTGGAGAAGCCGCTGGGCTCCGGTCCCTATCGGATCAAGGAATTTGATCCGCGGGCCGCTCGGTCGCTGTCGAGCGCGTGAAGGATTATTGGGGCGACAAACTGCCGGTGCAGATCGGCTCGAATAATTTCGACGAACAGCGTTTCGAGTTTTTCCGCGACAATCTGGTTGCGCTCGAAGCCTTCAAGGCGGATCAGGCCGACTGGATCTTCGAGAACTCGGCGAAGCAGTGGGCGACGGCCTATGATTTTCCCGCCGGCGCCGACAAGCGGGTCATCAAGGAAGAGTTTCCGATCAGCAATATGGGCCGGATGCAGGGCTTCGCCTTCAACCTGCGCCGCGAGCTGTTCAAGGACGTGCGGCTGCGCCGCGCCTTCAACTACGCCTTTGATTTCGAGGAAATGAACAAGCAATTGTTCTACGGCGAGTACAAGCGCATCAACAGCTATTTCGACGGCCACGATCTGGCCTGCTCGGGCCTGCCGCAAGGCCAGGAACTGCAGATCCTCGAGACCGTGCGCGACAAGGTGCCGCCCGAGGTCTTCACCACGCCCTATACCAATCCGGTCGGCGGAAATCCGGAAGCGGTGCGCGCCAATCTGCGCGAAGCGACCCGGCTTTTGAAGGAAGCCGGCTTCCAGATTCAGGGACGGCAAGCTGGTCGATGCCGCGGGCAAGCCGGTCAGCGTCGAGATTCTCGAGCAGGACCCGCCGATGGAGCGCTTGATCCTGTTCTACAAGCCGTCGCTTGAGCGCCTCGGCGTTACCGTCTCAATCCGGATCGTTGACGACTGCGCAATATGAAAACCGGCTGCGCAATTTCGATTTCGACATGACTACGACGGTCTGGCCGGAGTCGCTTGTCGCCGGGCAACGAGCAGCGCGAATTCTGGGGATCGCAGGCCGCGGACCAGCGTCCGGGATCGCAAAATGTCGTGCGGCATCAAGAATCCGGCCGTCGACGCACTGATCAAGCAGGTCATCTTCGCCAAGGATCGCGCCGACGCTTGACAGCGGCAACCAAGGCGCTCGATCGCGTGCTGCTGTGGAATTTCTATGTCGTGCCGCAATTCACCTATCCGGCACGTCCGTTACGCGCGCTGGGATCGCTTCAGTCATGCCGAGCCGCTGCCGAAATACGGCCATTCCGGACTTGCCGTACCTGTGGTGGTGGGACGCCGAAAAGGCTGCGAAGATCGGCGAACGCTCTTGAAGGAGCTCTTGGACGCATGATGCTGCTCTCCCGCCGGCATGTGCTCGGTCTCGGCGCCGGAGCTGTTGAGCGCAACGCGGTTTCGCCCCGCGATTGCCGCGGCCGATGCTGAGGCCGAAGCGTTCACGGCCTATCGGTGTTCGGCGACCTCAAATATCCGGCCGATTTCCAGCATTTCGACTATGTGAATACGGCAGCCCCCAAGGGTGGACTATTTTCACTGATACCTTCGGTTCGTGCATTCAATCAGTCGTTCTTCACGTTCAATTCGCTCAACGCCTACATTCTCAAGGGCGAGGGTGCGCAGGGCATGGATATGACCTTCGTGACGCTGATGGCGCGCGCGGGCGACGAGCCGGATGCGATGTATGGTTTGGCGGCAAAGTCGGTGCAGATATCGCCGGACAAGCTGGTCTATCGTTTCACCATGCGGCCTGAGGCCCGCTTCCACGACGGTTCCAGCCTGACGGCGCATGATGCGGCCTTTTCGTTGACTGCATTGAAGGAGAAAGGCCATCCGCTGATCGTGGTGCAGTTGCGCGACATGTTGAAGGCCGAAGCCTCTGACGACGCCACGTTGGTCGTCACGTTTGCGGAAAAGCGCGCCCGCGACGTGCCGCTCTTCGTCGCGAGCCTGCCGATCTTCTCCAAGACCTATTATGCGACGCGGCCGTTCGACGAATCGACACTGGATACGCCACTGGGATCGGGGCCGTACAAGGTCGGAAAATTCGAGGTCAATCGCTACATCGAATACGACCGGGTCAAGGACTGGTGGGCGGCCGACCTTCCGGTCAATCGCGGCAGTTACAATTTCGACACCGTGCGCTACGAGTTTTATCGCGACCGCGATGTCGCGTTCGAGGGGTTCAGCGGCAAGAACTATCTGTTCCGCGAGGAATTTACCGCGCGCATCTGGGCGACACGCTACGATTTCGCGGCGGTCAAGGACGGCCGCGTCAAGCTCGAGACCTTGCCGGATGAAACGCCGTCGGGCGGCCAAGGCTGGTTCTTCAACACCCGGCGCGAGCAGTTCAAGGATCCGAGGGTCCGCGAAGCGATAATCAATGCATTCGATTTCGAATGGACCAACAAGACCGTCATGTACGGCGCCTACAAACGCACCTGTTCGCCGTTCCAGAATTCGGACATGGTGGCAGTCGGACCGCCGTCGCCGGAAGAACTCAAACTGCTGGAACCCTTTCGCGGCCAGGTGCCCGACGATGTATTCGGCGAGCCCTACGTGCCTCCGGTGTCGGATGGCTCGGGTCAGGACCGGGCCTTGTTGCGCAAGGCGGTGCAATTGCTCAACGACGCCGGATATATCGTCAAGGACGGCAAGCGGATGTTGCCGAACGGCGAGGTTTTCAAGGTTGAATTCCTGCTCGATGAGCCGTCATTTCAGCCCCATCACGCCACCTTCATCAAGAATCTCGGCCAGATCGGGATCGACGCCGGCATCCGGCTGATCGACGCCGTACAATACCGCGCGCGCGTGGAGGCATTTGATTTCGACATCACGGTCGAGCGCTTGAGCATGTCCGCGACGCCGGGTGACAGCCTGCGTCCGTATTTCTCGTCGCAGGCGGCCGCAACCAAAGGCTCGTACAATCTGGCCGGCGTCGCCAATCCCGCGATCGACGCGCTGATTGAAAGGGCCATCGCCGCGGAGACGCGGGCGGATTTGACCAACGCATGCCGCGCGCTCGATCGGGTGTTCCGGGCCGGCCGCTATTGGGTGCCGCAATGGTATCGCGCGACGCATCCCATCGCCTACTGGGATCTGTTCAGCCATCCGGCAAAGCCGCCGAAATACGCGCAAGGGGTCGGGGCCCCGGAAAACTGGTGGTACGACGCCGCCAAGGCCGCGAAATCCGAGCAGACAAAATAAGTTCATGAGCGCCTACATCGCCCGCCGCATCCTCTTGATGATTCCGACGCTGCTCGGAATCCTGTTCGTGTCGTTCGTGGTGGTGCAGTTCGCTCCCGGCGGTCCGGTCGAGCGCGTGATCGCGCAGCTCAGCGGAGCCGACACCGGCGGCACTTCGAGAATTTCTGGGGGCGGTGGCGATTTCAGCCCGCGCGCTCAAGCCAGCGTGTCCGGTAATGCCGTTGGGTCGAAATATCGCGGCGCGCAGGGGCTCGATCCCGATTTCATCAAGAGCCTCGAAAAGCAGTTCGGCTTCGACAAGCCGGCACCGGAGCGCTTCGCGCTGATGCTGTGGAATTTCTCGCGCTTTGATTTCGGCAAGAGCTATTTTCGCGACGTCAGCGTGCTGCAATTGATCAAGGAGAAGCTGCCGGTCTCGATGTCGCTCGGCATCTGGATGACGCTCCTGACCTATCTGATCTCGATCCCGCTCGGCATTCGCAAGGCGGTGCAGGACGGATCGAAATTCGATACCTGGACCTCGGCCGTGGTCATCATCGGGTTTGCGATCCCCGGCTTCCTGTTCGCGATCCTGCTGATCATCCTGTTCGCCGGGCGGTTCGTTCTTTAATATCTTCCCGCTGCGCGGCCTGACCTCGGACGGCTGGTCGCAATTCCCCTGGTACTGGAAGATCCTGGATTATTTCTGGCACATCACGCTGCCATTGATCTCGATGGCGCTGGGCGCGTTCGCGACCATGACGCTGCTGACGAAGAATTCGTTTCTCGACGAAATCCGAAAGCAATATGTCATGACGGCCCGCGCCAAGGGTTGCAGCGAGCGTCAGGTGCTCTACAATCACATCTTCCGCAACGCCATGCTGATCGTGATCGCGGGCTTTCCGGGCGCCTTCATCCATGCGTTCTTTTCAGGCTCGCTCCTGATCGAGACCATCTTCTCGCTGGACGGATTGGGTTTGCTTGGCTTCGAAAGCGTGCTGAACCGCGACTATCCGGTGGTGTTCGGAACGTTGTTCATCTTTTCGCTGGTCGGTCTTGTCGTCAACCTGATCTCGGACCTCGCTTATATGTGGGTCGACCCACGGATCGATTTCGAGGCGCGGGAAGCCTGATGGACGTCATCACGCCGCAGCCGGTCGAGACTTCGACGCAATCGCCGCTCGGCGAAGCGGTGCCGATGATGCGCCATCGTTTCAGCCCGTCGCCGCTCAACCGCCGCCGCTGGCAGAATTTCAAATCGAACCGAAGAGGCTATTGGTCGTTCTGGATTTTCCTGATCCTGTTCTTCATCTCGCTGTTCGCCGAACTCATCGCCAACGACCGGCCGTTGCTGGTCAAATTCGACGGTCATCTGTATTTCCCCGCTTTCGTTGCCTATCCCGAGACCACGTTCGGCGGCGATTTCGAGACCGCTGCGGATTACCGCGATCCTTATCTGCAGAAGTTGATCGCGGACAAGGGCGGCAGCATCGTCTGGGCGCCGATCCGTTATTCCTATGACACCCACAATCTCGATCTGCCGACGCCCGCCCCGTCGAAGCCGACCTGGCTCCTGACCGAAGATCAGTGCAAGGATGTGGTGCAGAAGAAAGGGCTGAAGGGCTGTCGCGACCTCGAATACAACTGGCTCGGCACCGACGATCAGGGCCGCGACGTGGTTGCGCGCCTGATCTACGGCTTTCGCATCTCGGTGCTGTTTGGCCTGAGCCTGACCATCGTTTCCTCGATCATCGGCATCGCCGCCGGCGGCGTGCAAGGCTATTTCGGCGGTTGGATCGATCTGGGTTTCCAGCGTTTGATCGAGGTATGGAACGCGATTCCCTCGCTATATCTGCTGCTGATCCTCTCCTCGGTGCTGGTGCCTGGCTTCTTCGTGCTGCTTGGAATCCTCTTGCTGTTTTCCTGGGTCTCGCTGGTCGGCCTGGTCCGGGCGGAATTTTTGCGCGGCCGCAATTTCGAATACATCATGGCGGCGCGGGCGCTCGGCGTATCCAATGCCGTCATCATGTTCCGGCATCTGTTGCCGAACGCGATGGTGGCAACCATGACGTTTCTGCCGTTCATCGTCTCGTCTTCGGTGATGACGCTGACCGCGCTTGACTTCCTCGGCTTCGGGTTGCCGCCCGGATCGCCCTCGCTGGGCGAACTGCTGTCGCAGGGCAAGGCCAACGTCCAGGCGCCCTGGCTCGGCTTCACCGGTTTCTTCGCCGTCGCGATCATGCTGTCGCTCTTGATCTTCATCGGCGAAGCGGTGCGCGACGCATTCGATCCCCGCAAGTCGTTCCGGTAGGGGATCGCAGCCTATGGACGCCATCAACCAACCCCTGCTCGATGTTCGCGACCTCTCGGTGGCGTTTCACCAGCCGAGCGGCGTTTCGGTGGCGGTCGACCGCATTTCCTTCGAGATCAAGCGCGGCGAGTGCGTGGCGCTGGTGGGAGAGTCGGGCTCAGGAAAATCGGTCAGCGCGCTGTCGATCCTGAAGTTGCTGCCTTATCCGACCGCGTCGCATCCGTCAGGCAGCATCCATTTCAAAGGCCGCGAGCTGATCGACATGTCGGAGCGTGAAATTCGCAGCATCCGCGGCAATGACATCTCGATCATCTTCCAGGAGCCGATGACCTCGCTCAATCCGCTGCACACGATCGAGTCCCAGATCGGCGAGATTTTGCAGCTCCACGGCGGCGTTCGCGGTTCGATGGCGCGGGCGCGCACGCTCGAACTGCTGACTCAGGTCGGAATCCCCGAGCCGGAGACGCGGCTCGCAAGTTATCCGCATCAATTGTCCGGCGGGCAGCGGCAACGGGTCATGATCGCAATGGCGCTCGCCAACGAGCCGGATCTTTTGATCGCGGATGAGCCGACCACGGCGCTCGACGTCACCGTGCAAGCGCAGATCCTGGCGCTGCTCGCCGAGATCCGCGCACGGCTTGGCATGAGCCTGTTGTTCATTACTCACGATCTCGGCATCGTGCGCCGCATCGCCGACGTCGTCTGCGTCATGAACAACGGCAAGATCGTCGAGCAGGGTCCGGTGGAACAGGTTTTCACGGCGCCAAAGCATCCTTACACACGCGCGCTGCTCGCCGCGGAGCCAAAGCCAGATCCGGCGCCGCCGCGGCCGGAATCGCCGGTGGTGATATCGGCGGACGATCTGAAAGTCTGGTTTCCGGTCAAGCGTGGGTTACTGCGCAGCACGGTCGGGCATATCAAGGCGGTCGACGGCATCAGCCTCTCGGTGCGCAAGGGCGAGACGCTCGGCGTGGTCGGCGAGTCCGGTTCCGGCAAGACGACGCTCGGGATGGCGCTGCTGCGGCTGATCTCGTCGAACGGACCGATCGTGTTCCTGGGCAAGGATATCCAGGGCCTTCGCTTCAAGGCGATGCGGCCGTTCCGCCGCGACATGCAGATCGTGTTTCAGGATCCGTTCGGTGCGCTGAGTCCGCGGATGTCGGTCGGCGACATCATCGCCGAGGGTCTCGCGGTGCATCAGCGCGCGCTTTCGGAAACCGAGCGCGAAGCGCGGGTCATCAGAGCGCTCAAAGAGGTGGGCCTCGATCCGGCGACGCGGTTTCGATATCCGCACGAATTTTCCGGTGGCCAGCGACAGCGCATCAGTATCGCACGCGCCGTCGTGCTGGAACCCAATTTCGTCGTGCTGGATGAACCGACCAGCGCGCTCGATATGCTGCTTCAGGCGCAGATGGTCGATCTGCTGCGCGAATTGCAGCGCAAGCGCGATCTGACCTACATGTTCATTTCGCACGATTTGCGCGTGGTCGCCTCCCTGGCCAGCCACCTCATCGTGATGCGCCACGGCAAGGTGGTGGAGGAGGGCGCCGCGGCCGAGCTGTTCAGGAATCCGAAGACCGACTATACCCGCGCGTTGTTCGCGGCCGCGTTCCGCCAGGAAGCCGCCCCGGGGTCCATCGTCGGGGAATGAAGGGCCTCGACGCTCAATTGATCCGCTTGATGGCCGTGATCTCGCTGCCCGTGGCCCTGATCCGTGCGATGGCATCGGCGGTGTTTTCGATCGTCGTTGCCATATGATGCGCATTGGCGTGAACGATTGTGGCTGCATCGCGTGCGATTGCGACATGACCTTTCCAGAAAATCAGATCGCCGCGCTGCAATTTGGTCGATGGCACGGGCCCCAGATCCTCGCCGAGCCCGCCCTGTTGCATGTCACTGTCGCGCGGACAGTCGATGCCCGCGGCATTTAGCGCGACCTGGACGAGGCCTGAGCAGTCCATGCCCAGGCTGCTCTTGCCGCCCCATAGATAGGGCGTGCCGACGAAGCGTTCGGCCACGTCGACAAAATCTTTCTCGAGACGATCGAGATTACCGAGATGCTGTCGCGGCAAATACCATCCCTCGCCGGTGACGGCGAAGGAGCCGTCCTCGCGTATTACGGTCAGCAATGATTCCATGACCAGCGTGTGCAACGGCGGCAATTTGATCGAAGGGCCGGGAAAGGCAAAAGTCCTGATAGCAGTGATCTTGTGTGTCGGCGCGGCCTGCGGCTTCGCCAGCGACGAATCGGGAAGCCAGCCGACATAGCCATCGTTGTCGAGCTGGCCCCAGGCCCAGCCCTCGCCGTTGCGATCGTAAATGGTCGCACGCTCGCCTTTCAGCGCCTGTGTCGACAGACGCGCGTCTGAGGAGGGTGCTTCACGCACCGGTGCGATCGCGTCGATGACCTCGAATGTCTCGCCCGCGACAAAACGCGCGGCTTTGATCTTACCCTCCAGATATTTCGCTGCGAGGTCAGGCCGTGCCGGTATCAGGCGCGGGTCATCCATAGCGTTCGCTCAGATATTTGTAGATCGCGCGAGCGGCCTGGCATTCGCCGCCTTCGGGTCGCGCCGGCTTGGCCGACGGCGTCCAGCCGTAGATGTCGACATGCAGCCAGCTTTTCGCGGCCTTGACGAAACGTTGCAGGAACAGGGCGCAGGTGATCGAGCCCGCAAACCCGCCAGATGGCGCGTTGTTGAGGTCGGCAACTTTGGAATCGAGCCAGGCGTCGTAGGCCGGCCATAGCGGCAATCGCCACAACGGATCGTTCTCCTGTTGCGCCAGACGTGCGATGTCGAGCGCCAGCGTCTCGTCATGGGTGTAAAAGGGCGGTAGATCTGGCCCTAGCGCCACGCGGGCAGCGCCGGTCAGGGTACCCAGATCGACGAGTAGATCCGGCTTCTCTTCGTCGGCTAGCGCCAGCGCGTCGGCCAGCACCAGCCGACCCTCGGCGTCCGTGTTGCCGATCTCCACCGTCAGGCCCTTGCGCGATGTGAAGATGTCGAGCGGACGAAACGCGTTGCCGGCGACCGCGTTTTCGACAGCGGGGATCAGGACTCTCAACCGCACCTTCAGCTTCGCATCCATCACCATCAGCGCTGCCGCCAGCACATTGGCGGCGCCGCCCATGTCTTTCTTCATGATCAGCATGCCGCTGGAGGGTTTCAGGTCCAGCCCGCCGGTGTCAAAGCAGACGCCCTTACCGACCAGCGTCACCTTGGGGTGAGACGGGTCGCCCCAGGTGATGTCGATCAGGCGCGGCGCGCGGGGCGAGGCCATGCCGACCGCATGGATTAACGGAAAGTTCTGTCGCTGCAGCTCGTCGCCGACAATGCAGCTGAAGCTGGCGCCGAAGCGGGTTGCCAGTTCCTGCGCAGCCTGCGCCAGTTCCTCAGGTCCCATGTCGTTCGACGGCGTGTTGATGAGATCGCGCGCCAGCATGGCAGCCTCGGTCATGCGCGTGATGTCGCCGACATCGACGCCGTCAGGCGGCACCAGCTTGACATTGGACGCTTCCGCTTTGCGGTAGCGACTGAACCGATAGCTGCCGAGCGCGAAGGCGAGGGTGGCGAGACGGCTATCGTGCGGCGCATTGGCGAAGCGATAGGTTCCAGGTGGCAGCAGGTCCGGCAAGGCACCGGGCCGGAACGGGTCGCGCGACTTGGCGTCTTCTTCCTCAAGGCCGAAAATGATCTGTGCAATCTCGCCGTCGTTCGACGGCAGGATGAGGCATTTGCCTGGCTTTGCCGCAAACTCGCTAGCGAGTGCAAACTGCCGGGCCGGTCCGGCAAGTTCGTCGCGAACCGCGGGCCAGGTGGTCTTGGTCACGAACGTGATCGGTATGGCCGGACTCGCGGGCGCGGTCTCGAAAACGGAATGCATGCGTCTCTCGGTCTTGCGTGAGCAGGTACGACCTATCGCACCCTTCGCGTGCTTTTAAAACCGATCAAATTAACCAACCATTAGGGTTAACACTTTATTGCTGACGCATTCCGCCTGATCCATCCATGAGTTAAAATGCCATGCTTCCGCAGTCCCGCCTTGCCCGGCATTTGGCGTCCGCAGCCGTCGCGGCGATGTTCGCCGTCGGGCTTTGCGGCTGTCAGACCACGTCCGACATCACGGGTTCGCTGGGCTCGAAGAGTACGGCTGCTCCCGATGCTGATCCGCGCCGCGCCGTAGAGGTCTATGGCGAGCGCTACCGCGCCAACCCCAAGGATGCCGACCTGGCACTGGCCTATGGTCAGGCGTTGCGCGCCACCGGGCAGCGGGCCCAGGCGGCCGCTGTGCTTGAGCAGGCCACCATCGGCCATCCCGGCAACAAGGCCCTGCTTGCGGCTTACGGCCGAGCGCTGGCAGACAACGGCAATTTCCAGGCGGCATTCGACGTGCTCTCTCGCGCGCATACGCCGGACAATCCCGATTGGCGGATTCTTTCGGTGCAGGGCGCCGCGTTGGATCAACTCGGCCGCCATGACGAGGCACGTGCCTACTATGCCAGTGCCCTGAAAATCGTGCCCGATGAGCCATCGGTGCTGTCCAATCTCGGCCTGTCCTACATGCTGTCAAAAGACTTGCCAAAGGCGGAAGAAACGCTGCGCCAGGCCTACAATAGCGGCCGCGCCGATACGCGGGTGCGGCAGAATCTCGGACTGGTGGTGGGCCTGCAAGGCCGCTTCGCCGAGGCCGAAAGCATCGTGAAGGCCGATCTGCCGCCGGACGAGGCCGCCGCAAATGTCGCCTATCTGAAGCAGATGCTCAATCGCAAGGATAATCCGCGCGCCAAGGCCGGCAACACGCCGGTGGCCCAGCTCAACCGTCCCGACTGAGCGCCGCACCTTCGGACCCAAAGCAGGAAAAGCCGTAGCGACCCGCCTGAAAGGGCGAACGCGCGATTGTCGGGCGTCGGCGTTTTACGAAATCGGCCGCTCAAGCCGGCGCGATCCCGGCCACAACAATAATGTGGACTTCAACGACAACGATAACAGGGAGCGCGGCGCCGGCTCACTGCATCGCCGCGATCTTGATGCCGGTCGGCCCGAGAATGACGACGAACAGTACCGGCAGGAAGAACAGGATCATCGGAACCGTCAACTTCGGCGGCAGCGCGGCGGCCTTCTTCTCGGCCTCGTTCATGCGCATATCGCGGTTTTCCTGCGCCATCACCCGCAGGCTCTGGCCGAGCGGCGTGCCGTAACGCTCCGACTGCTGTAAAGCGAGACAGACCGATTTCACGCCCTCAAGCCCGGTGCGTTTCGCGAGGTTCTCGTAGGCCACCTTGCGGTCCTGAAGGTAGGAAAGCTCGGCGGTGCACAGCGTGAATTCTTCCGATAGCGCGACCGACTGGCTGACGATTTCGGTCGAGACCTTGCGGAACGCGGCTTCGATCGACATGCCCGAATTCGATGCAGATCAGCAAAAGGTCAAGCGCGTCGGGGAAAGCACGCTTGATCGAGAGCTGGCGCTTGGAGATTGCGTTCTTCAGGAACAGCATGGGCGCCTGCAGGCCGAAATAGGCAGCGCCGATGCACATGCCGATCTTGATCGGAAACGACTTCTCCATGTGCGAGATCACGAACACGTACAGGATCGCACCGACAAACATCACGATCGGCGTCACCAGCCGAAAGAACAGGAACGTGACGTAGGGCGCGTGGCCGCGGTAACCGGCCATGATTAGCTTGTCGCGCGCGGCCTCCTGGGCCAGCCATTTGCCAAGATTGAAGTCTTCCACGACTCTGGAGACGAGTTGCTTCGGTGTCTGGCGCAGCGAAACCTTCTCGGCCTTGTTCAGGCGATCGCGCTCACGCTGCCTGATCCGCTCGCGCTCGCTGGCTACCGCCTTCATGCGCTTGGCAAGTCCATCGCCGGCGAACAGCGGCATCACCAGCGTATAAGCCGTCGCGCTGGCGGCAATGGCAGCCAGCAGCATCGTCATGAAGTGTGCGTCGTGGATCTTGTCGACCAGGAACTGGATCATGTTGTACCGTCAGAAATCGAAGTTGATCATTCTTTTCATCACGAAGATGCCGATGGACATCCAGATCACGCAGCCGACAAGCATCAATTGGCCGGTCGGATGCGTCCACAGCAGCGAAATGTATTGCGGCGTCGAGAGGTAGACGAGCAGCATGACGATCGGCGGCAACGAGCCGATGATGCCGGCGGACGCCTTGGCTTCCATTGACATGGCCTGGATCTTCTCGGCCATTTTCTTGCGGTCGCGCAGCACTTTGGACAAATTGCCCAACGCTTCCGACAAATTGCCACCCGACTTCTGCTGGATCGCGATCACGATCCCGAAGAAATTCGCCTCCGGCACCGGCATCCGATCGTACAGCCGGGCGCAGGCCTCGCCCAGCGGCATGCCGATCGCCTGGGTTTCGATGATGGCAAGAAATTCGCTGCGCAGCGGCTCGGGAGAATCGGCGGCGACGACTTTGATGGATTCAAACAGCGGCAAGCCCGCCTTGATGCCGCGCACGATCACGTCGACGGCGTCCGGCAGCGCCTTGAGGAAACTCTTCTCGCGGCGCTTCTTCAGGAAACTCAGGATCCAGCGCGGCAGGCCGAAGCCGCCGGCGAAGGCCAGCCCTACGCCGGCCAGCAGCCCACCGCCGGCCAATACGGCGATTGCGAAGCAGACGGCGCCCAGCATGCCGGAGGCGATCATGAATTTCTGTGGCGTCCAGTCGAGTCCGGCCTGGGTCAGGCGACTGCTCAGCGGCAGCTTCTTTTCTTTCTGACGGCGCGCCTCGAGTTCCTTCAGCGATCCCTCGACCTGCTCACGGCGCGAGCGCTGGGTTTTGTCGACCTGACGTGCGGCCGGCTCCGATTTGGCCACCGAGGCACGGCGACTCTCCGCCTTTTTTTCCCCCGACAGGACCGGGTAGAGGAAAACCCATGCCAGGCCGCCAATGGCGGTGGCGGCGAGAAAGGCCAGTGCGAGCGCTTGCATATTCATGGTGCGTTCCCTCAGGTCGGCGCGACGACTTCGGCGGCGTCCAGCGCAGCCGCAAGCCGTTTTTCCTCGTCGTAGTAACGCGCACGGTCCCAGAAGCGGGGTCGTCCGATGCCGGTCGAGCGGTGCCGCCCGATGATGTGCCCGTTGGCGTCCTCGCCGACCAGGTCGTAGATGAACAGATCCTGGGTAATGATGGTCTCGCCTTCCATGCCCATCACCTCGGTGATGTGGGTGATGCGCCGGGAGCCGTCGCGCAGGCGGGCAGCCTGGATGATGACGTCGATCGAAGCGCAGATCATTTCGCGGATGGTTCGTGATGGTAACGAAAACCCGCCCATCGTGATCATGGACTCGCAGCGCGACAATGCTTCGCGTGGATTGTTGGCGTGCAGGGTTCCCATCGATCCGTCGTGGCCGGTGTTCATGGCCTGCAGCAGGTCGAATGCCTCCGGTCCGCGGACTTCGCCGACGATGATGCGTTCGGGGCGCATGCGCAGGCAGTTGCGCACCAGCTCGCGCATGGTGACCTGGCCCTCGCCTTCGATGTTCGGCGGCCGGGTTTCAAGGCGAACCACGTGCGGCTGCTGCAGTTGCAGTTCGGCCGCGTCTTCGCAGGTAATGATGCGTTCGTCGTGATCGATATAGTTGGTGAGGCAGTTCAACAGCGTCGTCTTGCCGGAGCCGGTGCCGCCGGAAATCAGCACGTTGGCGCGGCAGCGTCCGATGATCTGCAGGATCGTCGCGCCGTCGGGCGTGATCGCGCCGAATTTGACCAGCTGGTCGAGGGTCAGCTTGTCTTTCTTGAATTTGCGGATGGTGAGTGCAGGACCATCGATCGCCAGTGGCGGCACGATGGCATTGACACGGGAGCCGTCGGCGAGGCGGGCATCGCAGATCGGAGAGGATTCGTCGACGCGTCGGCCGACCTGACTGACGATGCGCTGGCAGATGTTGAGCAGCTGCTGGTTGTCACGGAAGCGGATGCCGGTGCGCTGGATCTTGCCGCCGACTTCGATGAACACCGTGCCGGCGCCATTGACCATGATGTCGGCGATATCGTCGCGCGACAACAACGGTTCCAGCGGGCCATATCCCAGAACGTCGTTGCAGATGTCGTCGAGCAGCTCTTCCTGCTCGGCAATCGACATCACGATATTCTTGATCGCGATGATCTCGTTGACGATGTCGCGGATTTCCTCGCGCGCCGACTCGCCGTCGAGCTTGGCGAGCTGGGCCAAATCGATTGCTTCGATCAGGGCGCCGAAGATCGTCGCCTTGACCTGGTAATAGGTATCCGAGCGTCTGGTGTCGACCGCCGGTGGCCGGTGGAGCGGATCGGGCCGGCGCTATCGGCGGCGAGGAGACCACGGGAGGAGCCGCCTCACGCACGGCAGCGGCGGTCGCGCCGGAAGCCGATTCCGGCGCGCTGGCGGCGGGCTTTATCGCCCGCTGGTCGTTTTCTGCTCCGCTACGCTTACCAAACACGACGACACTCCATGCGGGTGATTACTTTGCCCGCAGCTTCTCGAGCAGGGGCGACAGGAACGACCCCCGCGGTTTTTTGGTCTCGCCGCGGCCCGTCAGCCGCTGCGCGATCTGCAGAAACATCTCGGTGGTGCGATGACTTTCGGAGATTTCCGCGATCATCTGGCCGTTATTCGCCGCCGACCCGAATATTTGCGGATCGAAGGGAATCGACGCGATCGGCGGACTTTCGATCGCCTTGGCGAATTCGCCCGCATTGATTTCCGGCCGCTTCGGTATCCCGACCTGGTTGAGGCAATAGATCGGCATCCGGTCGTTGGGCCGCGACGCCTTCAGGAGATCGAACAGGTTCTTGGTGTTGCGCAGGTTGGCAAGGTCGGGCGCTGCGACAATCAGGATATCGTCGGCAGCCACCAGCGCGCGCCGGGTCCAGCCCGACCATTGATGGGGAATGTCCAGCACGATGCAAGGCATCGAGGTGCGCAGGGTATCGAAGATCGAATCGAAGGCTTCGGCGCCGAAATCGTAGACGCGCTCCAGCGTGGCCGGCGCCGCCAGCAGGCTGAGATGGTCGGTGCATTTCGACAGCAGCCGGTCGATGAATGCGGTATCTACACGATCGGGAGAGAACACCGCGTCGGCGATCCCCTGCGGCGGGTCCTGGTTATAGTCGAGACCGGCGGTGCCGAAGGCGAGGTCGAGGTCGGCGACCACCGAATCCAGCGCCAGGTCGCGCGCGATCGCCCAGGCCACGTTATGGGCGATGGTAGACGCGCCGACGCCGCCCTTGGCGCCGACAATGGCGATGATGCGGCCGACCGCCTTGGCTTCCGGCGTGCTGAACAGCCCGCAAACCGAACGCACCACCTCGAGTGCGGAAACCGGTGCCAACACATAGTCGCTGACGCCGCGGCGAACCAGCTCGCGATAGAGCGCAACGTCGTTGAGACGGCCGATGACAATGACACGGGTACCGGAATCGCAAACGGTGGCGAGATGGTCGAGTCCGGTGAGGATATCGTTGCGGCCCTCGGTTTCCAGGATGATCACGTTAGGCGTCGGCGCGGTACGATAGGCCTCGATCGCGGCTGCCATGCCGCCCATCTGGATCTTGAGATGCGCCTTGCCGAGGCGACGGTCCTCGCCCGCCGATTGCACGGCAGCCGCGGTTTCCACCGTCTCGCAAAATGCCTGCACGGATACCCGTGGCGCCGGGGCGATATGATCGTCCGCGGGCGCCGGTGCGCCGTCCGGTTGTGCTTCGGTATTTTGACGGGCGTAGCTGATCATTTGCCTGTATCGCTGAGTTTGGCCTTGTCGGCTTCCGGATAGAGCGTCGTAGTGGTGTTACCCTTGCGATACTTCTCGAAACCTTCCGTGCGCCGCACGGGGTAGGCGGGGGTTTCAGACCGCGGCTGCACGAAGTCCGCCGGATTGTCGACCATCGCCGCCATGTTGCGCTGTTGGGCGCAACCGAGATTGTACCAGGACTTGTTGTCGAGATAGCTCTTGTCATGAATCGAAGGTCCGAGATCCTCCGGCCAAAGGCCGCAAGGTCCGACTACTGCCGTCATTCTCGGATAGTTCAGCCGGATCGCGGCCATCAGGCGTGGATCGGTTGGGTGATAGCGATGCAAATTGATGCCGCGCGGCGGCACGCCACCCGCGATCAACAGCGCCTGGACTTCGCGGAATGCGTCTGCGGCCGCAGCCGCATTGGAAGTGTCGATCGGTACATCGGCGGTGATCGGGCCCGTGGCCTCGTGCCGCCAGGTCTGCGCCAGCCCCATCACGTCGGCGCGCTGGTCGGCGGTAAGACCGCCGCGCGCGTGACCGACAAGGATTACGACCGACTGGTTGGCTTCCTGTATCGCGATCGGATGCCGTAGCCGATAATCCTCGGGGATGCTGGCGGTCGTTACCTCGTCGGCAGTGTGCGTGCAGGCGCCCAGCATGACAGTCGAGTCCGGCAAGACCGACCAGCGCTCCGGCCATGCGGAGCGTGCGGTTGCGGTCGACGGGTATTCTGGTTGTCATCGTTTTCGTCCTTGTCCCGCCTCAGTCGGTGATAAAGCCGTAGGTGCCGCGATAATTCTGCGACGGCTCGGAGCGACCCGGTACGCCGTAGATGCGATTGATGCTGCCCAGAAGATCCGCCTGCGGATCGGCAGCCGCGGCAAACCCGTCATCCGGACGCGACAGATCCTTCGGCGCGACGGCGCGAACGATGTAAGGCGTGACGATCACCATCAGCTCGGTCTGATTGTTGATGAAGTCCCGGCTGCGGAACAACGAGCCGAGCACGGGCAAGGTCGACAGGCCCGGAAGCCCATTGATCGCCTGCTTGGTCTGCTGCTGGATCAGGCCCGCCAGCGCCATCGCGCCGCCTGACGGAATCTCCAGTGTCGTTTCGGCGCGCCGGGTCTTGATCGAAGGAATCGTCGTTCCACCGGCTCCGCCCTGTCAAAGCGTTTTCGTTGGAGACTTCGGACACCTCGGTCATCACGTGCAGGCTGATCCGCCCTTCGGTCAGCACCACCGGTGTGAAGTTGAGCGAGATACCGAATTTCTTGAAGCTCACCGTCTGGACGCAGTTTCCGATCGCGCCGGATGTCGTGGTTTGGCAGGTCACGCCGGTCGGAATTGGAAATTCACCGCCGGAGATGAACGTTGCGGCCTCGCCGGAGACCGCCGTCAGATTGGGTTCGGCGAGCGTTCGCACGACACCGGCGCTTTCCATCGCGCGCAGTGTCGCCTGGACCGACGGCGTCGAACCGAACTGTGTCTGCAGCCCATTGCCGCCGACCAGCGGCGCATTGTTTACGGTGAACGGGTTCGAATTGTTGAAGGCCACCGCCGTCGTGCCGTAATTCAGGCTGGCCGACAGATCGATGCCCATCTGCTTCACGATCGAGCGCGCGACTTCGGCGACCGTCACCTTGAGCATGACCTGGTCCTTGCCGCGAACCACGATCGAGTTGACGACCTTGTCGGGACTGCCTGCCAGCCGGGCGGCGAGATCGTTGGCCTGCTGTGCCTCGATCGGGGTTGCCACCGAGCCGGTCAGTATCACGCCATCGCCGATGCCTTCGATACGGATGTCGGCATTCGGCAAAGCCGCCTTCAGCGCGGCGCGCACGCCGTTGAGATCGCGCGTAACGGCGATGTCATAGGCGGCAATCTGCTGGCCGGCGGCATCGAAGAATATAATGTTGGTCTGGCCGACAGCCGCGCCGATGATATACGCCCGTTGCGCGGAACGGACCACGGTGTTGGCGATCTTGGGGTCGGCGACCAGCACATCCTTGATGTCGCGCGGCAGGTCGATGACAATCGACTTGCCGATCCCGAGTGGCAGGAATTGCGCATTCATACGGCCTTCGACCGGCCCTCCCTGCGCGACAGGAGGCGCGCTGCGATGGTCGGCAGCCGCGACCGGGGTTAAGGCCGGATCAAGCAACAGGGCCGCGACTGCCGAAAACGACAGGGCGCGGGCGGCAAACGCCCGCATCACCGGTTGATTATCCCTGTATCTCATGTCGCTAGGTCCCTTGGTCACTTCTGTGTCGTCGTCTGGGTTGGTACGCCGTAGCGAACGACATTGACGCTGTCGCTGCGCCGGCGAGCCCGATCGTCGGCGTTGCTCTCGACGATGTTGACATCGGCAATGCTGCGCAGCGCCAGCGACAGCGTGCCGCTCTGGCGCGCGCGGGCGAGCGTCTCGGCCTGCTCCGGCTTCAGCTCCAGCGTCACGGTCCGGCCGACCACGGTCGTCTGGCCGTCTTTTTCCTTCGGCGCCTGGTCGATCGCCAGCACGCGGATGTTGGTCAGGATGATTTCGGAATCGACGATATCGGACGGGCCGGTCCGGTCCGGGTTCTTTTCGCGCTTGGAAAGAATCACGTCGACCCGGTCGTTGGGCAGGATAAAGCCGCCGGCGCCGGTTTCCGGCGAGATTTCGGTCGAGACGGCGCGCATGCCGGTCGGCAGGATCGCGGCCATGAAGCCCGATCCGTCGGCCTTCACCAGCTTTTGCTCGCGGATCGGCTCGCCGGCGATGAAGGGGGCGCGCGCGATTTCGCCGACGATCTGGGTTGTCGCATCGGGCCGTTCGCTGCGGCGAATGAAGACGTTGCTTGCCGTCGCCGCCGGCCAGGTCTGCCACTGCAGGTCCTCGGGCTTGACCGTCTGGCCGAGGCCGATATCGGATTTGGCGATGAGCACGTCTACGGTGGGCAACTGCGCAACCGGCGCGACCGGAGCCGGCTTGTTGTCAAATCCACTCGCAAGAAATGCGGCAATGCCGCCGGCACCGATAGCGATGGCCAGAATGACAATGCGTGCGGTATTCATTACGCCTGACTTTCCACATTACGCCACGACGCTTCCGCCGCCGTGATGCGAGTTGACCAGTTATTCGTCAAAGCATGGTTAATGAGGCGTATCTAAATCGCCTTAATGCCGGGTTTACTTCCGGGCAACGCGCGTCAGCGGAGGGCGAAGTGAGCGAGGTCGACGGCTCTTGATCCAGTCGGTCTCCGGATAGATCGTCAATGCGCCGATCGCCAGCGCGATGCCGTAGGGAATGCCGCTCTCCTTGGCATGCAGCCGGAGCAGCCAAGGCTGCCCGGCGAGGGCGTAAGGCAGCGGCCATTGCCGGAACTGGAGCAACAACAGCGTCAAGGCGCCGCCGAACAATGAGGCATAGACCAGGTAGTTCAAGAGATGACCGAAGCCAAACCACAGTGCGGCGCCAGCCGCGACCTTGGCGTCGCCGCCGCCGATCCAGCCCAGCGTGAAGCAGGCAAAGGCTACGGTCAGTACCGCTGCGCCAGCCCCGAGATGCGAAAGGATGTCGTAGACTCCCATGCCGCTCAGCAGCGCGAGCACCAAAAAGCCCGCCGCCAGCGCCAGCGATACCCGATTGGAAATCGTCATCGTGAAAAGGTCGCTCGCGGCCGCAAATGCCATCAGGGCCGGAAATAGCGTAAGCCGTGCGATGTCGAGGATCACGGAATTACTCGCATGATATTGCCTGGCTCATGCCGCGAAGGTGCCGCGCATCGACCGAGCATAGTTTACAGAAATGAACAATCGGGAAATGACCTGGCAGCATCACCAGATCGTCACGATCCGCAAGGCGAGCGCAACGAGCGCCAGCACCAGCGCGAGGCAGACCAGTTTCGCCGGCGCATCGGCGCGCCTGCTGGCTGAGGAGGCTGGTGCATTTCCGACAGAAACTGCATCGGGCTTACGCATATTCATCCAATCGCGTCGCTGGCCGAAACAACAAAGGCCCCGGAATGGCCGGGGCCTTTGTCGCTCGTCCTGAACCGTCGCTTATTTCAGCGAGGTATTGATCGAGGTGAACTTGTTGTTCAGGTTGGAACCGAGGCCGTTGACCACAGCGATGATCGCGAGCGCAATGCCAGCGGCGATCAGGCCGTATTCGATGGCGGTGGCGCCGGACTCGTCCTTCACGAAACGCGCAATAAGGTTCTTCATAGATGACTCCATGTGTACACGTGGCTGGTCGAACTAACGTTTGGTCTCGCCGGCGTTCTCAGCACCGTGACCATGTTTCACCCTAGGGCGGGACAATTGCTCTGTAGTTAATTCGACTGAGCAAACACGGAACGAACCGGCTGTTCTTCGGCACAGTAAATTTGGAATTAAGGGCGTTGCTACAAAGCGATGCAGTTGCCATCGCGGGATTTGCGACAAGGTCGCGCGCGGCGTCGCCAGCGCTGATTCATGGCTCTTTAAACATGCGCGGGTAACCCTTGAGAATCCCGATCAGATGAGGCGGTCATGTCGAGCCTATTCCTGGAAGTCGTCGAGATGCTGGGTCAGACGATCGAGAAGGTGGTTCCGATCACGATCGTGCTCGCCCTTGTATTTTCGGTGCTCTCGCATTTCTGGGCCTGCAATCCCGGCACTCCGTGGTGGCGCAAGCGCGAGCTCGTCACCGATACGTGTTACTGGTTTTTTGTACCGGTGTTTGCGCGAGTTTTGCGGATCGGATTTTTGATACTCGGCGCCAGCGTGGTTTTCGGCATCAACGACGCCGACAGTCTTATTGCCTTTTATGACAATGGTCATGGTCCTCTGGCGCAATTGCCGTTATGGTGCCAGGCAATTCTCTTCCTGGTGCTGTCCGACTTCATGCTCTATTGGCTGCACCGGATGTTCCACGGCGGCGCGTTCTGGAAATATCACGCGATCCATCATTCATCCGAAGATCTGGACTGGATCTCCGCAGCGCGCTTCCATCCGGTCAACTTGTTTATCGGCACCATCGCGGTCGATGTCATCCTGCTGATGGCGGGAATTTCGCCGAATATCATGCTCTGGGTCGGGCCCTTCACGACGTTTCATTCGGCCTTCGTCCACGCCAATCTCAACTGGTCGCTGGGGCCGTTCAAATATGTGCTGGCAACGCCGGTGTTTCATCGCTGGCATCACACCGCGCTCGAACAGGGTGGCAACACCAATTTCGCAGGCACGTTCCCGCTCTGGGATATATTGTTCGGGACCTTCCGGATGCCGGAGAACCAGTTGCCCGAAGCCTATGGGATCGACGACCAGGCGTTTCCTTCCGAGATCGGCGGGCAACTAGCCTATCCGTTCCGGCAACTGGCCCTTGAACAACGGCGATAGTTTCTGCGCGCCATTTGCAGTTCGTTCACCAATTGAGGTCAGATTTGCCGCGTTGGGCGCCGGTTGCGCTAGTATCGTCTTAGCCGGCCAGTCAACGTCCCGGGGTAGAGTATGTCGTCCAAGCATCTGCGTACGCGCATCCGCGCTTTTTCCGCCTTCCGCGCGCTCGCGATCGGAATCCTGCTGGGGCCCGCCGTGGCGCTGGCCGAGCCGGTCCCGGAATCGATCGCGGTCAATGTCGATCAGGCGAAGCTCGTCAAGCTGCCCACCCGGGTTTCCACCATTGTGGTCGGAAACCCCTTGATTGCGGACGTAACCCTGCAGCCCGGCGGGCTGATCGTGGTGACCGGCAAGGGTTACGGCGCGACCAACTTCATCGCCATGGATCGCGCTGGCGAGGTGCTGGTCGACCGCGTCATCCAGGTCGAAGGCCCGACCGACCAGCTCGTCACGATCTATCGTGGCGTCGAGCGTGAGTTCGTATAGCTGCATGCCGATCTGCCAGCGGCGGGTGACGCTCGGCGACGGCTCGGATTATTTCAAGGCGACGATGGACCAGGCGGGCAATCTCAGCAGCCAGGCGAGCGGCGCCGCCACGAGCAAGCCCTAGGTCCTGTGGACACTTATCGCATCCATAGGATGATGGCGGCAAGGCTGACCACGGCCTGATAGTTCCGAGCGGTTTTCTCGAAGCGCGTTGCGACGCGCCTGAACTGCTTGAGCTTTGAGAAGCAGCACTCCACGAGATGGCGCTGGGCATAGAGATGTTTGTCGAGCGGATATTTGAGCGCCCGTGACGGGTTGTTGGGAATGACGGCGAGCGCACCCTTGGCGGCAATAGCTTGGCGCAGGTGATCGGCGTCATAGGCTGTATCAGCCATGACGACTTCGGCGGACAATCCTTCGATCAATCCGGCGGCTTGCGGTGCATCGCCCTTCTGACCTGCCGTCAGCCTGAAGCGCACCGGACAACCCAGGCCTCGGACGGCCATATGTATTTTGGTGGTCAAGCCGCCGCGCGAGCGGCCGATCGCCTGATCTTCAGACCCCCTTTTTTAGCGCCGGCAGCATGCTGATGGACTTCGGACGATAGTGGAATCGATGATCACGATATTCGAAGTCTGGATCATCGGACATCGCTTCGAACATCCGATACCAAACGCCCTTGATGCTCCACCGGCTGAAGCGCCGGAACACGCTGTTCCAATCGCCAAACACTTCCGGAAGATCACGCCAAGGAGAGCCGGTACGCACGATCCAAAGTACGCCCTCCACGAACATCCGGTTGTCGCGCCCGGTCGACCCCTTCTGGTCAGGCCGACCTATAATCAGGGGCGCCATCCGCTCCCAAGCCACGTCGCTCAAAACCAAACGATCCATCACACCCAAGGTTGCCTCCCCAAAAGAAGCCTTGAATCTGATTTGCTGATAAAAAGGGAATCGCTCAAGAGTCCACAGGACCTAGGCCGATCGACGCAGAAATCTCGCAGGCGCCGGGGCGAATTGGGCGCTGCGTGCAGCCGCACCTTCAAAATGGCTAAGGTTCGGTTAATTCCGCGGTCCCCGCTTCTCGGGTAGGACGAAACACTTCAACAATCAGTTTGAGGTAATCCTGCGAGAAGTTCGTGCCGCCGCTGCAAGGATCTACCCATGCTGCCACTCGCAGCTTCAAAAGTTTCTGA
Organism: uncultured Alphaproteobacteria bacterium; assembly: GCA_963806075.1. Classification (GTDB taxonomy): domain Bacteria; phylum Pseudomonadota; class Alphaproteobacteria; order Rhizobiales; family Xanthobacteraceae; genus Bradyrhizobium. The sequence continues at coordinate 156,396 of CAWDWT010000025.1, forward strand.
CAAAAAAATCCTGCGTCGATTCCGCCGCAATCGTGCCGGTTCAGCCGCGGTCGAGTTCGCGCTGGTCGCGCCGGTGTTCTTCGCGCTGCTGTTCGCGGTCATCGAAGTCGCGACTTATTTCTTCGCCAGCCAGGTGCTGGAAACCATCACTCAGGATTCCGCGCGCGTGCTGTATGACCGGTCAGGCACAAACTAGCCAGGTCTGCACCGACCCGGTGTCCGGCGCGCCGGCGCCCTGCAACCAAACGACATTCCATGCCTATGCCTGCAGCCAGATTCCCGCGCTATTCAGCTGCCCCAACCTCTACGTCGACGTCGAGAGCTATCCTGCCTTCTCCAGTGTGACGATCAACAGCGAGATCGACGGAAGCGGTAATTTCACCAGCGGCAGCATGCAATACAATCCGGGCGGCGCGTGCGCCATCGTCGTGGTGAGAATGTTCTATCAATGGCCGCTGTTCGTCACCGGCTTTGGTTTCAACATCTCGAATCTATCCGGCAACAAGCGGCTGCTGGTCGCCACGGCCGCGTTCAAGAACGAGCCTTACGCTAGCGGGTCTTGCTGATGAGCCCGGCATTGAAATCGATGATGAGGAAGTTGCGGCGGGCACGGGTGCTTGGGCGCAAAGTGCTGGCAGACCGCCGCGGCGTTGCGGCGATTGAATTCGCGATGCTCCTGCCGATCATGCTGGTGCTGTTCTTCGGAACGGTCGAATTCTCTGCCGGCGTGGCAACGAATCGCAAAGTCTCGTTGGTGGCGCAAACGCTCTCGGATCTGACATCGCGGTCGATCTCCGTGTCGACCACTGATCTCACCAACTTCTCTGCGGCCGGCATCGCGATCATGACGCCGTACCTCCCGCCAATCTACAATCAGACGAACAGCACGATCAGTGAATTGTGGATCGATGCATCGGGCAATGCGCGGGTTCAGTGGAGCTGGGGAACGTCACCACGTGGCACGAGCACGTTCGTTACCATTCCGACCAATCTCATCGTGTTGGATCCGACAACGCACGCGGTCGTGCCCGGCCAGTATCTGATCTTCAGTGAGAGTGCAATTTCTTTACCAGCCGGTTGTTGACTTCATGATGAGCCGTAGCAACTCCTAGATTTAACTGGACTACCGTATCCTATACGCGTCCGCGTCAGGGCGTGTGCGTGATCTATCCAACGCCGAGCTCAGGTCCGCTTCCCGCTTGTCCGACCTTATAAGGTCGTTTGCGCTTTCGTTTCGGTCGAGTCAGCCAAACCACGCCGTCAATCAGCGAACAAAGAAAAGGCCGTGCGATCAGCACGGCCTTTCTTATTCTGATCGTCTCCCTGAAGCGAGGCGCTTGGAAGATCGCGGCCGCCGGCTGCTTGGGCGCCGAACCGAACGAAATTCGCTTAACCCGCGGCGCGCAGATTGTCGGCCGACGACTTGCCAGAGCGGCGGTCAGCCACGATCTCGTAGGAGATCTTCTGGCCTTCACGCAGCGTGCCAAGACCGGCGCGTTCGACGGCGCTGATATGCACGAACACGTCATTGCCGCCATCATCCGGTTGGATGAAGCCGTAGCCCTTGGTCGCGTTAAACCACTTCACGGTTCCCATGCTCACGGGATAGTCCCTTCTCAAGATAGATATACTAAAAGCCCACTTTGCATGGGCTGGTGAGATCGAATTTTTGGAAGGGTCGTCAGCGTCTAAACCGGCTGTACCGGTGGTTAGCTAATGTCGTCCGGCCGAAAATCGATAACGGTATTTTATGCGAAGCGGAATTCCAAAACAATCCGGAGGTGCACGATTTTTTGATCGGCCCAATTTTGCCTTAGTTCGAGCCGCCGACCCGCACTGACACGTCCGTGTCATCATCAGGCCGGAGGCATGTTTGGCGGGATTTATCGGCGTCGGAACTGGCCGCGGGGTGGTGCACCCCGCGGTGCGCCGCCGCTCGGCCGCTCGTCCTTGTGCCGAAAAATCAGGCGGCCCTTCTCCAGGTCGTAGGGCGACATTTCAATGGTCACCCGGTCGCCCGCCAACGTCTTGATCCGGTTCTTTTTCATCTTGCCGGCGGTGTAGGCGACGATCTCGTGACCGGCATCGAGCTGCACGCGGTAGCGTGCATCGGGGAGGATTTCGGTGACCAGTCCTTCGAACTGGATCAGCTCTTCTTTAGCCATGGATATCTCCAGATCGATCGGCGGTTAGCGTGGCCGTTGAGCGCGATTGGGGCGGGTGTTCGGGCGGCTTTGGCGGTGCAGGAAAGCGACGCCGTGCATGCCTTCGGCCCTCAGGCCTTCGGATTTGGCGCCGCTTTGCGACGGACGGATCGGTTCCTGCCGGTTGGTCTCGTGCCGGTTGGTTTGCGGATGACCATTCTTACCACCGCCGCGACGGTGACGGCGAGGGCCTTTTGCACCGGGCGCGGGTTCATTTGGCCGGCCGGAATGGGCGCGCTGACCGGAACGGGCCGCCGCGATGTTGCGCCTGAGCCGGCGCGCTGTCGCGATGGCCCGGCGTGCGGCGGTCTTCCCGCGGCAGGCTGATGCGGATCAGCTTTTCGATGTCACGCAGATAGGCCAGTTCCTCGCCGCCTGCGACCAGCGAGATCGCGACGCCCTCGGCGCCGGCGCGCGCTGTGCGGCCGATACGGTGGACGTAGGTTTCCGGAATGTTTGGGAGGTCGAAATTGACTACGTGGCTGATGCCGTCGACGTCGATGCCGCGAGCAGCGATGTCAGTGGCCACCAGCGTGCGGATTTCGCCGGAGCGGAATGCCGCCAGCACGCGCTCGCGGTGGTTCTGCGATTTGTTGCCATGGATGGCGTCCGAGGTGATGCCGGCTCTGGCGAGACCCTTCACCACCTTGTCGGCACCATGCTTGGTGCGGGTGAAGATCAATGCCCGATCGACCGCTTCCTGCTTCAAAAGCTGCGCCAGCAGCGTCGGCTTGGCGGTGTGATCGACCTGGATGATGCGCTGGGTGATGCGTTCTACCGTCGAGGCGACCGGCGTCACGGCGACCCGCGCCGGATCGCGCAGCATCGCTTCGGCAAGCTCGGCAATGTCCTTTGGCATGGTCGCCGAAAAGAACAGCGTCTGCCGCTTGACCGGCAATTTCGACACGATCTTCCTGATGTCGTTGATGAAGCCCATATCGAGCATGCGGTCAGCTTCGTCGAGCACCAGGAATTCGACCTGGCCAAGCTTGAGGCCGTTGCTTTGCACGAGATCGAGCAGGCGACCGGGTGTTGCCACCAGGACTTCGACGCCCTGCATGATCGAACGAACCTGGCGCCCCATCGGTACGCCGCCGATCGCCAGCGCCGAGGTCAGGCGCACATGACGGCCATAGGCATTGAAGCTGTCGAGAATCTGTCCCGACAATTCGCGGGTCGGGCTTAGCACCAGCACCCGGCAGGTCTTGGGCTGCGGCCTGATGCGGTTCTCCAGGAGGCGATGCAGGATCGGAAGCGCAAAAGCGGCGGTCTTGCCGGTGCCGGTCTGGGCGATACCGACGACATCACGGCCGGTCAGTGCGATGGGAATGGTTTGGGCCTGGATGGGCGTGGGCGTGAGATAATTCTCTTCTTTGAGCGCACGCGAGATTGGATCGGCGAGGCCGAAATCCTGAAAGGAGGTCAAAAGGAGGTTTCTTTCCATTATAAAAAGCAGGCACCCGGCACTGTCGGCCAGGAGCGCGCGAGGGTGTCAGGGACACCCGCGTGTTTGGGGCGTCGGTTTCGGTTAGCTGAAGGGGCAAGCCAGAAACCGTTGCACGGGATCAGAACACGCGGCTCGCGGTGACCCGGTGATTCGCTGGGTCGTGGCGCTGATATGGAACAGGAACGCGGCGCTTTCAAGGTGAATTGCGGCGCTCCAAGGCGGTTAACGGCGGCGATGGCTGGGTAATTCGCGTCAATGCAAAAAAATCCCTGCCTTTTATTTAAACATTTCTAAAAATGCCTACTATTTAGTCTCATTGTGATGAGGCGGAGGTCCACAGTTTAGCGACCTGCACGCGCGCTCGGGCGCCCAGGGTGCCGGAGGCTCGCGAATTGATCAGTTGGACGGGCTTCTGATGGTGGGGTGCCGTGCCTTGGTGTCCGCAAATCCGTGCGTTCAAGGAACCGAACTCGATCCCGCTGCACCGTATTCCATCCGGTGCCGCGCCGGCCGGGGCGATCCGCCATCGAGTATCTGTTACGGAAGAAAGATGAAGCGTTGGTGCTGGGCGACAGCGACCACGTCCTCCCGCGCCACCAAGATGATGCTGAAGTCCATCAAAGCGCGCCCAGCTGAGGACATCCTGATCAACTCAGCCACGCTCGTTTCATTTGCGCAGCAGGCCGAGTATGCGACGGATCAGTTGTCACCTCGAAGCTGGCGACGGCCTATCGCATGGCAATTTTGTCGAATGGAATCTCAAACTCGCGCCCAAAACTGACTCGCGCTTGATGGCCTCGGAATTCTGCTCAAGCGGTCCGTTAACGTTTTGACATTAGGCGCGGGCGAGAGAGAATTCCTGACGCGAGTTGGAACAAAATCGATCCAGTGCAATTAGTGTACTCCGGCTCCGTCCCGTCGTCCCTGACGACGGAGCATGTTCAGCTTTTTCGTCCACCGCAGTTGCACGCCGATGATCGCTCCGTCACTATCTCCACCGGTCGATGCCCTGCGGTCTGTTGCAGTTTGTTGCCGTCCCGGCGAATGTTACACATGCTTGATCCTGTTTTAAGCCGATCCCTCTTTTTCGAGTAGGCGAGTGGTTCGGCTAAGCTTCATCATCGGGTTTATCGCGCTTATCGGGACTCTGCTCTCCGGTCTTGCGGCCTATCGCGTGCACGATCAGGAATTGGCGCTCGACGGCATTGCAATGGCGCGCGCCATCGATGTGCATGCCAGCCTGGTCCAGGACAGGCTGACCGAACGTGAATTGCTCGCCCGCGTCGCCTCCGGCTTGTTTCACACCCCATCGGTGATCAAGGCCGACATGCTGCAGCCGCTGCGGGCCTCGATTTATGCCTTCAAGACCGATTTCGTGGTGGCCGGCTGGATTGCCCGGCTCAAGCCGAGCGAATTGGACACGGCGCGGGCGGAGCTTGCGAGAGCCGGATTTCCCAATCCTGCGATTCGCAGCTACGACGATTCGCCACGGGATACCAGCGCACTGACCCAGCCGATCGACGTGCTGATGGATGTCGAGCCGCGCAATGCGCAGACCATGACTTTCCCGGGGCGTTCGCTCGATCAGAATCCCATTCTGGAACGGATGTTCACACAGGCGATGGCCGAAGGAAAACCAATCGCGTCGGATCCAATTCCCCTGAGCCCCCACGGACCAACCGGCCTCGTGCTGGCCGCCCCGGTGATGATGCAGGACGATGGTAGTTCGCCAGTTGGCTTCGTGACGTTTTCCTATGAGCTGGCGTCCTTGATGCTGACCAATGACGACCTCGCACTGTTCTCGGTGGTCTTGAAGGACCCCGAGAGCGCCGATCGGGAGCTGATCGCCAACGACCGGGGCGTCGTCTCGGAGCGGGCGGTCGATCCGTCAGGTCCATCGCCTTCGGCGATGCGAACCGTGACGTTTGGCGGGCGCGACTGGTCGCTCGGCTACTACGCCAAGACCAATGCGGAAAAGCGCGCCGAGCAGACCGCTGCGATTGTGGCTGCCATCGGCTGCGCGCTGACGGGAATCATCTGCGGACTGTTCGGCTACGTCGCCTACAACAACCTGCGGCTCAGCCGCGAAATCCAGGTCAGGATCGGATTCGAACGCCGGCTGACCGCCGTGATCGATGAGCTCAATCACCGGGTCAAGAACATCCTGGCCGTGATCCAGTCGATCGTGACGCGGACGCTGCGCCACGGCGCGGACATCGATGTTGCGCGCGAGCTGCTGATCGGCCGGATCCACGCGATGTCAAACGTGGTCTCGCTGCTCAGCGAAAGCCAGTGGCAGGGCGTGAATCTGAAAGGACTGTTCGAGGCGCGCGCGATTCCTCATTCCGAGCGCATTGCCGTGAGCGGACCGGATATCGCGGTCAGCGCGCGGGCCGCGCAGAGCCTGTCGCTGTTGTTCTTCGAACTGGCGTCGCACTCCGACGAAGGACTTTCGTTGGTGGGCAAGCATCCGCACATCGTCGCGCATTGGGAAGTGACCGGCGAGGAGCCCGACGCCATTTTTCACTTCCGCTGGGAGGAGTTCAATACCAGCGCGGCGACCCGGCGGGAGGACAGCGATTTCGGCGTCATCCTGCTCGACCGCGTGGCGCCGGAAGCGCTCGGCGGTACGTCCCAGCGATATTTCACCGATGTGAGCTACGTCTATGAACTCACCGCGCCGATGGTCACCGTGGTCGACATGACCGAGCGCGACCGTACCGAACAATTGTCACGGCGCTGAAGTCGACGCCGCACAGCGTCTTTCGGCGCACGTCGCCGTCCCGAGCCCGGAAGTTTGCGTCTAGCCGTTGCCGCCGATCACGGCGCGCACGGTCTCATCGGGGCCAAAGTCTTCGGCCCCGTCGACATAAAGCAGCGCGCTGAGCTTGGATCGCGCGCGGTTGACGCGGCTCTTGATGGTGCCGACCGCGCAGCCGCAGATCGCCGCTGCATCTTCGTAGGAAAAGCCGGAGGCGCCGACCAGGATCAGAGCTTCGCGCTGGTCCTGCGGCAGCTTGTCGAGCGCTGCGCGAAATTCCTCAAACTCCAGATGCGCGCTTTGCGCCGGCTGCGTCTTCAGCGTCTTGGCATAGCTGCCGTCGGCATCCTCCACCTCGCGCCGCCGTTTGCGATAGTCTGAGCGGAACAGATTGCGCAGGATCGTGAACAGCCACGCCGGCAGATTGGAGCCGGGCTGGAACGAGTCGATATTGGCGAGCGCGCGCAACAGGGTTTCCTGCACCAGATCGTCGGCGCGATCGCCATTGCCGCTCAGGGAAATGGCGAACGCGCGCAGACTGGGAACCGACGCCAGGATGTCGTCGCGGAGAGAATCTGTGAGAGGCATTAGTCCCTCCCGTCATTTTTGTCGCCCGCAGTACCCAATTGGGGATTGGGCTCGGAAGCATCAAGCTTTCGAATCAATTCTGCGAAGCGGTCAGGCACGCCCTGCCGTACGACGTCGTCATACATGGCGCGAAGTTGATGGCCGATCCGGGACTGGATTTCGGCATTTAGCCCGCCCTGCTTGCCGGGTGTGGCATTCTTGGACTTTACATCTTTCATGACCTGATCCACGCTCCCCCGAGGGTTAACTCCCTGAATATTCGATATTATCGCAGAATCCGGGAACCTCTGTAGGAGGGCTAATGCAAAGTCCGCCGGAAAGTTCCGGAGCTTGTGGAACTTTTATCCGGCTGGGGCGTAGTCAGACTTACGAGGGGAACCCGGGTCGTCCCGACAGGCAGTTTCGACCCAACAAGACCAAATGGAGTGGGGATGTCCCGATCACAGCTCGTTGCTGAACATTTACCGTTATTGCGGCGCTACGCCCGTGCGTTGACGGGAAACCAGACGTCGGGCGATGCCTATGTCGGAGCCATGCTCGAAGCGCTGCTGCAGGATCCGTCGCTGCTCGACGAAAAGCACGGCCCGCGCGCGGGCCTGTTCCGGCTGTTTACGCGAATCTGGAACTCCGTCTCGCTCAACGACGATGCCGAAGTCACGACATTGCCGATGCCGTCGGAGCGCAGGCTTTCGAATATCACGCCGCTGCCGCGCCAAGCCTTTCTGCTGCTGTCGCTGGAGGGCTTTTCCGAAGAGGAAGTGGCCTACATCCTCGGCACCGATGTGGCCGAGACCCGCAAGCTTGCCGATACGGCGGGACGGGAAATGGCCGCCGAGATCGCGACCGATGTTCTGATCATCGAAGATGAGACCTTCATCGCGATGGATCTCGAGAGCCTCGTAAAGAATCTCGGCCACAACGTGATCGGCGTCGCCCGCACCCATACCGATGCGGTGGCGCTGGCCAAGAACAAGAAGCCCGGCCTCATCCTGGCGGACATCCAGCTTGCTGACGGCAGTTCAGGACTCGACGCCGTCAACGAACTGCTGAAGGTGTTCGAGGTCCCGGTGGTGTTCATCACCGCCTATCCGGAGCGCTTCCTGACCGGCGAGCGCCCCGAGCCGGCGTTCCTGATCTCAAAACCGTTCCAGCCCGCGATGGTGTCAGCGGTGGCAAGCCAGGCATTGTTCTTCCAGCGCAACTCGCGTAACCGCGCCCCGAAGGCAGCGGTGTCCTGATTCTCAGCACCGGCGTTGGCGAAGCCCGGCTCGTTCCTCGAACGCGCCGGGCTTTTTATCATTTGGTCACTCGAAAACGACATGCGCCTCAGTCGATGGACAAAGCAGGCGAAGAGGCGATGGCCGGCTGAACGTAGCCGTCACTCCAGCCAAGAAGGGCGTCACAAAGGCGAATAGAAACGTTCGATGCACACAGCGAATTCGCTTAGCAAATCGGTTCTCGAAGAAAGAATCTCGACCAACGTTTCGGAAACCATTCGCGGGCTCTGTTGGGCCCGCTAACGAAATGGAAAACTGGCCTTGGCACAGTCGCGCCGGCTAGAGCAAGCAGGGGGATCTCAATGAGCGGAAGAGCTGTCTTGGAAAACGTGCGCCGATATCGTGCGATTGCTTCATTGTACCGTCAAACAGCGGCATTCCGGCCGGTCCAGAAATGGTCTCTGCTGGCGCAGGCACATGAATTCGAGCGATTGGCGATGACGGAGCTCGAAACGTATTTTGGAGCGTTAGAGGCGTGCCCTCACTAACTGATTGTTAGCCACAGCGGCGCCCGCCCCTGACAGCGTGCGCCGGTTCCGAACCGGAACTCAAGCCTGGCCAACGCGTTACCCTTCGGAGGGGTTTTAACTACCCACGGAGGAATTACGATGAGGCTGAAGTTTCTTGCCGCTGCCGCTGCCGCTGCGATTGCGACCTTGGTGGCTGGCCCAGCGAGTGCGCGAGTTTATCACCATCATGTTTACCATCATCACTATCGCGGCGTCGGGCCAGTAGGTGCCGCCGCCGGTATCGCTGGATTAGCGATCGGGACGGCGGGCGCGATCGCGACCGCACCCTTCCGCAACTCCTACGGTTATTATGGCTACGACCGCGGTTATGATCCTTACTACGGCCCCGGCCCCTATTACGGGCCGCGCTGGTAGACGAAAAAGGCGGCCCGGTTCGGCCGCCTTTTTCAATGAAGCCGATCTTGTTGTCGCAGCGATCCGGATGCCGACCAATTCCTAAGACTTCACCATCCACTTTTCTCTACCTGGCGCAACGCTGGCAACATCGAAATTCAACGTGGCCGGCCGGCTACGTCATTTCTTTGCCTTTAGCCCGAGCTCAACCGAGCCACGTGTGGGCGCAGGGCGGCCGGCCTCGTCGCGTGGGGCCGGTGACGTTCGCAGGTCCGCTGATATGCGGTCAGCGCCAACCCGCTCGAGGCGTCTGGGTATTGACGCCGGACATTCGCAGCACCTCTTGCAGTCGCCTGTCCACCTCCGCCTGCATTCTTGCGTTGGCGGCCGTGGCAACCACTTGCCCGGATTCGTCGAGACGCACATCGGCCGGGCAGCCGTAGGCCCGAAGAAGCTGTTCGACGGCGATGATGCTCATGGCTGACTCAGCCTGTGTCTGTGATCCTCCAGAGTCCTCCATCTGTGGTTCTCCAGAGTCCTGCATCTGTGGTCCTCCAGAGCCGACGTCTTCTTCCCTCGGCCTTTTTGTGCTGGTCCTGCTGCTCGTTCTCGTCCTGGTGGCTGTTCTGGTCGTCCTGGGAGCTCTGTTTTTCGTCGACATGTTCAAGTCCTGTTGTTGTGTCGAAAGGGCCACCTACGTGCGCCGAAGGCGCTCCCGGCCCTTCGAACTCGGCGGACCAATCGCTAATGACGCCAGCTGTCCTTGTCGACCTCGGTCTCCGCGTCGGGTCTGTGGCGTTTCCTATTCCTTGAATGGAAACACCCTGACTGGGCGCGCCGCGCCTCAAAGGGGCTCGCCACAGAAGTTGTTATCCCTTGCGCGGCAAAAAACAAAGCTATGCGTTCATGAATCTCATGTGGAATCTCCACGGACCTGCTGCATGGCTTTTCGAGCGGGGGTTGAACTTCATGCCCCACCGGTCTTCGGTAGGGTCGCGGACATACGGGGCGCAAGCCCGAGGCAGTAGGTGGGGCGGCAAAACAAAAATACATCGAATACCGCAAATAAAGCAGGGCGCAGCTGGCATCACCACAGCTGCGCCCCACATCGCCGATCAATGGGGCAGGGGGGTGACCGGCTGCTGGGATTACGCGAAACGCCTGGACTCGTTCCCATCGCCGTGAACTTTTTTAATACACGGTTAAGTGATAACTGTTTTTCCGAACTCTCTTCGTTCGCGCTGCGTTACCCCGTTGATCGCCATGGGGCGGGGGGGACGAACGATCATGGCAATTTTATCCAGCGGAATATCCAAGGGTATTTTCGGGGCAGCCGTGCTGTCACTGACATTTGGCGCCGTAGCCTGGGGCCGCGATTTGGTCCAGCACAACGCCGTGAACCCCTCTGCTCAAGCCGATCGCGGCACGTCAGCGTCCGTCAACCGTGGCGCCAAGGTCAATCGCGCCGCCCTCGGTGGGTCGGCGCTGCAGACCCGGACTGTCGCGCTTCGGCTCAATGATCTTGCGGACACCTCGGTCCTGATCCGCATCCCGGCCCTTCGGGAAATCCGCAATGAAACTCGCAGCGACGCTCCGGCCTCGCTCCTGATTAAGTCCGGGGAAAACAAGCCGACGATTGCCTGCGAGCCAGCGGTCAGCGTTTTGACTGAAGTTGCCAAGCGGCTCCGCCCGGGCCGCTGCGTTACTTGACCACGAATTAGGCTTCTGGCGTTTCTTCCTCTTTGGCTGAGCCGCCCCGGGTGGCCATCAGGCCCAATGCCAGCCCTCCGATAGCTAAAATCGGAACCAGCCTTTTGATGCCAATCGCACGGATCAACTGGATGCCGGTCGCAACCAGCATGGGATCAGCCAGCGCCGACTGTACCCCCGACTCGGGCTCGGCGGCGCGTTTCTGGATCCTGTTCTTGCGCATCATGTAGCAGCCGGCCAATATCAGGGTCACGACGAAGAATAATGCCGCACAGGCCAGGCAGGCCTGGATCAGCCCGTAGTTCTGCAACACATAAACAAAGGCCGCCGCGCACAGGAAAGCCAAGGTCACCAGCAAGGCGAACGCCATCGCCGCCGCGAGTGACGTCAGTCGCACCGCCGTTCCGGCAGACTGCTTGAAGTCATCGATCATGCGCTGAAACATTGGCGGCCTCGGGCAAAAAAATATTTCAAACTGGACGGCGCGATCTTCGCGCCGCAGTCAATTAAAATCATCGATGGAGCGGACGCGACCACAATGAGCGCCCAAGTTTGATTGCCTCAGGCAGAATTCTACCTGCGCCACGCCGCGCCGATCAGGAAGCCGAGGCCGAGCGCGAGGCCGACAGTCGCGAGCGGCCGCTGGGTAATGATGTCCTCGAGCGATTCCTCGATTCCATAGGCCGCTTCCTGCGCGGCATCCATCGCATTCGCCCCGCGCTCGGAGAGGTCGTCGACGGCGGCGTCGACATTGGCGCGGGCCTGCTTGTAGCCGCGTCGGGCCTGTTTTTGCGCCGTGCCGGCGAAGTTGTTCAGCACGTCGGTGATCTGGTCGGTCAGCGCTGAGATATCGTTTTTCACGGCTGCAACATCCTTTTCCAAGCGTTCATAGGTCGCCTTATCCGCCAGATTTCGCATTCCGATTTCGCCTTCCGTACTCGACATCAAAAGCTCCTGTGTTGCAGGGGAAACGCCCCGGGTTCCCTTAAGTTCCTTGCCTTGCGGGAGAGAGCGATCAATCAGGAGGAAGTTGCGGCGAATCCGCCGGCATCAAATGCTCCTTGAGCACGAGCGCGACAATCAGCAGCGGCGACGACAAAAAGCCGCCCATCGGCCCCCACAGCCATGTCCAGAACGCCAGCGCCATGAAGACCGCGAGCGCGTTAAGCTCCAGCCGGCGCCCGATGATCATCGGTGTGACAAAATGACCGTCGAGGAACGTCACTCCGCCAAACAGCAATGCGGCGATTAGTCCCGCGCCAAGCGTGCTCGCGGTGATCACGCCGACCAGCACCAGGATCACGAACATCGCGATCGGGCCAATGATAGGAAAGAAGTTCAGGGCTGCCGCCAGCGCGCCAAGCCCTGCCGGATTGGGCGTGCCGGTGATCGCGCAAATGGCACCGGTGGCGATGCCGACGCCCATGTTGATCATCGTGACGGTGAGCAGATAACCGCCGAGATGCTCTTCGATTTCGTTGAGGATACGCAACATGCGCAGGCGCGCCGAGTGATCCGCAAATGTCATGATCAGCGCGCGGCGCAGGTCCCGCCAGCTCGCGATGAACAGGATCAATGTCGCGATGAAAAGCAGAAACTCTGTGAAGGTCGGCGACAGAAATCCGACCGCCGGCTCGACCCAGTCGAATTTCGGAAACTGAAATCCCGTGCCCGAGGCGGCATCGGGTATGCCGACCATGCCCTGCAGTTCATGCCAGAGCGCCAGTGGCCGATCGAATACATGCATTTTGTCTTTTAGCTGCGCTCCGAGTTCGGGAAGCCGCGTGCTCCATTCCACCAGGGGCGCGGAGATCAACCCGACCATAAGCGCTGCGCCAGCTCCGACTGTGCTGACGATCAGTACGGCGGATAGAGCGCGCGGAATTCGGTGTCGCTCGAGGAAGCTGGCCGCCGGCGACAGCATGGTGCCGACCACGAACGCCGATACGATCGGCAGGAAGAATGCCTTGCCGGCGTAGAGCACCGCGACCACGCAGATCACAAGCAGCGAAACCAGTGCAAACGCCACCAGTTCGGTACGACGAATGAGCGGCGGCTGTTCGGCTTTGCTGTCGGGCAAAGGGGTCCCGCTGGCATCAGCGGGCGCGCGCTCATTGGGAAGGACACGCAACTGGCTCTCCCCGGCATAAACAGTCAAGACGCCGGTGCGCGTTGCGGGCCGGGCTCATCAGCGCACAACGGCTATGAAGGGGAAAAGTTCCGTCGCGGAAATGTCAACGTTTGCCCGTTGATAAAATGCTGGCGCTACGCGTTTGCGACGGAACTGCAGTGCCCCCGGCGTGTTTCTGATTCAGAGCATCATAGGCGATGCGCATCACCCGGGGCGGCACATGACCCAGAATCTTTCAGGCGATCGCAGCTCGCGGCGCATTGCTCACGGCTTGGTGTTCAGCGGCGTCTTGTTGATGTCGGCGGTGTTTTCGGGCGGGGCGGCTGCACAAGTGCTGGGTTACGCCGCCACGCCGCAAAGCGCTTTCCCGTCCGACAACATCATGGTTTCGCCAGATGAAGCCGCGATCGGCGACAGTGGCGGCGCGGCCGTGCTGCCCGAGCGGTTGCAGCGCGCCACCGTCAATCTCAATACCCGCGAGGCACCTGGCACCGTCATCATCGATACCGGCAACACCACGCTTTATTATGTGCTCGGCCAGGGCCGCGCGATCCGGTACGGCGTCGGTGTCGGTCGCCAGGGCTTTACCTGGGCCGGAACGCAGACCATTAGCCGGAAAGCCGAATGGCCGGATTGGCATCCGCCGGCAGAGATGATCGCCCGGCAGCCTTATTTGCCGCGCTTCATGGCGGGAGGCCCCGGCAATCCGCTCGGCGCGCGCGCAATGTATCTCGGCAGTAGCGAATATCGCATCCATGGCACCAACGATCCCACCACCATCGGCAAGTTCGTTTCCAGCGGCTGTATCCGGTTGACCAATGCGGATGTTGAGGACCTGTTTAGCCGGGTCAATGTCGGCACCAAGGTGGTGGTGCTGCCGAAGACCGGACCGCATATCGAGGCAAGCGCCGCACCGCCGGCTCGTGCCGTCGCGACGCCGACGCATCGTGTGACCACGCTGCCATCAGGTCGTCAGGCCATGAACCTTTCGATACCCTCAATCTACTGAGCAGAGCAACCGGTCTCGCGAGGCCAATATGATCCGACGATCGGGCAGTCTAGTGGGAGCGCTGGTTTTCTTGTGTGTCCCGGCGTTGGCGGGCGCGGCGCATGCGGAAGATTTTTTCTCGGCGCTGTTCGGTGGTCCGTTTGGTGGTCGCCAGCCGCACGCTCCTTCCATGCCGTTGCCGTTCGCCAGCGAACGCGGGGCGAATACCCGGGCTTCGTCGGACGAAGCGCGTCCGCGTTTTGCCGGTGGTCAGGCCTATTGCGTGCGTACCTGCGACGGACGCTATTTCCCGATCTCGGCGCCCAGCAATGAAAGCCGGGCGGTCTGCAACAACTTCTGTCCGGCCAGCGAGACCAAACTGGTCTATGGCAGCAGCATCGATAGCGCCGCAACCGAGGCTGGAAAACCCTATTCCGAGCTGCCGAATGCGTTTCGCTATCGTGACGAGATCGTGGCTGGCTGCACCTGCAACGGCAAGGATCCGGTCGGGCTTGCCAGCATCAAGGTCGGGGATGATCCGACCCTGCGCAAGGGCGACCTCGTTGCCGCGGCCAACGGGCTGATGGTCGCCGGCCGAAGCGCCGGCCAGCGCGGCGCGACGCTGAATTTTTCACCAGCCCCGCGACGGCTCAGCCCGCGTTATCAGGGCGTTCCGGTGGTGGCGTCGTCGGGGGAGTAGTGACCGGGGGAATTCCTTCGATCCGGCGTCAATAGCCTGGACAAGTTCAGCTTCGCGCTTGTGATCAGAACTGGTAGATATTCAGGCAGCAGCGTTCCTGCAAACTGCGGAGCCCTTGAAAGGCCTTGACTTTTTTCCTGTTTCGCGAGGTTCCAGAGTCGGAACCGGCGAGCCGGGTTCGGCGTTAAAGGGGATTACTGCGCTTTTTCTGATCAGGCGGATTTTTAAAAGGGGGCACTCATGCTTATCAGCGTACTCATCACCTTTCTGGTTGTTATTCTCGTTCTGTATCTGATCAATATGCTGCCGCTGGATGGTCGCGCCAAGCAAATCGTGCGCATCATCGTCATTATCATCGGCGTGCTGTCGCTCCTGAGATACATCACGTTCTAGCGACCTCCGGGGTCTGCCCGCTCAGCACGGCTCCCATCGATCGCTCTCGACCAATCGGCGTCAAACGGGCATTCTTGGGGATGTTCATCCGGTTCTCCGGGGCGGGTGAAGCCTCGACAACTTCATGGGGGAGGACAAGCTTGCTTGAAATGGCCTCCGCAGGAAAGTTTGAGGTGGGCCAAGTCGCCGAAAGAACGACTCTGCAATCGGTGATGGTCGGTTTTTTGATGCTGCTGCTTTTGATGCCTGTCTTCGCGAAGGCGGCGCACGCGGCTGACGGCAAGGAGATCGCGACAAATGGCAACGGCCGCGAAGCGCCTGCATGCGCCATGTGCCATGGCGAACAGGGGGAAGGCCGCCCCGATGCTGCAGTTCCGAGATTGGCGGGTCTGAACAGCGAGTACCTTGTTCGACAGCTCAATGCCTTTGCGGAAGGAGGCCGCGATAATGAAACGATGCACCCGATCGCCAAAGCGCTTTCCGCCGAGGAGCGTCAGGCGGTTGCGAAATTCTATGCCGGGCTGACAGCGTCCGCGATCGCGGAACCTGATAAAGCTGATGACAACATCATTGCAATTGGTGCTACTTTAGCGGACCGAGGCGACTGGCCGAAGGGATTGCCGGGTTGTGGGCAATGTCATGGTGCCGCCGGACAGGGCGTCGGAGAGACGTTCCCCAAACTAGCAGGTCAGTCCGCTGAATATATAGCGAACCAGTTGAAAGCGTGGAAAGACGGCAAGCGGAGCAACGACCCCTTGCACCTGATGACCGGCATCTCCAGCAAGTTGAACGACAGGCAGGTTGCCGCTGTCGCGGCTTATTATGCGAGTTTGCCAGCGATGCCGACCGCAGCAATAACTCTGCAAGGATCGAAGCCATGAGCGAGCGCATGCCGGATCTGCGCTTATGGGCGGCAGGCACGCTGTTGGTGGGCCTCGCCGGGTCGATCGGCTACGCATTGGCCGGAAATAATACTTCGGAGAAAGTCGAACCTGCAGTCGCAAAAATGGCGAAGCCAATCTCAAGCAAGGTCGGGGAGAATCCCCAGCCGGTGTTTAGCCCGCCGGCAGAAGATGAAATTCCGAAGAACGAGTTTGGCGACATGGTTCGGCTTGGCGAAAAGATTTTCCATGACACGCAACGCAATGCAAAAGAATTCGTTGGCAATTCGTTGCAGTGCTCGAATTGCCATCTTGATGCAGGGCGTCTTGCCAATGCCGCGCCGCTTTGGGCTGCCTACGTGGCGTTTCCAGCCTATCGCGCGAAGAACGGGCATGTGAACACTTTCCAGGAGCGCATGCAGGGCTGCTTTCTTTACAGCATGAACGGCAAAGCTCCGGCCCTCAACGACAAGGCCCTGATCGCGTTGGAGAGCTACGCATACTTTCTTGCCAAGGGAGCTCCAACAGGTGCGGAATTGCCAGGAAGGGGTTATCCAAAACTGGCAAAACCCGTGAAGCTCGATTATCGCCATGGGCAACAGGTCTATGCGGAAAAATGCGCGGTCTGCCACGGCCCTGACGGACAGGGACAAAGCACGGCGGATGGTTCGGTTGTCTTTCCGCCATTGTGGGGCGCCAAGTCCTTCAACTGGGGCGCCGGCATGAGCTCAATCAACAATGCCGCGGGTTTCGTCAAAGCAAATATGCCGTTGAGCCAAGGCAATACCTTGACTGATGAAGAGGCATGGGATGTCGCATCTTACATCGATAGTCAGGAACGTCCCCAGGATCCCCGCTTCCAGGGTTCGGTCGCCGAGACTCGAAAGCAACACCACGACTCGCCAATGGACATGTACGGCCAAACCGTCAACGGGATTGTTCTCGGGCAGAACTCCGTGCCTTCCGGACCCGCGAAAGATTAATATCCGTCTGAACACGATGTGTTCGATCGCGCGCCGCCGCGCGGGTCATCCAGCCTTCTATGACGTGTGTTGAATATCCGCTCGAGCCCGGACGGGCCGACGACGAAGCTATCAGCCCTACGGTCTGGAGCGCAGGGAGCCTGCGAGCGCCGCTGCCGCGAGTAGTTCGGCGAATTAGGGCCTATTCCGATTGCTCGGACCGGCGACTTTCCCGTCGCGTAGAGGTGGAGTCGTTGAAAACTGGCTCAATCGTCCATCTCTTGGTTTACGCGCTTAAAGAACCTGCTTTCAGCCTGTGTTGCGGATGATCAGGATTGACGTGCAAGCCTGCCGATGACCTCGGTGGTCTGATGTACCAGATCAATCACCAGGCGGGCGGCATGCGCATGCTTGAGCAAGGGGCTGATCTGTCCTGCTTGAAGGGAGAGCAAATCCCCACGTCCTTGCTTGGCCGCGGTCTTGCGCAATGTGCCCGTTAGCCAGTTCTGGAAGGGATAGGACAACAGTTCCGGCGATCGCGTTTCCATCTCGTCCATAAGACGATTGCGAATAGCCCGCAATAACCGGCCGCTGAACACCCGAGTCAGCCGGGTATCGGTGACCCTCGCTTGAAGCAACATGTCACGATGGATTGAGCTAACCGCAGAACTCCTCGCAGGCAAGGAATGCAGTGCCCATTTGCACGGCCTGCGCACCGAGTGCGAGTGCGGCCGCAATGCCGCGGCCATCGGCAATGCCTCCGGCGGCAATGACCGGAACTCTCACGGCGTCGACAACCTGGGGCACCAGCGCGAGGGTGCCGATCAGGGATGCTTCAGCCTTCATCAGGAACGACGGCCTGTGGCCACCGGCTTCAAATCCCGTCGCGATGACCGCATCGACGCCGACTTCTTCAAGCTGGCGGGCCTCGTCGACGTTGGTCGCGGTCCCGATGGTGAAAATCTTCCGACCGTAACAAGCTTGGATCGCCTCTTGGGCGGGCGCCCCGAAAACAAAGCTGACGACGTGTGGTTTCGCTTCGAGCACGGCCTCCAATTGGGCTTCGTAATCTTGTGCGAAAAATCTCGGCCGAACAGGACGACCGATGCCCAGTTCGTGCCAATACGGATCGAACAACGAACAGGCGCGCTCGAAATCCTCGGCACTTGGCATTGGCTGGGCCGCACCACTGACCCACAAATTCAAGCCAAACGGTTTCTCTGTTCGAGACACGATATCCCGGCTGACCTGAACGATCTGTTTCGGCGAGAGGCTGTTAGCCCCAAAAATTCCAATTCCTCCGGCATTCGAGACTGAGGATACGAGCTCGACGGATGATAATCCGCCACCGAACGGCCCTTGGATAATCGGGTATTCGATCCAGAGCTTCCGGGTGATTGCCGTGCTGGTCCACATCTCGCGATCTAGCTCCAACATCTTTCAGCGGTCGCTTTTGATCGCTGACTAACCCGCCTTGGCTTCCCGGCGGCGCGCGGTCAGGATGTATTCGGTGTAGCCGTTGGGCTGTTCGCGGCCCTTGAAAACAAGGTCGCAAGCGGCCTTGAAGGCAACGCCGTTGAAGCCAGGGGCCATGGGCCGGTACAGTGGATCGTTCTTGTTCTGGCCATCGACCACGACTGCCATCCGCTTCAGCGATTCCATCACCTGCTCGCTGGTGATGACGCCCTGATGCAGCCAGTTGGCGAGGTGCTGGCTGGATATGCGCAAGGTGGCGCGGTCTTCCATCAGACCGACGTCGTGGATGTCGGGCACCTTGGAGCAGCCGACGCCCTGATCGATCCAGCGCACGACATAGCCGAGGATGCCCTGGCAGTTGTTGTCGATCTCCTGCCGGACATCGTCGGGCGCCCAGTTCGATTGCGATACCGGGATCGTGAGGATATCGGAAAGCTTGGCGCGTGGGCCGCCTTTGGCCAGCTCCTGCTGGCGCGCCAGCACGTTGACCTGATGATAGTGCAGGGCGTGCAAGGTTGCCGCCGTCGGCGACGGCACCCACGCCGTCGTGGCGCCCGCCTGCGGGTGCGCGATTTTTTGCGCCAGCATGTCGGCCATCATGTCAGGTGCGGCCCACATGCCCTTGCCGATCTGGGCATGGCCGGGCAAGCCGTCGACCAGGCCGACATCGACGTTCCATTCTTCATAGGCCTTGATCCAGGGCTGCGCCTTCATGTCGTTCTTGCGGATCATCGGACCGGCTTCCATCGAGGTATGGATCTCGTCGCCGGTGCGGTCGAGGAAGCCGGTGTTGATGAACATGATGCGCGCCAGCGCCTGCTGGATGCAGGCCTTGAGATTGACCGTGGTGCGGCGCTCCTCATCCATGATGCCGACCTTCAGGGTGTTTTCCGGCAGCGAAAGCATCTTCTCGACCCGGCCGAACAGGTCGCAGGTCAGCGCGACCTCGTCGGGACCATGCATCTTCGGCTTGACGATATAGATCGAACCGGTGCGGCTGTTGCGGATCTCGCCGCTGCTCTTGAGGTCGTGAATCGCGAGCAGGCCGGTCACCGCAGCGTCGAGCAGGCCTTCCGGAATCTCCTCGCCAGCGCTGTCGAGCACGGCATCGGTGAACATGTGATGGCCGACATTGCGTATCAATAGCAGGCTGCGACCATGCAGCCTGAGTTCCTTGCCATCGGGCGTCTTGTAGATACGGTCGGGGTTGAGCGCGCGCTTAAGTGTCTTGCCGCTCTTTTCGAAATCCGCCGACAGCGTACCGTTCATCAGGCCGAGCGTGTTGCGATAGACCAGCACCTTGTCCCCGGCATCGACCGTGGCGACGCTGTCTTCCATGTCGAGGATGGTGGAGACCGCCGCTTCGAGGATGACGTCGGCGACGCCGGCCAGATCGTCCTTGCCGATCGGATCGCCGCGATCGATCCTGAGTTCGACATGCATGCCGTTGTTGACCAACAGCACCGCGGAGGGCGCGGCGGGATCACCTTGATAGCCCGCGAATTGCGCGTTCGACTTCAGCGCGGTGGGGTTGCCGTTCTTGAGTTTCACGGCGAGCTGGCCCGCCGTCACGCGATAGGAACTGACATCGGCATGGCTTCCGACCGCCAGCGGCACCGCATGGTCGAGAAACGCCTTGGCTTTCGCCACCACCTTGGCGCCGCGCGCTCTGTCGTAGCCCTTGCCGGTTTCGCCCGGGTCGTGCGGAATCGCGTCAGTGCCGTACAAGGCATCATAGAGACTGCCCCAGCGCGCGTTGGCCGCGTTCAGCGCATAACGCGCGTTGGTGAGCGGCACCACAAGCTGCGGCCCGCAGATCTTTCCGATCTCTTCGTCCACGTTGGCCGTCCCGACCCGCTGGGTCGCGGGCTCGGGCAGGAGATACCCGATCTCGCTGAGAAACGCCGTGTAGGCATTGATGTCGAACGGCTTGCCCTTGTGGGAGCAATGCCAGCCGTCAATCTTGGCTTGCAGTTCGTCGCGAACCGCGAGCAGTTCGCGGTTCCTGGGAGCCAGGTCGCGGACGATCGCGGCAAGTCCGGCCCAGAACGCATCCGGCGAAATGCCGGTATCGGGCGTGGCTTCGGCTGCGAGAAAATCGAACAGAACAGCAGCGATCTTCAATCCGTGGGCATCTATACGGTTCATTGCAAAGCCCTTGCGCAACCCAGCAGTTAACGCTGTTGTCAGGGATAGTGCCGCACGCGCGGCATTCGCGCCCTTTTAGCGCCAAAGCCGTAGCCGTGAGAAGAAAGGCCTTTCGCAGGCCATGTATGCGCAAACCATGTATGCGCAAATAATGGCCGCCGGCTGACTTAGATATTGGCAGCCAGATCGACGGGTTCCTGGAACAAAATGCCTGACTTCATCAGCATCTGCTCGATCTCGTCGGTAGCGTCGGCGACGGTCCGCGCCGAGGTGTCGATCGCGAGTTCACTGGCGGAGGGCGGCTGGTAATCGCTGCCGATGCCGGTGAAGCCGTGCAGGGCGCCCGCGCGTGCCTTGGCGTAATGGCCCTTGGGGTCGCGGCTCTCGCACACGTCGGCCGACGTTGCGACATAGATCTCGCGGAACATGCTGTCGGCGATGCGGCGTGCGGCCGCACGGTCTGCCGCCGACGGCGAGACCGCCGCGACAATGGCAACATGGCCATTGCGGGCAAGGTGGGTCGCCACTTCAGCGAGCCTGCGGATGTTTTCGGCGCGGTCTTGTGCAGAAAAGCCGAGATCGCCATTGAGGCCGGCGCGCAGCGTGTCGCCGTCAAGCAATACCGGCGAGCCGCCTTTGCCGAACAGCCTGCGCTCCAGCGCGCGCGCCAGCGTCGATTTGCCCGAAGCGGGCAGCCCGGTCAGCCATACCACCGCGCCGTTGTGGCGATAGCGCGCGGAGCGCTCGTCGGGGCGAAGCGCGGATTCCACCGGTACGATATCGACAGGCACCGCGCGTTGGCCGGCATCGACCGCCAGCACCAGGCCGCCGCCGGCGATGCGGCCGTTGACCTCGATCACCAGCCGTCCGGTGCGCGGATTATCGATGTAAGTATCGGCCGCCAGCGGCTGGCTCAGGGAAATGTCGATCTCGCCGACATGATTGCGTGCGATCGATCGGCTTTCGACGCTCGATAGTTCACCGGGATCGACTGCCTTTTCGATCGCGATCACCGTGGCACGCGCCTCACGCGTGCCGAGCCGGACCAGGATCGCGGCGCCCGTCGTCAGCGGCTTGTCATGCAGCCAGAAAATCCGGGCGCGAAGCCTGCGGGTGTCGCGCAAATTATCCCCGACATGGGCGATCACGTCGCCGCGTTCGATGAACAATTCGCGGTCGAGTGTGATGCCGACCGAGCTACCCGCGGTTTGCCGCGTCGTGATCGGCGTGACCGGCCAACCTTCGACGGTTCTGATCTTCGCGATCTTGCCCGCGGGCATGATGACGATCTCGTCGCCGGCGCGAAGCGCGCCGGATTCGATACGTCCGGCGACAATGCGGCGATCGTCGAACTTATAGATCGCCTGTACCGGCAGCCGCAGAGCGAGTTGCTCCAGCGGCCGGGCCGGCTCCAGCGCATCCAGCGCCTCGATCACGGTGGGACCGTCATACCACCCGATGTTGGCGGTGCGCGCGGCGACGCCATCGCCATCGCGCGCCGAAATCGGAACGATCGAGGCCGGCGTGACGCCAAGGCCGGTCAGATGCGCGGAAATCTCTTCGCTGATGGCATTGAAGCGCGCCGCGCTGAAATCGACCCGGTCCATCTTGTTGACGACCACGGCGACCTGTTTGACGCCGAGCAAATGCAGCAGATAGCCGTGCCGCCGGGTCTGGTCGCGCACGCCCTCCTGCGCGTCGATGATCAACACCGCGGCATCGGCCTGCGAAGCGCCGGTGATCATGTTGCGCAGGAATTCCGCGTGTCCGGGCGCGTCGATCAGCACGACGTCGCGTGAGCCGGTGCGAAAGCGGATCTGCGTGGTGTCGATGGTGATGCCCTGGTCGCGCTCGGTCTGCAGCGCATCGAGCAGGAATGACCATTCGAACGGCATGCCGCGCCGCGCGCTGACCGCTTTCAGCATTTCGAGCTTGCCCTCGGGCAGGCTGCCGGTCTCGAACAGCAGGCGGCCGACCAGCGTGGACTTGCCATGATCGACATGGCCGACGATGACGATGCGAACCTGTGGCCGCGTGGTCCCGGTGGCTGTCGCCGGGATCGTGGTGGGAACGAGCATATTCATCGGAAGCCTCAAACTTACATAGATCAGAGATAGCCGGCGACGCGCAGCCGCTCGAAGGCATCTTCGGTTTCGTGGTCGAGCGCGCGCCCCGAGCGCTCCGGCACCTTGGTGCCATCGAGCTCGATCAGGATTTCCTCGATTGTCGAAGCGGTTGAGGCCACCGGATTGGTGATGTCCTGATCGCCGAGCGAACGGTAGCGTTTGCCGTTCTTCGCGAGATAGAGCGGGATGATCGGAATGTTTTCCCGCTGCGTGTAGGCCCAGATGTCGGCCTCGGTCCAATGCAGGATCGGATGGATGCGCAAATGCGCGCCCGGCGGAGGCGAGGCATTGAACTGATCCCAGAATTCCGGCGGCTGGTCGCGCACGTCCCATCCGCCTTCGGTGCCGCGCGGCGAAAACACCCGCTCCTTGGCGCGGGTGGCTTCCTCGTCGCGGCGAATCCCGGCGATCAGCCCGTCGAAGCCGTATTTGGTCAGCGCGAGCTTCAGCCCTTCGGTCTTGCGCGCGGCCGATCGCGCGGCCGGCGGCAAGGTGGGATCGACGGCGTCGATCGGCGGGCAGGGCTCGACCTTGAGATCGAGCTCCCATTCCTTGCCGTAGCGATCGCGAAACGCGTACATCTCCGGAAATTTCTTGCCGGTGTCGACATGCAACGCGGGGAATGGCACGCGGCCGAAGAACGCCTTGCGCGCCAGCCAGATCATCACGTTGGAATCCTTGCCGAGCGACCATAGCAGTGCGAGCTTCTTCAGCCGCGCGAAGGCTTCGCGGAAAATGTAGATGCTCTGGGCTTCCAGTGCGTCCAGATGGTCGTTGATGGGCGCCAGGTCGGACGGCAGGCCGGCTCTCGGCACCCGTCCATTAGCGGTGATCGGGGGGAGCACCGACCCATCGATCGCGTTCGTGTGGTGCGCCCTGTTTGTTGCAGAATTGCTGTCGAGAAGATGCATCTCTTGGCCCTGGTCTTTGAAGCTGAAAATTCTATAGTTGCACTGCGATATAGAAGAAATAATTTTCTCTTTGCGCCCGTAGAGAGAGCAATATATAGAAAATAATTCCAGTCAACCCAGAAAGATGGGGAGGAGGTAGCGAATGCGATTCCTGCCGATATTCCTCGATCTGCAAGAAGGTGCTGTCCTGCTCGTCGGCGGCGGCGAACTGGCGCGAGCCAAATTGCGTCTGCTGATTTCGGCCGGCGCGCACATCCGATGGTTTGCCACCGACGGCAAGCACGATGTGGACGGATTGGAAAACGCGGATGCCGCCCGAATCGAGTTGGCCTCCGACAATCCGTTGACCGCCGATCTTGGCGGCGTGATCGCGATCTTCTGCGCCAACGCCGGCGACATCGGTGTGGCGATGTCGGCCCGCGCAAAGGCCGCCGGCGTGCCGGTCAACGTCATGGATGACATCGATCATTCCACATTCATTTTCCCGGCCATCGTCGATCGCGGTGACGTGGTCGTCGCGGTCGGCACCGGCGGCACGCTCGCCCGTGGTGGCGCGCCGCTTGCGTGAGCGCATCGAGGCGATGCTGCCGGCCCGGATCGGCGATCTCGCCGGTTTCATCGGCAGCTTCCGCAAATCGATCAACGGCCGTATCGCGGCGATGCCGCTGCGCCGCCGGTTCTGGGAACGCGTGATTGACGGACCGATCGGCGCGCTGGTGCTCGCCGGACGCAGCGCGGATGCTGAACGGGCGCTGACCGATATCGCCGACGTCTGCGCTTATGCAGGCGCGGCTGGCGCGGCCGAGGGCAGCGTGACGTTGGTCGGGGCCGGACCGGGCGATCCGGATCTGCTGACGGTCAAGGCGTTGCGCGCACTGCAGGATGCCGACGTCGTGTTCCACGACGAACTGGTGTCGCCCGAAATTCTCGATCGCGCGCGCCGCGATGCCCAACGTATTCCGGTCGGCCGCCGGATTGGAAAGCCCGGCATCGGTCAAGTGGCGATCAACCGGTTGCTGATCGAAGCGGCAAAATCAGGCCAGCGCGCGGTACGCCTCAAGGGCGGGGACGGCTTCGTGTTCGGCCGCGGCGGCGAAGAGGTCGAGGCGTTGCGCGAGGCCGGTATCGCCTATTCGGTGGTGCCGGGTATTACCGCCGCGCTCGGCGCCGCGGCACAGTTCGAGGTGCCGCTGACCTTCCGCAACGAAGCGCTGCGCATCACCTTTCTCACCGCTCACCAGGCCAAAGACGCCGAAACGGTCGACTGGTCGGCATTGACCGACGAGAAGATGACGGTCGTCGTCTATATGGGCATGACCGCGGCGGCCTCGGTCCGCGCCGGCTTGTTGGCCGCGGGACGTTCGCCGCAAACTCCGGTCGGCGTCTTTGCGCGCGCGACGTTGCCGGACGCGCAGGCAGAAGTCGGAACGCTGGATGAACTGCCCGGCCTGGTCGAACGGGTCGGCCGCGGCCCCGCCGTTCTCGTCATAGGCGATGTGGTCGCGCACTCCGCGCCCTGGCGTCGAAACTTCAACCTGATGCTCTCGGACCTGCTGGAGGCCGCCGAATGACCTCGCCGCTCGAACAGAAAAAGATAAGAATTGCCGGACCGTCGGTGGTGACCGCCAACCGCACCTGGGACGGCGCCGTGATCTACCGTACCGCCGCGCATGGCTGGTCGGCGAAGCTTGCCGATGCCGCGGTCGTGCGTACTTCCGATGAAGCGCGGACGTTGCTGGCCGAATCGGTGGCCGACGACGTCGGCGCGGTCGGCTCCTATATCGCGCCGGTCGAAATCAAGAACTCCGGCGCGATCACGCCGGGCAATCTGCGTGAACATATTCGCTCCGAAGGCGTCACTATCGGCCGTTCGATTCAGGCATAAGGCCACCTGTCATGTATGCATATGACGAACTCGATCGCACGCTGATCAACGAGCGCGTTTCGGAATTTCGCGATCAGGTGAAACGCCGGCTGTCCGGCGAATTGACCGAGGACGAGTTCAAGATGCTGCGGCTGCAGAACGGCGTCTATCTGCAATTGCATGCCTATATGTTCCGCGTCGCGATTCCCTACGGCACGCTGTCGTCGAAGCAGTTGCGGGCTCTCGCCCATGTCGCGCGCCGCTACGACCGCGGCTATGGCCATTTTACCACCCGGCAGAACATCCAGTACAACTGGATCAAGCTCGCCGAATTGCCCGATGCGCTGTCCGATCTCGCCGAGGTCGGCATTCACTCCATGCAGACCTCGGGCAACAACACCCGCAACGTGACCTCCGACCAATGGGCGGGCGTGGCGCCCGACGAAGTCGAGGATCCCCGCGTCTGGTCCGAATTGCTGCGGCAGTACACCACGCTGCACCCGGAATTTTCGTTCCTGCCGCGCAAGTTCAAGTTCGCTATCACCGCCTCCGCGCATGACCGCGCCGCGATCAAGATCCACGATATCGGGTTGCGCCTTTACAGGAACGCCGAGGGGGAGACCGGGTTCGAGGTGCTGGTCGGCGGTGGCCTTGGTCGCACGCCATTCATCGCCAAGACGATCAAGCCGTTCGTCCCGGGCCGCGATCTCCTGAGCTATGTCGAGGCGATCCTGCGCGTCTACAATCAATACGGCCGCCGCGACAACATCTACAAGGCGCGCATGAAGATCCTGGTGCATGAACTGGGTATCGAGAAGTTCGCTCAGGAAGTCGAGAAAGAGTGGCTGCAGATTCGCGACAGCACGCTGGCGCTGGATGATGCGGTGGTCGAGGAAGTCCGTTCGCGCTTCAGCTATCCGGCTTACGAAAAGCTGCCGCACATGCCGAACGAATTGAAAGACGCCGCGGGTGACCCGGCATTCGAGCGATGGCGGAAGAACTCGGTATTTCCGCACAAAGCAGCAGGCTACGCCATCGTGACGCTGTCGCTGAAGCCGGTCGGCGGACCGCCGGGCGATGCCACGGCCGAGCAGATGGACGCGATCGCCGATCTCGCCGACAAATATTCCTTTAGCGAAATCCGCGTCGGCCACGAGCAGAATTTGGCGCTGCCTCACGTCGCCCGGCGCGATCTGCCGGCGCTGTGGAAGGCGCTCGACAAGATCGGCGTCGCAACTGCGAACATCAATCTGATCTCCGACATCATCGCATGTCCGGGGCTGGATTATTGCTCGCTTGCGAACGCGCGCTCGATCCCGATCGCGCAGGAATTGACCCGGCGCTTTGCCAATCGCGATACCGCCGACCTGATCGGGCGGCTGCACATCAACATTTCCGGCTGCATCAATGCTTGCGGCCATCACCACGTCGGCCACATCGGCATTCTCGGCGTCGAGAAAAACGACGAGGAGTTTTATCAGATCACGATCGGCGGCCGCGCCGACGAGAATGCCGAACTCGGCGCCCTGATCGGGCCGGCCGTAAAATACGGCGAAGTCGCCGACGTGATCGAGGACATCGTGGAAGCCTACTTGGCGTTGCGCGCCCGTCCCGACGAATTGTTCGTCGACACGGTGAAGCGGCTCGGCGTCGAACCATTCAGGGAGCGGGTCTATGCCACTCGTTAAGGGCGGAAAAATCGCTATCGATGCGTTTGTCCGTGTTGCCGACGATGCGGAGCTGCCGGATGGCGGCGCGATCCTGATTTCGCCTGCGCGCTTTCTCGAGAATCCGGAAGCGGTTTCCCGCCGGCTGGGAAAGACCGGCGTGATCTGGCCGAACGACCGCGGCGTCGACGATCTCGTGCCGTATCTCGACCGGCTGGCCGTCATTGCGCTGGTGTTCCCGACGTTTCGGGACGGGCGCGCCTATAGCCAGGCACGGCTGCTGCGCGAGCGTTTCAGGTTTGGCGGCGAATTGCGCGCCACGGGGCAGGTGCTGCGCGATCAGTTCGTATTCATGCTGCGCGCCGGGTTCGACGCCTTCGAGGTGAAGAAGGAAAGTGATGCCGACGCTTTCACCAATACCGCCACGCACTATTCGGTGTTCTATCAGCCAACCGGGGACGGCCGCCTCACGGCGCTGCACCAGCGGATGCAATTGCGCCCATCGCAGGGTGCGGGCCGATGACGGTGCTTGACCCTCACGGCGCGAGGGACGCTGCAGCGAGTCTGCCCGGCTTGCCGCCGGCCGAAGAGCTTGACCGCGCGCTTCGACATGCTGCGCCAACCGAAATCATCGGGGCTGCGTTGCAGGCCGTCGGCCGCGAGCGGCTGGCTGTGGTCTCCTCGTTCGGCACCGAGTCGGCGGCGCTGCTCAAATTGACGGCGGACGTCGATCCGGCGATCCCCGTTGTCTTTCTCGATACCGGTTGGCTGTTTGAGGAGA
This sequence comes from uncultured Alphaproteobacteria bacterium, assembly GCA_963806075.1. GTDB lineage: Bacteria > Pseudomonadota > Alphaproteobacteria > Rhizobiales > Xanthobacteraceae > Bradyrhizobium. The sequence goes on from CAWDWT010000025.1 coordinate 184,274, forward strand.
CGCTGGCCTATCGCGACGACCTGATCGCGCGGCTTGGCTTGCACGATGTCCGTTCGGTCAAACCGCTCGAGCAAACTTTGTCGCGCGAGGATCCAGACCGCGAATTGTGGTTCTCCGATCCGGATGCATGCTGCCGCATTCGCAAGGTCGAGCCGCTCAACCGCGCGCTTGCGCCGTTCAGCGCCTGGATCAACGGTCGCAAGCGGTTTCAGGGCGGGTCGCGCGCCGAAATTCCGGTCGTCGAGGCAGATAGCGGGCGGCTGAAATTCAATCCGTTCGCCAATATTTCGCGCGAGGACATCGCCGGCATCTATGCATCGGCCGGCCTGCCGCCGCATCCGCTTGCGGCCAGCGGTTATTTATCAGTCGGCTGCATGCCCTGCAGCAGCCGCACCGCGCCGGATGAAGATCCCCGCGCTGGTCGTTGGCGCGGTCGCGCCAAGACCGAATGCGGCATCCACACAGTCAAAGCTTCCTAGAATAAAGCCATTGCCGACTGGCGAATAACGAAATTCGGTTTCGTTGACTTGAGGTCGCTTCGCGCCGAGGTTCGCTCGTCTGAATTGGACGACAACAGTGTCGCCAAATCGACGGAGACCGAGATGGCGAGTTGCATTTTATGCTTGATCGTGGGCCTGTTGTGGGCAGGGTCAGCGTTCGCCGCTGACGTTACGCTGCTCAACGTATCCTACGACCCCACCCGCGAGCTCTATGCGGATTTCAACAAGGCTTTCGCCGCCGCCTATCAGAAGCAAAACGGCGTGAGCGTCGAGATCAAGCAATCGCATGGCGGTTCCGGGTCGCAGGCGCGCGCTGTCATCGACGGTCTGCAGGCCGATGTGGTCACGCTGGCGCTTGCCTATGACATCGACGCCATCGCGGCCAAGGGTTTGATCGCGGCCGATTGGCAGAAGCGCTTGCCGCAGAATGCCTCGCCCTACACCTCGACCATCGTTTTCCTCGTGCGCAAAGGCAATCCCAAAGGCATCAGGGACTGGGACGATCTGATCAGACCGGGCGTCGGCGTGATCACACCGAATCCGAAGACCTCTGGGGGCGCCCGCTGGAACTATCTGGCCGCCTGGGGCTATGCGCTAAAGAAATTTGGTTCGTCCGACAAGGCCAAACAGTTTGTCGGCGATCTCTACAAAAATGTGCCGGTGCTGGATACTGGCGCGCGCGGTTCGACCGTCACTTTCGTGGAGCGCGGCGTCGGCGATGTATTACTGGCGTGGGAGAACGAGGCGTTCCTGGCTCAGCGCGAATTCGGCAAGGACAAGTTCGAGATCGTGGCGCCGCCGTTGTCGATTCTCGCCGAGCCTCCGGTGGCTGTCGTCGACGCGGTCGCCGATAAGAAGGGCACCCGCGCGGTCTCCGAATCCTACCTGAAATATTGGTACAGCAAAGAAGGTCAGGAAATCGCCGCACGCAACTCCTATCGTCCCCGTGATCCGGAGGTCGCCAAGGAATATGAGAGCTCCTTTGCGAAGCTCGAATTGTTCACGATCGACGATGTGTTTGGCGGCTGGGCCAAGGCGCAGCGCGAACATTTCAGCGAAGGCGGCATTTTCGACCAGATTTACAAGAACTGATCGGCGGTGCGCGAGCAGGGGGGTATCGTGGGCGTAGCAACAAAACGGCGCAGCACCTTACCCGGGTTCGGTCTTACCATGGGACTGACGCTGACCTGGCTGTCAGTCATCATCCTGATCCCGCTCGCGGGCCTTTTCCTCAAGACGTTCGAACTGAGCTTTGACCAGTTCTGGGGCATCGTCACCAGCCGCCGCACGCTTAATGCGCTGAAGATTTCGTTTGGCCTTTCCTTCGCCGCCGCGATTGTCAATCTGGTGATGGGAACAATTGTCGTATGGGCGTTGGTACGCTATCGCTTTCCAGGCCGCCGTCTGTTCGACGCCCTTGTCGACATTCCCTTCGCGCTACCGACCGCGGTCGCCGGCGTCGCGCTGAGTTCGCTGTTCGCGCCGAAGGGATGGTTGGGCGCGCCCCTTGCGGAACTGGGCATCAAGGTCGCATTCACGCCGGTCGGCATTTTCATTGCCATGATCTTCATCGGCATCCCGTTCGTGGTGCGGACGGTTCAGCCGGTTCTGATCGACTTCGATGCCGAAATCGAGGAAGCTGCCGCCAGTCTGGGCGCCAGTCGCTGGCATACCGTGTTCAGGGTGATCCTGCCCAGTCTGATTCCGGCGCTGCTTACGGGGTTCGCGCTGGCCTTTGCGCGTGCCATCGGCGAATACGGGTCGGTGATCTTCATCGCGGGCAACCTGCCCAACGTTTCCGAAATTGCTCCGCTGCTGATTGTGATCCGGCTGTCGGAATTTCGCTACGCCGACGCAACCGCGATCGCCGTTGTCATGCTGGTGGCGTCCTTCCTGATCATTTTCGCGGTCAATCGCCTGCAGCGCTGGGCGCAAACCCGAATTCCCGTACATTGAGGCTAACACGGATGCGCCGGCCACAACCGACATCAAGCGCGCCGCGGCGCGACGTGCATATCGAACCTGGGCCGATCCGCTTTGTCATCATCGCGATGGCGCTGATATTCCTCAGCGTCTTTGTCTTATTGCCGCTGGCGGTGGTGTTTGCGCAGGCGTTTGCCAAGGGCACCGGCGCCTTTGTTGCGGCGCTGTCCGATCCGGAAGCGCGGTCGGCGATCCAGTTGACACTGTTGGTGGCCGCCATTTCCGTCGGGCTCAACCTGGTATTCGGCGTGATTGCGGCCTGGGCGATCGCCAAGTTCGATTTTCATGGCAAGACGTTCCTGGTCACCTTGATCGATCTGCCCTTCTCCGTAAGCCCGGTAATCTCTGGACTTGTGTTCGTGTTGCTGTTCGGCGCCCAGGGCTATTGGGGAGCATGGCTGCAAAGCCATGACGTCCATGTCCTGTTTGCGGCGCCTGGTATCGCGCTGGCCACGATTTTCGTGACATTCCCGTTCGTGGCGCGGTCGCTGATTCCGCTGATGCAGGAGCAGGGTACGCAGGAAGAGGAGGCTGCGATCTCGCTCGGCGCATCGGGCCTGCAGACCTTCTTCCGCGTCACTTTGCCCAATGTGAAATGGGGTCTGTTGTATGGCGTGCTGTTGTGCAATGCGCGGGCGATGGGCGAGTTCGGCGCGGTATCCGTCGTGTCGGGCCACATTCGCGGCGAGACCAACACCATGCCGCTCCTGGTCGAGATTCTCTACAACGAATACCAGTTCGCCTCGTCGTTTGCGATCGCCTCCTTGCTGGCCATGTTGGCGCTGGTCACGCTGGTGGTGAAAACCGTTCTTGAGCGGCGTTTGGACGAGAGGCAATTACTGCGTGACAATTGAACTGAAAAACATCGTGAAGAAATTCGGCGCTTTTACCGCGCTCGGTGGCGTGGATCTGAAAGTGGCGAAGGGCGAATTGCTGGCGCTGCTGGGGCCTTCGGGTTCAGGCAAGACCACGCTGCTGCGAATTATCGCGGGCCTCGATTGGCCCGATGCTGGCGAGGTTTCGTTCGATGGCGAGAGTGCGCTCGGTCACGGCGCCAGCGAGCGCCGTGTCGGGTTCGTGTTCCAGCATTACGCGCTGTTCCGGCACATGACGGTATTCGAAAATGTCGCGTTCGGGCTGCGGGTCCAGCCGCGTGCCGTTCGCAGGGACGAAGCCGGCATTCGTAGGCGCGTCAAGGAATTGCTGGATCTGGTGCAACTCGACTGGCTTGCGGATCGCTACCCAAATCAGCTCTCCGGCGGACAGCGCCAGCGTATTGCGCTCGCCCGCGCCCTTGCGATCGAACCGGGTATCCTGTTGCTTGACGAACCGTTCGGCGCACTTGACGCCAAGGTACGCAAGGAGCTTCGGCAATGGCTACGCTCGCTGCATTCCGAGATCAGCGTCACCTCGATCTTCGTCACTCACGATCAGGAGGAGGCACTGGAAGTTGCCAATCGAGTGGTGGTGATGGACAAGGGCCAGATCGAGCAGATCGGCACGCCGACCGAGGTTTACGACCATCCCGCAACGGCATTCGTGCACGGATTCATCGGGGAATCGATCATGCTGCCGGTGGAGGTCAATCAGGGTTGCGTGCAGCTTGGCGGCAAGCCGTTGGGTATCGCCGCCGACGAAGGCATCTCCGGCGCGTCCAAATTGTTTGTCCGGCGTCATGACATGCAGGTTGGGCCGATAGGCACTGGCTCGCTTGACGGAACGGTCCGCCATGTTCGGACCTTTGGGCCGACACAGCGCGCCGAAGTCGCGTTGTGTGGAGATGAGGGCAAGACCGTCATCGAGATCGATGCGCCCCGGGATCGGACGCTGCAGGCGGGCGATACCGTCGGTTTGCGACCGCGGCGTTACCGGATTTTCGCCGCGTAGCGTTGATCCTCTCATTTCCGACTACGCCGGAACGTACTCAGGCAGCTGATCGGCGCGATATTCCGGTTTCAGCCCGGCGCGCAGCCTGGTTACGCCTCAAAATCCGTCCCCGCGTTCACCATTCAGCCACGGTTGGTATGCAACAACGGCGGCCAATTTGGGGGAACTCCATGACGCGGGCGATCATCGCCATCTTCGGACTTTTGCTGCTTGCCGGCTGCGCGGCCGAGAAGCCCGCCAGCGAACTGCCGGCAATGTACGTCAACATGGCCGAGCCCGACGCGCATCTGGATTCGGAGGTCGCGGCCTCGATGATTTCGCAATACCGGCAGAACAACGGTATGGGCGCAGTGGTGATCGATCCTGAATTGATGCGGCTTGCGGAATCGCAGTCGCAGGCGATGGCGAGCAAGAACAAGCTCGATCACGATGTGCGGGCACCGCTACCCAAGCGCCTCGCCAAGGCCGGATATCCCGCGACCCTTGCGGTCGAAAATGTGTCGGCTGGCTACCACACTCTCGCGGAAGCTTTTTCGGGCTGGCGCGACTCGCCGCCGCACCGGGACAACATGCTCAAAAATGGCGTCACAAAAATGGGCATCGCGGCGAGTTACGCTCCAAATACCAAATACAAGGTGTTCTGGACGCTCATTCTTGCATCGTCCGATCCGCGATAACTTCAGCGTGATGTGCCGGTTCGGGCCGGCTGATTGACGCCACCGCGAAGTCTCGCCACGCTGCATTGGTCTCTAGCTGCCCGACGGTGGTCATGACGGATATTTCCAGTCCCGCTCCAGCCACAAGCCCGGCGAAGGCACAGCGCGTGCTGGTCCTGCAGGGCGGCGGCGCGCTCGGCTCCTACCAGGCCGGCGCCTATCAGGCATTATGTCGTCATGATTTCGAGCCGGAATGGGTCGCCGGCATCTCGATCGGCGCCGTCAACGCCGCGATCATCGCCGGCAACGATCCGCAGAAGCGGGTCGCCCGGCTGAAAGAATTCTGGGAGATGGTCTCTGCGCCGGTGCCCTGGAATCCGATCGTCAGGGACGACTGCGGCCGCACCGCGTTCAACGAGGCCAGTGCCGCCCTGATCGCGACCTTCGGCGTCCCAGGCTTCTTTACCCCGCGGATCCCGCCGGCGCCGCTGTGGCCGCAGGGCAGTCCGCAATCCCTGAGCTATTACGACACCGCGCCGCTTCGCAAGACGCTGGAGCGGCTGGTCGATTTCGATCGCATCAACGATCTGAAGACGCGCCTCAGCGTCGGCGCGGTCGGCGTGACGTCGGGTAATTTGAGCTATTTCGACAATATCGAGTTCAACCGACTCGGCAAGAAGATCGGGCCGGAACATATCATGGCGTCCGGCGCGCTGCCGCCGGGCTTTCCTTCCATCGAAATCGAGGGCGAGCATTATTGGGACGGCGGCATCGCCTCCAACACGCCGCTCGACTATGTCCTGGATGAAGAAACCAGCAAGGATCTGCTGATCTTCCAGATCGATCTGTTCAGCGCGCGCGGTCCGTTGCCGACGTCGCTGCTCGAAGCCGCGGAGCGCGAAAAGGACATTCGCTATTCCAGCCGCACCCGGATGAATACCGACAAGAACCGGCAGCTTCACAATGCCCGCAAGGCGGTGCGGGCGCTGATCGAAAAATTGCCGGAGGATCTGAAAGACGATCCATCGGTGGTGCATTTGCGCGAAGCCACCGAGCAAAACACTGTCACGGTGGTGCATCTGATCTATCGCAGCAAGAATTACGAATCCTCTTCCAAGGATTACGACTTCTCACACGTCGGAATGGTCGAACACTGGGAGGCGGGCGTGCGTGACGTTCATCAGTCGATGCGCCATGAGGACTGGCTTGAGCGGCCGCAATCCGGCGAGACCATGATCACTTATGATCTCACAGGTGACAGCGCCTATCCTCCCGGCGGCAAGAAGGAGTAACGAAAATGGGTATACTGACAGGCAAGACGGCTGTGGTGACCGGCTCGACCAGCGGCATCGGATCTGGCATATGCGCGCGCGTTCGCGAGCGCCGGCGCCAATATCGTGCTCAACGGCATGGGCGCGCCCGCCGACATCGAGAAGGAACGCTCCGCGATCGAGACCGACTTCAGGGTCAAGGCGGTGCATTCGCCGGCCGACATGACCAAGCCCGCCGAAATTGCCGAAATGGTCGCGCTCGGCGAGAAGACCTTCGGATCGGTCGATGTGCTCGTCAACAATGCCGGCATCCAGTTCGTGTCGCCGGTCGAGGAATTTCCGATCGAGAAGTGGGATGCCATCATCGCGATCAACCTGTCGTCGGCCTTTCACGGTATCCGCGCCGCGGTGCCCGGCATGAAGAAGCGCGGCTGGGGCCGCATCATCAATACGGCTTCCGCCCATTCGCTGGTGGCCTCGCCGTTCAAATCGGCCTATGTGTCGGCCAAGCACGGCATCGCCGGCCTGACCAAGACCGTGGCGCTGGAAGTCGCGACCTTCAAGATCACCGTCAACTGCATCAGCCCGGGCTACGTCTGGACACCGCTGGTCGAGCACCAGATTCCGGAAACCATGAAGGCGCGCAACATGACCAAGGAGCAGGTCATCAAGGACGTGCTGCTGGACGCGCAGCCGACCAAGGAGTTCGTCACGTCCGAGCAGGTCGCAGCACTGGCGCTGTTCCTGTGCGGCGACGATGCCGCCCAGATCACCGGCGCCAATCTCTCGATCGACGGCGGCTGGACCGCGGCGTAGCGGCGGCGTTCAATTCAGCAAAGTCTCAGATTTTTCGTCATGGCCGGGCTTGTCCCGGCCATCCACGTCTTTGGACCTGACGTCAGCAAAGACGTGGATGCCCGGGACAAGGCCGGGCATGACGAAACGGCGGCGCCTTTGGTAATTCCGCTATAGAGCAACGGAAAGGACAGAATCGATGGATGTCGTTTGCGCTGCAATGCAGAGCGAGCCGCTTCGTTTAGTCGCGTTTACCGAACGCCAGCACGTGCAGGCCGAGCCGTTGCCGCACGATCCAGAACAACAGCACGGTCTCGAACGCGAGCGAGATCGAGGTCGCTGCCGCGGCGCCGTGGCCGCCAAAGCGCGGCACCAGTATGACGCACAGCACGACGTTCATGACGAAGGCCAGTGCATAGGCCAGCGCGCAGATGTGCTGATGACCGAGCATGTTGAGCAACCGCTCGACCGGGCCGATCGCCGATCGCACCACGAGACCGATCGCGGCGATGAACATGATGTCGTAACCGGCGACGAATTGCGCCCCGAACAGCCACAACAGCGGTTTGCCGAGTGCCAGGAGCAGCAGGGTCGCGGCCAGTGATGGCCAGAACGTCCATTTGATCGCATGCGCGACATAGGCCGACAGCCGCGGCTTGTCGCCGAGCGCATGATATTCGGCGAATCGATGCGCCGTCGTCGCCGACATCGCGTAGTGAATGAACGAGACCAGCGCCAGCGTTTTCACTACTGCGAAATAGACTCCCACTTCTTCGGAGGATCGAAACTGCTGCAACACCAGCACGTCGGTATAGGACAACAGCAGATAGAAGCTCTCGACCAGCAGGATCGGCAGCGAGATCGCAAGCCAGCCCCGGAAATCATAGGCCCTCGAGCCCGGTTCGATATGGCCGGCAAGTCGGCGGTTGAGCACGATCATCTGGCCGACCATCGCGAGCCAGACCGCACCTGCGCTTGCGAGCATCGCGACGGTGGCGCCGAGCTGCAGGCCAAGCGCAAGGGCGCCCGCGGTCAGGCCGATGATCAGCACCTGCCGCACCACGAATTGCGGCATCAGGCCGAGACGCATCCAGTCGTGCGATCGCGCGATGCCGTCCTGGGTGTTGGCGACCACGAAAGCGGGCAATGTCAGGCAACCGACATAGAGCGGCACGATCTCGCCGGCGTCGATCCACGGCGACAGCAGTTTGACCACGCCCGCCAGCAGTGCGGCTACGACGCTCGACACCGCGAGTGTCATCCAGCGGCTGCCGAACAGGAAGCCGCGCAACAGCGCGTGCTCGCCACGGGTGCGGTATTCCGGAATGATCTTCTGCGCCGAGGCCGAGATGCCGAAATCCATCATGCTGCCCAGCAGCAGCACCCAGGTCCAGACATAGACATAGACGCCGTATTCCGAGCCGCCCATCCAGCGCGCCAGCAGAATCTGCGACAGATAGGCCAATGCCGCGCTGACAACACGGATGATGAAGATGATGCCGGCCAGTCGCCTGGTCACCGAGGCTTCACTGGAGTCGCCGAGCAGACCGCGCGATCTCGCGCGCAGCCGCGCGATCACGCCGCTCGCCGAAGCTGGTGCCGATTGCGCGTCCGTCACGGCCACGGTGGAAATTCCAAAGGGGCTCCGCACAAATGCGGCGATCCTCATCGCCTAGCAACAATTCGTTAAGATTTGGTTGGGCGGGACCATACCCGTGGAGCTATCCGTCGTCGTCGCGACGGTTGCACCCGGTAGCGACGCTGCGCATCAATTCAAATTCGTATTGAATTCATACGAGTGTTCGGCGCCGACCAGCGTCAATTTGAGGGCGGCGCCGTCGGGATTCGTGCCCGGCGGCACGCCGTCCAGCTCAAAGGAGAAGCGCTTGACGCCGGGCGGGCTCTGCTTGGCGAGTTTCGGCACCGGCAGTGCCCAGTCCGGCGTCGGCCCCTCGACGAACAGGTCGATGTGAGCGGCATCGGCGGGCGCGGTAACGTCGACCAGGACCGTCGTCTTTCCGTCGCGTCTGACGTCGCGGATGGTGAGTGGATTGGGATCGCCGATATTGGCCGGCTTGGGTACCGTATCCAGCGCGGCGAACAACGTGCTGTCCTCGGTGCTCGCGACGCTGGCGAAGGTGAGTTCCGGACTGGCTTCGACGGGAATGCAAAGCTTCTCGCACACGGCGTAATTGACCGCGGCGCGCAACGTCACCGGCTTGTCGGCATTTTTGGCGACGATACGCAGCGGCAGCACGATCTGGTCGTGATAGCCGAGCGATTGGCCGCCGGCGCCATCATCGAACCTGGTCGGCGCCGGCCACAGAATGGTCACGGCCTCGACATTGTCCGATTTGGAAAAGTCGAAGCGTGGCGGCACACCGGAATCTCCAGCCGTGCGCCAATAGGTTTTCCATCCCGGCTGCAACTGGAAGGCGATGCCGCCGAGCAGAACCGCGCCGCTGCGCGAACCCGCCAGAAGCCTGACAGCGGAGTGTCCATCCCGCAGCCAGGGCGACGCATCCTGGGCGCGCGCCTCGACCGGGAGAGACGACAGAAACAGGGCCGCGGAGAGGCCGAGCGCGGCGCGCATGGGAACCATCGTGATCATGCGCGTCTTTACCGCCAAGCGGATCGACAAACCATTGAATTGCTTGTGATGTATTCCAAAGTGCAACGGCCCGCTTGATTGACAGGACTGCCACCCAATATCAGGATATGCGAGAACAGGAGAGTCCGTTGCCGATGGACCCTGAAGACAAGAAATCGAAGCCCTTGCGCCGCAAGGTCGCCGGTATCGGCGACAATTCGGCGGCGGGGCCCGGCTATCTCGATGGCCAGATCCTGATCGCGATGCCAGTCATGGACGATCCGCGGTTTGAGCGCTCGGTGATCTATCTTTGCGCGCATTCGCCCGAGGGTGCGATGGGCATCATCGTTAATCGGCCGGCCGGCAGCATCGATTTTCCCGGATTATTGGTTCAGCTCGATATCATCAAGCGGGCCGATCAGATCATGCTGCCCGAAACCGCCGAGTCCATGAAAGTTCTGCGCGGTGGACCGGTCGACACCGGGCGCGGCTTCGTGCTGCATTCCAGCGATTTCTTCATCGAAGATGCGACACTAAAGATCGACAACGGCGTTTGCCTCACCGCGACTGTCGATATTCTCAGGGCGATCGCGAAAGGATCCGGACCGAAGCGCGCAATTCTGGCTCTGGGTTATGCCGGCTGGGCCGCCGGCCAGCTCGAGAACGAAATTCAGCGCAATGGCTGGCTGCACTGCGACGCCGATGCGGATCTGATCTTTGGCGCCGACGCCGATGAAAAGTATATGCGCGCACTGCGCAAGATCGGTATCGATCCCGGCATGCTGTCGGCCGACGCCGGGCACGCGTAACCGCATTCACGCCGACGGGAAATTTTGACATCATCTCGCGCACGCGGGGGCGACGCCAACTTCGCGAACACACGCGCTTTCGGCACCGGTATCCCGACAATGCCGCCGGCATGTGGCCACAGATAGAGCGACTTGCGGCCCTGCGCCGGATGGGTTCACACCAGTCGCCGCAATACCGGCTTGAACATCTGCTTTTCCACCTCGCTGTAGTCGAGCAAGCAAACCGATCCGCGCGAATACATCAGCGAGTGCTCGCAGATCATCTCCTCAATCTCGGCTTTGGTCTCGTCCTCGAGCGCGTCATTGGCCGCCCGCATGTCGGCGAATTCCGTATTGCCCTCGGCGCTGGCCGTTTACGTGCTCGTTCGAACGCTTGTGATTGATGGCAGGTTGATTTTGCAGGCAAGGGAACCGGAGTCGGCCTGATCGGTTACATCCGCTGGACAGCAGGAGTAACCGCGATGGACAAGGATCGAATTGCCGGCTCGATAAAGGATTTCGCCGGAAGAGTTGAAGACTCGGTCGGCGATGCGACGGACGATGCGAAAGCCCGAGCCTCCGGCCGGATGCGCGAAGCCACTGGGGCCGCGCAGAATCTCTACGGCCAGGCCAAGGATGCCGCGCGCAACGTCGGCGATGCCGCGAAGGATGTCTACGAGAACAGCGGCGATACCTTGCGCGATGGCTCGCAAGCCATCGCGAGGAAAGTGCAGGACAACCCGCTTGGCTCGTTGCTGGTCGCCGGCGGCATCGGCTTTGCACTGGCGCTATTGATGACGCGACAGCCGCGCCGTCCGCCGCCGCGCTGGCGCTATTAACGGCTGAGACGCTCGGGCTACGCCACCGGCCGCTGCCGGGTGCTGCGCAATCTGCAGCCGACGATATTACCGCGTGAAGAAGTCGGGCATCGAGGCCGAGCGTCCGACAGTGCCAGGCGGCCGTGGCCCGCGCGGACCCCACGGCGGCGCGGGCTGCGGCTGGCGCGTACCGCTGAAGCCGAAGAAATTCCCGAACGGCGCGGACGCTGTCGGTCGAGCGCTCTTTTTCGGCTTTGGCGGGGCGGCCGGGGCGGGCGCCGTTGTTCCGTCGGGCGTTGCATTCGCAACCGGCGTTTCGCCCTTGGCCTGTTCGCGTCCGATCTCGCGGCGCGGCCAGGCAAAATCATCGGCGCGGCCGGCCGGGGGCGCCAGCGGTTCACCCTTGACCAGCGTGCGCGCGGCGAGCGCGTCGACCGGCGCGGGCCGCGATCCCGGGCCGCCGAGCAATTGATCGGTGCCCACGGAAGACGCCACCAGCGGCACGATCGGCCCGGCGAGCGGACGCGGCGCGGGCTGCCCGGGCTGCGTATTGGTGTCGGGTGTCGCCGGCTCGGTCGGCAGCGCGATCGGACCGGTGCGAGCTGCCAATAGCCGTGTGACTTCGCGCTCGACATAGTGCGCCAATTTGCGCGCGCCGGCCTGGGTGAAATACACGCCGTCATAGGCGCGCAAGCGGCGGATCTGGCCTTCGAAATCCGGGCCCTGCTGCAGGAAGCGACCGGCCTCGTCGACAAAACCATCCCAGATATCGACATAGGTGATGCCGGCCTTGCCGGCGGCATCACGATACAGAGCGTCGAGGAACAGCATGTCCGAGGTT
>CAWDWT010000026.1:0-181729 GCA_963806075.1 uncultured Alphaproteobacteria bacterium
TCGTGATGGCACTGCAAATCAGTGTCGACGGTCAGGCTCTGCAGTTCACGAGCGCGGGCTATTTCCTGGAGATCGGATCGATCCGCCTCGCTTTGCCGACTTGGCTGACGCCCGGTGCATTGACCGTCACCCATACCGATCTCGGAGACGGCGAATTTCGCTTCACGCTTGACGTCGTTCATCCCCGGCACGGCCGGCTCGTGCGTCAGTCGGCCATGTAGGCCGCGTCATGACGTCGCCATTGCTTTGGAGCTTGATTGCGCAATTCAGATTGCGATGGGCGCGTTCGATACCTTCTATCACCACGAGATTACGCAGCGGCTCGCGTGGCGTCCGTCGCAGCGTCACGAGCTTCAACTGCATGGCGTGCGCAACATGCTCTACGCCTTGCTGTTCCTGACGCTGGGTTGGCTGGAACCGCACGGGCTGGCGGCAATGGCGATCATCGTGGTCCTCGTCGCTGAGGTTGTCATCACTCTGATGGATTTCGTCGAGGAAGACATTAGTCGAAAACTTCCGGCCAGCGAACGCATCAACCACACCCTGCTAGCGTTGAATTACGGCGCGATCCTCATTCTGCTGTTGCCGGTGCTGATGGAGTGGGCCGAGCTACCGACGTCGATTACCGCAGCATATTATGGCCTCTGGAGCATGCTCGCAGCTGTGTCCGCGATCGGCGTAGGCTTGTTTGGGCTACGCGACCTGGCTGCGTCGCGGCGGCTTGCCAGATTGAACAACCGTTCCGTTTCCGGTCTTGTCGCGAGCTTGCCCGGCCGGCAAACCATTCTCGTAACCGGGGCGACCGGGTTCATCGGCAGCCGGCTGGTGCTCGCGCTTACCGACGCCGGTCACCGCGTCATTGCGCTGGTGCGCAATCCAGCCAAGGCGGAGGCGCTGCATCCGCCTATCACGCTGGTCGCGAGTTTGATCAGATCGCCGAAGACAGTCGGATCGACGCTATCGTCAACCTGGCCGGCGAGCCGATCGGCAACGGATTATGGACCGAGATCAAGCGCCGCAAAATATTGCAGTCCCGGATCACCACGACCGACGAAGTGGTGCGCTTGGTAGCGCGCCTCGAACACCGTCCAGCCGTGCTGGTCAGCGGCTCCGCGATCGGCTGGTACGGGCTGTGGCAGGATCAGCCTCTGACCAAATCCGCCAAGGCCCATGCCTGTTTCAGCCACGAACTTTGCGCGGCATGGGAGCACGAAGCGGGTCGGGCGGCGGAATACGGTGTCAGGGTGATTTACCTCCGTACCGGGCTTGTCGTCGGCACCGAGGGTGGATTGCTGACGCGGATGCTGACACCGTTCGAATTCGGTCTTGGTGGTCCGATGGGATCGGGCAAGCAATGGATGTCCTGGATCGAGCGGGACGATCTAATTCGCCTGATCGGACATGCGCTGGCAAAGCCCGAAATTTCAGGCCCGATCAATGCGACCGCGCCGATACCGGTAACCAACCGCAAATTCACCGAGGAGCTCGGCCGGCGGCTGCAGCGGCCTGTGATCTTCGAATTCCCGCTGCGTTCCTGCACCACGTCGCGGCGACTTCGCCGATGAGCTTTTGCTCGGAGGGCAACGCGTCATTCCGACAAGGCTTTGAGCAGCGGCTCGTATTTCGGCATGAAACGCTGCGCAGCGCATCGAGGCGATTACTGTCAGCTCCAGTTTGCATTGCCGGGCGCGCGTCAACGTTCGCGGCACGGTCGGCCTGTTTCGGGTGCGAGTTCGATACAGCCGTGAACGCCTGAATCTTGAACGCTGCCGGCATCGACCATGCCCGAAGGCACGACCGGCAAGCGGCGTAATCAAAACCTCGACATCACCGCGCCAGCTTCGCAATCGCCTGGCTTAGTTGATGGATTTCATAGGGCTTGCAGGATTGGAAAATCGCCGCGCACATTCGCGGCCGCGTCGCTGTAGCCGGTCGCCAGCAGGATCGGCAGATGCGGCCGGATTCCTTCAGGCGATGGGCGAGTTCAGTTCGTCCGATGCCGGGCATGACGATATCGAGAAGACCAGATCGATCCGGTCACGCTCGATCTCGCATAATGCGGATTCGGCATCCGCCACCCTGCGGACGGTATAGCCGCAGTTGTTCGAGCAGGCTGGCGCTGACCGAAGCGACGTCCGGATTATCTTCCACCAGCAGCACTGTTCCGCTTCCGCCGGTCGCCATCGTCTCCTGCCGCTCGGCTTGCGGACTTGCTCTGTCTCGCGGCAGCAGGATCGTGACCGCGGTTCCTTTGCCAAGCTGCGCTTCGACCCGGACCGTGCCGCCGGCCTGATGCGCGAAACCATGGACCTGTGAGAGCCCCAGGCCGGTGCCCTTGCCGACGGATTTGGTCGTGAAGAACGGTCGAATATCTGCTCGATACGTCTGGAGCGATGCCGACCCCGGAATCCTCCACGCGAATGGCGACATGGTCGCCGGCATTCGGCGCCTCGGTAAGCGAGACGTTGCGGGCGCCCATCTTGATCGTTCCTCCCGTCGGCATGGCGTCGCGTGCATTGATGATCGAGATCGACCATGGCGGTCTCGAATTCGGAAATGTCGACGATGACCGACCAGACGTCTTTTTCGACATTGAACGCCGAGCGTAACCGCGCTGCCGACGCCGGTTTCCAGCACGTCGCGTACCGCCCGGATCCGCTCGGTGAGATCGATCGGCTGTGGATTGACGCTCTGCCGCCGCGCAAAGGTCAGCAACTGACTGGTGAGGGTGGCGCCGCGCTTGGAGGCGGTTTCGATCGCCGATATCGCGCGCAATACGGTGGGATCATTGCTCGCGCTCTTCTTCAGAAAATGAACGCTGCCACTGATCACCATCAAAAGGTTGTTGAAGTCGTGCGCTACGCCGCCGGTCAACTGACCGAGCGCATCGAGTTTTTGCGATTCCGCAAGCTGCTGCTGCATTTTCTCAAGCCGAAGCTGGCTCTCGCGCCGCTCGGTGATGTCGCGGGTGATCTTGGCAAAACCGACGAGTTTGCCGTCTTCGCGGATCGGGTCGATGACCACGCTGGCCCAAAAGAAGGTGCCGTCCTTGCGCACGCGCCAGCCTTCTTCCTCATAACGGCCCTGTTGTTCGGCAATCATGAGCGCGCGTGCGGGCTTGCCGTTGGCGCGATCGGTCTCGGTATAAAAGCGGGAAAAATGCTGGCCTAGAATCTCCGCCGGCTGGTAACCCTTGATTCGCTGGGCTCCGATATTCCAACTGCTTACCCGGCCGCCGGGATCGAGCATGTAGAGCGCGTAATCGGTGACGGCCTCGACGAGAAGGCGGAAACTGCGCTCGCTTTCGAACAAGTCCCTTTGCTGACTACCTGCTTGGTCCATCAATCCTACCCTGACCCGAACGAACGCAGTAACGCTGCATTTTGTTCCTCGGTGGCGGGAACTTTTTTCAAACCAGGTGAAAGAGGCTTCTAGCAGAGGGCCGCGGCCGGTCCGAACACCTCGAAAAAGGCCTGCCGGACGGAGATATCGACCTCGGCCAGGGAGACGGGATGGCCGAGGTCGGCGAGGCTGGTTACGCCGTAGCGCGGATCGGCTACGCCGCAGGGTATAATGGCGTCGAAATGCGATAAATCCGGCTCCACGTTGATGGCGACGCCGTGGAACGACACCCATCGCCGCAGCCGCACGCCGATGGCGGCGATCTTGTCTTCATGGCCCGGCCCCTTGTCCGGACGGTTGACCCAGACCCCGACGCGATCCTCGCGCCGTTCCCCCTGATGTTGAAAGCCGCGAGCGTGCGGATGATCCAGGCCTCCAGGCCCGCCACATAGGCCCGCACGTCCGGGCGCCGGCTTTTCAGGTCCAGCATGACATAAGCCACCCGCTGGCCCGGTCCGTGATAGGTGAGCTGGCCACCGCGCCCGGTCGTGAACAGCGGAAATCGGGCCTCGAGCAGATCGCTGGAATTGCCACTGGTGCCGGAGGTGTAAAGCGGCGGGTGCTCCAGCAGCCAAACCAGCTCAGGTGCGACGCCGGCCGCGATTGCCGCAACCCGCTCCTCCATGGCCGCGATCGCGTCAGGATAGGGCACTGGCGAGTCGGATATCCGCCATTCGACCTCCGCGCGTGCCTGAGGCTGCGCGAACGTTGTCAAATCGAGGCTTTGGCGGTCATTAACCATTGGCTAACCATAACGTGGTGATCTGAAACTACGCAATTTTGCCATAGTCAGTCCGGGTCCCAGTGCCAACGCTTGATAAAGTCACCGTCGATCTCATGGTGGTCCTCGGGACCACGTCGATGCCGATCCATCAGGTCATGCGCCTGAGCCGCGGTGCCATCATCGAACTGGACGCGACCGAGGCGGATGAGGTCAAGATCCTGGCCAACAATCTGCCGATCGCCAGCGGCGTGGTGCTGGTCGATCGCAACCGGATCGCGGTCGAAGTCAAGCAGATGCTGCCGCGGCTGCCGGGTGTCCGGTAGTCGGGTTCGACCACCAAAGACCGTTGCAGCCGGAAACAGATTTTCGGTAGTTGAGGGGGGCTGGCAGAAAGCGAACTGCCGGCCTTCCGGGGAAAAGTCCTAGCGGTCGCAAATCACGTTCGGAAGCTCCGTTTTAGTCGGGCTCCCGCGGGCCTTGTCCCTCTATCGCCGATTTGTTACATCCCCGCCATTGTCCGGTTCGGCGTCGTTCCCGCACCGATTCTAGAAGAGCGCTCGTGGCGGAATTGGTAGACGCGCTGCCTTGAGGTGGCAGTGAGTAAAATCGTGGGGGTTCGAGTCCCTCCGAGCGCACCATAAACCCACGTTTGACGTTGATTTCCCTAAGATTTTTTGCGGATGTTACCCGGGAATGTTACCACTCCGTTCGCGGGCGGCGTTCCCACGTTGTTCGCCCCCAGCACTTCCGTGAAATCATCTAGTGACGGGCTCTGATCGAACGCCACGATCTTTTCCATGCCACTGATTCCGAGCTTCTCGCGGTTCGCTTGCGCGATGTAATGCGCAGGCATTTTGGGATCGGTCCAACCGAACATCGCCATCATCTGACTCTCGGTGCAGTCGGCGTAAGCGGCGACCTCAGCGCGTGCCTTGCGCACGCCATGGCAGCTCTTCTTCGGCTCATTGACGCTGGCGAGCACCGCATACTTCTTAAACTTCATTGCCCAAGCCTTCTTATTCATCGGTAGCACGCGGCCTCTCAGCTTCTTGCCGGTGAAGACCTCGGCGCCGATGATGCCGGCCGCGCGCGCCGCCCGCAGGCTTTCCGCAAACTCCGGATGCACGGGGACAGTGACAGTGGTGTTGCCACGGCTCTTCTCCGTCGCGATCTGCACGACCATTTTCCGCACGATCTGGCGCAGATGCGGCGGTCCGAAGCGGTGCGCGTCGCCGAGCCGCAAAAAAGTGTAGTGCAGGATGTCGAACATCAGGCGCGCCTCAGTGCCGAGCGCCCATTTAGCCCGGTACATCGCCATATCTTCCTCAGTCCACGGCACGAACCCGCCGCTCTCGCGTGAGGCCTTCGCCTTCCCGGCGCGAACGCCGATCGTCGGATCGTCGTCCTCGTCAAGGTGGCCCTCGTCAATCATCCAACGGATCATCCCGCGGAGCGCTGACAGCAGGTTGCCGGCTTGGGACGGTGTGCGTGCCTTCATTTCTGCCTTGATGACCTTGCGCGTCAGCACCGCGAACGGCTTTTCTCCATTCTCCGGCAACAGGCTCTCGATCAATCCGGTGCGCTGCAGCCGGGTCGAGTCCGCCAAGCCCTCCTGGCCGACACTTAGATCTCCGAGCCAGTGATCGCTGTGCTTGTAGCCGTTCCAGTACCATCGCAGGCTGCCGGGTTGCGCCGGCGTTGTTGGCAGGGCAGGGCGCTCCTCGCTCCGCTGCTTTTGCGCATTGATGTAGTCGCCCTTGTTGCCATAGAGCGCGATCTGAGCGGCGATCGCTGCATCGACCTCAGTGTCAAACTCAGCGGTGCCGAATTCGGCCTTGATCCGGATCTTCGGCAACTTGTTGCGCAATTGCACGTAGTAGCGCAATTGACCGCACTGGCTGACGTCGACGTACAGATAGCGGCGTTCCGGTTGGTCCGGTTCACCGTACCCTTGACGCGACGCATACGCAGTACTCCTCCCAGCGCTGCAACAGCGGCCTCATAGGCGGCATCGAACGCTGGCGTTCGGTATTCCTCATTGATCCCGATCCTGCGGCCTTTGCGGCTAACCTTCACGTACCATCGAAGCGAACCGGACGCGGAATAGTTGAAGTAAAGATACATTCGCCGATCCTCAGGCGAGCGAGGATCGTGTTTTTCTGGCGCAAGCATTGGCGTTCTCCGCGTCGGTTGGCGAGGATGGATTCCAGTTGCGGATCACGTTCTAGGCTTTTGGCCATGTCGCCCATTGCCGAGCGCGTGGCTTTATAGCCGGAGATATCGCCGGCCTGATACTGGCGCAGGCTGGCTTGGTCGAGGCCCTGCCAACGCTCCACGAAGCGCTCAGCGCGACGGTCCGGATCGAGGCGCAGTTCGGTCTCAAGCTGGAGCGCGCGGATGGCGCGGTTGACTTGGCCGCCAGCCGCCTCGCGAACAAGTTCCGGGGTCTTCTTGTAGGCGGCTTCAGCGTCGTGCGAGCCGTGGGGCCGCACCGCCTCGAACACCTTGCGGGCCTCCTGCAATTCCTTCACCTGCGCCGGGCTGGCCTTGCCGCCCCGGTCCTGAATATCGAAGATTGCGTCCACGGCTTGGGCATGGCGGACCAGCGCCTTAGTGCGGGCCTTACGCAGCGCGGCCTCTGGGTCTTCCGCCACCGTCCTTTCCGGCGTTTCGATTTCGCGCCGCTCGGCGGCGGCAACGCTCCTTTCACTTTCCGGCGTTTCTCGCTTCGGCCTCCGTCTGCCATCTGTGCCGGGCTCATCTCCAGGAGAGCGAGGCCATCGAGCATGTTGCGCACCTTTTCGGGCACGGCCCTGCGCACGATCTCAACAATGCGCTCGCGGAACGTGATCCCACGCCGCTCGGCATAGCCTTGCACTGGATCGGCGCGCTCGTAATCCGACGCCATGTCCTTGGCCCGGTCGCGCGACAGGGTACGGGTGAGGCGATCGGGATTGGCAAAGTCGTCGCGGCTATAATGCAGCGCCATGCCATCGCGGTGCCGCGATAGGGCCACGTAGCTGCCATGGGCGTCCATCCCGGGGGTCGCCAGCACATGGGCGCGGTCTACCGTCATGCCCTGCGCCTTGTGAATGGTCGCGGCATAGCCATGGTCGATCCGGTTGTAGTCCTTGAGGTCGAAATGAACGGATCGACCGTCGTCGGTCCGCACGATGATGGATTGCACGCCGACCTGCTCGATGGTGCCGAGGGTGCCGTTCTTCACGCCGAGGCCGCGCTCATTTTGCAAGAACATGACGCGATCCCCGTTGGCGAAGCCGCGCTCACCGCGCTCGACCGTCACAATCACCTCATGGCCGAGATCACCGGCGGCCCGCATCCGCATCCGCGCTGCCTCGTTCAGCGCGCGCACCTCATCATTGGTATGGGTGAGGATGATCCGGCTTCGATCCGGTGATGCCTGCCGATCGCAGTCCCAGCGGTCGATCAGATCGTCGCGCGCCTTCTCACGGGTCTGGGCCTCATGCACCATGCCGCGGCCGCGATAGGCTTCCAGCGCAATACCGGTTCTGCCGGTTGCCAGATCCCGGGTCGCGTCCCGCTGCCAATCTTCCTGTTGCGACGCACTTCGCCGATTTCTGCGCCGCCGTGGCGCTCATGGATCGAGCGGAAGGCCGCGCCCGCTTCAATTGATTGCAACTGCTTGATATCGCCGACCAGCACGACCTTGGCGCCGGCTCCGGCAGCGTGGGACAGCACGCGTTCCAACTGTCGTGTGCCGACCATGCCTGCTTCGTCGACCACCAGCACATCGCGTGAACTGAGCCCGTCGCGGCCCTGCTGCCAGCCATGCTCTAGGCTGGCGATGGTGCGAGACGATATGCCCGATCCGCTTTCGAGGTTTTCTGCTGCAATGCCGGAAAGTGCCGCGCCCCGGACCTCGTAGCCTGCGGCCTCCCACGCCTCCCGCGCTATTCCCAGCATCGCGCTCTTTCCCGTTCCGGCATGGCCGACCATGACGCTTAAATCGCGCCCGTCCGTGACATGCGCCAGTGCGTCGGTCTGTTCGCCAGAAAGCACAAGCCCGCGCTGTTCCGCTCGCACCAGCGCCGCTTCGCGGTCCACACCACGCACCTCATGGCGTTCCCGTTCGGCCATCAGTTCGGCGGCGCGGTGCAGGCGCTGTTCGGCCTTGATCATCTCGCGGGTCGTGAAGCGTTCCTCGCCGCGCCCGTCCCTGCCGAGTTCGACCAGATCTGGGGCGCTACGCATCGCGCCCATGACCTCGTTGAACTGCTCGATACCATCGCTGTGCCGGTGGGCGAACTTTGCCATGTCGCGCCGTGCGAAGGTCGATTGCTGCTGCGTGATCGCGTCCAGCCCAAGGGAGGGTTTGGCGATGCTCCGCACGCCATTGCCGCGCGCGATCTCGCGGTGCATTGCCGCACCGTCGGCCTCGATTGCTTCGTCGGTTCCTTGGCGCTCGATGCCGCGATTCTCAATCCGCTTAGCGGGCGCGCCGATCTGGCTTTGCGGTTCCAGCGCGAGGCCCTGGGCTTGCAGGCTGCGATGGTCGATCCGAGTGTCAATGTCGAGTTCGGCAAGGCGCTCATTGGCGAGCTCGGCCCAGCGTTCGCGCCAGCGCTCCACCATTTCGGTGCGGTTCCAGTCGCGCACCTTCGGGCCAAAGCCGTGTTCGTCCACCGCGCGCATGGTCAGCATGACATGGGCATGGGGTTTGGGCATGCCGTCCTCGGCCATGTCCCAGTGCACATTGAGATCGGCGATCATGCCCCGATCCACGAATTCAGCCCGAACGAAGTCGCGGGCGAGTTCGATGCCCTGGGTCTTGCTCATCTCACGCGGGATGGCGAATTCGACCTCGCGCGCGAGCTGGGCGTCCTTGCGGACCTCGTACGCTTCGACATCGTTCCACAGTCGTTCGCGGTCGCTCCACTCTTTGCGCGCATTCTCCGGCAGCATCACCTCGGAATGGACGACGCCGCGCTTGCCGGAAAAATCGTGGCTGCGATCAATCCGCTCGTCACGCAGCCGCGAGCCGGAGCGGTAGGCGGCTGACGCCACCGCGCTGGAGCCAGACTTGCGGCCAATGACCTTGACGTGAAGATGATAGATCGCCATCGCGATCAGATTAGTGGCACGGCGGAGCGCACGTCGGAACGACGTATAAGCGCGCCCTCCCTCGAAAAAATCTCGGGAGGGACCAGCGCGTCTCGGCCAGTCCCGCTGACCTTACAGCTTTACGACGGACGCTCGACTATCATTTCTCCATCAACATTGATGGAGGCGACGATGCGCACGCCACGGGATTTTGATGCTGAACTGAAGGCACTTGGGGACAGAGCGCGTGGCCTCAAGAGTTGCAAGGTGCAGCAGCTTGACGACTGGTCATCGCCACCGGCGCCGACGCCCTCAGCGCCGATGAACTGGCGGGCGGGCTGATCGTGCTGGATGAGACGAAAGATACTGGAAGAAGGGAGGTATGGGCGAAGCGCGGGGTTGCATTCTTTCAGAGTTGGACGCGTCGAAATGCATCGGCAGCTAACCGCAACGCTCGGGGCGCTCCACCACAATCGGTCGGCGCGCAACCGTCATCAGTCAGCAAGGGCGCGGCATGATATGATGGGGTGGATGCCCCCTCGACGGCATCGATGTGCCAAAATGATAGGTGTTGAACCATCACAAGAGAGGAAGCGTCCGTAAACGAAGTTAGCACGATTGGACTGGATTTGGCGAAACATGTTTTTCAGACGCATGGCGCGGATGCTTGCGGCAATGTTGTTTTCCGCAAACAGCTGCGGCGAGACAAAATGTTGGCTTTCATCGCTCAGCAGCCCGGATGCACGGTCGCGATGGAAGCCTGCGCCAGCGCCCATTACTGGGCGCGCGAGATTGGCAGGCTGGGCCATACGGCGCGTCTGGTTCCACCGTCCTATGTAAAGCCGTTCATGAAGCGTCAGAAAAACGATATGGCCGATGCGGAAGCAATTTGCGAGGCGGCCCAACGCCCCACCATGCGCTTTGCCGCGGTGAAGAGCGAGGATCAGCAGGCAAGTGCGGTCGTGTTTCGCGCGCGCGATCTTCTGGTCCGGCAACGGACGCAGATCATCAACTCCTTGCGTGGGCACCTTGCCGAATACGGCCTGATCGTAGCGAAGGGGCCATCCCAATTGATGGCTGTCGTACCGACTGAAAGCGGATCGGTCGTAACTGAGGTTGCGTTCCGGGATGTTTCGATTCCAGAAAGAGGGATCATGCACAAGCTTCGCGGAGAAGCCCTATATCTCGACCTCTGGAATGGTTGGACCCTCAGCGCGGGATATGCGCGGGCCTCTCAAGCGCAATTAGCCGCGCGGCGAGTGCGGGTGATCGGCGCCGCCCCCTGGGGGAGGGGAAAATTTCGCCCGAAGAATGCTTAATTCAGCAAAAACCGCCAGGGTGTGAACGTCCAGACGCAGGCTCGCCGGCAGGGAAAAAGCTCTGCTATCCGAGTTTGCAGTTCCGTCACGGTCACGGGTTGCGCCGACAACGAGGCATTCGGTGGTTATTTGCGAAAAGGCTTGGCTGCGGCGTCGTTGAGCTTGTCGCGATCACAGCCGAATTTTCGTATCAGCTCTCGGGCCTTCTCAAGCGAGATGTCGTGCGTCTGAGCGAAGTAATCAGCATTATAGGGGGCGTCCGACGTGCGCCGTCCCACGCCGCTGCGCCGCTTCTTTTGCTTCGCGGTGCCTGCATCTTTGGACATCGAGCCAAGGCGTCTCCACGCGGAGGATTCTGGCGATTCGACTGGGCGATAAACCCGAAAAAATAGTGCAAATTACAACTGGCAACCTAGAGAGATCAGTTCGGAAACAAACTCGGAAACGGGCCGCCCACCAGGCGCTCGACTACGCGCACGCTGAAAGGGGCACGGGTTGCTCATCATGTTTGATTGGATGCCGACAACTCATGTAAGCCGCGATCGTTGGGGTGTTTTCAAACTAAGTGATGGATTTCACGAAGCCGGCAATTAGTGACCTAAGCTCATCTAGTGACGGGATGTCCATGAGCAGGGCGACATAACCGCCGATTTCCTTCTGACGAATCTCGAACTTGATATGCAGGAACAGGACGAGGGTGGCGGTAGCGCTCTCGAACATCTGGTTGCTGTCGCCGCGAATCACGATCGGCAGAGACATTTTAAGCCCACTTTTCAGCAAGTTGGCGATGGTCGCTACCCAGCTGTTCAGAATGATGTTGCCGGTTTCAGCCAGGGCTTCGTCTTCGAGATCCACGATGTCATCGAGAGGAAGCTGCTCGGCCAACAACTGCGCGCACCAGTTCGAGGCTATTTCGTTCCGGAAAGATAAGCATCGCCCGGCCTGAGAACGCGCCAGCGAAGTCTTGCCGTACCGCAACCAACTTGGGATTGTCCGGCTTGGCTACCAGTTGCGTTGCGGCGGCGCTAGTAAGGATTTCGACTGACGGAACTGACAGCAGAACCTCGTGTTGAACCATCTGGCGCAAGCTGTTGGCCGCTTTGGCCATCGCAATATTCGACAGTTCGGCCAAAGCATCCCGCTCAAGGTCGCTGAGGGGTACAAACGGATCGGATGTCATGTAATCTGGTCCACTTCTGCTCGGACGATGGAGCGATCGCTTGAGATTGGGTTCCTAGCAACACAGTGGCGCCGTTGACTGCTGGTTCCCAATTTGAGGCCCGCGCGACGAGTCGTTGTTTTGCCTTGTATCGGCGTGTGAAGAGTGCGTAGTTTAGCGGTCGAATATTCCCATTTTCATGCCAAATCCACTGGCAAACTTCACGAGTACGGATTTCCGATGCAGAAAAGGCCTGCCACGACCGGACGCCCCAAGGCACGTCCCGGCAAGCCAGCGAGTCGGGAACGTACCTCCTTCGAAAACCGAGGCGCCAGACGCGGGCGGCGCAACTGCCTCCAAAACTCTCGCGGCCAGCGGTCCAAGATCGCTGATGAAGACTTCTGAACTAGGGGCGGGCAAGGGGGACTCGCGTCGCCTTGGGTCGCAGACAGCTTCGAAACCGACATCGCCTTCGACGCGCGGCCGCAAGCCGGCGCCATCCAGGATATTAAGCAACCAGCAACAGAAAATCGAGGAGCGGATCGCGGCAGCAACGGAGGAACTCGCGGCGGGAATGACCGAGGCAGCGTCGGCCGCCGAGGAACTGCGCCGTTCGATGGAGCAAATCGCCAGCGGAGCGGAGGAAGCTGCCAGCGCCGCACAGGAAACCCTCGCGGTCGCCACCAACACGGCGGCAACACTGGTGCAGGCGCGCGATCGCGCCGAAGGCGCACGTCGCCGAACCGAGGCCATCGAATCGCTTCTGCTCGAGACGTCGGGCCAGATCGGAACCTGGGCCGGCAATATCAAGCATAACGGTGACCGGCAGGCCGGGCACCGTCGACATCATGGCGCAACTGAGTGAACAGGCGGCCAGCATCGGCGATGTCACCAAGACCGTCAGCCAAGTCTCCGACCAGACTAATTTACTGGCGCTGAATGCGGCGATCGAGGCCGCACGTGCCGGCGACCACGGCCGTGGTTTCGCAGTGGTCGCCGACGAAGTTCGGGCACTGGCCGAAACCTCGGAAAAAAGTGCGCGGGACGTGCAAGGTCTTGCCGCGCAAATCGAAACCCAGGTGGTTTCGATGGCGTCGATCATCAAAACGGCCGCCACCACGGCAACGGCTGAGGCCCAAAAGAGCCAGACCGTCATTCTGGCACTTGGCGAACTGCGCAAGGAAGTCAGCGCTTTGACCGAGGGCAGTCAATCCATCGCTGTGGCGACGCTGGAAGCTGAATCGGCCGCTCGCGAGGCGCAAAAGGGCGCCGAGATCATTTCCTCCGCTGCCGAGGAGCAGGCTGCTGCTGCTGCGGAAGCGCTCCGCAGTGTCGAACAGCAGGCCGGCGTGCTCGACGAGAGCCAGGCCGCATCTCGATCGCTGTCCGTACTTGCCACCGACCTCAAACTGGCTTCGACCAGCGATGCGAGCGCCGATCAGCTCGCCTCCGCGGCCGAACAGCTCTCCACCGCCGTTCAGGAAATGTCGGGTTCGGCGGCGCAGATCATGACTGCAGTCGATCAGATCAGCCGTGGTGCGCAACAGCAGGCTGCCGCGACCCAGCAAGCCAGCACAGCGATGAACCAGGTCGAAAGCACCGCCCGAACGTTCCGCGAGAGCGCCGTCGCATCGCTCGACCGCACCCAACGGATGGACGCCATGCTCGGCGAATGTCGGTCGCAGATCGCCGACCTGTCGCAGGGGGTGATGCGGTCGATCGAAACGACGCGTCAAAGCCTGGATATGATCGCCGGACTTGAAAACATCAGCGCCAGCATCGACAAGATCGTTGATGGAATCAGCATGGTGTCGATACAGACCAACATGCTGGCGGTAAATGGCTCGGTCGAAGCGGCGCGTGCAGGCGAATTCGGAAAGGGTTTTGCCGTCGTATCGAAGGATATACGCAGCCTCGCCCGCGACTCCGGCGAGAACGCCGCGCGCATCAAGGAAACGGTTCGCGCGATCCAGGGTCAGATTGCGGCCGTGCGCCGCGAACTGGAGCGCGTGATTGGCGGCGCTGAGACGGAAAACCAGAAGACCGATGCTGTGCTGGCCGGCTTTGAGGTCGTGCAAAAGGACGTTGCCCAGATCGCTGCCGGCAATGACCAAATCGGCGACCAGCGCCGAAGCCATCCTCGCTTCGATGAAGGATGTCGCTCAAAGCGCCCGCCAGGTCGCGTCGGTCGCCGAGGAGGCCGCCAGCGCGTCAGCCCAGGCAGCCGCTGCTGCCAAGCAGCAGGCGAGGGGTACAGAGGATCTCGCAGCGGCTATCGAAGAGATTGCATCGCTCGCCGAAACCATTCAGCGTCGCAATGGCTAACAGACGAGAACAGACCCGGAAGAATTCCGATCTTTCCAAGGACGTTGGTGCGCTTGTCGCGCCAGATACTGCTGCGGTACTCGAAGATCTGCTAGTATTCCGGCTCGCGGGGGAGTCCTTCGGGTTGCGGCTTACCGCCGTCGCTGAAATCATCCGGCCGCCGGATCTGGCCCATATGCCCCTCGTGCCGCCGAGCCTGCTCGGATTGGCCAATCTTCGCGGCATCGTGATGCCGGTCGTGAGCCTGCGGGCTCTCCTGCATCTACCGGACGTAGCAGCGGACAAGTCGACACGCGTGATCGTCGTGCGCGGCGACACCCCGGTCGGGTTCGTCGTCGACGGCATCCACCGTCTAGTGGCAATTGCCACGGATCAACTCGAAAAAGACGATGCCGGCGCCGGTACCATTGATCCAACGCTGCTGGACGGCATCATCAAGGGCGCCGAAGGCGAGAGCCCGATCAAGCTGTTAAGCCCGTCGCGTCTTCTGCAGCGGGCAATTCGTTCGGCTCGGTATTTCCTCGACGCCGGCCGCAAGCCAGACATTGCTCGCCAAAAGCCCGTCCGTCGGAGCTCCGGCGAAAGCTCTGCTCTCGCTGTTGAGCTTCTATCTCGGCCAGCAGGAATATGCTTTGCCGCTTGACCGAGTGCGAGAGATCATTCCGCTGCCGGATCACGTGTCGGAACTGCCTCGTCCGGAAACCGCGGTGTTGGGGGTGGTGACGCTGCGGGACCGCCTCCTGCCGCTGGTGTCGCTGCGCACATTGCTGGGTCTGCCGGCTCGGCGATCAACACGGACAGCGCGGTAAGGTCGTTGTAATATCGATCGGCGAAGGCACGGTCGGTGTTGTCGTCGATGCGACCCGGGAGATTCTCCGTCTCGATCCAGAAATTGTCGATCCGGCGCCGACTTTGCTGACCCGCGGGGAGGGGGACGCGGAGATCACCTCGATTTGCCGGCTCGACGGCGGACGGCGATTGGTCGCGCTGCTGTCGCCGGACCGGTTGTTTCGGTCGGACCTTGTTCAGCGTATCCTGGACGAGCAGGGGACCAGCGGACCCGGGTTGCAACCTGAAACGAACGCCATGGCAGACGAGCAATTCATCATTTTCCGGTTGGGCAATCAGGACTACGGCATTCCCATTGCCGCGGTCAGCGAGATCGCGCGCCCGCCCGAGCATATCACCCGGTTGCCGAAATCCCCCGCCTTCATCGACGGGGTGATGAACTTGCGCGGCAGCGTCGTGCCGATCGTGGATCTGCGGCGTCGGTTCGATCTGAACGGGACGGAACAGTCCGGCTCCCGGCGCATTCTCATGCTGGCCGATCGGCGGGGTAATCGCGGGATTTCTTGTCGACAGTGTCTCCAAGATCATGAAAGTACCAGTCGATGCCATCTGCCCGGCGCCCGAACTGTCGCCCGAACAGATGCGGCTGATCTCGCGCCTGGTTAATCTCGAGGCCAATGGACGGTTGATCCTGCTCGTCGACCCCGCACAGTTGCTCGATCAGGTCGAAGCTGACCTTCTCGCCAAATTCACCCTTTCCAAACTCGATCGCACCCGTGACTGCTTCGTGATCCGGCTCTTGATCGCCGACGACTCGGCCCTGATGCGGAAATTGCTCGAAGGCATCTTCCTCGCAGAGGGCGACTTCGACATCCGCCTGGCTCGTAACGGCAACGAAGCCCTCGAACTGGTTCGTGCTTTCGACCCCCAAATCGTAACGCTCGATGTCCAGATGCCCGGCATGGACGGCTTGACCTGCCTTAGCCGGATCATGATCGAGGCACCGCGGCCGGTCGTGATGATTTCCTCGCTGACGGCGGAAGGCGCCGAAGCGACCCTGGAAGCGATCGAACTCGGTGCTGTCGATTTTATCGCCAAGCCGAGTGGGGCAGTTTCACTGGAGATTGATCGTTTGCGACCTTTGGTGGTGGAAAAGGTTCGCGCTGCCGCCAGCGCCCGGATCCGGCGTACCCTGCGGCTGACCGAGCGCGTTCGCCATCAGATCCGCAGGCGCAGGGCTGGTGTCGCGACCCCGCCCAAGCCGCGCCTCACCGTTGCAGGGCGCCAAGATCGAGACGGGCGGTATGAAGCTCGGGAATGGTATCCTCCCGGGACTCGTGCTGATCGGCACCTCGACCGGCGGCCCGGCCGCACTAGATACTGTGCTGCCGCAACTACCACCGGACTTTCCGTGGCCGATACTGGTCGCCCAGCATTTGCCGGCGAGCTTCACCGGCGCCTTTGCCAAACGACTTGACCGGGAATGCCATCTCGATGTCGTCGAGGTCAACCAACCGATGCCCTTGAGGCCTGGCACCATCTATATCGGGAAGGGCGATGCCGACGTGATGGTGGCACCTCGGGCGGCCGGCGTCATAGCGATGCCAGTGCCGGCGAAGGGCAGCTATTTATGGCATCCGAGTGTGGAACGTATGGTGGCCAGCGCGCTTGATCACCTCGATGCCTCTCACCTGATCGGCGTAATGATGACGGGAATGGGTAATGACGGCGCCGAGGCGATGAAGCGACTGCGGCTGACCGGCGGGCATACCATCGCTGAAGCCGAGTCCAGCGCGATCGTCTGGGGCATGCCGGGTGAACTGGTCAAGAATGGTGGTGCCGAAATGGTGCGACCGCTGGAAGATATTGCCGAAACGATCATTGAAATGGTGGGTTCCTGTGCCGCTAATTAGAGGCAGCAAGGGCGCGGCAAGCGGCGAGACTTCAGCGCTCGCACCAGGCAGCGCTCGACAGTCCCGATGCGGAAAGCCGTTGGACGGCGGCCCGCGCACTCGCGGGTCAGGCGGATGCGGTGCCGGCGCTCGCCGCGGCTCTCGGCCGCGAGCCGACACCGCGCGTGCGCGAAGCCATGATGACAGCGCTGATCCGCATCGGCAATGCGGCGAGCATCGAGGTCATATTGCCGTACCTGCGGTCGCAAGACGCCGGTCTACGGGCTGCCGCGATCGAAGCGTTGCAGGCGTTGCCGGACGCTATCGCGCCGTTCATGTCGCCGCTGTTGAGCGACGGCGATTCCGATGTGCGCCTGCTCGCGACCGAACTGGCGCGCAACATGGAGGCTTCGGAGGCCACCCGCCTGCTATGCGAGTTGATCGAGCGTGAGCATCACCCCAATGTCTGTGCCGCGGCGATCGATGTCCTGACCGAGGTTGGAACGCCGGATGCGCTTCCGACACTGAAGAGGTGTGCGGTGCGCTTTGCCGCTACGCCGTTTCTGCCGTTCGCGATTTCCGTAGCGATGAGCCGCATATCGGGCGAAGAAAGCTAGACCCGAATGGACGATTTAAAGGGAGGATCGTCGTTTGCCGTCCATATTTCGCCGGAGCAGGTCCAGCGCTTCTGCGAATTTCTTTACCGTCGGACCGGTATGTCGTTCGCGGAGAGCAAGCGATATTTTATCGATCGCCGCCTCGAGGATCGCATCGCTGCAACCGGATCGTCGTCGTTTCAGGAATATTTCTCGCTGCTGAGGACTGATGCCGATCAGGAGATCGAGCATCTGATCAATTCCTTCACCGTCAACGAAACCTATTTTTACCGCGAGGATCACCAGCTTCGCTGCATGACCACGAGCCTGCTGGATGCCATCGTCCGTCAAAAGAAGCCAGGTGCCACGTTGCGGATCTGGTCGATCCCGTGCTCGACAGGGGAGGAGCCCTATTCCATCGCGCTCTGGTTGATGGAAAATTGGCCGCAGGTGGACAGCTACAATATCGAGATCGTCGGGTCGGATATCGATACCCGCGCGCTCAAGGCCGCGACCGAAGGCGTCTATGGCGATCGCGCGCTGATGCGATTATCCCGCGATATCGTCGGCCGTTATTTCGGGCCGGTCACCGGAGGCAGCTACCAGATCGACGAGGGACTCAGGAATTCCATCGAATTCACACGTGCCAATCTGATCGATACCAAGGATATGACGCAGTATCGCGATTTCGATCTCATCTTCTGCCGCAACGTCCTGATATATTTCGACGACGCTTCGCGCCGGCTCGCGGCGGAAAATCTTTATGACTGCCTGCGGCCGGGCGGCTACATTTGTCTCGGTCATTCGGAGAGCATGAGCCGGATCTCCCCGCTGTTTCGTGTGTCCCGGTTTCCCGACGCGATTGTCTATCAAAGGCCGGAGGCAGATCATGACTGACACCGCAACGCCGGCCAAAGCGAAGGTTCTGGTGGTCGATGACTCCTCGCTAGTGCGGCTTTACTACCGGTCTGCGCTCGAGACCGCGGGCTTCGAGGTCAAGCAGGCAATCAACGGCATCGAGGCAATGGAGAAGGTATTGTCGGAATCGTTCGACCTGGTGATCGTCGATGTCAATATGCCACGAATGGACGGCTTCACCTTTTTGCGGTCGCTACGATCCGGCGCGGCCGATGTAGCGACGCTTCCGGCGCTGATGATTTCGACCGAGTCCGGGGAGCAGGATATCGCGGAAGCCAGAGTGGCCGGTGCGAATTTCTACCTCGTGAAGCCGGTAGCGGAGGCCGAACTGGTTCGGCATGTCTGTGTTCTCACGGGAGCCACGCTGTGAGCGCTCTGCAGGACCAATTCGTTACCGAAGCGCGCGAACTCATCCGACAGGCTACGGACAATCTTATCGCGCTGGAGCGCGACGGCATGTCGCCCGAGCGGATCGATAGTGTCTTTCGTGCGTTTCACACGCTCAAGGGTTCCGCTGGCGTGGTCGAGCTGCCGCGCCATGAGCATCGTGCTCCATGCCGCCGAGGATCTGCTGGACAGCGTACGGCATGGAACGCTTGGAGCCGGCGCCGAGATCGTCGATGCCGCGCTGGCCTGTCTCGATCAGGTGTCGCGTTGGGTCGACAACTTCGAGGCAGCCGGTGCGTTGCCCTCCCGGGCCGGCGAAGACGGCCGCGCGATGGCGGAGCGATTGCGATCGCTTCTGCCGCGTCGAAGTGGCGAGCAGCCAGCGGCTCGCTGCACCAGATCTTCTGAAGGAAGGCGGTCAGGGCCCGTTGCCGGAATGGGTCTCACGCCTGATCGCGGCGGAGCGCGATGCGATGACGTCGCGAGATGCCGGCAGGGGCCAATGGTGGCCACGGCTATTTCCTACGAGCCTTTCGCGGGCTGTTTCTACAATGGAGACG
Source organism: uncultured Alphaproteobacteria bacterium (assembly GCA_963806075.1). GTDB lineage: Bacteria > Pseudomonadota > Alphaproteobacteria > Rhizobiales > Xanthobacteraceae > Bradyrhizobium. The sequence continues at coordinate 19,154 of CAWDWT010000026.1, forward strand.
ATCCGTTGCAGCTAATGCAGCAGGTGCCAGGCCTGCTGGCATTTCACATCGAGCCGCGTGAACCTTTCGTGCCGCTTGCGGATATCGATCCCTACGCCTGCAATCTGCGCTTGCGGGCCATTTCGATCGGCAATCGAGACGAAATCGCTGCGCTGTTTCGGCTGGTGCCGGATCAGACACAGATCATCAGCATTCCGCCAGAAGCGCTTTCTGCCGCAGAGGTACACATCGGATCCGGCAACCAGTCCCTGATCCGCACGGTCATCGAGGCGCAATGCGACTTGCTGCGCGTGTCGGATCGAACGGACGAGTTGGCGGGCTGCATTGGCGCGGCGGCACGCGTGGCGGAAAACGCCTTGCGTCACGGCCGGCGACTGTATTTGGCCGATACCGTCGGGCGCGCCGCCGCGCTTCGGCGCTGGCGCAGCAGGACGCAGGACCATTGTTGTCCGCGCTTGAAAGGGCACTTGCGGCCTTCGCCAGCCCTCCCTCAACGACGATCGTCGACGGCGTCATCCAATACCACGGCAGCCTCCGAAAGACCGACCGATCGCGTGCTCCGCGTCAGCGAGGCGAAAATCGAGGCCCTCGTGAATTTGGCGGGTGAACTCGTTCGTCGCAAGAAATGCGCTGTCTTATTCGGTCAGGCAGGTTGAGCGGAACCTTGACGGCAGCAGCGAAGTCGCCAGGTCAATCCAGCGCGACCGCGACGCGATCGATCGTCTGGTGACCGAATTGCATGGCTCGGTCCTGCAGTTACGGATGGTGCCGGTCGCTCAGCTATTTGGATCTTTTCCACGGCTGGTGCGCGACGTCGCCAGGCAACTCGACAAGACGGTCACGCTCGTTACGCAGCGGCGAGACCACGGAAGTCGACAAGACCATTATGGACCGTCTTTTCGAACCCATGGTGCATCTGGTGCGAAATGCTTTGGATCACGGTATCGAGGACCCCGAGCAACGACGGGCGGCAGGGAAGTCAGAGGCTGCGAAAATCTCGATCGCGGCATCCCGCAGCGGAGACCGTCTGCTGGTGGAAGTTACGGATGACGGCCGCGGTATCGATCCCGCGATCGTGCGGCGCAAGGCCTCGGAAAGGCAGATATTGCCGCCGGATGAGCTGGCCGCCCTGACGGACGAGGCGGTGGTCGATCTGGTTTTCTCGGCCGGATTTTCGACCGCAGCAATCCTATCGGATATTTCCGGTCGCGGCTTCGGAATGGATGTGGTCCGCACTGCAATTGAACAGATCGGTGGCAGGGTTTCGCTGGAGAGCAAAGTCGGAATCGGCACCACGGTTCGGCTCGACCTGCCGATGAACATCGCGATGTCCCGGATCATGGTGGTGGAGGCAGGCGGACAGTCGTTCGGCATTGCCATGGACGCGGTGTCCGAGACGGTTCGTGTCACGCCTGATCGGGTGAGCACGATCAAGAACAATGATGGTTTCGTTTTGCGTGATCGCGTGGTGCCAATCATTTCGTTGGCCGAGGTGATGAAACTACCCGGCCGAAAGAGGGATGCCGCCGAACCGAGACTTTTGGTCGTCATGGAAGCTGCCGGCAGGATTGCCGCCTTCGAGATCGACGCGGTCTGCGACCGCCTGGACGTGGTGCTTAAGCCGATGCAGGGGCTGCTGGCCGGGGCACGCGGCTATGCCGGGACGACATTGCTGGGCAATGGACAGGTCCTGCTGGTGCTGGACGTGAAGGAGATACTGCCTTGACGATTCGTCGCAGCGATGAAGGTATCGTGATCCTCGACGGCGTGTGCGCCGTGGAGGATGCCGAGTCCCTCTTGCAGATGCTCCAGGCAACACCGGGTGCGACGTCGACTGGACACGATGTCGCCAACTCCACACGGCCGTACTCCAGGTCATCATGGCTTCGGGCAATAGCCTGATTGGACCCTGCGGCGACGTCTGGGTGCAGCAATGGCTGGCGCCAAAACTGGCCCAAAAGGGGACCGGCGGAATAGCGATCCCTGTGTCGCCGCGCTATTGGAACCAAGTGGGTAACCCGACCATTTACCCCCTTGCGGCAAGAGGTTTAGAGCTAGGGCCCCGTCGCCTTTCAACCTATGACCGGAATGGGTCAGACGTTTAGCCACGAGAAGCCTGAAAAATGCAGACAAAGTCTTGATCGTCGATGACAGCAAGCTCGCCCGCATGGTGATGGCAAGCGCCTTCCGGCGTATCCGACCGAACTGGACGTTGGTCGAGACCACCAACGCCGACGAGGCGCTTGCCGCTGTTTCCGGAGGTGCCGTCGAAATTGCTCTAATCGATTTCAACATGCCGGAAATCGATGGACTGGAACTTGTTGCAAGTATCCGCAAGACCCATCCGAATATGCCGGTCGCCGTCGTCTCGGCGAATGTCCAAAATGAAATTATCGGGCGCGCGCGGGAATTGAATGCCGGCTTCGTTCCAAAGCCCTTGACCGATGAAGGTCTCGCCGCATTTCTTTCGGGCGCCGCGCTTCGGCTGAAGAAAGCGACGCCGTGACCAGGACGCAGGCAAACTTACCGAGATCGAGCAGGATGCGCTCACCGAAATCGCCAATATGGGGGTCAGCCGCGCAGCGAGCAGTCTCCGCCAGATGGTGGGCGAGCAGGTCTTGCTGTCTGTCCCTTCCGTCAAGATCGTAACACGCGAGGCGGCGTCGAAACTGGTCGAGCGCGAAAACGCGACGAAACTCGTCGCCGTGCAGCAGACTTTCGAAGGACCATTCGCCGGCAGGGCACTCTTGATCTTTCCGGAAGCGCAAAGTCTCGAGCTGGTTCGCTCGATTGTCGGCGACCAGCATACGTTGGAGGATGTCATTGATCTAGAGCAAGAGGTCTCTCGCTGAAACGGGTAATATCATTCTGAACGGATGCTTCGCGACGATCGCGAATGTCCTGCATCGGACGATGCGGATGTCACTGCCATCCATCGTTCGAGGAGACGGAGCCATCTTGTTTGAGGTGCAAGGGCCCGCGTCGGGAGAACAATTTGTTCTGTTTCTCTATATCGATTTCAACATCAAGACGCGGGACGTGCACGGCTTCATTGCTCTCCTCATGGATTTGCCGTCCATCGCAGCGTTAAAGACGATCGTGAACGACTTTATCGAAACCATCGAAAAGCAACCGTCCGGTCATGTTGGATAACATGTCCGATCCTGTGTTCAGTCTCGTGTTTGACACTGTCGACATTGGCCTCGTTGTGGTTGATGTCGACGGATGTGTCGTTGGCTGGAATGCCTGGATGGCCCGCATCACGCGACGCCCGGCACAGCAGGTGATCGGCAAGTCTTTATACGAAATCTTCCCCGACGCGCGCGACACCCGCTTACCTGGTGTCATCGAGGATTCATTTCAGGTCGGCAGCTCCAGCATTTTGACCCACACGCTGAATGCGTTGCTGCCGCTGCAAGGCGAAGGCGGGGAACCGATCCTTCACAATATCGTTGTGCGTCCTGTATCGGCAGAGCATGCAAATTATTGTCTTTTGCAGATTACCGACGTCACCGTGGCCGTTACGCGAGAGCGCGTATTGCGGGAGCGTCAGAACGCGCGGTATCACGCGATCGTCGATTCGGCGCCTGATGCGATCATCACGATCGACAACAATCGCGTATTCAATGGGTCAACGGCGCGGTGGATCATGTCCTGGGTTACCGACACTCCGAGTTGCTCGGGCAGAAACTCGACATCCTGTTGCAGCCGGACAATCCAGTTGGCTTCCCCGCGCTGGCGGAAAGTTCGGTCGATCGAAAAGCGATGCCGCGATATCAGTCGTCGGTCGATACAAGAATGGAAAATCGGCCACTTCGATATTTCGCTGGGTACTGGCGCGCTGATCAACGCGATTTCATCACGACAATCTGGCGCGACGTTACGGAACGGGTGGCTGCCGATGCCGCCCTGCGGGATGCACGCGACGCGTTGCAGAGAAGTAACGACGAACTGGAAAGCCGGGTAGACGAACGCACACGCGAGCGGGAGATCGCGCTAAGGCAACTGCATGAATCCCAGAAGATGGAGAGCATCGGGCAGTTGACGGGCGGGGTGGCGCATGACTTCAACAACTTGTTGGCCGTCATATTGGGCAGTCTGAGCCTGCTGAAGAAGACGGTTCCGGAAGATCCGCGGATATCCCGATTGCTGGACCGAGCCATCCAGGGCGCCGAACGCGGTGCTACCCTCGACCACGCGACTGCTGGCGTTTGCGCGACGGCAGGAATTGAAGGTCGAATTTGTCGCCCTGCAAAGGCTGATCCCCGAGATGTTGGATTTCTTGCGGCATTCCGTCGGTCCAAACATCGATATTCACGTGGAGATTTCGCCGGAGGTCGGTGCGATCGAGGTTGATGCGAACCAGCTTGAGCTGGCTCTGATCAATCTCGCCGTCAATGCCCGGGACGCGATGCCGCAGGGCGGCTCGCTGACGATCGCTTGTCACAACGAGGAGAACGGGAAGAGTATCGGGCTGTCGCGAGATCCCTTCGTTTGCATCACCGTGACCGATACGGGTGAGGGCATGAGCGAAGCGACGCTGGCACGCGCACAGGAGCCTTTCTTCACCACGAAAGGCGTCGGCAAAGGCACCGGCCTTGGTCTGTCGATGGTCCACGGATTTACGGCGCAGTCCGGCGGGACGATGCGTATCAGGAGCCGACCGGGCAAGGGGACGTCGGTCACGATCTGGTTGCCGCGAGCAAAGGAGGGCAGCAAGGCGGTGACGTGGACATTCCCTTCGCGCAGCCGAAAGAAGCGCGAAGCCTCCGGGTGTTGCTGGTCGATGACGATATTCTGGTGAGCATGGGGGCAGCTGATATGTTGCTCGATCTCGGTCATAGCGTGACTGAGGCCCAGTCGGGACCACACGCTCTCAAGCTGCTGGAAAGCGATGCTCGGTTCGACATCGTCGTGACCGATTATGCCATGCCGGGGATGAATGGATTTCGAACTCGCTCAGCGGATTAAGCAGCAGAAATCCAAAACTACCCATCATCCTGGCAACCGGATACGCGGAATTGCCAGCCGACCGGTCGATTGAATTTGGGCATTTGTCCAAGCCTTATACGTCAAAAGACTTGGCAGCCGCGCTGGAGAAGGCGGTGATGTAGAGCCCGGTGAGGTGCCATGGCGGCGAGTTGTTGGACTCGCCGCTCGGGTCACAAGCACTGAGCTCATGCGGCAAGTTGGATTGGTTCACATGCCGTTAGTCGGATCTTGCCGTCCTGAGTGAACCGAAAATGCGTCCTCATGGGGCGTCCGTCGTAACCACGATAGTCGAGCGAAACGCCGTCCTCTTCCGGCATCAAGGCGTCAATTGTAAATGCATCACGCCCGGCTCTGGCGAACCGGGGTCGCCAGTATCGCTCCATTTCCGATCGGCCGATGAAGTTGCCGCCCTCACAACATTCGAGGGTAGCTCCGTGATCGTAGAGGTCGAGCAGCGCTTCCAGGCGGCGCTGTTTGCAGGCGTCTATCCAATCAACAACGATACCGACAGCATCGAAAGGGTGTTTTGCATTCGCCATACGTGGTCCTCCCGGGAGGCTACTAGCGGCATGTCGAATGAACGCGTTGTGAACCGGGCGTTCAGGACCCGTTGGATTTGACGAGTTCCCGAAGTGGAACGACTTGGCGATGCTTTGTGTTGACGCTTCCGAAGCTCGGCCAACTTGCATGAGCGAACTTCGGCCGAGGTCAGGAACAGAACTAGCGCGGTTGAAAGCTCGGAGATCCTTAATGTCCGATGCTGACTTACGCCAAAAGAGCCATCTGCAGGGCGTGACGAATGCCCGTTGGCAAGTTAAAGCGTCTTCAAAGAGCCGTTGGACGAATCTATCTGCTTTTGACCAAGGAAGCGGCCGTCGCTCCGAGCAACTATTATCTCGAAGACTTCCGAGCGGCGCGCCGACTGGAAAAGTCGATTGCTCCCGAGAGAGCGCAAGCGTTGTCAGTGCTTGGGAAAACGCCGCCCGCCTGACGCACAGAATCATTGGCCGCCCTGCGATAGGGTAAATCATTAGCGTCACCCGACACGAAATGCTTTGGAACGAACCCGGATTCCGCAGGTTCAATCCTGCGCTGCAACATTTTCCAGGATCATCCGGATTTCGTGCACGCGGACGGAGGATCAACTATGACCGCAGCTTCCATCAATCGGCTTCGCCGATCTGTACGAGCCCGACCCGCTACAAATACGACTTCCTTCGTGGCTGTGTCAGCTACCCGCTACTTCAGCGTCTACGACAAGTTCGAGAACATGGGAGCCCAGATGGTGCGCGAGGTGGCGTCCACCAACGCTCTTGCGGGCGATGGTACCACCACCACCGCGACCGTACTGGCGCAGGCGATCGTCAAAGAAGGCGCAAAATCGGTTGCCGCCGGCGGGTTACTGCAACGATACCGCTAATTTTCATAATGCTCCTCCAATTGGCGGAAGGCGTCTTCAGTTAGGATGAAATTGTCATCCGAGCTATTGCCATGGAAAGGATTCAGGCCTTTCGGTGCCAGCGTCTGAGAATGTCAAGCGTCGCCCTCGCGCTCGCCAACAAAAGAACGATCAATCGCTTGGCCATAGGGCCGGTCCCGCTTCGACCGCGCGGCCTTGGCGTCTGTTGGGCCGAGGAAGGGCGTAAAGACCATCCTGAATTGATCTGCCGCGAGGTGCTCCGCGGATCCATGGAAATCATCCGTGCGAAGCTCTCGGCAACTGACGGTCTGGCAAGTTGGCCATCATGCGCGGTTTGACCGTCTTCCCGCGGAGCGTCTCCTCGTAGCGACGTGCCAAATCCAACAATCTACGCTTAACGAAGGGATCCGCCACTTCAGCGAGAGCCCGGGCGCAATCGCGATAACGTCGCAGTTCGTCTTCGGTCATCTTGTCGCCTCCATGACTAAAATTGTAGAACACGAACAATCGCCGCGCTGTCGTTCCCGAGCCACAGTGGCCGAGCCTCGCGAGGTTTTCCCCAAACGAGTAGGCTTTTGCTCATGCGGAGAGCAGGGGTTCCTATACTGCTATTGCCTTTCTAGGATTCGCTGTATTCGGCTTTTGTCCCAATAACGTGGGCTGCACTAGTCTCGGTCAGATCGACGACTGGATCGAGTTTTTCGGCATCGCGATCACTGTCGGTGCCGCCTTGCCGCCAGTTACGCGACAAACCGCAGCTTACCTCAATCCTCATTGCGCGCGGCAACTCGAATTTGCGGCAATTCGGGGATCGTCACTGTGGCGCTAATCATTAGCGCAGATAGCGACGATGCTCGATCGCTTTTACAATGGCGGAAACGACGGTCTATGCCGTCCCTCAGGTTCTGGCCGCGAGCGTGCCGATCAGCTCGGCCGGCGGACAACTCGGCACGATGTAAAACTCGTGCGCGTGTTGACGTTCGGACCGGTGATAGTCCTCCTCTCGCTATAATGCCGAAGTTGTTTGTCGCTTGATCGCGGAGCAGCATCACGAGGCTGGTTGGCTCATACGGCCCTTTCGGAGTCTGAACCATTACGGCCATATGACCGGACGCCGGCTCACCCGCCAGGCGCTGGCACCGCCAAGCGTAGGTAGCGGAGGAGGGCGCGCGCGTTCATATCCGATCTGACCGACAAAGCTGGCTTCGAGGTCCGCAGACAAGGATAGCGTCAAGCGCGATCGCGCTCGCTTTTCTGCATCGATACCAAGGAACTTAGCGCCTCGGTTCGGGGTTGATTGAAGTTGTTCCAGGGCTCGAAATCTCAGGAGCATTCCATGGCAATCCAAATAGTAATGGATCACACAGGCGATCGCCGTCACCGGTTCGATCCGAATCAATCCGACGCCGCAGCCAAAGCAGAAAAGCGTTTTAAAGAACTCACGGAAGCCGGGTTTATCGCAGCGGAGCGGACGGGCACCGGAGAGTCGCGTCAGGTGAAATCGTTCAATCCTCACGCTGAAGAGACGTTGTTTTTCCCGCGTTTGGTTGGCGGGTAGGGAGCGTCCCTTGTTTCTACAAGCTTCTGAAGGGATTCGACGCATTTGTGCCCTTCACAGGCTTTTTAAATCCGTGTCTTACGTTGCCGCGATGGCGAACGGCTGCAAAGGACATTTCAGATCCTTTGGAGAAGTTTCGCTTGGTGTCCGGCTTGCGACCGGGAGGCGGCAATCTATGAGTCGCGGAAACAAATTACTTCTTTTTCTTGGAAGTCTTCCTTGCCACTTTCTTGGTGGCTGCCTTCGTGGTCTTCTTTGTCTTCTTCGTTTTCTTTGCCATGTCGTCCTCTGTAAAAAAGTTGGCTCAGTGAACATGCGCACGCCGTGTATCGACATGCACAACATCGAGACGATATCACAAAAGCAGAGAATTGATACCAATGAGTCGTGAAGTAGTCTTGAGTCGCTCGCCAGGGCAGTCGATTCCTGGTCCCGCTTTCGGCAGCGACGCTATGCCGACACTGCTGCGGCCGCCCCTTTCAACCGGTCTCGCGACCCTGAGTGGTCTCTGCCGGTGCTCCGCCCTGTTCGAGCGCGTCAAGTTCACCACCGAAGAGCTCACTGGTCGGTTTGTTGCAAAATTTCTCAAAACATGGGGTTGGCTGCTGCTCTCCTACAGATATGGGCGGGCAACACTTCAGGCAAGTGCTACACCGTCCGCTACTCGCTCAAAGCAAGGCACTCCCCACCACGCCCGCGTGGGGGGAGGCAGCTCTTCGAATGATCTCAAGACGACGACCGGCCGCGACACTAATCGCGCCGTGGGAACGGGGCGCTCTGTGCAAAACGCAACTGGACGGGCCGCTCCTAGGGCGCTTTTTTTGAAAGGTACTTTTGGGTATGAAATGAACCTTAAGGTTTGATAGACCTTTCTAACCTATTGATACCATAACGAATGCGATCGCCCTCCGAGCGCACCATAGACCCACGTTGTGGCTTTTTCGGATGCTATCCGGGAATGTTACAACTCCGTCCCCGGCCAACGTTCGCGTGCTGTCCACATCCGGCAGCTGCAAAAATTCATCGAGCGACTGGCTCTGATCGAAGGCCACGATCTTCTCCATGCCACTCATGCCGAGCTTCTCCCGGTTCGCCTGCGCGATGTAGTGCGCGGGCATCTTCGGGTCGGTCCAACCAAACGCGGCCATCATCTGGCTCTCCATGCAGTCGGCATAAGCGGCGACTTCGTCACTTCGGCGTGTGCGAGCTACCCGACTATTGCACACACTTTAGTTTGCTGACGGCGGCTGCGTCGGCGAAGAGCTTGAAAACGCGCTCCAGAAAATCGAGGAGCTAGAAGCCGGTAATGATCCCGTCGAAGTAGTCGTCAGACATCCTGTTAGTCTGTTGAGGGACGCTCCAACACATGTCGGCGGCGGATACTTCGTACCGTCAGCCAGATTGTCAGCGCAGCCAATGGGATGAAAGCTGCGGTAATGTAACCAGGATCGAACTTGAGCATTCCACTTTCATACCCGGCTTTTGCCAGGTAGCTGAACAAGCCGGTCATGTAGTAGGTAATTGCCGCTACCGACAGCCCTTCGACCGTCGTTTGCAGGCGCAACTGCAGACGTGTCCGTTCGTTCATCGATTTTAGCAGTTTCTGATTCTGCTTCTCGAGTTCGACATCGACACGAGTACGCAACAGGTTGTCCGCTCTCGCCAGGCGGAGCGACAGATTTGCCTGGCGAGCCTCGGTGGCAACACAAGTGCGCAACGCCGGCGCCATCCGCCGGGCGAGAAACGAAGTCCAGGTTGGAAAACCAGGAGTCTTGCGCTCGCCGATTGTCAGCAGATGCTGCGTCACGATCTGTTCGTAAGCTCTGCTGGCGCCGAACCTGAACGAGCTGGCGGCTACGCCGGCTTCTACGTCTGCAGCCAGCGCAGTTAGCTCGTTTAGCATCTGATTATTGTCATCGAGATCGTTGGCGCGGCGCATTCGCTCGGTCACTTCACCCAGACGCTTTTCACCAAGACCAATCGACGGAGCCAACCGGTGCGCTTCAGGCAGCCCGAGGAGGGCCAGCGTTCGGTACGTTTCGATATCCAGGAGGTGTTGGACCACAGATCCGGTCCGGTTTGCACTCATGCCACGGTTGATCAGAAGAATTCGGATAAATCCCTCTGAGGTAACCTTGAAGTCCGTGGCATAGAGCGCTGTACCATCTCCGCTCTCCGCGACGGCAAGGCTGGTCTGGTCAAACAGGCTGACGAAGCCAGTTTCGTTCTCGGATTGCTGAATGACGTTGAGATCGACCGCGACCAACACCGGGCCGGGCTGCTGCACCGAGCGCATCGGCACGGCAAGGGAGGAGGCAGAAGGGTGGAACGCGCCTGCTTTAATCTCGGCCGGCACTTCCCAGGTATAGGTGGTAAACTCCGAATGCTGCTCCCACCGGAGTTGAGTGCCGCCGAGTGTCACGCGGAAATGCTTATCGTGCGGTAGCGGGGGCGCCAATCCTCGCGTCTGGCAGAACGCGATCAGTTGCTCGCGATCGGCGGCGGATCGGTTTCCTTGGGTATCAAAGGCAAAATGCAGAAGTCGCGCCGGGGTGGAAACGGCATTGAAGGGCCGGGCATGTACTTCGCCGAGTATCGTCGCCCGCAAGGGATGAGATGCCAAGGCAGAGTCATTGTCTCCCCCGACCATGACCACATTGCTCATTCCTACCGCCATCCGACACGTTCGCGACTAACAGCATCAAGCCACATCAGCCGCGTCAAGTCGATACGCAAAGCTACCACTTTTGTTCGTTCCTGCTCTCGCGGCACCATACGAAATCGCCAAGCGAATCGCTTTGATTCGAATACGATGATCGGCCCACGCCTCCTTGTCCATCGCCGGGAAGTGGCGCTTCGCCGTTCCGCCGCGCTACTGGCGAGGCTTAGCAGGCTTGGTTAGGTCAAGCGGCATTGGCGTCGACCGGCGGCGAGGCATAGGTCGTTGTCTCGGGCTCGAGCTCGCCGATCGGAAGCGGACGTCCCAAGAGATAACCTTGTGCAAAATCAACTCCGAGCGCTTTCAGCCGTTCGAACTGCTCCGGCGTTTCAATTCCTTCGGCGGTAACTAAAATGTCGAGCCCACGTGCGAGCGTCACGACCGAAGAGATGATCGCGGGAAGTTTACGGCCACTGGTCAGGTCGCGAATGAATGATTTGTCGATCTTGATCTTGTCGAACGGAAACGTCGTGAGGTAGCTGAGCGAGGAATAGCCAATGCCGAAATCGTCCAGGGCGAGCGAAATGCCGATGCTTTTCAGCTTTTCGACGAAAGCGTGGTTTTCGGCGGCGTGTTCCAGCAGCACGGATTCGGTGATTTCGAGTTCGAGTCGCTCGGGCGCTAGGCCCGAAGCTTGCAGCGCCGATTGGATGATATCGAACAGTTCCTCCTGCTTGAACTGAACTGGCGACAGGTTCACGGCGACCTTGAGGTCAGGCGGAAGCCATGTCGCATCGTTGCACGCCTGCTGGATCACCCATTCGCCGAGAGGCACGATCAGCCCGGTTTCTTCTGCAAGCGGAATGAACTGGTCCGGCGGGATCAGGCCTTTGACAGGGTGACGCCAGCGCACCAACGCTTCCAACCCCCGCCTTTTGCCGCTCATGACGTCAAAGAACGGCTGATAGTGCACTTCGAGCTGGCAGCGCGCGATAGCGTCACGCAGGTCACTTTCGAGCGTGTTGCGGGCCTCCAACTCGGCTGACATTGCATCGTCGTAGACAGTGTAGCTGTTGCGGCCCGTCGCCTTGGAGCGATAGAGCGCAAGGTCAGCTTTTTTCAGGAGCTGCTCGAGATCGTCGCCATGTTCCGGCGCCAGTGCGATCCCCACGCTAGTGCCTATCTCCACGCGATTGCCCGGCAGCTGGAAGGGCTCGGCGATTACCTTGCAAATTCGCGCAGCAAGATCGATCGATGCCGCCCGCTGATTGTGGCATTCGGATTGGACGATGGCGAACTCGTCGCCGCCAAACCGCGCCAGAACGTCGGACTCGCGCAGCGTCGAGCATAGGCGCCGCGCCACTTGCCTCAACAGCGCGTCGCCAGCAGCGTGCCCCAATGAATCATTGACGTTCTTGAAGCGGTCGAGATCAAGCATCAGGATCGAAAAGCCGGTCGAAGGCGCCTGCTCGGAGACGCTGATCTTGTGCAGTTGCTCCAGGAGATACGCGCGGTTGGGAAGTCCGGTCAGGATGTCGGTCTGGGCGAGCTCGAGCACGCGCCGGTTGGCGAGTGACAACTGCAGTGAATTCCTGCTCGCAAGCGCGAGATACACGGCTAGAAACAGCGTGACGATGAGTCCCGCGGCCAGCAGGACCAGCGCACGATAGTGCTGCGCGATCAGTTGGCCGCCGATCGCGGGCGCGGCAAGTAGACGCCAGTTGGCGTCACCGATGCGAAGTATGGTCAGCCATTGTAGATCGCCCGATGCCGGCATCCGCCGGACTGAGGAAAAATCGGGTGTATCCCATCGCGCCAAGCGAGCGACACCGGTGGCGCCCGGCGGGTACACGCTGATGCTGATGGTCGGATTTGCCGCCGCCGCGCTTTGGATCGATTGCAGAAGCTGCGGCAGATCGAAGATGCCGACGATGAAGCCGGCAAGGTTGCGCCGGCGATCCGCAATCGTGGTGCGCGACGTGCCCTTGGCATAGACCGGCACGAAGACCGCGATCCCGATGCCGCTGGAGCTGTTCTGCCCGTCGAACAACTTCGTGCGCACTGCCTTGATCCGGTCCTCGTCGCGGGCATGTTCGAGTGCCGCACGGCGTTCGGGATTAGTCCAGTAGTCGAGTCCGTAGACCAGGGAGGTCTTTGGTTCGGTGGAGAAGTAGACGGGATAATACTCGTCGCTCTCGGGCGCCACAGCGCCATCCGGGAACGACTTGAAGTGGTAATCTGAAACGCCGTCGACAATGGCCGCCGCCTCGTACTCGGCGCGCTCCTTGCGCCTGATTTTTGGCAGCCAAGCGAGGCGGAGGAACCCCGAATGGCCCTCGAAAAGCCGTGAGCTAAAGGTCTCATACTCGCTGCGCGTGATATCCTCGTTGGCGGATTCGAACAGCGTGCGCAGTGTCGACAGCCGGCTGATATATTCATTGATGCCGTTCTGGAGGACGATGGCCTGCGTCTCGGCCATGACTTCGAATTCGGCGCGCGCAGCGCGGCTCTCCCAGCGACCGACGGTAAAGGCGGCAATGAGCGACAGGGTGACTCCTACACAGGCCGCGACCAGCGCAGCGCGATACAATCCGCCTCGCGACGTGGATTTCCGCCGTTCCGCCTTGCGCTCGCGGCCCGTGTCGTTCGTGTCCCGCTCGCTCATTCCGATCTTCTGCTGAAAATAGCCCCAGTTGAACCTCGCGCAGTCCATCGGATAGGGGGTGCATTAAAAAGTCGACAATTCGCGAGCCGCACGGCCCTGCGTCAAACGGCTTGGTTAACGGTTTTCAACCTTCATCCCCTTAAAACCTGAAGGTCCGGAGTTACGTGGTGGCGATTTGAAATGGCATTAGGGAACTCTTCATTACGCGCGCCTATGCTGAAGCGACCTCTTCCCCCGCTTGACCAAGGCCATGCGACCGGCACGCCTCCTGATCGCACTTTTGATGCTGCTCGCCGCGACACGTACGGCTCCCGCGGCGGAGGTGGGTGTTACGGCGGACTCCATCCTTTTCGGCCAAGCAGCGGCACTGGAAGGTCCCTCGTCGGCGCTCGGCCGGAGTATGCGGCAAGGTATCCTTGCCGCCTTCGCGGAGGTCAACGCCAAAGGCGGTGTGCAAGGGCGCAAACTGAATCTGATCAGCCGCGACGACGGCTATGACCCCGATCGCTCGGTGGTCCAGACCATCAAGTTGATCGAGAAGGATCAGGTGTTCGCGCTGATCGGCGCCGTGGGTACGCCGACGTCGAAGGCGACCGAGCCGATTGCGGCCGCAAATAACGTGCCATTTATTGGACCATTCAGTGGCGCGGATTTCCTGCGTTCCCCGGAGCTTCACAACGTCGTCAATATCCGCGCGAGCTACAGCGAGGAGGCGGAGGCCTGGATCAAGCACCTGACCGAAGACCTGCACCTGAACCAGATCGCGATCTTTTACCAGGACAACTCCTTCGGCCGGGACGGGCTCGCCGGCGTCAAGGCCGCACTCGACCGCCGCGGGCTCGAACTGGTCGCCGAAGGCACCTTTGAGCGTAACACGCGCGCTGTCGGTGCGGCGTTGAAGACTATCAGGCGCGTCGAGCCGGAAGCAGTGGTCATGGTTGGGACTTACGGTCCATGCGCCGAGTTCATCAAACTCGCCCACAAATCCGGCTTTCGGCCAACCTTCGTCAACATCTCGTTTGTGGGCGCCAATGCGCTTGCGAGGGAGCTTGGGCCGGACGGCGATGGGGTGATCGTATCGCAGGTCGTGCCATTCCCGTGGGATACTTCGCTGAAGGTGGTCGTGGACTACCAGAAGGCGCAAAAGGCGCTGGATCCCGAACTGACGCCGGACTTCGTGTCGTTCGAGGGCTATCTGTCAGGCCGGCTTGCGGCCGCCGCGCTTCAACGCGTTGGGCCAAATCCGACGCGTGCCGATATGCTCCGGGTGATCAACGAGATTGGACGCTTCGACATCTCAGGTAGCATCATCACCGTAGGAGCGAAGTCGCACGAGGCCCCCTCGAAGGTGTTCCTGACTGTGATCAAGGCCGATGGCACCTTCAAAGCAGTGGACAAGCTTTAGATTCCAGTCTGGACCAAGGCGTTTAGTCCCGGCAATTCTAAAGCGAAACGAGTTTGAATCTTCCTGGCTGCGAAATCCCGCCTTTGCGCAGATGTATTCTGTCATAACATCCATAGCGAGATGATCTTCTCGGGTGTTGACAGTGATACGAGCTCGCGGCTCTGTTTCGAGATCGTCCGCCTTGCCGAAGCCCATCACGTTGGAGGCGTTGACAGCCGCAGTCGATCAGCTGCGCCTGGCGTAGCAGATCGTCGGGGCAGCGTGATATTTGTTGATAAATAACGCCAAATCGACATCACGGCAAACGTTCGTTAACTGCCAGTCCCTTACTTTT
The DNA here is from genome assembly GCA_963806075.1 of uncultured Alphaproteobacteria bacterium. GTDB lineage: Bacteria > Pseudomonadota > Alphaproteobacteria > Rhizobiales > Xanthobacteraceae > Bradyrhizobium. The sequence goes on from CAWDWT010000026.1 coordinate 34,187, forward strand.
GCGTACCAAGCGAAAAAGCGGGCGCGAGCGTGGCGACGGTTCCGAACCACTACGAACGTCAACTGATGCAGCGGTTACGCGGCCGCGGCTGGGTCAAAGCTGCCGCGTTGCCCTCGGGCCCGAAAATAATAAAACGCCTGCTCGAAAAACGATGGATCGAGTGCGAGGGCGCGGGTCGGGATATTGCTTTCAGGATGACTGAAAAAGGATTGGTCGCTAAGAGCTCGCCAATCCCGTTGCGGCGATAGAAGGCGTCGAACTACCGACGGGCAGGCAGCTATGCCAGCGCGCCGGCGTGTCAAGGAACTCGCGGTCACCGAGGCCGCTCTGGTTCGGACCGGATGCTTAGGATGCCAACAAATTCTAGCGCGACCGCTGGCGACTCGATTATATCCAGCTGGAAAGCCGCGGTTGGCTTGGAAAGGCCTTCCTCGTTATCGAGCTCGGGTAAGCCATTGAAATCACAGCGAACACGACCGTCCGCCGGGCGCACCGGGAAGCGCACGCCAAACCTATGGTCGCTTTGCCATTCAACAGGCCTGAACTGGCGTTGATGTGCTGGCCGAGCATTCGGTGCCCTTGTTATAACAACGTCGGCGTAGATCGGCGGCCTTGGATCGGGCTTTGGCGATGTTGACCTTGCAAGGGGATCTTTAGCGGCGGATTGGCGACCGGATTTCTTCGGATCGATTCGAAAAAATTGACCGGTTGATTATCGATCGGAGCACGTCCATGAAATTCCTGGGCTTTGCCTATCGCTTCGTATCCAACTTTGTGTTCCTGACGCTGGTCTATTACAGCCTGAACTTCATGGAGAAGTATCAGCAACGCGCGATTGTCGCGATTCTCGTGCTGGTCTATGCGGCAATGCGCGTGGCGTCGGCGTTTCGTTCGTTCCATTTCTTTCAGCGTGTCGAACGCCTGGAGCTCGAGGCGGGACGTCTGGCGGGGCTCACCGGCGAAGGCCCGGTTTCGAATGCGTCGCGCAAGCAGGTTGTGAGCGACGTCAGTGCGCTCCGCCGGGATGGCGAAATGAAGTCCTATATCGACCTGTTGTTTCTCGCGCTTGTGATCTTGTTGTGCATCTCGAAGATCGTGACGGATTGAGCGTCACGCGCTTCTTTTCCGGACCTGTGCCAGATGCCGTGCCGGCCCACGGTGGCTGGCGGCGTTGGACCGTTTATGCGCAGCCGCAGTTCGACCACCGCCATGACGAGACAGGGTCAGCTGCTTGCCGTGACCGGAGCGGAATTTGCCGCGGATCGCGTGCTCGAAATGCTTGATCCCAATGGCTGTGACGGAGCGTTCTGCTTCGCCTCTAGCCGCCATCGTTCGGGCCGGGCCGGTCGCGCGCAGGGCGGCCGATTCCGCGGTGAGGCGCGGCAGGTCGGGTACCTCGAAAACGCTGCGCCCCGGTATGGCCAGCGTCGTCGCCGCGTCGGCAACCGGAACCGGCAAATCGCGGGGCCAGGGCGCTGTCTCGGGCAACGGAAAGGGGGCGCTCGGCAGACATCTCAGTCGACAGCAACAGCTTCAAGCCCGATACGTCGAAATAAGAGAATGCAGGCACGGCGAGCTGATCAGCATTGGCGAAAACGAAATTTGGTACCTTGGGCCAATGGGTGATCGCGACGTTTTCTGGCGTCGGATGCAATTGCCATTGCTGCGGCTCGGTCGGCGTTGCGGGCCGATCTGGCGTTGCGGGCACCACGTGGACGATATGATAGCCGCGCGCTTTTAGCGTCGCCAGGATTCGCGGAAGGGCGGCGACGGTGCGAGCCTGGATGTCATGGAGCAGCAGGATGCCCTTGCCCTTGGCTTCGATCCGCTTGATCGCAAGGTCGTAGACCCGCGACGACGAAATATGGCGCCAGTCGTCGGCGGGGAAATCGGCGCTCCACACCTGGATGCGCTGCGATGCGAGATAGTCCTCGACCGCTTCGGCGCGCAGCAGGCCGGGAATGCGAAAGAACGGCGCCAGCGATTTGTCGGCATCGGCTCCGAGCGCCGCCTTGACCGAGGCGATACCGTCATTGATCTCCGCCTTGGCGCGCTCAATCGGCATCTTGTTCATGGTGAGCGGATGGGTCTGGCTGTGGGTGCCGATGGTATGACCGGCGTCGCGCAGTTTGCGGACGCCTTCCGGAAAGCTTCGCGCCATCTCGCCGACCAGAAAGAAATTCGCCTTGATGCATTGCGCCGCGAGAATGGCCAGGATCTGATCGCTGTTGCGCGGCAGCGGTCCGTCGTCGAACGACAGTACCACCTCGTGATCCCTGAGCGGCAGGGTCTCCGCATATTGCATGGTGCCGATCCGGGGATGCTCCCTGGGATCGACCACCAGGGTTCGTGAAGTCCCGAGCGCGCCCGGATGGCCGGGGCAATCAGCAGCAAAAGCGCTCTGTATGCTACCCCAGGCCAACATGCCCAAACTGAAGATCACGCATAAAACGGCGTAAGCCGGCGTTGTTGGCCGTGTCCAAATCTTAATGACCATAAAGTTCCGTCATTTCCCGTTTGCATCATCGTCATTATACGCCGCGCTGTGAACGAGGCCTTAACCGTTGGACTTCCGCGCGCCGTCCCGGGTTCAATGCGCGGCCTCGGCCTTGGCTCCGGGTGCCGCCGCCACCAGATGCACCACGCGGTAGTGGTTTTGCCTGAGGTAGTCCAGGAAAGCCGGCAGCATGGCCGCCGTGTGTGCCTTGGGATCATGAAGCAGGATAATCCCCTTGTGGGCGACGGTGAGGCGCTCGGTGATGATTTTCAGTTCCTGCCGCGGCGTCATTGGATTCCAATCGCTCGCCCAGAGATCGGCGCCGAATACCGTGATGCCGCGCGATTGCAGCAGATCGAGCGTCGCTTGCGTGCTCTCGAAGCCGGGAAAGCGAAAGAACGGCGCAAGCGGCGCGGTGATCGCCTCCATCGTGCAGCACGGCCTCCACCGCTGATATGCCATGATCGATTTGCTCGATCGCGACGCCTGGCTTGATCCGCGCGAGGCTGGGATGGGTCCAGGTGTGAGTACCAATGGTATGACCTTCCGCCGCGATCCGGCGCACCAGTTCAGGGTGTTCCGACGCTGGCTTTCCGATCAGGAAAAACGTCGCGTGCACGCATTCATGGGCGAGCGCCGCCAGCACCTTCGGTGTGGTTGTGGGCCACGGTCCATCATCGAAAGTGAGCACCACCTCATGGTCAGCGAGCGGCAGCGTTTGCGGAAAGCTCTTGAGTCCGACCCTTGGGGTTGAGGCCGCATCGACCGCCAGGGTGCGCGAGGTACCAAGCGCGTCCTTGCGCGGGCAGGGCTCGGCATGGGCCGTCGCGCTTGCCGCCGTCGCGGCAAGGACAACGCCCAGCACACCTGCCGGCACCGAGGCCCATTTCGGTCGGTCTATCTTTATCATTGCGCTTGGTGTTGCCCTTTGGCTATGCGTGAACCTACAGCTCTGGTGAGTTGTTCATTCCTGTCAAATCGGCGAGGCGCGGCATGACGGAGGACCTAGATATTGCCCAACCGACCGATGCCTCCGTGCTGGACCGTCTCCCCATGCGCGACGAAAATGGCGAAATTCGCCACGAATTCGTCGCGGAAGTCGCCCGTGACATTCACGAAACCAATATCGAGCTGCTGCGCGCGATCGTGGCGGAACTGCATGAGGCCGACCTCGGCGATCTGATCGAGGCGCTCGAGCCGGACGACCGCGTCAAGCTGGTTGAGCTGACGGGCGCGGATTTCCACTTTTCGGCGCTCAACGAAGTCGACGATTCCGTCCGCGAAGAGATTCTCGAGGAGCTCGAGCCTGTAACGGTCGCCGAAGGCGTGCGTGAGCTCGAATCCGACGACGCCGTCGAGTTGCTCGAGGGCCTCGACGAGGAAGACCAGGAAGAGATCCTGGAAAAGCTTCCCGCCAAGGAGCGCGATACGCTCGAGCGCAGCCTGCTGTATCCGGAAAATTCCGCCGGCCGGCGGATGCAAACCGAGTTCATCACGGTGCCGCCGGATTGGACGGTAGGGCAGGCGATCGACTACATGCGCGAGACGCCGGACCTGCCGGACCGGTTCTACGAAATCTATCCGGTCGACCAGGCGCAGCATTGGCTGGGCGCGGTGGCGCTGGACTCGTTGCTGCGCGCGCGCCGACCGGTGCCGCTCGCCGAGCTGATCGATGAGGATCGTCGTCGGGTGTCGGTTCTCGACGACCAGGAAGAGGTGGCGCGGCTGTTCGGCAAATACAATCTTGTCGCAGCGCCTGTCGTCGACACCACCGACCGGTTGGTCGGCGTCATCACCATCGATGACGTGGTCGATGTGATCGAGGAGGAGGCCGACGAAGATCTCAAGGCGCTGGGTGGTGTCACCAGCGACGAAGAATTGTCCGACAGCGTCTGGACCATCGCTCGTGGCCGTTTCAACTGGCTGCTGGTCAATCTCGCCACCGCCTTCCTGGCGTCTTCGGTGCTCGGCCTGTTCGAGGGCCAGCTTGAAAAGATGGTGGCGCTGGCGGTGCTGGCGCCGATCGTCGCGAGTCAGGGCGGCAATGCCGGCACCCAGACCATGACGGTCGCGGTCCGCGCGCTCGCCACCCGCGAGCTCGGTTCCAGCAACGCCTTCCGCGTCGTGATCCGCGAAGGCCTGGTCGGTCTCGTCAACGGCATTGCCTTCGCGGTGATCACCGGCGTTGCCGCGGTGGCCTGGTTCAGAATTCCAGCGCTTGGCGTTGTGATCGGTCTTGCGATCATCTGCAATCTGGTGGCTGGCGCCCTTGGCGGCATTCTGATCCCGATGGTGCTGGAGCGGGTGAGGGCCGATCCAGCGGTCGCCTCCGGCACCTTCGTCACCACCATTACCGACGTGGTCGGCTTCTTTTCGTTTTTGGGCATCGCGACGCTGTGGTTCGGGCTGAAATAGGTAGGCTGCCTCGCCCGAGCCTTGTATCGTTAATCAAGCCTTAACGCGCATCGCCGACACTCCCGCAAGGCTTGGGGCAGACCATGCAGCGCTTGCGGCTGAAAGCTGACGGACGGATCGTTGAATTGCGGGACGGGTGCGAATTTCCGCTTGCCCCGGCAACACCCTCTGTCGCGCCGGCAATGACGACGTTGCCGGCCCCGGAAGAAGCCAGGTCATCGTCAGCAGTTCGCGAACTGCGCCGCCGCGCGCGGCTGACCCAGCTTGAATTCGCCGCGCGGTTAGGTGTTCCGGTCGAGACCATTCGCAACTGGGAGCAGGGCAAACGCTTGCCACGCGGACCGGCGCGAGCGCTGCTCGCCGTGATCGCGCACGCGCCCGATACCGTGTTTGCTGCATTGGCGACGGAACCCCAAGTTACCTGAATTGGCCAGCTGAGTTGGCATCGGCGTCGCTGCGGGACATAATGGGCGGTCAGGTAACTCGCCCATGTTGTTTGTCGAAGCCAACGGCGCAACCATTCCCGCGATCGGACTAGGCACCTGGGAGCTGCGTGGGCGCACCTGCGCGCGTCTGGTCGAGCAGGCCATCAGGCTCGGCTATCGCCACATCGATACCGCGCAGGTCTACGAGAACGAACGCGAGGTCGGCGATGCATTGCGCGCCTCGGGGGTCAACCGCGACGATGTCTTCGTGACCACCAAGGTCTGGACTACTCATTTCGCGCCAAACGATCTTGAGCGCTCGACGAAAGAGAGCCTGAACAAGCTGCGTCTGGCTGTCGTTGATCTCTTGCTGCTGCATTGGCCCAATCCCCGCATACCGCTCAAGGAGACGCTCGGCGCGCTCGCGCACGTCAAGCGGCTCGGCCTGGCGCGGCACATCGGCGTTTCCAATTTCACCGTCGCCCTGATTGAAGAGGCCGTCGCGGCCTGTCCGGAGCCGCTGGTTTGCGATCAGGTCGAATTCCATCCGTATCTCGACCAGAACAAGGTCAAGGAGGCCTGCGCCCGAAACGGCATGGCGCTCGTCGCCTACAGCCCGGTGGCGAAGGGCCGGATCAAGAACGACCGAACCCTTGCCGGCATGGGACAAGCTTACGGCAAGACAGCCGCGCAGGTTTGCCTGCGGTGGCTTGTGCAACAAAACGTTTCCGCTATTCCCAGGACCTCGCGGATCGAGCGGCTGTCGGAGAATTTCGATATCTTCGACTTTGAACTATCCAGCGAGGAGATGGCGCAAATCTCCCGGATGGGGAGCGCCAAGGGCCGGCTGACCGATTTCGGTTTCTCACCGAAATGGGATTGAGATATGCTACCGGCGGGCAGGGACGGCGTCGACGCTGATCGAATACGGTGGAACCGCGGCAGATTCTACGATCAGGCATCACGGCGTCGGCGCTTGTCCACTTGTCATGCCTGATGCTCTTGATTTTCTTCACCGAAGTTCATCCCTTCGGTTCGGTGACGGCTGAGCCTATCTCGGTCGACATCGTCGCGCCGAAAGAGGTGGCCGCGAAGCCGTCGGAACCGCAACTCCCGCGCAAGGAAGAGGAAACCCCGCAAATTCCCCCGGAGACGCCGCCACAACCGGTCCCTTCCTCGCAGGAAGATAGTTCCGCAAAAGCCGCGACCGCGAGTTCGCCGCCGCCGGCCGCCGCGCCGCCGGCTGCAAAGTCGGCACCTGCCGCCGCGCCGCCGCCGCAAAAGCAGGCCGCGCTAGCGCAGCCCAGTTCCGCGCCGCCTCCGTCGAGGCCCGCACCGACCGCTGCGCCGGCTCCGGACCAGAAGGGTGCCGCGCCGCTGCCGGCGCCGGTTCAGCCTGCCTACCATGCCGCGCAACCTGATCTCTCCGTCAAATATCCTGATCTCTCCGCCAAATATCACATGTGGGTCGGGCTGCCGCAGGATCGGCCCGGCGACGGCTTCGATGCGCCTGCGACCGAGAAAGCTGACGTTGCAGAAGGCTTGATCTCGGAATTTCGGCGTCACCTCAAGACATGCTCGACGCTGCCCAAGGAAATCGCGCCCGCGGACAAGGTTGCGATCAAGCTGCGGGTGCTGATGACGCCCGACGGCCGGCTGGCCGCAGAACCAGTACTGATCGAGGCCAGCGCATCGATGAAGGGGCCCCTTCTGTTGCAAAGCGCCATCAGTGCACTGCAAGCGTGTCAGCCCTACGCGATGCTGCCGCCGGACCACTATCAGGAATGGAAGGTCCTCGATCTCAATTTCACCCCGCAGGATTTTATCAACGCGTCCTGACCGCGTAACCCGAAGCATTTCCGAACGATGGAGCCTCATTCGCGCGGAAACATTACTGCCTTAAATGCCTGCACGCGGTTGCAGCAACGGGCAACGCGGCCCGCCGTGGCTTGAACGCTGCTTGCGCTATGGCATGATGTGAGACGCCAGACGGATATCCTCGCATGACCCTGAAGCTCGTCATCGGCAACAAGAACTATTCGTCGTGGTCGATGAGGCCGTGGCTGGCGCTGCGCGCCAACAACATCGCCTTCGAGGAGGTTTTCATCCCGCTTTATACCGGGGATGCCGACAAGCGACGGATTCTCGAGGTCACGCCCTCGGGCAAGGTACCGGCGCTGGTTGACGGCGATATTACCGTGTGGGATTCGCTTGCGATCATCGAATATCTGGCGGAGCGATTTCCGGACGCGCGGCTGTGGCCCGAAGATCGCGCCAGCCGGGCTCATGCGCGTTCGATCTCGGCGGAGATGCATTCGGGCTTTATGGCGTTGCGCAACGAATGCGGCATGAACCTGCACCGTCCGATCGGGGCCGTTCCGTTGTCAGATGACGCGCGCGCCAACGTCGCGCGGGTTCAGCAAATCTGGAGCGAATGCCGCAGCCGCTATGGAAAGTCCGGCCCGTTCCTGTTCGGCGCGTTCAGCGGTGCGGACGCGATGTTCGCGCCGGTGGTGCATCGTTTCCACACCTATGCGATCGAGGTAACGCCGGTCGCGACGGATTATATGAAAGCGATGATGGCGCAGCCTGCTTTCCAGGAATGGACCCGCGCCGGGCTTGCCGAAACCATCGTGATCGAGAGATTCGAAACGGCATGAAGCCGCGGTTGGCGGCTGTCGGCCGTCATGATGTCTTGACTGGTCGGGGTAAAGCGGTCTGAATTCGGAACCGGCTCAATGCGAAAGGGGCTTCGGCCATGGGTATTCTCAATTCATTGGAAAATTCGCCCGCATTCAAGGGTGCGCTCGCGCAGCTTGAGGGCGCCGTGCTTCCGGTTGTGTTGAGCGAGGTTCTCGGCAATGGCAGCCAGGGCGGGTTGAACGCAATCGTTGCCAAGCTCCAGCAGGCGGGCTTCGGCGATCAGGTCAAATCCTGGATTGGCAATGGCCAAAACCTGCCGATCACGGCCGAACAATTGCAGCAGGTGCTGGGTAGCGACGTCGTCAAACAATTGGCCGCCAGGTTCAATATACCGGTGGATCAGCTAAGTCAGGTTCTGGCGCAGGCGCTGCCGAAGGCCGTGGACAAAGCCAGCCCGAATGGCACCCTTCCGGCCTCGTCGTAGGGTAAGGAGGCGGGTTCCGGAGTTCAGGCGGATTCCTCCGGTCGCCGGAAAAAAGCGATTATCACCCTGAAAAATCTGCAAAATTGCGTGTCAGCCATGCCCGAAGGCACTGGCCGAGCCGGCCTGCGCCATGCTAGACAATGGGAGGGTATTGTAGTCGGCTTTAGCTCTCGGGATCGCGAGAGTAGCCGGCATTCTTGCGTGATGGAGAAGGGCGTGAAGCACAAATACGCCGTGGGAGAGACTGTCTATTTCACTGCCAGCAACGTTGCCCGTCCGGCCGCCAGTGGCACCTATGAGGTGATCCGGCTGCTTCCGACTGACGGAGATGACTGCCAATATCGAATCAAAAACTCGACCGAGGCCTTCGAACGAGTTGCCAAGGAAAGTCAGCTCGACATCTCCTGAGATGATGGCGCTCGATCGGGTGAAGCGGTTCCCGTTTCCTTCCTTCAAAAGGCCGGTTTACGGCACCATTCTGCGCAAATGAGATCAGCGTTCACTTTGCGTGAAAGTGCTTTATGCTGCGCTCAGGGACATCGCGCATGAATTGGGCTTGGGCAACATCGCTCGATCAAGTCTGGCGTTCGCCGGACTTTCCAGTGTTGCTGACGCTGGCGGCCGCTGGATTCTTCGGAATCATCGCTCTCATTACGCTGATGCGCGCCGAGAAGTCGGTCGCCAATGGCGCGCTGACCGTGATCACGCTCGTGGCGATCGGTATTGCGGTTGCTGCAACCATTCGCGGGTTTGGTCCCGCGGAGATGGCAGCGCCCGTCGAGGCTCGATCACCCCGGCAAACGCAGACAGCCGCGCTGCCGGCTCTGTCATGCATCGACGATATGGCGGGAGAGATGGTTTTGGCGGCCTGCCAAAAGGTGCTGTTTGGCTCATCCGAGTTGGTTGCTGCGGCGGTATCCTACACGTCGGCGCGGATTAACCAGTTGACCGCGCTCGGCGATGTGGCTGCCGCCAACCGCAATATGACCCCCGAATTGCAGGCGCTGCGCCGCTCGGTCGAACGTGACCGCTATGGATTGGTGGCTTACGTGTTGCTGATACGCGACCATTGTACGCCATCGGATTGCGCAGCGTTTCGTTCGCTGACGGACCATAACCAGGTCGTGGCGAACATGGACGAGCGGATCTATGAGGGCCTGGTCACGCGCTACGCGCCGTCCTGGAACGCGCCCACGGCACCCGCGTTCCCCGCGGCCGCAGGCGCGCTGGCGACGCTGCCTTCATCGATACCTACGGGCAGGCCGACCAACGCCGATTTCCCCACCGCCGCATCGACTCCGGCTGTCAGCATCATGAATCCGGAGCCGACCACGCCGGCTGCGGCCTCGCGTGCGTCGCCGGCGAATGCGACGGCGCCGCATTCGACGTCGGCACCGGTTGCGGCCAAGAAACCAGCACCAAAACCGCATATAGCTGCGCCGGTTCAGATCGCGCCTGCAGCGCATGCTGCGGCTCCGGCTCCGGCGGCGTCTGACGATTGATCCTTCCAAACCTCGTCAACGGCCGCTAACGTCAGCAGCCTGAACCTGCGAAGGCCAGGACCTCAAAAGATTTCAGGAAGATGCCACTTCATCTCATCAAGCTTGCCGTTGGCTGCGAGTCCGTGAAGGAATTGAAAGCCTGGGTGGCAGAACGCGCGCGAACCGCAAAGCAGAAGGGACTCCCGCGCCACCACGTCCATATCACCCGCATGACGCCCAAGCGCGTCGACGAGCTTTTGACCGGCGGTTCGCTCTATTGGGTGATCCGGGGCGAGATCGCGGCGCGGGAAAAGATCATCGCGATCGAGCCGTTCCGTGACCGCGACGGTATCGGGCGCTGCCGGCTGGTAATGCAGCCCAAGGTGATCGCGGTGATGCCGCGGCCGATGCGGGCGTTCCAGGGCTGGCGCTACTTCGCCCAAAGCGACGTGCCGCTGGATCTCGGTTCCTCCGGCGCCGGGCTCGCGGCCTTGCCCGAGCCGCTACGCCGCGAACTGCGCGATCTCGGGCTGCTGTAGGGCGTTCGGCCGTGCGTCGGGGCGACGCGACCGTGACGATGCCGAACCGCTTCCAGTCGATGCCGGCAATTCGGTTTCGCGGCGTGCTTCGGAATTTTTGTCGACGATGTCGAGCAAGCGGAACTGTTCGCCGAACAGCGTTGTCAGGCCCTGGCGGCGTTCGTCGGAGACGTTCGGCGCCAGCCGGTTGTGGATCGCCATCCCGCCGAGCATGACATGATCCCGGCCGGAAGTCGCGCGGGCGGCATTGTCCTGTTAGATCAGCAAACTGGCCGTGCCCGGCGCACTCGCTGGAACCAGCGGACCTTCGAGCGTGCCGTCGCGCTTTAGTTTGATTTCGAACGCTACTTCGGTATTCTGAATCTCGATACCGCTGCCGCTATCGTATTTCTTCCAGCATCGCATAACCTGCGACTGGAACATCGCGCCGCATTTTGCCGCGTGATTTGGCTGGGCTTGCTGGGACTTAGCTGGAGATACGCTTTGGACGGCAAGGAATGACACGAAAAAAACGATCAGAAAGCGAAAGCGCACCTATCTCTCCTTGAGGTAGAAGCGCAAAGTTTAAATGAGTTCACGTTGTGGGTAAATACAGCTGCTATACGGCGACATTGTCGATCAGCCGTGTATTGCCAAGCTTCGCCGCCACCAATATCCGCATCGGGCCATCCTTCAGCGAGGCAGTCTTGGCCAATGTTTCGGCGTGGCGAACCTCGAAGTAGTCGAGCGCAAAACCCGCGGCCGCAATCATTTCCGCGCCGCCCGCCATCGCAGCCTCGATATCGTCGCTGGCGCGCAGCCGCGCGGCGGTTTCCTTCAAGGCGCGGTACAACACCGGCGCCTTGAGCCGTTCCTCTGGCGACAGATAGACGTTGCGCGACGACATCGCGAGGCCGTCGCGTTCCCGCACCGTTCGTGAACCCACCACCCTGACGCCGAGGTCGAGATCCCGGGCCGTCTGCGTCACTACTCGCAATTGCTGGAAGTCCTTTTCGCCGAAGATCGCAAGGTTCGGTCGAACCTGCATGAATAGCTTGCCGACCACGGTAGCGACGCCGCCGAAGAAGTGCGGTCGAAAGCGGTCCTCGAGATTTGCCGTTGCCGCCCCTTCCGGCGCGATCCGGGTGGCAAAGCCGTCCGGGTACATCGTCCTGGCATCCGGCTTCCAGATCAGATCGACGCCCTCGGCCGCGAGCTTGGCGACGTCGGACTTCCAGGTACGCGGATAGGAGCCGAAATCCTCGGTCGGCGCGAATTGGGTCGGGTTGACAAAGATTGAGACCACCACGCGTGAGGCGCGCCGCTTGGCCAGCCGGACCAGCGACACATGACCGTCATGGAGCGCTCCCATGGTCGGCACCAGCGCGACGGTGGCCTTTCGTGCCCGAAGGCGATCCAGCGTGCGATGCAACGCCGGAACTGTGCGGGCGATCATGGGGCTTCGCGACATCACAGCTCGATCTGTTGGGTTATGCAGGCCGCGGGCTCTGCTTCGCGAGGGAATGCCAATCCTATCAAGGCTGATGCTGCCTTGCCAGTCGATGATCCGCTCTCCACTCGCTCGCGCATTCCGGCCACACACTTGCACATGGAAACGGCAATCGAAATGCCGCGCACGATTCCTGATTAAGCAAATCAGTCGATCGTTCGACGCGATCGCGCATTTCACTTGACCGCAGTCGCGCGTAATTTGAAGATGAGTTTAGGGGATGAAGAATGTTGGTGCAGAGTACCCAGGGACAATCCGGCTCGGCGTACGTGGTTGTGCTGGGCAATGAGAAGGGTGGTTCGGGCAAATCGACCACCGCGCTGCACATTGCGGTCGCCTTGATGAAGGCGGGCCAGCGCGTCGCCACCATCGATCTCGACTGTCGGCAGCAAAGCTTCACCCGCTACATCAACAACCGGCGCGCCTGGGCGCGTCGCACCGGGCTCGATCTCGAAATTCCTGTGCATTGCTGCATCAAACTCGGCGATACGATGCAGATCGCGGACAATGAGTCCTCTGAGTTCCAGCAGTTTGTGAACGCAGTAAGCGAGGTGGAGCGGACCTTCGACTTCCTGGTGATCGATACGCCGGGTTCCGATTCCTATCTGATGCGGCTTGCCCACTCGATGGCCGATACACTGGTGACGCCGATCAACGACAGCTTCCTCGACTTCGATGTGCTCGGCACCGTTGACCCCGCCACCTATTCGGTGACCGGCGAGAGCCATTACGCCGAGATGGTACGGGATTCCAGGCGCAAGCGCCGCCAGCTCGATGGCGCGAGCTGCGACTGGATCGTGGTTCGCAACCGGCTGTCGATGTTGGGATCGCGCAACAAGCAACTGGTCGCTGAGAGCCTGAACGATTTATCGTTCCGGCTCGGCTTCCGTTCGATCGACGGCTTTGCCGAGCGGGTGGTCTATCGCGAATTCTTTCCGCGCGGATTGACGGCGCTCGACGACCTCGACGAGGCTACGCTGGGTACCCGCCCGAACATGGGCCATGTCACGGCGCGCGAGGAAGTCACGAGCCTGCTGTGCCAGCTCAAGCTGCCGCTCGACGAGCGCGGGCGTCGCCGCGCCGCCAACCGTGCCGAATGGTTCAACCAGGTTGATAAGCCGCTCGAACTCCACGACATCATCGGCGCCTGATACCGCTAGCGTGCCGTCCTGGTGGTGGGGTGTTACCTGCGCACAATGTCAGGTGCCCGATCCGGTCGCCCGCTATGCGCCGATCAAGAACTGACGGTCGCATCGGCCCGTTCTCGTCGCAGCCGGAGCGACCCGGTGGTGCATTGACCGCGGCCGGACCGGACGCCAAATAACATGCGGCAATCAGCGAGCGCTCATGTCCGGCGAACCCGTCAAACCCAAATCTACAGATCAGGCCGCGACCGGCGTTTCGTCAGATAGCGCTAACCCGGTCTCGTCTGCCTCGGAGGATATCGCCGCCTTTGTCGCCAAGGCGCGCGCGATGGCGCCCCATGCGGCGGGAGCCAGAGGCAGGCTGGTATTTGCTCTCGACGCGACCATGAGCCGGCAGCCGACCTGGGACATGGCCTGCGCGCTGCAGGCCGACATGTTTCGCGAGGCAGAGGCGCTCGGGAGTCTCGATATCCGTCTGGTCTACTATCGCGGTTTCAACGAATGCCGGGCGTCGGCCTGGATCTCCGACAGCGCGCAATTGGCCAAGCTGATGGGCAAGATCGATTGCCGCGGAGGTCATACCCAGATCGGCAAGGTGTTGTCGGACGTGCGGCGTGAAGCCGTCGCCTCGTCGGTGCGCGCGGTCGTGTTTGTTGGCGATGCCATGGAGGAGCCGATTGACCGGCTTTGCAGCATGGCGGGTGAACTTGGCCTGCTCAGGGTTCCGGTGTTCATGTTCCAGGAGGGGAATGATGACGTTGCGGAGCCCGCGTTCCGGGAGATCGCGCGCCTGACTGGCGGTGCATGGTGCCGGTTCGATCCGGGCGCCGCGGCGCAATTGCGCGAATTGCTGCGGGCGGCCGCGGCTTATGCCGCGGGTGGCCGCGAGGCGCTGCTGCGACTGTCGAAGGCCGGTGGCGGCGCCGCCAAGCTGATCGGCCAGATGAAGTGATCGCGGAATAATCTCCGCGGTGACGAAACGTTGGCGCGACCGGCCTGCTTTTTGGCGTTGATCGCGCTATATTGACGTCATGCCCACCCTGATCGCTGGCGCTGTCGCCGTTATCCTGCTCTATTCGCTGCTGCAGATGTTTCGCGCGGCCAATCCCGTCGCGCTGGCGCGCGCCCTGAAGATCCTTGGCGGCATAGTGGCGCTGGTGGTGGCTGCGTTTATCGGTCTTAGGGGCGAACCCGCGATTGCGATTCCGATCGGTATTTTCGGCGCCGGATTGCTCGGCTGGTCGCCTCTCGGCAGCACGGGTTTCGACTTTATCAGCCGCATGTTCGGCCTCGCAGGACGACCACGCTCGGCGGAAGGGGCTTCGCGAGTCCGTTCGCAGTTTCTGGATATGCAGCTCAATCACGACAGCGGCGAGTTGCGCGGCCAGATCGTGGCCGGCCCCTATGCCGGCCATTCGCTCGACGAATTCGACCTGCCGCAATTGACGGCGATGATTTCCGGCTTCGATGTCGAGAGCGTGGCGTTACTTGAAAGTTATCTGGACCGCAGGTTTCCCGCTTGGCGTCAGAACGCGCAAGGCGATACGGCAGGGGGGCAGAGCCGCTCTACGGCGCGCGGCAAAATGACGGACGAGGAAGCCTATCAGGTCCTTGGCCTGCAACCGGGCGCGGGGCGCGACCAGATCAGTCGCGCGCATCGCGGGCTGATGAAGAAACTGCATCCCGACCAAGGGGGCTCGACGTATCTCGCTGCCCGGGTAAACGAGGCCAAGGATACTTTGCTTCGCACGCATCGCAACTAACTCCGGCAACACCGCCAACGCTACAAACCGAGGGCTGCTTCCAGGATTCGCCCGTCGTTATCCGCATGGTCGATCGTTCGTCTGTGATAGTTGTAGCGGCCAAATCTTGACGAGAGGTTTGCGGACGCAGATTTGCCACAAATCGCCTGCGGGAGCGATTGGGCGGCAAAAAGGCCGCCTGCCTGCAGCAGACGGCCCGGCCTTGAGGCGTTCGATCCGGGTGCGGATCAGTTCTTGACGGTAATGCAGGAGATCTCGGAGCGCTTTAGGGTCCGGCAAACCGCTTCGGCTTGATCGCGGTCGAGACCGGCGAAACGGGCGCGGTACAGCTTCTTGTCGCCTTTGGCGAGCACCGTTTCGGTAAAGGGATCGGCCTTGCTGAGCATGCCATGGGCCTGATTGCGCGCCGCCTCGATGCGTTCCTGCGCCTCGCTCTCGCTTTCCAGCGCGCCGACCTGAATAATCCACCCGGTATGGGCTGCGACAGGCTTGATGGCGCCATTCTGCTGAACGGTCTGCAGCTTGGGATCAGCGTAGGCCATCGCTTGCGAGGCTCGGGAGGCTGTCATGCTGGACGCCGGCAAGACGCCAAGCACACCATTTCCGGTACCGAAATTGGCTGGCTGCCGCGGCATTTCGGCGGCGGGCGCGGTGGCTTCCGCCTTGGCGACCACTGCGCCCGAGGTTTCCGGTATGTCGGCGCGCGGTGCCGAGGATATCGAAGTGGTGATCGGCGCAACCTGCGATGCCGCCGCCGAAGCCACCTTGACCTGGCCGGCCTTGATCTGGACGGTTTTCACCCTGACCGGCTTCATCGGCTCGCTTGAACCGGGGACCGCTGCAATCGGCTGGGTTTGGATCACCCCATTACTGAAGGGCTCGGGCGCGGGCTTGGCTGGTGCAGACGGCACCGCAGCGGCCGCGGCGGCGAGCAGGGAGGGCTTTACCGAGCGTACCGGCGGCTCCGAGGAACCGGAGGCGATCTGAACTGCGCCCTGGACCTGAACGGTCTGCGTCGGGCGCGATCGCGCCACATCTTCCGCCACATCGGCATTGGCGTCGGCCGGGTTGCGCTCGGTGATCGCGGCGACGGTACGTGTCGTCGACGCTTTTTCCAGGTTCTCGGCAAGCAGGCTGCGCATGGTGGCGTCACGCGACCCGCTACTCCGGCCGCCCAACACCACGCCGACGAGATGTCGATTGCCGCGGCGTAAATTGGTGATGAGGTTGAAGCCGGAAGCGCGAATGTAGCCGGTCTTGATGCCGTCGACGCCCTCGACGCTGCCCAGAAGATGGTTATGGCCGTGGATCGTGTGGCCGTGGAAGTTGAAAGCTTCCGTGGCGAAGTAGCGATAATAGCGCGGAAAGCGATCCTGGATGGCGCGGCCAAGGGTTGCCTGATCGCGCGCCGTGGTGACCTGTTCGTCCGCGGGCAGGCCGGACGCGTTGACATAGACCGTCCGGGTCATGCCGAGCGCGCGCGCCTTGCGAGTCATCATCTTGGCGAAATCGCTTTCGTCGCCGCCGATCGCTTCCGCGATCACGACGGCGGCGTCGTTGGCGGACTTTGTCACCACGCCCTTGATGGCATCCTCGACGCGCAGCGTCGAGCCCGGACGCAGGTCGAGCTTGGTGGGGTCCTGATCGGAGGCATGCTCGGATACCGGCATTTCGGTATCGAGCGTCATCTTGCCGGATTCAAGCCGTTCGAACAGCAGATAGAGCGTCATGACCTTGGTCAGAGACGCCGGATGACGGATGCCGTCCGGGCTATTCGATTCAAGCGTCGCGCCTGAATTGGCATCGACGATAATGGAGGAGAATTGCGGGCTGTAACTGTCGCGTTCTTCGGTGGTGGCGCGCGACGTCGTGCCGATGCCTGTGCCGCGCTTCAGCGGTGCTGCTGCTGAAAACGATCGCGCCGGTCGCCAGACCGAGCGCGCACGCTCGCAGAACGCGCGAGGAAGCTAAGGTTGTACGAAGCATGACTTCCCCGTCCCCATTTTCTGTCTAATTCACCGCTTCGTGAGGCCAAATTATGCCCAACGGCTGGCTACGTTTTCCTGTCTGAACCACCCCGATCCGCATAGGTACTTCTGGCGGGATGGCAATTCGGATCGCTGTTCTAGCTAACCGACTGTGTACAAACAATTTTTTCGACGATGCCGGAAGAGGAACAGCTGTGGAGTCAGGTTAGGGGGCCGGAGTTTCCAAAAGGTTAAGCAACCATTGCCAGGAATCGCGGGGTTTGACGCCAAGACTTGTGCGATGCACAAAAATTCTTGACTTTATTGTGCGGTGCACTATATCGGTGGTGTCAGGGAGCCGGGATCTCCCGCCGATTGTCAAACATCCGTCTGGAAAAGGAATCCACATGATCAAGGTTGAAGAAATTCAGCAATACGGCACTTCTCTGCAAAGCTGGCGTTCAGGCGATTGCGAGCGCCTACGGCGACTACACCAGGAAATCCTTCGACGACACCAAATCGTTTGTCGACAGGCTGTCCGGCGTGAAGTCGATCGACAAAGCGCTGGAGGTGCAGACCGAATACGCGAAATCGGCCTACGAGACCTTTGTGACCGAGTCACAGAAGATCGCGGGCCTCTACACGGATCTCGCCAGGCAAACCTTCAAGCCGCTGGAAAACATCGCCACCAGGTTTAGCCCGGCCGCGCCGGCTGATCGCTCGGGGTCACCAAAACAAAAGCCCGGCCGCGACGGCCGGGCTTTTTCGTATCAGGTTTAGTGTGGAAACTATTGTGCGACGCGGAGTGCGCTGAGCGCCGTTCCGATCGTGGTGAAGGTCGTGGCGATCTGGCTTGAACTCGTCAGCATGAAGAACTTGCTGCGGTCGCTGGCGCAGTTCTGCAGTACGGTAGATGTCGGGTCGGCCGGCGAGCTGGTGTTCACCTGGATCGTATAGATGGTGTACATCGGCCTGCCGCTGGAATCGACGGCATTCTTGATGTTGGTGCACTGCTGCGCCTGCCGGTCGTCGATCGACGTGCCGTTTTGCGTGCTGCCGTCGCCATTATCCGGCCAGCGGTCTTCGGTATTCAAACCGTCCGACAGCAGGATGATGACCCGGTTGTAGGTCGTGTTGCTGTCTTCGGCCGGCGCCGGGATCGGGCCGGTCGTCAACAGCGACTGCCAACCCCAGGCAAGGCCAACGGATTGGTCGGTACCGCCGGTCGGCTGCATCGCGTTGACGTTGTTTTTCAGCGTTGTCCAGTCGTAGGTCAGCGGCATCATCTGTTCGAGCGTCGTCGAGGCGCTCGAATTGCAGTAAGCGGTGCTGTTCTCGTAGTACTGGTTGGCCGGGAATAGCGTGTTGGCATTGTTCGAGTTCGGCGCATCGCCGGTCTCGTCATAGTTCTGGGCCCGGTCGGTGATGCAACCGGTCCAGGTGCTGATCGAGTTGGTCGAAGGTTTCTGCCAGTTGTTGGCGACCGCCGTCATGCAGTTGAGCTGGTTCGACGTAGCACAGATGGTCGAATACCAAGCCGGATTGGGGTTCGGCACTGCCGTCGTCGGGATATGGGCGGAGGTGTCCTGCCAATTGAAGCCAACCTGCGGGCTCGGATGTGGCTGGCTCAAGTTATCGGTCGTGTCAGCCGGAACGGGCTGAGTCCAGTTGTGGATGTAGCGAGGCCCTTTGCAAACCTTGTTGCTGCCGTTGCCTGTGCAGCTGCAATTGCTGCTGCCCGTCGGACAGCTGCATGAACTGGAGCCCGAGCAGAACGCCTGTGGAGTGGCGTCGTTGACCAGTTCGCTGGTCCAGCAGCCATTATAGAGTGTGTGCGAGTTAGCGTCGACGCTCGGGCAGATGGGACCCGGGATAGTTTGACCCTGGTAGGTTACACTCGTTGGAATCTTGGACACGTTCGAGCTGCCGTTGGCCGGACTGCTCGTGCAGGTGAAACCGCCATTGCTGTTGGTGAACGGACAGTTCATCCCGGGCCCGTAGGCGTGCCAATTGATGGGAAGCGTAGCCTGCGTGCTGCCGTTGTTTGGCTGCGTCGTCGGAGGGTTCAGCCAGTCGGTCCAGTCGATCCAGCTCGCGCCGTAATTGCTCGCACCGGCGTTGACGACCTTGGCGAACGGAATCAGGGAAATGTAGACGTCGCCATTATTCTTGGCGAGCCCGCTGAGCTGGTCGATCAGGCCGCCACTGCTGGCGACCGCGTTTCGCAACGCGGTGATCTTGCCGTTCTGAGCCATCGATCCGGTGTTATCGAGCACCAGCGCGACCCGCATCTTCACATTGCCCCAGGCGGTGGTCGACGTGGTGCCGAAGCCGAGAGTGTTAAAATTCGACCCAAGCACGCGCATGAAATCGGTATTGATGGTTCCATTCGCGGTAAGCGCGATTGTATTGCCCAAATTGCCGTTATTCGCGGTGTAGGTCGCGGTGATATTGGTGATGGTGGCGTCCTTGTTGGTGTAGAGCGCGTTGAAGTAGTTTTGGGCTGTGGCCTGGATCTGGCTCGCATTGATCTTGTTGCTGGAGAGATCCTTGGACAGCATCAAGGCTGTCGAATCCATCGCGGACTGCATCGCGGAGCGCGCGGCATTGGCGCGGCTGTAGTCGATGGCAGCGCCGACGAAGCTAATGACGGGAATCGCCGCGATGGTGAAGATCACCGCGACATTGCCTTTATTGGCGCCAACGAAGCGTTTGGCCGCTTCGCGAATATGATGGATCATGGATGCACCGAACATGGCTTTCACCGGGGGTTGGTTTGTCCCCCATATCGTGCGCGCCTGTTAAACAGGTGGTGAATCGGCTCCCATAAAAACCGGTCAAAGGCCGCAGAAACGCGGATCACGCGTCGGAACCGGCTGACATCGTCAATATCCGCTAAACGGCCAACCGTATTGCTTTGTCAAATCGCCCGGAATTGATTAACCTTGCCAGGTCGCCGGGCCCGGCTTTGGACCTGCCGCGGATCACAACAGGCGGCTATTTGTGCGCTTGCGGTGAGGCCGCGGTCGATCCATATTCCGTTGTCGATGCAGACCGAAGGACGGGTGGGGAAGGGAGCGGCGGTGTGGCCGCGCGCTTGGACTACCGCCTGTTGCCCGGCCACTGTCGGGTTTTTCGTGGGGACTTCATAATATCTGTGCCATGCTACAGTTAACGTCCAGATCCGAACCGTCCGCGCCGCCTCGAGCCGCCGCATCTGCTCCCCGAATGAGCAATGATGAGGGCCGTTCCAGCGACCCGGCCGCGTCAGTCATCACCAAGGTCAAGCCCAAGACCAAGCGCCCCGACATGTACCGGGTGCTGATTCTGAACGACGACTACACTCCGATGGAATTTGTCGTCCACGTGTTGGAGAAATTCTTCCAGAAGGATGTCGAAGCCGCGACCAAGATCATGCTCCACGTGCATCATCATGGAATCGGGGAGTGCGGCGTGTTCACCTACGAGATTGCCGAAACCAAGGTGACGCAAGTGATGGATTTCGCGCGCAAGCACCAGCATCCGCTGCAATGCGTGATGGAGAAGAAGTAGTCCGCTGGATCGATTGGCGGACCGATTTACTATCCGGTGTCCATTGCCATGGCGGCGGAATCCCTCGACCGGGAACGGATTTTGCCTTGGACTGCGGCCGAATCGATTCCGACGTGCTTTTTAGGGAATGCAAGGCCGTTTTTGATGGGGAAAACCGCGCCTTTGGCGCGCCGTAAACAATTGACGGAACCGGCCTTTCGCCGCGATCCTGTGCAACTATATGACTATGATAAAGGTTGTTGTTGCCTGATCGGTCGACGGCGATCATGATAGCCCGGGCACAACGGGGACCATGATAGCCGTGCGCCATAGAAGGCGACTATGATCGCCGGAGGCCATAGAGGACGCGAATGCCGACTTTTTCTCAAAGCCTTGAACAATCCCTGCATCGCGCACTTGCGATTGCGAACGAGCGTCATCATCAATATGCGACGCTCGAACATCTTCTGCTGTCGCTGGTCGACGATTCCGATGCAGCGGCCGTGATGCGCGCCTGCAGCGTCGATCTCGACAAGCTGCGAACCAGCCTTGTCAATTACCTTGAAACCGAATTCGAGAACCTGGTTACCGAAGGGGCCGATGACGCCAAGCCGACCGCCGGCTTCCAGCGCGTGATCCAGCGCGCGGTCATTCACGTCCAGTCTTCGGGCCGCGAGGAGGTGACCGGCGCCAACGTGCTGATCGCGATTTTTGCCGAGCGCGAGAGTCACGCCGCTTATTTCCTGCAGGAGCAGGACATGACCCGTTACGACGCGGTCAATTATATCAGCCATGGCATTGCCAAACGCCCCGGCGTTTCCGAGGCGCGGCCGGTGCGCGGCGTCGATGAAGAGGCCGAGACCAAGGGTAACGAGGAGCCCAAAAAGAAGGGCGAGGCGCTCGAGACTTATTGTGTCAACCTCAACAAGAAAGCGCGCGACGGCAAGATCGATCCGGTGATCGGGCGTAATGTCGAGATCAGGCGCGCGATCCAGGTGCTCTGCCGTCGGCAGAAGAACAATCCGCTGTTCGTCGGCGAAGCCGGCGTCGGCAAGACCGCGATTGCCGAAGGCATCGCCAAGCGCATCGTCGACAGCGAGGTACCGGAAGTCCTGTCAGCGGCGACTGTGTTCGCGCTCGATATGGGAACGTTGCTGGCGGGTACCCGTTACCGCGGTGATTTCGAGGAGCGGCTGAAGCAGGTTCTGAAAGAACTGGAGGCACACCCGAACGCCATTCTGTTCATCGACGAAATCCATACCGTGATCGGCGCCGGGGCGACCTCCGGCGGCGCCATGGATGCCTCCAATTTGCTGAAGCCGGCGTTGGCCGCTGGCACGATCCGATGCATGGGCTCGACGACCTACAAGGAATATCGCCAGCACTTCGAAAAGGATCGCGCCTTGGTACGTCGATTCCAGAAGATCGACGTCAACGAGCCGACTGTCGAGGACGCGATCGCGATCCTCAAGGGTCTAAAACCCTATTTCGAGGACTATCACCGGCTGAAATACACCAATGAGGCGATCGAGGCCGCGGTCCAGCTGTCCTCGCGCTACATCCACGACCGCAAACTACCCGACAAGGCGATCGACGTGATCGACGAATCGGGCGCCGCGCAAATGCTGGTGTCGGAAAACAAGCGCAAGAAGACCATCGGCCTGCGAGAGATCGAGACCACGGTCGCGACCATGGCGCGGATACCGCCCAAGAGCCTGTCGAAGAACGATGCCGAAGTGCTCAGGCATCTCGAGCAGACGCTCAAGCGTGTGGTGTTCGGCCAGGACCAGGCGATCGACGCGCTGTCGGCTTCGATCAAGCTGGCGCGGGCGGGCCTGCGTGAGCCCGAAAAGCCGATCGGCTCTTATCTGTTCTCCGGACCAACCGGCGTCGGCAAAACCGAAGTCGCAAAACAGCTCGCCGCCGCGCTTGGTCTCGAACTGATCCGCTTCGATATGTCGGAATATATGGAACGTCATACCGTATCGCGCCTGCTCGGCGCGCCTCCCGGTTATGTCGGCTTCGACCAGGGCGGCTTGCTCACCGATGGCGTAGACCAGCATCCGCATTGCGTGCTGCTGCTTGACGAAATCGAGAAGGCGCATCCCGATCTGTATAACGTGCTGCTGCAGATCATGGATCATGGCCGGCTTACGGACCACACCGGCAAGCAGGTTAACTTCCGCAACGTGATCCTGATCATGACCACCAATGCGGGGGCCGCCGACCTCGCTCGCCAGGCGTTCGGCTTCACCCGCAACAAGCGGGAAGGCGACGATCGCGAAGCGATCAATCGGCAGTTCGCTCCTGAGTTCCGCAACCGGCTCGATGCCGTCGTTTCGTTCGGGCACCTCAATACCGAGGTGATCGGCATGGTGGTCGAGAAGTTCGTGCTGCAACTCGAGGCACAACTGGCCGATCGCGACGTGACCATCGAGCTGTCGGAGCCTGCCAAGGCATGGCTGGTGCAGCATGGTTACGACGAGCAGATGGGCGCGCGGCCGATGTCCCGTGTGATCCAGGAGCATATCAAGAAGCCGCTGGCGGATGAGGTGCTGTTCGGTCACCTCAAGGGCGGTGGCCATGTTCGCGTCGTGCTGGTCAAGGACGAGGCGGCGACGGAGACTGGCGCCGAGAAGATCGGCTTCGAGTTCCTCGAAGGACCGGTCACGCCAAAGCCGGAAAAGCTGCCGATCTCGCGCAAGCGCAAGACCAAGCCGGGCGGGTCCAAAGGTTCGGCCTCACGAGGTCCGCTGGTCAAGGCCTGAAAACCGCGAATATCTGATAAAGGAAAGCCGGCGCGTCGCAAGACCGCCGGCTTTGCTGTTTTTGGCAGAAGGGATTTGATGCGCCCGACCTTCGTTGGCATCGCGCGCCGCGCATGCACGATCGCCTTCATTCGCCCTTCATGCGCTGACCGTCGTGAACCCGCACCCGTTCCGCGCCTTGTGCGCCCATCGGCGACAACCTCAGCATGCTCAGCGCGGCCCCAAGCAGGGCAAAGCCGACAGCCGTCAGCAGCGAGATCTGCGTGCCCGCGGACGGAAAGCGCGCCAGGAATAGTGCCACCAGCGCAGCGCCGGTGGTTTGGCCAAGCAGCCGCGCCGTGCCCAGCATGCCGCTCGCGCCGCCGCTGCGTTCGCGCGGCGCGGCCGCGATCATGGTGCGGTTGTTGGGAGTCTGGAACAGACCGAAACCCACGCCACTCAGCGCCATGCGCCAGATCACGTCGATCGGACCGGGATTGGCCGGCATCAGCGCCAATGTGCCAAGGCCGCAGGCGAACAGCGTCAGGCCGATGCCGCCCAACAGCCCGGCCGGATAGCGTTCGACCAGACGTCCCGCCAGCGGTGCCGCGAACGCCACGGCGATGGGCCAGGGTGTGATCAGAAGGCCCATCTCGACTGCCGAATAGCCGAAATGACTCTCGAGATAAAAGGGGATCGCGACGAAAGCCAGCATCTGGCCGCAGAACGAGGCGATCGAAGTCGAAATCGACAGCGCAAAAATCGGGATGCGCAGCAGGTCGACCGGCAACAAAGGCGATGCCATGTGCGTCTGCCGGACTACCAGCATAAACCCGGCGCCGGCGGCGATGCCGAATTCGGTCAGGCACAATAATGCCAATTCACCATGGCCGGTGCTGTCGATCGCGGCAATGCCGAGACCAAAGGTCGCCGCGCTGAGGCCGGCACTTTGCCAGTCAAAGCGTATGCAGCGCCCCGGCGATAGTGGGCAGCGCGACATTGGCGATCGAGCCATCGATCACCGACATGACGAGGCCGAGCGCAATGGTCAGGATCGCCCAGCTACGCTGTGGCTGGGGCAGGCCATCGGCGTGCTCGATCACGGTAGTCGACATTTTAATGGGCTACCGCATTTGATCGGGAGCCGGTAGTTGGTCTTGGGCGTGGGTACTCATATCCTGCGCATGGACCGGGCCACGGAGCGCATGACGACAATGTCTGGGGATAGAACCGTTCTGCTGTTTTCATACGGCACGCTGCAACAGGACGACGTGCAACTGGCCTCGTTTGGTCGTTTGCTGGAGGGGCAAGACGACGCCATGCCTGGATACCGTCAGTCCCTAATCGAAATCACCGACCCGGAAGTAATCAAAACCAGCGGCAAGCGGTTCCATCCGATCGTGGAGCCGAGCGACAATCCCGACGATCAAGTGACGGGCAGGATGTTCCGGATTACGGACGCCGAATTAAAGGCCGCCGACCAATACGAGGTCGCGGACTACAAGCGGATCCTGGTGCGGCTCCGCTCCGGCAACTCGGCTTGGGTCTATGTTCGCGCGTAGGCACCGACGCGCAAGCGCAACGTGTCAGCCTTCGCCCAGCAGTTCATTGATACGGCGCTGCAGCTGACGCTTTTTGGCTTCGCTCTTGCGCAGCCGTTCGTCGAGGTCGGAAACCGGCAGCGTGGGCGGCGTATCCGAAAAGGCGACCCCGACGAAATTGTCGCGCCACCAGACGATTTTGGCGAGGAAGGAGCGGCCCTTGCGGGCAATGGTCAGTGACATCTGCTCCTTCGGAAATTTGATGACATTGCTGAATTCGATGTTGGCGCCTTTTTCCGATATATTGCGGACGACGCAATCCCTTGCCGAACCAGCTTCGCCGGTTTCCGCGACGCCGCCATACAGCACCTTGTCACGCGTCGTCCGCCGTCGATCCTGCATCGGTAATCTCCCAATAAAGGCCGGAACCTTACCCGGCTTCGGTTTTCGCGAAAGAGCAAGTTCGGCGGAAAGCGGCGTTAACGTAAACCGATCTCCGCTGTGATCTCGATGATTTCGGGGATTTGCCGGCAGAGCCGTGCTGAATGCTCCTCACATGCGCGCCATGATTGCCGCATAGCGGGTTACAATCCGCTACCGGGGTAGGCGACTGATGGATGGATGACCGGTATGGCGATGCGGGTGCAGTCCGGTTGGCGTATGGCGCTCTGCGTAGCCGCGGCGACGCTCGGCTCGCGGGCGATCGCGCAGGAGATGCCGGCCGGTAGTCGTTTCATCAAGCCGAGCGTCGAAGAACTCGCTGTCCCCAGCGCCCCGGTCCAGGAGACCGGCGATGCCGGCACCCGAGAGGCGATGTGCCTGATGATCGAATCGGCAGCGAGGTCACAGGACCTGCCGGTGGAGTTTTTCGCACGAGTGATATGGCAGGAGAGCCGCTTTCAGTCCGATGCCGTGGGACCGGTCACCCGCAGCGGCCAGCGCGCCCAGGGAATCGCGCAATTCATGCCGGGTACCGCGAGCGAGCGCCGGCTGCTCGATCCCTTCGATCCCGTGCAGGCGTTGCCGAAATCGGCGGAATTTCTGAACGAGTTACGTAACCAGTTTGGCAATCTCGGGCTGGCCGCGGCGGCCTACAATGCCGGACCTCACCGGGTGCAGGAATGGCTCAACGGCTCCGGCAGCATGCCGCAGGAGACGCGCAACTATGTCCTCTCCATCACCGGTTCGACGGTCGACGATTGGGCGGCAGCCAGCAAGAGCGGCAAGCCATCCGAGCGAGCGCACGCCTCGGCGAGGCTCGGCTGTCGCGAACTGATGGCGCTGCTACGTCGCGCGCCCAATCCATTCGTCACCCAGCTTGAAGCGCATGTGAAGCTCGGCGCCGCGCGGCTTTGGGGCGTGCAGCTCGCGGGAGGTTTTGATCGCGACAAGGCATTGGCGATGTATGCCCGCGCCGTCAAACATCTGAGCGCCGTGATCGGCAACCGGGATCCGAGCCTGCTCAGCCCGATGTTGCGCAATCGCGGCATGCGTCCCTTCTATCAAGTGCGGATCGGCGCCGACACGCGGCCTGAGGCGGACGATCTCTGCAATCGCATCCGCCGCGCCGGCGGCGCCTGCTTCGTGCTGCGAAACATGAATTTCCGAGGGTGATCAAGGAGAGCTGCGTGGCGGCCTTGCTCAGGATTCCGGGTCGGATAAGCTCAGACACAAGGGCTGGATCGAGGCGAGCCGGCTTGAGGCGCAAAACATTTTGGATTTTGAACATGGTTCGTGAAAGTGAAGTCCGCGACGGCGAACTCGTCGTCGATATGCCTGCGACGCAGGACGCCGGCCTGGTCTTTATCGGCCGCATCCGCACACCCTGGGCGTCGCGGCTGGCAACGCCGCGGCAGGGGCGGCACGACGGTCCCGTCTGCCGGCTCGAAATCTTCGAGCCATGGGTCGTGGCGCTGAAAGGCGTCGACGCCTATGCGAACCTCGAAGTGCTCTACTGGCTGCACCAGTCGCGCCGCGATATCGTGCTGCAGTCGCCGAAGAGCAACAACAAGATCCACGGCACCTTTTCGTTGCGCTCGCCGGTGCGGCCGAACCCGATCGGCACCTCGATCGTCAAGCTGGTCGGCGTCGAAGGCGCTACGGTGCTGGTGCGCGGCCTCGATTGCCTCGACGATACGCCGCTGCTCGACATCAAGCCGTACCGCTGCGAATTCACGCCATTGGCGCCGCCGCAGCCCGGCGACTTCGAGACGGGGTAAGCGCCGATATTCATCCCGGACATGGGTCGGTGTGAGATGCCTCACAGCCGACGGCAAAGTCGCGTGTTATCGGCATATCTCGATCCGATGCGCCACGGGTCCGACGCGGAAAACTTCCACCTGGCTGGGAGAGCTTCAATGATTGGCAGCAGAATCCTCGTTCTATTCGCCGTTTTCTGCGCAATGGCCGGTTCGGCGGTGGCGCGGCCATTCAACCAGTTATGGGTGTTCGGAGACAGTACCGTCGACAGCGGCTGGTACCGAGAAAAGCCCTATAGCGGCGAGGCCAATTACGATTTCTACATCAAGCAGTCGGCCGCGGCGGTCGGCAGGCCGACCTCCAGTCCTGGCCCGATGTCGGTGGAGGTGCTGGGTGCCGCGCTCGGCGTCACCGCGAGACCCGAGAACCAGGACGGGACCAACTATGGGACAGGGCGGCGCACGCGATTTCCTGCCGAATACCGCGACCTCGGGCGGATTTCCGAATGCAGTCCCTACGCAAGCGCAGCTCATCAAATACATGTACGTGCACGAGCGCTTCATCGGCCAGAAAATCCGGGCGACGCGCAATTTATATGTCATCAGTTCGGGCGGTAACGACGTCGCGTTCGCGATCAAGAATATCTCCTCGACCAATGACGCGACCAACTACGTCACCCACGCGGCCGACACGCTTGCGGCAACCATCAGGCAGCTCTCAGGCTATCGTTTCGGCTTCAACCGTGTTCATATTGTCGTCATCGGCCTCCCCGAATCCTTCGGCACCGCCGAGCAGCAGGCAATTCCGGCACCTTCACAACGTAACACTGCAGCAGCGGCTGGATGCCTTGCACGTTTCCTATGCGTGGGCGGACCTTGATGGCGTTCGAAAATTGATCGAAAGCTTTGAGCATACGCAGAGCCCGTTCAATATCACGCACTACACGACGGCGGACCCGGCCTGTCCAAAGCCTGTGCCCAACTCAAATCCGACGGTCACCACCGATTGGGCCTATGTCTGCAGTCCGTCCAACCTGGCCGCGACACAGCCTGCCAACGCCGAGGCTTCGGAGTTCGCCGATGACGCGCACTGGGCGACCGGGGCCCAGGCCGTGCTGGGGAGTTACCTGTACTGCCTGGCCAAAAAGAAATGGCCGGCGCAGAACTGGCCGACCAACAATGCGAACCTGCCGTTCGCCTGCAACAACTTCCCGATGCTTTAAGAATTAGCGGTCAGCTTCAAGGGCTCTTGAGCGTGGCGATCAGCTTGGTCGCATTGTCCTCCAGCACCTTGACGTCCTCCTTGCGGCTCGCCGGCGGCAACAGTGCGATGCCGTCATGGCGCGGCATCACATGCATATGCAAATGATAGACGACCTGTCCCGACGCGGGCTCGCTGAACTGCTGGATAGTGATGCCGTCGCCCTTGAAGGCCTTCATCGCAGCCTGTGCGATCTTGTGGGTGCCGCGCGCGACATGGACGAAATCCTCGACGCCGATATCCAGGATGTTGCGGGCAGGGGTCTTCGGGATCACCAAAGTGTGCCCGGGGCAGCGCGGCATGATGTCGAGAAAGGCCAGCACATGGTCGTTCTCATAGACCTTGTAGCAGGGAAGCTCGCCGCGCAGAATCTTCGCGAAGATGTTGTTGCTGTCATATGCGCTCATGACGTCTCCCCTGGCTGGATTCTACTCTTATAACCCCGTTCCCTTTGGTCAAGACGGCTCGCCAGCGGTCTTGCGGAACGGGCCGGCCTCGGTCAGTTCGCGCCCGGCTTCCGCGACGTAAGCGCGCTCGCGTTTGAGATAGTCCGCGATCGCGCGGCGCAGACCGCGGTCGGCGATGTAGTGCGCGGAATAGGTGGTTTGCGGCAGGTAACCGCGTGCGATCTTGTGCTCGCCCTGGGCGCCGGCCTCGACGGTCGTGAGCCCGCGCTCGATCGCGAAATCAATCGCCTGATAATAGCAGACCTCGAAATGCAGGAACGGATGATGTTCCACCGCGCCCCAGTTGCGGCCGAACAGCGTATCGGAGCCGATGAAATTGATCGCGCCGGCAACCCAGCGGCCGTTGCGTTTCGCCATCACCAGCAGCACGTTCTTGCTCATGGTCTCGCCGATGAGCGAAAAGAACTTGCGGTTGAGATAGGGACGGCCCCATTTCCGCGAGCCGGTCTGCATGTAGAATTCAAAAAAGGCGTCCCAGGCATCCTCGGTGATATCGCTGCCGGTGAGCCTGTGGATCGTGACGCCTGCGGCCAGCGCCTCGCGCCGCTCGCGTTTGATCGCCTTGCGATGGCGTGAATTCAGCGAGCCGAGAAAGTTCTCGAAGCTGCTGTAGCCTTGGTTGTGCCAATGAAACTGCTGGTCGGTGCGCTCCAGGAATTCATGATCGGCCAGCAATTTCTGTTCGGCCTGATGTGCAAAGGTGACGTGAACCGATGAGGCTTCGCTGGCGTCGCACAACGCGATCAGCCCGCGCGCCAACGCACCGCCGACCAGATCGATATCGAAGCCATCGCGGATCAACAGCCGCCGCCCGGTCGCGGGCGTGAAGGGAACCGAGGCCTGCAGCTTCGGGTAATAGCGACCGCCGGCGCGCTCATAGGCTTCCGCCCAGCCGCGATCGAACACGTATTCGCCTTGCGAATGCGATTTCAGATAGCAGGGCACGATGCCTGCGATGCTGCCATCAAGTCTGGCCAGCAGATGCCGAGGTCCCCAGCCAGTCCGTGCAGAGGCCGATCCGGAAGCCTCCGCGGCCGAGAAAAACGCATGCGAAATAAATGGGTTATAGCTGTGTATTGAATTCAATCCGGAATCGACCGGTACAATCGTATCGAGGCTTGGCTGGTCTGGTGTCGGATTCGCGCAGGCATCCCAATCCGCAGCCGCGATCTGGCTGACCGATGACACGGCTTCGAGGGTTATTTCGGATGAATCCATCGACGATTTGGACCGGTCTCATGTCACGATCGGCCATCGCACATGGTGACCAACACGCCAAAGATCGTGCATCGCGCACGCGAGTTCAAGGCCCGCGAGCCGCTCAGGTTCCCGGTACAAAGCCTTCGAAGATCATTTGATCGGCATAGCGGGCGGCGCGGTCGCGCTGCTCGGCGGTGCGTACCGTCCAGGTCAGCAGCGGCAGGCCGAAGAGGCGGTGCGCGATCCAGGGCGCGAGCGCCGGCAATTCGTTGACCGAATAGGCGACGAAATGCGGGCGGGTGCGGAAGAAATGGCGCAAATGCGTCATGTCCCGACGCTGGGCCGGCGAGGCCATCGGCCATTTTTCGCCGGTATAATGCCGTTCGGCGACGATGCCGCGCGGCAGCTCTGGCGCCAGTTCGCGTAAACCGGTCACCTGGTCCGGGTCGAACGACATGCCGGCCACCGGGCCGCCATAAGTGGCGAGCACATCAGCCATCCGCTTGATCAGCTTGCGGTCACCGTCGAAATGGCTCTTCACCTCGATCACCAGCGGAACGCGACCGGCAGTCAGCGCGCAGAGATCGCCAAGCGTCATCATCCGCTCGGTCGTGTCCTTGAACGCGACCTGCTTGAGTTCGGCCGCGGTCAGGCTGCGCAACGCGCCCGCGCCTTCGGTGAGGCGGCCGAGCGCGTCGTCGTGATGCACCATGGCCTCGCCGTCGGCGGAGAGCTGGATATCGACTTCGATGGCGAAATTTCTGCCGATCGCGGCGGTGATCGCGCCCGGCATGTTCTCGATGATGCCGCGGGCACGATCATGCAGGCCGCGATGGGCGACCGGCCGTGCCGTCAACCAGTCAGGGGCGCGCAAGTCTGGTCTCCGCTCAGGACACCTCGAAGATGCCATCGACCTCCATCGCCGCGTCGGCGGGCAGAGAGGCCACGCCGACGGTGGTACGGGCATGGCGGCCCTTGTCGCCGAAAGCTGCGACCATCAAATCGGATGCGCCGTTCATGACCTTTGGCGCCTCGAGAAAGTCCGGTGCCGAATTGACAAAGCCGCCAAGCCGCACCACGCGTACGACCTTGTCGAGGTCGCCCAGCGCAGCCTTGATCTGCGCCAGCAGGTTGATGGCGCAGCCGCGCGCGGCGGCACTGCCTTGCTCCACGGTGACGCCGGCGCCGAGCTTGCCCTTGGCGATCAGCTTGCCCTGCGAGTCGAAGCAAAGCTGGCCCGAGACGAACAGCAGATTTCCGGTGCGGACGAAGCCGACGTAATTCGCAACGGGAGCTGCGGCATCGTGCAAGACAATGCCCTGGGCCGCCAGCTTTTGTTCGATCGTACCCGCCATGTTTAGCCCTCGTTTGATATGACAAGCCCCGATCAACCGGATCGGGACGCATTGTTTCGCGCATTGTGGCATCACATGCAAGCGAGCGCGACGGTTCGCCGGTGCCCGCGTTCGGGGCATCCGGCAATGCGCCGAGGGCTGATCGGCTAGGCTGCAAACCCCCGTGAACGGACCGCAATTTGCAGGGTTCGCCCTAGTTGCGGCGTAATGCGGCGCTCAGTAATGTTACGAATCCCGTTCGAGGAAACCACATGATTGGCTCGTTCGCTTCGCTTCATAGCGCTCGTTCCTCGCCGTTCACGCATTTTGCGATCAGGCCATTGGCGCTGGCGGTTACTGCGCTCGCGCTCGGATCGGGCTTCACCGGCGAGCCCGCCGAAGCCGCGCCGGCCAGCCCGTTTCTGGCCCATCAGGCGCTGTACGATCTCAGCCTGGTCAAGTCGCGCGGTTCTAATGTCAGCAGCGCGCGGGGACGCATCCTCTATAGTTTTTCGGGTAACGCCTGCGAGGGCTACACGTCGGAATTCAGGCAGGTCTCCGAGCTCGAAAGCGGCGAGGACAAGCTGACCCTGAGTGACCTGCGTTCGACCTCCTGGGAGGACGGCGCCGGCAAGAGCTATCGCTTCAAGATCGACGCGCGGATGAACGATGCCGATTCCAGTCCGGTCGACGGCGTTGCGGAGCGCACCGGTGACCACGTCACGGTCAAGCTGAAGCAGCCGGAGGCCAAGACCTTCACCCTCGACGGCAACACGGTGTTCCCGACCCAGCAGATCCAGCGCATCATCGAGGCGGCGCGCGCCGGAAAGTCCGTGCTTGCACTGACGGTCTATGACGGCTCAGACAACGGCGAAAAACTCTACAACACGCTTTCGGTGATCGGAAAACCGATCCCCGGCGACCGGACCATCTCCTCGCCCGATCCGTCTACCGCGAGCGAGACGATGAAATCGCTGACGCGATGGCCCGTCACGGTCAGCTATTTCGACCACGACGCCAAGCCCACGGAGGGCGAACAGAGTCCCGTCTATGCGATGTCGTTTGAGCTTTTCGAAAATGGCGTCTCGCGGAAGCTGATGCTCGACTACAACGATTTCGTGGTCGCCGGCGCGCTGGACAAATTCGACATCAAGGATTCCAAGCCGTGTAAGTGAGGGCACCGTCGTGCCTTGCGGCCATCCTTCGAGACGCGCGCAACAGCGCGCTCCTCGGGATGAGGGCATCACGTCGTAAACGGACCTCATGGTCAAGGAGGCGCGAAGCGCCATCTCGAATCATGGCCACGATGAACGCTCATTCTTCTCTTCCCGGCCCCTCATAGGCAATGCCCCGGATGACCGCCGCGTTGCCGAATTTCCTGCGCAAATCGTCGATCGCGCGTTCGGCGTGCGCCGAGCGGCGGTCGAGCATGTCGGTGTCGTCAGCCGATGATCCCGCCCGCAGCGCGCTGACGCCGGTGCCCATCAGCCGGAACGCGGTGCCGTCGATTTCCTTCGCCAGCATCTCCCTGGAGATCGCAAAGATCTTCGCGGCGAGCTGCGTCGGGGCGCGAATTGACTGCGAGCGGGTGCGCTGTCTGAAATCGGCGGTCTTCAGTTTCAGCGTGACGGTGCAGCCGGCGAGGCTGCTGCTCTTGAGGCGCGACGACACCTTTTCCGACAGTCGCCACAGGGTTTTTTCCAGCGTCGCGAAATCGCGGATGTCGGTCTCAAACGTCGTTTCGTTGGAAATGGTCTTGGCGCCGCGGTCCGCTACCACGCGGCGATCGTCGATGCCGCGCGCCAGCCGCCACAGCCTGCGGCCTTCGGTCGAGAACTGCTTCATCAGTTCGGCTTCGTCGGCGCGCTGCAGGTCAGCGATGGTGCGAAAACCGCGCTGCATGAGCCGCTCCTGGGTCGCCGGTCCGACGCCGAAAATGAACCCGACCGGCTTGTCCGCGAGCATCGCGCAGGCTTCCTCCTGGTCGAGCGTGGCAAAGCCGCGCGGCTTGTCCATATCGGATGCGATCTTGGCCAGGAATTTGTTGCAGGACAGCCCGACCGAAACCGTGATGCCGACGGTACGCTCGACCTCGCAGGCAAAGCGCGCCAGCACTTTTGCCGGGATCATGCCATGCACGCGCTCGGTACCGGCCAGATCCAGAAACGCCTCGTCGATCGAGAGCGGTTCGACCAGGGGCGTCAGCGCCTGCATGGCCTGGCGGACTTCTCGCCCGACCCGGACATATTTCGCCATATCGGGCCGGATCACGGTCGCGGACGGACACAACGCGAGCGCCTTGAACATCGGCATCGCCGAGCGCACGCCGAAGGTACGGGAAATGTAGCATGCCGCTGCTACCACGCCGCGCTTGCCGCCGCCGATGATGACGGGCTTGTCGGCAAGCTCCGGGTTATCGCGCTTCTCGACGGTGGCGTAGAATGCGTCGCAATCGATATGGGCGAGCGTCAGCGCGGCCAGGACGCGGTGACGGATGAGACGAGGTGAGCCGCATTCGCCGCAGCGCCTTGCGGCAAAATCAAGATCGACGAGACAGTCCCGGCAAAAGCAGGTCGGGCCGTCCGGCGCTTCGGTTCCGAAGTTCGCAAGCATGTGCCGCAACCCTGATGCGAACTTCGGAAGCAAGGGAGCACCGGCCAACGATCATTCGCTGGCACGGTTCGAGCTTGAAGTTCCTCTGAAGAGGTTACCGCGAGTTTGAGAGGAACTTCAAATTCGCCACATTGCGTCGGCGCAGGCGATGCTCACGGCACATCGCGCTCCCACCGCGGATCGGTGAGCGCCTGGTGGGCGGCTGCAATGTTGGTGGGGTGGAGTTGAGAGGCGTCGGCGAACGCTTTTACCGTCGCGTCGTCGCGCATCACGAAATCGAGCACGCTTGCCAGGAAATGAGGATCGCTCGCCGCGGTCCGCAGGGTTTCCGGACCGATTCCGCTTTCGGCCAGGAACAAGCCCAGCCGCTCAGGCTCGCCGGCAATAAAACTGAGCGCCTGAATGGCAACGATTTCAGATACTTCGCGGGGGTTCTGAGCAGGTTTCTTCAACTTTGTTGTTTGCCTTTCTGTAACTTCTGCGCTCTACTTTCCCGACCATCATGCCCGAGTTTGCGGAAAGTATTCAAGCAAGTGCAAACCGCAGCGCAGAAAGTTATCACCAGCGCTTAACGGGTTAGAACGAATCTGGCGCTAGTTTAAATTCAGTTTTCGACCCGCGCCGCGCGGGCAGCCAACGCGCCGTAGGCGGGGCCGCTGATTAGGATTGGAGGGACGGATGGCCAAAACCGTCCTGATCGTCGAGGACAATGAGCTTAACATGAAGCTCTTTCGCGATCTGCTGGAGGCACATGGCTACCAGACGTCCGGAACCAGCAATGGCTTCGAGGCGCTCGAACTTGTTCGCGAGTTGCGTCCCGATCTGGTCCTGATGGATATTCAATTGCCGCAGGTGTCCGGTCTCGAAGTGACCAAATGGATCAAGGACGATCCCGACCTGCGCGACATTCCCGTGGTTGCCGTCACCGCGTTCGCCATGAAGGGTGACGAGGAACGAATTCGCGACGGAGGTTGCGAGGCGTATCTGTCGAAGCCGATTTCGGTCGGCAAGTTCATCGAGACCGTTCGGCGGTTTGTGGGGTAGGGGAGAGTTTCGAGTGTCTGCGCGTATCCTGGTCGTCGACGACGTCCCCGCCAACGTCAAGCTGCTGGAAGCCCGGTTGTCGGCAGAATATTTCGACGTGCTCACCGCCTCCAACGGCGCCGAAGCACTCAAGATCTGCTCCCGCTCCGAATGCGATATCGTGCTGCTCGATGTCATGATGCCCGATATCGACGGCTTCGAGGTTTGTCGGCGGTTGAAGTCGAATCCCTCGACCCATTTCATTCCTGTCGTCATGATCACAGCGCTCGACAGCCCTGCCGATCGTGTACGCGGGCTTGAGGCTGGCGCCGACGATTTCCTGACCAAGCCGGTATCCGACATCGTGTTGATCGCGCGGGTACGCTCGCTGACCCGGCTGAAGATGATGACCGATGAGTTGCGCATGCGCGCGGTCACCTCGCTGGAGATTGGCGTGCAGGCGCCCGAACGCAGTGCGGTTGCCGACACCGGCAAGGGCGGCCGCATCCTGCTGGTCGACGATCGTGCCTCGTCCTATGAACGGCTGGCGCCGGTGTTGAGCGCCGAGCACACCGTCGATGTCGAAACCAACCCGGCGGAAGCACTGTTTCATGCCGCCGAAGGCAATTACGATTTGCTGATCGTGTCGCTCGGCCTGGAGAATTTCGACGGTTTGCGGCTGTGCAGCCAGGCGCGCTCGCTGGAGCGGACCCGGCAGGTGCCGATATTGGCGATCGCGGACGCCGACAATAACACGCGGCTACTTCGCGGGCTGGAGATTGGCGTCAACGACTATCTGCTCCGCCCGGTCGACAAGAACGAGCTGTTGGCGCGGGCGCGGACGCAAATTCGCAAGCGGCGCTATAGCGACCACCTGCGCGACAACGTGCAGAATTCGATCGAGATGGCGATCACTGATGCGCTGACCGGCCTGCACAATCGTCGCTACATGGAGAGCCATCTGGCGACGCTCGCCGAGCAGGCTTCGAGCCGTGGCAAGCCCTTGGCGCTGATGATGCTTGATATCGATTTCTTCAAGTCGATCAACGACAAGTACGGCCATGATGCCGGCGACGACGTGTTGCGCGAATTCGCGGTCCGGATCCGCAAGTCGATCCGCGGCATCGATCTGGCCTGCCGCTATGGCGGCGAGGAATTCGTTATTGTAATGCCCGAAACCGATCTGCATGTCGCGGGCATGGTAGCCGAACGGCTGCGGCGCTCGATCGCCGGCGAGCCGTTTGCGATCGCCAAGGGTACCAAGCTAGTCGAAGTCACGATCTCGATCGGGCTGTCGACGCTGGAAGTGAAGGGCGAGCCCATCGCCGATGTGCTCAAACGCGCCGACAATGCGCTCTATCGCGCCAAGCACGACGGCCGCAATCGCGTGGTTTCGGCCGCAGCGTAAGCGTCACTTCCCGGCGGGCACGCGTACTTCCGCATTTCAAAAGAGCCTTTCTCGCGTCTGCGGCCTCGATCCGATGCTGAGCGCGCAGACGCTCGGCATGATCGGCGGTTTTAATCTGCTCGGCAGTCTCTTTTTCGGCCGGCCCCGGCCAGCGCTGGAAGTAGCTGGCGGCTTGGCGCATCGGCGTCGCGCTGGGCCTGGCCGGCGGCATCATCCAGGTTGCGTTGGCGCTGATCCGGCCGAGCGCCGCGTTGGCGCAAGCGCGACAATGATCGCTAGCTGAAGGTCTGTTCGCCGCTAATGGCCCGGTCGATCGCATCGATCACGCCCTGGATTTCGACGAATTTGGTCCGCGCGCGCTCCGCCTTGTCGCGGTCGAAGGGGGCGGCGAGCACCTTGGCGTGAGCGTCGCGGTCCTCGATCATGCGCTCACGGGCCTTCTGCAACGTGTCCTGTCGCTCGCTCATATCGTCTCCGCGCTGATGGGACCAAGCCCGACCTCGGGCCGGCATCCGGCATCAGGTTAGCGGCCGCGTCTTAACAAACGCCGCGAGGCTGAGCCCCTGCGAGCCGGAGGAGCAACCGGGAGCGGATCATCCCAATCGCGTTATCTACATTGCCAACCCGTAGGCTCTCGAAATTGGGATGAGGGCCCGGTCCGTTTCCGCCGATCGGTGCCACGAGTTCCGCACGGGAGGAATCGGTTCGGGACCGCATTTATCCCGAAATGATGGTTTACAACCTATCGCGGCGTAGGACCGGCGCTAGTGAACAAGGCCAATTCGCGCCGCAATTGCGGCGCATCCGATGGCTGATCGGTAGATCGAAACATTGGGGGGACATCAAATGAACGGCAAAAAATATGCAGCCGAGCTCATTGGCACCTTTTGGCTTACCTTCGCCGGATGCGGCAGCGCAGTGATCGCCGCGGCGTTCCCGCAAGTGGGGATCGGGCTGGTCGGAGTGTCGCTGGCGTTCGGTTTGAGCGTCGTGACCATGGCCTATGCGATCGGCCATGTCTCGGGCTGCCATCTCAATCCGGCGGTGACGGTCGGCCTTGCCGCAGGCGGACGTTTTCCGGCCGGTCAGATCCTGCCTTATGTCGTCGCGCAAGTGATCGGCGCGGTCGCGGCCTCGGCGTTGCTTTATGTGATTGCGAGTGGCGCCGCGGGCTTTGATGTTAGCAAGGGATTTGCATCGAACGGCTACGACGCGCATTCGCCGGGCCATTACAGCATGATTGCGTGCTTCATCATGGAAGTCGTGATGACGATGATGTTCCTGTTCGTCATCATGGGCTCGACGCACGGCAGGGCGCCG
This sequence comes from uncultured Alphaproteobacteria bacterium, assembly GCA_963806075.1. GTDB lineage: Bacteria > Pseudomonadota > Alphaproteobacteria > Rhizobiales > Xanthobacteraceae > Bradyrhizobium. The sequence continues at coordinate 71,678 of CAWDWT010000026.1, forward strand.
GCCGGATTCGCGCCACTGGCGATCGGCCTGACGCTGGTGATGATCCATCTCGTGAGCATTCCCGTGACCAATACGTCGGTCAATCCCGCGCGTAGCACGGGGCCGGCATTGTTTGTCGGCGGCTGGGCGCTGGAGCAGCTCTGGATGTTCTGGGTCGCGCCGCCGATCGGCGGCGTGCTGGGCGGCCTGATCTATCGCTGGCTCAGCGATGAACCGGCCGGCACCGTGGAGGGCAAGGCCTGAGCAAGGCCGAGCCGCCACAAATCAAAACGGGGCCCGCGAGAGCCCCGTTCAAATCCATCGGCAATGGGCCGGCGATTACTTGATCTTGGACTCGCGGAATTCGACATGCTTGCGCGCGACCGGATCGTATTTCTTCTTGACCAGTTTGTCGGTCATGGTGCGCGAGTTCTTCTTGGCGACGTAATAAAAGCCGGTGTCGGCCGAGGAAACGAGCTTGACCTTGATGGTGACCGCTTTGGCCATGTTCAGACCTCAAAATTTCGGAAATTGGGACGCCGGCCGATACGGCCGCATTTGCCGGCAACCTAGCCTCAGATCGTCCAAAGTCAAGGTTTTGCCGACGAAAACGAGCCCTATTTGGCCGGAACGACCCTTAAAGAAGCGGTTTTCCGTCTCGGCCACCAAATTCTCCCGCCGTGAGGAGCCGCCGTGGCGATGAACGGAAAGTCGCAAGCTCAGTGCACAGCACTTTCGCCCAGCACGTCTTTCTGCATCTTGCCACCGTAGAAATGGAAGAATGGCACCGCGGCATCGTGTTTCAGCGGCCCGGTGGCGAGGCGCTTTTCCAGTTCGTTGAGAACATTGCGGGTCATCGGATGCAAATCGGCAAGTGGCTCTGAACCGATCTCGACCCACACCAGTTCCACCAGCTCGGCGTCGGGATGGATTACGTCCTCGATCCGATGGACGATCGCGGAAGCATCGGCGGTGAAAAACCGAGTATCGAAGCGCCGCACCCGGCCGGGTGGGGTGATCGCGCGCGCAATCAGGAACAGGCTGGAGGGGTCGGGCAACAGGCCCGCTTCGCTGAACGGCACCCACGGACCTTCGAGCTTCGGCATGATCCCATCGCTCCTGCGGCCGAGGCAGAGACCGGTTTCCTCGCAGGCTTCGCGGATCGCGGCAATGGCCAAGGCACGCGCGCGGGACGGCGTGATCTTCGGGCTGCCCTTCAAAAGATTGGCTTCGAGGGGCTGCGGAATCGGTGCTGCAACGGGAATGCGGTTGTCCGACTTGTCGACCCGGCCGCCGGGAAACACGAACTTGCCGGGCATGAAAACCACCTTGGCGTGGCGCTTGCCGACCAGGACCTTTGGTATTGCGGCACTGCGATCGACCAGGATCAGCGTGGCGGCGTCCTTTGGGCGGAAGTAAGGATGATGATCGGCCTCTTTTTCTTCCCCGACGACGTTCGCAGTTCCCGTCATTCCACCCTCAACGGATACGGTCTTGTTTGGTTCAGAGCGGTGGCTCATCGTCGATGGCGTTCTCGTCGAAGCCGTGCATGCGCAGCGCCCATTGCATCCCGACCACCGCGCCCTTGACCGGCTGCAACAGCGCCAGCGATGCGATCAGCGTGAACGGCAGATAGATTGCGAGTTGCAATTCCACGGGCGGCGCGTAGTTGGTTTCGATCAGCAGCGCGGTCGGCACCACGATGTGGCCGACAATGACGATCACCAGGTAGGCGGGCAGATCGTCGGCGCGATGTGGCGTGAAATCGAGATCGCACACCGAACAATTGTCGTTTGTCTTCAGGAAAGCGCGAAACAGCTTGCCTTCCCCGCAGCGCGGGCAGCGACCGCGAAAGCCGCGCTTCATCGAGCTCCAGACGTAGCGCTTTTCGCCGACGGCGACTTCCCGCGTCCAGACCTTGGTGGCCGTGCTCACGCTGTCCATGATTTTCCCTTTCCAGACTTGCTCTTCCCGGACTTGCCTTGCTTCGATTTATCCTTACGGGACTTGCTGTCCTTATGGGACTTGCCTTTTCCCGTCTTGCCGGATTTGTGATTGCCCGGCTTGCGGTCCTTGCGCGGGCTGCGGCCCGGATGGGCTTTGGCTTGCGCAGTGAACTGAACTGCCGAACCGCCATCGCTTGCGCGGCTCACCTCGTCGTCCGCGCGGTGCGATCCGGCCTTCCGACAGCAGTTCGAAACGCAATGCGCCGGCCACCGGAGCTGCTTCTACCAGACGAACGTCCACCACGTCACCCAGCCGATGCATGGCACCGCTGCGCGTGCCGACCAGCGCATGACGGGCCTCGTCATAGTTAAAATACTCTGACCCGAGCGTGCGGATGGGAACAAGGCCGTCGGCGCCGGTATCGGTGAGCTTGACGAACAATCCGGCCCGGGTGACGCCGGAAATGCGCCCCTGAAAGGTGGCTCCGATCCGGTCGGCGAGAAAATGCGCGATCAGGCGATCGGCAGTTTCGCGTTCGGCCTTCATGGCGCGCCGTTCGGTAACGGAAATCTGCGCCGCGATCTCGCTTAGGGTTTCCAGCGTTTCTGTTTCCGGTAGGGCGCCTTCGCCAAGCCCGAGGCCGCGGAGCAGGGCCCGATGCACCATCAGATCTGCGTATCGCCTGATAGGCGAAGTGAAATGCGCATAACGCCGCAGGTTCAGGCCGAAATGGCCATAATTCTCGGCGGAATATTCCGCCTGGGCCTGTGAGCGCAACACCACTTCGTTCACCAGCGGTTCGGAATCGTGACCCCTGACCTGCGCCAGCACGCGATTGAAGAGCGAAGGGCGCAGCGCGCCGCTTTTTGCGAACGGCAGATCGAGCGTCTTGAGGAATTCCTGCAGGTTGTGAACCTTCTCCAAGGTCGGTTCATCGTGCACCCGGTAAATAAGCGGCAACGCCTTCTTTTCAAGCATTTCGGCTGCAGCGACATTGGCCAGGATCATGAACTCCTCGATCAGCCGGTGCGCATCGAGCCGCTCGGGTGTGATGACGCGATCCACGGTGCCATCGTGTTTCAGGAGGATCTTGCGTTCGGGAAGATCGAGATCGAGTGGATCGCGTTCATCGCGTGCGCGTTTGATCGTCGCATAGGCCGCATACAGCGGTTTCAGAATCGGATCGTGCAGGGGGCCCGTGGTGTCGTCGGGCCGTCCGTCGATCGCGGCCTGTGCCTGCGCGTAGTTCAGCTTCGCGGCAGAGCGCATCAGGATGCGATGGAAACTGTGCGAACGCTTGCGGCCGTCATTGGCGATCACCATTCGCACCGCGAGCGCGCCGCGCGGCTCACCCGGAACCAGCGAACACAGATCGTTGGAAATCCGTTCCGGCAGCATCGGCACCACGCGGTCGGGGAAATACACCGAATTGCCACGCATCAGCGCGTCGCGATCGAGCGCGGATCCCGGCCGCACATAGAACGCGACGTCGGCGATCGCGACGGTGACGAGGTAGCCGCCCTTGTTGTTGGGATCGGGATCGGCCTCGGCATGAACCGCGTCGTCATGGTCCTTGGCGTCGGGTGGATCGATGGTGACCAGCGGCAGCGCGCGCCAGTCCTCGCGGCCGGCCAGCGTCGCGGGCCTTGCGGCTTCGGCCTCGCGCAATGCCGCGGGCGAAAACGTCTGCGGAATCTCGTGGGCATGGATCGCGATCAGGCTGACCGCTTTCTCCGAAGCCAGCGATCCCAATCGTTCCCTGACCTTGCCGGAAGCGAGGCCATAGCCGCGCGAGCGCACGATATCCACGCTGACGAGATCGCCGTCCTCGGCGCTCCCGGTATCGGCCTTGGCGATGTTCAATTCGCGGCCGGCCTGCTTCTTGTCGACGGGAACCAGCCGGCCGCCGCCATCGGGCAATCTTCGGAAGATTCCGAGCACGCGGGCCTTTGCGTGATCGATGACCTTGATGACTCTGCCGCGATAGGCCGCGCCCTCGCTGTCGTCGGATTTCTCGACGCGCAGCAGCACGCGGTCGCCGACACCGGCAGTGGTGCCCGGCTGCGGACGGCGCGGAACATGGATGCGGATCTTTGGCGGGTCGCCGGTTTCCTCATCCCACTCGGTCGGGCTTGCGATCAATTCGCCGTCGTTGTCGCGCCCGGTGATGTCAGCGACCGCGGTCGGGGGCAGGGCAGCTGGTTCCTGCAATTTCCGGCCGCGCTTGGCGATCGTGCCTTCGTCCCGCAACTCGCGCAGGATGCGTTTGAGTTCGACGCGGTCGGCGTTCTTCAGGCCGAACTCGCGCGCGATCTCACGGGTGCCGATGCTTGCCGGATTCGTGCGGATGAATGCGACGATGGCGTCCCGGCTTGGAAAAACCCTGTCGCGTTGTTTTGCCACTTCTGTCCGCTGGCCTTATCCGCTGGCTTTGCCGGCGCTCTTTTTGGCGGCGGGTTTTGCATTCTTGGCCGCCGAGGTCTTCGCCGTCACCGGCGCGCGCGCCTTGCTCGCCGAGTCCGACTTCGGCTTCGCGGCGGCTTTCTTGGCAGCCGGCTTCTTGGCATCCGACTTCTTGGCGGGTTTCGCCTCGCTATCGGCCTTCGCCGGCTTTTCCTTCGCTTTCTTGGCCGGCTTGGCGCCGCGCTTGACCTTGCCGCCGCCCTTGGCCACGCGCTCGTCGATCAGGGCGATCGCTTCCGGCAAGGTAATGGTATCCGGCGTCTTGTCGCTCGGGATCGTGGCGTTGACGCCGCCGGCGGTGACATAGGCGCCGTAGCGTCCGTTCTTGACCGCGACCGTGCCGAGGCTGGGATGATCGCCGATCGGCCTGCCGGGATCGGCGCCAAACCGGCGGCCGCTCGGTCCCTTCGCGATCTTCTCGGCGATCAGCGTGACCGCGCGATTGAGCCCGATATCGAATACTTCGTCGCCGGCCTCAAGGCTGGCATAGGTCTTCTCATGGCGCACGAACGGCCCGAACCGGCCAAGCCCTGCCGTGATCGGCTGGCCAGTCTCCGGGTGCTTGCCGATCTCACGCGGCAGCGACAAAAGCTTCAGCGCCATCTCAAGTTCGATGTCTGAAGGCGACATGTTCTTGGGGATGCCGGCGCGCTTGGGCTTTTCGCCCTCGGCATAATCCTTTTGCTCGCCAAGCTGGATATAGGGACCGAACCGGCCCGCCTTCACGATGACATCGAGATCGGTCGCTGGGTCCTTGCCCAGGATGCGATCGGCGCTGGCTTCGCTGTCGGCGGCGAGCGGGCGCGTGTAGCGGCATTCCGGATAGTTGGTGCAGCCGACGAAGGCGCCGAACTTTCCGGCCTTGAGGTTAAGCCTGCCGGTGCCGCAGGTCGGGCATTGCCGGGGATCGCCGCCATCCTCGCGCGGCGCGTAGATGTGCGGCCCCAGCATGTCGTCGAGCGCGTCCAGCACTTCGGCGACCCGCAGATCCTTGATGTCGTTAACGGCGCCGATGAAGCCGCGCCAGAAATCCTTCAGCACCTGCTGCCAGGAAATCTCGTTGTTGGAAACGCGGTCGAGCTGTTCTTCCAGCGCGGCGGTAAAATCATATTCGACATAGCGTGCGAAGAAATTCTCCAGGAACGCGACCACGACGCGGCCCTTGTCCTCGCCGTGCAGCCGCTTCTTGTCGAGCCGGACATAGCCGCGGTCTTTCAAGACCTGCAGGATCGAGGCGTAGGTCGAGGGCCGGCCGATGCCGAGTTCTTCCATGCGCTTGACCAGCGAGGCTTCCGAGAATCGCGGTGGCGGTTCGGTGAAGTGCTGGGTGACCGCGAGATCCCGGCGCTTGAGCGCTTCGCCCTCGCTCATCGCGGGCAGGCGGCGTGAATCGTCGTCGTCGCCGTCGTCGTCGCGGCCTTCCTGGTAGAGCGCGAGAAAGCCGTCGAATTTGACGACCTGGCCGGTCGCACGCAGTTCCAGCAGGCGCGATCCAGCTTTCGCGGATATGTCGACCGTGGTGCGTTCCAGTTCGGCCGATTCCATCTGGCTTGCGACGGTGCGGATCCAGATCAGTTCGTAGAGTTTTGCCTGATCGGTATCGAGCTTGCGGCGCATCTCGGCCGGGCGGCGCGACATGTCGGTCGGGCGGATCGCTTCGTGCGCTTCCTGCGCGTTCTTGGCCTTGGTCTGGTACTGGCGCGGCGTCTCCGGCACATAGGCGTTGCCGTAATCCTCGCCGATCACCTTGCGCGCCTGCGTGATCGCGGAGCCGTCGATCTGCACGCCGTCGGTTCGCATATAGGTGATGATACCGGTGGTCTCGCCGCCGATATCGATGCCCTCATAGAGTCGCTGCGCGATTCGCATGGTATGCGCCGGCGCGAAGCCGAGCTTGCGGCTGGCTTCCTGCTGCAGCGTCGAGGTGGTGAAGGGCGCCTGCGGGTTGCGCCGCGCGGGCTTTGCTTCGACGGTCGTGACCGTGAAGTTCGCGCTCTCGATCGCCTTCTTGAAATCCTCGGCCTCCGCGCCGGTGCCGATGTCGAGCCGCTGGATCTTCTTGCCGTCGGCGCCGACCAGGCGCGCCTCGAACGCTTCGCCGCGCGGCGTCGCCAAGTGTTGCGACCAGCGACCAGTATTCGCGCGGCACGAATTTCTCGATCTCAAGCTCGCGGTCGCACACCAGCCGCAGCGCGACCGATTGCACGCGGCCCGCCGAGCGCGCGCCGGGTAATTTTCGCCACAACACCGGCGAAAGCGTGAAACCGACCAGATAATCCAGCGCGCGGCGCGCCATATAGGCGTCGACCAGCGCGCCGTCGATCTCGCGCGGATGCTTCATCGCATCCGTTACCGACTGCTTGGTGATGGCGTTGAACACCACGCGCTCGATCTTGTGGTCCTTCAGCGCGCGCTTCTCCTTCATCACCTCGAGCACGTGCCAGGAGATCGCTTCGCCCTCGCGATCAGGGTCGGTCGCGAGGATCAGCTTGTCGGCGCCCTTCAATGCCTTCGCAATGTCGTTGAGTCGGCTGGCCGCCTTGGGGTCGATCTCCCAGATCATCTGAAAGTTGGCCTCCGGATCGACCGATCCGTTCTTCGCCGGAAGATCGCGGACATGGCCGAACGAGGCCAGAACCTCGTAGGAGCCTCCCAAATATTTGTTGATCGTCTTGGCTTTCGCAGGCGACTCGACAATGACGATATTCATGCTCATTCCAATAGCTTACAGGGAAAAAAGGGCCGGTTTCGCGGGATTCGCGCCGGCCGTTTCACTCCGAACATGGGTGCAGCGGCTCTCCCTGTCAAATCGACAGATGTTGAGGGTGCCGGTTTTGATACCGATTCAATATCTAACAGGTTGCAAAATACCTCCCTAGAGTTGCACTCCCGGAAAGGGTATCTTCGCTCCCTACACGGGTAGGGATATGAATTGAGCAACGTAAAGGGTGGCCGGAAGCGCGCATCTTCCGGCAGGGGTCGTCGCACCGGGGATGATGAGCCGCGCGGGGAGGGCGGACCGGATGAAGCCTCGGCGTTCATCGCGGAAACGGCCGCCGATCTGGTTCGGTTGGCGCGAAGCCATCGCCTTGAGCTGCTCGCACATTTATTGCAGATGGCGGAACTTGAAGCGAAGGAATACCTCCGCCTGCGGGGCAAGCAAAAGCTGTCGTGACTGCTTTCGCATGGGTCAGCTCGTCCGATGCGCGTCTCCATCGTCGTTCAAGCCGCAAAGACGTAGAATGGCCGCGCCGAGGCCCGGCCATTTCAAATCCTGTTTCCATGAGCTATTGCCGGCTGGATTCCGCGCACATCCGGCTGCATCGATCGCGCCGGCCAATCAAATTGAACCGTCAGGCGTATTCAGGAACCCGGCGCTTTCATTGAACCTTCGTCAGCGTTGCGTAGACAATTTGCGGGGCAGGGATTTTTGACGAACTGGAGAGATTGATATGCCGAAAGCCACGCGCGTTTCCCTGTCAATCCCTGCATCTCCCGTTTCATCCGACAAGTCCGAAGGTCATCCGCTTGTCTTGATTATCCTGTTTTGTGGAATCGGCCTCCTGGTCTCGCTGGTCGCAATCCTGATGGGCGTTCAGCTCGCCTGGTACTAGCTGGCTCGGTTCGTTACTTGCAGGCGGGATAGCCGAAGCGGTTGATGATTTCCCGGCCCGAGATCGGATGGAATTCAAACGTGTCCATGAAATGGTGCTCGGTGACGTATTGTTGCAAGGCGGGCTTGTAGGTGCTCAGCATTTGCTGAGAGCGCGCGGGATTGATGGTTCCCTTTTGCATCGAGCCGCCGGCGTGAAACAGCAGCGTCGCGCCCGGCGTGATGCAGACGTTGCGGATCGACAGGAACATGGTGCAGGCGGATTGGCAGTGGCTGTCAATCCGAAAGCGTTCGCCCGACGCGTTGTACTGCGCGATCACGGCTTGAAATCGCGCGAACGCGGCGGCATCGCGGGCGCCCTTGCCCATGCCCAGCGACGACACCGAGCCGTCGGCGTGAGCCGATGATCCCGCGCCGCCGATCGCGAAGAGAAACCCGAGCGCTCCCAACGTGCGCGCCATGCGCTGCCGCTTCTTCATCGCTTCCCCCGGATTTGCTGGATTAGCTGCATAAATAGTATCGCGCAGGATTTCAGGTCAATGACACCAGCCCGCCGCCGTGGCGCTCCAGCCGACCTGCAAGTTCGAGCTCCAATAACACCACGCGCACCGTCGCAGGCGAAGCGCCGGACATCCGGATCAGATCGTCGAGGCTGATCGGGGCAGGGCCAAGCAGCGCGACGATGTGCGCGCGTTCGCCGGTGTCGGGATTGAAGTCGAACCGATCGTCGCTATCGGGCTCGCGCAACTCGATCGGCCGCTCCATGATCGGCTCGACCGCGGTGATAACGTCGGCGGCTTCCGTGATCAGCGTCGCACCTTGCTTGATCAGGTCGTTGGTGCCGGCGGCGCGTGGATCAAGCGGCGAGCCGGGCACGGCGAACACCTCGCGGCCCTGTTCGTTGGCGATCCGCGCAGTGATCAGCGAGCCCGAGCGATGCGCGGCTTCCACCACGACGACGCCGAGCGCGGCAGCCTGAGATCAGCCGGTTGCGCCGTGGAAAATCGCGGGCGCGCGGCACATGGCCAAGCGGCATCTCGGAGATCGCAGCCCCCGAGGCGAGCAGCGAAGCCAGCAGATCCTCATGCTCGGGCGGATAGATCCGGTCGTGCCCGCCGGCCAGCACGGCGAGCGTGCCGCCATCGAGGCTTGCGCGGTGCGCCGCCTGATCGATGCCGCGCGCCAGTCCGGAGGCAATGATAAAACCTGCTTCGCTCAAATCATGCGCCAGTTTGCCTGCAAATTTCAGTCCGGCGCCTGAAGCGTTGCGGGAGCCGACGATCGCGATCATCGGCCGCATCAGCGCTTCGACACTGCCACGAATACCGAGCAACGGCGGCGCGTCATCCAGCGTCGCGAGCCGCGGCGGATAGCCGACCTCGTCCGGAGTAACCAGGCTGACGCCAAGTCTCTTGCTCGCCGCGAGTTCGGCGCGCGCCTCGTCCTCGCTGAAGATGCGCCCCGCGCGCGCCGCGCCGCCCCGTTGTGCGAGCTCAGGCAGCCGCGCCAGCGCGGCCTTCGCGCTGCCGAAATAACTCATCAGCGAACGAAACGTGCGCGGCCCGACATTGTCCGAGCGGATCAGCCGCAGCCGGTCGGTCCGTTCGTCGTCGGTCAGTTTTCGTGCGTGCGCGAGGTTGCTGTTATCCACGTGACTTCCCCTTAAGGGAGAATGAAGCAACGTGAGAGGGTGGGCAATATGTCATTCCAGGGCGCTGCCTATGACCAAGTCCGGCGGAAACGACGTCACTGCAAAAAACACGGATATGGGATGATCGATTCCGAGTTCGCGCTTCGCGGGCCCCGGAATGACAAGCCAATTCACGTGATAGGTCGCAGGCTTGTCAACAACGATCTATCAGATACGATAGCGGCTGAAATGGAGGTGTCATGAACGTCAAATCCGAAGAAGAATGGGCCCAACGGGCCGCGGCCTTCCTTCAACACAAGGTGAAAGATGCCGATATCACCTATATCGAGCTGGGCAGGCGGCTCAGGAAACATGGAATAATGGAGACGGAAGCCTCGATCACCAGCAAGCTGGCGCGTGGGACGTTCCCGGCAACGTTCTTTCTCGCATGCATTGCAGCGCTCGAACTGGACGGGATAACAATGGACGAGGTCTATCGTTGTTGAAGGCAACTGGCAGTTGATCGAGCAAATACCAACTGACCGACAGGATACGCTTGGCACTGGAAATCGCCAAAGATCGCAACATAGCAAGAGAAGAAAATCAGACCGCACATAGGCCGCTCCTTTATGTTCGGTATGTTGTTGGTGTTGTTCACGGGAACCCGGCACGGAGCAACCGAAAGACGTGGGAAACGGCGGGGAAAGAGCCCAATTCCACGCGTCTTACTAAGCCGTGGACCTCTTCAACAGCCTGTTGAGCAAGGGAAACCGGACAAGTTGCCCGACGCTGCCGGCATCGCCTATGGTCCGCAATGACTTGCGTTTGGCGAAACGCCAACGGAAAGGCCAAAGAATGGTTGCGGTTGCGGAATATCGAACGAGCCAACCGAGTTTGGCAGACGAACTGATTGCGCATGCGGTCGCCAGCATCGATGCGGCCAAGCATTCGGCCGCCCCTTTCCCTCATATTGTTTTTCGGGAGTTCTTCCCGAAAAGCTTTTACGAAACGCTCATCGAGAGCATCCCCACCCAGGGATATGATCCGATCACGAGCACCGGAACGCGTATGGCGTTGCGGCTCTACGGAACTCATATCAAGGATGTGGAACCGGCGTTGCAGCCGCTTTGGGAAGCAGCTTCGGCGGTGCTGACGTCAAAGGAAGTTGAGAACGCGATCCGCAGGAGATTGCATGACGGGCTCGAAATCCGGGCGCGAGGGGACAAGGTACCCAGCGCCGAGGATTTGAAGCTCGTTGCAAAGCCGGTGCTCTATCGCGATTCCGACGGCTACCGGATCAAGCCGCATCCGGATACGCGAAAAAAGGTCGTAACGATGCAGCTTTATTGTCCGCCCAATTCCAGCCGGGAGAATCTTGGCACCACGCTTTACAAGGCTTCGATCAAGGGCTTGATGCATCTGGACTCCTATTGTCTGGAGCCGGTGAAAACCATCCCGTTCCTGCCCAATCTTGGATACGCATTCGTGGTCCTGAAGGCGTATCATTCGCTCAAGAACATGAGCTGGCACGGTCGCCCGCCGATCCAGACCGACCGGCCGCGGATTTCCATCCTCAACACATTCTACATGAACGCAGACGTGGGCTTCTGATCCCGGCTTTCGCGCAACGCTTTTTGAAGAGGACGGGACCGGACAATCGTTCGATGCCGCGGCAAGCCAATCCCGGATCGACAATGGAGGATGTGCGCGCAGGACAGCTTAGCTACATTCTCCGCTGGCGAAATTCCTGGGGGACTTTGCTTGCCATCAACGTCGCCGTGGTCGTCGGCGTTTTCATTCACAAGATCCTGCTGCCGCCTTACGTCCCCTACATCCATTTGCTGATCGACTATCGCTTCGGCTTCATCAAGCGCGCGCTGATCGGCGCGATCGTCTCGCTGTTTGCGGCGAAGGTGCCGGTATGGCTGGTGTTCGCGCTCGGCGGTGCGATCTGGCTGGTGACCCTCGTCCTGTTCGTGGAGCTGTTCCGCAGGACTTTCGGCTTCGAGCGCGCAACCCTGCCGCTGTTCGTGTTCATGGCGGGCTCGCCGTTCTTCCTGAAGAACTTCATGCACTCGCTCGGTCACTTCGATATCTATGGCTGTGCGCTTGCGATTGTTCTGTTGCTGATCCCGTCGGGTTCGATCCTGTACATTGCGCTCGCCGCGCTGTTCTCGGTCGTCCTGATCCTGATTCACCACATTCATTTCCTGATGTATGTGCCGACCATCGTGGTCATCGTCGTGATCAGGAATTATCTCGCGCATGGCCTTCGCCGGAACCAGGTCGCGTTCGGGCTTGCCGCGCTTGCTGCGGTCACCGCGCTATTCTTTGCCGCGCAATTCTGGGGCACCATGCCGCTGCCGGAAGCGGATTTCGTTCAATATCTGAAGGGACGGATGTCCGATCCATCCCGCACGGATCTCTTGCAATTCAGCTACATCTGGTATCAGCCGCTTGCCAAGGAAATTGCCGACACCTGGCAATGGATGCCACACAACATCCTCGGCATCCCCGTCTTCGCGCTTCTGATCTGGCTGCATACGCCGCTATGGCGCTACTTCGCGGCAACGATCCGTTCCCTTGCCAGCGAGACGCACCGTCAGCTGATTGTCGCGGCGCTGGTCGGCGTGAGCCTTGCCTACCTCGTGGTGTTCGCGATGGTGTTCGACTATTCGCGCTGGATCTCGAACTGGGCGGTCTGCATGTTCCTGATCCTCCACGCGGTGAAAACGCTGCCGGCCATTCAACAGGCGCCGCCGATCCCGACTGACGATCGCAGCACCAATATTTTCGGCCTGGTCATCACGCTCGTTCCGCGCGTCGGCATCGTCCGGCCGTTCTGACACAAATCGCAGCGCTCCTGGTATGCGCTAATCCTTCTCTCGACCCGGGGTCCGCATGTCGGCTCTATGACGACTGTCCCAATCCCGCCGTTTGCAATCTTGGGGCTGTCGCATAAGGTCGGCCGGTCAGGCCCAACGCTTCTGGAAATGCCATCCATGATGTCGCTCACCGAACTCCAGCGCCGCATCGATTTCGGCGAGCTATCGCCGCAAGCCGCGATCGACCGTTCGCTCGAGCTGATCGCCGCGAAGGACAAGACCATCGGCGCGTTTGTTTGTCATGACAGCAAAGCCCGCGCCGGCAATAGCGGCCCGTTGCGCGGCATCGCGGTCGGCATCAAGGACATCATCGATACCGCCGACTTCCCGACCGAAATGGGCTCTGTGATCTATCGCGGCTGGCGGCCGCGCGCCGATGCGTCGGTGGTGATGGCGTTGAAGGCTGCGGGCGCGACCATCATCGGCAAGACCACGACGACGGCGTTCGCCGCGCGGGATCCGACCGCGACGCTCAATCCGCACAATCACGCCCACACGCCGGGTGGCTCGTCGTCGGGCTCGGCGGCGGCGGTTGGGGCCGGCATGATTCCGCTGGCGCTGGGAACGCAGACCGGCGGCTCGGTGATCAGGCCGGCTTCGTTCTGTGGCGCGACCGCGATAAAACCGTCCTATCGATTGCTGCCGACGGTCGGCGTGAAATGTTATTCATGGACGCTGGATACTGTGGGGTTATTCGCCGCCGGCGTCGAGGATCTGGCGCGCGGCCTATCGGCGATGACCGGCCGGCCGGAACTGTTGCCGCAGGCCGCGGATACCAGACCGCGCATCGGTGTGGTGACGCTGGATTTCGCCGGTGCGCCTGAGGCCGCGGGCGGCGAGGCATTGCGGATCGCGGTGGCGGCGGCCGAGCGCGCCGGCGCATCGGTTCACACGTTGAGTGTACCGGAGATCCTTGCCGAGGCGTGGCGAATCCAGCCCGTGTTGCAGGAATTCGAGGCCCATCAGGCGCTGGCCTGGGAGTACACCACGCAATATGCAGCGATGGCGCCGAAACTGCGTAGCAGGCTCGACGAAAGCAAGGGCACCACATCTGCTGCCTATGACGATGCGATGGAAATCGCGAACAAGGCACGGCAAGCGCTGGCGGCGATGTTCGATGAGGTTGACGTGCTCTTGACCTTCTCGGCGCCGGGCAGCGCACCGAAGGGGCTGGCCTCGACCGGCGATACCCGATTCAACCGGCTCTGGACCCTGATGGGCGTACCCTGCGTCAATATTCCCGCCTATGTCGCCGAGGGCGGATTGCCGGTAGGCGTGCAGATGATCGCCCGGTTTGGCGATGACGCTCGCGTGCTGGCTGCGGCACGTTTCGTGGAAACGGCCTTGAAGCGATAATGTACAGTCCGCGCAGACGGCAAAAAGCCGCCGGTGACAAGGCCGGCGGCTTTTCGATACCAGCGTGGAAACCGCGGCGCTTACTTGAGCGACGTGTTGATTGAGGTGAACTTGTTGTTGAGGTTGGAACCGAGCCCGTTGACGACCGCGATAATCGCGAGCGCGATGCCGGCGGCGATCAGGCCGTATTCGATAGCGGTTGCACCAGATTCGTCTGCGAAAAACTTCGATAGAGAACGCTTCAATTTAGCCTCCCAGGGTTGCCTCGGGAAGTTCCCGATGTGGGGATTGGTGCCCCCAGGGCAACTAAAGCTTGGTAAATTCCGGTTCCCATATTTTTATACGGCCAGAGAAAACGACAGCGATGGTTAAAACCCGGTTCATCGGACGATGCAACTTCGCTCAACTAAAAAATTGTCGACTGTCGATGCCGGGCTATGCCTTTTGCCCGATTTTTCCTTCAGTGCCCGCGAGCAAACGGCTGATGTTTGCGCGATGCGCGTAGAATACCAGCAGCGTCAGTAGCGCGAATAGCGCAGCAAGTGCCACCTGGCCGAGCGACCACAGGAAGATCGGCGCCGCCAGGCTTGCGATGAGCGCCGACAGCGACGAATAACGGGTGATCACGGCGATCAACAGCCACACCACGCAGAACAACAACGCGGCGGGCCAGAACAAGCCAAGCAGTAGGCCGATATAGGTTGCAACGCCCTTGCCGCCGCGGAATTTCAGCCAGATCGGGAAGAGGTGGCCGAGGAATGCGCCGAGGCCGGCGGCCATTGCGCCGTTCGGACCGGCGAAGAAGCCGGCGAGGATGACCGCGACCGTGCCCTTGAGCATGTCGCCGAGCAGGGTGCCCGCGGCAAGGCTCTTGCGGCCGGTACGCAGCACGTTGGTGGCGCCGATGCTGCCGGAGCCGATCGCGCGCAAATCCTGGGTACCTGCGAGCCTGGTCAGGATCACCCCGAAAGGAACGGAGCCGCAGAGATAGCCGACGACAAACGCCACCGGCAGCAAGGCATCGGGCGACATCGCCGTCCTCTCTCAGTTTATGATTGGCGGATCCGAGAACACGCGTCAGACATGCTCGAAAACCGTTCGCCCGCCAACGATAGTACGCAAGACGCGTCCGGAAAACCGCGCTTCGTCAAACGGGGTGTTCTTGCACTGCGATTTGAGATCGGCGGGATCGAGCACCCAGGGAATGTCGGCATCGATCACGATCACATCGGCGGGCGAGCCCGCGCGCAACGATCCGCCGGGCAGGCCGAGCAGTTCGGCCGGACGCGTCGACATCGCGCGGATGAGAGTTTTGAAATCCATCTCGCCATTATGAATCAGCCGCAATGCCGCCGGCAGCATGGTTTCGAGCCCGATCGCGCCCGAGGCGGCTTCGGCGAACGGCAATCGCTTGACCTCGACGTCTTGCGGATTGTGGTCGGACATCAGGACGTCGATCAGGCCGGAGGCAACCGCTGCGACCAGCGCGCGGCGATCCTCTTCGGTGCGCAGTGGCGGGGACAGCTTCAGGAAGGTGCGATAGGGGCCGATGTCGTTTTCGTTCAGCGTCACATGGTTGATCGAGGCCGAGGCGGAGACCGCGAGCCCGGCGTCGCGGGCGCGCCGCAGGATTTCCAGCGATTCAACCGAAGTCAGCGACGCCGCGTGATAGCGGCCGCCGGTCAGCGCGACCAGCCGCATGTCGCGCTCGAGCATCACGGCTTCCGCGGCGTTGGGAATGCCGATCAATCCCAACCGTGCCGCGAACTCGCCTTCGTTCATCACGCCTTCGCCGACGAGGTCCGGATCTTCGGTGTGATGCACGATCAGCGCGTCGAAATCGCGCGCATAGCTCAGTGCCCGCCGCATTACCTGCGCATTGGTGACGCTCTTGTCGCCATCGGTGAAGGCGACGGCGCCGGCGGCCTTCAACAGGCCGATCTCGGTCATCTCCTCGCCGTGCAGGCCCTTGGTCAGCGCTGCCATCGGATGGATGTTGACGATCGCGGTATCGCGGGCGCGGCGCAGCACGAAGTCGACGGTGGCCGAATTGTCGATCACGGGCGAGGTATCCGGCTGGCAGATAATGGTCGTGATGCCGCCGGTGGCCGCCGCCTGGCTTGCGGAGGCGAAGGTTTCGCGGTGGCTGGCGCCGGGCTCGCCGACAAAGGCGCGCATGTCGATCAGTCCCGGCGCGACAATCCTGCCGGCGCAGTTGATGATGTCGGTGCCTTCGGGAACGCCGGCTGCGCCGATACCGCGCTTGGCGTCGCGGATCATGCCGTCGGCGATCAGCACGTCCCCAGGGCCGTCGAAATCGCGAGACGGATCGACGATGCGGGCGTTCGCAAGCAGGATCGGGCGACGATCAGTCAGCATGATATCACGCGTTCGGCAGGTTGCGGGCGAGCGCTTCGAGCACCGCCATCCGCACCGCCACTCCCATTTCCACCTGCTCGCGGATCAGCGATTGCGCGCCATCCGCCACGATCGAGTCGATCTCGACGCCGCGGTTCATCGGGCCTGGATGCATCACCAGCGCGTCGGGCTTGGCGTAAGCGAGCTTCTTCTGGTCGAGGCCGAAATAGTGGAAATATTCCTGGCTCGACGGCACGAATGAGCCGTTCATGCGCTCGCGCTGTAGCCGCAGCATCATCACGATGTCGGCGCCGTTCAGCCCCTCGCGCATGTCGCGGGCGACCTCGACACCCATCCGTTCGATACCGTGCGGCAACAGCGTGGAGGGCGCCACTACGCGGACGCGGGCGCCCATGGTGTTGAGCAGAAGGATGTTGGAACGCGCCACACGGGAATGCATCACGTCGCCGCAGATCGCGATCACGAGGCCCTCGAGCCGGCCCTTGTTGCGGCGGATGGTGAGCGCGTCGAGCAGCGCCTGGGTCGGATGTTCATGGGCGCCGTCGCCCGCATTGATCACGGAACCGTCAACCTTGCGTGCCAGCAATTCAACCGCGCCGGAGGCATGGTGGCGGACCACCAGGATGTCCGGATGCATGGCGTTCAGCGTCACGGCCGTATCCATCAAGGTCTCGCCCTTGCGGATCGAGGACGAGGACACCGACATGTTCATGACGTCCGCGCCGAGCCGCTTGCCGGCCAGTTCGAACGAGGATTGGGTACGGGTCGAGGCCTCGAAGAACAGATTGACCTGGGTGCGGCCGCGCAACGATGTGCGCTTCTTGTCGACCTGACGGTTGAGCTCGACATATTCCTCGGAAAGGTCGAGCAGGCCAGTAATATCGGCAGGGGAAAGGCCCTCGATTCCCAGCAGATGCCGGTGCCCGAGGACGAAGGTCGATTTCGATGCAGGGATCATTAAAACGATAGCTATAGGGGGCGTTGGATGGCGGGGCAAGGGCGAAAGAAAGCCTTGCGACTTATCCCCCGAGATGTCGCAGGGCACGGTAAATGAGTGCGCCGCAAAGTCGCCGCGTTTGGACCGCCAACCATGGCTATGCAACCATCGATCATGCGCAATTTGAACCTGACCGCACTGATCTTGTTAACGGTGACCCGCTCCCTCGTGCCTGCCGCCGCCAAGGCCTTGCCAGGTGATTTCGTCTATTTGCGCGACGTCGATCCCTCGATTATCCAGGACATTCGCTACGCGGGTATAAACAACTTCATGGGGCGGCCGATCAAAGGCTATGCCGCCGCCGAATGCGTGGTGAAGCGTGCGGTCGGAGTGGCGTTGCAAAATGTGCAACGGGAACTGGCAACACGAAAATTGTCGTTAAAGATGTTGGATTGCTATCGGCCGGTGCGCGCGGTCGCCGACATGGTGGCGTGGTCGCAGAACGGCAAGGAGACCGCGGTTGAACGCCGTTACAACCCAGCCTTCCGTAAAGAGGATTTGTTCCGGCTCGGCTACATCGCCAACCATTCCCAGCATTCCACCGGCGCTGCGGTCGATCTGTCGCTGGTCGATCTGAAGGCCGACAATTCAAGCGCGTTCGATCCGTCCAGGAACTACGCGGATTGCACGGCACCGGTGACCGAGCGGGCGCCTGAGGGAAGCGTCGATATGGGTACCGGCTATGATTGTTCCGACGTAAAAGGACACACCGTGGCGGCCTCGATCACGCCGTCGCAGCGTCACTGGCGGAACCAGCTGGTGGCTGTGATGGCCAGGCAAGGTTTTGTGAACTATTCGAAAGAGTGGTGGCATTTTTCGATGCCGCAGGCGAGCGGCCCGGCCTATGATTTCCCGATCAAACCGCGTTGATTCTCCGGACAAGTGACCGCGAGAGGCAGCCCCATGGCAAACGTGACACAAGCGTCATCCGCGATCCACAACGTGTTCAACCAGTCGCCTCCATTCGAGGACGTCGAGCTGTTCGCATTGGACCGGCCGTTGAGGGATGCGGTCGCCGCCAATGGCGGCGCGTCGGCGGAGCAGGAACTTTCCGGATTTGGCCGGCACTGGGGCTCGGCTGCGATGGCGGAGCGGGGGCGGCTCGCGAACGAGAATACGCCGAAACTGCGGACCTTCGATGCGCGCGGCAATCGGCGCGACCGGGTCGAGTTTCATCCGGCCTATCATGAATTGATGGCGCACAGCGCCCATGCCCGCATCCACAATTCGACCTGGACGGTGCAGGGCAAGCCAGCCGGTGGCGCGGCCGAAGCGGTGCGTGCTGCGAAGTTCTACATGGCGGCGCAAGTCGAGACCGGACATCTCTGCCCGATCACCATGACGCGTGCATCCGTGGCGGCGCTGGCGGCGCAGCCGGATCTGCTGGCCAAGGTGATGCCGGTGATCGCGACCGATGCCTACGATCCCGAGTTCGCGCCGTGGTGGACCAAGCGCGGCATGACGCTCGGCATGGGCATGACCGAG
The DNA here is from genome assembly GCA_963806075.1 of uncultured Alphaproteobacteria bacterium. Lineage (GTDB taxonomy): Bacteria > Pseudomonadota > Alphaproteobacteria > Rhizobiales > Xanthobacteraceae > Bradyrhizobium. Next base: position 90,412 of record CAWDWT010000026.1, read on the forward strand.
AAACAGGGCGGCACTGACGTGCGCGCCAACATGACGCGCGCGGAGCGCGACGGCGATGCCTACCGCATCACGGGCCATAAATGGTTCATGTCGGCGCCGATGTGCGACGCGTTTCTGGTGCTGGCCCAGGCTAATGACGGCCTGAGCTGTTTCTTCATGCCGCGGTTTGCGCCCGGCGGCTCCGTCAACGCGATCCATTTCCAACGGCTGAAGGACAAGCTCGGCAACCGCTCCAATGCATCGTCCGAGGTGGAATTCGAGAACGCTTTTGCACTACGGGTTGGCGACGAAGGCAAGGGCATCCGCACCATCATCCAGATGGTGCAACTGACGCGGCAGGATTGCGCGATCGCGTCCGCTGGCCTGATGCGCTCGGGATTGGCGCATGCGCTGCATCACGCCCGTCACCGCAGCGTGTTCCAGAAGCATCTCGCCGATCAGCCGCTGATGCAGGCGGTGCTGTCCGACATGGCGCTGCATGTCGAGGCCTCGATCGCGCTCGTGATGCGGCTATGCCGCGCGTTCGATCGCGCGCCCGCATGAGGCTGGCGAGGCCACTTTTATGCGGCTGATGACGCCCGCGATCAAATACTGGGTCTGCAAGAGCGCCCCGGGATTCCTCTACGAGGCGATGGAGTGCCTCGGCGGCAATGGTTATGTCGAGGAGGGCATTCTGGCGCGGCACTATCGGGAGTCTCCGGTTAACGCCATCTGGGAAGGCTCCGGCAATGTGATGTGCCTCGATGTGCTGCGCGCGCTGTCGCGCGAGGCCGATGCCGCAACGGCCGTGTTGCAGGCGCTGGCGGCCGAGACGCAGGGGCTGTCCGGTGCGGTGGAAGCGGTGGCTTTCATCGGCAAGGCGTTTCGCCGGCCCGATGGCGAGCACGTCGCGCGGCTTGCGGTGGAGAAATTGGCGCTGCTGGCGGCGAGCGCGGCGCTCAACCCGATATCGCCGCATCATGCCGAATTGTTCGCCCGGACACGGCTCGCGGCGACCCACGCCGGCATGTATGGCGCGGTCGATCTAGCCGCTGACGACATCAAAGGCCTGCTGTCGCGGGCACTGCCCTGAAACAGCCCCTAGCTTGAAAGTGTGCTAATGGATTCCGTTAATCCCGATATTTCCGTTACCGCCGCTGCGATCTCGCGTCCGCCACGAGTGTGGAAGTTCTGGGGCACCGCGTTGTGGGGCCTCTTCATCTTCGCCGCCATGTTCATCGGCCAGGTCGCCCCGCTACTCGCGATCGTGGTCTGGAAAGCGGGCAAGATCGATCTGGCCGAAGCCATCAACGTCGCCGGCGACGGTAGGGCGCTGGCGCTCACCGTGATCGGCGGATTGCCGGCCGTGCTCCTGGCTATCTGGCTGCCGGTGCATCTCTCGCGCACGCCGTTCAAGGAGTACCTCGCGCTGCGCTGGACCACCTGGCAGAACGTGGTCATCGGCATCGCCGCGATGATTGTCATGGTGGAGGGCTGGGACCTGCTGTCGAAGGCGACCGGCCACGAGGTCACGGCGGGGTTCATGGGCGATATCATGAAATCGGTGATGTCCGATGGCGTGTTGTGGCTGGCCGTCTTGGCGTTCGCGGTCGTGGCGCCCTTGACGCGAGGAATTGCTGGCGCGAGGATTTCTCTATCGCGGCTGGTCGGAGAGTTTTTTGCGGGTGCCGGGCGCGATCGTGCTGTCGTCGCTGGTCTGGACCGCGATGCACGTGCAATACGACCTGTTTTTTCTCGGCGAGGTGTTTTCGATCGGGCTGGTGCTCGGCTACGTCCGCTACCGCAGCCAATCGATCTGGCTAACGACGCTGCTGCATGGCCTTAATAATCTGGCGGCGTTGATCCAGACGATCGTGATGACGCACTCCTGATGCGAAGCGTCGCCAGCCGGTCGAGCGCGCCTTGCAGGATGAAGATCGCGGCGTGCTCGTCGATCACCTTCGGCGCGCCGGGCGCGGCTCATGTCCATGCCGATCAATTCACGCTCGACCGCTACCGTGGAGAGCCGCTCGTCCCACAGCGCGATGGCGAGATCGGTCATTTTGGAAAAATTGCGGGCAAACGCCCGCGTCGATTGCGCACGTGGGCCTTCGCTGGCGTCCATGTTGATGGGCAGGCCAAGCACAAAACCTGTCGCCTTTCGCTCGCCGGCAATCGCCAGCAGCCGTGCCGCATCGGCCTTGAAGGCCTTGCGCTGGATCGTCTCGACGCCGGTGGCGAGCCTTCGATCCGGATCGGATACCGCGACACCGATGGTCCTGGTGCCGAGGTCGAGACCGACCAGCGCGCCGCGCTCCGGCCAGTGGGTGACCGCATCGATCAGCGGTAGAATGGCAGCAGGCATTGCTTCGCATACCACGCGGCACGCGGCGCATGCAAAGCGGAAGGATGAATGGTTCGTGGACCGGTTACGGCATAGCTCGCGAGCCCCACGCGGTGCTAGGAACGAGATCGCGCTGGCAACGACGCCAGCGCCGATTTTTACTCTCCCAGTTGAGTGACACAACCATGTGGCCGGACCGCCGACTGATCGAGTTGTTCAAGACCGAATTTCCCATCGTGCAGGCGCCGATGGCGGGGATCATGGATGCCGAACTGGCAATTGCAGCAGCGCAGGGCGGGGCGCTGGGGTCGCTGCCGTGCGCGATGATTTCGGCGGAAAAGGCCCGCGAGCAGGTCAATATCATCCGCCAGCGCGTCTCCGCGCCGGTCAACATGAACTTCTTTTGCCACAGACCGATGGATGCCGACGCCGAAAGTCAGGCGCGCTGGAAGAAGCGGCTTGAGCCCTATTACAAGGAATTGGGCGTCGACCCCGCGGCGCCGATCAACGCCGCCAATCGCGCCCCGTTCGACGCCGCGATGTGTGAAGCGGTCGAGGAGTTGAGGCCGGAAGTGGTCAGCTTTCATTTTGGCCTGCCGGACGAGGCGCTGCTCGAGCGGGTCAAGGCAGCCGGCTGCATCGTGATAGGATGTGCGACGATCGTGAAAGAGGCGATCTGGCTTGAGGAGAACGGCGCCGACGTTATCATTGCGCAGGGCGCCGAGGCCGGCGGCCATCGCGGCATGTTCCTGACAGACGATATCGCCGGCCAACCCGGCACCTTTGCGCTGGTGCCGCAGGTGGTCGATGCGGTGCGGGTTCCGGTAGTTGCGGCTGGCGGCATTGCCGACGGCCGAGGCATCGCGGCGGCCTTTGCGCTGGGCGCGGCCGGCGTGCAGATCGGCAGCGCCTATCTGCGCTGCCCGGAATCCACGGTAACGCCGCTGGCGCGCATCGCGCTGGCGCAAGCGCGCGACGACTCCACCGTCATCACCAATGTCATGACCGGCCGGCCGGCCCGCGGGGTTGCCAACCGCGCGATGCGCGAGATCGGGCCGATATCGGCGGATGCACCGCCGTTTCCTCACGCCGCGACCGCGCATGGCCCGCTGAAGGCAGCGGCCGAAAGACTGGGCAAGGTCGATTTCACCAATCTCTGGGCCGGACAGGCGATACGGCTCGGCCGCGAAATGCCAGCGGCAGAGCTGACGCGGGCATTTGCCGGCAGCGCGTTGGCGCGGCTCAGCCGTCTCGCGGGCTAGCGCTTTCCTCGCGGTTGCGGCGCAAAAGGCCACTCTGCTATACGGCGGGATGAATTTCGCCGTTTGAGGCCCACATAATGTCCATCGATGATGCCACCGTTCGCCGTATCGCGCATCTTGCGCGAATTGCGGTCACTGAGGCCGAAATTCCTCATCTTCAGGGCGAACTGAACGCGATGCTGGCATTCGTCGAGCAACTGGGCGAAGTCAATGTCGAGGGCGTCGCCCCGATGACCTCGGTGATCCCGATGGAGATGAAGAAGCGACCCGACGTGGTCAATGACGGCGAGATCGCCGACGAGGTAGTGGCGAACGCGCCGGAGACCCAGGGCCATTTCTTTCTGGTGCCCAAAGTCGTTGAATAACAAGGTCGTCGAATAAGACGTGACGTTTTAGCGGGAAGTCCGATGTGTCTGCTCTGCGACGATGAAAAGGCCTATCAGGCCTACATGAATTACCTCGATGCCATCGAGCGCGAGGGCAAGGTTGCCGATCCCGCCAAGGCGATGGATGCGGTGTTCGACTGCCTCAAGGCGGCTGACAAGGCAAGAAACAAGCTTTTTGGCAACGACCCGGCCAACGACAAGACGCTATCTCCGTTCTTCTGCAGCCCGGTTGATAAATGACCGATTTGACATCGCTGACGATCGCCGAGGCCCGAGCCGGTCTGGCGAACAAGTCCTTTACGTCGCTTGAATTGACCGACGCCCATCTCAAGGCGATCGAGGCCGCGCGCGCGCTCAATGCCTTCGTGCTGGAAACGCCGGACCAGGCTCGCGCCATGGCGCGCACGGCGGATGCCAGGATCGCGAAGGGCGAGGGCGGACCGCTTGGCGGCATTCCGCTGGGGATCAAGGACCTGTTCGCGACCAAGGATGTGCGAACCACCGCCTGCTCGAAGATTTTGGGCAATTTCGTGCCGCCTTATGAATCGACCGTGACCTCGCAGCTCTGGCGCGACGGCGCCGTGATGCTCGGCAAGCTCAACAATGACGAGTTCGCGATGGGCTCGTCGAACGAGACCTCGTGCTTCGGCCCGGTGGTCAATCCGTGGCGGCGTCAAGGCGGAGAAGGCGCGCATCTGGTGCCGGGCGGCTCATCCGGCGGATCGGCTTCGGCGGTGGCGGCGCTATTGTGCATGGGCGCGACGGCGACCGACACCGGCGGTTCGATCCGCCAGCCCGCGGCCTTCACCGCGACCGTCGGCATGAAGCCGACCTATGGCCGCTGCTCGCGCTGGGGCATTGTGGCTTTTGCGTCCTCACTCGATCAGGCAGGTCCGATCGCGCGCTCGGTGCGGGATGCCGCGATCCTGATGCGATCGATGGCCGGCCACGATCCAAAGGATACGACGTCGGTCAACCGCCCGGTGTCGGATTACGAGGCGTCGATCGGAAAGTCCGTCAAGGGCATGAAGATCGGCATACCCAAAGAATATCGCCTCGACGGCATGTCCGGCGAAATCGAAAAGCTCTGGAGCGAGGGCGCCGACTGGCTGAAGGCCGCCGGCGCCGAACTGGTCGAGGTATCGCTGCCGCACACCAAATACGCCTTGCCAGCCTATTATATCGTCGCGCCGGCGGAAGCCTCCTCCAACCTCGCGCGCTATGACGGCGTGCGCTACGGCCTCCGCGTCCCCGGCAAATCCATCAGCGACATGTACGAGAACACCCGCGCCGAAGGATTTGGCGCCGAGGTTCGCCGCCGCGTCATGATCGGCACCTATGTGCTCTCGGCGGGCTATTACGACGCCTACTACCTGCGTGCGCAGAAAGTACGTACGCTGATCAAGAAGGATTTCGAGGACTGTTTTGCCAGCGGCGTAACCGCTATCCTGACGCCGGCGACGCCATCGTCGGCGTTCGGCATCGGCGAAATGGGCGCCGATCCCATCGAGATGTATCTCAACGACATCTTCACGGTGACCGTGAACATGGCGGGATTACCAGGCATCGCGGTGCCCGCGGGCAAGGACCGGCAAGCTTTGCCGCTCGGCCTGCAACTGATCGGACGTCCGTTCGATGAGGATACGCTGTTCACGCTCGGCGAGGTGATCGAGCAGGCGGCTGGCCGTTTCACGCCGGAGAGATGGTGGTGAACGTGGCCGAATTCAGAGCAAGCCTTTCAGCCGCCGCGCCGGCGCCGGAAATGGGCGCGCCGCTCGCCGCGCTGTGGTGGGCCGCCAAGGGAAAATGGGACGAAGCGCACAATATTGTCCAGGATGAAGAGACGGCGGACGCCGCCTGGGTCCATGCCTATCTGCATCGCGTCGAAGGCGACCTGGGCAATGCCGCTTACTGGTACCAGCGGGCGCAAAAGCCGGTTGCGAGCGACAGCCTGGAAGCGGAATGGGAGCGGATCGCATCCGCGCTGCTCGGAGGTGAGCGGGCATGAGCAAATCCAACCTGATCAAGGGCCAAACCGGCGACTGGGAAATGGTGATCGGGCTCGAGGTTCACGCTCAGGTCACGTCACATTCAAAGTTGTTTTCGGGCGCCTCGACCGAATTTGGGGGGGAGCCAAATTCGCACGTCTCGCTGGTCGATGCGGCGATGCCGGGTATGCTGCCCGTGATCAACGAGCAATGCGTCAAACAGGCGGTCCGCAGCGGTCTTGGGCTCAACGCGAAAATCAACCTGCGCTCGGTGTTCGACCGCAAGAATTATTTCTATCCGGATTTGCCGCAGGGCTATCAGATCAGCCAGTACAAGTCGCCGATTGTGGGTGAGGGCGAGGTCGCGATCGAACTGGTGGGCGGAGAGAGCGTGACCGTCGGTATCGAGCGGCTGCATCTGGAGCAGGATGCCGGCAAATCGCTGCATGACCAGAACCCGACTTCGTCGTTCGTGGATCTTAACCGGTCCGGCGTTGCCTTGATGGAGATCGTCTCCAAGCCGGACATCCGCTCCTCCGAGCAGGCCAAGGCCTATGTGACGAAACTGCGCTCGATTCTGCGCTATCTCGGCACCTGCGATGGCGACATGGAGAAGGGGTCGCTCCGCGCCGACGTCAATGTCTCCGTGCGCAAGCCGGGAACCGCGCTCGGCACCCGCTGCGAGATCAAGAACATGAACTCGATCAGCTTCATCGGTGACGCCATCGAATATGAGGCGCGGCGTCAGATCGATATCCTCGAGGATGGCGGCACGATCGACCAGGAGACCCGGCTTTACGATCCCGGCATCGGCGAGACGCGCTCGATGCGCTCCAAGGAAGAGGCGCACGACTATCGCTATTTCCCGGATCCCGATCTGCTGCCGCTGGAATTCAGCGAAGCCTATGTCGCCGAACTGAAAGCTGCGCTGCCGGAACTGCCGGACCAGAAAAAGGCGCGCTTCATCGCCGAATACGGCCTGTCGCTGTACGACGCCAGCGTGCTGGTCGCCGAACGCGTGAGCGCGGAGTTTTATGAATCCCTGCTGGCCGGCCTGGCTAACCGGAACTCGTGACGGCAAGCTCGCCGCCAACTGGGTGATCAACGAGCTGTTTGGCCGTCTCAACAAGGAAGGCCAGGACATTACGGGCTCGCCGGTCTCGGCGGCGCAGCTCGGCGCGATCGTCGACCTGATCGGCGAGGGCACCATTTCGGGCAAGATCGCCAAGGATCTGTTTGAGATCGTCTGGCAGGAAGGCGGCGATCCCCGTGCGCTGGTGGAAGCGCGCGGCATGAAGCAGGTCACCGATCTTGCCGCGATCGAGAAGGTGGTCGATGACATCATTGCCGCCAATCCCGACAAGGTCGCGCAGGCGCGTGCCAAGCCGCAGCTGATGGGATGGTTTGTCGGTCAGGTGATGAAGTCGTCCGGCGGCAAGGCCAACCCGCAGGCCGTGAACGATCTCCTGAAATCGAAACTCGGCATCTGAACATCGCGCGATCTTCCCGGTCGAAGTCGCCGGAGCGGTGACGATCGGCGTGCCGCATGCGTGACGGCGTCTGCATCGAACGGCAATCCATCATCTCGCTCAAAGATCGTCTGACGAATCGGCTGCCGCGATTCGCGCAACAAGCCGGTTTTGGCGAGTGCCGATGGGGCGCCATGCTGGCGGGACGCGAAAATTTTTTCATTGCCAAAAATTGCGACTCAGAGTTTGCGCAACGCACCTAGCTCGTCGCTTGCTGCCTGTAACAGCTTGATCGTGCCGATATCGTTCGATGAAGGAGTTGCGGAAATGCCTGCAGCGAAGGGGTTTCCATGGATATTGGCAGGCGTGGCCACGACATTTTCGCACACGATGCGCGAGTGGATCACCTTGTCGGCGAGCGCCATGCGTCACGCGCTCTCGCATCGGCATGTCAACACTTCCTTAAGCCGGACACTGTTTTTTCCGACGTGTTGGTGTATTCGGGAGGTAGTGCATTTCGATTCCCGAGTGCACGCAGCGATAAAGCCATCTCACTTATTAGGAGGGCAACATGGCCAAGAAAGCGAAGAAGGCGAAGAAGGCGAAGAGCGCAGTGAAGAAGACTGCGAAGAAGACCCGCAAGGTCGCCAAGAAGAAGTAACTTTCGCTTAGGATTGCCGGCGACTTGATGCCGGCACGTCACACGAGCCCCTAGGACGTGCTGCTTCTCTGAAAGCGGATTCGATCCGGTGGCTCTGGTCGACGAAAGAGGGTGTCGGCGAGACATCAGGTCAAACGGCTGGATCACCTTTCGAGGAGTTCGCTCTTTCGAACAGGGGTCCGGCAGAAGAAACAAGTTTTCTTCGTTCGGTGCGGAGCCTTAGGTCCGCAATTTCATCGGGCTCAAAGCCCTGAGTGAAATCTGGTCCTGACGTGTTCGCCGACGCCCTCGTTCCCCGCCAGGGTTTGGGTCTGGCACTTCACCTTTCCACATCAGCAAAACCGAGGCCTGCCGCAGTGCAGGGCAGCGAACGTGTGCAATCGCGATCGTCGCAATGGTTATTGTCTGCCGAAACCGGAAGGTAAACCGAATCCTGCAATCGGAAGAAAGTGCCGGTCAAACGGGCACTTATGCGATCCGGCGAGGGTCGGCGCGGCAGTTCCGTTCACCTTCGATTTATCGCGATATTTAAACTGCCCTTCAAATTTGATCGGTCATGGTGATCCCGACAAGCCGGTAAACGGCGTGAACGGACGCTTCGACAGTGGGCAGGGGCCGCGCTCGGCGACGGGACGGCGCAAAGACAAAAGGAGACGAGGGATGTTTCAGGGACACATCGATCAGGACGCGGCAACGCCGGTGGAAGCAAATGCAATCCCCGATGTGCTGTTCGAGCGGGGGCTTTATTGGGCCAGCGGCCGTTCCGGCGTGGTCAATCTCGTCGCCGCGCATAAATGGTTCAATCTCGCAGCCTTGAAGGGCCGCACCGATGCCATTTCCATGCGTCGCGAGATTGCCGAGATGATGTCAGAGGTCGAGATCGCCACGGCCCAGCGCGAGGCGAGGGCCTGGATGAGCGCCCACTGAATGGGTGGGCGGATGGTTTGTAGCTTGACGAGTGCTCTTTAGTCTCGCCGGGAATACCGCGAGGTCGATCGCGTAGAGCGTTCCCGCCTCGAGCGAGTTTTCGACTTCGATGCTCTGTGGAGCAATGTTGAAGTCGGCGCGATTGATTATCGAAATCACCAAAGAGGCCGCCGAGGCGCCGAGCGGACGTATTTGGATATCGATTGCGGGCTCTTTATTTTGTAGCTCGCGTTCTTCTTTCGCAGCGCTGAGATCATAGATTAATCCCGCTTCGTATAGATCAAGCTGCCACCCGAAAGGATGATCGCAATTGTCGATACAACTGCGGCGTGGTGAGCGAGTGTGAGTGGGCGCCATCTCATTCCGCTCATCCCAGCCTTTCTTCTGTGCCGTTGGCTGGATTCAGGTTACGCTTCGAGCGATCCAGCCGAGGGCTACGCCGACCAGTTGCTTCATGGTTGCCTTTGCCGCATCGGATCCAATGTCTTTGGCGGCCGCTTCTATCTTATCGCCGAGCGTTTCTCCGGGGCCAACGAGAGAAGCGGGCGTCTTGCGCAAAGCTGCTAGTCCTTGGGACGTCAGAACGCAATTCAAGAAGCCTTCGTCACCATCGCTGTTCTCTCCGGTCACTTGGCTGAAACGGAGAAAGCCCTCGTCCGACAGCCATTGAACCGTGTGAGCATAAAGCTTCATGACGCGATCAGCACCGTCATCAAAGAATTCGGATTTTTCGAACTCATCGTTGTACCAGATCCCGCTGGCGTAGATGTCGGTTGGCTCGGGGAAATGTCTGTGGAGACGTGCGAAGATGTCGCCGACGAGGAGGTCGAAGAATTCCTGGTTAGCTCGAATTGCCTTCGCCAATAGGCCGCCTCTATTTTTTCGACGGCGGCTTTCCGCCGGCCGCCGACTTCGCATCAAGCGCAGCCTTCTTGGCCGCGGCCATCGCTGGATCGACATCGAAGTGCTCGAACAACTCTTCGATTACTTCAAGACACCACGCAGCTTCATGGGGCGCGACAAGGCACTTCTTTGTTGGGGCTCATGATAGAGCCGAGCGATTTTCTCTCTCGAATTGTCTAGAAATCACAATGCTTTTCGGAAAGTTCTGGCGGAGACGGAGGGATTCGAACCCTCGATAGGGCTTTACAACCCTATAACGGTTTAGCAAACCGCCGCCTTCAGCCACTCGGCCACGTCTCCGGCAAGGCCGATATGCCCGACGCGGCGCCGTGCCGCAAGCGGCAGATTTGAGGCTGAGGCTCCTGGCCTATTCAGACTCCACGCTCCGGACCGCTCTCTAGCAGGCAATATGCCATATAGAGTCTGGTTGGGCTGCTCAAGTGCAGATGGATTCGCTGGCGCGGCGACCGGCAATTTCCTCTGCCTGCGGTCTACGCATCAACTGCAAAGCCGTCGACCGGCTTATCGCGCAATATCTGCTTTGGGCCGAAGGGTTTCTGCGATCTCGCCGCGTCGTGCGGAGGGGCATGCGGTCTGTTTGAGTCGCTTGTGAGACGAGAATCGATTCGGCGTAAATCCGCGCGCAAGGGAAAAACCGGCAGCGGAACTTGTCGCGCGACGATCTTCACCCGGAATTGCGCCAATTAAGAATTATAATATAAAACAATGACTTGCGGATGAGGGGCAATCACATCCACGTGTTATTTGTGCAACACCCATCCAAAAACAGACGAGCCCAGGCCTTGCAAAGCGGTTCCTTTGTTGCGTGTGCAGAAGTCCTCGGTAATTGTGATGTTGCGACGGAGGGGGGCATCCCGAGGTCGTCCCGTTCTAGGTGGTTCGCTTAAGTCCACAATCGGGTCGAAGGAACGTTGATTTCCAACGGTTTTTCGGAAGCTCTTTCTCACATTTTGTACGCCGTTTTGTACAAAAGCAACTTGGAGGTTACAATGAAGATGGTTAAGAGCCTAATCCTCGGCTCAGCGGCGGGTCTGGTCGCCATGAGCGGGGCACAGGCAGCCGATCTTCCCGTGAAGGCCAAAGCGGTCGAATACGTGAGGATTTGCTCCCTGTACGGTGCTGGGTTCTACTACATCCCTGGCACGGACACCTGCATCAAGCTCGGCGGCTATCTGCGCGTTGACATGTACGTGAATGCCAACAGTATCGGCAGCGGAAACATGCAGACCGCCAACAACCAGCCGGGTGGCTTCGGTGACCGTTTCACGAACGCCTTCGAATGGCGCTCCCGCGAAGACCTCAACATCGATACGCGCACCGCGACTGAATACGGTGTGGTCCGCACATTCTTCGATGCGGTATTCCAGTGGACCGATGACAACTATACCGCCAATCCCAACAATGGCTTGGGAAGCAGCTACGGCCTGGTTGGTCAGGGCGGCGGCACGAGCGCTCTTGTCCAGGCCTTCAACGGGTCTCAGGGTCTCAACTCATACGGCACCGTCGGCGTCAACTATGCCTACATGCAGTTCGCCGGGTTCACGATCGGTAAGGCCCTCTCGGCGTTCAGCGCTCCCTGGGCCATGTATCCGGGCAACAACTATGACGGCCTCGTCGGCGGCGGCGGCGCGTTTACCGGTGTCAGCCAGTTCACCTATACCGCTCAGTTCGGCAACGGCGTTTCGGGCACCGTCAGTGTCCAGGATCCGACCATTTACTATCAGGCTGGTATCTTGAACTACGGTGGGTTCGGTTCGAACATCGCCACCTCCGGAACTGGCAACAACGACTACGCCGGAACGGCTGCCCCGGATATCGTCGGCAACATCCAGGTCACGCAGGCTTGGGGTATGGCCCAGTTCTCGGTAGCGGCGCATGACAACAATGTCGCCTACTACTGCAACAGCAACAGCGGCGGAGCGGGGACTACCGCCAACTGTTCGGGGGCGGGCGGGGTACTCAACAACATTCCGCAGGGACATCCCGACGACAAATGGGGATTTGCTGTTCAGGGTGCGCTCACGCTCAACAACATCCCGACCGGAGTTGGCGACACGATCAACGTCAGCGGCGTCTACACCAATGGCGCAACCCGTTACAACATTCAGGACCTGGCATCTCAAACCGGGGCTTGGTCGAGCTTTTCAGGTGGCACTAGCCTATTCGCTGGCGGCCCCTCGCTCGGAAAGTTTGGCATCGGTGTAGCTCCCGACGCCGTGTTCAATTCGCCTAATGCCATTACGGGCGGTCAACTCCAGTTGGTCAGCACGTGGGGTATGCGCGGTGCGTTCAACCATAATTGGGATCCCTACTGGAGCACCTCGATCTACGGCGCCTACGCTTCCGTCGATTATGGTTCGGGCGCGAGGACCGTGTTCTGCGGAAACTTCCTGACGGCCAACGCATTCAATCCAGCGACCGGCTTTGGAGTTTCGTCTTGCAACCCGAACTACAGTGTGGCGCAGCTCGGTACCGTTACGCGCTGGACTCCGGTCAAGAACCTGACCTTCTCGAGTGAGTTCATCTACTCGCATCTGGACCAGAACAACGTGGGTACTGTGAACGCCACCGGCTCCTATGGTACCGGTCAGTATCAGCTCGCAGACCAGAACACCTATCAGGTTCTGCTCCGCGCACAACGCAACTTCTAAATCCTGATCGCTTGATCAGAACCAACCCCGGCGGGAAACCGCCGGGTTTTTTTTGTAGTCCAGGTCGATTGCTTATCTTAATCCCTCGCCGGAAAGACGATGTGGATCGAGCCCCGAAAGAGACTAATCTCGAATATCTGGCTGGATCTTGGCATCGTATACGTGCGTTTGCCTTGCCTGTGGGAGCAGAGTTCGGACACAGCAAGTTTCAAGGCCAGTGAGATAGAAAAGGCGGACGTCGTAAACGCCCGGGTCAAACACTTCCCCGACAAGGGTTTTGAATTATCACCTTCTCGCGCTCGCTTGGAGCGACCCTCTTTTCCAACTCAAGCGCCGTAATCAATTTGAAAAACAAATCCTTTTAGCTTCCGTGAGATCATCCGCTCCTATAACAACCAAGCTGCTCCGGCAGGTGTTGAGCAGGCACGGCTTTGGCGTTCCCGCTGCTGGGAAGCTTTAAGGGACTCCGCAATAAGCGCGGGTAGGGCTTCCGTAAAAAGGCTCGTGATTAGGGGCTCCTTGCGGCCACGCCAAGAGGCCAGACTTTCGCGGTGAGCTTCCTGGGCTCGATTGAATAGCTCCTCATCGATAGCCTCGGCGCAAACACCATCTCCAAATCTCAGCGGAGCCCATGAATCACGGTCTTTGCTGTGGCGGGCACCTTTTTCAACAACCTGCTAGGGCGGCTGCCCAAGGTCGCTATAAAACCAAAATATCAAGCTCGCGAAGTGACGCCGTTCGCTACGCGCTCTCTTGCGGCAGCACTGACTTGCTTTCGTCGACGACCGCGCGTCGAACTCGACAACATACGGTTAAACGATCGATCGTGGCATCAACTTAGTTGCAGGAGCGCGCTCTGCCGGATCCGACGATGGTGCCAACACCGGGCGGTGTTTGCCGCTTTGAGCTCAAGGACACCGAATCGCTTGCCCATCTCACGCACGCCCTGACCAGCATCGTCGATGGTCATCCGACCGCTAGATCGACCGCTTCTTCCCTGGGCCCTATCGATGGCAATCACCCAAAACCAGCGGCTTGAGAGCGACGATCTTACGATCGATCCGCACCCATCGATATCTGGAACGGTGCCGTAAAAAACTCGCTTACCGAGAGCCAGGTAAGCCTCGGTCGAACAGGAGTTGGTACTGCGAGCGAATTGCTATTTGTGGTACATTGAAGGCTGGGCCGTCTTTTCAGGTCCCCAAAGACGATAGCTAAGTGTTGCAAGCACCGTCATGCCCTGCGGTACCAGAGAAAGGTCTGCCCCGGTCGCCACGACAGCCGCCGGATTGGAAGCCTTGGCTGAAATTTCCTGTGTTGCCCATACCGATAACTGCGCGGGCCCGAAATTGTATCCGACCAGACCACCAACCGCCCAGATGTTGAATTTTTGTGGATTCCCCAACGTTCCCGTTCTGTAAAGACAGCCGACACCGCACGAGTCGTTGGTAACTTGTCCGTAGTAGTAGGCGACGGGTCCAAACGTCCACTTGTCGATCGTCTTGGTGACGGTGAAATCAGCGTGGAGAATGTCACCTGTAGTATATTGCGAAATCGAATTTTTTGTATTGAGTTCCTCGTAAAATGCGGCGCTCAGGTTCCAGCCGTCCTTCAGATACGACACGATCAATTCGGGTTCGAAGGTCCAATACGGACTTCCGATGTTACCCGTGCCATTGACTCCGGTCACAGTGCCGTCGGGCGCAAAGATGCCGAGGCCTGTTTTAACGACGAAACCACTATCGCCAAGCTTCCAGCTTAACTCGCCCGGAATGAAGAAGGTGTTATGGACGCCGGCTGCTTGAATTCCTGGAGTGGGCACTCCAAAATGGACGGAATCACCCAGACTTCCCATCATGAAGGACTGCACGAGGACAGCATCATACGTTGCACCAAGGAAGGTCCAACCCGGAACAAACAGGAAGCCTTGTATGTCAACGGCGCTCTCGGCGCCGACCTTGGTGTTACCGCCGAGTACGCTGTTTACGCCGGGTCCAGCCAGGTTTCCCTGAAAAGTGAACACCTGATTAAACATGTAAATGCCGGGCCCAGGAACGCCCGCGCTTGAACCAATAAAAATCCCCGGCTTATTTTCCGGATACCTATACTGCTCGATGGCGAATGCTGATGAGCAAGAGACCGCAAGCACGCCGGTCGCCGCTAATGGAGCTCCAATAAACCTCACGTCGCTACCTCGTTTGTGCTGCCCTTGGATCTCACCGCGGATTTGGTTGAAAACTAAGGGGTGGGGTAGCCTTCGGGATGATCAATCTCCAGCCACCCTACGTTGAAGCGCCGGAATGGAGACTCTTTCTTACCAAAGACTGATTCTTGCAGCTTACGGAAGACTGATTCCTGCAGGTTGTTGATCTTTTCGACAACTGGTTCGACCCGGACAGGATTTGAGATGCGGCTCGGTCGCGCCCGTTTATCGAAGAATTGATCTGGAGCGAGCGCGCAAGAAGCTGACATTCTCAGCGGTCACTTCGCTGCCACCCACACGCGTTTCGATGATTGCAGAGGTCCTGTTTCACCTCGTTCAGGGCACGACGGATTTTCCTACCAACGCGCGAACACGAGCCCCATCGGCCTGGCGAAGACGGTCATAGCGGCCTGGACGAGGATGCCCGCTGGCGCCGCTGAGTCTCGCAATCTGATGGCGGTGTTTTGTATTCTTAGCTGGCGCGCGCAACGCAATTCCAAACCCTTATCATCTGATCGAAGGTGAAGGGGTGCCCGCGGCGGGGGAGCTACTGAGGCATTCTTTTGCACACCGGCGCAATGAACGGCGGCTACCTGCGTGCCGCGGTCGCAAGGGTTATAGAAAACGAATCGATCGCCCTTCCTCGCGGTGTTCTTGTAAGCGTTGCCGGGCCGAAATGACCATGAGAAAACCGATATAAAATGCGCCAAATCTGCTACCTTCCAGATAATCTAGGAGCATGCTGAAGGTAGCGCTCCGGAACGGGTGAATCAGTCAAGATCAAACATGTCCGACAACACCGAGAAGCTAACGCTCAAGTTCCGCTGCCCTGCTGAACTGGATGGAAAACTGCCGCCGCCGATCCCAGCAACATTGGGTCTTCCGGGCTGGCTCAAGGCCATGCCGACACAGGCTTTCAACGCGGTCAATATGCGCGAAGAGGATACGATCAAGCGCTGTCCACCGTTCGTCGATGCGATGACGTCAGGATTTTTGATTCCGCTGATCTGCGATTTGAAAATCGAGAACGGCTCAATCACCTGGGACAACGATATTCCGCCCGGCGGGTCGATGGAGTTTCCGCGTTCGCCGATCGGATTTCACGACGTGAGCCAGGTCCTGGGCACGCCGCTGTTTGAGCCAGATCGATTCCTGATCAAGTTTCACAACCTGTGGAGCATTGAAGCTCCACAAGGGTATTCTTTGCTGTTCACACATCCTCTCAATCGTTTCGATCTGCCATTCACCACATTGAGCGGAATGGTCGATTGCGACAGTTTTCGCGACAGCTGGATTCACTTCCCAGCGCACTGGCACGATATAAATTTCAGCGGCGTACTGCCGATGGGGACGCCGATTGCGCAGTGCCTGCCGGTGAAACGTGAAAGCTGGGTCGCGCAAACGGCGCCGTTTACCGCGGAGGATACGCAACGAGTTCACGAACTGACCAAGGCGATCAATCGCGAGCGTGGACTGTACCGACGAAAGTTCCGGGTTTAGTGGCTCGGGCGCGGCACCTGCAGAGCCGGCGCAAATCGTTATCGTTCTCGCATGTAGAAGCGCGCCAGATCGGGAACTACGGTCGAGCCAAAAGCTTCAGCCTTGCAGAAATTTGAGAACCGCGCTCGGGCGGAAGAAGAAACGGCCGTGTGATGAAGCGACGAGCGCATGGATGCTCCGACCGAGCATGTGAGGTCCGCTGCGAAACGCCGAGCGCAGGCTGGCCTCGCCGGCGCTTCGATCGCCCATTTCAAAAAAACATGCGGCAAGATCGGCGCGTGTAAGGGCATCGTCAGGAAAATACGCGAGCGCATGACGGTAAGCGTCGGCGGCCTCCGCATAGTCGCCGTCCAGCAGCAGAACGCGCCCCAGTTCTATCAATATTTCGCGGCGATCCGGCGCTGCATCGCGAGCCTTCAAAAGCATCGAACGCGCATTGCGGCGATCGTTTTGCTGTAGGTGCAGACGAGCAAGGTCTAATTGCAGATCAATGGCCTCAGGCGCCAATTCCAGTCCGCTTTGGATAGTGGCGATGGCTTCGTCAAGGCGCCCGGTCTTGACGAGCTGGCCAGCGAGCTCCTGGAAGGCTGGCAGAACTGGCGGGCGTCGTGCCGCAGTACGGCGCAATTGTTCAATCGCTTCGGCATGGCGTCCGGCGTTGCCCAGCGCCGCCCCCAGGAGGATTTCAATGCCGGGGTCGCTATCGCGGTGTGATGCCTCTTGAAGGGGGGCGATCGCTTCTCCACCCCGATTCTGAGCGAGCAGGGCTCCAGCCAATATTCTTATGGCCGGGGTATTCATCCGGTCACGTTTCAGGACTTCAGTGGCGAGCTGTTCTGCGTCGGCGAGCTGTCCCGTTCGCAACGCAAGGGCAGCGCGTTCGATCGCCTGCGGCTGCTGGTGTCTGGTACTGACAGACGGGCGAGAACGCTTCGTCACTCACGACCTTCATTTCTAAATAGCGCGCCATCCGGCGCGCGGGTCTGTTTAGCCCACGTTGCAACAATGGCGTCGGCAGCTGCCTTGTCAATAGTACCGAAGCTCAGTTGCGCTACTCGATCGCGCCGCGATGCAAATCAGCCTGGATCTGAAGCCGGTTTCCACCGCCGAACCGTGCGCGATAAACCTGCAAATTCTCCATGATCCGCTCTACGTAGTTGCGAGTCTCGGAGAACGGAATTTGTTCGACCCAGTCGACCGCGTCGACCCTGGGATCGCGTGGATCGCCGTAGCGATCGATCCATTTCTTGACGCTGCCACGCCCGGCATTGTAGGCGGCGAACGTCATGATGTAGGAGCCGCGATAGTCCTCGAGCAGTCCGCCTAGCTCGGCAGCGCCCAGCGCCGCATTGTAGACCGGATCGTTCTTCATCCGGCCGAGATCGAAATTGACGCTGTATTTCTTGCAGACATAACGGCCCGCGTCCGGAGTGACCTGCATCAACCCATAGGCCTGGGCCGGCGAAACCACTGCAGGATTGAAGGCGCTTTCCTGCCGGGCGATGGCGAAGATGACGCTTTGCTCGACCTCAGGTCCAATCGATCTGAACGGCGGGATTCCGCTGACCGGATAGGCATAGAAGTCGAAGGGCAGCCCGCGATTGAGCGCAGCCTTGCCCATTAGCAACATGCCGCGTGCGTCGCCGTAGCGCGAGGCGAGCTCGCCAAGTCCCACCAGCGCATCAGCATCGCCGTTGTCGCCCATGTCCGCAAAGATCGGGATCGCGATCTCGCGCTCGCCCAGCGCGTACAGCAGTTGCACCGCCCGCACGATCTCCAGCCGTTCGATGCCATGTCCGCGCGCGGCGGGCGGGCCGTTCAACTCGATCTGGGGCAGGCCGAGCTTCGCGCGTGCCAATTGGCCGTAATAGCTGGTCGATTGTTCGGCGGCTGCGGTATAATCAGCGCGGGCTTCCTGCGAATGGCCGGCGGCTTCCGCGGCTCTGCCCTGCCAATAGCCAGCGCGCGCCAGCGTCGTCGGGTTGACGCTGCCGACACCGATGCGGGCAAAATGCTGAGCAGCAGTCGCGGGATCGGCCAGGAAGCGCAACGCGATCCAGCCCGCTGTGAACTCCTGCTCTGTCTTGTAGATATCGCGGGTGGGCAGGGCGGCGTCGCGCGCGATCAGATAGGCGGTGCGGTTCTCGCCGATGTCGAGCATCTTGCGCGCCAGCAGTCGCCGCTCGATCCACCATTGGTCGACGTTGTAGAGCCGGTTCGGGTCCCGCGGCGCGCTCATCATCAGCTGGGCCGCTTCCGCGAATTTCTCTTCGCGGCGGAGCAACTGGATCTTGTTGAAGATGTAGCCGGCGTCCCCATGTAACTCGTGTGGAACTGCCTCGAGCAGCGCCTTGGCATTGGAGGATTTGCGGACGGAGGCGATGCGTGCCTTCGCCAGCACCACTTCGTCACTGCCGAGTCGCTTGGCCGCGCGCAGTGCGGCTGCATCCTCTTCCGTGTCATACAGGAAGAAATCCATCCTGGCTTTTTGGTCGCCCGGCGTCAGCAGCGCGCCGAACAGGTCGAGCGCGGCGTTTTCCGTGACTTCGGACATTCCATCATTGCGCCAGGCATCGCGCACGAGGCGTTCGGCATTGGCCCGCTCGCCGCGGCCGATCAGCACCCGCGCCAGAGCGAATTTGCCCTTGGCCGAAAGCGGTGACTCGTTCTCGAACCACGACGACGCGGTGGCATCGTCGCGGTGGTCGTCCCACAGCGCCGCCTCCAGGCGCCGGCGCAGGAAGGTCTGCGAAGGCCAGCTCGGATTGGCGGTAATGAAGGCGCGATAGCGCTCCACCGACGCGCCATTGTCTTCGCTGCGCAGAATGATCCATTCCGCCAGCTTCTTCGCCACCGGATCCGATATAGCAGCCTCAGCTTGCGTTGCATCGTCCGGCCGATGCTTGCGCACCAGCTCGATGACGTTTTTGACCGCTTCGGCATCGGCCTGCGGCGTCGATGAAGTCGTGGCCATCGCCGCCGGGACCGCCGGCTTGCGCGCGGGGAGAGGCGGCAGCGTTGCATGTTTGCGGCTTGCGGCTTCGATCCCGGCAGGCGCAATCGCTGGCGGCGCGCTATTCTTGCTGACGGTTTTCGCGCCGGTCTTTCCCTCGGTCTTACCCTCAGTCCTTCCTTCGGTTTTAGCCTTCGGAGCTGAGGTGCTGGTGCTGTGCGCGACGGCCCGTGCTTTCGGCGCCGAAACCTCTGATTTGGCGGCTTTCGGCTTATCCGATGTTTGCTTGCTCTCTTTCGCCTTATGATCTTCCGATTTGGCGGCCTGGGACTTTGCACCCTCGAGCTTCTTGCCGGCTTGCGGCTTGGCCGTTTCCGATTTGGCAGTCTGAGGTTTCTTGCTGGCTTGAGGCTTCGCCGCGGACTTGGTCTCAGACTTCGTCTCAGACGTGGTGTTAGACTTGGACCCGGGCTTGGCCGCTTTAGGCTTCGCCGCGGCAGTCTTGGACGCGTCGCTCGTGTCCGGTGTTTGAGCCGAAACCGGTAATCCGGTGGCTATCGCCATGCTGAGCGACAAAGCCAGCGACAGGCCCAGCGACAAGGCAGTCGATCGCAAGGTGGCTGCGCGGGCGGACTGGGTCACGGCATTCCTTCGCGGCGAATCATCGACAAGTCCAGCTCTAGGTCTATTTGATTGAATACGTGGACAAAATACTAATTACGCGGACATTTTTGGTGTCTGCGCCCCGACAGCGGCAAAATCGCGGCCGGGAACCCGGCGGCAGCCCCGGTTCGCAGGGGAGGTCTTTCACAGGTCCGCCAGACCCGATATGAATCAGTGTTATCGTCAGCTTAGACAGCATGCGAAGCGGTCGGAGGAAGTCCATGGCAACCAAGACGAATTTTCGGGGCTCATTCACCGCCCTGGTCACGCCATTCAAAAACGGCTCGCTCGACGAAACGGCATTTCGCTCGCTGGTCAACTGGCAGATCGCAGAGGGTACCCACGGGCTGGTTCCGGTTGGCACCACGGGCGAAAGCCCGACCGTAAGCCACGAGGAACACAGGCGGGTGGTCGAATGGTGCATTGGCGAGGCCAAGGGCCGCGTTCCCGTGATTGCCGGCGCCGGCTCCAATTCGACCAAGGAAGCGATCGAACTGGCGCAGCACGCGGAAAAGGCGGGTGCCACCGCCGTCCTGGTGGTGACGCCCTACTACAACAAGCCGACCCAGGAGGGCCTGTATCAGCATTTCAAGGCGATCAACGATGCGATCGCAATCCCGATCATCATCTACAACATTCCGCCGCGTTCGGTGATCGACATGAGCGTGGACACCATGAAGCGATTGTTCGAGCTGAAGAACATCGCCGGCGTCAAGGACGCGACCGCGAGCATGGTGCGGGTATCCCAGCAACGCGCTGCGATGGGCGAGGAATTCAACCAGTTATCCGGCGAGGATGCCACCGTGCTCGGTTACATGGCGCACGGCGGACATGGCTGCATTTCCGTCACCGCCAATGTCGCGCCGCGGCTATGTGCCGAATTTCATGCCGCCTGGCAGAAGGGCGACGTCAAGGCGGCCCTCAAACTGCACGACAAGCTGATGCCGCTACATACCAATCTGTTCATCGAGTCCAATCCGGCCCCGGTGAAATACGCGCTGTCGTTGCTCGGCAAGATGGATGAGAAGCTCCGCCTGCCGATGGTGCCGGTGTCGGAGTCCACGCGCGCAGCGGTGCGCAGCGCAATGGTGCACGCCGGGCTGATCAACTGATCGCCTAAGCGTTCGCCGCAGCGGTGAATACTCCGCGCCCGTGAAACCGAACAGAAGGGGTCTCACATGCTCAAGGAATTCCGCGATTTTGCGATGAAGGGCAACGTGGTCGATCTCGCCGTCGCCGTCATCATCGGCGCCGCCTTCGGCGCGATTGTCACGTCGCTAGTCGGCGACATCATCATGCCGATCGTCGGATCGATCTCTGGCGGCCTCGACTTCTCCAACTATTTCGCTGGATTGTCCAAGAACGTCACGGCGACCAATCTGGTCGATGCGAAGAAGCAGGGCGCGGTGCTGGCCTATGGCAATTTCCTTACTCTGGTGATCAATTTCCTGATCGTCGCCTTCGTGCTGTTCATCGTCATTCGCTCCATGAGCATGCTCAAACGCAAGGAAGAAGCGAAGGCCGCGGAGCCGCCGAAGCCGACCCGTGAGGAAGAATTGCTGACCGAGATCCGAGATCTGCTCAAGAAAGCATAATGTGGCCGACAAGAACGAACGTCCGATCAAGGTTGTCGCGGAAAATCGCAAAGCGCGGTTCAACTACGCGATCGAGGACACGGTGGAAGCGGGCATCGCGCTGACCGGCACCGAGGTCAAGTCGATCCGCAACGGCAAGACCACGATCGCGGAATCCTATGCCGATACCAAGGACGGCGAGATCTGGCTGATCAACGCCAATATCCCGGAATATCTGCAGGCCAACCGCTTCAACCACGAGCCGAAACGGCCGCGCAAGCTGTTGCTGCACAAGAAGCAGATCAACAAATTGATGGGCGCGGTCGATCGCGATGGCATGACGCTGATCCCGCTAAAGCTTTATTTCAACGAGCGCGGCCGCGCCAAGTTGTTGCTGGCAGTCGCCAAGGGCAAGAAACTGCACGATAAGCGCGAGAGTGAAAAGAAGCGCGACTGGGGCCGTGAGAAGGGTCGCTTGATGCGGGCGCGGGGGTGAAGCAGGCGAATAGGGAGTAGCGAATAGCGAATAGCGAATGGGGAAGAGAGCAAGGGAAACCCTTCCATCCCTATTCACCACTCGCTATTCGCCATTCGCTTTCTTAAGGAAAACAAACATGCCCCAACCAAACTTGTTTGACGTCGACTGGAGCAAGATTCCGGCGCCGACAGATGACGGTGCTGCCAAGCATCTGGTTGGTATGGAGCTGCCGCCGATCGGGCTGGTGGCTACCGACGACAGTTCGGTGACGTTGGCCTCGCTGCCCGGCCGCACCGTGGTGTTTGCCTATCCACGCACTGGCGAGCCCGGCAAGATCGCCCTGGTCGATGACTGGGACATGATTCCGGGCGCGCGGGGCTGCACGCCGCAGACCTGCGCCTTCCGCGACCTGTTCGCGGAACTGAAGGCGGCGGGCGCGTCGCACGTGTTCGGCCTGTCGACCCAGAGCAACGCCTACCAGACCGAGATGGCATCCCGGCTGCATCTGCCGTTCCCGGTTTTGTCGGATGAAAAACTGGCGCTGACGCGCGCGCTCAAGCTGCCCGTCATGGAGGTTGCGGGCCTGACGCTGATCAAGCGGCTCGCGCTGATCATCGACAATGGCCGCATAGCGCACGTGTTCTATCCCGTATTCCCGCCGGATCGGAACGCTGGCGACGTGCTGCAATGGCTGAAAGATAATCCGGCCTAGGAGCCGGTCGACCGTTCACCGAGGTCGGCCCGCACGGCCGCGAACACGCTACGGAACATATCAGGCGTCAGCACGCCCGTATTCGTGTTGTAGCGCGAGCAATGATAGCTGTCGTAGAGTTTTAGCGCGCCGGCGCGATGTATCGCTCCATGGGCGAACGGCGCTCCCGCCGCCCGCAAGCCCAGCACCTTCAGCGTCGTATCATGGGCCACGCGGCCGAGCACGACGATCGCGCGCAGGTTCTGCATGGTCTCGATCTTTGCGGCAAGGTAACGCCGGCAGGTGTTGATCTCGACCGGTAACGGCTTGTTCTGCGGCGGCACGCAGCTGACCGCGTTGGCGATCCGGCAATCGACCAAGGTCAGCCCGTCATCGGGTCGCGCCTGATAGACGCCTTTGGCAAAGCCATATTCCAGCAAGGTGGCATAGAGCAGGTCGCCGGCGTAATCGCCGGTGAACGGGCGGCCGGTCCGGTTGGCGCCCTGCATGCCCGGCGCAAGGCCGACGATCAGCAGGCGTGCCGTCGGATCGCCGAACGAGGGTACCGGTGAATTGAACCAGGTCGGTTCGCGGACGCGCGCTTCCTCGCGGAAGATGACCAGTCTTGGACAGAGCGGGCAATTCCGATCAGGCTCAGAATAGGGGAGGGCTGCCACGGCGAGGGGCTTCGCCGACCGGTCGTTCTCAGTCGTCGAAATCGTCGTCACCGCCTCTCGGCGCCGTGGTGGTGGCGCGCTGCAGGAATTGGGGCGCGTGATGACGCGGCTCGCGCGGAGCGGGACGCTCGGACGGGTCGCGGCCAAGCTTGGATTGCAGTTCCACGAGATCAGTGAAGACATCGGCCTGACGCCGCAGCTCGTCGGCGATCATCGGTGGCTGGCTTGCTATAGTCGAGATCACGGTGACCCGGACGCCGCGGCGCTGCACCGCCTCGACCAACGAACGGAAATCGCCGTCACCGGAAAACAGCACGATCTGATCGACGTGTTCGGCGAGCTCCATCGCATCGACCGCGAGCTCGATGTCCATGTTGCCCTTGACCTTGCGGCGGCCGCTGGCGTCGATGAATTCCTTGGTCGCCTTGGTAACGACGGTGTAACCATTGTAGTCGAGCCAATCGATCAGCGGACGGATCGACGAATATTCCTGATCCTCGATAATCGCGGTGTAATAGAATGCGCGTACAAGGGTCCCGCGGCTCTGAAATTCTTTCAACAGCCGCTTGTAGTCGATGTCAAAGCCGAGCGTCTTGGCGGTCGCATAGAGGTTGGCGCCATCGATAAAGAGCGCAATTTTGTTGGAAGCTGGAGACATCACGTTTACTCGGGTTGTTAACGTTCTTGGCGCCGCGGCAATGGCGCGCTTCCGGAATGGACCGTCTTGTGCGGTTGAATCTGACTCGACAGACGCCACCTTAAATGTGGTGTGGCGAGGGCGAGAAACCCGTACTTTCGACCTGTAATTAATCGATTTTTTGTCGCGGCGATATCCGACCTATGTCTGGATCTATCCCGACGCTCCGGCCATGCGGCCCCGCGCATGGGATTAGCAGAGCCGATTGCGGAGGCCAAATCACAAATTGGTCTTGCGGAACGGTTCTGGTCCCTATAACTACGGGACCTATTCATCATATTCGGTTCCATTTAACGGAGCGACAATCGATGGCGCGCGTCACCGTGGAAGATTGCATTGATAAAGTCGACAACCGGTTCGACCTCGTTCTGCTGGCGGCGCACCGCGCCCGCATGATTTCGTCGGGCTCGCAACTCACAGTTGATCGAGATAACGATAAAAACCCTGTTGTGTCGCTGCGCGAAATCGCGGATTCGACGATTTCCCCCGAGGATTTGCGCGAGGAGCTGGTCCATTCACTGCAGAAATTCGTCGAGGTCGACGAGCCGGAGCCCGATACGGTGCCGCTGATCGGTTCGGCGGGCGCTAGCGTCGATGCCGATGACACCGAGGTTGCGGTCGAACGCATGACCGAAGAGGAGTTGCTGAAGGGCCTCGAGGGCCTGGCACCTCCGGAAGAGCAGCCCGAAGAGGACGAGTAGTCGTATCCCGCCAGAGGCGGATACGGTTCCGGGCGCATATTGGGTGATTAGATTAAGCAAAGGCCCGGATAACTGTCCGGGCCTTTGCTTTTATTGCCATTTTTTGGTTACCGTGGCACCGGCGCTGGGCGCGGGCCACTTTGCAAAGACTGTCTCCGAATTAATCGGCAGGTCGCGGATTTCGCGTTACACTACGTCTTTCTGAACATCGGGCTGTTCGGCTGCAACGCGTGGCTGTATCGGCCGATTATGCAAGGGAATGACAAGGTGAGCGGCCGCGCCCGGCGGCCCGCGTGGAGACTGTGATTCGATGGTGAATTGGCGCCGCAGCTCCCGGCAGATGCAGGCCGCAACCGACTCGGTCGCGGTGGCGCCATCGATTGCGGCGGAGAAGGCACCCAAGGCACCGCGTGTGCGCATGATGCGGCAATACGATCTGGTCGAACGGGTCCGCTCCTACAATCCGGAGACTAACGAAGATCTGCTGAATCGCGCCTATGTCTACGCCATGAAGGCGCACGGCACCCAGACCCGCGCCTCCGGCGATCCTTATTTTTCGCATCCGCTCGAGGTTGCGGCCATCCTCACCGACCTCAAGCTCGACGATGCCACCATTGTCGCGGCATTGCTGCACGACACCATCGAGGATACGGAAGCGACCCGCGCCGAAATCGACCAGATATTCGGTCATGAAATCGGCGCGCTGGTCGAAGGCCTCACCAAGCTAAAACGGCTGGAGCTCGTCTCGCGCGAGGCCAAGCAGGCCGAAAACCTGCGCAAACTGTTGCTCGCGATTGCCGACGACGTCCGGGTTCTTCTGATCAAGCTCGCCGACCGCTTGCACAACATGCGCACGCTGGAGTTCGTGGCACCGCCGGCCCGTCGCCGCATCGCCGAGGAAACCCTCGACATTTATGCGCCGCTTGCCGGCCGCATGGGCATGCAGGAAATGCGGGAAGAGCTCGAGGATCTTTCGTTCCGCACGCTCGATCCGGAAGCCCATACCGTTGTGATGCAGCGGCTGGATGCGCTTGCCGAACGCAACCGCAATCTGATCGGCGAAATCGAAAGCCAGCTTTCGAGAAATCTGCAGAAGAACGGTATGGCGGCGCATGTCTATGGCCGGCGCAAGCAGCCGTTTTCGATCTGGACCAAGATGGAGCGCAAGTCGGTCGGCTTCGAGCAATTGTCCGATATCTTCGGCTTCCGCGTCGTGCTGGACAGCATCGAGGCCTGTTATCGCGCGCTTGGCGTGGTGCACACTACCTGGCCGGTGGTGCCCGGCCGGTTCAAGGATTACATCTCGACGCCCAAGCAAAACGACTACCGCTCGCTCAACACCACCGTGATCGGGCCTGGTAACCAGCGCGTCGAGCTGCAGATCCGCACCGAGGAGATGGACCAGATCGCCGAACTCGGCATTGCCGCGCACGCCTTCTACAAGGACGGCGTCGGCTCGCCGACCGAACTGCTCAAGCGCGAATCCAACGCTTTCGCCTGGCTGCGCCACACCATCGGCATCCTGTCGGAAAGCGCCAATCCGGAAGAGTTTCTCGAGCATACCAAGCTCGAACTGTTCCACGACCAAGTGTTCTGCTTCACGCCAAAGGGCAAGCTGATCGCACTGCCGCGCCACGCCAATGTGATCGATTTCGCCTATGCCGTGCATACCGATGTCGGCAACAGCGCGGTCGGTTGCAAGATCAACGGCAAGTTCGCGCCGCTGTCGTCCGAACTGCGGAATGGCGACGAAGTGGAGGTGCTGACCTCGGAAGCGCAAGCCGCACCGCCGTCCGTCTGGGAATTGCTCGCGGTCACCGGCAAGGCAAGGGCCGCGATCCGACGCGCGACCCGCACCGCGGTGCGCGACCAGTATGCCGGTCTCGGCCGCCGTATCGTCGAGCGGTTGTTCGTGCGCGCCAAGATCCAATATGCCGACGACAAGCTGAAGGGCGCGCTGCCTCGGCTGGCGCGCGCCTCGATCGACGATGTAATGGCAGCCGTCGGACGCGGCGAGATCAAGGCTTCCGACGTCGCACGCGCGATGTATCCCGACTACAAGGAAGAGCGTGCCGGACGATTCGGCGTCAACGTCAAGAAGAGCCTTGCCGTCAAGCTGAAGCTGAAATCGCCGCCCGATCCGGCGCGCAATCCGTCCGCGATTCCGATCCGGGGTATTAATTCCGGTTTGCCGGTCAAGTTCGCGCCAAATGGCGGCGCCGTGCCGGGCGACCGCATCGTCGGCATCGTTTCGCCCGGGGAGGGGATCACGATTTATCCGATCCAGTCGCCGGCGCTGAAGGATTTCGAGGAGGAGCCGGAACGCTGGCTCGACGTGCGTTGGGACGTCGACGATACGACGCCGCAGCGCTTTCCGGCCCGGATCATGGTTGACAACGTCAACGAGCCCGGCAGCTTGGCGCAGGTCGCAACCGTCATTGCCGAGCATGACGGCAATATCGATAATATCAGCATGTTCAGGCGCTCACCTGATTTTACCGAACTCACGATCGATCTCGAGGTCTATGATCTTAAGCATCTCAGCGCTATTATCGCCCAGTTGCGCGCCAAGGCTGTCGTCGCACGGGTTGAACGCGTCAATGGCTAGAATGGGAGCCCTCATGGTGACGAGGCGCTTCAGCGCCGCTCCGGACGATGCTACGCATCGCCGGGAGAACCATGTGCCACGAAATCATCCTTCGAGACGCGGCGAAGACGCCGCTCCTCAGGATGAGGGCGTCTGCTAGTCGTCTTAAGCTTTTTCTGTTCCGCCGCGAGTCCTACATGCCCGTTCTTCCACTGCGCCTTGGTGTCAATGTCGATCAGGTCGCCACCCTGCGCAACGCGCGGGCCGGCCGAAATCCGGATCCGGTACGCGCGGCTTTGACGGCGATCGAGGCCGGCGCCGATGGTATCACCGCGCACCTGCGCGAAGACCGCCGCCATATCCGCGAGGAAGACATGGCGCGGTTGAAGGCGACGATATCGAAGCCGCTGAATTTCGAGATGGCGGCGACCGCCGAGATGCTGGGGCTGGCACTGGCGACCAAGCCGCATGCGGTCTGCCTGGTGCCGGAACGGCGGGAAGAACTGACCACCGAGGGCGGCCTTGACGTGGTCGGCCAGCACAACGCGCTTAAACCGTTCATCGCGCAATTGAACGACGCCGGCATACGGGTGTCGCTGTTCATCGCGGCCGAGCCGGCGCAGATCGAGATGGCCGCACAATTGCGTGCCCCGGTGATCGAAATTCATACCGGCGCCTGGTGTGACGCGGTGACGGACGGCCATGCCGCGAAAGCGGAGGCGGAATGGCAGCGCATCGTCGCGGGCAGCCGCTTGGCCCGCTCCGCAGGCCTCGAAGTCCATGCCGGCCATGGTCTCGATTACGCCACCGCGGAGAAGATCGCGGGCCTCGGCGAGATCGTCGAGCTCAACATCGGCTACTACATGATGGGCGAAGCGCTGTTCGTGGGTCTTGGCGAGACGGTTCGCACCATGCGGGCAGCGATGGATCGCGGGCGCCAGCGGGTCGCGGCTACGGCATGATTATCGGGATCGGCTCCGACCTGATCGATATCACCCGGATCGCCGCGGCGATCGAGCGTCATGGCGACCGTTTTCTCGATCGCATTTTTACCGATGCCGAGCGTGCCAGGGCCGCGCGCCGCGCCAAAAACCACAAGATGGTGATGGCGACCTATGCCAAGCGATTTGCCGCCAAGGAAGCCTGCTCCAAGGCGCTGGGTACGGGAATCAGGGGCGGGGTGTGGTGGCGCGACATGGGGGTGGTGAACCTGCCGAGCGGCCGCCCGACCATGCAACTCACCGGCGCGGCGCTGGCTCGGCTCGAGGCCATGACGCCGCCCGGCTGTGAGGCGCGGATTGACCTTTCGATTACCGATGACTGGCCGTTGGCGCAGGCTTTCGTCATAATTTCGGCGGTCCAGCCGGGCACACCCTAAGGCCGGCAAAGGGGCTCGCCTATTTCCTCCAAGCCGGGAATCACCGACTATTCAATGGATTAGCAAGTTTTCTGAAGGCCGTTGATTGCGCGGTTGCGAACAACCGTCTAAAACGCCGGAAATCAGGGCGAATTCGGGCGCACGCCGGGATTCGCTTTCACATCAATATCGACCATTGCCCTAACGCGAATCGACGGGCACCTCGCGTAAGGAAGATGTTCTGTCACCGCGCGGCAGTCGCGACGGAAATTGGAAAAGCGATGAGCGCGACATCAGGGGCAAAATCCGAAAGCGGCATCGGTGAAACCATCCGCGTCGTCGTTCATGCGCTTCTGATTGCGCTCGTTATCCGCACCTTCCTGTTCCAGCCCTTCAACATTCCGTCCGGATCGATGAAGGCGACGCTTCTGGTCGGCGACTATCTCTTCGTCTCGAAGTATTCCTATGGCTATAGCCATTTTTCGATACCGTTCTCGCCTCCACTGTTCACCGGGACGCATCTTCGGCTCCGAGCCCGCGCGCGGCGATGTCGTGGTGTTCCGGCCGCCAAAGGAGGACAACACCGACTATATCAAGCGCGTCATCGGGCTGCCCGGCGACCACATCCAGATGAAGGAAGGTCTGCTTTACATCAACGACAAGCCGGTTGAGCGCGAGCGCATGAGCGATTTCGTCGGCGAAGACCCTTGCGGCTCGTCGGAGGCAACCGCCCGCGTGAAGCGCTGGAAGGAAACACTGCCGAACGGCGTCAGTTATGAAACGCTGGATTGCGTCGACAACGGCTTCTACGACAACACCGTCGTCTACGACGTGCCGCCCGGCCATTTCTTCATGATGGGCGACAACAGGGACAACTCGAGCGATAGCCGGGTGCCGTCGGGAGTGGTGGGCTATGTGCCGCTTGAGAACCTGATCGGCCGCGCCCAGATGATCTTCTTTTCCATTGCCGAGGGCGAACATGCCTGGATGTTCTGGCGCTGGCCGACCACGGTGCGCTGGAATCGGATATTCTCAATTGTGCGATGAACGACGAAGCACAGGACATCCAGCGCCCATCGTCACCCGGCGAAGCAAGCTCTCGGCCTGAGCCGGTGCCCGAGCCTGCTGCGGCAAAGAGGAAGCGCGGCAAGGCCAGCGCCAAGACGGCGGCTGCCGCGATCGAGGCGCGCATCGGGTACAAATTCGGCGATCCCGGATTGCTTGTTACCGCGTTTACCCATGTGTCGGCGCTGAAGCCCGCGACCCGCCACCGCGCCGACAGCTACCAGCGCCTGGAGTTCCTTGGCGACCACGTGCTCGGACTTGTCGTTTCCGACATGCTGTATCGCGCCTATCCGAGGGCCGACGAAGGTGAATTGTCGAAGCGGCTTGCCGATCTCGTGCGCAAGGAAAGCTGTGCCGATGTGGCGAAATCGCTCGGGTTGCTCGACGACATCAAGCTCGGCGCGGTCGGCGCAGGGGCAGGCGCGCGCCTGCGCACAGCCGTGCTCGGCGATATCTGCGAGGCAGTAATCGGGGCGATCTATCTCGACGGTGGTCATGCCGCGGCGGTGCAATTCGTCGAGCGCAACTGGACCGAGCGGATGCGCAAACCGCGGCGGCCGCTGCGCGATCCCAAGACAGTGTTGCAGGAATGGGCCCAGGGCAAGGGCCTGCCGACGCCGGTCTATCGCGAGGTTGAGCGTACCGGGCCGCATCACGATCCGCAGTTTCGCGTCGCCGTGGATCTGCCGGGGCTGGCGCCTGCCGAAGGTGTCGGCGGCAGCAAGCGCGCGGCCGAGAAGGTGGCCGCCTCCGTGATGATTGCGCGCGAAGGCGTCGGCGGCGGCAGCAATGACGGATGACGCCTCCGGGGTGACCGCATTGCCCGCCACGCGCTGCGGCTTTGTCGCGCTGATCGGCGCTCCCAATGTCGGCAAGTCCACGTTGGTCAACGCGCTGGTCGGCTCCAAGGTCACGATCGTCTCGCGCAAGGTGCAAACCACGCGCGCGCTGATCCGCGGCATCGTGATCGAAAACAACGCGCAGATCATCCTGGTCGATACACCCGGCATCTTCGCGCCCAAGCGCCGGCTCGACCGGGCGATGGTGTCGACGGCATGGAGCGGTGCCCATGATGCCGATCTCGTCTGCGTGCTGGTCGACGCCAAGAGCGGCATCGACGAGGAGGCCGATGCGATCCTGGAAAAACTCGCCACGGTGTCGCACCCGAAAATCCTGGTGCTGAACAAGATCGACCTGGTGCCGCGCGAAAAACTGCTGGCGCTTGCAAAGGCCGCCAACGACCGGATGCGCTTCGAAGAGACGTTCATGATCGCCGCGCTATCCGGCGATGGCGTCGATGATCTGCGCCGGACGCTCGCAACGATGGTGCCGGCCGGGCCGTTTCACTATCCGGAAGACCAGATGTCGGATGCACCGATGCGGCATCTGGCGGCCGAAATCACCCGGGAAAAGATCTTCCGTCAGTTGCATCAGGAACTGCCGTACCAGTCGACGGTCGAGACCGACAGCTGGACCGAGCGCAAGGACAAGTCGGTCCGCATCGAGCAGACGATTTTTGTCGAGCGCGAAAGCCAGCGCAAGATTGTGCTAGGCAAGGGGGGCGCCACCATCAAGTCGATCGGCGCCGATGCGCGCAAGGAACTGGCCGAGATCGTGGGCCAGCCGGTGCATCTGTTCCTGTTCGTGAAGGTTCGCGAGAACTGGGAAGAGGACCCCGACCGCTACCGCGAGATGGGCCTGGAATTTCCGAAGGAATAGCCGCGTCCCATGAGCCCATCGAACAAGATTCCAGGAAACCTTCCAGGCAACGTCGTTTGGTTCGAGGCGCTATTGTACATGTCGCTGACGCTCGATTCGCTGTCGGCCGCGCTCGAGGATCGCACGCCGACCGCCGAGATCACGCAGGATCAGATCGCGGCCAACAGCATCATTGCAGCCATCATGATCCTGTCGCTGGTTTTCCTGGTGTGGCTTGCGGCCCAGCGACGCAAGAACTGGCCGCGCTGGGTGCTGTGGGGCGCGCTGACGTTGTCGATCTATTCGCTTGTCGAGGTGATCGACCGGTCCGGTCTGCAACTCGACAGTGCCATCGAGATCGTGTCCTTGCGCATTGACCGTGGTGGCATGTACTTCTCCTACACCGGCGACGCCAAGGGCTGGTTCAACGGCTAAGTGATGGTGATGACGATTCCCCGGAACGTCTCGCGATTCGAGATACTGATGTATCTCTCACTCCTGGTGATCGTGGTGTCGGGGGTCTTGTTCGAGAGTGGCGAGTTTGCCGACACGGCTGCCGGCGCCGCGTGGTTTGCGGAAGCGGTGCTGCTGATGATCGTGACGTGGTGGTTCAGCATTCGTCTGGCGGCGCGCAAAAGGATGAACTGGGCGCGGTGGCTTCTTCTGATTTCGCAGGGGTGTGGTGTCGTGTCGTTGCTGATGCAACTGAACGAGCCGGCCGGCGAGATCGTGCTCGATCTCACGGCCTTGGCCTTTGGTTTCGCCGGCCTGTATTTCGCCTTCACGGGCGACGCCAAGGACTGGTTCAGGTCAGCTCGGATCAGGTAGGGCCGCGGGCAAATCGCCTCACGGTGGCCACCGGGAATCCTGTAAGATCAAATCATGGAATGGACCGACGAAGGCATTGTGCTGGGGGTGCGGCGTCATGGCGAATCCTCCGCCATCGTCGAACTCTTGACCCGAGAGCACGGCCGGCATCTCGGTCTGGTGCGCGGCGGCGCGGGTTCGCGGATGCGGCCGTTGCTGCAACCCGGCAACAGCGTGCGCGCGGTGTGGCGGGCGCGGCTCGACGAGCATCTCGGCTATTACGCGATCGAGGGCCTGCGGCTACGCGCGGCGACCGTGCTGGCGTCGTCCTATGCGGTCTACGGCGTGACCCATCTGGCCTCGCTGGCGCGGCTGTTGCCGGAGCGCGATCCGCACCAGGACATCTACGAGATGCTCGAGCATACGCTCGATGATTTCGACGATGCCGGCGAGGCCGCCGTGCATTTGGTGAAATTCGAGTTGGCGATGCTGGCCGAACTCGGGTTTTGGGCTCGATCTGGAAAACTGCGCGGCGACCGGCGCGACCGCCGAGCTGATTTACGTCTCGCCGAAATCCGGCAGCGCGGTGTCGCGGCAGGCCGGCGAACCCTATCGCGACCGGCTGTTGCGGTTGCCGGCTTTCCTGCGCGAGCACGATGCTGATCGCAACGGATGGTCGGATCAGGATTTGCAGGACGGCTTTCGCCTGACCGGACTGTTTCTGCTGCGCCACGTGCTGGAGCCGCGCGGACAGAGTCATTCCGATGCAAGGGACGGGTTCATCAATGCGGTGAACCGGCGTTGCGCGGGCGGCCGCTAAATTCGTTAACAAAAGTAATGCGTTCGCTAATTGTGCGATGAGCGTTAACTATTTCGTGGCCCTTGAGGGGAACTCTCCCGCCACATTTTGGCCACCCGAGGAGTCTTAAAGGCCCTTTGCCGGAACGCAGTTTCGTGCAGTTGATCGTGCCGCTGGACAAAAGAATTTGTCCCTCTCAAAGCGGCTCTCCTGATCGCATTGAAGCGATCTCCCCCACACAGGATAAAGGTTAATGCGTACCATCTTAGCTGTAACGGCTGTGCTATGTGTGTTGGGGTCGAGCGCGGAAGCGCATGGTCGCCATCACCACCACCATCACCACTATATCCATCATCATCATC
Organism: uncultured Alphaproteobacteria bacterium; assembly: GCA_963806075.1. Classification (GTDB taxonomy): domain Bacteria; phylum Pseudomonadota; class Alphaproteobacteria; order Rhizobiales; family Xanthobacteraceae; genus Bradyrhizobium. Next base: position 123,815 of record CAWDWT010000026.1, read on the forward strand.
ATCTTCGTCACCATCATTACATCCATCGCGGCGAAGCCGGCCGACATTTTCAGCATGCCGGGCGCTTTCACTATGCCGGGCGGCCGCGCGCCTGGTGCGGATGGTACATGCGCTCTCAGGTCGGCAGCGATCCCGGACCGTCGTACAATCTGGCGCGCTCATGGGCGCATTACGGGTCCAGCGCGGGCGGTCCGCAGGTCGGCGCGATCGTCGTGTGGCGTCATCACGTCGGAAAAATTGTCGGCCACGAGAATGGCCAGTGGATCGTGCAGAGCGGCAATGATGGTCATGCGGTTCGCACGCGCCCGAGGTCGCTTACCGGCGCCATTGCATTCAGGAACGCCTATGCATCAGCGTTCTAGGGGATGACCTCAAAATAATTTGGTCGAATCCAATGTGCCAGAATCGTCGTCGCATGGCATGTGGTTCTTCAGAACTGATCGTTAACGGCACGCCGGAAAGCAATCCGGATCGGCGGGTGATCCCGGCAACCCGCCAAAGCTGTTCCATTTGGGGAACTAAGGTTCTCCTCAACTGTTGCGATATAGCGCGGGATCGCAGAACTTGGAGGAACGCCTGATGGGCGCGCGTTTGATTTGTGTTCTGGTGGCCCTGATGGCGCTGCCACCCAACGCCATGGCCGCCGAGCGAGGCGGCGTTATGCACCGGCTGTCCTGCGTGGCTGTCCGGTACTACGTTGCGCTCTATTCGGCGACCGCTGCCGAGCAATACGCGCGCAGCCAAGGTGCGACCGATGCTGATATCGAGGCGGCGCGGCATTGCCTTAAGTCGGGTCTGACACATACCGCTTCGGCGCAGAAGACCCCACAGTAAGTTCGGGAAGGTGGTCTCGGCGCGGGCTGGTCGTTCCTGCGCTCGTGGAAAAAATTGCGCACAGCGTCGTGGGCTGATTCGCGCCTTGCCCGATTCAGCCCAAAAGTTTAACCCGTTGCCATGGGAAAACGACTGATTCCGCCGGAAGACCCGGCCGAAATCCACGATGTGCCGCTGCGTGATGCGCTCGAAGAGCGCTATCTCGCCTATGCGCTTTCCACCATCATGCATCGCGCGCTGCCGGACGCCCGCGACGGGCTGAAGCCGGTGCACCGGCGCATTCTTTATGGCATGCGGGCGCTCAATCTCAATCCGAGCAGTATCCCGAAAAAATCAGCCAAGATCGTCGGCGAGGTGATGGGCTCGTACCATCCGCACGGCGACCAGGCGATTTATGACGCCATGGTGCGGCTGGCGCAGGATTTCTCTTCGCGCTACCCGCTGGTCGATGGCCAGGGCAATTTCGGCAACATCGACGGCGATAATCCCGCCGCCATGCGTTACACCGAGGCGCGGCTGACCGACGTCGCGCGTCTCTTGCTCGAGGGCGTCGACGAGGACGCTGTCGACCTCAAGCCCACCTACGATAACAGCGGCAAGGAACCGGCGGTCCTTCCCGGCGGCTTCCCGAACATGCTGGCCAACGGCGCGCAGGGCATCGCGGTCGGCATGGCGACCTCGATCCCGCCGCACAACGTCGCCGAGCTCTGCGACGCGGCGCTGCATTTGATCGACAAGCCGGATGCGAAATCGAAAGCTTTGCTGCGCTGGGTCAAAGGTCCGGATTTTCCGACCGGCGGCATCATCGTCGATTCCAAGGAAAGCATCACTGAAGCCTATGTCACCGGGCGCGGCGCGTTCCGCACCCGTGCCAAATGGACCCAGGAAGAGGGCTCGCGCGGCACCTGGATCATCGTCATCACCGAGATTCCCTGGCTGGTGCCGAAGTCGCGGCTGGTCGAGAAGATTGCCGAACTGCTCAACGAGAAGAAACTTCCGCTGGTCGGCGACGTCCGCGACGAGTCGGCAGACGATATCCGCTTGATCATCGAGCCGAAATCGCGGGCAGTCGATCCGGAATTGCTGATGGAATCGCTGTTCCGGCTGACCGAGCTGGAAAGCCGGATTCAGCTGAACCTGAACGTGCTGGTGAAGGGGCGTATCCCCAAGGTGCTTGGGCTTGCCGAGTGCCTGCGCGAATGGCTCGACCATCTGCGCGATGTACTGATCCGTCGCACCAACTACCGCAAGGAGCAGATCGAACGCAGGCTCGAAATCCTCAGCGGCTATCTGATTGCCTATCTGAACATCGACAAGGTGATCAAGATCATCCGCACCGAGGATGAGCCGAAGCCGGTCTTGATGAAGACCTTCAAGCTGACCGAAATCCAGACCGACGCCATCCTCAACATGCGCCTGCGCTCGCTGCGCAAGCTCGAGGAGATGGAGATCCGCACCGAGGACAAGAACCTCCGCAACGAGCTCAAGGGCGTCAAGGGCCTGCTCGCTTCGGAGACCGAGCAATGGGCCAAGGTCGGCGAGCAGGTCCGCAAGGTGCGCGACATCTTCGGGCCGAAGACGCCGCTCGGCAAACGCCGTACCCAATTTGCGGATGCGCCAGAGCACGATCTTGCCGCGATCGAGGAAGCCTTTGTCGAGCGCGAGCCGGTCACGGTCGTGGTCTCGGAAAAGGGATGGGTACGTACGCTTAAAGGTCATGTCGAGGACATTTCCGGGCTTGCCTTCAAGACCGACGACAAGCTCGACCAGTCTTTCTTCGCCGAGACCACGTCAAAGCTGCTGCTGTTCGCAACCAACGGCAAATTCTACTCGCTCGACGTCGCCAAACTCCCGGGCGGCCGAGGGCACGGCGAGCCGATCCGGATGTTCATCGATATGGAGCAGGACGCGGCCATCGTGTCGTTGTTCGTCAACAAGGGCAGCCGCAAGTTCCTGATCGCGAGCCATGAGGGGCAGGGCTTCATCGTCAAGGAGGACGACTGCGTCGGCAATACCCGCAAGGGCAAGCAGGTGCTCAACGTCGAGATGCCGAACGAGGCTTGTGCGATTGCGACCGTGACCGGTGACAGCGTTGCCGTGATCGGCACCAACCACAAGATGGTGACGTTTCCGATCGATCAGGTGCCGGAGATGGCGCGGGGCCGCGGCGTGCGGTTGCAGAAATATTCCAGCGCGAAGCTATCGGATGTTGCAACCTTCGATTCCAAGGCGGGTCTGACCTGGAAGAGACTCGGCTGGGCGCGAGCAGAGCATGAGCGCGAAGGAACTGACCGATTGGCGCGGCAACCGCGCTGACGCCGGCCGCCTCGCGCACGGCCTGCCGAAGTCGAACAAGTTCAACCGCGGCGTGGAGTAGGGAACGCAGGGTGGGCTAAGCGAAGCCGTAAACCTCCCCATCACCTGCCTGCTGTTGATGTAATAGTATTCGGTCATCAGCGGGCGCTATAATCCGGGATCAAACATTTTCCGGTATTGTTCGAAGCGTCATGGCCCATCACCACCGTCACGATCACGCGCAGGGTCATAGCCATGACCATTCGCACGGCCATAGTCACTCGCACGGCGATCAGTGCGGACATGGGCATGTCGGCCATAGCCACGCACCGGATCATTTTGGTTTTGCCTTCGCATTCGGCGCGACCCTTAACACGCTGTTCGTGATCGCGGAGTTGGCCTTTGGCTATGCCGCGAATTCGCTCGCGCTGGTTTCCGACGCCATTCACAATTTCTCCGACGTGATCTCGCTGCTGTTGGCGTGGTGCGCGATGTGGCTCGCCAGCAAGCAGCCGACGCAGCGCCACACCTATGGTTACCGGCGGGCGTCGATCCTGGCCGCGCTGGTCAATGCCGGCCTGCTGCTGATCGCGGTCGGTGGGATCGCGGTCGAAGCTATCAACCGGATTCAGGAGCCGGCAGCCGTCGCAGGTCGGACGGTGGTGTTGGTTGCGGCGTTCGGCATTCTCGTCAATGGTGGCACGGCGTTGCTGTTCATGCGCGGACGTCACGGCGACCTCAATATCCGCGGCGCCTATCTGCACATGGCGGCCGATGCGGTGGTGTCCCTTGGCGTGGTGGTTGCCGCCCTCATCATCATGGCGACCGGATGGCTTTGGGTCGATCCTGCGATCAGCCTCTGCATCGCGGCAGTGGTGCTGGTGAGCGGATGGAGCCTTGCCAGGGATAGCGTCAACCTCGCGCTCGACGGGGTGCCCAAAGGCATCGAGCTTGCGCAGGTGAGGGAATATCTCGTTCAGCTCGAAGGTGTGACCGAGCTACACGATCTGCATATCTGGGCGATGAGCACCAGTGAAACCGCGCTGACCGCACATCTGGTGCGTCCCGGCGGCTATGACGACGTTTTTCTGCACCGGATCTGCGAGGAACTATCGCAGCGCTTCAACATCCACCACACGACGCTCCAGATCGAGGCAAGTGGCGAGGTCTGCAGGCTGGCGCCGGCGGAGGTTGTCTAGAGACAGAGTTTGTCTGAGACAACCAGTAACGCCCTTTGGGAGATTGACCCATGCACTCTCATTCACTCGATCCGTGGACGCACGATCACGTCTTTCTCGGCGCGCGTCACGAGCATAACGAGCGCCGCACCTGGTTCGTGGTCGCGCTGACGCTTGCGATGATGACCGGCGAGATCACGGCCGGATCGCTTGTTCGGATCGATGGCGCTGCTCGCCGACGGCTGGCATATGGCGACCCATGCCGCGGCCCTTGGGATCGCGGCATTGGCCTATCTGTTCGCCCGCCGGCAGGCGCGCAACGCGCGCTTCGCCTTCGGCACCGGCAAGTTCGGCGATCTGGCCGCATTCGCCAGCGCCATCATCCTGGGCCTGATCGCGGTCCAGATCGCCTATGAAAGCGTGCTACGACTCATTCACCCGGTTCCGATCGCCTATGGCGAGGCGATTGCGGTTGCAGCGCTCGGCCTCTGTGTCAATCTTACGAGCGCCTGGCTGCTCCGCGATGATCACGACCATCATGGTCACGGTCATTCGCATTCCCATGCTCACGGCGATCATCACCATCACGACAACAACCTTCGCGCCGCCTATATCCACGTGCTGGCCGATGCCGCGACCTCGCTGCTTGCGATCGCGGCGCTGGCGGTCGCGATGTACACGCAATGGGTCCGGGCCGATCCGATGGTCGGCCTCGTTGGCAGCTTCGTGATCGCCAGCTGGGCGTATGGGCTGGTCCGTGATTCCGGTGCGGTATTGCTCGATGTTCGCGCCGACGAGGATCTGGAAACCGTGATCCGCGACCGGATCGAGACCAGGGGCGATCGTATCACTGACCTGCATGTGTGGCAGGTCGGCCCTGGCCATTGTGCCGCCGTGATCGCGGTCGTATCGGATAATCCGTTGCCGCCGGCAACCTACAAGCGCCGGCTCGGAGGCCTGAAGCATCTCTGTCATATCACGGTGGAGGTCGAACGCTGCCAGCATGAGGCGGCTGCCGCATAGCGACCGAGTGCGGTTTACGGCTTGAGACGATCAGCTAACGGCCGCATTGCCCTCCTCGGTTTGCCGTCGCAGCAGGAAAAGCGCCAGCAGCGCGGCGAGGCTGAGCGCCGATGACACGATCAGGATGCGGCTTCCCATGCGATCGATCAGCAGTCCGAACGCAAGCGGCGCGGCAGCCTGCGCCATCCGCGCCGGCGCACCGATAATCCCCAGGCGGTAGCCGTAGTTGTCTGGACCGAAGATCGCCAGCGGCAGGGTGCCGCGTGCAATCGTCAGGATGCCGTTGCCGGCGCCATGAAAGATCGCGAACAGGCTCGCCGCACCGCCGCCTGCAATTGCAAGGATGGCCGCGCCGACCGGATGGCCCATACAGGCCAGCCGCGTCGGTACCACAGGGTGATAACGGCTGAGGAAGCTCATCTCGAAAATACGCGCAGCCACCTGGGCCGGACCGATCAGCGCACCAGCCGTCACCGCTTGAACGCTGGTCGCACCGGCCGCTTCGAGAATGCGGGGAAGGTGCGCGGCCATGGCGCCAGTAACGGTCCACGCCGAGGCAAAGGCGAACGCCAGCAGCACCATGGTGCGATCGATCGGAATCCGCGGCTTGACGGCCGTTTGCGCCGCGACCTGGGCGCCCGTCACGGCAGGCAGCATCAACAGGTTGATCGGCAGGCCGATCAGGATATTTGCGGCTGCCCAGGCAAAGCAGGTGTCGCGCCAGCCGATGGTTTGCAGTCCCCACGCGGTCAGCGGCCATCCGACGGTCGAGGCGAAGCCGGCGAACAGGGTAATGCCGCTGATCGCACCGCGTGCGGTATCGCCATAGATCCGTCCGAGCGCGGCAAAGGCCGCATCGTACAGGCCAAGGCCCATGCCAATGCCGAGCAGCAGCCAGGCGACAACCAGCATCGGGATCGATGCGGCCAGCCCCAAGAGCGCAAGACCGCCAGCGATCGTGAGGTTGGAGAGGCAGAGCACCTGCCGGCCGCCGACGCGATCAATCTGCCGGCCGATCCGCGGTCCGAGCACCGCCGAAATCACCAGCGCCACTGAAAACGCGGCAAAGATCCAGTTGGAGGAGATGCCGAGGTCATGCGCGATCGGGTCGGCCACAATCGCCGGCAAATAATAACTCGATGCCCAGGCCAGTGTCTGCGTCGTGCCAAGCGCAGCAATGAGCGGAAGCTGGTGTCCCTTCATGGGCTCGCGAACTTGTTGTTGTCGTACCCAGCGCATTTGCGCGCGCCAAATCACGGTCGTCAAGCCAGTGGCTGCGGCTCGGCAAAGCTTTCGCCTCGCAGGATTGCACGGCACAATATATCGCGTGGATTTCTCGCACTGGCTTGACTGTAGTTTCCGACACCGGGCCGACGTAAACTTTCCCTCGTGATTCGTGATCTGGTTGCGTCAACACGTTTATGGCCGTGTTTCGGCAGAGGAGAAACTGATGGGACGCAAACTGGCGTTCGTCCTTGCTTCGTCGAAGCATGGCGCGATGATCGTCAATCGATTCGATTACCACATGGTGGACGCCGAACGCGGTTACGGTGTCGGCTTTCAGATCCTCGAGACAGCCGAGTTCGATCAGAGCGAAGTTGATATGGCGCTTCAGTTGCTCAATCTGCGCCGCCGCCACCATGGCGACGGCGTGGTGGCGATCGATTGCGGCGCCAATATCGGCGTCCACACCGTCGAATGGGCGGTGGCGATGACGGGGTGGGGATCCGTGCTTGCCGTCGAAGCCCAGGAGCGCGTCTACTACGCGCTGGCCGGCAATATCGCGATCAACAACTGCTTCAATGCCTTTGCGCTGCACGCCGCGGTTTCGTCCGAGCCCGGCACCATGACCATCCCTAATCCCAACTACCTGGTGCCGTCGAGCTTCGGCAGCCTTGAATTGCGCCAGAGCGCCGGCAACGAATTCATCGGCCAGAAGATCGACTATACGGCGAATACCGTCGTCATCCGCAAACTGACGCTCGATGAAATCAACCTGCCACGGGTGGATTTTATCAAGATCGACATCGAAGGGATGGAACTGGAAGCGCTGGAAGGCGCGCGGCAAACCATCGATCGAAGTCAACCGATCATGTTGCTCGAGAGAATCAAGGCGGACAGTAAGCAACTGACGACCTGGCTGGAAACACGCGGTTACAATGTCGCGCAGGCCGGCATCAATCTGGTGGCCGTCCACAAGAGCGACAAGACGATGGCCGACGTCAAATTCAGTTAAAAAACAGCGCCGCCCGCATCGGGAGGGCGAACTCCATCCGCTTTCTGATCAATCGCCAGCCGTCAGGCAACGTTCGAAAGGCGATATGGATGTTTTCCGTTGACCGGCGCGCCCCGGCGGGAACCGGCCGGACGGCTCAAGCGGTCGCCGTCGCAGCTGCTTCAATGCGCGTAGTCGAACGTCGGTCGCTCTGCGGTCAGGCGGGCTCTCCGGCGGCTCAAACCGGTTTGGGCAGCGTCGATGCCCAACGCGACCGGGAAAATGGCCATGATCGTCATCACCGAAGCGCCGGCGCCGAATCCCACGGCGTAAAAGGCAGTTCCTGCGAGCAGGGGGCCGCCGATCAGGGCAACAATTCCACCAACGATAAGCCGATCGGTCGTTTCGACCGAATCCCCATCGCGTCCCGATGCGCGGTCGGTTTCGACCGCCTTCGGCAGAAACCGGTTGCACAGCCGGATCACAAAAATCGACGACAGCGCCAGCACCACGAGCCACGCGCCGGCGAACCAGGCCCTCCCGATGTTCTTCTGGATCGCCATCAGCGGAAAATCATAGGCGGCGTGCAATAGGATCGGCAACAGCAGCGCGTATTGGAAGCGCCATGGCTTTGCGTTGCCATTCAGGCTCGCGGCGACCAGCAACGTGCCCATCGCCAGTCCATCGATGCCGTGGCCGGGAACGGCCGTGATCGCGCGTATCGCGGCGGTCATCTTCCAGCCGCCGATCGAAATCACGTAGAAGAAATTTTCCAGGGTGGCAAAGCCGAGCGAGACGGCGAGTGCGAGAACGATGATGTCCTGCAGGCGGCGGGCGTCGATATGCTTGGCCGCAAGACCGATCAACAAGAAAAACTTGATCAATTCTTCCGGAATAGCCGCCACGAACAGGGCTTTCGCGGCGGAGTCGGCAATCGGGAGCAGGCTGCCCAGCGGCAACAGATAATCGAGCGCTAGTTCGCAAGCGAGGGCTGCAATAGCACCGACGGCTCCGATCCCGAAGGCATTCCACATCGCCTCTGAATTCCACGAGCCGCGCGCTTTGGCGATTCCGTAGCTCAGGATCAGCAGCGGTGGACTAACAGCGGCCAGCAGGATGAGAACGCGGACCATCAGTGCCGGGTTTTGTGCGCAGCCGCGAAAATCACTGCCGCCAGTAGCAGAGCAAAGATCGAGCCGGCGAATGTCCCGGCCACCAGCGAAACGCCGCCGGCTTGTTGCAGATAGTTGCGACGCTCTTCCCCGGTCAGGCCCAATTGACGGGCCTTGTAGACGCGGCGGAGTGCGGAATTCACGTAGAGGCCCTTAGCCCACATCGCGAAAACAATCGCCATCGCTGAGCCCGTCGATCCCAGCAGATAGCCAATGATCACAGGCAGGAAGATCAGGGCTGCGCCGTAGACGTACATTTTGCGATAGAAGAACCAGGTGAAACTGCCGAGGAAGACTGGCCAGCTCCAGGCCCTAGGCATGGCCCGTCGTGATCCTGCGCCCGCGCGCATTCTTTCGTAGAGTTCGAGGAACTTGTCGGCGTTGGGTCCGAAAAAGGTCGTGAGGTCGTCGCGGATCGAGCCCTGTTCAGTTTCGTCCAGCAGATCCAAGTATGACGGCTTTTTCCTCGCGCGCGGCTGAAGTTCGCCGGCGTCGTTGACAATCGTGCTCATCGAACGCCCCCTGGATTTTCTTGGCGCCACCCCGAGGAGCGCGCGAATCTGTAAGATAGTAGGAAGGTCGGATACACGCATAAGTTGGCGTAACGGGGGGAGAGCGTCAAGGACGCCAGTCAATCATCCTTCACGGACTCTCAATCCGTCTGTCATTCCGGCCGCCGCGGTTTGGCTTGCGCTACGCGTAGGGCGCTGTTTGTTCCAGATGCTCTTGCAAATGAGTTGCAAATAGAGAAAACATTCGCCATCTTGGCTAGATGGACGCACGCACCAGCAACTTATCCCCGGCATCCCCAGCGCCAATGACGGTAACAAGCGACCGCTCCGCAGCCCCTGGCTGGCGTACAGCGCGCGGGGAGCCGTCGCTGGGGGGGATGTTCGCCTCGGTGCGGACGACGAAGCAGGGGCCGTTCTGGCGCAAACTGCTGGGCTTCATGGGCCCGGGGTATCTGGTTGCGGTCGGCTACATGGATCCCGGCAATTGGGCGACCTCGCTCGCCGGCGGTTCGCGGTTCGGCTACGCGCTTTTGACGGTTGCGCTGTTGTCGAACCTGATGGCGATCGTGCTGCAGTCGCTTTGCACCAGGCTCGGCGTGGGCGCCGGTCGCGACCTCGCGCAGGCCTGCCGCGATTCCTTTCCTCGCTGGGTCTCGCTGCCCTTGTGGCTGTCGGCCGAAGTCGCGATCACCGCGACCGACCTTGCCGAAGTGATCGGCACCGCGATCGGCCTCAATCTGCTGTTTCATATTCCGCTTCAGATCGGGGTCGTCATCACGGCAGCCGATGTGTTCCTCATCCTCGCGCTGCAGGCGTTCGGCTTCCGCTGGATCGAGGCGTTTGTGGTGGCGATGCTGGGCGTGATCGCGGCCTGCTTCGGCATCCAGATCGCGATGGCGGATCCGGACTGGAGCGCTGTCATCACGGGCTTTGCGCCGAGTACGGACATCATCACCAATCGTGAGATGCTTTATCTCGCGCTCGGCATCCTTGGCGCCACCGTGATGCCGCATAATCTCTATCTGCATTCGGGCCTGGTGCAGACCCGCGACTATGGCGAGGGCCAGCAAGAAAAGCGCGAGGCGATCAAGCTTGCGACCATCGATTCCTCCATCGCGCTGTGCCTGGCGCTTATCATCAACGCCTCGATTCTGATCCTGGCGGCGGCGACCTATCACCGTGCCGGCAAGACCGACGTCGCCGAACTAGGCCAAGCGTATGCGTTCCTGGCCCCGCTGCTCGGCTCGACCCTGGCGCCAACGCTGTTTGCGATCGCGCTGTTGTGCTGCGGGCTGAATTCGACCATCACCGCGACCTTGTCGGGCCAGATCGTGATGGAAGGATTTTTGAACCTGCGCATGGCGCCCTGGCTTCGGCGCATGGTGACGCGGATGATCGCGATCGTGCCGGCGGTGGTGGTAACGATCTGGGCCGGTGACAAGGCAACCGGTCATCTTCTGATTCTCAGCCAGGTGGTGCTTTCCCTGCAATTGCCGTTTGCCGTGGTGCCGCTGGTGATGTTCACCGCGAGCCGCAGCAAAATGGGCCCGTTTGTTGCGCCGCGCTGGCTGACCGTGGTGGCATCTCTGACGGCGGCGGTGATCGTCGCGCTGAATGTGAAGCTGGTGTGGGATTCTGGGGGTGACAGGGGCGAATAGCGAATGGCGAGTAGCGAATAGGCGAACAGCGAATGGATTTCCCTATTCGCTACTCGCCACTCCCCATTCGCTCTCTCATTCCTGCGGTTCTGACGGTCCTTCGCCCGAGGCGTCGACGCGCAGCCAGCCGGAAGGGGCGAGCCGCTGCTGCGGCAGGAAGCGACCCTTGTACTCCATCTTCTTCGAGCCTTCGATCCAGTAACCGAGATAGACGTAAGGCAGGCCCTGCCGTCGCGCGCGGTTGATGTGGTCGAGGATCATGTAGGTGCCGAGCGAGCGGCTTTCCTCCGACGGCTCGAAGAACGAATAAACCATCGACAGTCCGTCGCTGAGTATGTCCGTCAGCGCCACCGCGAGCAGCTCCGAGCCGCGACCAGTGACGCTGCTATCGGGATGGCGGCGGCGATATTCGACGATGCGGGTTTCGACATGGCTGTCCTCGACCATCATGGCGTAGTCGAGCACCGTCATGTCGGCCATGCCGCCGTGGCGATGGCGATGGTCGAGATAAGCCCGAAATACCGAATATTGTTCCGAGGTCGGAACTGCGCTGCGCTGTTCGCCAACGATGTCGGCATTGCGCACCATGATTTTGCGGAAGTTGCGCGAGGCGCGGAACTCGTTGGCAACGACCCGAACCGAGACGCAGGCGCGGCACTGGTCGCAGGCCGGGCGGTAGGCGATCGACTGGCTGCGCCGGAAGCCGCCATGTGTCAGCAGGTCATTGAGGTCGCCGGCCTTCTCGCCCACCAGATGGGTGAACACCTTGCGCTCGTGCCGGCCCGGCAGATAGGGGCACGGCGAGGGCGCCGTCAGATAGAATTGCGGAGTGTCGCGCGAATGCTGGGTCACGTTGTCTTGTCAGCTCCGAAGCAGCGATATCTAGCATCGCGCCGTCGAGACGAATGGTCAATCGGTTTGCCCCGCCATCCTGCCCGATGGTCTTATGCTGCTCCATGATCAGTAGCTTCGCACCCCTTGTGGCACGGGCACACGAACTGAACTGTTAACAACTACGGTTCCCAGCAGAATATCGTGCAGCAGGCGGCGGCGGCCGTTGAACAGCCCGACCAGCACCACCAGCGGCGAGAAGAACGATACCGACACCCAGAACAGCACCGCATGCATGGCGCCGAGCACGAAATAGGCCGGCGCGCCGTACCAGGTGCGCATTTCCAGGTCCATCACGCGCATGCCGAGCGTCGCCGAATGCGGGCCGCCCAGCGAGGAGCCGAAATAGACCAGCGCCCAGATGATCGAGGCCGGCGACACCAGCCAGAACAGCGCCCAGCCCAGCCCCAACGTCACCACGCCGAACACGGCGATGAACAGGCAGGCCAGGACCACCGGGATCGAGAGCACCACGAGGTCGATCAGGAACGCGAAAAATCGTCGCGTCAGCACGCCGCGAAACAATTCCGGGTTCAGATATGGATCGAACGCATGCGGCTGCGGCGCGTCATCATGGCGCCACGCGCTTGAATACCCGCCATCCGTCGAGGTGTTAGGCGAACCGCTGTAAGACATGGTCAGTCCTTTCCGACTGTGCATCCACGCCGCGACAAATGGGAACCGTCAGGCCGGTTGCAAGACCCGAATATTGTTACGTGTAGGCAATATTCCGGCGTTTCGGGACGAGTAAGAGGCGAATAGGGAGTGGCGAATAGCGAATGGGGAAAAGCCCTATTCGCCACTCGCTACTCGCTACTCGCCATTCGCTCTTTTCTACTGCTCTTGCTTCAGCTTTTCCGCCGCTCGCGGCGCGAAGTAAGTCAATACGCCGTCGGCGCCGGCGCGCTTGAATGCGAGCAGGCTTTCCATCATCGCGCGCTCGCCGTCGATCCAGCCGTTGCCGGCCGCGGCCGCGATCATCGCGTATTCGCCGGAGACCTGGTAGACGAAGGTCGGCATCGCAAAGGTGTCTTTGACCCGGCGCAGGATATCGAGATAGGGCATGCCCGGTTTCACCATCACCATGTCGGCGCCTTCGGCGATATCGAGTTCGACTTCGCGCAGCGCCTCATCGGAATTGGCGCTATCCATCTGGTACGTGCGCTTGTCGCCGGTCAGCGTCTTTGCCGATCCGATGGCGTCGCGGAACGGGCCGTAGAAAGCGGACGCATATTTGGCGGCATAGGCCAGGATTTGCACGTCGAGGAATCCGGCCGCGTCGAGCGCCGTGCGGATCGCGCCGACCCGGCCGTCCATCATGTCGGACGGTGCGATCACGTCGCAGCCGGCTTCGGCCTGCACCAGCGCCTGCTGCACCAGCACCGCGACCGTCTCGTCATTCAGGATGCGGCCGTCCTCGATCAGCCCGTCATGGCCATGGCTGGTAAAGGGATCGAGCGCCACGTCGCAGAGCACGCCAAGGCCCGGAAATTCCTTCTTGATTGCGCGCACGGATTTGCACACGAGATTGTCGGGGTTGGCGGCTTCCGAGCCGTGTTCGTCGCGCAGGGATGGTTCGGTAAAGGGAAACAGGGCGATGCAGGGGATGTTCAGTTTCACCGCCCGTTCGGCGTCACGCACCACCTGGTCGACGCTGAGCCGGTCGACGCCGGGCATCGAAGCAACGGCCGTGCGCTGGTTGTGGCCGTCGACGACGAACAACGGCCAGATCAGGTCGTCCGTGGTCAGGGCGTTTTCCCGCACCAGCCGGCGCGCCCATTCCGACTTCCGGTTGCGGCGCGGCCGAATTGTCAGGTCGAGCGCAGGGGCGGCGGGCTTGGCGCGCGCGGTTTCGCGCATTTCGATCGGACGCCCGAATTTGATCGCCATGGGATAGATACTCCGGAAAGGACAGGCTGCCCCTGAACAGGCCAGCTTTGACTGGCTCCAATCTAGCACCTTGCGCGGGCGCCGTCACCGCGGCCTTGACCCGCCGTAGCGCCAATTGCTTTTGCCGGCGCGGAGGTTCAAGACTGGAATCGATGAGCCAGTTATTCGCGCCAATGAACATCGTTTCGCATGTCTGAAGCCCCTTCTCGCGAGCAGCGCGACAACGCCATGTCGATTGCGGCAATTTCGTCCGAACGGATCGAAGCCGACGATGACAATGTGTGGACCCGGCGGCTGGTGTTGTTCCTGCGTGTCATGGCCGTGATCTCGGTGGCCCAGGGCCTTTATCACTGGGCACAGGTCACGGGCTTCGTCGGCGGCGAAGAAGAAGCCTTCGAGAACCAGCCGATGGCCTGGCAAACCGCAACGGTGTATTTCGCCGTCATCGAACTCGTCGCCGCGGTCGGTCTGTGGCTCGCCACGCCCTGGGGCGCGGTGGTGTGGCTGACCACCGTGGTGTCGATGGCGGTAATCGAACTGATGTTTCCCGGAATCTACGGCGGCAGCCTGGCCATTGTCGGCCTCGAAGCGGTGATGCTCGCGGCCTATCTCGCGCTTGCCTTTATGGCGGCGCGGGAGCGGCCGCCATAGCCGGCGTCGCTTCGTATCCGTCCCCATCCCGAGAGCGCGCCTTCGCGCGTCTCGAAGGATGGCGACAGCACTCGCGGCCGTGGTTCGAGACGGCGCAAGCGCGCCTCTCACCATGAGGCTATAGTGGGGGCCGCGTTTACTGCACCGGCCGCACGTACGGCCCTCATCCGGAGGAGCGCGTTTTCGCGCGTCTCGGGGGGTAGCTCTAAAAAGATGGATCGGTTTCCGGCAATTCCGACCGCCAGCGATAAAATTCTATGAAATTTTTCGCGGTAACTTTTCAGTCACCCTGAGCCTCCCGCCACATCTGTTACGCAGACATTTCCGATTTCGGGGAAGTTGTTTCCATATGCGACAGAGCGGCAGACGAAGCGTGAACATCGCGGTTGCACCATCAACGAAGGGTTGCAAAAAGGCCTTTATCCATGGGCTTAATCCGCGATTTACTGTCTTAAATTCATGATCTCTTTATTCTCTTATTTAAGCCGATCTTCAAACGACCCCCTTAAGTTGACGCTATCAGGCGGGACAAAAGTTTCGTCGAATAAGTCGATAAAACGACAACAGGGAAGTGTCATGATCAAAGCCGTTGCTACGGCGGTGGAAACCGCCGACCGCGCTCCCGGGCAACCGGTGCAGCCGCTCTATCTCGAAGCGTTGACCCTGGTGGAGCGGCTGCATCGCCGCCTGCTTGACGTCATCAAGGACGAATTCGATCGTCGCGGCCGCGCCGACATCAATTCGGTGCAGGCGCTTCTGCTCTATAACATCGGTGACAAGGAGCTCACCGCGGGCGAGCTGCGTACGCGCGGCTATTACCTCGGCTCCAACGTCTCCTACAATCTGAAGAAGCTGGTCGAGCTTGGCTTCCTCGATCACCAGCGCTCGCGCGTCGATCGCCGTTCGGTTCGCATTCGCTTGACCGCGCAGGGCCAGGAAATCCGCCGCATCGTCGATGCGCTCTATCAGAAGCACGTCAAGACCGTGGAACAGGTCGGCGGCATCTCGAACGAGGAGTTCGCGACCCTGAACAAGTCGCTGCACCGGCTCGAGCGCTTCTGGACCGACCAGATCCTGTATCGGCTCTGAGAATTTTCCATAGCGTTTTCGAGCGAAGTGGATACCGGTTCGCGTGAAGAAAACGCGTTAAAAATTAGACCAGGGCGAAGCCGGCGTCTCAAAAGACCGGCAACCCAAGACCAAAAAGATACTTCCCAAGGACGCATCGGGAGCAATTTACCGCTTCCGGTGCGTTTTTGTTTTGGCCGGCTCGAAAATAGCGCCTTGCAATGGAACTTTTTCGCTGTTGCGCGGTTCTTGCTCGCGTAGCTGAGGCTGAAACCATGCTGGTCGAGCGCGGATTGCAGGTGATTAACGTTGAGGCGGTGGGCGACGCCTATGCCATCGCCTCCAACTATCTGCGCAAGACCGGTGCGATTTCCGACAGCGCTGGCCATCAACGAGCGGTTGCTCGAAGTCATCGTGCAGATGTTTCATCGCGGCGAATACAACAAGATCCGCCTGGCCAACAAGGCGATCGCGAAGTTCGAAGCCGCCGAGCTCTCCTGAAATTCATAGAAAAAAGAGGTGTCCATGGAAGCCGCCATCGATCGCATCATGCAGACCTATGCGCTGCTGATGAATCGCTCCACCGCCGCCAGCGAAGAGGCGCGCCGCAAGGTGACGGATTACGTCTCAAAACTGTTCGAGGCCGGCGAGAAGAGACCCGCATCGGCTGGCTGTCTGCGGCCTGACCTATTTGCGCGAACTCGACGGCAGCGTCGATCCCGTGAAGGCGGGATTTACGGGACTCTGACGCGCTTTCGCGCAATGCATTCTCGATTTCAACAGGGCCGGGCGGGCACTTCGGTGCGCCCGGTATACTTGCGTTCGTTCCATGCTGGCGCACACCGTGCGTTCTGGAGGCCACGAAGCCTCTGATCGACCATCGCGGGCGAGAGTGATGGAATAGGGACCATCCCCCGCAGCTGTGCGTCTCGAAGCGGAAGCTTCAGTTTTACCCACGCTTTCGGCTCCACGCCATGCGTCACACGAGTTGTCTCTAGCTCAATGCGATTGAGGATTGTCCTGTCGGATTTTCACGCGCTCCTCCTGACAAGCGACAAAAGATTATTCAATTGGTCGTATAAATCTCAACAGTTTGAGACCGTGTCCGAGCGGACTCGGCAATTGCTGCCTTTAGGTAGCCCGGACTGTCAGTCGACGGTGACGCCGCTGATCAATCACCTCTTCGGGGTGATGCGGGCGAAGGAGGGATGAGGGAGTGCGGTGATTTAGTTCCACGGGCAAATCACCAAAAACCTGTCCAGCCCCAAGCTGAAAAATTTCCTGCTTCTCTTTTGAGGCAAATCAGTTGCCCTTGTGATGCGTCCTGTCCCGCAAGAGGGGCGCTTCGCGATCGTCACGAACGTTGGGATCAGTATGCGGTGGACGCTTCGGCGTCGTCGCGTGCTTCACGCGCGCGGACGAACGATGTTGAAGCGGACGGCGAAGTCGTGTGGTTCGGACGCCCCGATGCTGGCGTCAAGTTGGCGATGATGCTTCCCATCACGCCGGCGACGGTGACAACAAAGCCCGGTCGCCGCGAAAGAGCACGAAGGAAACCGTTAAAACCATCGCGCAGGAAATGCCGGGATGTTTCCGGTGGACCTGTGGTGACTAACGCGCGTGCTTTCTATACTACACGCGCGGCTGCGGGTGCACTGAGCGCCCGGCATTTCCTGCGCCCTCTACGATTTGGGGCGGAGCTTTTGGGCAAAACTCGGGCGAAGCGCGTCGCGAGAATGCGAAGACGCGTGTCACTTCTCCTCCTTGCGGCGACCTTGCGGAGGAGGGTCGGGGGTGCAGGGCGCCAAAGCGGGAGCCGTGCTTTGCGGACCCTCCCGGCTCCTCCCGCAGCGGGGAAGGGGAGCTGAGCGCCGCGATCGGAGAGGACTCGGCAATCCCCATCACTCCCACCATATCTTGCATAAATATCAGGCGGCTACCGCAATGGCTTGGCCATCCCGGCGCGATATGGTATCCCGCCAGCGCCGCTATTGATCGCCACACCTGACCGCTCGCAACAACAGTTAACTGGTTGCGGCGGTGGAGATATTTTGTCCATGAGCTCTTCCGCCAGCGCCAAATCTCCCAGCGAAAATTCCGCCCCCGGCTCGTTCTTCACAGCCCCGCTCACCGAAGCCGATCCCGAGATCGCGGCTGCGATCCGCGGCGAACTCGGCCGGCAGCGGCACGAGATCGAGTTGATCGCGTCGGAAAATATCGTCAGCCGCGCCGTGCTGGAAGCGCAGGGCTCGGTGATGACCAACAAATACGCGGAAGGCTATCCGGGCCATCGCTACTATGGCGGCTGCGAGTGGGTCGACGTCGCCGAAACGCTCGCGATCGATCGCGCCAAGAAACTGTTCGGCGCACAGTTTGCGAATGTGCAGCCGAATTCCGGCAGCCAGATGAACCAGGCGGTGTTTCTGGCGTTGCTGCAGCCCGGCGATACCTTCATGGGCCTCGATCTCGCCGCCGGCGGCCATCTCACCCACGGCTCGCCAGTCAACATGTCCGGCAAGTGGTTCAAGGCCAAGCACTACACGGTGCGGCGCGACGACCAGCTCATCGACATGGATGAGGTCGCCAAGCAGGCCGAAGAGGTCAAGCCCAAGCTCATCATCGCCGGCGGATCGGCCTATTCGCGTCCCTGGGATTTCAAGCGTTTTCGCGAGATCGCCGATAGCGTCGGCGCGTATCTCCTGGTCGACATGGCTCATTTCGCCGGGCTCGTCGCTGGCGGTGTGCACGCCTCGCCGGTGCCGCACGCCCATGTCACCACGACCACCACGCATAAATCGCTGCGCGGTCCGCGCGGCGGCCTTATCCTGTGCAACGACGAAGCGCTGGCCAAGAAGTTCAACTCGGCGATCTTTCCCGGCCTGCAGGGCGGCCCGCTGATGCATGTGATCGCCGCCAAGGCGGTGGCGTTCGCCGAGGCGCTGCGGCCGGACTTCAAGGTCTACGCGAAGAACGTGGTCGAGAATGCCAAGGCGCTGGCGGAATCGCTGCGCGGCCATGGTCTCGATATCGTTTCCGGCGGCACCGACAACCATCTGATGCTGGTCGATCTTCGGCCCAAGGGCCTGAAGGGCAACGTCTCGGAAAAGGCGCTGGTGCGCGCCGCGATCACCTGCAACAAGAACGGCATCCCCTTCGATCCGGAAAAGCCGTTCGTCACCTCGGGGCTGCGGCTGGGCACGCCGGCGGCGACCACGCGCGGCTTCGGCGTTGCCGAATTCAAGCAGGTCGGCGGCCTGATCGCCGAAGTGCTCAACGCGATCGCGCAGTCACAGGACGGCCAGGCCCCGTTAGTGGAAGCCGCCATCAAGGAACGCGTGAAGGCGCTCACCGATCGATTCCCGATCTATCAATAGGCCTTGTAAGATAAAGGTTTCGGCCGATGCGATGCCCTAGCTGCAACAGCCTCGATACGCAGGTGAAGGATTCGCGTCCGACCGAGGATTCGGCCGTGATCCGACGGCGGCGGGTGTGCATCGCCTGCAATTTTCGTTTTACCACCTTCGAACGCGTGCAGTTGCGCGAGCTCACCGTGATCAAGCGCAACGGCCGCCGGGTGCCGTTCGATCGCGATAAACTGGTGCGCTCGCTGCAGATCTCCTTGCGCAAGCGCCCGGTCGATGCCGAACGGGTCGAGAAGATGGTCTCGGCGATCGTGCGCGAGCTTGAAAGCGGCGGCGAGGCGGAAGTTTCATCGGAGGCGATCGGCGAGATCGTGATGGAGCATCTGCGCCAGCTCGACGACGTCGCCTATGTCCGCTTCGCTTCGGTCTATCGCAATTTTCGCGAGGCAAAGGATTTCGAGGCCGTGCTCGGCGAACTCTCCGGCGACGAGGAGTCCCGCCCAGCCCTGTTGCGAAAATGATCTTCCGGATTCTGGAAGACCAGCTCGCGGAAAAATCCAGACTGTCGAAAGCGGCCGACCAGCGCTTCATGCAGCTTGCGCTGGCGCTCGGACGACGCGGGCAGGGGCGGACGTGGCCCAATCCGGCCGTCGGTGCGGTCGTGGTGAAGGACGGCGTCATTGTCGGGCGCGGCTGGACCCAGCCGGGCGGCCGGCCCCACGCCGAGCCGGAGGCGCTTGGACGCGCTGGCAAGGCCGCGCGCGGCGCCACGCTCTATGTGACGCTCGAGCCATGTTCGCATTTGGGCAAGTCGCCGCCCTGCGCGGATGCGGTGATCGCCGCAGGCATCGCTCGCGTGGTGTCGGCGGTCGAGGATCCAAATCCGGAAGTAGCAGGCAAGGGCCACGCACGGCTTCGCGCCGCGGGCATCGCGGTGGACATTGGTGTGTGCGGGGGTGAGGCGGCGCACGATCATGCCGGGCACTTCCGGCGGGTTCGCGACAAGCGTCCGCATGTCATCCTCAAACTCGCCGTTTCCGCAGACGACAAGATCGGCGCGGCCGGCGGCAAGGCGGTCGCCATCACGGGGGATGCGGCCAAGGCACGCGTGCATCTGTTGCGCGCGCAATGCGACGCCATCCTGGTGGGGATCGGCACCGTACTGGCCGACGATCCGCTACTGACCTGCCGGCTGCCCGGCATGGCCGAGCGTTCGCCGGTGCGGGTGGTGCTGGACCGCGCGCTGCGGCTACCGGGTGCGAGCCGGCTGGTTCATTCCGCCCGCCAGACGCCGCTATGGGTTGTCACCTCGGAGCTTGCGGAAGCATCCGCCGCGACGAAGCTCGGTGCCGCCGGTGCGCAGGTGATCCGGATGGCGCCCTCGATAGGGGCGGGGCTTGATCTGCCGGCCGTGCTGCATGCACTGGCCGACCGCGGCATTACGCGGCTGATGGTGGAGGGGGGCGCCAAAGTGGCATCGTCCTTTGTGTCAGCCAATCTCGTCGACGAAATCTGGCTGCTGCGCGGTCTGCAGGCGATTGGCGCTGACGGCATCGCTGCGCTGGACGCACTGCCACTCACGGCAATCACGCAGTCGCCGCGGTTTTCGGTTCGTGCTAGCGAAACGCTGGATATGGACACTCTTACGATCTACGAGCGCAGCGCTTAAGTTCGTCATGCCCAGGCATGACGCGGTTGAATTAGGACACAAATGTTCACCGGCATTGTCACCGCTATCGGCGAGATTACGGCCTTGACGCCGACCGCGCAGGGCCAGTTGCACCGGCTGCGGATCGCATGCGGCTACGACCCGGCGACCATTGCCGATGGCGCCTCGATTGCCTGCAACGGCGTTTGTCTTACCGTGGTGGCCTCGGGCATGAGCGGCAGCAAGGACTTTGCTAGGAGGACCTGGTTCGACGTCGATGCCGCTGCCGAGACGCTCGGCATGACCACGGCGAAACACTGGAAGGTTGGCACCAAGCTCAACCTGGAGCGGGCGCTGAAGATCGGCGACGAGCTCGGCGGCCATATCGTGGCCGGTCACGTCGACGGCATTGCCGGCATCGTGCAGCGCGACGATCTGCCTGACACGGCGCGGTTCGAGCTGAAAACCAGCCGCGAACTGGCGCGCTTCATCGCCGCCAAGGGCTCGGTGACGCTGGACGGAGTGTCATTGACGGTGAATACGGTGCATGACGTGCTGTTTTCGGTGCTGATCATTCCTCACACCCTCAATGTCACGACGCTTGGCGCCTGGCGCGCCGGCAGCGAGGTCAATCTCGAGGTCGATCTGATGGCGCGTTACGCCGCGCGGCTGGCGGAAATGAACTGAGAACGTAACAGTAATTGTGTCATACGCGGGCTTGACCCGCGTATCCATCCTCTTAACAAGATGGATTGCCGGATCAAGTCCGGCAATGACGATGGTTTTGGATGAACGAATAATGGCCGACGCGCGCCGCGCAATTCTTAAAGACCAGACCGACGTTTCCGGCGCGCGCGCGTTGATCGTCGAGGCGCGCTTTTATGACGACATCCAGGATGCGTTGCTGGAAGGCGCGCTCGCCGAGCTGACGGGTGCCGGCGTCAGCCACGACATCGTCACCGTTCCCGGCGCGCTGGAAATTCCAACGGCGATTGCGATGGCGCTCGATGCCGCCGAGAACCACGGCAAGCCTTATGACGCCGTGATTGCGCTGGGCTGCGTAATAAAGGGTGATACCATCCATTTCGAAATCGTCTCGATAGAATCCTCGCGCGCGCTGATGGAGCTTGCGGTAGCCAGGAAAATTCCGCTCGGCAACGGCATCATTACCGTCAATACCGATGCGCAGGCCTGGGCGCGGGCGCGTGCCGGCGAACTCAACAAGGGCGGCGACGCCGCGCGCGCTGCATTGGCGATGCTGCGGATCAAACGCCGCCTGGCGCGGGCCTGACCATGGCAGACAAGAATAGCCGCGACAGGCGACCTGCGAAAAGCCTGGACAAAAAGGCCAACCGGCGCGGTGCCGCGCGACTGGCCGCGGTGCAGGCGCTTTATCAAATGGACATCGCCGGCGCCGGCCTGAACGATATTTTTGCCGAATTCGAGAGCCATTGGCTCGGCAACGAAGTCGAGGGCGAGAAGTATTTGCCGGCGGAAGCCGCCTTCTTTCGCGACGTGGTATCGGGCGTGGTGCGCGATCAGGCCAAGCTCGACCCCCTGATCGATGAGGCCTTGTCAAAGGGCTGGCCGCTGAAGCGGATCGACGCCATCCTGCGCGCCGTGCTGCGCGCTGGTTCCTATGAGCTGGAGCATCGCAAGGACGTGCCGGGACGGGTCGTGGTGTCGGAATATGTCGATGTCGCGCACGCCTTTGTGGAAGCGGACGAAACCGGCATGGTGAATGCGGTGCTTGACCAGATCGCGCGACAATTTCGCGGCGATGAGTTCTCGCATGCCAGAAGCTGAATGACGGTCGTGCGACGGATGCTGCGCCATGACAGATCAACAGAATAGATCTTCGGCCGAGGACGCGCTGATCGCCCGCTATTTCAAGCCGCTGGCGACCGATCCCGGCGCCTTTGATCTCGGCGATGACGCGGCAATCCTCAAGTCGCACGGCGATGATATCGTGGTGACCACCGATGCCATCATCGAAGGCGTGCATTTCCTGCCTGACGATCCTCCCGATACGATCGCGCGCAAGGCGCTGCGGGTGAACCTGTCCGATCTCGCGGCGAAAGGCGCCACGCCCGCCGGGTTTGTACTCACGTTGGCGTTGCGAGAGGCGCCGGAAGCCTGGCTCAAGCCGTTCGCGCATGGGCTCGGCTGCGATGCGATTCAGTTCGGCTGCCCGCTATTGGGTGGCGACACGGTTTCGACGCCGGGCCCGCTGATGATCTCGATCACGGCATTCGGCCGCGTTCCGCTCGGAAGGATGGTACATCGCACCGGCGCCGCGGCCGATGATGTCGTCGTAGTGACGGGAACGATCGGCGACGCCGCGCTTGGCCTTGATGTACTCAAGCGCGGCGCGGTCGCGACAGCTTTGGCGGACGATGCCGCGGCCAGCGAAAAGCTGGTCGGGCGTTATCGCGTGCCGCAGCCGCGCACGGCGCTTGCCAATGCGGTTCGCGATTACGCGCATGCGGCCATGGATGTATCGGACGGCCTGGCCGGCGACCTCGCCAAGCTGTGCAAGGTATCGGGGGTATCCGCTGTGATCGAAGCAGAGAGCATCCCGCTGTCGGCTGCTGCCGCGACGCTGCTTACGCGGGGCGTCGTTGGCGTCGAGGCGATCGTTTCCGGTGGCGACGATTACGAAATCCTGTGCGCCATTCCACCAGCCAGCCTTGCAGCCTTCAGGCAAGCTGCGCAGGCGGCGGGCGTTGAGGTCTCTGCGATCGGAAAGATCATGGCGGGTTCGTCAGCGCCGCGCTTCCTGGACAAGAGAGGTGATAGGATCACGTTGCCGCGGCTGTCCTACAGCCATTTCTGATCTCGTGCGGCTCCCGGCGTTGACGGGTTCCGGTTGTTCCAGGCAGCCCGCCGCCTCAACGCAGGAAATGGTAAATCGGACGCAAAAACCGGTTCTTAGAGCCGCAAAAACGCCGCTTCAGTCCTTCCACGACGTTGCGCCGGGGGAGCGATTTTGGCATGGTCCCGCCCGATTTGAGGCCGCCCCTCTGGGCAGGGTGGGCCTCCTTTTTATGCGCCCGCCGCGTCCTGCGGTAACGGCGTAGGCTAAATCAGGATCTGAGGCAAATTCAATGACAGCATTATGGGTGATTGTGCTCTGCGGAGCGCTCTCCATCGTTTACGCCATCTGGGCGACGTCGTCGGTGATGAAATCCGACGCCGGCAATCCGCGGATGCAGGAAATCGCGGCAGCCGTGCGCGAGGGTGCGCAGGCCTATCTCAAGCGCCAGTACGCCACGATCGGAGTGGTCGGCATCGTGATCTTCGCGCTGCTTGCCTACCTCCTCGGCGCCCTGGTCGCGGTCGGTTTCCTGATCGGCGCGGTGCTGTCTGGCGCTGCGGGCTTCATCGGCATGAACGTTTCCGTTCGCGCCAACGTACGCACCGCGCAGGCGGCGACCACCTCACTCGCCGGCGGACTTGAACTCGCCTTCAAGGCCGGCGCCATCACCGGCATGCTGGTTGCGGGCCTGGCGCTGCTCGGCGTCACCATCTACTTCGGCTACCTCACGCATGTGCTGAATCTCCCGCCCAACAGCCGCACCGTGGTCGATGCCATGGTCGCGCTCGGCTTCGGCGCATCGCTGATCTCGATCTTCGCGCGTCTCGGCGGCGGCATCTTCACCAAAGGCGCCGACGTCGGCGGCGATCTCGTCGGCAAGGTCGAAGCCGGTATTCCCGAGGACGATCCGCGCAATCCCGCCACCATTGCCGATAACGTCGGCGATAACGTTGGCGACTGCGCCGGCATGGCGGCCGACCTGTTCGAGACCTATGCAGTGACCTCGGTCGCGACCATGGTTCTGGCGGCGATCTTCTTCGCCAAGTCGCCGCTTCTGACCAATATGATGACGCTGCCGCTCGCGATTGGCGGCATCTGCATCATCACCTCGATCATCGGCACCTTCTTCGTCAAGCTTGGCGCCAGCCAGTCGATCATGGGCGCGCTTTACAAGGGGCTGATCGTCACCGGTATCCTGTCGCTGGTCGGCGTCGCCGGCGCGATCTATTGGCTGGTCGGTTTCGACAAGCTCGCCGGCGTCGAATACACCGGCGCGGCACTGTTCGAATGCGGTGTGATGGGTCTCGTCGTGACCGGGCTGATCATCTGGATCACCGAATACTACACCGGCACCGACTATCGCCCGGTGAAGTCGATCGCGGCTTCCTCCGTCACCGGCCACGGCACCAATGTGATCCAGGGTCTCGCCATCTCGATGGAGGCGACCGCGTTGCCCGCACTCGTCATCATCGCTGGCATTCTCGTCACCTACAGCCTTGCCGGCCTGTTCGGGATTGCGATCGCGACCACGACGATGCTGGCGCTGGCCGGCATGATCGTCGCGCTCGACGCCTTCGGCCCGGTCACCGACAATGCCGGCGGCATTGCCGAAATGGCGGGTCTGCCCAAGGAAGTTCGCAAATCGACCGATGCGCTGGACGCGGTCGGCAACACCACCAAGGCTGTCACCAAGGGTTACGCGATCGGCTCGGCCGGTCTCGGCGCTCTGGTGCTGTTCGCGGCCTATAACCAGGATCTCAAGTTCTTCATCTCGGATGCCGCGAACCATCCCTACTTCCAGGGCGTCAATCCCGACTTCTCGCTCAACAACCCCTACGTGGTGGTGGGCCTGCTGTTCGGTGGCCTCTTGCCGTATCTGTTCGGCGCGATGGGCATGACCGCGGTCGGCCGTGCGGCAAGCGCGATCGTCGAGGAAGTGCGGCGCCAATTCCGCGAGAAACCGGGCATCATGCAGGGCACCGACAAGCCGGATTACGGCAAGGCGGTCGACCTTCTGACCAAAGCGGCGATCAAGGAAATGATCATCCCGTCGCTATTGCCGGTGCTGTCGCCGATCGTGGTCTACTTCGTCATCTACGCGATCGCCGGTGGCGGCGCGGCTGGCAAGTCCGCGGCGTTCTCGGCCGTCGGCGCTATGCTACTCGGCGTGATCGTGACCGGTCTATTTGTCGCGATTTCGATGACCTCGGGCGGCGGCGCCTGGGACAACGCCAAGAAGTACATCGAGGACGGCCATTACGGCGGCAAGGGCTCCGATGCCCACAAGGCCGCGGTGACCGGCGACACCGTCGGCGATCCCTACAAGGACACAGCGGGCCCCGCGGTCAACCCGATGATCAAGATCACCAACATCGTGGCGCTGCTGCTGCTGGCGATCCTGGCGCATTAGAGCGGTCCCCACGCTCGAGACAAAAGCCCCGCGGCTGTGAGCCGCGGGGCTTTTCGTTCGGTGCGATAGGAGTCGCCTTCCAAGTGCGCGCATTTGCACGCCCCTGCCGGAGCAAGCGCTAATTAAAGCTCAAGAGCTTGAACAGCGGTGTTAGGTAGCTGAGTTCCTGGCCGGAGGTCGGCGTGGTGCGGCTGACGAAGTCGAAGATCTTGCCATCCTGCAGCCCGTAATTGGCAAGCCGCCGGACCTGTCGGTTCTTGTCGAAATAGATGGCGATCACGCGCTGGTCGTAGACATGCTGCTTCATGAACATGACCGGGCGCTCGGAACGCTGCGAAATGTAGTAGAACACTTCGCCGTCGAGAGTCGCGACCGTGGACGGCGTTCCCATCACGATCAACACCTGGTCCTGGCTGGCACCGATCGGGATTTGCTCAAGCGCGCCTGGAGGCAGTATATAGCCCTTCTGGAACTGTTCGCCGGTAAGGCAGCCGCCCAGCGTCATGCAGGCCAGGACGACGGCCGCCGCTGTGCGCAAACTGTACCAGCGCGAGGCCAGGCCGCGCGGAGCACGGGTGTGCGAGCATGTAGGGCTCGTTTCAGTCATTGCGGAATCGGTCCATTCCCTTGCGTCAAGTGAGGCGTTGACGTACCGGCCAGCACGCTGGATTGCAACATGCCCGGAACCTCAAAGGGCTCTTTTGCGGGACCCACGATGCTTTGGCCGTTCAATTACTTCAGAAAACCCCGGATCGCTCCGCACCGCACCATTGAGGCCATCTATGGCATGATCGTGACGCAGGCGCGAGAACCATTGTTTTACCGGGATTTAGGTGTTCCGGATACGGTTGACGGCCGTTTTGACCTGCTGCTGCTGCATCTGTGGCTAGCGCTGCGGCGATTGAGGGCGACCGATGCGGCGTCTGCCCTTTCACAGGCATTGTTTGATCGTTTCTGCAACGATATGGACGACAATCTGCGGGAGATGGGTGTCGGCGACCTGACCGTACCAAAACGCATGAGGGCCTTCGGGGAGGCCTTCTATGGCCGCGCAGCAGCCTATGATCTGGCTCTGGATGCGGGCGAGGAGCCGTTGGCGCAGGCGCTGTGCAAGAATATATTGAATGGGAAGAGCATCGAAAACGCACGCTGGTTGGCCCTTTATGCCAAAGCGGCCATGGCTTCCCTGAGCGGACAGCGCGACGCAGCGTTATTGGCTGGATCGTGGAAATTCCCATCGCCAACGGGCCAGGCAGCGCAGGCCGTGAGCAGAACATAGAGCATGACGAAAACAACCGATCCTTGGAGCGCTCCGGTCGCCTTGCCACAGATACCGGACACAGGGCTGCATCGCGATCTTGAAGCCGACCAGACCGCACGGATCGCGATGGCCGAGGTCGCTGGCTTACGCGAAATTCTGTCGGCAAGCGCGTCGTTCGATGTGACACCCAACAGCGGCGGCCGTTTTCACGTCACTGGCCGCGTTCGAGCACGGGTCGGACAAACCTGCGTGGTGACGCTCGAACCGATCGAGAACGATATCGATGAACCGATCGATTTGATGTTCGCGCCGCCCGAGCAAATTCCCGTGCTCGCCGATCTGGTCGACGAGGCCGCAGACGGCGACAGCGAAATTCCGGACCCGCCGGAGCCGATCGAAAATGGCGTCATCGACCTGGGCCGCCTCGCGACCGAGGTGTTGTTTTTGGCGATTGATCCATATCCGCGCAAGCCCGACACGGTGTTCGAGCCTGTGATTACCGCCGCCGATCCCGAGGATCATCCATTTGCGGCGCTGAAGGCCCTCAAGCTCGATGCGAAACCGA
The DNA here is from genome assembly GCA_963806075.1 of uncultured Alphaproteobacteria bacterium. Lineage (GTDB taxonomy): Bacteria > Pseudomonadota > Alphaproteobacteria > Rhizobiales > Xanthobacteraceae > Bradyrhizobium. The sequence continues at coordinate 151,266 of CAWDWT010000026.1, forward strand.
TGGCTGCACCGAAGTCTAAAAAGCGTTGAGGCCGCGCCCAAACGTGGCCTGAAGGCGCCTTGAGCATGACTTGCCAGTCATTCGGCCCGTATTCTCATTGATGCAATTCCTGGTCTGGCTTGGAACTTCGATCTAAGACATTGAATTACATGACGTAATATGCCAAGTTCGGTTCTGCTTGATGGCGCTTTCACCCACAAAAGGACGCGGTCAAGAGGTTGTGTCGGGGCGCGGACACGCTATTGTCGCGGCCCGGCCGAGGCGCAGGTGCGCGCTTCGCCGATCAGCGCTATCTGCGACGATTTCAGGCTGCGGCCAAGCGCTTCTAGTCCGCACAAGATCAGGTTTCCGGGACGGGCATGCCTCAAAAGGTTCGAATCGCGCTTGACGCCATGGGTGGCGATGTCGGCGCATCGGTTGTCATTCCCGGCGCCGCCATTTCGCTGTCTCGACATTCCGATACTGAATTTCTCTTGTTCGGCGATCGTGCGTCGATCGATGCCCAGCTCTCGAGGCATCCGGCGATGAAGGCGGCTTCGCGTGTGTTTCACACCGACGTGACCGTCAGCATGGACGACAAGCCGAGCCAGGCGCTGCGGCGCGGCCGCAAGACGTCGTCGATGTGGCTTGCCATCGATGCCGTCAAGAAAGGCGAGGCTGACGTCGCGGTATCCGCCGGCAATACCGGCGCCTTGATGGCGATGGGGCGGTTCTGTCTGCGAATGCTGCCAGGGATCGAGCGGCCGGCGATCGCAGCGATCTGGCCGACCAGCGAGGTAAGTCGGTGATACTCGATGTCGGCGCCACCATCGGCGGCGATGCCCAGCATCTCAAGACGCTGGCGGTGATGGGCAGTGCCATGGCCAGCGTGCTGTTCAATCTTGGAGCAGCCGACGGTCGGCCTGCTCAATATCGGCGTCGAGGAAATGAAGGGTGGCGATGAAATCCGCGAGGCCGCGGAATTGCTGCGTACCGCCGATCTGCCGCAGTTGAAGTTTATCGGTTTCGTCGAGGGTGACGGCATCGGCAAGGGCGCGGCCGACGTCGTCGTTACCGAGGGTTTTAGTGGCAACATCGCCATCAAAGTTGCCGAGGGTACCGCGCGGCAGATCAGCGAATTCCTCCGGGCGGAGCTGTCGCGAACTTGGCGTCTCGAAGCTCGGTTACCTGTTTGCCAAGGGCGCCTTCAAGGCGCTGAGGGACAAGCTGGATCCCAACAAATCGAACGGCGGTGTTTTCCTCGGCCTTAACGGTATCGTGGTCAAAAGCCACGGCGACGCTACCGCCGAAGGCTTTGCTTATGCGGTCGACGTTGGCTATGAGATGGTCCACTACGATCTCTTGACCAAGATCAATCAAATGCTCAATCGCGAAGGAAGCGCGCTTGCGCCGACCGCGCAGGAGGCTGTCTCGTGACCGCGATACGTTCGGTGGTGCTCGGCTGCGGCTCCTATTTGCCGCAGCAGATCCTGACCAATGCCGAACTGGCGGCGCGGGTTGACACCTCTGACGAGTGGATCGTGCAGCGCACCGGTATTCGGCAGCGTCATATCGCCGCCGAAGGCGAGTTCACCTCGCATTTGGCGATCAATGCCGCCCGCGCGGCGCTTGCCGATGCCGGAATTGACGCTCAGGCAGTCGACCTGATCGTACTGGCGACGTCGACGCCGGATAATACCTTTCCCGCCACCGCAGTCGCAGTGCAGAACGCCCTAGGCATCAACCATGGCGCGGCATTCGACCTGCAGGCGGTTTGCTCGGGATTCGTCTTCGCGCTGGCCACCGCCGACAACTTCTTGCGAACCGGGGCGTTCAAGCGCGCGCTGGTGATCGGCGCTGAAACCTTTTCGCGTATCCTGGACTGGAACGACCGCGGTACCTGTGTGCTGTTCGGCGACGGCGCGGGCGCGGTCGTGGTTGAAGCGCAGGAGCAGCCGGGAAAGCTCTCCGACCGTGGCATCCTGACCTCGCATTTACGTTCCGATGGCCGGCATAAAGCGAAGTTATATGTGGATGGCGGGCCGTCCTCGACGCAGCAGGTTGGTCATCTACGGATGGAAGGCCGTGAAGTCTTCAAGCATGCCGTCGGCATGATTACGGATGTGATCGTGGATGCATTCAAGACCAGTGGGATCACCGCCGAGGATATCGACTGGTTCATTCCGCATCAGGCCAATAAGCGAATCATCGATGCTTCAGCGCACAAGCTCCATATTGCGCCGCAAAAGGTTGTGCTTACCGTCGACATGCATGGCAATACGTCCGCGGCCTCGATCCCATTGGCGATCTCGGTTGCCGTAAAGGACGGGCGGGTCAAGAAAGGCGATCTGGTGCTATTGGAAGCCATGGGCGGCGGCTTCACCTGGGGTTCGGTGCTGCTGCGCTGGTGAGCGCCCCGTTAAAAAGTCCATCCGTTTGCAGTCTTGTTTCATGCCATTGCATTGATGAGCGCTGTTGACCATTGCGCGTTAAGCTCCTAATTTTAGGGAATAAATTGTTCGCCGAGAGTGCGGGGCAGGCGATGACCGGAACCGGAAAGACAGTCACACGTGTCGATCTGTGCGAAGCGGTCTACCAGAAGGTAGGCCTGTCGCGCACGGAATCGTCGGCCTTTGTCGAACTGGTATTGAAAGAGATTACCGATTGCCTTGAGAAGGGCGAGACGGTGAAGCTGTCGTCGTTCGGATCGTTCATGGTGCGCAAGAAGGGCCAGCGTATCGGCCGTAATCCGAAGACCGGCACGGAAGTACCTATTTCGCCGCGGCGTGTGATGGTATTCAAGCCGTCGGCGATTCTGAAGCAGCGAATCAACGGCAACGGTAGCGGCGACGCCAAGACTGATTAAAGATTTGGCCGATTGAAGATCGGCCGACCGGGTCTCGACAGGTCGACCGAAGAGGAGCGCGCATTGGACAAGGCGCCGGATGCGTTCCGAACCATCAGCGAGGTCGCCGACGACCTCGACATTCCCCAGCACGTCCTGCGGTTTTGGGAGACCCGGTTCGCCCAGATCAAGCCGATGAAGCGAAGCGGCGGTCGTCGCTATTATCGACCCGACGACGTTGACCTGCTCCGCGGCATCCGCCGGCTCTTGTACGGCGAGGGCTATACCATCCGCGGGGTGCAGCGCATTCTCAAGGAATACGGCATCAAGGCGGTGCAGGGGCTCAGCGAAGGATCGACGTTCTCCAGTGCTGCTTTTGCAGGAATCGAGGCCGGTATCGGGGACGCGTTGCGCGAGCCTTCGGATTATGAGGAAGGCTTGCTCGATCTCGAGGCCGACGATGAGGACCAAGAAGACGAGGAAGAGATCGTTGACGAGGATGACGAAGTGCCCGTCATGGCGCGGCGCGCGCCCGAATTCACGCAGACCTCGCGGCGGTCCGATCCCTCGTCAGCCCTGTCTCAGGCCTCAGCCGCGGTTTTTGGCGTCGATAATGGCGTCGCGGCGTACAAGCTCGATACCGTCAGGCTCAAGGCTGTGCTGGATGATTTGATCGCCTGCCGGCAATTGCTGGATCAGGCAATGGAGAAGGGCTAGATACCTTGACTCTTCAAGCCGGCGTGCGGTCAAGGAATCAAGGCTGATCATCGTGGAATTGGTCGGAGCGAGAGGATTTGAACCTCCGACCCCTAGTCTCCCAGAGCGGTATTTATAAATACTCATATATCAGTTCCTTTAGTGGGTTAGCTGGCTTCGCTGATTGGCTTTCGGGACTTTCTTCGGGACTTCTGCATTGCATCCAGTCCCGCCGCTACTTCGTCGTCGACGACGTGCGCGTATTTGGTGGTTGTCTTGATGTCGGCGTGGTTGAGCGCCCGCTGCACCAGCTTCAGATTCCTGGTTTCCCGGAGAAGCTTGGTTGCGAAGTCATGGCGAAAATCGTGAAATCGAAAATCGGAGACCTCGGCGGCGGTCCTGATGCGCTTCCATGCAGACTTTAGCCCGCTGTAAGTAACGGGATAGCGCTGGCCCCTAATTAGATTCTGTGCTTTGCGGGTTCGCTTGGCGACGTAGGTGAACACCACCTCGGAATGATGGCCGCGAAGAGGCCAAAGGATCTCGCGAACAGTATCGGTGATCGGTACCAATACTCGCTTGTCGCCCTTACCTTGCTTCTCGATTTTCCGGGCATCCCAATTTACTTCCGACCAGCGCAGCAAGCATTCATTTAAACGCAGGCCAGAGGCTCCAGCGAACTCAAAGATCGGCCGGTACCCGCCCGTGCTCGGAAAACAGATGACCGTTGATGCAATGCGTGCGGTTTCGATTGGGCGCGCCCTTTAGCACGTTCGCGGCTTTTGCATTTGCTTTGGCAAGTTGGTTTGCAAGTGCTCCCCATTCCGGGTTCAATTCACAGTGTTTCTTGTAACGCGCCAGCCCGCATAACGCGCCAGGACCGTTGGTGAGAACACGGACTGTCTTGCCGCCCTTTAGTTCGGCCATGAAGTCGGCGGCAATATCGGGCGGGAGTCCAGGCGGCATGCCCCTCCATCTAAGTTCAGCGGCCCGGTGTTTGTCCGCAAGCGATTGGCCTAACGGTAGACGTTCGGTTTCCATATCTCCACTCCATCAGCGCGGAATTGCGCAGATAGATGCAGAACCCAAGTCGCGGCAGACACGTGGCGCCGGGCGCCATTTGAACTCCATAGTCCAAGTGATCGATTTTGAGTCGCAAGCGCTTGTCCATGCGATAGTGACAACGCCCTTAAAGACTACAAGCCGTAGCGTCTTCCTCAGCCGGCGATTTGGCGCGATGATGGGCCATGCCCATCCGAATTTTAATGCGCCTCATGGGCCGAAACATGCCCAAGATCCGACAGCCCTGGAGTCGGGAAAACCAACCGTCGACAATCAACGCCAAGACGGTCGCCGATTTTACTCGGGTAGTGGAGCAGACCGGCATCCTGGATGCCGCGCCTGCGCTCGATGGCCAGGACCGCGATGGGCACTAAGTCGCGAGAAAGCATCTACGGCGCCTCGGTGCGCGCCGCGGCGGAACAGGCGCGAGATGCTCGCTTGGCCGCGGACCGGCTCGCCTGCAAGGCCTGGAACCAGCGCATGCTGGCGTTCAAGGGACCGGCGCAGCCTTCTCCAACCCTCGGCGATGCATTGAACGCGGGCCATCGCTATCTTGAGATCCATTGTCTCGGCTGCGACACCAATCAGACCGTTGCGCTGGACATCATCCGCCGGCTCAAGACGACGCCAGTTCACGAGCTGGAGCGATATATGCGGTGCAAGGATTGCTCGCAGGTGAGGGGCTATCCGTTCAAGCGGAGCCATTTGGTGGCGTTGCGGCCGAACAAGATTTCAGCGAGCGACCCTGCGTCAAGCGTGTGGCCGGGGGAGCGATGAGACGCGCGTCAGACAGTCTGACTATTCGAAGGCGACGCCTAACCTCTTCTCTTTGCGGTGGACAACATGGCAAGCAAGCCGCTGCTTGTCAGCCGTTATGATCAAGGTGAAACGTTCAGGGATACCTAGGGGGCTCTCGACTTCGAGAGCCGCTCCGGTATCGGAAATATTGCGAATGGAGCAATCGATGACGCTGCCGCCGAACTCAATTTTGGCAGCCTTCAAGACGCGGTGACGCGGAGCAACTCGCTTTTCCATACTTCGGTAACGGGGCCGGTTTCATGGAGTTCCGAGCAAGCAAAGCGGATGATGGGAAACGATAAGCTAAATCGCATTTGCTATGTTCCAAAGTGGACACAAGCGGCCAGATGCGGGAAAAATTGGCATATGAAGCTTACGGCTAAGTAGGTGCTTTCGGCGTTCGCGCCTTGGCCCTTTGGCCTAGGAATGTCACCTTGACCTCGTCGCCGTTCACCCCGCCAAGTTCACATCGACGATAGGTAAGGCCAACCGTCGAGAACAGAAGAAAGAACTCCTTAAGGGCCAGCCCTTCAATTGAGCCATCAACCTGAAGTGTCGCGTCAGTTTCGGAGACGTTCTTGAGCACGCAGAAGCGACGCCAAGTTCCGTCGATCGCCATCACGTGCGCAGGTAAGGGGTACTCGAAGGTGAGCCGCTGGCCCTCTCGTTCTTTGTCTTTGAGCATGTGCTATTGTACCGAGCCGCGACTAACAAAATGTAACCAGCGGGGGAAAAAGCGGCAATTCGTAACTTTTGGCCAAGCAGCTCAGTTCCTAAGTTCAGAGCAAAGGACCAGGCAATTCGCTTAGAATAGGAGACGCCGCGACCAAGCATCAAGCGGAGCCGAAGGTCCACGAAGTCATAGACCGCGCGCTCAAAGTGCAGAAGACCCTGCGTTTTCTGAAGCCGACGCAATAAGCCGTTTGCTGGATCATCAAGAAAGATGAAGGTCGCCCGATGGCCGGCCGCCTTCCGGAACAAACTTAGGACATCGCGCTTTTCTTCATAGGGACTGAGGGCAAGAGCCGTGAAGTTGATGCGTAAATTCCCGCTACTGCCACCCGACAAGCGGCCGCAAGACCCGAACTTGGATGGGAGCGGGCTGAGATTTAAAACCCTCGATCACGGCGGCGAATACCCCGACACCATGCCGCAGGCAATTCAGGTGACGGATCGCTTGGAGCGAACATGCCTTTACGTCCCGGTCACGCAGGACGGGAAAGTCGTGGACGCAGTTGCGGGAGAAACTGACGACGAAGACTGACGGTTTCGGATCATCGGTTCGCGGCTCATGGGATCGCGTTGTGTTCACTTTGGAATAGACTTTCGCGCTGGCTGATCCCTATGATAGTCGGAAGCATTGCAAGCAAGGGCGGACATAGCCGGGGGGCGGGAGACAATGACCGAGTATCGGGCGTATTTGCTTGGCCGCGATGGCCACATCCAAGGCTTTGAACCTTTGAGTTGCGCGGATGATGCGGCGGCCATCGTCGCCGCCAAGCGGCTTATCGGCTCACATGGCGTCGAGATTTGGCAGGATGGTCGAAAGGTGGTCACGCTTGAAGTGGCGCAAGACCATCCATTCCAACGGACAGGCTAATCATCGACCTTCGGCCGTTTGCTGACATCGTCAGGAAAGATGACGGCCAAAGCTGTGAACTGCGGCGGCCTTACTCGTCGATTTCGCGGAGCTTCTGCTCGAGCTCTGCGATCATCTCTTTGGCAAGCATTTGGAATTGATCGTCGGTAATTCGAGGAAGCAAATTCCGGTATTTCAAAATCTGCATTTCAAGTGCTACGCACTCGTTTTTGGATGGCGAATGCATGGGCTCACCGCTGGATCAGGCGGGAGCGTGCAGCACTCTCAGTCACCGATGATTGCCGAGCACGGAGCGGTGATGGCCAACTCTAGACCTTATGTCGGATTCCCGACGGTTAAGTTTTCAAATTAGGCCGCTGCGAAAACGAGGCCACAAATGGGGCGGTGATCGAAAAACCGTGATTTCGCGTGATCGCTGTGCCTTCTTTTGGGCTCTTATGAAGAGGAACCTGCAAGGCACAACCGGAACTCCAAATTTTCCGCAGGAGACTGGTGGCAGCCGCAGGGGGCTGCATGACGCACCGATTGCAAGAAACCTTATCGGACGAAGATTTCCGCAAGTTCGCGCGCCTAATCTCGGCGTGTACGCTAGGGCTTTGGGCATTCGCGGCGGGCTTGGTGATCGGGACCTTTTGGTTTTCGTGATCTCAGATTCAGAGCGCGGAACCGAAAGCACCAACCGTGTCCTTCAGGACCTAACCCTGACCCCCGCAATCGAGGCCTTGCCTATTTTTGGCTTATGCTCATGCCGCGCCCGGTGCGGGTCGGTTGGCCAGCATCGATCCGGCTCAGCAGCCACGTTCGACCAGGCGCGGGCGGACTTCGAGCAGGCGTGGCGCAGTCTGTTGCCGAAGATCCCGGCAAGCGCGTTTGAGGAATATCGCCGTGATCGTGAGCACCGTACCGAGATCAGGGCCATCCACGCCCGCGGCGAAAAGCTCCCGAGCGAAATTCCGTCATCGCTGATGCGCTGCGTCTGTGGCGTCAACTTCGACAGCCACAAGCCGGCCGAAAGCTTTGACCACCGCTTGCACATCTGTGCCGCCCAAGTCCAAAAGGACGAGTAGGTCTCAGTCTGAAATCTCTACTGCCTCACGTTTTTTGTAAGGGCCGCGAATGGGTGGCATAGCGGTAAGTTTCGCAAGGGAGGGGCAAATGTTCGGCGCAAAGATCGTGATCTGGACGGGCGCGGTCATTGCTTTCTTTGGAAGCACGCTTCCTGCGCAAATTTCCTATGCTATTGGGATTAGGTCATTCCCAGATGACGGGGCAAGCCCTCTCGCGCTTATTCTGGGCGCGTGTCTCATTGTCGGCGGCGTCGTGGCCTACTTCTACGAGAAAGACAAAATTTCAAACTGAGAAAGAGACGGCCTGATGAATAAGTTTCTCCAACCGCGCCCCTACGCCGATCCCGAGACCGCCGCCCGCAAGCTGATCGAGATCGCCAATTCTGTTGAAGCTGTCCAAGAGGGCCGGATCCATATCGAGAAGATCAACGGGCCGTTCCTGTTCGAGTTCAAAGGATCGCCGGCTGAATACGGCGCCGGGCTGAAGCTGGCAATCGAACGCGGCTGGCTCTGGATGCACGAGAGCGGCACCTACGTGAAGTTCACCCAGGCCGGTGCGGAATTGTTTGCGTGAAAGAGGCCGCCCACTGAGGCGGCCTTACTGAACATGAGCCTGAAACCTCACGAAACAGATTTGGTTGGTGGCTGGGTTTTCGATGGAAATCACGTTTCAGCCGATCCTGTCCAAAGTAGGATTCGCGATCTAATCAAACACAGTTTGGAGAAGGTCGCCGTTTGCCCCGAGACAGGCGCATGGGAGACGCTCTACCGCGATCCTTCGGACGGACGCTTTTGGGAGCTGACCTACCCACAAGGCGAAATGCATGGAGGAGGCCCCATGCGGCTGACCAACATCTCGGCAGTGAACGCGGTCCCGAAATATCGCCTCGATCCGAATTAGGACACTCTCAAATTCAACTTAGGACACTAGGGGTTAAATACGGACAGTACCCGCCGCGCCACGAGAACGGACCCAACAACAGGCATGGAAACGAACTACCAATTGGTGATGGCCAATCCTGCGGCTACACTGGGCCATGATCAAATGCACCCTGATCTTCCCCGAAAAACTGGACAGGGCGAAGCTGCTTTCAGCTCCATCTCGATCGGGCTGATGTAGCCGATGGCGGAGCGGCGACGGGTTCGATTGTAGAAGCCCTCGATGTAGGCAAAGATATCACGCTTGGCTTCCTCCCGTGTTGCATATTGGCGGTGATGGACGAGTTCTGTTTCAGCGTGTGAAAGAAGCTCTCCATTGGGGCATTGTCATAGCAATCGGCCCTGCGGCTCATCGAGGCTCTGAAGCCGGCGGACTGCATCACGTTGCGATAGTCTGCCGAGGCATATTGAACGCTGCGATCGGAATGGTGGATCAGGCCTGCACCGGGCCGCTGCGCCGAGATGGCCATCCGCAAGGCTGCCAACGGCAGGTCGGTGCGCAGATGATCGCACATTGCCCAGCCGACGATCTTTCGACTGTAGAGATCCAGGATCGTGGCCAGATAGAGCCAGCCCTGATCGGTCTCGACGTAGGTGATATCAACAAGCCAGATCCGGTTCGGCGACAGTGGCGGTGAAGTTGCGGTCGAGCAGGCTCGGGCGATCGGGAAGTCATGACGGCTGTCGGTGGTCCGCACACCGCCGTGGCCGCGTCATGACGGCCCTGATACCGTGATGGCGCATCAATCTTTCGATACGACCGCGGCTCACCCCGGCCTTGGGCTTTCAGCTCGGCATGGATACGCCGGCTGCCGTAGCGTCCGCTTGTGTCCCGATGGATCCGTTTGATGTCGTCGACGAGCTCACGATTGGCGGCGGATCGCCGGCTCTCCGGGCGCGAGCGCCAGGCGTAACAGCCAGCCGGCGAAACAGCGAGAACTTCGCACATGATCGTCACCGGAGAGTCGGCGCGGCGATCTTCGATGAAACGGAATCGCATGTCCGAACTCCAGCAAAGATCGCGATCGATTTTTTTAAAATGTCGCGCTCCATGCGCAGCCGCTCGTTCTCCCGTTGCAAACGGGCGACCTCAGCCGCGTGATCCGCCGACGGCAGCGCCGCCTGCGTTGTGGGGCGCCGCGCCGCCGCCGTCGGCTCTCGACCGGCGCCACGTTGTTCCACCCAGCGCCGCAACACCGAATCGCGCAGGCCGAGAGTCCCTTGGCCACCGATCCGACCGAGCGGCCGCTCGAAGCCACCAGATCGACCGCCTGCCGCTTATAGTCGTCCGTAAACAACCGACGTCGACGTCCTTCCATCCAACACCTCCTGGCTCTCCGAGCCAGGTGTCCATCATTCGGAGGAGTCACCCTCTGTCAGGACTGCGGCTGGGTCTGTGAGACGCATCCCGGACGACCGTGGCAAGGGACTCACGCCTGCGATTGCGGCGGCGCCGGCATGCCATGCCCCTGGTGCAATATCCCCGAGGAAGGCGCCGAGCCGCGGATGCCAGACGGTTTCAATACCGATATCGACAAAGACGGCTGGCGCAATTGAGTTGGTGGCGCGGGAGCGATAACAATGACCGGAGTGCTTTGGTATCTAGCTGGGACTTTGATCTGGGCGCTGTTCATCGGCGTTCTCGTGAGCGGGATGATCCCGCTTAATGAGGTCGACACGACCGTGGCAGCCGCGTGGGAAATCGGGTTTTGGTTGCCATATGTTACGCTTTTAGCTGTCGGAGAACTTGTCTTCTTCAAGCTCTATCCGCATCGCAAAGCACCGTTTATCATCTTTGCCGGGGCAGGCCCCCTCATTTTCGCGCTGATGTTTGCAGTCCGCTTTGGAGGGCAACGGTGGCTATCCTTGGTGGTCATCTGGCCTGCAGTGGCGGTAACCGCTTTATATCTATGGCGCCGCTCTGCCAGGGCTATTCCGCGTTGAGTTGGTCGGATCGGTTTGAAGACCCCGTTCCCGGCTGCAGGACACTCAGGGACGCGGCCGATTATATCCAGAAGCTATCGAAGGCCGAGCAGCAACTACACCACTGGCAGGCCGCGATAGAGGCGCTGATCATGGCGGCGGAAGGTAAGGGTCCGAACCTTCACGCGCGTGTCGGAATGTTGCGCGCCTTGCCACGGCAAGGAGCGCGTCTACTCCGATCGCAAGGAGACGCATTGGGGAAAGCGGAAGCTAAAGCGGGATCAATAAAAAGGTTGCCGCTTTCACAGGTGCGAGAGCTCTAGCCTGCGATCACTTGCACTGCCCACTTTTCTTGCGCTTGTCGATTGACTGCATACAGTTCGGCGCACACATGCAGCCCGGTGTCGGACACCGTTTCTGGCAAGCGCCTATGCAAGCATTAACATCGCAACTAGGAGCAGCCAACGCCGACGGCGTGAATACATTTGAAAGGCAGTACACAAAGATCGCGGATAAAAAGGAAAGTGACAAACGGCGCGACATAGACAACTCCTACAATAACAAAAGGTTTCTAATGAACACGAGCACCACCTTAAGGCGCGAACAGCTTATCAAATGTGCAATCGTTGGCAAACGAAATGAACAAGTGCTACATCGCGCTGCCGTGGATTTGTTCGCATGAAAATCGGGCTGGCGATCGCCGTCTGCATCACCTTGGCTGCATGTTCGTCCGAGCCGAGGTTGCCGCCCGAGGCGCCGCTGCCGCTGCCAGACATTGCGAAAGACATACCGAAGATTAGAGGCATTGCGAACGAGTTTCACTTGACACAAGGATTGCAGATCGCCGGCCCGTTCACCGCCCCTGCCAGTTATGACAACCCCTATATCATTTGCGTCAAAAGCCTCGCTCAGCCTCGATTCACGATCGCACTTTTCTACAAAGGCGACAGATACGTTTCCTCTCGAATCGCATACGCCTACGATGAAGACCGCCTTGTTCTGAGAGGCGGATTGAGCACTCATAAGCACGTGTTTAAGAGCGAGCTTAAGAGCGGTTGATGGGTCAGATTTCGGTGCTTACGGGGCCGGAACGCCGGCGGCGTTGGAGCGAGGATGAACGGTGCCGGATCGTTGCGGAGGCCTTTGCGCCGGGATCGTGTGTGGCGCAGGTTGCGCGGGATCACGATATTTCGACGGGTCTGATTTACACTTGGCGTCGCCGACTTCGCCAGGACCTTGCTGACCAGGGCTTTGTGGAAGCGGCGATGAAAGCGGAGCCGATCAAGGAAGCGGCGCCGTCCGGTGAAGTGATCGTGGTGGAATTGACGGGGAGCGGGCGGATCAGGATTTGCGGGTCGGCGCCGCCCTTGCTGGTGTCGGCGGTGTTGAAGGCGCTGCGATGATTCCGATCCCCTCTGGCGTGCGGGTATGGCTGGCGACGGGCCATACCGATATGCGGCGCGGCTTTCCGAGCTTGGCTTTGCAGGTGCAGGAGGTCTTGAAGCATGACCCACTGGGGGGTCATTTGTTTTGCTTCAGGGGGCGCCGTTCAGATCTGATAAAAATCATTTGGCACGATTCTCAGGGAGCATGCCTGTTTACAAAAAGACTCGAAAGAGGAAGATTCATCTGGCCTTCGGCTGCCGGTGAAGCAGTGACGATCTCTCCGGCGCAGCTTTCTTACCTACTGTCTGGGATCGACTGGCGAAATCCTCAAGAAACTTTGCGTCCAACGCGAGTTGGATAGCATTCTGCAATTGAACCTACCGGGAAATCTGATTCACTGGCTTCATGAGTTTGAAGCCGGATGATCTTCCTTCGGATCTTGCCAGCGCCCAGGCGGCGCTGTTGATCGAACGTGAGGCGTTGCGGGCTGAACGCGAAGCGCGGCTGAGGGTCGAGGTCGAACGCGATGCGGCCGCGGCGAAGGTCAGCCGGATACAGGCCGAAGCCGTCAATTGGCAAGCCGAAGCGGCCAACGCGCGGGCGAAGCTGTCGGACAACGAGGCGCTGATCGCGCATCTCGAGCTGCGGATCGAGAAGCTCAAACGCGAACTGTACGGGCCGCGCTCCGAGCGCACGGCGCGGCTGATCGAGCAGTTGGAATTGGAACTTGAAGAACTCGTCACCACGGCGAGCGAGGATGAGCTTGCCGCGCAGGCCGCGGCGGCGAAGGCGCAGACCGTGCGCGCCTTCACGCGCAAGCGGCCGGTTCGCAAGCCCTGGCCGGACGACATCGAACACGAGCGCGTCGTCATCGAGGCTCCGACGAGCTGCGCCTGTTGCGGCGGATCGCGGCTGGCGAAGATCGGCGAGGATGTGACCAAGACGCTGGAGGAGATCCCGCGTCGCTTCAAGGTCATCGAGACGGTGCGCGAGAAGTTCACCTGCCGCGATTGCGAGAAGATCAGCCAGCCGCCCGCGCCGTTCCATGCCACGCCGCGCGGCTTCATCGGCCCGCAGTTGCTGGCGACGATCCTGTTCGACAAGTTCGGCATGCATATCCCGCTCAACCGCCAGAGCGCGCGCTTCAAGTGCGAGCGGATCGACCTGCCGTTGTCGACGCTGGCCGACCAGGTCGGCCACGGGACCTTCGCCGTCATGCCGCTCTTCCACTTGATCGAACGCCATGTGCTCGCTGCCGAGCGCCTTCATGGCGACGACACCACCATCCGGATCCTGGCGAAGGGCAAGTGCACGACCGGGCGGATCTGGAGCTTATGTGCGGGATGACCGGCCCTTCGCCGGGCCTGCGCCGCCGGCGGCGGTCTATTACGCCTCGAGCGACCGACGAGGCGAGCATCCCGCAGAAGCATCTGGCCGCCTTCGCCGGCATCCTGCAAGCCGATTGCTACAACGGCTTCGAGCCGCTGTTCGACCCGCAGAAGAAGGTACTGCCGATTACGCCGGCGTTTTGCTTTGCCCATGCGCGGCGGGGCTTCTTCGAGCTGGCCGACATCGAGAAAAACGCCCGGGAAGGCCACGAAGGGCAAACCGATCTCCCCGATCGCGCTGGAGGCGGTCAGGCGCCTCGACGCGCTGTTCGAGATCGAGCGCGCCATCAATGGCCGCAGCGCCGACGAGCGGCGCGCCGTGCGCCAGGAGAAGAGCAAACCACTTCTCGACGACATGCACGCCTGGTTGCTCCGTGAGCGCGAAACCCTCTCGCGCTCCTGCCGAGGTCCTGAAGCCGATCAACTACATGCTCAGGCGCTGGGCCGACTTCGCCCGCTTCCTCGACGATGGCAGGATCTGCTTGACCAACAATTGCGGCCGAACGCGCGTTGCGAGGCATCGCCTTGGGAAGGCGCAACTGGACCTTCGCCGGCAGCCAGCGCGGCGCCGACCGTGCCGCCGTCATGCTGACGATGATCACGACCTGTCGCCTCAACGACGTCGATCCCAAGGCCTGGCTCGCCGACGTCCTCGCCCGTATCGCCGATCTTCCCGCCTCGCGTCTGCACGAACTGCTGCCCTGGGAATGGAAGCGCCTGCGCCAAGCCGACAAGCCCGCCGATCAGCAGGCCGCCTACTATGGCGGACGGTTGCGACAGTGCATCCTATCAAGCGCTGCCGTCACCTCCAGAACCCGTCGTAGATCAGCCGCACCGGGGTAAGCGGAAGCTGAAGCGGGATCAGTGAGCCGGCGCGAAAAAGACCGGTCTGAGTCGCTTGAACTTCCGAACCAGCGCGGGTCTATCACACTGGTGAGGTTGGTCTGGGCTTTAAGCATTGCGGCGACAGGCGCAGCAAGTTGCGCCCGACCGTTAGATACTTTCCAAGCGAGAACTTGATGAATGACCTTTTTTTTCGTGCTCTGCGGGACTCTTGCGTTTCGTTGTGCATAACGCTTGCGACGTTGGCCGCGATTGAAGTCGCTCTGCGCGTTGCGGATCTGAGGATATTGCGCGAGGGCAACAGTGAACGCTCGCTCACCTACGGGTACGATGCCGAATTGGGCTGGGCGCCGATACCCAATTCCGCCTCGTCAGTCACGACTGCCCGCACCATTCAAGCACAACACAACAGCCTGGGATTTCGCGATATCGAGTTCAAGCACGACGATCGACCATCGATGCTGTTCATCGGCAATTCGTTTGTCTGGGGCGTCGATTCTGAAGCCGATGAACGCTTCACCAACATCCTGCGCAAACGTATTCCTGACTACAACCTCGTGAATGCCGGTGTTTCCGGATACGGAACGGATCAGGAATATCTGCTGCTTCGTAAGCTGTGGCCGACGGTTCAGCCGAGGGTGCTGGTGCTGGTATTCTGCGCTGATAACGACAGGCTGGATAACAGCACTAACGTTCGCTACGACGGATATCAGAAGCCGTATTTTGCCACGGCAGCGGATGGGACACTTGAGTTGCGCGGGCAACCGGTGCCCAAATCCCGGCAGTTGTACATCAAGGAAAACTGGCTGGTGCGCCATCTGTGGCTCGCGCGCCTTGTTGCGTTCGCTTATGTCGAGATTCGTCATCCGCAACTATTTGTGCCAGATCCGACCGACCGGATTGTCAGCAAAATTCACCAATTCGTGGAAGCTGGCGACGCGAAACTTGTCGTCGCACTCCAGGCTAAAGACGACAAGCTTGTTGAACTGCTTCAGGCCGAGCATATCCCTTTCGTTATTTTAGACGGAGCTGAAGTCTATCCTGTGCGCTTCGGCGCTCATTGGACGCCGAACGGCCAGAAACTGGTTGCCGACCGGCTGTTCCGCCTGCTGTCCGAAGAAGGTCTTACTGGGAGAAAGCCATCGGGCTAGCCTCGCAGGCGCAGGACCGAACGCCGCGCCCTGCCCAACGAAAAAGCCGCCGCTGGGTTGAGTCAGCCACGGCTCCGTGCATTTCAGCGCCACGGTACGCGGGACATAGACCCCATCCGCAGCAGACTTCGATATCAGTAGACCCGTTGACGGCGCGTTCCTGAGTCGTCTTCTGGAGGCGAACGTTGACGTGAGGTTTGCTGATCTGCCGCAGATCGAGGGCGCGACGGGGCGCTTTCTACTACAGCAAATGGTTGCGGTGGCCGAATTGGAGGCCGGTATGATTTCAGCACGCACAAAGGCGGCCCTAAGTGCAGCCAAGGCCCGTGGGACGAGGCTGGGCGGGACGCGTATTAGGAAAAGTGATGGTCGACGGATGACCATCAGCCGAGAAGCCCAAAAACAAGGTGCAGCAGCTAATCGCATGCGGGCAGCAGAGAGAGCAGCAGATCTGGCGCCCACAATCGCCCAGATCCGTGCAGGGGGTGCGAAGACACTGACTGCTATCGCAGCGGGCCTAAACAATGCTGGCATACCCACGCCGCGAGGGCACGGGAAGTGGAGTCCCGCTCAGGTCTCGCGCACGCTTGGGGCTCTGAAAGAGACTGCAGGTTGAGATAAAGGAAGCCGGGGGAGCGACCCCCGGCTCCTCGGCCTAACAATTGAGCAGGCTACTCGATCGCACATTTGGGTAGCGACCCCGTGCATCAAGGTTCGCCCAGGCCCTAGGGTTAGACCTCAATTACATAATACCATCGTTGAGCAGCTTGTCATTAACGTCCCGCGTTCTAGATCGCACTATTTTGCTGGCGCAGCTCCTTTTGCACAATTCGGCGGCCCGCGTCCCTTTTTAGGGGTCGGGTATTCCCGGCCACATTTCCCGGAATTTATTTAATTGAGCCGCCCTTTTTAGGTGTCGGGAATTGCCCGCGTGCTGGTGCCGGAATTAATTATCCGAAATTCCCGGCCAATTTCGATTATGCAGCACGCGATGTCGTGGCGACGAGCGCCATGATTTCCCTGCGCGTGTCGGGGCGGCTGATATGACCGCTCTCGACCGCGGCGCGCAGAATATTGTTGCTGTCGTCCAATAATTCGCGCCCGCCTGCGGCAGTGGCCAGCGCGACGTACAACAGGCCGACAATTTCGTTGGTCGCGTCCATTTTGTGTCGCTCCAAATAAAAACCGCCCCAGGCGGAACGCCAGGACGGTCGGTGAAAAATCGCAAGGGACTTAAATGCCGCTCCTATATATAGGGAAGAATTTACGCGGTTTGCAAAAATACGAACATTGACAATCGCTTATCGAAAATATCCGTAAGACATGCCTATTCGTCGAAGTCTTCTCCGATCTTTTCTTTTCGGATGTCGAAGACTCGAAAGCCGTTGCCGAACACGTGATCGGCACTGGCGAACTTAGGGTCGTCGGGATAAGGGAAACGACCGTCACAATCGTCACAAGCGTCACGTTCCCTCATGGAACCTGACCTTTGGCTTCATCTCCACGCCAACGAAATACCGACTTTTTCGATCTCGATTGTACTTGAAGCCATGGCGAGCCATCCGATCACCAAAGGACTGCCGCGTCCCCGGAGGGTGACCGGCTTCTAATGCAAATTCCTTCCATGACTTGAAAAGCTCGCTGCTCTGACCGAACAGGTGCCGGTTGGCGGGTTCGCACCGACATTCCTCCGAAAGCCAATGCTCAAATAAATCTTGATCGCTGAAATATTCTTCGGTCGCGGCAATGACACTGGCTGGCTTTACAAGTCCATTCTTCTGCCAATCGAGACAGCCCTCAATCATCCACTGCAGAATTCCGGGCGCCTCAGCCAGCAACTTGCCCTCAAGTTCGCGATCGGCCTGCGCCGGCTTCTGCTCAAATGGGACAATTAGAAATCGACGACGCGCCGCCTCATCAACATTTCGTAACACTGGCTTGTGATTGCCAACAATTGTCAGCTTGAACTGGGGCAGAAATTCAAAAAAGTCCTGCCGCATGAAACGCGCGCTAATTCTGTCCCCACCGGTTAATTGTTTGATGCGACTTTCAGCCCAAGGGCGTCCGTCCTCGGTTTCAGATGCCGTAACCAGACGCGCTCCACGGAGCATGGCTAGGTCTGTCGGGTGCTTTTCGTTGTTGCTCGCTGTGAAGGTATCCATGGCCGCAGTGGTCGCGTAAGCTGCAAGGATCCCGGTCACGATGTTAAGGAAGACCGACTTTCCGTTACCGCCCGGCCCATAAACGAACACCAGCGCATGCTCGCGCGTGATTCCTGTCAGGGAATAGCCACACCATTGCTGCAGGAACCGGATCAGCTCTTTATCGCCGCCGGTTGCTTCCTCGAGAAATTGGAGCCATCTGGGGCAACCGATCTCATTGGGAGCTACCAGCGTGCACTTGGTAATCCCGTTCTGTTGACGGCGGTCTTTGAGACTACCAGTCCGCAAATCCACCGTTCCGCCCGGCGTCCCAAGTAGCCACGGATCCGAGTCCCAATAATCAATCGTCACTGCCACCCGGGAGTCGCCTTTGGCAAAACGCTCGACGCCAGAGGCGAATGAAGTCTTGTTAGTGATATATCGCTTCCGGTCGTCCTGATCCTGGGAAAGCTTTCTGGCTAGTTCACGTGCCCACTGGAAGGCTATTCCGGTTTGATCCTTCTCCCAGTAGACGGTGTGCCACCTGAACCACGCCCCCGTCGAATGGCAGTATCGCAAGTTATCGCAATGACGCTCGACAAACTCGAGGGCGGCGCTGTCCTCCGTTACAATGTCGTTGAGGAGTTGCGAGCCCGGCTCCATCCGTTCTGTTTTGATGTTGTCAGCAAAGGCGGCCTTCATGCATTCACCGCCTTCCACACATCATTTAAATCGTTCCCGATCTCTGGCGTGATGAGATTAATGGGCTTACCGGCGCCGAGATAACGGCGAGCGCAGATAGTGACTGCTTGCCTGCTTGCTGCATCATTTTCCTGGAGGAGGGTGAGTTCAGGAACGTGGTCAAGCGCCGGAAACGAGCGAATGCCGCTGGTGGACCCGAGCGCCCACACCGGGCCAAGGCCGGCAAGTGTTGCAGCGAGGCCGGTTTCGATTCCCTCACCGATCGTTAGCCGGCCGCAGGAGCCAATGCTGTCAAGCTTGATGGCAGCACCCTTGGCAATTCCGAGCATCTTCCGATCGATCTTGGCTGCGGTATCGCGATCAAGAAATGTCCGGTGGATTCCGCATGGCTCGTTGGTAACAATATCCCGCAGCAGGCACACCATGCCGGGCTTGCGGGTGAAGTTGTCGAAATACAGCGAGCCATGGAAACGGATGACGCTGCCGGCGATGTCGCCCGGCAGTTGCAGCCCACGATGCTCCTGGAGATATCGCTCGACGATGGTCCCTGATGGGCTGACGGACTGCCCCCAGATGCGGAGCGCGGCTTCCTTTTTCCTTGCCTTGTTCTCATCGGTCCCTGAGTTGACCACAACAAACGTTGGTCGTTGGCGGGAATAATCACGATCCAGGCCCAAGCGCTCTCTGATGTAATCCTTACACAGCTTCCAATCGTCGCCCGCGTGGCGGTGGACAATCAGCCTATCGCGATCGACCGTGATGGTGAGAGATCGGTCATGCTTGCGGTGGCCGGGACCCGGCACGTTGCAACTGTTGCGGCTGATGACATCGCCGCCAAGGGCGGCTGCGATTTGTCGGATAGTCAACCCCGTCATCTGCGCACCTCCGCAGCTCTGCGAAGGTCTGCCTCGATTTCCCGACTCCGGGGCGTCGACGCTGCTTCATAAATTGTGAATGCCGTGGCCTCATTCACATCGGTGTCTGAGCCTTCTGGCGCGCGAATGAACAGCCTTGCTCTAATGCCCGGTGCTATGTTGCGGATGGCTGTGAAGACACGCAGGCCCTCTGGCAGCCAAACCGGGTGTCCCTCAACGATCTCGTTTTGGCCAATCTCGGCCCGACTGGCGAGCCGGACCCGGTGCGCGCGGTGTGGAAACCGCTCGAAGAATTGTCGATCGGCCTGAGTTACGCGGTCGACCTGATCGGCCAGCTTCTGCATTTGCCGGCGCTGGGTGCGGGTAAGATTTATTGTCATTACGCCACCCCGCCGGCCAGGGTCGTGGGTGTGGCAGTGCCATGAGCAAAAAAGAAAAGCTCACGGGACCTAGCCGCTTGAAAATCGCGGGGCGCTGCTTTAAATTCTTTTCTGCTTAAGGGGAATTGCGATTTTGGGCTGCTCTCTGCCAGGAGGGCGGCCCTTCGCATTTGAAGGTCAGGCGGTGCAGGCATTCGGCACCCCCTTTGCGAACAGCTCACGAACGCACTTCGGGAATATTTCGGGACTTCCGGCTCCGAACGGGGTGATTTGATGCCGTTTCGTTCCGAAACAGCCTTCACGCCGATTCAGGCGTGTGGGACCAAGTAATTGATTTGATTGGGTGGAATTGGTCGGAGCGAGAGGATTTGAACCTCCGACCCCTAGTCTCCCAGACTAGTGCGCTAACCGGGCTGCGCCACGCTCCGATGCCGTTCCATTAGCCGCGATCACGGGCGGGCGCAAGAAGCGGAGAGTCGGGAAATAGCCGAGCCGAGCTCACGGCAGCGACGCTATGGATGCGGCCCGCGCTCGGTCTGCGCCGGTATCTGCGGAAGCGTCGATATGACGGATCGGGGCCCGGCGGAGCAGGGAGAGGATGGTCATGCCGAGTTCAAGATAAGTACGCGGCCGCAGCGCCCGCGACGATCCCTTCAGTTCCGCATTCAGGCTCACCGGAACCTGGACGTGGCTGAGGCCGAGTTGCAGCAGCGAGATCAAGGCGCAGATCTGGTAGCCGTAACCATCGGCCTTGACCGGGTATCTGCCGCAACCATTTCACCGGATAGATGATCATGCTGTGATAATCGAACAGCCAGAAGCCGAATATGCAATTCAGCACGAATCGCAGCGAGTGCGACTGAAACGAGCGGTTGAGCGAACGGTCCGATTGGTTGTCGCGATAGGTGATCACGATATCGGCTGCGCCGGCGGCCTTGAACATCCGGGCAATGCCCTGATTCTGGAAGGCGTGATCGCCCGGGATCAACGTGATGGCGTCGAACTTCGCGCGCTGCAAGGCCGATTTGAAGCCGGCGCCGACGCCCTGTCGCTGCGCGTGATGCACGACGACGTATCCGCGGCTCTTCGGCGGCAAAGCGATCCATGATCGCGCCGGTATCGTCGGTGCTGCCATCGTCGATCAGGATAGATTTCAAAATCGTCGAGCAGATCGCGCGCCAGCGGCAACACGCCTCGATCGTCTCGGCGATCTTTTCCTGCTCGTTGAGAGCGGGAATGACGATGGTAAGCTCTTTTGTCCGGCCTGGATGAAGACATTTTCGTCGTACCGTTTCACCTGGTTGAACGCTGGCAGAATCGACACGCGCCGTATTGCGGCGCCAATGGTCTACGTTCATCTCGCCGATCCGCAAACAATACATGGTGGGTATTTCGATGGACTGCGCGGAACCCAGCCAATTCACGAATTCGGAGTTTTTTGCGCATTTTCAGCTCGACTCGAGAAATCGTAAAGTCCGGTATCGCCAATGGCGAACGCGCGGCGCAATGCGCCGATCCTGGCGGCAATCGCGCGGCCGTTCGCGGTGACGGCGAAGGATGCACCTGTGCGCTCGACCTGGCCGCCGCTCGACCAGGATATCCGCGCGCCTGCGGAATATTTCGGGAACTTTGCGATCGACGATGTCGCGAGAGGCGCAGCGGTGTGTCCGGCCGCTGCGCCAGATCGAGCAGGATTTCCAGTGAGACCGATTTGTAGACCGCACCGAAGGCGAAAACGTAAAGCATCACGCCGAAGCCGAAGATCGACGCTGCATTCCAGTACTGGAAATTGCGCAACGGTTGCGAAAGCCCAGCAACACGCTGGCCACGTGCGAGACAACCGCGGCAGATCGCAAGAATGGCCACCGGCGCAATCGGCGAGCCGGCTCGCCGCGCGATGATCAGCACGAGAGGCGCAAGGACCGAGAACAAGACGATGCCGGCAACAGCCATAGGTGAACGACATCATGGCGATCTATCCGATGCCAGTCGCAAAACGGACCAGCCTGACCAGGCGCGCCGATGACCATGCCGAGCGGCGTCACCGACGATCTGATCGCCGCTCGCGATACCGCCATGCCGGAGCCGATCAACAGGCGCAGGCGGTTATCGGCAAACCCGCTGAGGTCGCTGCCTTGCATATAGGCCGAAATCCATTGCTCGAGCGTCAGCGGCTGCGGCGGACCGCGCGAGGGCGGTGAGCAACGTCACGGTCAAAGCCCCAGGCAAGCAGGCTCCAGAACACGTGGCATAGCAGGATCGCGGTTGACGAGCAGCAGGGCGCCGCCGACCACGTCACCGATATCGCGCGGACCGGCAGCGCAAGGCCGGCGACCGGCAAACAGCGCGACAATGGTGAGGCAGCCGGCCCGGAATAGCCGGCCGGCGCCGCGAATAGGCGGCAATCCGGGCATAAACAAACAGCAGTACCGGCAGCATCGCGCTCAGTGCGATCGCCGTGATTTGCAGCGGCCCGGGCAAAATGCTCATTAGATCACCTGATCGGACGTCTCCGGCCGCAAGCATCGGCAGGCTCGGACGCCGACGACACGACGGCTTTGGATTTTCTACGCCGGGCAGCTATACGGGGACAGGTTTTGCTGGTCAATGACATACCGGCGCTGGATTGGCGCGGCAGTAACCGACGGTGCGTTCCGGCGAGGGCGTTGCGTCCGATCGAAGGACAAAATGGCATTGTCGGCCTACATGCCGTCCCCTGTCGTCACTCCGCGTCGTCGCGCTTCTGGCCATAGTATTGCTGGCTGCCCACGCGCCGCTGCTGTTGAACGATAGCGTCTTCATGGATGATTGGCTGGTGCTTAGGCTTGCTCCTGCTTATCCGGTCGGATATCGATTTCCTGATCAACGGCGCCGGGCATCCGATATTCTTCGTCTACTACAGCATCGCCAACATGACCGGGCGCCGGTGCTCGTGATGAAGTCATGGCGATCGTTCGCGATTCTTGTCGGGTGCGATCTGTCTGCTTCTGACGGCGGCACGGAGCGGCCTGTTGAGCCGGGCCGAAGCCGCTGGCGTCGCGCTGCTGGTATGGATTTATCCCGGCTACCAGATGTGGGCCGGCAAGGCGAACGCGGTTTACGTCTTCAGCTTTGGGCTGTTCTGCGTTGCCACGTGGCTGTTGATGCTGGCTTTCGAGGCCAAAGGCATGCGCCATGTCGCGCTTCGGCGCGTCGGCGCTCGGCTTCTTTTTCAGTTTTGCACTGAATTCGCTGATGGTGCTGTACGTGTTCGTGATGTTCGGCCTGTTCGTTGCGGTGTGGCGCGCGAATGGCGAGGAACAGGGTTCTCTTCGGCGGCTGGTCTTGTCGGCATGGCGCTGCGCGTCCGGATATCCGGAACTGGTCGTGCTTCCGCTGGTCTATTGGGGCGTGCTCAACGTCTGGTTCAAGCGTGTCGGCGATTACGCGGACTATTACGGCATCCGTCTGCCGACGTTTTCAGCGCTGCGCGATGGATGGCGCAGCTTCTTCCGGATCGGCTACAGTCGATGTCTTCGGCAGGGCGGCCCGGATGGCGATGGACTATCGGTTTCTGTTCGCCGCTATCTTCGTGCTGCTCGTCGTGATCACCGTTGTGCTCGCTCGCGGCAGCGGGCGGCTTCGCCGACCGGCTGTCGGGAATCGCGGCGCCGCTTTGCCTGCGCCTGCTGCTGTTTATCGCGCTGGCGCTGCCATATCTGATCTCCGGCATCCGGCCTAGCGAGCATTTCTACGAGACCCGCCATCTGTTGCTGTTCGGCTTGCCGGCGGCATTCGTCGTCTTGGCAGGTCAAGCGGCTGCTGGAAAGCATCGTCGGCGAACGCGCCGCTGTCGTCAGGCGCGTTCGGTTTGGCCCTGATTGTCTCGGTCGCCGCGCTCTGGAACAGCTATTTGTTCCTGCAGGCGCGGGCGTTGAAACAGGAGGCGTTGTCCAGCCATCTTGCGGCGACATGCCGATGCCGGCTGCCATCGTGTTCGATCTGAAGGACGGCTTTTACGACCATTCGCCGCGGTATGCTCCGTTCGGCATCGCCGAGGTCACCGGAATGTTGCGACTGCATGGGGCGATCACCCGTTCTTTCGGTTTTAGCCTGCAGGGCGAACGGCCGACTGTTCTGCAGGAAATGGAGTCGAGCCGGAACATCGAAGGCAGCGCCTTCCGCCACATCGACCCGTCCGGTCCGCAGGCAACCATTTCGCTTGAGCCTGGTCCGGCAGCGCTGCCCAACGCGGGTCTGGTCCGGCACTATTATGCCTGCCGTCTACTGGGGCGATGCGACGTTGCGGAGTTTCTGACACAGCTTGCGATCGTCAAGATCGATGTCGGACCGATCGCAGGCGTGCTGCCGGCGACAAGGTCGAAATAGACTCTCGGACCGGTCGTCACGGATGCATGATCAGGCCGCTGCGTGCCGTTGCCAGATCGCCTCGGCCAGCGCGATATCGGCGACCGAATCCTCGCCGGAGGCGAGCGGCGTTGTTCCCTGTGTGATGTTGGCCACGAACGCGTCCGCCTGCCGCCGGAACGCCCAGCTATCGCCGCGGGGCAGTTCATTTGTTTGCCCGCCATCGTCCAGATGACACGCGCCTCGCGCCGTCGGCGAAGGGGGGCGGTAGCTCGATCGTCAGCGAGCCGCGTTCGAAGGTGACGACGAGACCTTCGCGCCAGAGGCCGGATGGCCTCGTTGGCGAGTTGCAGCGTGCAGGGGATGCCATTGAAATCGAGGCTCACGGCCGCGGCATCGGCAGCGGGATGTCGGCTTTCGACGAGCTTTGGCGAAGGCGCCGAGCACATAGCGGGCGAGATTGATGATGTGGCTATAGACATTCAGGAACGTGTCGTAGCCCGGCCGCAGTTGGCGCTGGCATCCAGTCCGGACCGTCCGGCCACAGCACGATCCCGTCAGGCCGTGGCTCGGCGGTCATGGTGAAGGTGTCGTTGTTGACCGCCGGTCTCGCCGGCAAAACACCAGCCGCGCGCACTGATGATGTTGCCGAGCGATCGATCCGCGCGCAGCCGTGCCAGCAGCGCCATCGCTCGCGCCACGCCGGCATCATGGCGCTTCATGTAGCCGATGCCGTAGACCAGCTTTCGCTGCCGCGCGGCCTCGACCAGCGTGCTCGCCTGCTCCGTCGTATAGGCCATCGGCTTTTCCGACAGCACGTGCCGGCCGCTGTTGAGCGCATCCAGCACGATCGGCCCAGTGGCGCGACGCCGCGTCACGACGACGACGGCGGTCACCTCGCGATCCGCCAGCAGTTCCAGATGCGTGCGATAAATCCGTTCAACGCCGAATTTCGCCGCAGCCGCCGCCGCCAGTTCCGGACGAAGATCGGCCAGCGCGACGACGCGGCACGCGGGATTGGCGACGAAGTTTGCGAGGTGGCACATCTGGCCCACCATGCCGGCGCCGATGATGCCGATGCCGACCGTCAACGCGGCAGAGGCCTGTTGCGCGGTGCAAAGCGCTTGCGTAGCACCAGGAAATGGGTCGGCATTCCCCATGCCGCGATGAACGCCGGGTTCTCGCCAGTCAACCGGACGATCTCGTCGATATCCCGGTTGTCGATCGCGCCAAAAATCTGCTCGAGCGCCTCGAGCAGGGCGTCGAAGTCGTCGATCGCCGTCGGATCGTCAACCAGGATGTGCGCGGTCCTGATCGATCGTCGGAGCTGCTGCAGTCCCGGACAAGAAACGAAGCCAAGCCGATCGCCGAATGGATTTTCGATCAGGGCATCGACGTCGGCAACCAGCGCGTCGACCAGTGCCGTCACGGTATCGATTTCCTCGGTTTGCCGACCAGATAGATCTTTTGTCCTGACAGAAAGCTGATCGGGCTTCGCTTGAGATGGCTGACATTCCGGCGCAATATCTCTTCCGGCGGCAAGCGCCTTCTTGTGCCAGTAGATGTCGAGCGAATCGCGATACAGCGGCCAGGAAGAATGCAGGTCGAAATCATGATCGTTGGCCTGCCGGCAGAGATCCGCAGCATCGAGAAAGTAGCGCAGGCGGACAAACGGATTTTCCAGCACGTCGCGTACCCAGGAACTAAACGCTCGTGTGTGCGGGATGCTGTCCCATTTGACCTGATAGAGCTTTTCGGCCGCTGCCAACAGGTTCCAGCGACGTCAACGACTTGCAGGATGAGTGGATCGCCTTCAACACCAGCTCGATGAAGGTGCCGCGGGTTTCATAATAGGAGACGACGGCATAGCCGCCCGGTCTGAGATTGCGGCTGAATGCGCTGAGCCAGAGGCTGGTCGGCTGCACCGTATAGATAAAGCCCTCTGCATCGATCAGGTCGTATTTGCGATCGCTGGCGAAGGCCTCGATATCGTCGCTGCGCAGGTCGGCAATACTGTCGCTCAGGCCGAAGCGCTCGAAATATTGACGAATCTGGCCATGGGCATGCAAATTGGGTTCGGCTAGGGTCAATCTGGCGCCCCACTGAGCAAACACCAGCGCGTTCTCGCCGGTGTCGGGGCCGAACTCCAGCACGTCGGCGCCGTCGAACATCTGGATCGGCAGCATCAACTTTTCGACGAACACGGTTCGACGGGCGTCGGTATATTGCGCAAGTTTGCTGGCATTCTCGAAATTGCCAAACGTCGGCAGGAATTGCTCGTGCGCGTAATATTGAAAGAGCTTGTCGTAGGCCATGTCTGGTTGCTTCAACCCCTTGGCGTCCGACGACGGGACGATTCCTTTAACCGGAACTGCGCGCCGTTTCGTGACGACTGATCTGCACCTTAGGCAGTCATTTTAATCCATTGATCGGATGACGTTGATTTGATGGCGAAGTCAGCTTCAATTGATAACCATATCGTAACACGAGTAGCGATTTGCTGTCGTGCAATTCAACCTCCCGAGCCGATATTTTCGCAGCTTGAGACGGGTAGCGCAAGCAACCAGAGGAGCGCTTGCACGGCCGTGCGGCGACATGGGGGACGGAATTCAGCACGGTCAAGCGGTGACTGCAGGCCGCCCGCGAGTTTTACAGGCTTGCCGCGCCCGGTCAGTCGCGGACAATGACCGGTCGGCGACGGCGGACAATAGTTCAATCATTCCGATGTCATCGAGCGCCGGAATACCAGGCCCAGCCGTATAGAGCCAAGTTTCGCGAAGTGGCGGGCAACGGTGGTCATCGAGATACGATACTGGACAGTAGCCGCGGGGGATGAGATCTGGATTGGTGAAATCGCCGCAAGTGCTGGTGTAGATGAATGACTGCGGTACCGCCTCGTCTCGCAGTAGTGTTTGCGCGCTATTCATGTCTTGCGCGGCAAGACAGCGGCCCCGGAAAAACAGCGTGGCGCTGCTAGAGATTTCAAGTTCGACGACTTTGGGCTCGGGATCGGCTAGCAGAGCCGCCCGGGTTTGGCGCTGGAGATCGCTGGTCACCAGACCGTCGTAGAGCAGCCACTTTGCATCGTGTGCCATCGACAGCGCGAACGCGGCGATCACGCCGCCGGCGATCGCAGCCCGGAATTGCCGTAATGGAATGCACTGAATAGCGATTGCGATCAGCAGCAGGACACCGAATTGCGAGGGAAATAGCAATCGCGATTCTGCTCGCGTTGGGTCTCCGATAGACGCCGGCTACAGCATAGGGTGACGCGCCGAGCAACGTAATCGCAACGCTCAGAACGGTCAGCAAAATGCCATTCCTGGCGGATGCGAACGATTTCAATAGCCATGATGTCCGGAATGTTCCAGAACCAAACAAGGCAAATCCGGCCATGAATAAGAGCGTTACTGCGACGGAAGCCTCAAGCCCAAGAAATTGAAACCCCCACGTGTATGCATACTTCAGCGATGCCCTGAAGGCAGTAAGATGCTGCAACAATGCATTCATCACGACGTGGATGTTGTGCACCGGAGCATATTGTCCCGCGTAGTGACCGCTCTTTCCCAGAACAGTCACCCGCAACACGACAACCAGCACGACCGTAAGGCCAAATGGTATCAACCTGGTGAACCACCCTCGCCATGATTGCCCGGGATAGCTGACGAACAGCAAACGAAGCGGTTCAAGCGCCAGCAGCGTTTCCAGCGAGAGCGAGAAAAGCAGGCTGATTGGCGCCAGCCATCGCAGTGACCGCGACGTCGAGTTCATCAATACATACGACAACAGGTAGAATACCAGGAAGAAGTCGTAGGCGGCGTTGAGGGTAAGCGGATCGCATAAAATGGTGTCACCAGAAAAAGCGCGGTCGTCAGAGCGGCGACGGGACGCGTGTAAGTCGACTGGTTCAGGACCCGGTACAGAAGCAAGCCGTTCAGGCAATGGCACGTCAACCCGACGATTTGAGCCACTACGTTTGGCGTATCTTCACCGAGGTAAGAGAAGAGCAGCATCGGGATCGATATCCGATGCGCGCCAACTCGAACATCCAATGCACAAAGCCGTCAGGCCCTTGAGCTTCAGAAAACGTAGTAGCTGACCCAATCGTCGCCGATTAGGCCGCGCGTGAATAGTGCCGGAAGGCTCGTAAGCACGGCAAGCGCGCCGGCGGTCCATACGAGCGCTGTGCCAGTCGTAGTTCGCAACCGGCCGATCATGAGATGCTTCTAGAGCTTTGTTTAGTAAAGGGGCATTCACTATCCGCGCTCGCGCCGATTCTGAAAAGCAGACGCGAGATCGGAAATTCCCGAGACATAGTCTGCCACCGCTTCCGCATCGCTGCCATCCGGCGCCCAGTCCGGAAAGGCGGTGCGGGAGGGATCGAACGGGCCGGCGGTGGTCTCGTGGAACACCAGCCATTCCGACGTGATCAGGATCGAGTGGAACACCTGGTCGGGCATCCGGTAGTAGCAGAGTTTGCCCTGGCCGTAGGGCGCCATGTCGAGCACGTCGCGGATTTTGCCGTCGTCCTCGAAAATCACCACGCGTGCGGTGCCCTCGATCACGTGGAACGATTCCGGCTTGCGCAAGATGCTTGTGCGGGCGGACATAGGCTTCGCGGTGATGCACGATCAGCATCTCGTGCAGGCCGGAGGACGGATCGGGATGGGTGCAGAGCCGGCTGCGCAGCCGCGGGTTTTGCGCGGCGATCCGCTTCAGTTCGGCGATCACGCCATCGTCCGCCGTGACGATCGCGGCGTCCGAATAATAGACCTCCGCGTTCTGCGCGCGCAGCGGCGTTTTCTGCGAGGCCACCGGCGCTATTCGAAGAAGATGAAACCATGATCGCCCGTGTATCCGCATTTCGCGTAGATCCACGCCCAGGTTTCCGGGCTGTGGAAGCTCAGGCAGGTGAGTTGCCAGTAGAGCAAATTGGCCTTCTCGCGTTCGTTGCGGAAGGATTCCACCATCAGGTATTTCGATGTGCCGCGGCCGACCCGCTCGATTTCCGAAACCGCGCGCCAGACGTCTTCCAGCGCGAGGTTGTGCAGCACGCCGAGCGAGACCACGAGGTCGAAGCTATGGTCGGGGTAGGGCAGTTCGACCGCGCTTCCGACCTTCAGGAAGGGCCGGACCTCCTCCTTGGCGTTGTCGACGCCGTATTGCGAGATGTCGATCCCGGCGATCTTCAGGTCGGGAACCAATTGGGTGAATTCGTAGAGCAAAAAGCCCTTGCCGCAGCCGACGTCGAGCACGCTCATGCCGGGCTTGATGCCGTAGCGGTCGATCAGCGTCTGCGCCAGCGGCCGCCAGCGTCCGTCATAACGATAGCCGCCATAGCCATAGCGCCGCTCGCCGTCCCAATAATCCCGGCCGAACTGCCGCGCGACCTCGGCGGATTTCGCCTTGTCGTGCTCGACCACGCGCTGCACGTAGTTGCGCTTGGTGGAGGCATGCATCGACTGCACGAGGTTGATTTCGGTCATGGTCGCCGCGCAGCCCGCGGGCATCATGACAGGATCGTGGCGTATTTCTGCACCATCAGGATATCCTCGACCGCCTGGATATCGTCCTTCGACGCCAGCGAAATTTCCTCGACGGCGGCGTGCAGGTCGCAGCCCTCGCGCAAGACGCGATCGTAGATCTCGCGGCGCCGCGCCTCGTCCGGCGGCAGCATGAAGATGCTGTAGCAGATGATGCCATTGAGCTTCGGCAGTTCGTCCAGCAGATCCTCGAGGATCATGTAGCTGCCGGGCATGATGTGCTCGACCGCGCTGAGCAGGTATTGCAGGTTCTTGCGCTTGGCGTAATCGCGAATCACGATGTTCTGGACGTGCTGCGGCGTCCGGCTGCCGTTGAGCGGGCGGGCGCCGATATAGCCGCGATGTCCGCTGCGCTCAGGCATCGAAGCCACCGGGCAATTTGTATTGCATGCCGATCCGGGTCGCCGGCACGCAGCGAGATCGGTTCGAAGAACTCGCCAAAACGCTTGTCGGCGTAGGGCGACATGATGCTCTTGAAGCGGCAGTTCATGGTCCAGCGGGTGCCGGCTTCCTCGTTGACGCGGTTGCCGTGCATCAGGGTCTGGTTGAACACCAGCACGTGGCCATAGGGAATATCGATCCAGACCAGATGCGGTTTTATCGTCTTGTACAGTTCCTGGGCGCTGCGCAGGCTCGCCATCCGGTCCTGCAGTTTCGCCGTTCATCCGAGGGCGGCACCAGGTACATCGACTTGGTATGATAAACATCGACGAGCGGTACCCATACGACGACTTCGAACGGGGAGTCGCCGGACCACACGTCGGTATGCGTCGCCAGTAGGGAGCTGTCGTCGGCCGGC